>NC_023137.1:875000-2325826 GCF_000511385.1 Phaeobacter gallaeciensis DSM 26640
CTCCATGAGACCGTACCCTAAACCGACACAGGTGGACTGGTAGAGAATACCAAGGCGCTTGAGAGAACGATGTTGAAGGAACTCGGCAAAATACCTCCGTAAGTTCGCGAGAAGGAGGCCCGGTTCCAAGGCAACTTGGAGCTGGGGGCACAAACCAGGGGGTGGCGACTGTTTATTAAAAACACAGGGCTCTGCGAAGTCGCAAGACGACGTATAGGGTCTGACGCCTGCCCGGTGCCTGAAGGTTAAAAGGAGGGGTGAGAGCTCCGAATTGAAGCCCAGGTAAACGGCGGCCGTAACTATAACGGTCCTAAGGTAGCGAAATTCCTTGTCGGGTAAGTTCCGACCTGCACGAATGGCGTAACGACTTCCCCGCTGTCTCCAACATCGACTCAGCGAAATTGAATTGCCTGTCAAGATGCAGGCTTCCCGCGGTTAGACGGAAAGACCCCGTGCACCTTTACTACAGCTTCGCACTGGCATCAGGATTGTGATGTGCAGGATAGGTGGTAGGCATCGAAACCGGAACGCTAGTTCCGGTGGAGCCTCCCTTGAGATACCACCCTTCGCACTCTTGATGTCTAACCGCGGTCCGTTATCCGGATCCGGGACCCTGCGTGGCGGGTAGTTTGACTGGGGCGGTCGCCTCCTAAAGCGTAACGGAGGCGCGCGAAGGTTGGCTCAGAGCGGTCGGAAATCGCTCGTTGAGTGCAATGGCAGAAGCCAGCCTGACTGCGAGACTGACAAGTCGAGCAGAGACGAAAGTCGGCCATAGTGATCCGGTGGTCCCAAGTGGGAGGGCCATCGCTCAACGGATAAAAGGTACGCCGGGGATAACAGGCTGATACTGCCCAAGAGTCCATATCGACGGCAGTGTTTGGCACCTCGATGTCGGCTCATCTCATCCTGGGGCTGGAGCAGGTCCCAAGGGTACGGCTGTTCGCCGTTTAAAGAGGTACGTGAGCTGGGTTTAGAACGTCGTGAGACAGTTCGGTCCCTATCTGCCGTGGGTGTAGGATACTTGAGAGGAGTTGCCCCTAGTACGAGAGGACCGGGGTGAACGATCCACTGGTGGACCTGTTGTTGCGCCAGCAGCAGTGCAGGGTAGCTATGATCGGACAGGATAACCGCTGAAGGCATCTAAGCGGGAAGCCCCCCTCAAAACAAGGTATCCCTGAGGGCCGAGGTAGACCACCTCGTCAATAGGCCGGAGATGTAAGTGCAGCAATGCATTCAGTTGACCGGTACTAATCGCCCGATAGGCTTGATCTGTTCCAGTAACAGGCAGTGACACAATGAACCAAAAGCAAAACTAAAACATGGACTTCATGTCGATTGTATCTCCGCGACGTCTCAAAATAAAAACGTCGCGAATATGGATTTTCCTCGGTTTGGTGGTCATAGCGCAAGTGAAACACCCGGTCCCATCCCGAACCCGGAAGTTAAGCACTGTTGCGCCGATGGTACTGCGTCTTAAGGCGTGGGAGAGTAGGTCACCGCCAAACCTAGTAAAATCCATAAATCTAAACGATCAAAAATACCTTCAGATATCCCAGCTGAAGGGACACCTTCCTAATCACAAAAAACGTGATCTGGAAATATACCGCGGGATGGAGCAGCCCGGTAGCTCGTCAGGCTCATAACCTGAAGGTCGTAGGTTCAAATCCTACTCCCGCAACCAACTTAAGCAAGCAATAACAAATACTTACAGTCGTCTCCGGGCGGCTTTCCGTGTTTGGAACAACGGCGCTGGAAGCAACGCGGAAGAAAACAGAACCAAGTGGCACCGTGGCGGAGATGGGTTTTGCCGACCATCTTTGAAGTGCTTTTGCATCTGGCCCGGTTCTGTTAACGTTGGCTTAACAAAAAACGCCATAGGCAGGCAGTCGAGCATATGCACACAGGCTTTCGAGGCACCTACGTTATTTCGTGGGGGCAGACCGAGGTTGATGGTCTGCCAGGGGCGCCGGTATCCGCCGTCGCTACTGGGGCCAGTTGGCGGTGGGGCGGAGCGCCCTTGCGCGTTGACGGGCCGGGGAACCTTCTACAGTTGGAACCGAGCGATAGAGCGCGCGATTTGCGGCGCAGCGCGGCGCGCAGTGTGCGCCGGTTGGTGGGGCTGGCGATAGATCCCAAGGCTGAAGAAACCGGGTCGCAGGCTGCAGAGCCGGACACCGCGACAGTGCTGCGGGACCGCCATTTTGTGGTCACGGACGGGCTGCGCAATTACACTGTCACCCTGATTGAGGTGGGGCAGGGGCGACGTCCCTTGCTGATGTTCGTGGATTGCCGACCACCGCAGGACACAGATCTCTGGATTGTGGATGTACGGCTTGAGGGCTGCGACCGGGCGAATGTGTCGTCCCATACCGGGGTGATCTGTTTTACGCCCGGCACGATCTTGCGGACGCCCGCAGGCGGGGTGCTGGTCGAACACTTGCAGGAAGGGGACTGGATCCAGACCCGCGACAGCGGTGCCCAGCAGATCCAGTGGATTGGCGCGCGGCGCATGAGTGGAGCGCGCCTGTATGTGGCGCCAGAGCTGCGTCCGGTGCGGATCAGGGGCGGCGCGCTAGGCATGCAGAGGCCGGATGCGGATCTTCTGGTCTCCCCCAGCCACCGCATGTTGTTGCGCGGGCCGCATGTGCAGAGCCTGTTCAACACCTCCGAGGTGCTGGTTGCGGCGCGGGATCTGATCAACGGGCGCGATATTGTCGTCGATACCCAGTTGCGCGAGGTCACCTATATCCATCTGTTGCTGTCGGATCATCAGGTGCTTTGGGCGAATGGGGTGGAGACGGAGAGTTTTCATCCGGCCCAGGCCGCGCTGAGTGCGCTGCGTTGCGAAGACCGGACGCGCCTGTTGCAGGTGCTGCCGGATCTGGAGGTGGACCCGATGCGCTATGGCGATTTTGCGCGTCGCAACCTGAGCCAACCGGAGGCGGCTATCCTACGCCATGCTGCCGCCTGATCCATCGCGGATCAGAGGGGGCGGGCTCTTGGAAATTGCCCTGTTTTTCGGCGCGGGACATAGCGCCAGAAAAGCTGGTTGACTCTCTCCAGCCCTCGTCTATACACGCGGCTTCATTGGTGTTGGTGGCTCCCGCAAGGGAATGCCTGTCATGCCCGAAGCGCGCGAGTGAGTGCAACGCGGAGCAAGAGGACAACGCCCTTCGATGCAGCCATCTGGTTGTGATATAAACTGAAGGAGATCAGCCGTGACCAAACGCACGTCTGCCAAGTACAAAATTGACCGCCGTATGGGCGAAAACATCTGGGGCCGTCCGAAGTCCCCGGTGAACCGTCGTGAATACGGCCCCGGCCAGCACGGTCAGCGCCGTAAGGGCAAGCTGTCCGATTTCGGTATCCAGCTGCGCGCCAAGCAGAAGCTGAAAGGCTACTACGGCGACCTGACCGAGAAGCAGTTCCGCCGCATCTACTCCGAAGCGGAGCGTGTAAAAGGCGACACCGGTGAGAACCTCATTGGTCTGCTGGAACGCCGCCTGGATGCGGTTGTGTACCGTGCCAAGTTTGTTGCAACCGTTTTTGCAGCCCGTCAGTTCGTGAACCACGGTCACGTGCTGGTCAACGGCAAGCGCGTGAACATCCCCTCCTACCGCGTGAAGGAAGGCGACGTGATCGAAGTTCGCGAGAAGTCCAAGCAGATGACCGCGCTGCTGGAAGCTGTTCAGCTGCCTGAGCGTGACGTGCCTGACTACGTTGAAGCTGACCACTCCAAAATGACCGCCACCTTCGTGCGCGCACCGGGCCTGTCCGACGTGCCGTACCCGGTTGTCATGGAACCGAACCTGGTCGTCGAATTCTACGCCAAGAACTAAGTCTGTCCCAATCGGACAAGACAGAGAAGGGGCTGCCATCGGGCGGCCCCTTTTTTCGTTTGGGGGCTGCCGCTGCGGTTTCGGCTGTCCAACGGTCGCGCCGCCCAGCTTGCACCATTGGCATTAACGATTGTCAGCGGCCCCCTCACAGACCTATCCTGCCCGCAGAGGCCCGTTCAGAGGCCATGGAACAGGAAGGTAGACGATGAAGATGACCCGTATTCTGGGGTTGGCTGCGATGGCGGCTGTGACGGCAACATTGACATGGGCGGCCCCCCTGCGCCTGACACCGGCGGATCCGCAGCCCCGCGGGCTGAAGCCCGGCCTGTCGGTGCGCTATGCCTATCCCGATGATGTGAAAACTCTGCGCAGCGCCGCCAAGGCGCTGGAGGCCGGTGCGGAAGCTGGTCCGCCGCTCAAAGGGCTGGACTATCGCGATACCAGCATTGGGCAGAAGGCGCTGACTTCAAAGCGCTCCGAGAATGTCGCGGCGGATATTCGTGGCTATGTGCGGTTCGATGCGCCGGGCATCTATACCATTGATTTTCTCACCAATGACGGAATGCGCGCGGTGATCGGCGGCAAGGTCGTCGGCAAGTTCGATGGCCGCCAGACCTGTCAGGAGACCTTTGCCCAGAAGGTGGAAGTGCCCAAGGCGGGCTGGTATCCGCTGCAGGTGCTGTATTTCCAGCGGTTGAACACCTCCTGCCTGCATATGCGGATGGGGCCGGAAGGCAGCCGTGTCACCTGGATGCCGAACAAGGCCTTTGGCCGGTAACAGCCGGCGGCGATCATGATGCCACCGGTGGGTGTCCGCCGCTACAATGGCAGCGGGCGTCCCTCTGCGATGGCTTCCATCGCGAAATATGAGGTAACGCTGTCCAGCTCGACCCCTTCGATCAGGCGCTGGTAGACCTTGTCATAGCTCGCCATATCCTCTGTCACCACCTTGAGCTGATAGTCGTAGTCCCCGCCGATGCGGTGAAAATCGACAACTTCGGGGATGGTTAGCACGTGTCGGCGGAAGGTCTGCAGCCAGTCCGCTGAATGGTGCCGTGTGCGCAGCATGACAAATACCACCAGATCCAGCCCCAGCTGTTTGCGGTCCAGCCGGGCGGTGGTGCCCTGCATCAGGCCGCTTTCTCCGAGGGTTTTCAGCCTCCGCCAGCAGGCGTTCTGAGACAGGCCGACTTGTTCCGCCAGATCGCGTTGAGAGAGGCTTGCGTCACGCTGAAGCGCGCGTAGGAGGGCAAGGTCGATGTGGTCCAGCTTATGCGTCATGGCGCCATCATAGGCAGGGGGCAAACGGGAGTTCAATCGCTCAGTGTTGCGGTGCTGCCCGGAACCGGCGCCCTGCAACCGAAAGCGGGACGTCTTGCCGCTTTCCCATTGCGGTCAAGGTGGTTATTACGAAGCGGCATCTAAGGAGCATCTATCATGACCCACATCGCGCCGCAGCCTGGCATTCTGGATATCGCTCTCTATGAGGGTGGGGCTGCCCATGTGAAGGGGATGAGCAATGTGACCAAGCTCTCCTCCAATGAAAACCCGCTTGGGCCAAGCCCGAAAGCCATTGAGGCCATGCAGGCGGCGGTCGCTCAGATGCATCGATATCCCAGTTCCGATCACAGCGGCCTGCGTCAGGCCATTGGCGAGGTCTACGGCCTGCCGATGGAGCAGATCATCTGCGGGGCGGGCAGTGACGAGATCATCACCTTCCTCTGTCAGGCTTATGCGGGGCCGGGCGATGAGGTTCTGTTCACCGAGCACGGCTTTGCCATGTATCGGATCAGCGCGCTTGCCGCCGGGGCGACACCAGTTGAGGTTGCCGAGAGCGACCGTGTCACAGATGTTGACGCCTTGCTGGCTGGCTGCACGGAGCGAACGCGGTTGGTGTTCATCGCCAACCCGAACAATCCCACAGGGACCATGATCGGCGCCGCTGATCTGGCGCGTCTGGCGGATGGTCTGCCCAAGAGCGCGTTGCTGGTGCTGGATGGCGCCTATGCGGAATATGTCGAAGGCTACGATGCTGGTGCAGCGCTGGTGGCGAGCCGCGACAACGTTGTGATGACGCGTACGTTCTCGAAGATCTACGGACTGGGTGGCGCGCGGGTTGGTTGGGGCTATGCGCCAAAGCCGGTTATCGACGTGCTGAACCGGGTGCGGGGACCATTCAACCTCTCCTCTACGGCGCTGGCCGGGGCCGAAGCTGCGGTGCGCGATACCGAGTACACCGAACATTGCCGTCAGGAAAACGCCAAATGGCGGAGCTGGCTGGCGGAGGCACTGGCGGAGCTGGGCATCCCCTCGGACACCTCTTGCGCCAACTTCATTCTGGCGCGGTTTGCCAGCCCGGAAGAGGCCGGCGCCTGTGACGCATTTCTTCAGTCGCGCGGGCTGATCGTGCGTCGGGTGACAGGCTATAAACTGCCTGCTGCTTTGCGGATCACGGTCGGGGATGAGACCGCCTGCAAAGCGCTCGTTGCTGCGGTGAAAGCCTTCAAAGGGGGCGCAGCATGAGTAAACCCATCTACACCCGCATCGCACTGATCGGTCTGGGCCTGATTGCCTCCTCTATGGCGCATGCCATTCGCCGTGGCGGGCTGGCGGGCGAGATCACTGGATATGCCCGCAGCTCCGAGACCCGCGATACCGCGCGACGCATCAACCTGTGTGATCGCGTCTGTGATACGGCTGCGGAGGCGGCGCAGGACGCTGATCTGGTTGTGCTCTGTGTGCCCGTCGGGGCGATGGAGGCTGTGATGGCGGAGATTGCGCCGGTGTTGAAACCCGGTGCTACGGTTTCGGACGTGGGGTCGGTCAAACGCCATGTGATCGACGCGGTGCAGCCGCATATCCCGGAGGGGGTGCATTTTGTGCCCGCGCACCCTTTGGCCGGGACGGAACATTCCGGGCCAGAGGCTGGATTTGCGGAGCTTTATGACAATCGTTGGTGCCTGTTGGTGCCAGTGGAGGGCAGCGAGCGTGCCCCGGTGGAGCGACTACGGCAACTCTGGGAGGGGATGGGCGCCAATGTTGATGAGATGGATGCCGATCACCATGATCTAGTGCTTGCCGTGACCTCCCACGCGCCGCATCTGATCGCCTACACAATGGTAGGGGTCGCAGATGACCTGCGCCGGGTCACCGACAGTGAGGTGATCAAATATTCGGCTGCGGGGTTCCGGGACTTTACCCGGATTGCGGCCTCCGATCCGACCATGTGGCGGGATGTCTTCCTGACCAACAAGGATGCGACGCTGGAAATATTGGGTCGCTTCACGGAGGAGCTGTTTGCGCTGCAGCGGGCGATCCGCACCGGAGACGGTGAGCATCTGCACCAGTATTTCACCCGCACCCGCGCCATCCGCCGCGGCATTATCGAGGCGGGGCAGGATACAGCTGCTCCGAACTTTGGCCGTGAGGCAAAATCATGAGATGCGGCTGGATGGCCGGGCTGCGTGCTCTCTCAATTGCAGCTGGGCTGACCACGCTGGTTGCGGTCAGTGCCGGTGCCACGGCAGCCAATGCGCCGGAAACCTCCCTGCGGCCCAATGCGCGCCCGCACCCGGTGTCCGATGCAGCGGTGACGGCTGCTGCGCTCTCTGTCACCGCAGAGCTGCGCCCTCAATCGCGCCCGCAGTCGGAACAGGCTATCGCCCTGGCTGCGTTGAGCCTGCCGCTAGTACCTGCGGGGCCCGACGCCTCTCTGCGTCCGCATTTGCGACCCGGGGATCTGGCGGAGAAGATCCTGTTTGGCAAACGCAAACGCCGCAAGACCTCTGTCTGCGGTGATATCGACATTCAGGGCAGTAAGGTTGGCACGGTGCCGGGTCGATTGAACGGCTGCGGGGCAAAGAATGCCGTGCGCGTCCGCTCGGTCGCGGGGGTGACGCTCAGCCAGCAGTCGGTGATGACCTGTGACACGGCGCGCGCGCTCAAGAAATGGGTTGAGCGGGATGTGATCAAGGCCTTTGGCCGCCGTGACAAAGTGGTCTCCATGCGGGTGGCCGCGCATTATTCCTGCCGCACCCGCAACAACCGTCCCGGTGCCAAGATTTCCGAACATGGTCGCGGCAAGGCGATTGATATCTCAGGTTTTGTACTGGAGAGCGGTAAGGTTGTCACCGTGCTGAAAGGCTGGACCGCGCGCGCCACGCGCAAGGGGCTGCGCAAGATGTGGAAAGGTGCCTGTGGTCCATTTGGCACCGTGTTGGGACCGCTGTCGGATCGCTACCATCTGGACCATTTCCATCTGGATGTGGCGCGACATCGCGGCGGTCCTTATTGTCGTTAACGCAGGACCAGACGGGGCGCCGGGCCAATGGGCAGCGGGCCTAGCGCGACATAGCCGGATTTGAGCGTGAGCGGCAGATCAAGATCGCGGTGGTTGCCGCCGAGGCCGGCGAAAACCTGCAGCACCTGTTCAATGCCCGCGCGAACGCGGGGCGGCAGGTTTCCTGCAGTCTCTGCCATTTGCAGAATGTCCTGCCAGTTCTCGACTTGCAGCGCGAGGTCGCCCTCCGGCAGGCCGGTTTCATCAAGGCTGATATCCCCCGTGGCTTTGATCCGCATTGGCCCCCAGCGGGCTTCGGCCAGATGTAGTGTAATCTCGCGGGGCTGAGGGCGCCGCAACTCAATCGCGTTGCGGTCCCAACCGGTGTCGAAATGTACCTCCATATCGATGGCAACCACGTCGAGACGATCTGGTACGCCCTGCGTAGCCGCGAGACGCTGGCGCAGCAGCGGATGTGGCAACACGCCTTCGGCGCGAGCGCTGATCTGATACTGCGCGGGATCGCCGATCTGGCTCATTTCCAGCGCAAAGGTCTCACCGCTTAGATCCAGTTTGTCATCGCTCTTTAGGCTCCAGTCATTGGACTGCGCGCGCAGCTCTTCGAGGTCGAGCGCGGACCCGGGAGCGAGCTGCAAATCGGCGCGTAACCCATCGGCCTGAATGGTGGTGGTGGCGTCGAAATAGGAGAGTTTCTGCGGCGTTGGTGGCAGTCGCAGCGTTAGGGTGCCAGGCCATATCGCGAGGCTGCGAATGTCGAGCCAATCGGCGCGCCAGGCCAACCCTGTGCCGGGATCAGCAAGGGCAGGGGTGGTGATCCGATGATGGTGGTGCAAGGGAAAGCCCGTGGTATGCAGTGCTGCATAATCCGCCTGCCAGCCCTGACGCTGTTGCTCGGCAAACCAACCATCAAGCCCCTGACGCAGGCCCCAGCCCGCAATGGCCCAGTAAAGGCTCCAGACGCAGGCGGCAATCAACAGCAGTTTTGTCCATCGGATCATCATTCGGCCTCTTTTCTGGACGTTGAATTTGATGTTTATAGACCGCGATCAAAAAAGGGCCAGCGTCATGACCATGTGGGTATTTGGATACGGATCTTTGTTGTGGAACCCGGGCTTTCCGGTCGCCCGCCGCGAAGTCGCGACGCTGCCGGGGTATGCCCGGTCCTTCTGCATGAAATCCATCCATCATCGCGGCAGCGAGGAGAAGCCGGGGCTGGTTCTGGCATTGGACGCGATAGATGGCGCCGCCTGCACCGGGATCGCGCTGGCGGTTGAAGCGGGCCACGAGGAACAGACATTGCAGGAGCTGCGGGCGCGGGAGCTGATCTCCTCGGCCTATGTGGAGAAAGATCTGACGGTCCAGCTGGCCAGCGGGGGGGACGTGACGGCGGTCACCTATGTGATTGACCCGGATCACAATCAATATTGCGGTGGTATCAGTCTGGAAACTCAGGCGCGGATCATTGCGGAGGCGGTTGGCGGGCGTGGTCCCAATACCGAATACCTCTTTAATACGGCGGAGCATCTGGCCGAGATCGGGTTGCGCGATGCCGATTTGGATTGGCTGTCGGCGCGTGTGCGGGATCTTGCATCATAAAGCCTTGGCTCTTTTGAGGTTTTGCCTATAGGCTCCGGTTCTGCAAGAACACCAATAAAGTGTCAGGAGCCACAGACCATGGCGCAGCCAGACCGCGAAAGCAGGCCGCAGTTTTCCCAACCGGTACGCCAGATCATCATGATGCTGATTGCCCTTGGGCTGTCGGGGGTTGGGGCCTTTGTGGCGCTGCCGCGGGTCCTGCCGGTTTTTGAGGCCAATCCCTGGCTTAACGGGTTTATCCTGCTGGTGTTTGTCTTTGGTGTGATGGCCTGTTTCTGGCAGGTGCTGCAGCTGATCGGGTCGGTGCGCTGGATCGAAGGGTTCGCCGCCGGGGTGACCAGTGATGATGATCGCCCGCCGTCGATGCTGGCGCCGCTGGCCTCGCTGTTGCGCTCACGGGGCGCGCGGATGCAGCTGGGGTCCTCGTCGACCCGGTCGATCCTGGATTCCGTTGCCACGCGGATTGATGAAGAGCGCGAAATTACGCGTTACATCGTCAATCTATTGATTTTTCTCGGCCTTCTGGGGACCTTTTACGGTCTGGCGACCACAGTACCTGCGGTGGTGGATACCATTCGCAGCCTTGCCCCGCAGGAGGGGGAAGAGGGTATTGCGGTGTTCAATCGGCTGATGACCGGGCTTGAGGCGCAGCTGGGGGGCATGGGTGTTGCTTTTGCCTCATCATTGCTGGGGCTGGCAGGGTCGCTGATTGTTGGCCTGCTGGAGCTGTTTGCAGGTCATGGTCAGAACCGGTTCTACCGCGAGCTTGAGGAATGGCTTTCCTCCTTCACTCGGGTCAGTTTCTCCTCCGGTGAAGAGACAGGTGGCGGTGAAAACAGTGCGCTTGCTGGGGTGCTGGACAGTATGACCGAGCAAATGGATGCGCTGCAGGCGATGTTCGTCCAATCATCCGAAGGGCGCGCCGGGGTGGATCAGAAGCTGTCCGCGCTGGTTGATGCGATCACGGATATGAACCGGCGGCAGGATCAGTCCGAAGGCACCGCGCGCGCGCTTGAACGGGTGGCTGTCGGGCAGGAAGCCCTGACCGAGCTGATGCGTGCTCAGGGAGATGTCGGGCTGGACGCCGAAAGCCGGATGCGGCTGCGCTCCATCGATGTGCAGATGCTGCGTATCCTTGAGGAAATCTCCGCCGGACGTCAGGAAAGCCTTGCTGAATTGCGCAAAGATATCGACCTCTTGGTCAAAGCCTTTGCCAGACCACGTGGGTTGGGTCGCAGCGCGCGCGGGTCCGAGGATTAAGCCATGGCTTTGTCACGTCGCACCGGACAGCGTTTTCAGGCCTCGATCTGGCCGGGATTCGTAGATGCGATGACCGGTTTGCTGCTGGTCTTGATGTTCCTCCTGACCATTTTCATGGTGGTCCAGTTTGTCCTGCGAGAGACGATTTCCGGGCAGGAAAGCCAGCTGGATGAGCTGGCAGCAGAAGTCGGGGCGCTCGCTGATGCTCTGGGCCTCGAAGAACGTGCGAACAGTCAATTGCAGGCGCGGCTTGGGGCGCTGTCGGCCACGCTTGGAACCACCCAGGGTGCGTTGGAAACAGCAGAGGCAGACCTTGCAGCTGCGCGGGGCGAGATCAGCGATTTTGAGGCGCAGGTCGCCCAGTTGCTGCTGCAACAGCAGGACGCCAACGCCACCATCCGTGATCTGACCGCAGAGCGGGCAGCGCTGCAGGCGGCACAGAGCGATCTGGAAGGCGAGCGGGACGCGCTGTCGCAGGCTCTTGCGGCCAGTCGCGATGAAATCGATGCCCAGACAGAGGCTGCGCGCCTTGCCGCAGCCAAGCGGGAGGCGCTGGAAGCGCTTGTTGCTGATCTCGAAGGGCAGGCGTCTGAGGCAAGTGCAGCAGCTTCGCAGTTGGAAGCGGAGCTGACCGATGCAGAGGCTGCACGTCTTGCGGAGGCGGCTGCCGCAGAGGCGCTGCGAAATCGCTTGAAGACAGCAGACGCGGAATTGACGGCGATGACACTGGCCCTGGAAGAACAGCGTCAGGCCGCGGAAGATACGCTGACGTTGCTGGCGGCCGCGGAAACCGCCAAGGAGCAATTGGATGCGCAGTTGGCGGACGTGTTAGACGCGCTGGATGTCGCAAAGGTGGCAAACGCGGACCGTGACGCATTGGCCGAGCGCTTGACCCGCGTTCTCGCACAGTTGGAAACCGCGCAGATCAACGCCGATTCACAGGTTGCCGCACTGCAGGCAGAGCTGGAGCAGCTTCGTGAGAGCCGCGACGCGGCAACCTCTGAGTTGGAAAATACAGCAACAGAACAGGCTGAAACGGAACAGCGTCTGCTGGAGGCCCTGTCTCAGCTGGAACAGGCCAATGCAGCGGCTGCTGACCGGGAGGTGCTGCAACAACGCCTGCTTGCAGCGCTGACTGAGGGCGAAGAGCGGGCCGCGGAAACCGCAGATCTGGCCAGCCTCGCCGAACAGCGCGCGGCCCTCTTGGCACAGGCCCGCGAGAGCCTCAGCACGGAGCAGGCGGTGTCAGAGGAGGCGCAGCGACAGACGGCACTTCTCAACCAACAGGTTGCGGCGCTGCGAGAGCAGCTCGGTGGGTTGCAGGCGCTGCTGGATGACTACAAGGCCCGTGACGCCGCACAATCGGTGCAGATGCAAAATCTCGGTCAGGATCTGAACGCCGCACTGGCGCGGGCCGCTGCCGAGGAACGCCGCCGCCGTCTGCTGGAAGAAAGTGAGCGTAAGCGACTGGAAGCCGAGGCCGAACAGCTGAGCAGCAAGGCCCAGGATCTGGAGCAATACCGCTCGGAATTCTTCGGCCGCCTGCGGGATGTCCTGGGCAACCAGGAAGGGGTGCGGATCGAGGGGGATCGCTTTGTCTTTGCCTCTGAGGTGTTGTTTGCCCCGGGGAGCGCGGATTTGTCGCCGGTCGGGCGGGCGGAAATTGGCAAGGTCGCCGGTATCCTGCAGGCTGTTGCGGCGGCAATCCCGCCGGAGATCAACTGGATCATCCGTGTGGATGGTCACACCGATGACACGCCGCTTGGTATCCATCCGAAATTTGCCGACAACTGGGAGCTAAGCCAGGGACGCGCCCTGTCGGTTGTGCGCTATATGGTGCAGGCGCTGGGCATTCCGCCCGAGCGCCTGTCTGCCAATGGGTTTGGTGAGTATCAGCCGGTGAACCCTGCACAGACTGCGGCGGCCCGGGCGCAAAATCGTCGGATTGAGCTGAAGTTCACCGAACGCTGACGGCGCTGTGTTATCGCCTTGTCGCTCTGCCCTCTGGTCCCGCAGTTGCGAGCGCTGAGCGTTGTTTTCGCCGCGCTGACAGGCGGGATATCAGCGCCTTCGCCTCGGTCGGTGGTTCCTGCTCAATCCGCCTGTAGTTGCTGCCATCTCGCTGACGCGTCAGCAGTCCGCAGGAAATCATGGTCCGGCGTAAGGTTGCGGGGTCCTCAAACTCATGTTCTGCCAGCAGGAGTCTGTTCACTTCCGTCTCGGGCATTGGTGTGTCGGGCGGGAACACCGCCCAAAGACCAAAGAGCGCGAGCGTCTGCACCGCCCGTCGGGAGGGCCAGCGCAGCAGTCGCCCCGAAGCATCAAATTGGGTGAGTGTGCGTTCAATCAGCCGGTGATCAGCGGAGGGCGCCGTATTGGCCTGCGCCAGACGTCCGGCAGCGGCCTGAACGGCGCGCTGATGTTGCAGGTTCTGAAATCCGGCCGCGCGCGCCAGCATATTCATCAGCGTCAGATGGGGTGGACTGGCCTCCCCCAGTTGACGGGCCAGAGCTCGGGAGAAATGCGACAGGTCATCGACCTGTAAGGGAATAGATTTGCGGGTCATATTGCATCCAATTGGCGCCCGTCCTGGTCGTTGGTCGCTGGCTTGACGACGCGGCGCCATCTGCAATGGAAACCGTTCGATTGGATGGCAGGTTTAGCTCTCCCATGCGGGAGCAGCGACGCCTCGGTGTCTGCCGACCGCGACCGTAGACTAGCGCGTAGCCAAGGCGAGGCCAAGAGGGCTTCGCTTTGGCCCATCCTTATTCGACGGTCATGTCCTGCTGATGGTCATCAATGATCTCTCCGTCACGCAGCAGCGTCGCCGTGGCGGAGTAGCGACCGGGTTGGAGCCCGGCACCGTGGATCCGCTTGCCCGCTGCGCGGAACAATTGCGCCTGAGTTTTCTCCAACCGCTCAGTCTGCTCCAGCACGGGGCCGTCCGGCCCGTCGATCCGTAGCATCAGCTGATCACCACTGCGCGCGCCGAAGGCATAGGCCCAAAAAACCAATGCGCCTGACCCGGCGGGCAGGGGAGCCTGATCCGCTGTTCCGGCCTTGATGGCGGGAAATTTCGGGACATGATCGGCAAATCCACTGCCCAGAAACCCGCCAGCCTGATAGGTGATATCGTCTGCCCAGAGCGGTGTGCCTATGTCTGCACCGCAACCTCGCTCCATGCGGGGGCCGAACGGATCAACCGTCTTGCCGTCCTTGCGCACAGAGAGGTGCAAATGCGGGAATTGTGTGCTGCCAGAAAGGCCGATTTCTCCCAAAGGGGTGCCTGCAGTCACCTTGTCTCCCGACTTCACAAGAATGGAGCCGCGTTTCATATGGCAGTATTGGGTTTCCCAACCATCCCCGTGACGCAGCAGAACCCCATTGCCGCATTCGCGGCCCTTAATGGCAGGATCGCCGGGGCCGGTGGAATAGCGGTCTTCCATCCCGTCGCGGCTACCGGCCACGGTGCCATCTGCGGCGGCGAATACGGTGACGCCAGCATCCATATCGCTCAGGTAGGGCAGGGCAATGTCTGTGCCCTTGTGCCCATCGTAGGTAAGCGGATTGCAGGTGAAATCCTGTGTCGCCGGCCCCAACGCGCGGTCAACATATTGCTGGATCTGGCAGCTGTCGCCCAAAGTACAATCAACGGGCCAATCCAGAACGAGATCGCTCGCCGCGACGGGCGCGGCGAGCGATGAGATAAATGCAAAAGGCAAGAGCCGCATCGGGTTACTCGGCCGTCAGAAGGGGCGGCTTGTCTCCCGAGATGCGCGGTTTGGCTGGGCCTTCGATCCTGAGATCCAGTTTGCCATCCTTGATGCCGACCTTAACAAGACCACCTTTGGCGAGTTTGCCGAACAGCAGCTCCTCGGCCAGTGGTTTCTTGATGTGCTCCTGAATGACGCGGCCCAGAGGGCGGGCGCCCATCCGGTCATCATAGCCCTTGTCCGCAAGCCATTCGGCGGCCTTGCGGGTCAGCTCGATCGAGACATTGCGATCCATCAGCTGGGCTTCCAACTGCAGGACGAACTTCTCGACAACTTGCAGGATCACATCCTTGGGCAGCGGTGCGAAGGAGATGACCGCGTCCAGACGGTTGCGGAATTCCGGCGTGAAGGTCCGTTCAATCGCGGCGGTGTCCTCGCCCTCGCGCCGGTCACGGCCGAAGCCAATGGCCGCCTTTGCCTGTTCGGAAGCGCCGGCATTCGAGGTCATGATCAGCACCACGTTGCGGAAATTCACCGTGCGACCGTTGTGGTCGGTCAGCTGGCCATTGTCCATCACCTGCAACAGGATGTTGAAGACATCCGGGTGCGCCTTCTCGATTTCATCCAGCAGAAGTACACAATGGGGATGTTGATCGACACCATCGGTCAACAGGCCACCCTGATCGAAACCGACATAGCCCGGAGGCGCGCCGATCAGGCGGGAGACCGCGTGTTTCTCCATGTACTCCGACATGTCAAACCGCAGCAGCTCTACGCCAAGCGTATCGGCGAGTTGCTTGGCCACCTCGGTCTTGCCGACACCGGTGGGGCCTGCAAAGAGGTAGTTGCCGATGGGTTTTTCCGGCTCACGCAGGCCCGCCCGCGCCAGTTTGATGGCACTGGACAGGGCATCAATTGCGGCGTCCTGACCGAACACCACCCGTTTTAGCGAGCGTTCCAGATCCTTCAGCACTTCGGCATCGTCCTTGGAGACATTCTTCGGCGGGATTCGGGCGATTTTGGCGACAACGGCCTCGATCTCCTTGACGCCGATGGTCTTGCGGCGCTTGCTTTCCACCACCAGATGCTGGGCGGCGCCTGCCTCATCAATGACGTCAATGGCCTTGTCCGGCAGTTTGCGATCATTGATGTAGCGGGCCGACAGTTCGACCGCAGATTTGATCGCATCGCTGGTAAAGCGGATGCCGTGATGCTCCTCGAAATAGGGCTTCAACCCCTTCAGGATCTCGATGGAATCTTCAACCGAAGGCTCATTCACGTCGATTTTCTGGAACCGGCGCGACAGGGCGCGGTCTTTCTCAAAATGCTGACGGAATTCCTTATAGGTGGTGGATCCCATGGTGCGCAGCTTGCCGCCCTGAAGGGCGGGCTTCAGCAGGTTAGAGGCGTCCATCGCGCCACCAGATGTTGCCCCAGCGCCAATCACGGTGTGGATCTCATCGATAAACAGCACTGCGTCGGGGTGATCTTCCAGCTCGGTCACCACGGCTTTCAGGCGTTCCTCAAAGTCACCGCGATAGCGGGTGCCTGCCAGCAGCGCGCCCATGTCGAGCGAGTAGATGGTGGTTTCCGACAAGACCTCAGGGGTTTCACCAGCGACAATCTTGCGCGCGAGACCTTCGGCGATGGCGGTTTTGCCAACCCCGGGATCGCCGACCAGTAGGGGGTTGTTTTTGCGACGGCGGCACAGCACCTGAATGCAGCGCTCAACCTCGTGGCTTCGCCCGATCAGAGGGTCAATGTCACCTTCGCGGGATTTCTCATTGAGATCGACGCAGTATTTCGCCAGCGCGCTCTCTTTCTTGTCGCCCTCGGTGGTTGGCTGAGGTTCATCCTCGACTTCCGGGGAGCCGGAGACCGGGCGGGATTCACCAAAAGCCGGATCCTTGGCTACGCCATGGGCAATGAAGTTCACCGCATCATAGCGGGTCATGTCCTGATCCTGCAGGAAATAGGCTGCGTCGCTCTCACGCTCGGCGAAGATGGCCACCAGAACATTTGCACCTGTGACCTCAGTCCGGCCGGAGCTTTGTACATGGATGGCGGCGCGTTGGATCACGCGCTGAAAGGCAGCGGTTGGAACCGCTTCTGAGCCGTCGATATCAGTGACCAGATTGGCGAGATCCTCATCGACAAATTCGACAAGGGTCGCGCGCAACTCGGTGAGGTCCACGCTGCAGGCGCGCATAACGCGTGACGCCTCAGGCTCGTCCAGCAGGGCAAGCAGCAGGTGTTCCAGGGTTGCGAATTCGTGACGCCGTTCGTTTGCCAGCGCAAGCGCGGCGTGAATGGCCTGTTCCAAAGTGCTCGAGAATGAAGGCACGGGCGTGCTCCTCTTGGTCTTGGGTTGGCGGTGAGGCTGCGGGACGGATGCCTAGCCTTCCACAGTCCAACCATGTCCTGATAGTATTAGAGTTTGGTTGATAGTTGCCCGGCTTCAAGTTCTTTCTTGCAATTTCTTGTCACATTTATCGTGACTGTGCCGTGAAAAGGGGCCTGGCACGGTCAAAACTTGTCCTTCCGGGTCCGAATTTCGGCGAAGACTGCTGCCGCCGAGGCGTCCGGCATTCCAACCGCGGTCTTCAGGCTGTCGAGATGTGCCCGCAGGAAGGGGTTAGTGTCCAGTTCGTCCTGCAACCGCGAGGGCACGGTTGGCAGATCATCGGCGCGGGCGGCATCAATGGCTGTGCAGCGGCGTTGCAGCGCGGCGTTATCCGGCTCGATTGTGAGTGCGAAGCGGGCATTGGACTGGGTATACTCATGGCCGGAATAGACCGTCGTGTCTCCCGGCAGGGCTGCGAGTTTCTGCAGGCTCTGCCACATTTGTTCCGGTGTTCCCTCAAACAAGCGGCCACATCCCAGCGCCATCAGGCTGTCTGCGGTGAAGAGTGCGGCGGCATTCGGGACGTGAAAGGCGATATGACCAACCGTATGCCCGGAAACATCCAGCACGCGGACGTCATGGCCAAGGCAGGTGAAACTGTCGCCTTCTACCACTTCCAGGTCCAGCTCGGGCAGGCGATGGGCGTCAGCCTTGGCTCCGATGATTTGTGGGTCATAGGCGGCGCGCAGCTCCGCAACGCCGTCAATGTGATCCCAGTGATGATGCGTGAGCAAGATCTGATCCAACCCCCAGCCGCGGCGGTCCAGTTCGGCGCGAATGGCGGTGGCTTCGGGCGCATCCACCAGCGCGGTCTGACTGCTGTCGGCATTGTGCAGCAAAAAGGCATAGTTGTCGGAGAGACAGGGCAGGGTAACGATCTCAAGGGGCATGGTCATTCGCTTCTCGATGGGTAAACTGACGGCGACTGGCCTCAGATTGGCCCAAGCAACGGACGCCCGCAATGCATCTTGATGTTCAGGATCTGAGGAATTTCTATTATCGCAGCACCCTGGGGCGGGCAGCGCAGGCGTCAATCCGTGGGCGGCTGCTCGAATTATGGCCCGAAGCGGCGGGACAGACGGTTGCGGGCTTTGGCTTTGCCGCACCATTGCTGCGCCCCTATCTGGCCGAGGCGCGACGGGTCATGGCATTGATGCCGGGGCCGCAGGGGGTGATGCAATGGCCTGCGGGACTGCCCAATGTTTCGGTTCTCTGCGAGGAGACAGCCTGGCCGATTGAAACCGGACATGTCGACCGGCTGGTGTTGTTGCACGGGCTTGAGACCTCGGATCGGCCGTCGCATCTTCTGGAGGAATGCTGGCGGGTGCTTGGTCCCGGCGGGCGAGCCGTGTTTGTTGTGCCCAATCGCGCAGGCCTTTGGGCGCGGTCGGATGTGACGCCGTTCGGGTTTGGGCGGCCCTATACGCTGAGCCAGGTGGAAAATCAGCTGCGGCTGCATCAGTTCACCGTAGAGCGGCATTCTGCGGCGCTCTATCTGCCGCCCAGTCAGCGCCGCTTTTGGCTGAAATCCGGCCCATTGTTTGAACGTATGGGCGACCGGTTGCCGGCGATGCTGGGGGGCGGCGTGTTTCTTGTTGAGGTCAGCAAGCAGGTGCATCCCCAGCGCGGCGAGATGACCCGGCTGCGACCGCCCAGTCCGATCCGGGTGCTGGAAGGGTTGTCCAACCCGCTCCCGGAGCCGGCTTGAGCCAACGCAACGTCTCGGACCTGATCAGCAGGGTGGGTTTCTACCTTGGTTGACCATGGGTCGCCAGCGCAGGACGCTGCGTCGCGGGCGCCTTGGGCTGGACAGGCGGCGGAAATTCGGGCGGTCTCAAATAGGCAGGTCTTAATCTTGGTGCGGCGAATGGCGTGACGTTACGGGAGCCGACGCTGGGCAGTTGGCGGCTTGATTCCCCGCTGATGGTTCAAAATCGCGCTTTCAGCGCTCATTTTCGACGGTTTGGAGGTTTTTTCACCTGCAAGGCGTGTTTTTTGCTGATTTGGAATCGCAAAATTGACCCCTAAAGTTGGTTTTTTTGACGCATGTTCTGTCGTTTCATCGGGCGTTATCGTCTAATCATTTGAAAACGCTTATAACTTCCTTTTTCACCCTGCCGTCCAAGGCAGTTGATAGGTTGCCAACGCTCTGCTACATCCACGCTGATTTTGACGCCCCACCAAATTGTGGGGAGACCTCACGCCCCCGGACGCCGCCTGCACTAGGTCAGCCAACCGGGGCCAATATCGGAAGGGTGGACGTGTCCGAACCAGCTTCGATCTCCGCAGGCATTGCCGCGCGCTATGCCACCGCGATCTTTGAGATCGCCGAAGAGAGCAAGGCGCTTGATAGCCTTGAAACCAGCATCAATGACCTGTCTGCCGCTTTGGCGGATAGTGAAGATCTCCGCGATCTGATCACGTCACCCCTGGTGTCGCGTCAGGAGCAGGGAACAGCGATCACCGCGATTGCCAAGAAAATGGGCCTGGACCCGGTTCTGAGCAATGCGCTGACGCTGATGGCCGAAAAGCGCCGCCTGTTTGTGCTGCCTGCGCTGCTTGACGCCCTGCGCGCACGCCTGGCCGAAACCCGTGGTGAGATCACCGCCGATGTCACATCGGCCAAGGCGCTGACCAAGACCCAGAGCGAAAAGCTGGCCAAGACCTTGGCTGAGCGCACTGGCAAGAAGGTCGTAATCAATGCAACCGTCGATGAAAGCATCATTGGCGGTCTTGTCGTTAAAGTGGGCTCGAAGATGATCGACAACTCGATCCGCTCCAAGCTCAACTCCCTACAGAACGCAATGAAAGAGGTCGGATAAATGGGTATCCAAGCAGCAGAGATTTCTGCGATCCTGAAAGACCAGATCAAGAATTTTGGTCAAGAAGCCGAGGTGGCAGAAATTGGCCGCGTGCTGTCCGTTGGTGACGGTATCGCCCGTGTCTACGGTCTCGACAATGTCCAGGCCGGCGAGATGGTCGAATTCCCCGGCGGCATCATGGGCATGGCGCTGAACCTCGAAGCCGACAACGTCGGTATCGTTATCTTCGGCTCCGACCGTGACATTAAAGAAGGTGACACCGTCAAGCGCACCAACTCCATCGTGGACGTTCCTGCAGGCCCCGAGCTGCTGGGTCGCGTTGTCGACGGTCTGGGCAACCCGCTGGACGGCAAGGGCCCGATCAACGCGGCAGAGCGTAAAGTTGCTGACGTGAAAGCACCGGGCATCATCCCGCGTAAATCGGTTCACGAACCGATGGCAACGGGCCTCAAGTCCGTGGACGCGATGATCCCGATCGGCCGTGGCCAGCGAGAGTTGATCATTGGTGACCGTCAGACCGGTAAAACCGCCGTTGCTCTGGACGCGATCCTGAATCAGAAAGTCTACAACGACGCCGCTGGTGATGACGAATCCAAGAAGCTGTACTGTGTTTATGTTGCCGTCGGCCAGAAGCGCTCGACCGTGGCTCAGCTGGTGAAGAAGCTGGAAGAAACCGGTGCGATGGAATATTCGATCGTGGTTGCTGCAACCGCGTCGGAACCGGCCCCGATGCAGTTCCTGGCACCCTATGCCGCGACCGCGATGGCCGAATACTTCCGCGACAGCGGCAAGCACGCGCTGATCATCTATGATGACCTCTCCAAACAGGCTGTGGCCTATCGCCAGATGTCCCTGCTGCTGCGTCGTCCGCCGGGCCGTGAAGCTTATCCTGGTGACGTTTTCTACCTCCACTCCCGTCTGCTGGAACGTTCCGCGAAGCTGAACGAAGAATTCGGTGCAGGCTCGCTGACAGCGCTGCCCGTGATCGAAACCCAGGGCGGCGACGTGTCCGCGTTTATTCCGACCAACGTGATTTCGATCACCGACGGTCAGATCTTCCTGGAAACCGAACTGTTCTATCAGGGCATCCGTCCTGCGGTGAACACCGGTCTGTCGGTTTCGCGTGTGGGCTCCTCGGCTCAGACCAACGCGATGAAATCCGTCGCTGGCCCGGTGAAACTGGAACTGGCTCAGTACCGCGAAATGGCGGCCTTTGCGCAGTTCGGTTCCGATCTGGACGCCGCAACCCAGCAGCTGCTGAACCGTGGTGCGCGTCTGACCGAGCTGATGAAACAGCCTCAGTATGCACCGCTGACCAACGCAGAGATCGTCTGTGTGATCTTCGCAGGCACCAACGGCTACCTCGACAAAGTCGACGTAAAGGAAGTTGGCCGCTACGAGGCTGGCCTGCTGGCGCATCTGCGCGGCAAGCATCAGGACCTGCTCGACTGGATCACCACCGAAGATCCGAAGATCAAGGGTGACGCAGCCGACAAGATCAAAGCAGCTCTGGACGCGTTCGCAGCTGACTTCGCTTAAGGGGGGATCAGGCGTTGCCTAACCTTAAAGACCTTAAAAACAGGATCGCGTCGGTCAAATCGACCCGCAAGATCACCAAGGCCATGCAGATGGTCGCGGCCGCAAAACTGCGCCGCGCCCAAGAGGCTGCCGAGGATGCGCGTCCCTACGCCGAACGGTTCAACGCCGTTATGGCGGGGCTGGCCGCATCTGTCGGTGGCAGCGATTCTGCACCCAAGCTGCTTGCCGGCACCGGTAGCGACCAGGTTCATCTCCTGGTCGTACTGACCGCCGAACGCGGGCTCTGCGGGGGCTTCAACTCCAACATCGCCAAGCTGGCCCGGGTGAAAGCCCAGGAACTGGTCGCGGCGGGCAAGACCGTCAAGATCCTGACGGTTGGCAAAAAAGGCCGGGACGCGATGAAACGCGACCTTGGCGACTATTTTGTCGGTCATGTGGATCTGAGCGAAGTCAAACGCCTTGGCTACGTCAATGCGCAGGACATCGCCAAGGATGTGCTGGCCCGCTTTGATGCCGGGGAATTCGATGTTGCCACGCTCTTCTATGCGAAGTTCGTCAACGTTGTGACCCAGGTGCCGACTGCCCAGCAGGTGATCCCGGCGTCCTTTGATGCCAAGGAAGACGACGCTGCGACCAGCTCTGCCGTCTACGACTACGAGCCCAGCGAAGAAGCCATTCTGGCCGACCTGCTGCCGCGCGGTGTCGCTACGCAGATCTTTGCAGCGCTGCTGGAAAATGGGGCCTCCGAACAGGGTGCCCGGATGAGCGCGATGGACAACGCGACCCGCAACGCGGGCGAGATGATCGACAAGCTGACCATTGAGTTCAACCGCTCGCGTCAGGCCGTGATCACCAACGAGCTGATTGAAATTATTTCGGGCGCTGAGGCGCTCTAAAAGAAAACCGGAGACGAAATATGGCAAATGCAAAAGGCAAGGTGACCCAGATCATCGGCGCCGTTGTGGACGTTCAATTCGACGACCACCTGCCGGCGATCTTGAACGCGCTGACCACCGACAACAACGGTAAGACGCTGGTTCTGGAAGTTGCTCAGCACCTGGGCGAAAACACCGTCCGTACCATCGCGATGGATGCGACCGAAGGTCTGGTTCGCGGTCAGGCCGTAGCTGACACCGATGCACCGATCTCGATCCCCGTCGGCAACGCAACCCTGGGCCGCATCCTGAACGTTGTGGGTGAGCCCGTTGACGAGCAGGGCCCTGTTGTGGCCGCGGAAACCCGCGCCATCCACCAGCCCGCCCCTGAGTTCAGCGACCAGTCCACCGAATCCGAAGTGCTGGTGACCGGCATCAAGGTGATCGACCTTCTCGCCCCATACGCCAAGGGTGGTAAGATTGGTCTGTTCGGCGGCGCCGGCGTTGGCAAAACCGTTCTCATCATGGAACTGATCAACAACATCGCAAAAGTGCACTCGGGCTTCTCCGTGTTCGCGGGTGTTGGTGAACGGACCCGTGAAGGCAACGACCTCTACCACGAAATGATCGAGTCCAACGTTATCAAACCCGATAACCTGGAAGAGTCGCAGGTTGCTCTGGTCTATGGCCAGATGAACGAGCCTCCGGGTGCGCGTGCCCGTGTTGCTCTGACCGGTCTGACCCTGGCGGAACAGTTCCGTGACCAGTCCGGCACCGACGTTCTGTTCTTTGTGGACAATATCTTCCGCTTTACGCAGGCGGGTTCCGAGGTGTCGGCTCTCTTGGGTCGTATTCCTTCGGCTGTGGGCTACCAGCCGACGCTGGCGACCGACATGGGTGCGATGCAGGAACGTATTACCTCGACCAAGAACGGCTCGATCACCTCGATCCAGGCTGTGTACGTTCCCGCGGACGACCTTACCGACCCGGCACCGGCAACCACCTTTGCCCACCTGGACGCGACCACCGTTCTTAACCGTTCGATCTCGGAACTGGGTATCTACCCGGCTGTTGACCCGCTCGACTCCACATCGCGCCTGATGGATCCTTCCATCGTTGGCGAAGAGCATTATGCCGTGGCGTCCGACGTTCAGCAGATCCTTCAGCGCTACAAGTCGCTTCAGGACATCATCGCGATCCTCGGCATGGACGAACTGTCCGAAGAGGACAAGCTGACCGTGACCCGCGCACGTAAGATCCAGCGCTTCCTGTCCCAGCCGTTCGACGTTGCGAAGGTCTTCACCGGTGCAGACGGCAAGCAGGTTCCGCTTGAGGACACCATAGCGTCGTTCAAGGCCGTTGTGGCTGGCGAATACGACCACCTGCCCGAAGGCGCCTTCTACATGGTTGGCGGCATCGATGAGGTGATCGCAAAAGCCGAGAAAATGGCTGCTGACGCGGCCTAAGGAGGGCCCTGATGGCTGATACGATGCAATTCGACCTCGTGAGCCCGGAGCGCCGCCTGGCGTCGCTCCCGGTGACCGCGGTAATGATCCCCGGCGCGGAAGGCGACATGACGGCTATGGCCAATCATGCGCCGACCATCACCACGCTGCGTCCGGGTGTCCTGCGGGTCGAAAGCCCGCAAGGCACATCGGAATACCTGGTCACCGGTGGGTTTGCTGAAATCGGCGCTGACGGTCTGTCTGTCCTTGCTGAGAAGGCAATCCCCATGGACCAGCTGACGCGCGCGCAACTGGACGAGCTGATTGAAGAGGCCCGCACGACCTACAAGGCTGTGCAGGACACTGATCAACCGCATGGTCTCGTTGAAGATGCGGCGAAGCTGCTTGCTGATATGGAAGCCCTGGGCACACATATGAGCCTCTGATTTCTCAGAGCCATGGCAGAAGAATATGAACCGGCCCCTTGCGGGCCGGTTTTGTTTTTTGGCACTCTTGCCGCGGGGATCACGCAAAGAGTGAAAAACGGGCAGGGTGCAGCAGCGGGGGCGGGCACGCAGTATGAAACGGGTACACAGCCCCAGGCTTGGGGTGGATCAGGGCGATATCGAGATTTTCTCGGAGTTCGAGAATGGCGGCAGCATGTGGACAGGGGCGGGCCCACGCGAACGTCGACGCAAGGTGCGGTTTTCCGAACCCTTTGCGGAGATACCTGCGGTGCATCTGTCCAGTTCATTGATGGATATCGATTCCGGGGCCGCGATCCGGGCCGAGCTGGTCGCTGAAACCATCACTCCCGACGGGTTCGAGGTGGTCTTTCGCACCTGGAACGACAGTCGTATCGCACGGATACGGGCCGCCTGGATGGCCATCGGTACACTGCCCTTTGCGGACGACTGGGACGTGCCCTAGACGGCTCTAATCGCTGTCTCGGTCCTTGTTGTGTCGGATTGTGCCCGCGAACTCGGGCAACCAGTGCTCACGTCGGTCGCACCAAAGCTCATAGTCAGGCGTCAGACCACCTGTGTCGTCCAGACTGCCCAGATGCACCTCGATTTCACCCCCCGTTTTGGCAAAGACTGAGGACCCGCAGGTACCGCAGAAATAGCGTCCCTTATAGTGGCGCGGCCTGCCGTCAACGTGGACCGCCTGCGTGGGAAAGATAGCGGCGGCATAAAACAACGCCCCGTGATGTCTGCGGCAGTTCCGGCAGTGGCAGATGCCAACCCTGAGCGGCGGACCGGACGTGGTGACCCTGACGGCACCACACAAGCAGCCACCCTGATAGTGTTTCATGCGCCTCACTCCCGCTTCGCGACGTCTGGCAGTTTAGCACTTCTACCGGGGCGATGACATGGACGGGCCTGCAACGAAAAACCCCACGCGCCGGGTGCCGGGCGTGGGGTTCAAATTCTCTACGTCTAAGGGCGCGGCTTAGCCGTTGCGCGACAGCGACTCGTAGATCGGAACCAGTGTCTTGTCCTCAAACAGCGAGGATACAGAGGTGCCGTGCCAGATATTGAGGATCGCCTGAGTGAAGAGGGGGGCGGTCGGCAGGATGCGGATGTTCGGCGCGCCGAGAACCGCTTCGGTCGGCTGAATGGTGTCGGTCAGCACCAGCGATTTCATCACCGAGTTGGTGACGCGTTCCACTGCGGGGCCACTCATTACCCCGTGGGTGATATAGGCGTGGACCTCTTTGGCGCCATTGTCGAGCAGGACCTGAGCGGCCTTGCAGAGGGTGCCAGCCGTGTCGCACATGTCGTCGATGATCAGACAGATCTTGTCGGTCACATCGCCAATAACAGTCATCTCGGCAACTTCCCCGGCTTTTTCACGGCGTTTGTCGACGATCGACAGCGGCGCATTGATGCGCTTGGCCAGTTCACGGGCACGGGCCACGCCGCCCACGTCGGGGGAGACCACCATGAGTTCGTCCATGTTGTCCTTGAACTGGTTTTTCACATCCAGTGCAAAGATCGGCGAAGCATAGAGGTTGTCCACGGGGATATCAAAGAAGCCCTGGATCTGTGCGGCGTGCAGGTCCATGGTCAGGACCCGCTCGATCCCTGCGCCGGTCAGCATATTGGCAACCAGTTTGGCTGAAATCGGTGTGCGCGCCTTGGTGCGGCGATCCTGACGGGCATAGCCGAAATACGGGATCACCGCAGTGATCCGCTGGGCCGAGGAACGGCGCAGCGCATCGGCGATGATCAGCAGTTCCATCAGGTTGTCATTGGCCGGGTTCGAGGTCGGCTGAATGATGAACATGTCCTCGCCACGGACGTTCTCATAGACTTCGACGAAGATTTCGCCGTCGTTGAACCGTTCGACACGAGCATCGACGAGGCCCTGATCGACACCGCGGTGCATCGACATGCGGCGGGTAATGGTTTCGGCAAGCGGAAGATTGGCGTTCCCAGCAATCAGCTTGGGTTCGTTCAAGGTCGGCATTGGCTGTTATCCCCAGGCAGCAATGGCAGTGTGACAGATTCGTGATGTTGAACCCCGCTTAGCATGGGCGTACCGTCGCGCCTAGATTTAATGCGGGGGAACAGGCCCATGGTGGCGAAGGACAGAGCAGGGGAAACCTGCTGGGGTTGCGGGGAGGCGTGGACAATAATGGTATTGGTTGAAGGGGGCCTCATCGCCACGCCAGGGTGGCAATGATGGCGGTGATTTCTAACGGGCTGACGCAGCCTGTCGCCAGCCATGTTTTGGGAGGTGGCCCCAGAAAAGTGGTGGCAGTTCATTGTTCGCTGGCTCACTCGGGTGCCTGGCGCGGGTTGGCTACTATTCTGGAAGAACAAGTCACGGTCTCCAGCTTTGACATGTTGTCCCACGGCCGTAGCCCAGACTGGGATGGCGAGGGGTTGCTGCAGTTGCGCAACGCAGAGGCAGGTCTGGCTCTGATTGAGGCTGAAAACCTCGCCAAAGAGGGGCCGATTGATCTGATCGGTCATTCTTTTGGTGCCACTGTTGTTTTGGCAATGGCCCAGTTGCGCCCGGATCTTGTGCGGTCTCTGGTGATGGTTGAGCCGGTGTTCTTCTCGCTCGCCGCCGCCGCGGCAACTGCGGATCCGGCAGCCGTTGAGGCGCTGCGCAGGGATCACGTGACGGTGCGCGAAACATATCTGCGCGGCGACGTTGAACATGCGACACGGCTGTTCAATCGGGCCTGGGGCGCAGGCCATCCAAAGTGGAACGACCTTCCCGAAAGCGCCCGAGACGCCATGGTGCGCAGTTTTCCAGCCGTGATGGCCTGCGATACGCAGGTCTATGAGGATATGCTGGGGGTACTGACGCCGGAGAAGCTGGGGCGCGTGACGATGCCCTGTCTACTGATTGATGGCGGCAAGAGCCAACCCATCATGCATGAGGTTATTCGTGCGCTGGCTGCCCGGCTGCCGGATGTGACCTGCCGCCGGATTGACAGCGCGGGGCATATGCTGCCCATCACCCATCCTGCTGAAACCGCCGCGCTGCTGCAGGGATTCTGGCCGGAGATCGTACCAGCACCAGCTCAAGTCTAAGTTATCCATCATGTCCCTTGCCGGGGCTGTGTGACCATAGAAACCCGAGGCGGCACTGCGCCTCGGCTTCGCGTTTTTGAGGGTCCTGGGGCGATATCCTGGGATCAGATATCGTTCACTGTGGTGACGGTTTCGCGAAAATAGTCAATTTTTCCATCCGCCTGATGCGACAAGATGAAGGTGACGCTCTCCACCATGCGGCCACGCACAGCGTAGTGATAGCGTTGATGAAAGCGGGTGTTGTACCAGCCATCGCCCAGATCCTGTGAGCTTAGCCCGACAATTTTGGTGCCCTGGGGAAACACCTCCGGCCCAAGCCGGGACAGGATCACGCCGAAGCCTTCAATATCCGTGGCCTGTTGCCAGCTGACGTCGACACCGTCGCTGTCGCGGTAATGATCAATACGGAAATCAATGTCCGGCGCGATAAAGCCCATCAGCGCGGGATCGCCCGCTTCAAAAAGCCGGAGCAGCTGCTCGATGGCAGGTTGCGATGTGGTATCGGTGCCGGGGGCGGTGGCCAGATTGGTTGCGGGCATGGTGTTCTCCTGTTGGGTGTGAAGACAGGATCGCAAAGAAATCGGGCATAGGGAATTGCTCTGCCATCTATCTTTGATATAGTTTTGATCTATGGATGATCTCACACCGCTTCGATACTTCCGCGCTGCCTATGAGTTAGGGACCTTCAGCGCCGCGGCTCGCGCCTGCGATGTACGCCAGCCATCGGTCTCTGCCGCGATTGCCCGGCTTGAAGATCGCTATGACGGGCCATTGTTTCACCGCAGCAGGGATGGGCTAACCCCAACCGCGCTCGGCCATGAGCTGTATAGTCAGGCCGGGGGTGTTCTGGCGCAGGTGAGCCAGCTTGAGGCACGGCTGAAGGGTCATGTGGCGCGTATGGTGCGGGTGTATTGCGCACCGGATGTGATGATGGCGTCGTTTGAAGCCGGGCTGGCTCGGATCCGCCGCGCGGTGCCGCGGGCGCAGTTCCAATTCACCGATGATGCACTGCAGGCAGATCTGCAGTTTGTCGCCGAAAGCTGCCTGCCGCGTGGCTGCGGGTATCACCCGCTTTGGCAGGAGCGTTACGGCCTCGCATTTCACAGTGCCCATCCGCTGTTGGCGAAGGCAACGCTGACGCTCGCCGATCTGGCCGGGGAGGCGCTGATCGCCCGCCCTTACTGCCCGAGCGCCGATCGCTTTCTGACCGGGCTGGCGCAGGGGGAGGCGGTATCGGCGGGGCTGCGGGTGGCAGCGAGTGCAATCCATGATGCCCAGCTGATGGATCTGGTGGCAGCCGGGCTGGGGGTGGCGCTGATGCCGATGTCCCATGGTGAGGCCCATCGTGGCCTCGTGTTGCGTGAGATTTCGGATGTTGACCCGGTGACACGCGTTGTTGGTGTCGGGTACCGTAAGACCGGGTTTGCGGGTGACATGGCGCGGCATTTCCTCAACCGCGAGAGCGTCATGGGCGCGATGTCTTCGGCCTCGGTGGCGGCAGTCTGAAGGCAGCCGTTGGAACCGCTGCCCTCAGGATATGACCTACAGCAGCGCCAGAAACGCGTCGATCTGATCGTCGCCGATAGACCAGTCACAGACAAAGCGCGCTGTAACCTCTTCCTCTGCGGCGCCGTCCAGAGTTCCGTCCCAGAGGTGATAGACGGCGCCCGCATCGAACAGCCGCTGATGGGTCGCGCGGGGCAGCGCGGCAAAGATCATATTGGCCTGCGGTTCATGACTGAACTGGGCCCCCGCATCGCGCAAGCCCGCAGTCAGACGCGCGGCTTTTGCATTGGCGGTGCGGGCGTTTCTCAGCCACAGATCATCGGTCAGATAGGCCAGCATCTGCGCCGACAGATAACGGTGTTTGGAGAACAGATGAGCTCCGCGTTTGCGGCGATATTCGAACTCCTGCGCCTTTGCCGGGTCAAAGAAGATCACCGCCTCAACCCCCATGCAGCCATTCTTGGTGCCGCCAAAGGACACCACATCGACGCCTGCTTTCCAGGTCATCTCCGCCGGGGTGCAGCCGAGCGAGACCAGCGCGTTGGTAAAACGCGCGCCGTCCAGATGGACCGGCAGATCATAGGATTTCGCCACATCGCATAGTGCTCGCAGTTCGTCGAGCGAATAGACGGTGCCGAATTCTGTCACTTGTGTAATCGACACCGGTCCGCGTTGAGGGCCGTGTACGCCACGGGTTTCCTCGCCTTCAATCGCGCTGCGCAGATCGATGGGCGTCATTTTGTCTTCGCCAGTGATCAGTGTCAGCTTGGCCCCGCCGGTATAGAATTCCGGCCCGTTACATTCATCCATATTGATATGGGACGGGCCGGTGCAGAATACCGTCTGCCAGGGCTGGCACAGAGTCGACAGTGCCAGAACATTGGCCGCCGTGCCGGTTGCCACCAGATAGACCGCGGCCTGCGGCGCCTCAAAGATCTCGCGAATGCGGGAAGTGACCTTGGCCATCTCCTCATCGGCGCCATAGCCCATGGCGTAGCCAGTGTTTGCGGCATTCAGTGCTGCGAGGATTTCGGGATTGGCCGGGCCGGAATTGTCAGAGGCGAAATGCATTTAGAGCGGCTCCTCGATAATATGCTCTTCCCAGTCTTCTTCGGGGGTGTCGAATTCAGAAACGGTCCAGCCGCGCACCGAGACGCCTGCCTCATGTACGCTGGCCGGATCACCGGTGATCAGCGGGTGCCAATCGGGTAGGGGTTTGCCCTCCCACAGCAGGCGATAGGCGCAGGTCTGCGGCATCCAATAGGCGTGCGTGTCCAGATTGTCCGGTTTCAGAACGATACATTCCGGAACAAACTGGTGACGGTTTTCATAATGGGCGCAGCGGCAGGTGGCATCATCCAGCAGGCGGCAGGCAACACGGGTCAGCGCAACCTCACCACTGTCTTCGTCTTCCAGCTTGTTGAGGCAACATTTGCCACAGCCGTCACAAAGCGCCTCCCACTCACGGTTGTTCAGCTTGGCGAGCGGTTTCTTTTCCCAGAACCGTTTGGCCAGTCCGTTGCGATCAATACCGTCGCTCATAGGGCCGCCAAAAGGCTGCGCGCCTGTGAGCAATCCGCGTCCATCTGCGCCAGCAACCCGTCCAGCCCGTCGAAAGTCATTTCCGGGCGCAGGTATTCTACCAGACCGACAGACAGCGTCGCGCCATAGAGATTGCCGGTGAAATCAAACAGGAAGGTTTCGATGTTGGGATGGCTGCCGTCAAACATCGGACGCACACCAACGGAGGCCGCCCCGTGATAGCTGCCCTGATGCGGCCCATCCAGCACGTCAACCAGCACCGCATAGACGCCAAATGCAGGTTGATGCAGCCCGTCGATCGACATATTCGCGGTGGGATAGCCCAATTCGCGGCCGCGCTGTTCGCCGCCGATCACTTCGCCCTCAATCCGGTGCCAATGGCCCAGCATATTGGCGGCATCCCGTGGGCGTCCGTCGCTTAGCGCGCGGCGAATTGCGGTGGAGGACACCGTGTCCTCTGAGTATTCCATCAGCGGGGCGATGGTCACGCCAAAGCCCATATTCTCGCCAAAGCGTTTGAGATCTTCGGCGGTGCCTGCGCGCCCCTTGCCGAAACAGAAGTCAGAGCCGACAACGACATGCCGCAGCCCCAACCCGTCAGCGATGACCTTGCGCGCAAAAGCTTCGGGTGTGAGACCAGACAACGCGGCGTTGAAGTTCAGCTGATAGAGGCGCTCGACCCCCAGCTTTTCCAGTCGCGACGCGCGCGCCTCCGCTGACATCAGCCGGAACGGCGGGGCCTCTGGGGCAAAGAACTCACGTGGGTGCGGCTCAAATGTCATCACCCCCAGCGGGGCTTGCGGCTCTGCCTCGCGGGCCAGGTCGATGACCGATTGATGGCCGCGATGAACACCATCGAAATTGCCGATGGCGGCGGCGGCTCCACGATCCTTTGGATCTACGAATTGAAAGTCACGTATAATGCGCATGGCCACTGCCTAGCCGCGCCGACGCGCGCTTGCAAGAGCCATGCCGCGGGTTGGTGCCGGTTGCTGCAGGGCCGTCCTGGCTCAGTCAAACTTGCGGGACGGCGCCATCACCATGGCCTCACCGACCAACACCTTCTTGCCGTCGACCATGCAGCGGCAATCCAGCTTGACCCGCCGTTTGTCGATTTCGATGCCAGTGACTTCGACCTCGGCCAGAACCAGATCGCCGGGGCGCACAGGGGCGAGGAATTTCAGCGACTGGCTCATGTAGATGGTGCCATGGCCGGGCAGCTGTTCTCCGATGACCGCAGAGATCAACCCGGCTGTCAGCATTCCATGGGCAATGCGCCCCTGAAACATCGTATCCTGAGCGTAATCCTCATCCAGATGCACAGGGTTATGATCGGTCGAGACTTCGGCGAACATCTCGATGTCTTTATCTGTCACCTCTTTGCGCAGATAGCGGACCATCCCCATTTCGATATCTTCAATGCAGATGGTCCCGCGTGGAAAATTGTCCAACATGTGCCTCTCCCGGTTGCCGTAGGTTTGCTGCCGATTGTCCCAGCGTGCAGTGTTGGCGCAACGCGGAAACAATCGGGCAAATAAAGACTCTTTACGGCAACTTTATTACTTCGCAACTGCAGAAAGGCAAGTGTTTTCTGGCTTAGCGCAATTTGCCGATGGAATAGGTCGGTGCAGAATTTTCCTTTTTCAAATATTGGGTTAGCGCGGTTTTATCGGGTTGGTGATCGGTTTGGGTCTCTTTTGCGGCAAGTCCACCTGTTATGAACAGTGAGTCCAGACCCTCCCCCATTGCGCCGGCGACATCCGTATGCGGCCCATCGCCGATCGCCAGAATGTCGCGATCAGCGATGTCTTGGCCCAGTTCCGCGAGACGGCGACGCGCCAGATCATAGATCGGGGGATGTGGTTTGCCGAAATACAGGCTCTCACCACCCATTTCGGTATAAAGCCGCGCCAGCGCGCCGGCGCACCATTCGCGGGTTTCGCCACGATCGACCACGATATCGGGGTTCGCGCAGAGCAACTTCAAGCCCATTTGCTTGGCATAGAGAAAGTCGGGCCGGTTCACGTCAGGGTCTGCTTGGGTGTCAAAGGGGCCGCAGCAGACGATGCCCTCAGCTTCCTTAAGCGGCACTCGGATGACATCAAGCGGATCGTCCAGCATTTTCAATGGTTCGAAGAACCCGGCGTCGCGCTCCCATTCGCCCATGAAATAGACTTTGCTTCCGACCGCACCATTGAACATCGCCGCTCGCGCGGAGTCGCCGGAGGTGGCAATGGTGTCATAGGCATCATCCGGCACACCAAAGTCGCCCAACTGGGAGGCGACCCCGGCGCGGGGTTTTGGGGAGTTGGTCAGTAGCACAACGATCCCACCGTCCCTGCGATAGGCCTGCAGCGCTGCCACCGCTTCGGGGTAGGCTGTGATCCCGTTGTGAACGCAGCCCCACAGATCGACGAACAGGGCTTTGTATTGGTTTGAGACCTCTGCAAGTGAGGAAATGATCTGAGTCATGGGCTGATCTTTCGCGTGATTTTCCGGTGCATAAAGCTATGGCAGAGCGTGCGGTATTTGACCAGATTGGCTCCATTTCCAGTTTTTTAACAACCGAAGGGTAGAACGAGAAAGAGTTTCAACCCTGAGGTGTGCTGTAATGTTTCGAACTATCTCCACAAAAACCCGGTTTATGATCTCGGGGGCGGTATCGGTTTTTACGATCTTGGTGCTTGCTCTTATATCTGTTTACAGCCTTTGGCAGAGTGAACTGGAGTTGGAACGTCAAATAGATGTCACCAAAACGGTGCGACATGAGCTGAAAATTGACCTGTTACACGAGGAGCTGCACGCAGAGGTGCTCTACCTTGTGCTGGCGGGTGACCACGCCACAGCTGCTGAGCGAGAGGAGTTGCGTGCAAGGGTTGTGGAGGCCGGTGAAGAAATACGCACCAACGTCGAATTGCTGAAACGAGACACGTTGCCACCGAAAGCTCTTGCCCAGGTTGAGGGAATGGCTCCCGAAATGGACGCGTTTTTGACTCAAGGTGTGGCTCTGGCTGAGTTGGCAATGACGGATAGGGTCGCAGCTGAAGCGGGCCTCGATGCGTTCGAAGAGAGCTACAAGGCGTTGAACACACAGCTACACCCCCTCAGCGATTGGATTGAGCAGGCAGCAATTGAAACGGCCGATGCCGCGCGTGCACATGATATGGCGCTGCTCTATACACTGTTGGGAACATCTGTCCTGCTCGTCTTGATCACGATCTACAACGCCCGCAAGATGACCTTGAATATCGTGCGCCCAATTGGTCGCATGCGCGAGGCTTTGCGAGAAGTCGCCGAAGGGGATTTTGGCCTGAAAGTCGAAGCCCGTATGCGTGGAGATGACTTTGGTCAGATTGCCCATGACATCGACCGGGTATCTGGACGCGTCATCGATGAGCTGGAAAAACAGAACGCGCTGCGAGGCGAAAGCGAAAAGGTGATCGACCGGTTGCGTCAGGGCCTGCAGCGGCTTGCGGCGGGCGATTTCAGCGATCAGATCAACGACAGCTTTGGTTCCGATTATGATCCGCTGCGGATCAACTACAACGAAACTGTGGATAAGCTGAACGAGGTCATGGCGCAGGTGGTCAAGGCGAGTGCAGCTATACAGGCCCAGTCCGATGAAATCCGAAGCGGGTCCGAGGATATGTCTGCCCGCACCGAAAGCCAGGCCGCCACGTTGGAAGAAACAGCCGCTGCGCTGGAAGAGATGACGGTCAGTGTCAGTAACTCTGCGAAAAACGCCAAAGCGGTGGAAGGTGCGGTGGATTCCGCGCGCAAGGATGTTGAGAACAGTGGCCGGGTTGTCGAAGGCGCAATCGAAGCGATGAATGAGATTGAGCGATCCTCGGGCCAGATATCCCAGATCATCGGCGTTATTGACGATATCGCCTTCCAGACCAATCTGCTCGCCTTGAATGCAGGTGTTGAGGCCGCCCGAGCGGGTGAGGTTGGCCGTGGCTTCGCAGTCGTGGCCTCCGAGGTGCGTGCATTGGCGCAACGGTCATCGGATGCGGCCAATGAAATCAAAACACTGATCACAGCCAGCACCAGAACGGTCGAGGAAGGCGTTGAAAAAGTCGATAGCGCTGGTAAGGCCCTCTCGCAGGTTGTGGGCGAAGTGGTCAATATCGCGACTTTGGTTTCCGGGATCTCTTCGGAGTCCGGTGAACAGGCCCAGGGGTTGAACGAGATCAATATCGGAGTTGCTCAGCTGGACAATGTCACCCAGCAGAATGCTGCGATGGTTGAGGAATCCGGAGCGGCCATTCTAAAGATGAACAGTGAGACCTACGGACTTAATCAGATTGTCAGCCAATTTATCCTGCTGACGTCCGACGGGGGCGAGGGCGGGTCCTCTACGGCAAAGCGCGCGGCAGCGGCGGTCGAGGCAGGCCATCCAGATGAGGAACGTTGGGAAGACTACAATGAGGTCTCCGCACATGGGTCCGTTTCAGGGGACGGCATTGATGAGTGGAACAGCCAAGGTTCGTCATCGCAAAATCCTGCTGCGTCGGCGAGCGGCGCCGAGAGCGATGATGGCTGGTCTGATGACGATGCGGTGGCCAATTTCGCATAATACGGATTGGACCAAGGCGCGCGGCAGACATGGCGTGCCTTGGTTGCGAACGTTAGCGATACAGTATCTTCAGATACAGGCGCTCCACATGATGTAGATATCAAGGTGGGCAGCATCGGGGTGGTAAGGATGAGGCCCGTCTATATGAGGCCTGGGATGGCGCTTTGCGGCAATCCGGAGGGGCGTATCTGATCCTCGTGACCGCGTGGTGTACTCTGCCGACAGATTCTGCGCGGTTCTATCGGGCCATATAACCTGCCGAGCCACGGCGGGCTGGTCGGCAGCTTGACAGTCATGGCAGGTTTTGCGCGTTGCTGTAGGCAGGCTAGGCGCGGCCGCAGTTGGCATATGAGGCCAAGCCGTGCAGCGCAAAAGTAAAGCCAGCCCGTTTCTGATCTGGTTGCATAATTGCATATCAGGCTCATGATGCGCTGGCCCGGTCGCCGGTAGGGCATGCGACGTTGCAGACCTTAAACGCCGCCTGCCAACCATGCGCCCATGGCAAACCTAGGCATACGTGTTCGACGCGGCGAGGACATCCGGCGGAGCGCTGCTAGACAGCGCCCCCCTCTGCGGGATCGTTCGGAAACCAAAAAATGCGGAGCTCGTTACAAGCTCCGCATGTCTAAATCAGGTTGCGGCAGCAGTAGGCCGCCGCCTTAACTCTGGCGCATTCAGATCCAGCGACCTCAGATCGCCAGATTGGGGATGATCTGTTTCTTACGGCTCATCACGCCAGGAAGAACAACGGTATCGCCTTCGGCTGTGGCGTCAAAGCTTTTGGAGGCGAGGGTGCGGACCAGATCGTTGGGGACCAGCAGCGTGGCCTCTTCTTTCAGGATATCCACAACGAAGAGCAGGACCTGATCGACGCCATCTTCGTTTGCGACGGTTGTCATGGTCTCCATCAGCGACGCCTTGCGATCCAGAACAACGGCGGGAGCGGTGGTTTCCAGAACAGAGACGCGGAACTTGGTGCCCTCGACCGCATATTCCTTTGAATCCATCCGCAGCAGTTCCGCGTCGGAGAAGGCCGACACGTCGGATTTCGCGGCAAACATTTCTGCGGCATAGGCGGCAATGTCCACGCCCAGATCTTCGGCCAGGCTATAGGCCACGGCCTTGTCTTCCTGGGTTGTGGTGGGGGAGCGGAATTCGAGCGTGTCACTCAGGATGCAGGTCAGCATCGCGCCTTTGATGTCGCGCGGAGCCTGGGCCAGATCCGCGCCGATCATCTTCCACATGATGGTCGCGGTGCAGGCGACCGGCTCAATGCGGATGTTGATAGGGCCTTTGGTTTCAAGGCCGCCAACCAGTTTATGATGATCAATGATCGCTTGAATATCGGCGCCATTGATATTGGCGGGCAATTCGGCAGGATTGTTGGTGTCGACGATCACGACAGGCTGATCATCGGCGACGTCTGCAATGATCTCCGGCTTGTCCAACCCCCAGTGCTGCAGCATGAAGGCCGCTTCGGTGTTGGGCTCGCCCAGCAGTTTCGGCGCGGCTTCGACAGATTTGATCTGGTTGAGGTACCAAGACCAGATGATCGCTGAGCCGGTGGAGTCGGTATCAGGGGATTTATGGCCGAAGACGAAGGTGGTCATGACGTGTGTCCTATGCAAGTGCCGGAATTTTGCGCGTCTTATAGGCATGGGGAGGGGACTTGTCACCCCGGGCCGGTGTCTGATCAATGCCGCTATGTTGTTCGTGCAGACCTACGCTTCAGGGCTGGTCTGAGACAACAGGCAGGCGATGGTGGCGAACTGCTTTTCCTTCGGCGCGGTCGGGGCTACCATCGCGCCATGGACCGCGAAGATCAGCTCTATCCGCCTGTTAAGGCTCTGTTCGAAAGCCAGGGTTACACCGTCAAAGGCGAGGTCGGTGCGGCTGATGTGGTCGCCTGTCGCAGTGATGAGCCGCCGGTTATCGTGGAGCTGAAACTGCGGTTTTCGCTCTCCTTGTTTCATCAGGCGATCACGCGGCTTGCCCTGAGTGATCTGGTTTATATCGCGGTGCCCAAACCCTCGGGCCGTCAGGCGCGGCGAATGCTAAAGGACAATTTGTCGATGTGTCGGCGTCTGGGGCTGGGGTTGATTACGGTGCTGCCGGATGGGCGGACCGAGGTGCAGTGCGATCCAGGGCCATATGCGCCGCGCAAGTCGGCGAAAAAACAGACGCGACTGCTGCGCGAATTCCAGCGCCTTCAGGGGGATCCCAACGCAGGCGGCGCCACACGGCACGGCATTGTAACCGCATACCGTCAGGATGCGCTGCGCTGCGCCGCCCATCTGGCCGAACACGGGCCGAGCAAAGGAGCCGTCGTTGCTAAGAGCGCCGGTGTCCCCACAGCCACGCGGATCATGGCGAGCAATCACTATGGCTGGTTTGAGCGGGTGGAAACCGGCATCTATCAGCTGACAGAGGCGGGGCGTGCCGGGCTGATTCACTGGGCGCATAGCTGGGAGCCGATAGCGGCAGCCAGCGTCGCAGGCCCTGTGTCTGATCCAGCCTGACGGAGACGTGTGATGGGCGCGCCAGAATATTGCCACAAAATTTCCCCACGAGCCTGTTGACAGGGGCGCGCACCCTGCCTAGCTATTCCATCGTTAGCACTCAGACGCGTTGAGTGCTAACACCTCCTGCGGGGAGTAGGAGGCGAGACAACAACCTTTGAGCCTTTAAGGAGCTACAAAGATGGCATTGAAACCGCTTCATGACCGCGTGCTGGTCCGTCGCACCGAGAGCGAAGAAAAAACCGCCGGTGGTCTGATCATTCCTGATTCCGCCAAGGAAAAGCCGAGCGAAGGCGTTGTCGTCGCAACCGGCGAAGGCGCACGCAAGGACAGCGGCGAGCTGATCGCGATGGCTGTGTCTGCTGGCGACAAGATCCTGTTCGGCAAATGGTCAGGCACTGAGGTCAACGTCGACGGCGAAGAGCTGCTGATGATGAAAGAAAGCGACATCATGGGCATCATCGAGTAAGACGCCGGGTTTTCCCGACACCTTCTCTGATCCCATTCGCTGACAATTACAGATTTTCTCTAGGAGAGTGAACAATGGCTGCTAAGGACGTCAAATTCGACACCGATGCCCGCAACCGCATGCTGAACGGCGTCAACATTCTGGCCGACGCTGTGAAAGTGACCCTGGGCCCCAAAGGCCGCAATGTGGTTCTCGACAAATCCTTCGGCGCTCCGCGCATCACCAAAGACGGCGTGTCCGTGGCGAAGGAAATCGAACTGGAAGACAAGTTCGAAAACATGGGCGCCCAGATGGTGAAGGAAGTTGCTTCCCGCACCAACGACGAAGCTGGTGACGGTACCACCACCGCAACCGTGCTGGCACAAGCCATCGTAAAAGAAGGCCTGAAGCAGGTTGCTGCTGGCCTGAACCCGATGGACCTGAAGCGCGGCATCGACCTCGCGACCACCAAGGTTGTCGAAGCGATCAAAGCATCGGCCCGTGACGTAAAAGACAGCGAAGAAGTTGCGCAGGTTGGCACCATCTCCGCCAACGGCGAAGCTGAAATCGGCCGTCAGATCGCAGACGCGATGCAGAAAGTCGGCAACGAAGGTGTTATCACCGTCGAAGAAAACAAGGGTCTGGAAACCGAGACCACTGTTGTCGAAGGTATGCAGTTCGACCGTGGCTACCTGTCGCCTTACTTCGTCACCAACCCTGACAAGATGATTGCAGATCTCGACGACTGCATGATCCTGCTGCACGAGAAGAAACTCTCCTCGCTGCAAGCCATGGTTCCGCTGCTGGAGCAGGTAATCCAGTCGCAGAAACCGCTGCTGATCATTGCAGAAGACGTAGAAGGCGAAGCACTGGCAACTCTGGTTGTCAACAAGCTGCGCGGCGGCCTGAAAATTGCTGCTGTCAAAGCACCGGGCTTCGGCGATCGCCGCAAAGCCATGCTGCAGGACATCGCAATTCTGACCGGTGGTCAGGTGATCTCCGAAGATCTGGGCATGAAGCTTGAGTCCGTGACCATGGACATGCTGGGTACCGCCAAGAAAATCGAAATCACCAAAGACGAAACCACCATCGTCGACGGTGCTGGCGAGAAGGCCGAGATTGAGGCACGGGTTGCTCAGATCCGCGCTCAGATCGAAGAAACCACATCCGACTACGACCGTGAGAAGCTGCAAGAGCGCGTTGCCAAACTGGCAGGCGGTGTTGCCGTAATCCGCGTCGGTGGTATGACCGAAGTGGAAGTGAAAGAGCGCAAAGACCGCGTTGACGATGCTCTGAACGCAACCCGCGCAGCTGTGCAGGAAGGCGTCATCGTTGGTGGTGGTGTTGCTCTGGTTCAGGGCGGTAAGGCACTGGACGGCCTCGAGGGGGCGAACTCTGATCAGAACGCCGGTATCACCATCGTGCGTAAAGCCATCGAAGCGCCGCTGCGCCAGATCGCCGAAAACGCAGGTGTGGACGGTGCTGTGGTTGCGGGCAAGATCCGCGAATCCGCAGACAACAGCTTCGGCTACAACGCCCAGACCGATGAATATGGCGACATGTTCTCCTTCGGCGTGATTGACCCGGCCAAAGTGACCCGCACCGCTCTGGAAGATGCGGCGTCGGTTGCTGGCCTCCTGATCACCACCGAAGCCATGGTTGCTGACAAGCCCGCCAAAGAAGGCGCGGCTGCAGGCGGCGGCATGCCCGACATGGGCGGCATGGGCGGCATGGGCGGCATGATGTAATCCCAAATCCCACCGGGATTTGGGATGCGACAAAAGGCGATTGAGCAGATAGGCCAATCTGCCAGACGTCCGCCGCTTACGATGTTAGGAATTTGGGCTGCCTTCGGGCGGCCCTTTTTCATTTTGGACGGCGAAGGCCCGCCTTGCGGACCTGCCTGCGACGCGAGTATTTTTGGAGAGGTGATTGCAGCGATGATCTGCTTGTCATTGCTCTCTTTTCGTTTTCGAAACGACGGCCTAAAGTCGCCCTCATGGTCAAAGCCGTTTTTATTCAATCTTCGCATTCAGATTATGACGATCAGCCGGGCAAAGCATATCACTTTCCGAAAAAACACTATTTGAGTCGGGTAGAACAAACCATTGGCGATTGGGTGATTTTCTACGAAGGACGACGCGGAGGTGGAAGAGGCTACCATGCTGTTCAGCGCGTGCTTCAGGTTCAGAATGACCTTAACGACCCGGAAATGGCATACGCGCTGCTGGACGTCGGCAGTGAGTTGTCTTTCGAAAATCTCGTTCCCCGATGGGTAGATGGTCAGGGGCCGTTTGAAACTGGGCTGCCTAAATCGCGCGGCAGTAATACGAGCGCAGTCCGATTGATTTCTGATGGCGATTTTGCGCGGATAATCAACGCAGGGCTGGAGGCACGGAACGAGCCGAATGCCATTCCAAGAATCGGAGATGTCGTCGCTGAGTCGGGTTTTGCAGAGGCGCCGACACCCTTTGAACCCCAGATCCAACCGCGCGAGATGCTGCTGTCCCAGCGGGCCTTCCGGGACCGTAGCTTTGCGAGGCAGGTCAAACATGCCTATGGCGGACGCTGCTCAATGTCAGGGCTGGAATTGCGCAATGGCGGCGGACGGCCCGAGGTGGAAGCAGCGCATATCGTGCCGGTCTCGGAACGTGGTCCCGATACTGTGCGCAATGGTTTGGCTCTGTCGGGAACAGTACATTGGATGTTCGACAGGGGGCTGTTGTCGATCAGCGATAGCAATGAAGTGCTTGTTGCCAAAAATGCGGCGGATAAGGCGGTGCTTGACCGTTTGCTGCTGCCGGACAGGCGTTTGATCGAGCCTGAGAACGAGGCATATAAACCACATAAATCCTATCTCCGATGGCATCGGGAAAATGTGTTTAAAGGCTAGCGTCGTTCGCTATGGGAACGGGCAGGCTCTGAACCGGTGCCTGGACACAAAAATATCAGTGGTCCCGGGCATCCCGGCAGGGTAGCCCTAGCGCATGCGTCTGATTTTTCTCGTCTCTCTCACCATGGTGGCCTTTGCTGCAAATTCCATTCTGGGCCGGTTGGCCATTGGTGGGGGCTATATGGAAGCCACCAGCTTTGGTTTGCTGCGGCTGTTTTCCGGGGCGGTGACGCTGATCGCGCTTTGTATGTTCAGCGGGCTGTCGATGCGGCGCGATCTGCGGCAGACGCTCTGGGGCGCGGCGGCGCTTTCGATTTACATCGTCGGGTTTTCCGTGGCCTATCAGGATCTTGATGCGGGGCTTGGCGCCCTGATCCTGTTTGGTGTTGTGCAGGTGTCGATGTTTCTCTGGGGGAGTTTCAGGGGCAGCTCGGTGTCTCGGGGGCAGATCGGCGGGGCAGGGATTGCGCTGATAGGGCTTGCGGTAGTGGTCTGGCCCGGCGATGGGGCATCCGCCGCGCCGCTGGGGGCGTCGTTGTTGATGGCTTTGGGAGGGCTTGGTTGGGCAGCGTATAGTTTGCTGGGGCGGGGGGCGAGGACGCCGCTCGCGGCGACGGCAGTAAACTTTGCTGGGGCAACCCTGATGATGGTGCCAGGGGTCTTGCTGTTTGGTGGCGATATCGTGGTGACGCGAACAGGGGTGCTTCTGGCGGTCTTGTCAGGGGCGGTGACTTCCGGACTTGGCTATGCGCTGTGGTATCATGTGCTCCCCAAATTGTTGCCTGCAGTGGCGGCAACGGTGCAATTGTCCGTACCGGTGATTGCAATCCTCGCAGGTGCTGCACTGCTGGGAGAGGTTGTCGCAGTTCCGCTGGTGATCGGGTCGGCAACTGTCCTGGGCGGCATTGCCGTGGTTGTCTTGTCTGCTCCCGGTCGCAGGACGGCGGCGCGCAGCAAAACGGTTGCGGAGCGCTGACACGTCGCGTCACAGGAGACCCCTTTGCGGTCCACCCTTCCCGTTGCAGCGCTTTGGCCCTATGTGCAGTGTTCCATGATCCCAGTGAGGTCGCGAGCACCATGATCCGTTCTTTTATCCCCTCTGCGCTGGCGGGCGCTGTTCTGTGTTTCTCCGCAGCCATGGCGCGCGCGGATTGCGCCATCCTGCTGCATGGGCTGGCCCGCAGTGAAATCTCACTGGCAGTGATGGGGCAGGTGCTTGAGGCGCGCGGTGTCAAGGTTGTTACCCCCGGCTACCCCTCGACTGACAAAGCGGTGGCGGATCTTGCGGCCGAGACATTGCCCGATGCGGTGGAGCACTGCACGGCCCTCATCTCAGAAGGTGAGCGTATCCACTTTGTCACCCATTCCATGGGAGCCATCCTGCTGCGTCACTGGCTTCAGAACCACCGGCCCGACGCGCTGGGTCGCACGGTCATGCTGGCTCCGCCCAACCATGGCAGTGAGCTGGTGGATGAGCTGGGCGACTGGGAGGTGTTTGGCCTTCTGAACGGGCCGGCAGGCCTGCAGCTGGGGACGGATGCAAACAGCCTGCCCAACCAGTTGCCACCGGCCAGTTTTCCCGTTGGTGTGATTGCCGGCGATCTGTCTCTCAATCCGATTTTCTCGGCGATGATACCGGGAGCAGATGATGGCAAAGTCTCCGTGGAGAGCACCTATCTGGAGGGGATGGCAGATCACATCGTGCTGCCCGTCACCCATACGTTCATGATGAACAACCCTCAGGTTATCGCGCAGGCGCTGCATTTTCTCGACACCGGGCGCTTTGATCCCGATATCACGTGGCTCGACTCGATCACGGGACAGATTGAGGAGGCCTGCGCGGAAGGGCGGTGCAGTGACGACGGGAACCAGCCGCCAGAGGAGGCACAGCCATGAGCGCGCTCGAACTGACATTGACCGGGGCGGATGTGCTGCGCCCAGATGGCGTAGAGCGTGGTGGCGAGCTGACCTTCGCAGGAGGTGAGATCCAGACAGCGCGCGCCGGGCGGGCGATTGATCTGACAGGCTACCGTATATTGCCCGGCATCGTGGATTTGCACGGCGACGGATTTGAACGCCATCTGGCGCCGCGTCGTGGGGCCATGAAGCAGATGACCGAGGGCGTGATTGCAGCCGAGGCTGAACTGGCCGCAAATGGCATCACCACCGCTGTGCTGGCGCAGTTCTATTCCTGGGAAGGTGGGCTGCGCGGCCCGGAATTTGCGAGTCAGGTGTTTGACGGGATCAAGGCGGCTCGGCCCCGGGTGGTGACGGATCTGATCCCACAACTGCGCTTTGAGATCCATCTACTGGATGCCTATGATGATCTGCCCGCTCAGATTGCACAATGGCAGGTGCCTTATGTGGTGTTTAACGACCATCTGCCGCATGACCGGTTGGCACAGGGAAAAAAACCGCCGCGCCTGACCGGGCAGGCGCTGAAAGCAGGGCGCAATCCGGACGTTCATTGGCAGATGCTGAAGGATATGCATGCCCGGCGGCCAGAGGTGCCCGCAGCACTTGATAAGCTGGCTGCGACGCTGGGATCTGCGGGAGTCTGTCTTGGCAGCCATGATGACCACAGCGCCGAGGACCGCATCACCTGGCGCAATCGCGGCGCACGGATTTCGGAATTCCCGGAAACGATGGAGGCCGCAGAGACGGCCAAATCCGCTGGCGATGCTGTTATCCTTGGCTCGCCCAATGTGGTGCGGGGCGGCTCCCATAAGGGCAATGCCTCAGCGCTGGATCTTATTACCATGGGGCTGTGCGATGCGCTTTCGTCGGATTATCATTACCCCAGTCCGCGCCGGGCCGCGTTGATGCTCGAGCGCTCCGGCCTGCTGGATTTGGCAGGCGCCTGGCGGCTGGTGTCGGAGGGACCTGCGCAAATCCTCGGCCTTGGGGATCGGGGACGCCTGACCGCAGGGCTGCGCGCAGATCTGGTGATCCTTGACGCTGATAAACAGATTGCGGCGACTTTTTCGGGCGGGCGGGTCAGCTATATGAGCGGCGATGTGGCCGCCAGATTCCTCACCTGATTGTGGTCAAGGAGGGGAGCGCGGCCCATCAGGACGGAGGGCCCTCAGTGCCGCGCATAAAACCGGCGGGGCCGCTTTTACCGACCTGCCGCGTCTTTTGGTGTATTGTTGGCCAAGACGGTCCCCAGGGTTTGGGGAAGCGTTCCAATACCTCAGCCCCGCACTTCAAGTCTGCGGTTTTTGCACCCGGTTCACATGGCCCATCTTGCGTCCTGGCTTTGCCTCGGCCTTGCCATAGAGATGGAGTGCGGCGTTTGCTTCGCGCGCGAGCTCCGGCACCCGGTCCATATCTGCACCAATCAGATTCTCCATCACAACATCGCTATGCCGCTGCCCATCGCCAAGGCTCCAGCCTGCAACTGCGCGTATATGCTGCTCGAACTGATCAATGGCGCAGCCGTTTTGGGTCCAATGGCCGGAGTTATGAACACGGGGGGCGATCTCGTTTACGATCAACCCTTGAGGTGTGACGAACAACTCGACCCCAAGCACACCGACATATTCCAGCGCATTCAGGATTTTGCCTGCCATCAGCACCGCATCCATACGTTGCCCCGCACTAAGCCGGGCAGGAACGGTTGTGGTATGCAGGATACCGTCGCGGTGGATGTTCTCACCGGGATCAAAACAGGCGATTTCCCCGCTGACGCCCCGGGCTGCTATGACTGAGACCTCATGGCTGAAATTCACAAACCCCTCAAGGATCGAGGGCGCGCCTGCCATGGCAGCCAGTGCGTCGGTCGCGTCTTCAGGCGTTTTGATGCGGGCCTGCCCCTTGCCGTCATAACCAAAACGGCGGGTCTTCAGGATCGACGGGGCGCCGATCTGTGTCAGCGCTGCGTCGAGACTGGCCTGATCAGAGATATCGGCGAAGGGCGCAGTGGTCAGACCGAGATCCTGCAGAAAGGTCTTCTCGGTCAGGCGGTCCTGACTGATGCGCAGTGCCTCGCGGCCAGGGCGGATCGGCTTCAGTGTTTCCAGCAGATCAAGCGCCGAGGTCGGGATGTTTTCAAACTCATAGGTGATGACATCTACGGAGGCGGCGAAGGCGGCCAGTGCATCGGCATCTTCATAGCTGGCGGTTGTAACCTGATGGGCGACATCGGCGGCGGGCGGATTGGCGCTGGGTTCAAAGATATGTGTTCTGAACCCGAGACGCGAGGCCGCGACCGAGAGCATCCGCCCCAGCTGACCACCACCGAGGATGCCGACAATAGCGCCGGGTTTCAGAGCGTTCTCAGACAGGTCAGTCATCGACAGGTTCCTCGGGAATGGAGGCGGAGAGTGCGGCGCGCCAGTCGTCGAGGCGTTGGGCGAGATCTGCGTCCTGCAGTGCCAGAATACCAGCTGCCATCAGGCCGGCATTGGCCGCCCCGGCGGCACCGATGGCCATGGTCGCCACGGGAAATCCCTTGGGCATCTGCACGATGGAATAGAGCGAATCGACACCGGAGAGGGCGCGGGTCTGCACCGGCACGCCAACCACGGGCACGCGGGTTTTGGAGGCGACCATGCCGGGCAGGTGGGCGGCACCACCGGCGCCTGCGATAATCACCTGCAAGCCGCGGTCGGCAGCGGATTTGCCGTAGCTCCACAGCCGGTCGGGGGTACGGTGGGCCGAGACAATCTTGGCTTCATAAGGAATGCCCAGGTCATCCAGGAGGGTGGCGGCCTCTTTCATAGTGGGCCAATCCGACTGGCTGCCCATGATGATGCCCACTTTGATGTCGGCGGTGTGCTCTGGCATAGGCTCAGATCCTGTCATGCCGCGGGCCTGCGAACCCGCTGGGTTGGAGGAAGCGCGCACTATAGAGAACCCTGTGCATCACGCAATGCGGCAATGAACCCTTTGGGGCGCAGTGTTTAGAGGTCGGGATCAGGCGATGATATCCGGTGTCAGCCGGTCTTCGATCAGCGCGATTTTGTCCTTCAGGATCAGCTTCTGCTTCTTCAGCCGCTGAATGGTCAGTTGGTCACTGGTGCCACGGTCCTGCAGGGCGGTGATTGCCTCGTCCAGATCGCGGTGTTGCCTGCGAAACACCTCCAGCTCCACCTGTAAAACATCATCGGTTTTCATGGAGATATCGGTTGGTGCGTTCATTGGCGACTCGGCTGCTGGCGGGTTAAGACTTGGCGAATATTACGCTTTTAGGGGCTTTTGCGCCAGCGCTGCGGTGCCTTGGGCTTGTGAAAACGCATAAAACACCCATATTCTTAGGAAAGCGGTCGCCATAATGGGGCCGCCACCATACGTCGCTTTAGAATCAAGGACGAAACCTGTGTCTAAACTCACACTCGGCTCGTATCCGCATATGTTGGGATTTGAGCAATTGGAACGCCTTCTGGAACGCTCGGCCAAGTCCGGGAATGAAGGCTACCCCCCTTACAATATTGAACAAACCTCAGATCATTCCTATCGCATCACGCTGGCCGTGGCCGGTTTCGGCGAGGCAGATCTGGCGATCACCGTGGAGGACCGGCAATTGGTCATCCGGGGTCGGCAGAGCGATGACAGCGATGGCCGTGTGTTTTTGCACCGGGGTATTGCCGCGCGCCAATTTCAGCGCATGTTTGTATTGGCGGATGGTGTCGAAGTTGGCGAGGCGGTCATGGAAAACGGGCTGCTGCACGTCGATCTGACCCGGGCGCGACCGGAAACCGTGGTTCAGACAATCAACATCAAGAAGGGGTAAGACATATGCATACAGCCTATCAATTCAACGATGTGGACAGCCGTATTGTCTACGTGAAGGCCGTTGATGTGGCCGATCTCCCTGCTGAGGTTCAGGCCGGCGCTGACGGGCGCACACAGCTCTATGCGGTGCATGATGCCGCGGGGGAGCAGTTGGCCTTGGTCAGTGACCGCAAGATGGCTTTTGTGCTGGCGCGGCAACATGATTATGCACCGGTGCCTGTGCACTGACATCATCGCTGAGGGGCAGGGGGCGAGAGCGGTATCGCTGTTGACAACCTTGCTGCAGTTCATCGGTCGGGCGCCCTCGTGGCGCCCTTTTTCATGTTTGTGAAGGCACTCGGGCCTGATGATAGTGCCGAAAATCAATACGTTCTCATGAGCAGCGCTATATCGGAACCTCCAAGTAAATGCCCCTTGCGATACGGTCATCGGCGTGGTCTTGCTTGGAGGTGACGGGATTGATTGCGGGAGAGAGGCATGCGCTACGATTTCGATTGGGTCGATGCGTTTTCCGCGCGGGCCTTTGGCGGTAATGGCTGTGCGGTTGTGCATGGTGGTGCGGAACTGAGCGATGAGACCTGCATGGCCTATGTGCGGGAAACCTCGCTGGTAGAATGTACGTTTACCGGACCATCTGATGTTGCCGATCTGCGGGTTCGCTATTTTCTGGCCAGCCGAGAGATTCCCTTTGCGGGCCATCCGACCATTGCGACCGTTGCGGCGCTGCGGGATCGCGGGCTGATGACCGGGGATGCGATCACATTGGAAACAGGTGCCGGGCTGGTTCGGGTCACCACTGCCGATGGTCTCATCGAAATGACACAGGTCGCGCCAGAATTCGGTGCCTTCGCAGACCCTGCACTTGTGTCGGCGGCGGTGTCGCTGCCGGTTGATTCCATTATCGGCCGTCCGCAGAAGGTTTCGACCGGTCTGCCCTTTTGCATCACTGTGCTGCGGGACCGGGCGTCGCTGGAGGCAGCCCAGCTAGATATTCCGGCGCTTACCCGATTGGGGGAGGCAATGGGCGCTGATGGCATCGACATGATGGAGCCATTTCTGGTGACTTTGGACGGCGCCACGGCGGAGGGGGATACGTTTTCACGGCTGCTGATGGCGCCGCCCAGTCCGCCCGAAGACCCTTTCACCGGTTCGGCAACCGGGGCGATGGCGGCCTATCTCTGGCATCATGGGCTGATGGAGCCGGATCGCTTCATCGCGGAACAAGGTCACGGCCTTGGCCGTCCGGGGCAAGCCGTCGTAACCCGGGTGGGTCCGGCGGATGCCCCCAGCGGCATCCGTGTGGCGGGCCGGGGCTATGTGCTGATGCGCGGCACTCTCGATTTGCCTGACGTCAGCTGAAAGAAAGGCCGGAACCTGATGCGGGAACCTGCGATTGCGGTGGTGCCTTATGGGACCAGACTGACCCGCAACTTTGCCAAGCGTGACCTCTCCACCCTGCATTGGCCACTCGGCTGCCCTGAGGCGCTGGGCGGCGGGCAGGTCGCAGACCTGACAGCGCAGGATCATCTGATTGTCTGGGCCAAAACGGCCATGCACATGCAATGGCGGTGGCCCTGTCGTGCGCAGGTGTCCATGATGGTGATGGAGCCGAAGATCATGTCGGCGCTGCATCATCGACTGTTGCCCTGGACGTGCCGCCGCTTTTTCCGGGTGTTCAGCTATGACCAGGATCTGCTGGGTCGGATCGGCAATGGCGTGTTTCTCCCCTTTGGCACCACCTGGGTGCCGGACTGGCTGGATCTGACCGTGGAGAAATGCGCGGATCTTTCGGTTATCGCTTCGGCCAAACGCGACCATCCCGGCCATAAGCTGCGCCATGAGATCGTAGATCATCTGCAAAGTACAAAGCCCGAGGCCGCCATCTTGGGGCGCGGATACCAGCCCTTTGAGGCAAAGTCCGACGGGCTTGCGCCCTATCGGTACAGTGTGGTGATTGAGAATGTGCAGGAGCGCAATTACTTCTCCGAAAAACTTATCGATGCCATCCTCTGTGAAACGGTGCCTATCTACTGGGGGTGTCCGAATATCAGCGATTTTCTTGATCCGACTGGCATGATGATCTGCGCCTCGGCGGAAGAGCTACGCGCTGCCATCGCAATGATATCCGAGGGGGATTATGCCGCGCGTCTGCCCGCGCTTCGGGCAATCAAGTCGGAGGCCGCGCGGTATGGCAGCATCGAACAGCGTGCGGCGAAGGCCCTTTTGGACAGTCTATAAAACTACACCGCTGCGACGAAAAAGGCCGCCCAACTAGGCGGCCTTTTCAGTGTCTGTTGGCAGGATTAGCCTGCAATCAGCCCCATGTTTTCCAGCTTCAGCAGAACCTGATGGGCGCAGTTGTCGACGTCGACATTCTCGGTCTCGACACGCAGCTCCGGGTCGGCTGGTACATCATAAGGGTCGGAGATCCCGGTGAATTCCTTGATCTTGCCTTCACGGGCCAGTTTGTAGAGGCCCTTGCGGTCCCGGCGCTCACATTCCTCGATCGAGGTGGCAACATGCACCTCAAGGAAGGCGCCGAACTGTTCCACATCTTCGCGCACGGCGCGACGGGTGGTGGCGTAAGGCGCAATCGGCGCACAAATCGCGATACCGCCGTTCTTGGTGATCTCAGACGCCACATAGCCGATGCGACGGATGTTGAGGTCGCGGTGCTCCTTGGAAAAGCCCAGCTCGGAGCTGAGGTTTTTCCGCACGATGTCGCCATCCAGAAGGGTGACCGGACGGCCGCCCATCTCCATCAGCTTGACCATAAGAGCGTTGGCAATGGTGGATTTGCCAGAGCCGGAGAAGCCGGTGAAGAACACGGTGAAACCCTGTTTGGAGCGCGGCGGCTTGGTTTTGCGCAGCTCGTTCACCACCTCAGGGAAGGAGAACCACTCAGGAATTTCCAGACCTTCGGCCAGACGGCGGCGCAGTTCTGTGCCAGAGATATTCAGGATGGTGACGTTGTCGCGATCTTCGATCTCGTCATTCGGCTCATACTGGGCGCGCTCCTGCACATAGACCATGTGCTTGAAGTCGACCATTTCGATGCCGATTTCTTCCTGATGCTCACGGAACAGGTCCTGTGCGTCATAGGCTCCGTAGAAATCCTCGCCGGCGGAGTTCTTGCCGGGGCCTGCGTGATCACGACCAACGATGAAATGGGTGCAGCCGTGGTTCTTGCGGATCAACCCGTGCCAGACCGCCTCGCGCGGGCCTGCCATGCGCATTGCCAGATTGAGCAGCGACATGGAGGTGGTGGCGGCCGGGTATTTGTCCAGAACGGCCTCATAGCAGCGCACGCGGGTGAAGTGATCAACATCGCCGGGCTTGGTCATGCCAACAACCGGGTGGATCAGCAGATTGGCCTGAGCCTCACGCGCGGCGCGGAAGGTCAGTTCCTGATGCGCGCGGTGCAGCGGGTTGCGGGTTTGGAAGGCCACGATACGGCGCCAGCCCAGCTTGCGGAAATAGGCGCGCAGCTCGTTCGGGGTGTCGCGACGACCACGGAAATCATAATGAACGGGCTGCTGGATGCCGGTCACGGGACCACCGAGATAGATCTTACCTGCGGTGTTGTGCAGATAGTTTACCGCCGGATGGGCGTCGTCATCGGCGCCAAAAACCTTCTCGGCTTCGTGCGATTTATTCGGCTCCCAGCGGTCGGTCACAGTCATGGTGCCGAGGATCACACCTTCCTGATCGCGCAGCGCGATATCCTCGCCAATCTCCAGCGAGGCGGCGAAGTCCTCAGAGACATCCAGCGTGATCGGCATCGGCCACAGGGTGCCATCGGCTAGCCGCATGGTGTCGACGACGCTGTTGTAGTCTTCTTCGTTCAGAAAACCCTTCAGAGGGTTGAAGCCACCGTTCATCAGCAGCTCCAGATCGCAGATCTGGCGCGGTCTCAGGTCGTGGCTTTTCAGCTCTGCGGCTTCGACCTTCAGCTTTTGTGCGGAGTCATAGGAGACGTAAAGCTCCGGGATGGGGGCAAGGTTATTTTGCATCAACTTGGTCCTGTACTTAAATGGGACGAGGCCACTGGTGGTTCCGGTGAGTTCCGCATGCAGCGCATCATATTCAGCGAACTTGCGGGTGAGAAATTGATCGGTGAGCCGGATCTTCTCGGCGGCACCGCGGGTGGTGAGGGCATAGGCAAAGCGTTGGCGCTTGTCCGGGCCGGCGCGTGCGCTGACCTTGACAAGCCCCGCCTCAGCAGCCGCACGCAGCTGCGCATTGAGCCGACCCAGAGAGATGCCCACAGCCGCCGCCGTGGCCCGCTGCGAGGCGTCAGGCGCCTTGTCGAGCTGGCTGAGGATACGAAAGAGTAGATCTTCGTCCTCATGGCTTGGGGTGGTGGGGGAGGCTGGCATCGGGTCGACTCAAGGTGTGTTCATGCGTGAACAAATCTCACGCTTTGCAGTCGCAGCAAAGGCAAAACCACTACGCTTTGAGTGAAAAAGACCGCCGTTCCCAAATTGCAACGCAAGCGGAACGGGCGGTCTAATGCGATCCCTGCTTGGGAACAGGGATTTGACTGTCTGGGACGGGCAGGGGTTAGCCCTCTGCAAACCCCCAGCCATCGGGTTGAAAGCCGTGATCAATCGCGACGCGGGTTGCCACCTCTTCGACCATCCAGATCGCGGAGGCTGACAGGATCTGATCCGGCATCGTCGCAATGAGCGTTGCAGGTTCGTCGCCTTCAGCCTCGGCCCATTGGGTATGAAACCCCAGATCGGCCAGCGCTTCGGCCAGCGGCATCCACTCTTTATCGCCTGCGCCAGCCACAAAGAACAGGTCCAGATCGGCCTCAAACGGCAGATCACCTCCGGCCTGCAAATCGGAGAAGGCCGAGAATGTCTCGGCCTTCTGGGTGTCAAAATCATGCGCCACGGCGCTCACTCCTGTTCTGCCAGAAAGCGTTCGGCATCCAGCGCGGCCATGCAGCCCATGCCCGCTGAGGTAACAGCCTGGCGATACTTGTGATCGGTCAGGTCGCCAGCGGCAAAAATGCCGGGGACTGAGGTCTCAGTGGTGCCGGGGGTCACCTTCACATAGCCACCGTTGTGGGTTTCCAGCACATCCTTCACCAGTTCGGTCGCCGGAGCATGGCCAATAGCGACAAAGACACCCTTGCAGGGGATCTCGGTGATCTCGTCGGTTTTGACGTTCTTCACCCGTACCGCTTCAACACCCAGCGGGTTCTCGGTGCCGACCACTTCTTCCAGCTGGTGGAACCACAGCGGCTCGATCTTCGGGTTCTTCATCAGGCGGTCTTGCAGGATCTTTTCTGCGCGCAGCTCATCCCGGCGATGAATCAGCGTGACCTTTGAGGCGAAATTGGTCAGGAACAGTGCCTCTTCCACGGCGGTGTTGCCACCACCGATCACGACGATTTCCTGACCGCGATAGAAGAAACCATCGCAGGTGGCGCAGGCGGAGACGCCAAAGCCCTTGAATTTTTCCTCAGACGGCAGGCCCAGCCATTTCGCACGTGCACCGGTGGCGAGGATCACCGCATCCGCGGTATAGGTGGTGCCACTGTCGCCCTTGGCCACAAACGGGCGCGAGGAGGTGTCGAGGTCGGTAATGATGTCCCCGATGATTTCGGTGCCCATCGCCTTTGCGTGGTCCTGCATCCGCACCATCAGATCCGGGCCTTGAACCTCGGTATCGCCGGGCCAGTTCTCAACCTCGGTGGTGGTGGTCAGCTGGCCACCCGGCTCGATGCCCTGAACCAGGATCGGCTCCAGCATGGCGCGGCTGGCATAGACGCCGGCAGTGTAGCCAGCCGGGCCGGACCCGATGATCAGAACCTTGGTGTGGCGCGTGTCGCTCATCTCATTTCCCCAATAGATGAATAGGGCGGTCTTGCCGCCGTCAGGCAATGCATATAACTGCACCCGGCGACGTCTTAAAGCCCTGGCTTGGGCGAAGACGGGCGGTCCCGACCTCAGCGGTTTTACTAAGATGCTGAGGTTTCATCTTATCATTGGCAAATATTGTTGCGCGCAACTGAAATAATATTGCGTGTGCTTTGGATGCTGGTATAACAAACGGAAATTTCAACAGGAGCTTCCAGATGGTCACAACACGCCTTGATCCGATTGATCGCAAGATTTTGTCGGAATTGCAGGCCGACGGTCGCATGACCAATGTTGAGCTGGCCAAGCGTGTCGGTATTTCCGCGCCCCCCTGCCTGCGCCGGGTGCGCTCGCTTGAGGAGGCGGGGTTGATCCGGGGCTATCACGCTGAAGTTAATGCCCGCGAACTGGGGTTCGAGGTGCAGGTTTTCGCCATGGTGGGGCTGGAGAGTCAGGCCGAGGCAGAGCTGAGCGCGTTTGAAGCAAAATGCCGGGAATGGCCGCTGGTGCGCGAGTGCCATATGCTGAACGGTGAGGTGGATTTCATCCTGAAGTGCGTCTCCCCCGATCTCAGCACGTTCCAGAGCTTTCTGACCAGTGATCTGCTGACCACTCCAAATGTGGCAAGCGTCAAGACATCGCTGGTCATCCGTGGCGCCAAGGATGAGCCGGGTGTGCCGTTTGACGTTCTGGAGCAGCGTCTTGCCCGTGAGGCCTAACCAAGGCCGATAGCCCTAGTTGCGAGTATGAAAAAGGGCGCCCTGCAAGCGGGCGCCTTTTGCGTAGGGTTTTAACATTCTTGCTGCGCGAAGATGGACCTCAGACCATATCAGGGTCTGAGGGGGCGACGCGGGGATAGGCCAGCGCGCCAAAGCCCGAAATCGACTCAACGTGAGAAAACAGGTTGAGATAGAGTGTGCGGATTGCATGGCTCACCAATTTCAACGCATCGGGACCCGGATGATAGGTCTCAAACGGCAGACCGCCGACATTGATCACTGCGTGCCGGGGCAGGCAGATATGGTAGAGATCCACTGCCGTCGGGGGCGCGGTTTCCACAATGCTCATGCCGTCGTGGTACTGCTGTACCGGGATCAGAGAGGCGCCGTTTTCCAGCTGAAGACCGGGAAGCGGTGCGCGCTGCAGCAGGCGCGCCGCCGGACCCGCGACAACCGTTGACATTGGTTTTGCCTCGCCCAGGCTATCGGCGGTAAAGCTTGTCAGCCGATGGCTGCGCCCGCTCTGGCCGCTGCGGGAGGGGATTAGGCTGGTGCAGCCTTTCCACAGTAGTGGCTGCCGGTCTCCGTCGAAGGTAATCAGTTCGTCACCCGGCAGCAGATCCTCGATGGCGATGGGGCCTTGGGAAGTTTCGATCAGCGAGCCGCGGCAAAAGGCAGTAAAGGCCTCCTCAAACAGTGGTAGCGAAGGGGCCACATGGCGGGTTTCGGCGATGGATCCATTGGGCAACAGACTGCAGACGTCATAACGGCGCAGCTGAGGCCGCGCACCGCCGCGCTGGGCGGCTGGATCTTTCAACAGGGCGTTCGCTTCGACCGCATTGGCAGCTGCGCGGCGCAGCGACTGAGGTATGGTCATGGCTAACTTGCCTCTCTCATGACTGTACAGACGTCGACTTCGACGGCGCGATGAGCAGAAAGCGCGCCAAAGCCGTTTGACCCCTGCCGGACGTCCCGCCCGCAATACGCACGGTTCGGGGTATGCGCCCAGCAGGGCAGGTAATCGCGGCGGGTCCCGCTTGGGCAGAGGCCGCCGCCTGGCCAGAACATTGGTGGACGATGTCTGGCCGGTATTCATCGTCCCCGGCGTGTTGTGAGCCGGGGTGCAGTTCAGGCGCTTTTGACAGTTGCCTGCTGCGACGGGGTTTGATGACGGTGCTCAATCGCGGTTTGCCGGGTGGCGCCACGGGTCCAGGGCAGGCGGACCTCTTCGGTCTTGGCAGCAGCCACAATGGACTTGATGAAGCGCGATTTTAGTTTCATGAGGCGTCTCCTGTCGGGGCGGGGCAACCTCCTGTCGCCCGCGCGCTGTCTTGGCACCTTTTGTCGCCCGCCAATGCGCCAGCAATGTGGCCGATCTGTGGAAATCGCTGGAACGCCGATGCGCGGGGCTGCTCACGCCGCGTGGGGCGCGACGCAGTAGCGGGGAGCCTGTGACAGTCGTGTCTCGCGAAACTTACAGTCGGATACAGGAAATGAGGCGCCCATAGTCTGCCTCTTTTTGGTGGGTCGCGCGCCGGAAGGAATAGAACCGTTCCGGATCGGAATAGGTGCAATGACCCGTCCAGGCCGCCTCTGCCACGCCAGCGCTGCGGAGTTTGTGCAGGCCCAGCGATGGCAGGTCAAAAAGATACCGGTCGCCCTCGCCATTGGCAAAAAAACGGGCGTTGTCCGCATCCTGCATCATGAAGTCATCAAAGAACTCCGGGCCGACTTCATAGGCGCGCTGCGAGATCGAGGGGCCAATAACCGCGCGGGTGTTCTGACGACTCGCCCCCAGCTGTTCCATTGCATCCAATGTGGCTTCCAGCACGCCGTCCAGCGTGCCACGCCAGCCGGCATGGGCGGCGCCGACCACCTTTGCCTCGGCGTCGTGGAACAGCACCGGCTGGCAATCAGCCGTCAGGATCGACAGCACCACGCCGGGCACATTCGTGACCATCGCATCGGCCTGAATATCGCCCTGAATATTGTCCTGTTGCGCGCCGGAGATGGTCAGGACATTGGCCGAATGCACCTGATTTACCCGGCCGAGCGCCTCTGGCGGGGCCTCCATTGCAGCGGCGACACGGGCCCGGTTGATCTGCACCGCCTCTCGCTGGTCAGAGGAGCCAAGCCCGCAGTTCAGCCCTGCAAAGATACCCGAAGACGCGCCACCGCGACGGGTGAAAAACCCGTGTTTGGTGCCGTTCAATAGATCGGAGATGAGAATTTCCAGCGTCATGCGTTCAATCCCGGCGGAGGTGAGGCCTGCATGGGGAAAATCCCCAGCACTTTGAACAGGTTTCCCATTTCCTCAGGGTGCGTCAACCGTCGATGTGCGGCAATCAATGATTGCAGGGCGTTCCCCTCCAGCCGCGCAGCCAGTGTCTGCGCGCGATCGGTGATGCCAAGACGCTCCAGAAACACGCCTTGTGGGGTCAGTCGGCTATGGCTGCAACCGGCGGCCTTCGCGGTTAGCGCCAGTGCCTCAAAATCAACATGGGTGGTCAGATCGGCGCTGCCGGGGGCGTCCAGCGGGTCGCTTGGCGCATGGGCGCGTAGGGCCTGCAGAGTATCCCCCAGGGAGCGCCAGTCGCCATAGTCCACGATCAGCGCGGCGCCGCCGTGGCTTGCAATCCGGGTGGCGATGGTCTGCACCATGGGCTGCGCCGCTTCGCAGAGTTCCACCAGATCGTCATCGCGGGTGTCCTCAAGACGATGCGCCAGCGCCGGCTGCTGTGCGACAGCCCCAAGGCCAAAAGAGAGCTCACCATCCTGAAGTCCGACGGATTTTTCCCGCCAGCCCTCGCCATCCCGCAGGAACTGACGCACCGGCAGCGCGTCAAAGAACTCATTTGCGATTAGAAACAACGGCTGCTCGGGCAGGGCCGCCAGCGTGTCGAGCCAAAGAGGGGTGTAAACGTTCAGGGTCTCCGCCTGCTGGGTGCGCAGGGTGGGGGAGGCCTCAAGGAACGTGATTTGCATGGCATCATGGAAGCCCGGCACCTGTTTGGTCGCCCGCAGAAAATCGGCCATCAATGTGCCGCGACCGGGGCCAAGCTCGGCCAGAGTAAACGGGTTGGGGCTGCCCTGATCCAGCCAGCACTGCGCCAATGCCAGCCCGATCAACTCTCCGAACATCTGGCTGATCTCCGGTGCGGTGATGAAATCACCTGTACGGCCCAGCGGGTCGCGGGTGGTGTAGTAGCCATAGGTCGGATGCAGCAGCGCCTCCGCCATGTAGTCCGCAACCGAGATTGGCCCCTCTGCACGGATGCGGCTCGCGATGCAGTCATTCAGGGTCATGCGGGCACCGTTGACGGGCGACGGCTGCGCAGGACCAGAACGACACCGATGGCAATCATCGGGAGTGACAGGAACTGCCCCATGGTAAGCCCGTATCCACCGATGTGCCAGGCTAGCCCCAGCGGGTTGTCGATGGTCACGAACTGGGCATCTGGTTGGCGTACAAATTCGACCATGAACCGCGCCGCGCCATAGCCTGCGAGAAACACGCCGGTGACCAGACCGGGATGGCGCAAGCCATTGCGGCGATAGACCAGCCACAGCAGAACCGCGCCGAGGATGAGCCCTTCCAGCAGCGCCTCATAAAGTTGCGAGGGGTGGCGCGCGCAGATCTCTCCCACTGCCTGACCGCAGGACTGCGCTGCGCGTCCCGGAAAGGCCACGCCCCAGGGCAGATCCGTTGTGCGCCCCCAGAGTTCGGCATTGTTGAAATTCGCAAGCCGCCCCAACAGCAACCCCGGCGGCACCGTATGAGCCACCAGATCGGCAATCTGCAGACGCGGGATCTGATTGCGAATCGCATAGACCCAGGTGGCGAAAATGACTCCGAGAAGCCCGCCGTGAAAGGCCATCCCTCCCTGCCAGATGCGCAGGATCTCTGTGGGGTTCTCCAAATAATAGCCGGGCTGATAAAACAGCACATAGCCAAGCCGACCGCCCAGAATGACACCTAGGATGATCCAGGTCAGCAGGTCTTCGACCTGTGCTGGCCGCATCGGTGGTTGGCCCGCAGGCCAAAGTGCGGTGCGCCGCAGGGCGGCGACGGCCAGCCGCCAGGCGATGACAATGCCAACGATATAAGCCAGCGCATACCAGCGCAGGGCAAATTGGCTGCCAAACAGCTCAATCGTGAATATTTCCGGGGTCAGGTCGGGGAAGGGGAGCGTGAGTGCGATCATATGCCGTCAATGCCTCTGCGGGGGCTGCGGTGTCAACGGCTTGCCGCCGCCGGTGTTGATGCCCATATAGGGGGCAAGGCAGACATGGAGAAGACAATGCAGACTCGCAACAAGATCATGGACGATATTTCCCAGCTGATGACCAATGCGATGGGTGTAGCCCATGGCGCGCGGGAAGAGGCGGAAACCGCCATGAAGGGGCTGATCGACCGTTGGCTGGCGGATCGCGATTTTGTGACCCGTGAGGAATTCGACGCCGTACGCGCCATGGCGCAGAAGGCGCGCGAGGAGAACGAGGCGCTGAAAGCCCGGCTTGATGCGCTGGAAGCGGGTAAATCCGACTGAGCGCGATCGCAGGCTGAGGGGCAGGCAGAAGCCGCCAATCAGCGTCAAAATATCCGATCTGCAACATTTGACGGCGCGCGGCCCATTCCGGGTGGCGCGCTATTTTTTCGCGGATTTTTGGCCGCAAGGGTCAGCGTTCGACGGTGTGAGACCGCCGCCGTGCAGGCTCACAGCTTTTGTCACGATATTTTGAGTATGCGGGGCATTCGTCCACAACTTATTGCAGTTATCCCCAAATAAAGGGTTGCCAGACTCTCTCTCTGCCTCCACCATATCTAGTAGGAGAAGAGGAACGTCTCCTCTCCTTATTGAGCAGGCCGCTAGCAATTGGGGGTGCCCCGCATCTCTTTTGCTAGAGATCAGAGAGGTGGCAATATGGCTCTTTCCGAACATTTTTTGGAAGACGAAATTCACCCTATCGACATCGTCGAACATCTGGCCTCGGACCATGATTGGGATTTCGACCGTATTGGCGACGACCAGATCGCCATGGCGGTGGAAGGCCAGTGGCGAACCTATTCGCTGACACTCGCGTGGTCCGGCTATGAAGAAACCCTGCGGATGGTATGCAGTTTTGAAATGGAGCCGCCGAAGGACCAGCTGCCAAGGCTATATGAGCTGATCAATGAGATGAATGATCAGTGCTGGGCGGGTGGTTTTACCTTCTGGCCCGATCACAAGCTGATGCTTTACCGTTACGGGTTGGTGCTGACCGGCGGGCAGGTGGCAAGCCCGGAGCAGATCGACACATTGATCAACTCCGCAGTCGCCAATTGCGAACGCTACTACCCGGCCATCCAATTGATGGTCTGGGGCGGGCAGTCGCCGCGTGACGCGCTTCAGGTCGCCATTGCAGAGGCTTACGGGCGGGCGTAAACCTTTCCCGAACCGGTCCCGTATGGGGCCGGAGATCCGATCAGGGGAGGGGAAAGGATGCAGGTATCAGAGATCGCAGCGCGCGGTATTGTGCTATTGGGCTGCGGTAAGATGGGCTCGGCGATGCTGGCCGGGTGGCTTGATCAGGGAGTATCACCTGATCGCGTCTCGGTGATTGACCCAAACCCATCCGATTGGCTGCGCCAGAGCGGTGTTCATATCAACGCGCCGCTGCCCGAGGCTGGTGCCGATGCGCCGGGGATCGTGTTGATTGCGGTCAAGCCGCAGATGATGGGCGAGGCATTGCCGCAGTTGCAACAGCTGGGCAATGGCGAGACGTTGTTTATCTCCGTGGCCGCCGGCACGTCGATTGCCACCTATGAAACCCTGCTAGGGGCCGAGACGCCAATTGTGCGGGCAATGCCGAACACGCCGGCGGCTGTCGGACGCGGGATTACCGCCATCATCGGCAATACTTGCGCCTCTGCGGATGATGTGACCCGCGCGGAGACGCTGCTGCAGGCCATCGGCCAGACTGTCCGGCTGGAGGGTGAGGCACAGATGGATGCGGTTACCGGGGTCAGCGGCTCCGGCCCGGCCTATGTCTTTCACCTGATTGAAACCCTTGCTGCCGCCGGGGAGGCCGAGGGGCTTCCGGCGGATCTTGCCATGCAGTTGGCCAAGGCCACGGTGGCGGGCGCAGGCGCGCTGGCGGAAGCGGCGGAGGAGACCCCAGCAGAGCTACGTGTGAATGTAACCAGCCCCAATGGCACCACTCAGGCTGCGTTGGAGGTACTAATGGATAAGGATGACGGCTTCCCACCCTTGCTGCGGCGTGCGGTGGCGGCGGCCTCCAGCCGATCAAAGGAGCTGTCTCGTGGATAACATCAGTTTTGACGATTTTCTGAAGGTCGATATCCGTGTCGGCGAAGTTGTGCGTGCTGAGGACTACCCCGAGGCCCGCAAGCCCGCGATCAAGATGTGGGTGGATTTCGGCGATGAAATCGGCGTGAAGAAAACCTCTGCGCAGGTCACTGCGCATTACACCCCGGAAAAACTCTTGGGAAAACAGGTGATGGCGGTGGTTAATTTCCCACCCCGCCAGATCGGCAAATTCATGTCAGAAGTGCTGGTTCTGGGACTGCCTGATGACAGCGGAGAGATCGTGCTGATCGGTCCTGATGGCGCGGTGCCAATCGGGGGGCGCATGCATTGAGCGGAAAACTCTGGATCACCCGCCCGATGACGGCGGCGGTTGAGGCGCGTGCACGTGCGGAGTTTGATGTTGAGATCCGACAGGACACCACACCGTTGAGTGCGGCAGAACGCCAGCGTGCCCTTCGCGACTTTGACATTGTTGTGCCCACGCTCGGGGATCAGTTCGATGCGGCCAGTTTTGCGGGTGTGCCCGCGCCGCGCTGCAGGCTGCTGGCCAATTTCGGGGTTGGTTACAATCACATCAATGTCGCTGCGGCTGAGGCTGCGGGGGTCTTGGTCAGCAATACTCCGGGTGCGGTCACCGATGCCACCGCCGATACCGCGCTGACGCTGATGCTGATGACGGCGCGCCGCGCGGGTGAGGGGGAGCGACTGGTTCGCTCCGGTCAATGGCAGGGCTGGCATCCAACCCAGATGCTGGGGCTGCATCTGACAGGCAAACATGTGGGTATCGTAGGGTTCGGTCGTATTGGTGAGGCGATAGCGCGGCGCTGTCACTTCGGTTTTGGCATGTCGGTCAGCTATCTGGCGCGCAGTGAAAAATCACCGGGCTTTCCGGTGGTCCGGGCCGACAGCCTGAATGCCTTGGCGGCAAGTGTCGATGTGTTGGTGCTGGCGGTGCCCGGCGGTGCGGAGACCCGACACCTGATCGACGCCGAGGTTCTGGCTGCGATGCGGCCTGAGGCGCTGTTGATCAATATCGCTCGTGGCGAGGTCGTGGATGAGGCAGCTCTGATTGCGGCCCTTCAGGCGGGTCAGATCGCCGGGGCCGGGCTGGATGTCTATGAGTTCGAACCAGAGGTGCCGCAGGCGCTGCGACAGATGGAGCAGGTTACGCTCCTGCCGCATCTGGGCACCGCCACGGAAGAGGTGCGCAGCGATATGGGGCATCTGGCGCTGGACAATGTGGCGGCCTTCCTGGCTGGGAAGCCGCTGATTTCGCCAGTTTGATAAAGCGCAAAGGCCAGGGCGCGGAGAGTATGCGCCCCACCTTAGTTTTGGTCTGAGTACGTCAGTCAGACGTCTCTGCAGGCAGATCGCCCGTGGCCTGTCGCCAGTGGCGACGGCAGAGCGACACATACGTTTCATTGCCGCCGATCTGTACCTGAGCGCCCTCAGTGATGGTCCGCCCCTGATCATCCTGCCGGATCACCATGGTTGCCTTCTTGCCGCAGTGACAGATGGTGCGCACCTCGCGCATTTCATCGGCGAGCGCCAGCAGTGTCGCCGAGCCGGGGAACAGTTTGCCCTGAAAATCCACTCGTAACCCGTAGCACAGCACCGGCACCCGCAGATCATCGACCACCCGCGCCAGATCCCAGACCTGATCCGGAGACAGAAACTGCGCCTCATCGACAAAGATACTGGCGACCGGACCCGTCGACAGACGGTTGGCTACCTTGTCAAACAGGTTCTCGCCAGGGCGAAACATATCCGCCTCCGCACCAATCCCGATGCGAGAGGCGATCCGCCCCTGACCGGCGCGATCATCCAGCGCTGCGGTCAGCAAATAGGTGTCCATATTGTTCTCGCGGTAGTTATGCGAGGCTTGCAAGAGCACCGTCGATTTGCCGGCATTCATGGTGGAGTAGTGAAAATAAAGCTTGGCCATGGGGCTGATTTAGCCGCAGTGCATCCCGGAGGAAACGGTTTTTTCACCGGTGGCAGCATGATCTGCGGGTATTCCGTTTTAAATGAAGCGCCCTGCACGCTGATGCCGGTTCGAGGTGAAACAACCCGAGAAACGAACCACACGACACTCGCGGCAGGGCGCAAACTGGACGGAAATTGCCCACCAGCGAAGGCTCACGAAACACGCCTCCGCCCCCAACACATTTCCCTGTCGTAAGACCTGGATCAGCGCTGTAAGTCCCTTAAAACGTTAGGGATAGAAATAGGTTCGCATTTCCTTTAAGTGTCGTGAATGGGAAATTAACGCGTTTCTTCCCCAATGGGGAAGCGGTCATATGCAGGTAGAATTTATATGGCAGACATAGGTACTTATCTAAAAAAACACACCGAGGCGTTGGTCAAGGATGTGGGGATCGAGGCGGCCTGCCAGATCACAGGGAAATCCAAGGCGACGCTCGGGCGGTATTATTCGGATAATGCCGAACACGCCGATCGCTTCATGCCGGTTGATGCGGTGGCCAAGCTTGAGGCGGCAGCATCCTTTCCGCATGTGACCTCTGGTCTGGCGGATCTGAAAAACATTACGCTGTCGTATTGCGAGGCGAGCCCCGCGTCAGAGGCCCGCAGTGGCGGTGTCAATGCGGACGTTATCGCGCTGAGCCAGCGCTTCGCCACCTTGATGAGTGAGTATCAGGAGGCGATGGCCGATGGAATTATCACCATCAACGAGGCCAAGCGACTGCTGCGTGAAACTGTGATGCTGCAGCAGGTGCTGCTGGATATGAAACTGCATCTGGAAGAAGAGAGTGGCTGAGATGTCAACGGGGAAGGCCGCGACGCCTGAAGCACGAGCGGCCGAGGATCTACCTGCCCTTGTCGATGCCGCATTGCCACAGATTGATGTTGCTGGTTTGGCAGCGGGGGGCGACCCGCTGCATCCACCGCGCATTTTGCTCCTCTACGGGTCGTTACGGTCTGTAAGCTATTCACGAAAAGTCGTCGAGGAGGCCGCGCGAATCCTGCGTGCGCTGGGCTGTGAAACGCGGATCTTTGATCCGAGCGGATTGCCCCTGCCGGATGATGAGGGATCCGAGGGGCATCCCAAGGTCAGCGAACTGCGCGATCTGGTGGTCTGGAGCGAGGGCATGGTCTGGTCCAGCCCCGAACGCCATGGCGCAATGACCGGCATTATGAAAACGCAGATCGACTGGCTGCCGCTGTCGCTGAAAGGCGGCATCCGCACCACGCAGGGCAAGACGCTGGCAGTGATGCAGGTCTCCGGCGGGTCACAATCCTTCAATGCGGTCAATCAGATGCGCATTCTGGGCCGTTGGATGCGGATGATCACCATTCCCAACCAGTCCTCTATACCCAAGGCCTGGCTGGAATTTGGCGAGGGCGAGCGACTGCCTGACGGGCCGTTCTATCGCCGGGTTGTCGATGTGATGGAAGAGTTGGTGAAATTCACCTGGCTGACCCGTGGCCGCAAGGATTACCTAGTCGACCGCTATTCCGAGCGGGTTGAAGATGTCGAAGCCGTGCATCAGCGGGTGTCGCAGAAATAGTCCGACCCGTCTGTCGCACCGTTCCACGAAAAAGGCCTGCCACACTCGGCAGGCTTTTTTCTATGGCTCATGTTGTGTACTGGGGCGAGCCTGCGAAGGCTCAGGCAACGCGGCGCAGGATCACTGAACCCACGGAATAGCCTGCCCCAAACGAACAGATCAGCCCAAGATCTCCCGCGGCCAAATCATCTGAGTATTTTGAGAAAGCGATGATTGACCCGGCTGAGGATGTATTGGCGTAGTCCTGCAGGATATTGGGCTGTTCACCGGCCTCCGGCGTGCGGCCGAGGACTTTCTTGCCGATGAAATCATTCATCGTCTTATTCGCTTGATGCAGCCAGAGCCGCTTCAGGTCGGTGTTTGCAACCCCTTCGGCCTCCATATGCTCGGCGATATGCTGGCTCACCATCGGCAGCACTTCTTTAAATACCTTACGCCCGTTCTGCATGAACTGCATGTCGCGGCGATCCTCGACGCCGTCCGGGCGGGAGCGGCGGAGGTAGCCATTGTTGTTGCGGATGTTGTTGGAGAAACTGGTGGCACAGCGGGTCGACAGGATCTCGAAATAGGCTCCCGTTGCGTCTTCGCTGCGCTCGATCAGGGTCGCAGTCGCCACATCGCCAAAGATGAAGTGACAATCGCGGTCGCGCCATTCCAGATGGCCGGAGCAAATCTCCGGGTTCACCACCAGTGCCGAACGGATCGACCCCGACCGCACCATATCGGCAGCAGCTTGAATACCAAAGGTTGCCGAGGAACAGGCGACATTCATGTCAAAGGCAAAGCCCTCAATGCCCAGCAGCTCCTGAATTTCGATTGCCAGCGCAGGATAGGCGCGTTCCATATTGGAAGCGGCGCAGATTACGGCATCAACATCCGCAGCGGTCTTGCCTGCCTGCGCCAGCGCCTTCTTGGCGGCATCCAGCGCCATCTCCGCCATGATTGACGGCTCATCATCGGCACGTTGGCGCAGCAGTGGGTGCATCACCTCAGGGTCCAGAACGCCGCTTTTGTCCATCACGTAACGCTGTTCGATGCCGGAGGCTTTGAGGATGAACTCCTCGGAGGAATGCGCCAGCGGCTCCATTTCGCCAGCGGCAATCGCCTCGGCATTTTTGGCATTGGTCTTGTCTGCGTAGGCATTGAATGCCGCGACCAGCTCGGCATTGGTGATCGTCTGTGACGGGGTGAAGACGCCCGTGCCGGTGATGGCGGGTGTGAACATGCGCTGGACCTTCGGGTGGTTTTCAAAAAGTGCTGCATATCTGGGCATCTTCCCCCAGTCAGGTCAAGTCTGCCCCTTTGTTCCTGGCAATAGTGGCCCCTACGTCAACGCCGCGGGCAGGGCGCTGTGGTCGGTTTGAGGCAGTCAGGAAACTTCCCTCCTTGAATAGTTCGAATTTTGAAGTATATGCGCACTGAAGGCGGTGGCGGAATGATTCGAGAATCCGACAAGATCTTTGACGATGACACTGGCCAGCATCCGGGCGAAATCCGTCCAGAGGTCTGCGCGATGTTAGGTGTGTTTGCGCTCTATTGGCGCATTGATGCCTGCATCGAAGACAGCATTGAAGTCCCGGAATTGAGCCGTATGGAATGCCACATACTGGTGCGCCTTGGCACCCCATCCCGTATGGGGGAGTTGGCACGAATGCTGCAGACGGTTCCCTCTTCGGTGACCGCGGCAGCAGATCGTCTTGAACGGCAAGGGCTGATCCGGCGTAGCCGTGATCCTCAGGACCGGCGCGCCTGGCTTTTGTCACTGACGCCAGATGGTCTGATCAAGCGGGATCGCCTGGTGGCGGCGATGTCAGAGCTGTTTCAGCGCATTTCCGGGCTGGATCCGGACGAAATCCAACAATTTGCGGCCCTTTCGGCCAAAATCCATGACACTGTTGTAGCGGCGGACGCGAATCCGCTTCGGAAGGAGTAACTTATGCAGCTGAGTTCGAGAGTCATCGCCGGTATCGCCGCGCTGATGTTGGCGGGGGGACCGGCAGTTGCCGCGGATGTCCTGAAACCAGTCAAACTGATGGAAACACAGTCCGGTGCAATGCCAATCCACCGCGAGTTCTACGGTCAGGTCGCCGCCAAGGAAACGGTTGATCTGGCATTCCAGGTTGGCGGTCAGGTGGTGAAATTTCCCGTGACCGAAGGTGCCTTTGTGCCGAAGGGGGCGCTGGTTGCTGAACTGGACCTCGAACCTTTTGAGCTGAAGCTTGGCCAGGCCCAGTTGCAAAAAGAACAGGCGGATCGCACGGTCACGCGTCTGGAAAAACTGACTGGTACCGTCAGCCAGGTCTCCATCGACGATGCCGAGACCCAGGCGGGTCTGGCACGGATTGCCCTGCGGGATGCTGATTACGCGTTGGAACATGCAACTCTGAACGCTCCTTTTGATGCGCTGGTTTCCAGCCGTGAAGTGGCGTTGTTCAGCACTGTCAGCGCAGGCGCGCCGGTTGTGCGCCTGCACGACATGTCGGAACTCCACATTGAGGTCGACGTGCCTGAAGTGCTGTTCCAACAGGGGGAAGACAATGATGCCCTGACAATCACCGCAACCTTCCCGGGTGGTGATACAGCATATCCGCTGGAAATCCTGGAATTCGACGCAGAGGCCAGCAGTGTTGGCCAGACCTATCGCGTGACCTTCCGCCTGGACCCGCCGAAGGATCGTCAGATCTTCCCCGGCGCGTCCACGACGGTTCGGGTGACCGTGGATACCGGCGTATCGGCCATCGTTGTTCCGCCCACCGCAATTGTTCCCAAAGCCAATGGGGAGACCGGTGTAATGCTGTTTTCACCCAAAGGTGAGGATGAGGGCACCGTGACCTGGACCAAGGTTGAAACCTCCGCCACCGATGGTGGCCAGATTGAGATCACCTCCGGTCTTCAGGGCGGTGAAGAAATCGTGCTGACCGGTGGCAGCACGCTCGCCGATGGTGAGGCCGTACGCCGCTTCACCGGCTTCACCAACTGAGGGCGGATCTCATGGATATTGCACGCGGGTCGATCAATCGGCCGCTCTATACTTGGATCATCATGCTGACCGCCTTGTTCGGCGGGATATGGGGGTTCGTGAACCTTGGTCGACTTGAAGATCCGGCCTTTACCATCAAGCAGGCGGTGGTCATCACCCAATATCCGGGTGCCAGTGCCGAGCAGGTTGCGCTGGAGGTGTCAGAACCACTGGAATCTGCCATTCAGAAAATGGGTGAGGTAAAACTCATTAAGTCCATGAACCAGCCGGGGCTGTCACGCATCGATGTTGAGATGCAGGATACCTATGACGGCACCGAGCTGCCGGATATCTGGACGAAGCTACGCAGTGAGATCGGAGACGCTGCACGCGAGCTGCCGGAGGGCGTCAGCACACCGTTCGTCAATGATGGGTTCGGGGATGTGTTTGGCGTTTTCTACGCCGTCACAGCTGAAGGCTTCACCGATGCGGAGCGTCACGAAATGGCGACCTTCCTGCGACGTGAACTGCTTGCCGTGGATGGGGTTGCTGACGTGGAGATCGCAGGCCTACCGGAAGAAGCAATCTTTGTTGAGCCCAAGATGGCGATCACGGTTAACCAGAATATTCCGATCAGCGCGGTGTCCAATGCACTGGCGACAGCCAACTCCGTTCGCTCTGCCGGTGAGGTTGACAATGGCCCCGCCCGGACTCGCATCAGCGCGCCGGAAGGCTCGGACTCGGTCACTGAAATCGCGGGCTTGACGATTGGATCACAGGGCGAGGTCGTCAATATCGTTGATATGGCGGATGTGTATCGCGGTCGCGTGGATGAGCCATCACAAATCATCCGATTCAATGGTGTCGAGGCCTTCACCATGGGCGTCGCCGGGTTGGAGACCGAAAACATCGTTGAAGTGGGTCAACGTGTTGATGCGCGACTTGCCGAGCTTGATAGCCAGATCCCTTACGGGGTTGAATTAAAGCCGATCTACCAGCAACACGTCGTCGTAGATGAGGCGTCCAGCTCCTTTCTTGTGAACCTTGCGATGTCTGTTGGCATCGTGGTGGTCGTTCTGGCGATCTTCATGGGCTGGCGCGCCGCAATTGTTGTGGGCGCAACCCTTCTGCTGACGGTTGTCGGCACGTTGATGTTCATGAATTTCTTTGCCATCGAAATGGAGCGGATCTCACTCGGGGCGTTGATCATTGCGATGGGGATGCTGGTGGACAACGCGATTGTTGTGGCCGAGGGGATGCAGATCTCCATGGCGCATGGGCGAAACTCTCGCGAAGCCGCGCATGAAGCCGCCTCCAAGACCCAGATCCCGCTGCTGGGTGCCACCGTGATTGGTATCATGGCCTTTGCCGGTATCGGCCTCAGCCCGGATGCGACCGGTGAGTTCATGTTCTCGCTGTTTGCGGTGATTGGCATTTCGCTGCTGCTCAGCTGGCTTCTGGCACTGACGGCAACGCCGCTGCTGGCTCACTACTTCTTTAAACAGGGAAGCGGCGACGATCATGATGCCTATTCCGGGACCCTGTTCCGCGTATACAGCAAGATTCTGCGGCTTTCGTTGAAACTACGCTGGTTCGTGGTGCCGGGCCTTTTGGCAATCACTGTGTTGTGTTTCATTGGCTTTGGGCAGGTAAAACAGCAGTTTTTCCCGAATTCCAACACGCCGCTGTTCTTCGTGCACTACAAGCTGCCACAAGGCACGTCGATAGGAACAACCTCTGAGCATATGCGTGTCTTTGAGGGCTGGCTGGAAGAACGGGAAGATGTTGTGGCCGTAACGACATTTGTCGGAGAAGGTGCCACACGTTTCATGCTGACCTATGATGCAGAAGATCCCACACCGAGCTATGGGCATCTCATTATCCGGGCCACCAGCCTGGATGCGATCCCGGCGCTACAGGCAGATCTCGAAGTCTTCGGCAAGGGGCGCTTTCCTGAGGGTGAGTTCCGCACCAAACGTCTGGTCTTTGGTCCCGGCGGCGGTGATCCGATTGAGGTGCGGTTTTCCGGACCCGATCCACGCGTCCTTCGCCAGCTGGGGGATGAGGCCATGCAGAGGTTGCAACAGGCCACCTCTGACATCATCAGTGTGCGGCAAGACTGGCGCGAGCAGGAAATCTCGCTCAAGCCGGTCTATGCCACAGATCGGGCACAGACGGCTGGTGTCACGCGTGAAGCAATTGCGGATACCTTGCAGTTCTCGACCGATGGTTTGAGTGCCGGTATATTCCGGGAACGCGATCGCTTGATCCCTATTGTCCTGCGTCGCGAAGATACCGGCAACTATAACCTAATGGATCAACTGGTGTTCTCCGAAGCGGCTGGTAAATTCGTGCCCGTTGAACAGATGATCGACGGTGTGGATATCGTGGTGGAGAATACACTTGTCCGCCGCCGCGATCGGGTACCGACATTGACTGTCGGCGCGGATATTCAGGCGGACCTGACCGCGGCCACTGTTTTTTCTCAGGTGCAGAGCACTATTGAAGAGATTGCGCTGCCGGCCGGGTACACTATGGAATGGGGGGGAGAGCATGAGGATTCTGCCGAAGCGAATGCCAGCCTAGGTAAGCAGCTACCGGTTACAATCCTCATTATGGTGCTGATCTCCGTTCTGCTGTTCAATGCCATTCGCCAGCCGATCATTATCTGGTTGCTGGTGCCAATGTCAGTGAATGGTGTGGTGATCGGTCTTCTCGGGACTGGGCTTCCCTTCACCTTTACTGCGCTGCTTGGCCTGCTCAGCCTGTCTGGGATGCTGATCAAAAACGGTATCGTATTGGTCGAGGAGATTGATCTGGTGCGTGCCGAAGGCAAACCCATGCGTGAGGCCATCGTCGAGGCGTCTGTCTCACGTCTGCGTCCGGTGATGCTGGCGGCTGTGACGACCATTCTCGGGATGGTGCCGCTGCTGACCGATGCCTTCTTCGTGTCGATGGCGATCACCATCATGGGGGGGCTGGCCTTTGCCACGGTGCTGACACTGGTTGCCGCGCCAGTATTCTACCTGATCTTCTTCGCGCGGGATGAAAAGCGTGAGCAGGCCGCCGCAGCCTGATCACGGCGCCTGATATCTCAAGAGAAAGCCCCGGTTTATAGAACCGGGGCTTTTTTGTTGTGTAGATCACCTTCTGATTGCGGGATTGGCTCCGCTGGATAGGTTTTGCACTGGCATGGGCTACGTGGCACGGTCCCTGTCCAGGGCAGATACCGGTGTGGCGGTTGGTATTTCGGCCCCAAAACCCTGCGATGACCCGAGCGCGATCTCTTAAGACTTAGGCGCTGGCAAAGCGCTGACAGGATTCGCCCCAATTGCCGGTTGGGCGGGCCAAATTCCGCCTTAATCCCCGCGATTCCTTTCCAGATTTCAACGCCAGGCCCGTATCCACAGGGAAAACCGCACTGAAATCCTTGCTGGAAAAATGACATTTTTCCCGATGTTTGAGCGAAGTTTCTCTAAAAACGTTCAGAGAGGTTAAGGAAAATATAGAGCTGCGGCAGTCCTGTGGCCGCAATAATCGCACGCGTTAACTGATTGTTAAACACGTCACATTCTGCGCGTTTTTCTGACAGCTCTCCACAACTCCGAGCCGCATTCCAGCCTCAGCCGACCCCGAAGATGGCGATGTGGGAAAAATAGGAGTGGACCATGAAACGCATTATCGGGCTTATCGCCGCCGCTATTATTTCAAGTACAACCTTTAGCCTTTCTGCCGAGGCGCAGTCCTCAGGGGTCAGGGCCGTGCAGGGGTGGGAAGCCGTCGGGCGGCTCAACATCGCCGGACGCAATATGTGTACCGGCAGTCTGATCGCACCCAATCTGGTGCTGACAGCTGCGCATTGTCTCTATAATCCGCAAACCGGACAGGCCGTGAATCCCCGAAATATCAAATTCGAGGCCGGCCTCAATGGGCGCAGAGCGAAGGCATCGCGCCGTGTGGTGAAAGCCGTTGTCCATCCCGGATATCGTCACAACTGGTCCAGCCGTAGCGAAGCGGGCAGCGATATCGCGGTTTTGCGTCTGGATCGTCCGATTGCAGGCAGTCAGATCCGTCCCTTCGTATTGGCCGCAGCGCCTACGCCGGGCGACAGTGTCGATGTACTCTCCTACACCGTCAATCAGGCCACTCGCCCGGCCCGTGAAAAAGGCTGCCGGATCCTGTCGACCAGAAGCGAAACTCTGGTGACCTCCTGTCGAGTAGAATATGGCGCTTCCGGTTCGCCAGTGCTTCAGATGCGCAAAGGCGGCGCGCCGCTGCTGGTTTCGGTGATCTCCGCCAAGGCTCAGATCGGTCGCAAGCGGGTGTCGCTGGCCACCACCTTTGATGGATCGCTGCGCAGGCTAATGCGCCGCGCAGGCTGAGCTGGGCCTGCCCAGCCTCCGCTCCGTTTCCCACAAAAGCGTCTGTGGGAGGTGGGCAGCGTCCAGTCAGACAAAACCCCCGGAGCATCTGCTTCGGGGGTTTTGCGTTTTGCAGATCGGGAGCCACGTCAGTGAATGAAATGAAGCCGATCAAACTGCCGCCGCCAAGCCGAAACCTGATCCAACACTGCCTCCCCGCGCAAAGCGGCCGCGACCAGCGCAGCCAGTGCAGCGGAGTCCTTGCTCGTCATGCCCCAGCGCACCAGTTCTGGCGTGCCGATCCGCAGACCGTTCATATCGCCTTCAACCGCAGGCAGGGGCAGGCCGATACCGCAGGCCAGAAATCCGCTCTTTCGCAGTAGCTTCGATGCAGCCTGCCCGCCGCCATAGGCCTCGGCGCGCAGCGCAAACTGATGGGACATGGTGATGCCGTCGGCAGTTTTGAACAGCGGCAGGCCTTCTGCCTCCAGCGCCATTGCAAGGCTCTTTGCCATCGCAATCATTTCGGACGCATAGGCCCGGCCGTGATCGCGCCAGTCCAGCAGGGTCACCGCGAGGGCTGCGGATTTTGCCACATCAAAATTCGCCGTCATGCCGGGAAAGGCGATGCTGTCCAGAGCCTTGGCGATTTCGGCGTCGTTGCTGACGATCAACCCACCGGCAGGGCCACCAAGGCTCTTGTAGGTGCTCATGGTCATGAAATGGGCGCCCTCGGCCAGCGGATCGGCCCAAGCCTTTCCCGCAATGATCCCACATTGATGGGCCGCGTCAAATATGACTTTGGCGCCAACCTGGTCAGCAATGGCCCGCACGCCTGCGACGGGGTGTTCAAACAGGTTGAGACTGCCGCCGATGGTGATCAGCTTGGGGCGTTCCCGCTCTGTGAGCTGCTGAAGGGCCTCCAGATCGACGGTATAACCATCTTCGAGCACGGGTGCCGCAATACTGCGTAGCCCGTAAAGCCCGGCGCAGCCAGCCGCGTGATGGGTCACATGTCCACCGATGCTGGCGGGCGGTGCGATGATGGTGTCGCCGGGTCGACAGGTCGCCATAAACCCGTAGAGATTGGCGAGCGCGCCGGACGGCACCCGGATTTCGGAAAATTCCGCATCAAAGACCTCGCAGGCAAGACGGGCCGCAATGACCTCGATTTCTTCAATGGCCTCTAACCCCATCTCATATTTGTCACCGGGGTGTCCCAGCGACGGGCGTGACCCTAGACCGGAGGCAAGCAACGCCTCTGCCTTCGGGTTCATCACATTGGTGGCAGGGTTGAGGTTGAAGCACTCCTCTTCATGAATGACACGGTTTTCTTCGACCAGCGTCGCGATACGATCCAGCAATTGATCAGACGCTGCACCGGCCGTGGCGTGGGTGATGTCCTCGATCCGGGTGATGCTCGCTTCGGGAAGCCAGCTGTTGGGCGCTTGTCGCATCTGATCCTCCATCTATGGATAGCTCTGTCTGTGCTCACCTTGCGTCCGATAGGCGTGACCGGGCAAATCAGATTTGCTATTTGTTGACGTAGAAAAACTAAGCCTGAAGCGAGCTGCCATGTCTGTCTCTCCTCCACGCCCCAAAGGCCCACCTCTGAACGCGATGCGGGCGTTTGAGGCTGCTGCGCGCCTCAACGGTTTCGTTGCTGCGGCACAGGAACTGGGGGTGACCCCCGGTGCAGTATCGCAGCAGGTAAAGGCGCTGGAAGACTGGACGGGCACGCCTTTGTTTCAGCGTAACCCGCAGGGGGTGTTGCTGACCTCGGCGGGGCAGGCGCTGTTGCCAAGCTTCGTCGCTGCATTTGATGCCCTCGGCGCGGCGACGCAGGCCTTGCGGTCGCTACGACCGGTGCAGGAGCTGCATATCGCCGCCTTGCCTTCCATTGCACAACTTTGGCTGCCGCAGCGGCTGGATCGATTGCGCAGGGCGCTGCCGGGTTTGAAAATCTCTGTCACGGCGATGGAGGAACCTCCAAATCTCAACCGTGAACTTTTTGATTTCGCAGTATTTTACGCATCACCCGAGGAGCGCCCAGAGGCAGCGCTGGTTCTGCAGGGTGACCGGATCTTTCCGGTTTGCGCTCCGGTGGTTGCTGCGGGGCTGAACCATCCGGAAGACCTGTCACAGGTCGCCCTGTTGCAGGATCAGACCTGGGCAGCGGATTGGACGCAGTGGAGCAAGAGCACCGGGCTTGTTCTGCCAAATGTCGACAGCGGCCCAGCCTATTCGCTCTACAGTCTGGCCCTGCAGCAGGCGATTGCCGGAGCCGGTGTGCTGATGGGGCATGAGGCATTGGTTGCTGATGCGCTGGAACAGGGCAGCCTGATGTGTCCGTTCAAAGATCTCAGCGCTGACAGTGGGCGCCAGCTTATCCTTGTCCAGCCACCGCGCGCCAGAAGAGGCCCGGCGCATGAGACCATATTGGGGCTACTGAAATAGAGAGACAGTTGCGTTAGCAAAAAGGCCCCGACGCGATGGCGGGGCCTTTTGAATGGTTCGTGTTCTGCCACTGTCGGCAAATCAGCCCTGCAAGCTCTTCACCTCAACGTCACCTTCGGCCTGCGCCTTGATCGCGCGGGCGGCGGCATTGGCGCCGGCGGCGGTGGTGAAATAGGGGATCTTGTCATAAAGCGCGACGGACCGCATGTCCTTGCTGTCCTGCACGGCCTGTGCCCCTTCTGTGGTGTTCATCAGCAGTTGGACGTTGCCGTCCTTCAGCATATCGACCACATGTGGGCGGCCCTCATAGACCTTGTTGACCAGCTCGCAGGGCACGCCATGGCCGTCCAGCCAGCTTTGAGTGCCGCGTGTTGCCACCAGGGTAAAGCCTTGTTCCACCAAGATTTTTGCCGCATCCAGCATCAATGTGCCCTTGTCGGCATCCTTGATCGAAATGAAGGCGCGCCCTTCGGAGGGCAGCACCATTCCGGCGCCCATCTGCGCCTTAAGGAAGGCGCGGGCAAAGCTGCGGTCCCAGCCCATGACCTCACCGGTGGAGCGCATCTCAGGCCCCAGCAGCGTATCGACACCGGGGAAGCGGGCAAAGGGCAGTACCGCTTCTTTCACCGAGAACCATGGCATGTCGGGATCCGCCAGCGTCATTGGGTCGGCCATCGGCACGTTGACGTCATAGCCGGCATCCGGTTCATAAGGCGCGCGCTTGGGGAAATTCGACAGCGGTTCACCGGCCATCACGCGGGCGGCGATAGAGGCAATTGCGCTGTCGGTGGATTTCGCCACAAACGGCACGGTGCGCGAGGCCCGTGGGTTCACCTCAATGAGGTAGATCACCTCATTGCCGTCGGCATCGGGTTTCACCGCAAACTGGATGTTCATCAGACCAACCACATTCAGTGCCTTGGCCAGCGCATTGGTCTGTGTTTTGACCTCTGCAATCACCTCTTTCGAGAGCGAATAGGGCGGCAGCGAGCAGGCGCTGTCCCCGGAGTGAACGCCTGCTTCTTCAATATGCTGCATGATGCCGGCCACATGTACATCCGTACCGTCGCAGATTGCATCAACGTCCAGTTCCACCGCGCCTGCAAGATAGCTGTCGAGCAGAACCGGGCTGTCCCCGGAGACCACAACCGCCTCGGCGATGTAGCGCTTCAACTGGTCCATATCGCGCACGATCTCCATCGCGCGGCCGCCCAGAACGTAAGACGGTCGGATCACCAGCGGGAAGCCGATTTCTTCTGCGATCTCAATCGCCTGTGCATCGGTGGAGGCAATGCCGTTATGCGGCTGCTTCAGACCCAGCTGGTTGACCAGCGCTTGGAACCGCTCGCGGTCTTCGGCCAGGTCAATGGCGTCAGGCGAGGTGCCGAGGATCGGAATGCCTTCCTCTTCCAGCGCATTGGCCAGCTTCAGCGGGGTCTGGCCGCCGAACTGGACGATGACGCCGTGCAGGGTGCCGTTTTCCTGCTCCTTGGTCAGGATCTCCATCACATGCTCAAACGTCAGCGGTTCGAAATACAGCCGGTCAGAGGTGTCATAGTCGGTCGACACGGTCTCCGGGTTGCAGTTGATCATGATGGTCTCATAGCCTGCGTCGGTCAGCGCAAAACAGGCGTGGCAGCAGCAATAGTCGAACTCGATCCCCTGACCAATCCGGTTCGGGCCACCGCCGAGGATGACGACTTTTTTCTTGTCTGACGGGCGCGCCTCGCATTCCACATCGCCAAAGGCCGGGGCCTCATAGGTGGAATACATATAGGGGGTCTGCGCCTCGAACTCAGCCGCGCAGGTGTCGATCCGCTTGAAGACAGCGGTGACGCCAGCGTCGCGGCGGGCGCGGCGCACATCACTCTCACTCTGGTCGGTCAGTTTTGCCAGACGTGCATCGGTGAAGCCTAGCATCTTGATCGCGCGCAGACCCTGCTCGTCCTGGGGCAGGCCTTCGGCGCGGATCTTGGCTTCGGCGTCAACGATTTCGCGGATCCGGGCCAGGAACCAGGGGTCGAATTTGGTGACCGCTTGGATGTCATCATCGGACAAGCCATGGCGCATCGCCTGGGCGATGGTGCGCATCCGGTCCGGGGTCTGCTGGCTGATCGCTTTGATCACCGCAGCCTTGCCGTCGGTCTCATCTTCGGCGCCGGGGATAGCCACCTCATCAAAGCCTGTGAGCCCGGTTTCCATCGAGGCCAGCGCCTTTTGCAGGCTCTCATGGATGGTACGGCCAATGGCCATGGTCTCGCCCACAGATTTCATCGCGGTGGTCAGATAGGGCTCTGAGCCTGCAAATTTCTCAAACGCAAAGCGCGGGATCTTGGTGACGACATAGTCGATGCTTGGCTCAAACGACGCCGGGGTCACACCGGTGATGTCATTGTCCAGCTCATCGAGCGTGAAGCCAACCGCCAGCTTTGCGGCGATCTTGGCAATCGGGAAGCCGGTCGCCTTGGAGGCCAGCGCCGAGGAGCGCGATACGCGCGGGTTCATCTCGATCACCACCATGCGGCCATCAGCAGGGTTCACCGCCCACTGCACGTTGGACCCGCCAGTTTCCACGCCAATCTCGCGCAGCACCGCAATCGAGGCAGAGCGCATCATCTGGTATTCTTTGTCGGTCAGCGTCAGCGCCGGGGCCACGGTGATCGAATCACCCGTGTGCACGCCCATGGGATCAATATTCTCGATCGAGCAGACGATAATCGCGTTGTCGGCGGTGTCGCGCACCACCTCCATTTCGTACTCTTTCCAGCCCAGCAGGCTCTCATCCACAAGGATCTGATTGACCGGTGAGGCATCCATGCCGGAGCGGCAGAAATGGATGTAATCTTCGCGGTTGTAGGCCACACCGCCGCCGGTCCCACCGAGGGTAAAGGCAGGGCGAATGATTGCGGGCAGGCCGATATCTTCCAACTCGTCCAGCGCCATCTGCACACCGGCGTCGAGATCGGCAGTGCCGCCCTCTTTCTTCGGCGCGGTGATGATTGTGGCGCGGGGGTTTTCCAGACCCAGCCGATCCATCGCTTCACGGAACAGCTTGCGGTCTTCTGCCATTTCAATGGCTTCACGCTTGGCGCCGATCATCTCAACGTCGAATTTGGCCAGTATGCCCATCTCTTCCAGCGCCAGGGCTGTGTTCAGGCCGGTCTGCCCGCCCATTGTGGGCAGCAGCGCGTCGGGACGTTCCTTTTCGATGATTTTGGCAACCACCTCAGGTGTAATCGGCTCGATATAGGTGGCATCCGCCAGCCCCGGGTCGGTCATGATTGTCGCCGGGTTCGAATTCACCAGAATGACCCGGTAGCCTTCTTCACGAAGGGCCTTGCAGGCCTGCGCGCCTGAGTAGTCAAACTCACAGGCTTGGCCAATGATGATCGGCCCCGCACCAATGATCATGATCGATTGGATATCGGTTCTTTTCGGCATGGCCTGAATCCCTCTGATTTGCGCGAGTCATGGGCACCCCCGTGCGCCCAAATTGTCCTGCGTTATAGGGACCGCGCCGAAAGGTTCAAGGGGGATCGGAAACCGAATTGGAAATGCCGCTTCCATGGCTTTTGTTCGCATAGCGAACGGATATATGTGGGGAGGCTAGACAGACGGAGCAGGAAGACGTGCGGATTCGCTTTGATCAGGGGCCAAAGGGGGCCGAGACATATTTTGAGTCGCCTCTGCGTATGATCCGTGCAGAGGGACCTGACGACGTGCCTGGTGCGCTCGCCGCGCTGGATGCGGCCCGCGATGCCGGGCACTGGCTGGCGGGCTACGCGTCGTATGAGCTGGGCTACGCGCTCGAGCCGAAACTGGCGAGCCGGATGCCAAGGGACCGGCGGCTGCCGCTGATCTGCTTCGGGGTTTATGATGAACCCTCCTCTGAAACGGATCGGGCATCGCCGGACCTATCCGCTGGCGATGCGGGTTTGGAGGGCATCACCCCCCGATGGACCTATGAGCGCTATGCCCAGGCCTTCGCAGAAGTGCACCGCAATATCGGCAAGGGCGACATCTATCAGGCCAATCTGACCTTCCCGATTGATGCTGCGGCCTATGGCACCGCCGTAGAACTCTATGCCGCCTTGCAGGCCAAACAGACGGTGGGTCATGGCGTTCTGGTCGAACAGGATGGCCTGCCGGATCTGTTGTCGCGCTCGCCGGAGCTGTTTTTCCGCACCGATATCAATGGCATGATTGAGACCCGCCCGATGAAAGGCACCCAGCCGCGCAGCGCTGATCCGGTGGAGGATGCCCGCCGCCGCGACTTTCTGCGTCAGGATGAGAAAAACCGCGCTGAAAACCTGATGATTGTTGATCTCTTGCGCAATGACATCTCTCGCGTGGCTGCGACCGGTTCGGTTCATGTGCCCGAGTTGTTTGCCGTTGAGAGCTATGCGACGGTGCATCAGATGGTTTCCATGGTGCGCGCCAAATTGCGCCCCGACGCCGGGTTGGCAGAGATCTTCGCGGCGCTGTTCCCCTGCGGATCCATTACCGGCGCACCAAAAATTCGGTCGATGGAGATACTGGCGGATCTGGAACCCTGGGCGCGCGATATCTACTGCGGCACAATCGGTTGGGCGGCGCCGGACGGATCGTCCGAGTTCAACGTGGCGATCCGCACGCTGATGCTGGAAGAGGGGCGCGCGACGCTCAATGTGGGCGGCGGCGTTGTTTGGGACAGCACCGCAGAATCCGAATATGAGGAAGCGCTATGGAAAGCCCGGTTCGCCCGTGTGACACCATCCAGAACGATCCCGCTTTCCGCCTGATCGAGACGCTGGGCTGGCATCCGGGGCAGGGGGTCCGGCATCTGTCGCAGCATCTGGCCCGGATGGCGCGCAGCGCGGCGGCCTTTGACCTTGCCTTTGATCCTGAAGAGGCGGAGCGCATGTTGGCTGAGGTGACGGGCACGGCACCGCTGCGCTATCGGCTCACGCTGAACGTGGATGGGCAGCTGGCGCTGGTCACAGCGCCGCTAGGCCAGACACCGGCGCAATGGAATCTTGGCATCGCCGAGACTCAGCTGGACGCGGGGGATATTTGGCTGCAGCACAAAACCACCCGTCGCGCACTCTACGATGATGCGCGCGCAGCACTGCCGGGCGGCGTGGATGAGCTGCTGTTTCTGAACACACGCGATGAGCTTTGCGAGGGCACAATCACCAATCTCTTTGTCACTCTCCCGGATGGGCAGATGGTCACTCCGCCACTGTCCTGTGGCCTGCTGCCGGGTGTCCTGCGACAGGTGCTGCTGGAGCAGGGGAGGTGCGAGGAGGCTGTGCTGAGGCTTCAGGATCTAAAGCAGGCAAAGGCCATCCATATGGGCAACTCCCTGCGGGGGCTGATCCCGGCACGGCTGGTATAGTGGGGAACTGGGGGTTTCAGGCGTCAGACCACGTGGAAATCACCCAGTTTGCTTGACAACGCCGCCGCAACCTAGTGTACCACCCCGGACGAATTCCGCGCCGTTCTGGCGCATCTCCCGATTGACGGCCCGCCCGGTCATGTGACCGGTATAACGAAAGGTCACCCCATGCACGACTATCGCAGCCATACCTGCGCCGAACTCAACAAATCCAACGTCGGTGAGACCGTCCGCCTGTCGGGCTGGGTCCACCGCGTGCGCGATCACGGCGGCCTTCTGTTTATCGACCTGCGCGACCACTACGGCGTCACGCAGGTTATGGCCGACCCCGACAGCCCGGTGTTTGCCGAGATCGAAAAGGTCCGTTCTGAATGGTGTATCCGCATCGATGGCAACGTGAAGGCTCGCGACGAGAGCCTGGTGAACGACAAGATCCCCACCGGTGAGATCGAAGTCTTCATCCGCGACATCGAAGTGCTCGGCAAATCCGAAGAGCTGCCGCTGATGGTCTTCGGCGATCAGGAATACCCGGAAGAAACCCGCCTGCGCTATCGCTATCTCGACCTGCGTCGCGAGAAGATGCAGAAGAACATGCTCTTGCGCTCCAACATGATCCAGTCGATCCGCCGCCGCATGTGGGACAACGGCTTCAACGAGTATCAGACGCCGATCATCACCGCCTCCAGCCCCGAAGGCGCGCGCGACTTCCTGGTGCCGTCGCGTCTGCATCCGGGCAAATTCTACGCGCTGCCGCAGGCCCCGCAGCAGTTCAAGCAGCTGATGATGGTGTCGGGCTTTGACAAATACTTTCAGATCGCGCCCTGTTTCCGCGATGAGGACCCGCGCGCAGACCGGTCGCCCACCGATTTCTATCAGCTCGATCTTGAGATGTCCTTTGTCACCCAGCAGGATGTGTTCGACACCATCCAGCCGGTGATGCAGGGCGTGTTCGAAGAGTTCGGGAAGGGCCGCAAGGTCGACAGCGAGTGGCCGCAGATCTCCTATAAGGATGCGGCTAAATGGTACGGTACTGATAAGCCGGACCTGCGCAACCCGATCAAGATGCAGGATTGCTCTGAGCATTTCCGCGGATCTGGTTTTGCCATCTTTGCAAACCTTCTGGAAAACGAAGGCACTGAAATCCGCGCCATCCCGGCGCCCACAGGTGGCAGCCGCAAATTCTGCGACCGGATGAACAAATTCGCTCAGGGCGAAGGCCTGCCGGGCATGGGCTATATCTTCTGGCGCGATCAGGGCGAAGGCATGGAAGCCGCAGGGCCCCTGGCCAAGAACATCGGCCCGGAGCGCACCGAAGCCATTCGCCAGCAGCTGGGTCTGGGCGTCGGCGATGCGGCCTTCTTCCTCGGCGGTAAGCCGAAGACCTTCGAAAGCGTTGCAGGCCGCGCCCGCACCGTGATCGGCGAAGAGCTGGGTCTCACTGACAAGGACCGCTTTGCCTTCTGCTGGATCGTGGATTTCCCGATCTACGAGAAGGACGAAGAAACCGGCAAGATCGATTTTGAGCACAACCCCTTCTCGATGCCTCAAGGTGGCATGGACGCGCTGCTGGACGATCCGCTGGCCGTCAAAGGCTACCAGTACGATCTGGCCTGTAACGGCTATGAGCTGGTCTCGGGCGCGATCCGGAACCACAAGCCGGAAATCATGTTCAAGGCCTTTGAAATTGCGGGCTACGGCAAGGAAGAAGTTGAGAAGCGTTTCGGCGGCATGGTCAACGCGTTCCAGTACGGCGCCCCGCCGCACGGTGGCTGCGCGGCCGGCATCGACCGGATGGTGATGCTGCTGGCGGATGAGGCCAACATCCGCGAGGTCATCATGTTCCCGATGAACCAGCGTGCTGAAGACCTGATGATGGCAGCGCCTTCCGAGCCGATGAGCGAACAGCTGATGGAGCTCGGCCTGCGGGTGATCCCACAGGATCAGTAATCCGATAAAAATACGATACAAACAGGCCCGGGCAATCGTCCGGGCCTGTTTGCTTTTGGAAAGGGGCAGCGGCATCCGCAGCCGAGAAGGTGGAAAAGCGCGCTCGCAGTGCATAAGTCAACAAGAGGGCGCAGGTTGTAAAAAGGATCTGTGGACCAGTGCCGCAATGCACTACCGTCTGAAGGCGGCATCAGCTGAGAGAGGGCCGAACACCGATGCGCTTTGATCCGGAACTGGCAGAGATCCGCTTTGGCTGTGGTCTCTCGCCGCGCCACGCGCCTCCAGTGGGGCCGGAGGAGATGCTCGCAGCCTTGCGCGCGCCGGATGTGGCGGCCACGGATTGGCCGATACCGGGATTCGATGGCGCCTTGGCCGATGCGCGCGCCTATTCCGCCGCCCGCCGTACCCGCAAGGCGGCCATCGGCAGCCCGCTGTTCGACGCGCGGGATAAGGATCTGAAGCGCCAGCGGGCCCTGATGCGGGATCATCAGGCAGCATGGTTCACCCAGCGGCTCCTGCGCTGCATCACAACACCAAACGGGTTTCGGGAACGCCTGACCTTGTTCTGGGCCGATCACTTCACCGCGCAGGGCAAGATTGCTGCCTTGCGCTATGGGGCGACGCCCTATGTAGAGAGCGCAATCCGCCCCAATATCGCGGCCCGTTTCGAGGATCTGCTGATCGCAGCGGTGACCAGCCCGCTGATGCTGCATTATCTTGACCAGCACCGCTCCACCGGTCCCAACAGCCGCCGTGCCAAGCGGGTTGCCCGACGACGGGGGCGTCAGGTCGGCCTCAATGAAAATCTGGCCCGCGAAGTGCTGGAGCTGCACACGTTGGGGGTGGGCGGCCCATATGGGCAACAGGATGTGCGCCAGCTGGCAGAGCTGTTCACCGGGATGATTTACGACATCAACAACGGCTTCAAATTTGCGCCGGGTTGGGCGGAACCGGGCGGGGAGACGGTGTTGGGGCAGCCCTATGATGTCGATGTGACTGGCTTGGAGGCGATCAAACAGGCGCTGCGGGATCTGGCGCGGCACCCGGCGACGGCAGATCATCTGGCGCGGAAACTGGTCGTGCATTTCACCCGCGATACGCCGGACCCGGTTTTGGTCGCGCATCTGGCAGATCGCTACCGGGCGACCTCCGGGGATCTGATGCAGGTCTATGCGGCCCTGCTGGAGCATCCTGCTGCATGGGAGAGCGATCTGGGCAATGTGAAACCACCGTTTGCCTATCTCGCCTCCGCCTGTCGGGCGCTGGCGATGCCTCCCGAAGCCCTGACCAAACTCAGCCGCCCTCAGGTGAACCGTTTCTTCCTGCGTCCGATGCAGCGCATGGGGCAGCGCTGGGAATTTTCCGGCGGCCCCGATGGCTGGTCCGAGGCGGATGGCGACTGGATCACACCGCAGGCGCTGGCAGAGCGGTTGCGCTGGTGCATGTCGGTTCCGACGCAGTTGATGGGGGCCGTGCCGCCGCCGAGGACGGCGCTGCAAGACGCGCTTGGCAGCCGCAGTTCGGCGCGGCTGCGCTTTGTCGCGACCGCCGCCGAGACCGAGCGGGAGGCGGTGGGGCTGATCCTGGCCGCGCCTGCCTTCCAGCGCCGTTGAGACGGAGAGCATGATGATAAATATACCGCCAAGCCCCTCTGTCAGCCAGTCTGCCGGCCTGTCCCGGCGTAGCTTTTTGACACGCTCCGGCCTCATCGGCTGTTCTCTGGCGGCCAGCCCGCTGCTTACCCCGGTCAGTTTTGCCGCTGCGCCCTGGGACACAAGGCTGGTGGTGATCATCTTGCGCGGGGGCATGGATGCGATTGATGTGGTACAACCCTACGGCGACCCCGCTTATGCCGGGCTGCGATCAACGCTGATGGGTGGGCCCGAGCATGGCGCGCTGGATCTTGACGGGTATTTTGCGCTGCATCCGGCCTTGGCCCCTTTGATGCCGCTGTGGAAGGCGGAGCAGCTGGGCTTTATCCATGCGGTCTCTACCCCCTATCGCAACAAACGCAGCCATTTTGACGGTCAGGACCTCTTGGAAGCAGGCACGCCGGGCTTGCATCAGCGTCGTGACGGTTGGCTCAATCGCCTCCTGCAAGTGACACCAGGGGTAGAGGCGCGTACCGCCTTTGCCATCGGGCAGGGCGAGATGAAGCTGTTGCAGGGTGCGGCGCCGGTCTCTGATTGGTCGCCGGATGCGCAGATGTCGCTCAGCCCTCAAGCAGAACGTCTCGCTGGGCTGATGATGGAGCAGGATCCGTTGTTTCACAGTGCCCTTTCAGAAGCGCTCGATCTGGCGGAAAGCACGACGGAGGATGCGATGGCCGGGGCGGGTGGTCGGATGGGGCAGGGCCCGCGTCGGCCTAGGCCGCATCAGCGGATTGCCAGTTACGCGGCGCAGCAGCTGCGTGGAGAGAGCCGGATCGCAGCCTTTTCCATCAACGGCTGGGATACCCACAACCGTCAGACTGGCGCGCTCAAACGGGCGCTGCGGCGACTTTCGGAGACGATCCTGACACTGCATGGCGACCTCGGCCCCGGGATCTGGGACAAAACAGCGGTGGTTGCCATGACCGAATTTGGCCGCACTGTGCGCGAAAACGGCACTGGCGGGACGGATCATGGGACCGGCGGTGCCATGGTGCTGGCCGGCGGCGCGATCAAGGGCGGCCGCGTGCATGGGCAATGGCCCGGTCTGGCGGAGGCCCAGCTGTTTGATCGCCGCGATCTGATGCCCACCGGGGATGTCCGCGCGCAGATGGGTTGGATCATGCGGGGCATGATCGGCACCGATCATCAGGCGATTTCGGATGTGATATTCCCGGGCGTTGAACTGGGCAGCGATCCGGGGCTGCTGCGGGGTTAGAAAGATATTGCAGAGCCACCAATCGAGGTTCGGCAAGGTCGTATCATTGCGCATACCGTCCCGGATACAAGGCCTTTGCCAGAGAAATCACCAAGAGGCGCTGCGATGATCTTGGGCGCGGTGACACCGTGTCAGCGCTGAGCGCTCAGCGTTCGCTGCGTTCGAGGATGACCAGAGATCCCAGGCTGCGATCGCGGTTGCGGCGGATTTCACGGGCAGAGAACCGCGCCTGCAGGTATAAAACGATGCCCAAAGTGGCGGATGCGATAAGGACGACTTCAATCATCTCAGATGGCGACCTTCTGCTTCAGACGTTCCTGCACCAGCCCCGCGACGCGGGCGGCAATTGCAGCAACTGGGCGACCGGTGTTACGGGCGTCCGCCAGATCGGCGGCGGCCCCGGCCAGATGGGAATCGCCAACGCTGCGGGCGACACCCCCAAGGAATTGCGCCACATAGTCCAGGGTCTGGCCCTCTTCGGCTTCGTTCAGCACTTCCGCCGCATGGGACATATCATCCTGAAAAGCGAGGAGATCCGGTTCGATCTCTTCATCCGTCAACTCATTCGGACCGGAAAGCTGGCGTTCTGCCGGTAGGCGCGACAGGATTGCGGACTGAAAAGCGGCAAGCGAGGTAATTGGTTTCGCTAGGAACCCATCTGCACCGGCTTCCATCGCCATAGCCTCGCCGTTTTCATCGCCGGAGATGCCAAGGATTACGCCAACACGGGGAGTGGCCTCGGCCATGGAGCGTATGAGATCTGCTCCGGATCCATCTGGCAAGCCAAGATCGGCGATCACCACGGAGGGGCGATAGACCTTCAGATGTCGGTGGGCGGATTTCAGACAGTCAGCGCGCCGGATTCGGGCGCCACTGCGCAGGCACAGCAGGCGCATCGCCTCGCAAGCGTATCGGCTGTCTTCCACCACAAGAATGGTCAGCCCCAGCAACGGTCGTTTCGTCGTGGGCAGGCGGTGGGCGGCAGCAAACAGTTCCGAATCGTCCATGGCTAAGGCTCCTGACTGGATACGACTCAACGCTAGGGAAACGGGGCTAACAGCTGGTTAACATTCCAGGCGCGCCTTTAGGTTGAATCGAATTCACTGGGGTAAATCGATGCAACGGGGCGTTATTGCAGTGAATTTTCTGCCGCGCGGATTGGCGCACTTGCCCACAGGCGGCGGCTCTTTGATAAGTCTGGGCAGACAGATCACTCAGGAGACCGCAAAATGATTGGCCGCCTCAACCACGTCGCTATCGCCGTGCCCGACCTTGACGCCGCTTCGGCGCAGTATCGCAACACATTGGGCGCCAAGGTGGGTGCGCCGCAGGATGAGCCAGATCACGGTGTCACCGTGGTGTTCATCGAACTGCCCAACACCAAGATTGAGCTGCTCTACCCGCTGGGCGAGGCCTCGCCCATCGCAGGGTTTCTGGAGAAGAACCCGGCGGGCGGCATTCACCACATCTGCTATGAGGTGGATGACATCCTTGCCGCGCGTGACCGGCTGAAGGCGGAAGGCGCGCGGGTGCTTGGCTCCGGGGAGCCCAAGATTGGCGCCCATGGCAAACCGGTTCTTTTCCTGCATCCGAAGGATTTCAACGGCTGCCTGGTGGAATTGGAACAGGTTTGACGCTATCTGCCCCTTAACCCCTCGCAGTGGGGCGAGGGCATCAGAAGGACAGCTACTATGGGCGTGACATCCGGTTTGGTTCTTTATGCGGTGATCTGGTTCATGACCTTTCTGATCGTGATCCCGATCCGCATTGAGACGCAGGGCGACCGTGGCGAAATTGTGCCGGGCACCCATGCAGGCGCGCCTGAGCATCATTATCTGAAGCAGAAGGCAGTGATCACCACGATCGCCGCTGCCGTTCTCTGGGCGATCATCGCGACGATTATCCTCAGTGGTTGGATCACGGTGAATGATTTCGACTGGTTTGACCGGCTGCCTGATCCGCAATAGGCGCGGGCCTTAGACGACGATAATAGCGAAACAGGCGGGCATGGCCCCGCCTTTTTGCATGTCTGCCCGTCGTGATATATCGGTGACAGGGATCAGCGCGCAGCCATTTCCTGCCGGGCCAGCCGGTGGAACAGATGGGTGAATGTTGCGGCCCCGATGATCGGTATCAGCAGGTTCACCAGCGGGATCGAGAGCGGCATGGCCATCAGCACGCCTGCCATCCAGACCGTGCCCAGATGTTTGCGCCGCAACCGCTTTGCCTCCGGCAGACCCAGGCGGCGGGCCGCTGCCAGCGTGAAATATTCACGCCCCAGCAGAAACCCGTTCAGCCCCCAGAAGATAAACAGCGCAAAGGGGGCAAACATAAAGTACAGCACCAGCGCCAGCACATTGGCGATCACCAGAACGCCAAGGAAATTAATGGTGTCGCGCACCCCGTCCCAGAACGGCGTCTTGATAGCGGGGGGCAGCCCGGGATAGTGGCGATCCTCCACCGCCTGCGCGACCTCATCCAGAAACATTGAGGTGATGGCCGAGGCCACGGGCACCATCAGAAACACCGATAGCACCAGCATCAGCAGGAGCGAGGTGATTGACAACAGATCATCGATCCAGGTCACTGGACCAATCAATGGCAGGGTGGCATCGGGGCCAACCAGCCATTGGATCAGCGCCAGAAACGCCGCATGGGTCACCACCAGCAGCGCCACGGTAAGACCGACGCCCAGAAACAGGACCTTGCGGAAACGGGGATCGCCGAGCTGGCTCAGAGCTTTGGTGAAATCGGTCAGTATCATTGATCCATCCAGGTTGTCAGCGCGTCCAGATCCGGGCGGGGCCGTTCCGGCGGGGCCGAGGCCTCTGTTGCAATATGGATCAGGCCTGCAATCCGCTCATGAGCCTGTAGGTCAAAGGCTTCGGCGCAGAATTCTGCGTCATGGCTGGCCCATCCGGACAGCCAGTTCGCCCCCCATCCGGCAGCCAGAGCGGCATTCAGCAGCGCCAAACAGACCGCTCCGGCAGAGTAGGTCTGCTCAATGGTCGGGATCTTAGAGCTGGGTTTCTGAACCTCCACCACTGCCACGGCCAGTTGCCCCAGTTCAAACTGGCTGCGGCCTTTGGTAATGTCTTCTGCCGATTTGCCAAGCCGCTCACCGGCCTGGCTGGTCAGCTCCGCCAGCCGCGCCATCGCGGGCCGCTCGATGACGATGAAGCGCCAAGGTTCCAGCTTGCCATGATCAGGTGTGCGCGCCGCCGCGGTCAGGAGTGGCAGCAACTCTTCGCGACTTGGGGCCGGGGCCACCAGTGTCTTGGCCGGACGAGAGCGGCGTGATTGAAGAAACGCCAGAGCAGCATCATTGCGAGGGGGCATATGTGAAACCTTTTTACATCTATCGCCCATGTCGGCAGGGCGGCGTGGAATTTCAAGGGGTGATCCGGATCTTCCGTGGGAACGGCGTGCAAATTGCAGGCGTATAGCTGGCGGCACTTCTATCCGAACGCGACGTTTGCCGCAGGAATTATCCCGGACCACCTTGCAAAGTCTATGGATTTTGGCCCCAAACCGCGCCATCACTGGCAACATGGGTAAGCCAAAGCAGAAAGACCTCCCCGATCTGAGCCATCTGGCCAATGCCGGGGATGAGATCGCCGTTCGCGTCACACCGAAGGCCGCGCGCAATGCGGTCATCCCGGTAGCACCGGCCGAAAACGGGCAGGGGGCGTCGCTGAAGATCACGGTGACGGTCGCACCGGAGAACGGCAAGGCGACCGCTGCGGTTCAGGCGCTTCTGGCGCGGGCCATGCGGGTTGCGCCCTCCGATTTGACGCTGCTGCGTGGCGCGACCTCTCGCGACAAGGTGTTTGTCTACCGTCCCTGACGGCGGCGTCCCCCATGAGCTATCACGACCTCAACGCAGGCCGACGGAGTACTTCTTCAGAGCGCTAGCTCTCTCCCTCATCTTCGCGGGTAAATCGATAGACCCCTTCGGGCAGGTCCAGCGCCGCCGCGAGGTCTCGAACCTGACTGTGAGAGAGGGTGATTTTCTGCACCCGGTCGGTGCGCGGGTCCAACTGCTCGACTGTGACACATTCGGTGAAAATATTGATGGAAACATCTTCCATCAGCTGGGCGGTCTCGTCATCGACGAGGGTGACGACAGTGGCGTCGAATTCATGCTCAATGGTAAACATATGCCCAGCTTGCCACCGTGCCGCCCCCGCTGACAAGGCTTTGTCGCATCACGTATTCTTGCGGCACATTGCAGCCGCAGGGGCTTCATGCGATTGATCCCGTGTCTGCTGTCGCGATAAGGTGGTACTGGCAACGCAATGGGCACTGGCAAAACAAAGGAGATGTCATGCGTCGGGTTTTGCTGATGATGGGATGTGCGCTCACCATGGGGTTGGCAGCCTGTGATACTGTGGTCGACTCGGGGTCGGCACCTGCCGCGCGGCCGTCCGGCCCTCCGGTGCAGGGCATGTCCCCGGCTGAAGGGCGCAGCGCCTTTGCCTCGGTCACCCGCGTGGTGGAACCCGTTGCCGAACGCGAATGCCGTGTCCGGACGCAAGGGCTCAACTGCGATTTCCTCATTCGGATTGATCCAAACCCCAAGGCACCGCCAAATGCCTATCAGAGCCAGGACCGGTCCGGACGCCCGGTGATCACCTTTACCCAGCGGATGCTGGGACAGATCGCCAATCGCGACGAACTGGCTTTTGTGATGTCGCATGAAGCGGCGCACCATATCCGCGGCCACCTAGCGCGCAAACGTCAAAGCGCGGTCGCAGGCTCGATCTTGCTTGCCGGGCTTGCGAGCGTCTCCGGCGCAAGTGCCGCCGATGTGGCCCGCGCGCAGGATCTTGGTGCCGCGGTGGGCGCGCGTACCTATTCCAAAAATTTCGAGCTGGAAGCGGATGAGCTGGGCACCATCATCACCCATAAGGCCGGATATCGCCCTAGTGTCGGAGTGAAGTTCTTCTACCGTCTTCCCGATCCCGGTGATCGTTTCCTCGGCAGCCACCCGGCCAACCCGGACCGGGTGCGGGTGGTCAATCAGACCATCCAGAAATACAACCTGAATTGAGCGATCTGGCGCAGTCCGTCGCCTCCCTGAGGCAGCTCGGCGTCGTGCTGAGCGACCGTGGCTCGCGCTACGCGGTCAGCGGCGCGCAGGTCACCAGCCGGGCGCAGATCGACGCGGTTTTGGCAGCGCTGAAGTCCGACCGCAGCTATGCCAAGGCGACCCATAACACCTGGGCCGCCCAGCTGCCCACAGGCGGGCTGAAGGCGGATGACGGCGAAAGCGGTGCCGGTATGGTCATTCTGCGCATGATGGAACGTGAGGGATTGCGCGATCATGTCATCATCGTCACCCGTTGGTATGGCGGCAAGAAACTGGGCGGTGACCGCTTCCGCAGGGTTCAGGATGCGGTGCGCGCTTATTTCGATCAGGGGAACGCCAGTTGATCCGCGAGATGAAGTGCCCCCGCTAAGACAGCTGTTTGACCTGCATCAAGTCGCCCCGCTCTGACTGACGTTAAGCTGCCCGCAGGATGAATGATTTCAGGGGACAGCGCGATGACCAGCCAGACCAATGAGACCAGCCGAGGCGATCTGAAAACCCACGCTGCCCTGTTTGATCGCATGGCGGAAACCGTGGGGCTCGATCTTCAGGAGGAGGCGATTTCCGGTCGGCTGCGATTTGATGAGATCAGCGAGGCGGTGCTGCGTTGCACTCGTTGTGGCGGCGTCGGCGCCTGCCACAAATGGCTCGACAAAGGGCTGCGCCCGGGGGCCGAGGCGCCCGACTTCTGCCGCAACCGCGACCTGCTGGCCTATCTGCATGAGGATGAGGCCTAGAGGCACATCACGGGCGTGGCTCTTCCGAATGATCTGGGCCAAGCCAAAAGAGCGACACCATGCCCCTCTCACCCAATCCGCACAGGAGATCCTGATATGCACCCCTTGGGCCACCCGCTGCATCATCTGCGCCTGATCAAACGGATGGGGCAGGCGTGTGGCGTTGATTTGCCCGCCAGTTTCGCTGCAGGTCAGATCACGCAGACGGATTGGGCGGATATGGTGACCCGTTGCCGTGGTTGCCGCGAGGTTGCCCGTTGCGAGGCGTTTCTGGATCAGATCGACCGCGCCGCAGACACAATGCCAAAGGCGCCACTGCAGGGCTGCCGCAATGGCGACGCGCTGCTCCGGCTGCGGGACTAAGCGTGGCGGCTGCGCCGCAGACGCAGCCGATGCCAGCGATAGAGCACCGGCGCCAGAACATAGTCATATAGGGCGGAGGCCAGCTGGCGCAGCCCCGGCAGCCCAACCACACGCGCCACCCAGCGATACCCCGGCATCTGCGACCAAAGCACCAGAAACGCCGGGATGCCACTCAGCACTTCGCCCTGATGGCGCACATGCAGCCGCCGTGCGGCCTGATCCGCATCAACACCCCAGCGCGCCAGATCTTCTGAGTTGAGGTCATCAAAACGCAGCGGCAGCTCCCGCTGCTCCGCCAGATTGGCGTAATGGCGGATCTCGATACTGCACACCGGGCACTCTCCGTTATAGAGGATCTCGGTGGTGTCGTCCTGAGGGGTTGGCATGGCGCGATGCCTCCTAGTTGGATGATTACCTTAGAAATATAACGGCGGCCGGGCGCAAAAGGAGAGGCAGATGGTCACACCTGCGCTTTGCTTGGACCAGGCCATAGTCTCTCACTCCGCGCTGGACCGGCTGGACGGGCGTTGCAGTCAGGCGAGTGGCTGCTTGTGCTGAGACGCCAAGGATGGAGACACTTTCTATCAGAACCTTTGCATTGCCTCATAAGTTGTGCAAAATCAGCGTATGATTGTATGAGCTATGAATTTTTACTGTATTGGCAAGAGGGGATTTGACGCATCATGGAGAGACCTGAATATCTAAAACAAGGAGAGCCTGCGCGTCTTTTCCCGGTTTTGTCCAATAACTCCAAAGAGGGGCGAACGACTTCAATTCTCTTGGCTTGCCTTTCCAAAGTTGAGGAACTGGCATCAGAGCTGCTGGCGTCGTTGGGGCAACGGACTGGCAAACGCACCACGGTAGAGACGTTCACGGAAGTGGTCTTTGATGGTCAGAAAGAGGCGTGCAAAGATCGTCCTGACGGGTTGATCATCGTTAAAAACGGTTCTCGAGAATGGCGGGCCATGGTGGAGGCAAAGATTGGCAATAACCCTCTGACCGCAGAACAAATTGAAAAATACCGCAGCTTGTCAAAGGACAACGGGATTGACTGCGTCATTACGATTTCCAACCAGTTTGCGACTTTGCCCGCGAGCCATCCACTGGAAGATGTCCGTAAAAGCCGGTCAAAGATTCCTGTTTTCCACTGGTCATGGATGTTTGTCTTAACGGCCGTGGATTTGTTGATCAGCAACGATGGTGTGGCCGACGATGATCAACGTGTGTTGCTGAATGAACTGAGACGCTTTTTGACTCATGAAAGTGCAGGCATTCGTGGGTTCGATCGTATGCCGCCAGAATGGGGTGAGCTAAACAAACTTGTCTCTGCTGGTGGTAAGATACTTGCGAAATCACCAGAGGCTATTTGTGTATTGGATGCTTGGCATCAGGAAACCAAGGACCTTTCTTTGATTTTAAGCAGGCAGACAGAAGCAAGTGTCAGAGAGCGCTTGAACAGAAAGCACGCAAAGAATCCTGCAGATCGTCACAAAGATGAATTGAACCAGCTAAGGGAAGCTCATCAACTGCAAGTTAGCTTTGATATACCTAATGCTGCTGCCCCTTTGGAGGTTGTCGCGGATCTCAATCGTCGAACGATCGAGGCTGGAATGACACTCCGGGCACCTGAGGACAAGAAATCATCAAAAGCGCGATTGAATTGGCTGCTCCGTCAATTGAAGAGCGAAGCTAGCAGTGATCTGTTTGTTCGTATGACTTGGCCCGGGCGCAGTGAAGATACCCATTTCCCCTTGATGGAGTTGGTGACGGATCCGGATCTTTGCGAAAAGGATAAAAACGGACTTCAAGTCGTCAGTTTTCATATCTATGTCGCAAAGCGCTTGGGTGGAAAGTTCACCCAGCAAACAAACTTCATCGCTGAGCTTGAGGCGATTGTCCCGGACTTCTATCGGGAGGTTGGCCAAGATCTATCTTCATGGCGAAAACCTGCACCAAGAATTCGAGAGTCTCAGACGGACGCCAGTGTCCAATCGATTGAAGACGAAGCGGAAGTGGTAGCGTTGCGGGCGCAGTGAGTGTCGAGGCTTCAGCGGCCTAGCCAGCCCTGACGCCCCACAGATCATACTCTCCCGCTTCATCAACTTCAACGGTGACCAATTCGCCGACCTGCAGCCCTTCGGTTCCCTCATCAATGAACAGGTTGCCGTCGATCTCCGGCGCGTCGGCTTTGGTGCGGCAGGTGGCGATGCCGTCTTCGTCGATGTCATCCACAATGACCTGTAAGGTCTGGCCGACTTTGGCTGCAAGATTCGCCTCGGAAATTGCCTGCGCTTTCTCCATGAACCGGTCCCAGCGGTCCTGCTTCACCTCTTCCGGCACGTGGTCCGGCAGGTCGTTTGACCGCGCGCCGTCGACGTTTTCGTATTTGAAGCACCCCACACGATCCAGCTGTGCCTCATCCAGCCAGTCGAGGAGATGCTGGAACTCAGCTTCTGTCTCGCCAGGGTAGCCAACGATGAAGGTGGAGCGGAGGGTGATATCAGGGCAGGTCGCGCGCCAGGCGTTGATCTCATCCAGCGTCTTGGCCGCAGCCGCCGGCCGTGCCATGCGGCGCAGCACATCCGGGTGGGCATGCTGGAACGGGATATCCAGATAGGGCAGCAGCGCGTTGTCCGGATCCGCCATCAGCGGGATCAGCTCGCGCACGTGCGGGTAGGGGTAGACATAATGCAGCCGCACCCACAGTTCATCCGCGGGGGCCAGTTTGCCCAGCTCCCGGCTCAGATCCTGAATATGGCTGCGGACCTCACCGTCTTTCCACGGGTTCACATCATATTTGCGGTCCAGCCCATAGGCGGAGGTATCCTGCGAAATCACCAGGAGTTCGCGCACGCCAGCATCCACCAGTTTTTCCGCCTCGCGCAGAACCGCATGGGCGGGGCGGGAGGCCAGTTTGCCGCGCATGTCGGGGATGATGCAGAATTTGCACTTGTGATTGCACCCCTCTGAAATCTTCAGATAGCTGAAGTGGCGCGGCGTCAGCTTCACCCCCGCTGCGGGCAGCAGATCCACGTAAGGGTTGGGTGAGGGCGGCACGGCGGCATGGACCGCGTCCAGCACCTGTTCATATTGGTGTGGGCCGGTCACCGCCAGAATGCGGGGGTGGTGTTCGCGGATATAATCCGGCTCTGCGCCCAGACAGCCGGTGACAATGACCTTGCCGTTTTCCTTCAGCGCTTCACCAATGGCTTCAAGGCTCTCGGCCTTGGCGCTGTCGAGAAAGCCGCAGGTGTTCACGATCACCGCATCCGCCCCGGAGTAATCTGGCGACACGCCATAACCCTCGGCCCGCAGCCGCGTCAGGATCCGCTCACTGTCGACCAGCGCCTTGGGGCACCCCAGTGACACCATGCCAAGGGTCGGTTGCCCATCACGGGGCGCATCGCCAAGCCGTGGCTTGGGCGCAAGATCGGGGCGAAGGCTGGGCGGATTGGCGGAACCGGGTGTCTGTGTCATGCGCGCGCATATATCAGGACTGGGGCAGGAGGCAAGGAAAACGGAGGGGCTGTCCGTGCACCCGCTGTACGCCGCCTGTGCTTCCCTCGTTCGTCAGAGGCTGTATTTCCCGCTTGCCCGGACGATAGGCCGAGCAGCACCTGACTTTCTCCCTGGGAGGGCGCTTTGCACCTCCTCAAGGTAAGACGCTGTCCTCGGAGGCCGAATAAGACCACCAACCATGGATAGCCCCAGGAATGGCGCATGATCTCTCTGAGAGGAACGGCCAGCGGCACCGGCTGCGCTGACTAACAGCTGCAAACCTGCAAAGCTTTGATACCGGGCGAGGGCTTCGCGCATTGCACCTGCCCGCCCACGCGGTAAGCTGCGCAAAACCCTGCGGGAACAGGGGCAAGGCAAGAGGTGCGGTGATGAAGCTGATAATCCGGGTTGTAATAGCGCTGGTGGTGGCCGTGGTGCTGCTGTTGGGCGCGCTGCTGGTGCTGCCGGGCGAGAAACTGGCCCAGTTGGCCGCGAGCCAGATCGAGAAGCAGACGGGACGCACGGTGACCTTTGGCGGGCGTGTCGGCTATACGCTCTGGCCGACGCTAGGGGTCAAGGCCGACCGCGTGGCGCTATCCAATGCCGATTGGGCTGGTCCTGAGCCGATGCTGACAGCCGAGCGACTGACCATCGGTGTCTCGGCGGCGGATCTGATCGGGGGCAAGGTGCGGGTGACCGAACTTTCCGCAGTGTTGCCACAGCTCAATCTCAGCACCCGCGCGGATGGCACCGGCAACTGGGTGCTGGATTCCATTGACGACGGCCAGACCGGGGCCGCGCCAGCCGCCGAGGGCCGCATGGAGAGCCTGCCGGTCAGTATTGAGGCGCTGAACCTCACTGGCGCCAGCCTGCGCTACGCCCCCCATGGCGAGACCCCGATTGAGCTGACACAGGTTGATCTGGCGCTGCAGTGGCCTGAGCCTAACGGGACTGTGCTGGCCGATATCACGCTGCGCCCGGCCGGGGCACCGGTACAGATCGCGGCGGAGATCGGCACGTTTGAGGCCTTTCTGGCGGGGCAGGTTGCCTCTGTCGGGGCTGGTGTGACCGCTGATGAGACCGAACTGCGGTTTGACGGGCGGGCGAATATCAATGGTGCCGCAACGGGTCGCCTGACTGGCAAAAGCTCTGATCTGGCGCGCAGCCTTGCGGTACTGGGCGCCGCCGATGGGGTGGAGGCTCCGACGGTCGATACCTGGCTCTTCGGCTCCGACATGACCTATACCACCGACGGGCGGCTGGCGCTGCGTGATCTGACGCTTGAAGCAGATGCCAATCGGTTGCGCGGCGCAGCGGATGTGGCGCTCGGCGATGTGCCCAAGGTGACCGCGCGTCTGAGCGGTGAGCAGCTGGATTTCTCGGCGCTGCTGCCCGCGGGCGATGCGGGGGTGCCTGCCGCTGCTGCGGCAGACACGGGTACGGATCCGGTCAACGATGGCTGGTCGCGCGAGCGCATTGATTTTGGCTGGCTGGCGGCGCTGAATGCGGCGATTACACTGGATGTTCAGGGGATCGACACCGGCTCCGTCAAACTGGGTCCAAGCAAGCTGGACCTGTCGCTGGACAACTCCCGTGCGGTTCTGAAATTTCAACCTGCAACTGTGTTCGACGGCCAGCTGCGGGGGCAATTGGTGGTGAACAATCGCAATGGTTTGTCGGTCGGTGGCAAGTTGAATTTTCAGGGCATCCGATTGGAACAGGCGCTGGGCCAGACCATAGGATATGATCGCCTCAACGGTGAGGCGCTGGGCGAACTGGAATATCTGGGTATCGGCAATTCAGTGGCAGAGATCATGTCTTCGCTCAGCGGCAAGGGCTGGCTGGAGGTTGGCAAAGGGTTCTTTACCGGTTTTGATCTGGAACAGCTGATGCGCAGCGGCAGCGGCAACGGTGGCAGCACCGTGTTTGATCAACTGACTGCCAGCTACACGATGGACGGCGGCAATCTCCTCAACAAGGATCTGCTGCTGACCCTGCGCGGCTTGCGCGCCGAGGGGGAGGGCCGCATCGGGCTTGGAGCGCAGGATCTGGACTATCTCTTTACCCCCAGCCTGCAACGCGGCGATGGCAGCACCCGCCTGTCGATCCCGGTGGCCATCACGGGCCCATGGAGCGATCCCAAAATCCGCCCGGATCTGAAGCGTGCGCTGGAGCCGGAAATCGACGCGGTGGAACAACAGGCCAAGGATCGCCTGCGCGAGAAGCTGAGCGAAGAGCTGGATACAGAGATCGCGCCTGAGCAGGACATCAATGAGGCGATCCGCGACCGGATCGAGAAAGAGGCAAAGGACCAGCTGCTGCGGCTTCTCGGCGGCGATTGATGCTGCGGCTAGATCACATGTCCTACAACGGAAAACGCCCGCCAATGGCGGGCGTTTCTACATCAACTCTGAGGATGATCAGAAGGTCTGATCATAGTCACCGACCAGCGGTTCGGTGCGGATCACCGCGTCAATCTCGGCAAAGATCTCACGCAGTTCGGCCTCGCTCTCGCTGCTTTCGCAGACCACCACCAGATTTGGCGTATTGGACGAGGCCCGCACCAGCCCCCAGGACCCGTTATCAAGGATCACACGCGCCCCATTCACGGTGACGACCTCCTTGATGGGGCGGCCTGCCAGCGTCTCGCCAGCCTCGGCCTTGGCAACCAGCTTTTCGACCAGACGCTCCAGCACGGTGTATTTCTCGGTATCGGCGCAATAGGGCGACATGGTGGGCGTTGCCCAGGTCTTGGGCAGGGCTTTCCGCAGGTCCGACATGCTCTTGTCCGGGTTGCGGTCCATCAGCTTGCAGATCTCGACCGCCACGCGCATGCCGCAGTCGTAGCCCCGGCCCACAGGTTCAGCGAGGAAATAATGGCCGGACTTCTCAAACCCTGCCAGCGCGCCGATCTCCTTCACCCGCCGCTTCATGTGGCTGTGACCGGTTTTCCAGTAATCCGCCGTCACGCCATTGGCTTTCAGCTCGGGATCCGAGGCAAACAGTCCGGTAGATTTCACATCCGCCACAAAGGTCGCATTCGGGTGCAGTTTGGACAGATCGCGGGCCATGATCACGCCGACCTTATCGGCAAAGATCTCCTCGCCCTCATCATCCACCACACCGCAACGATCGCCGTCGCCATCAAAGCCAAGTGCCATATCGGCGCCGGAGGCCTTCACGCTGTCGGACATATCGTGCAGCATTTCCATGGCTTCGGGGTTCGGGTTGTAGTTGGGGAAGGTGTAGTCCAGCGCATTGTGGCTATCGACCACCTCGACCCCCATGCGGGCGAACAGCTCCGGCGCAAAGGCGGAGGCGGTGCCATTGCCGGTGGCGCAGACCACCTTCAGCGGGCGGGACATTTTGAAATCGCCGACCAGATCATCGAGATAGGCCTCTTTCACGCCATCCACGAACTGATAGGAACCACCAGGGCGGGCCACGCCCTCACCATTCAGCACGATGTCACGCAATTCACCCATTTCGTCCGGCCCGTGGGTCAGCGGGCGTTCAAAGCCCATCTTGACCCCGGTCCAGCCGTTGGGGTTATGCGAGGCCGTGACCATGGCCACCGCAGGCACATCCAGATGGAACTGGGCGAAATAGGCCATCGGCGACAGGGCTGGGCCAATGTCGCGCACCTCGATACCAGCCTGCATCAGGCCAATGATCAGCGCGTGTTTGATAGAGACCGAATAGTCGCGGTAATCATTCGCCACCGCAATCACCGGTGGAATGCCGCGCTTGTGCATTTGTGTGCCAAGCCCAAGCCCCAGCGCGGTCATGCCGGGCAGATTGATTTCTTCAGGGTATTTCCAGCGCGCGTCATATTCGCGAAAACCGGTGGGTGTGATCATCGGATCGCGTAGAAAGCTCCAGGTGTTCGGGCGCACCTCGGGGATGGGTTTGGTCATGGGATTACGCTCTCTTGTCGATCAGATGCGGATAGGGTCGGCCTTGGCCAGCGCATCAAAGCGCATCAGGCTTTCGATCAGCTTTGGCATCTGGTCCAGATAAATCATGTTCGGCCCGTCAGAGGGCGCGTTGTCCGGGTCCTCATGGGTTTCGATAAACACAGATGCAATGCCCAGTGACACTGCCGCACGCGCCATCAGCGGCGCAAATTCGCGCTGTCCACCAGTGGAGCCGCCTTTGCCACCGGGCTGCTGCACAGAATGGGTGGCGTCCATCACCACCGGATAACCACCTTGCGCCATCTGCGGCAGCGACCGCATGTCGGCGACCAGTGTATTGTAGCCAAATGAGGTCCCGCGCTCGGTCAGCAGGATGTTTTTATTGCCGGTGCTTTCCACCTTGGCAACGACGTTGGCCATGTCCCAGGGGGCCAGGAATTGGCCTTTCTTGATGTTCACGGCCTTGCCGGTCTTGCCTGCGGCCAGCAGCATATCGGTCTGGCGACACAGGAAGGCCGGGATCTGCAGGATATCCACGGCCTCGGCCGCGACTGCACATTGCGCCTCGGTGTGGACATCGGTCAGCACAGGCACGTCAAATTCCTTGGCGATGGTTTGCAGGACCTTCAGCCCCTCATCCACGCCCAGCCCGCGTTTGCCGGAGAGCGAGGTGCGATTGGCCTTATCGTAGGAGGCCTTGAACACATATTGAGCGCCATATTTTGCGCAGGCCTCTTTCATCTGACCCGCGATCATGCGCGCGTGATCCAGGCTTTCCAGCTGGCAGGGGCCAGCAATGAGGGTCAGCGGGCGGTCATTGCCGATGCTGAGGTCGGCGACGGAGATATTTTTCATGGCGTTATGACGAAACCTGTTCTCGGAGGATGGACGCAGTGAGCGAGCACATCAGGTAGATACCGGAAAAGATCAGGAATGCCAAAATCGTATTTTCAAATCGGCGGGGATAGGACGCTTCCTCACTTGGGACGGGTTCCACCGCTGTTGTCAGATAGCGCACCTGGCGGTTTGCCTCCATCCGGGTCTGCTCCACCTGCTGTAGCGCCGATTGCAGCATCATGTCACGGGTGGCCAGATCGGCCTGCGCCATCTGGATCTGCACCGTCAGACTGGCGAGCGAGTTTTCGCCGGCCGAGGCGTCGATCATGCGATCATTCAACCGTTGAATGAGGCTGTTCAGCCGCGCGATGTCGGCGCGCGCGCCGTCTACCTTGGCCTGATTGGGGCGGGCATTGTCCAGCAGGGCAGCCAGCTCCAGCTCCTTTTCCTGGCGCTGCAGTTCAAAGGTGCTGATCTGTGAGCGCAGCGACATGATCACCCCCTCGGGGTCAAGCACCGTGCCGCGCTGTTGCAGCTTGACCAGCCGTTCCTGGGCATTGCGGCGTTTGTCCTCCGCCATCTCCAGCGCGGTCTCGGCATCGCCCACCTGATCGGAGCGTTTCTGCACGGATAGCTGGTTCACCTTTTCCTGCGCATAGCTGATCAGCTTTTGGGAAAACTCGGCCGAGACCTGCGGGTCGGCGGCGGTGACCTCCATGCGGACAACGCCCTCCGTCGGATCATAGCCAATCTTCACGTTGCGCGAATAGGTCTTATAGGCTTCCTCATTGGTGGGGTTGTCTTCCAGCCGCTGGATCGGGTCGATCCACTCCTGCGTGAAATGGGATTTGAACCCGACCTCCCGGTCCAGCCGCAGCATCGCCTCCTTCGATTGCAGATAACTCTGTACCGCGATGGAATCCTGACTGGTCGCAAACTGCGTACCGCTCAGCAGCCCGCCAAGGCCACCGCCACTACCGGCGCTGTCGGCTTTGAGCACCAGAAACTCCGATTTCGCGGCATACATCGGCGTGGCAACGCCATAGAAATAGTAGCCGGTTAGGGCCGTTGGCAGCATCACGAAAAACGCTAGCCGCGCGCCGAGTAGCAAGAGTTTGCGACGGCGGCGACGGGCGATATCACGCTGAATTTGCTGAATTTCGCGGTTGCGCCGTTCTGCAGGGCTCATCTCCGTTGCGGGCAGTGATACCTTGTCGGACGGCACCGTCTGCGGCAGCTGCACGCTCCCCGGCGCCTGCGGCGCACCTGCGGGTTGGGCGGTGTTGGGCTGCACCACCAGCTCCAGCATATTGGCGCGCTGGAACGGGTCGATCCCCTTCAGCCGCAACTGACGCACAGCATCAAAATCGGAGGTGGCGGGCAGGTTGTTTTTCTGCGCGATGCGGCGGGCCAGCCGTAATTGGCGTCCCGTTAGCCCCTCCTTGCGGATCTCATCCAGATCGGTGGAGGGTTTACCGGTCTTTGCTTTTGGCGGCTCCTGAATGGAAATGGCTTCATCCGCAGGTGATGCCCCGACGCCGCCAAGCGTCCCAGAACCTGTTGCTCCGGCACGTGCCTCGCCTGCAGCTGCCGCCGATACCTCGGTTGGAGCCGCCTGGGGCGCGTCACCAGCGCTGGGCGGCGGTACGGGGCGTGCGGCCGCGGGCTGTGCGGCGGCGGCGCCACTGCGGCGGACCCGAAATTTCTTAGCCTTGGGTTTGGTAGTCATAGAGCTGTTTCGCTTCTTCCAAGGTTTCAAACATATGCAACTGGCCATCCACCAGAACAGCCGCAGAACGAACAAATTTCTCCAGCGTCTTGGGCTGGTGCGACACCATGATAATGGTGGTGGTTTCAAGCCGCTCCTGAAGGATGGAACCGGCCTTTTTGTTGAACTCCACATCGGTGGTGCTGGGCATCCCCTCGTCGATGAGGAAGATATCAAAATCCAGCGCCAGCATCAGCGCAAAACTGAACCGGGCCCGCATACCGGAGGAATAGGTGCCGACAGGTTGGTCAAAATATTCCCCCAAGCCGCAGAGCCAGCGACAATAGGCTTCGACGTAATCAGGATCCAGCCCGTAGAGATTGGCGATATAGCGGGCATTGGCCATCGCCGAGAGACGATTGATGACCCCGCCCATAAACCCCAGTGGAAACGAGATCCGGCAGCCACGGCGAATTTCGCCCTCATCGGGTTTTTCCAGCCCGGCCATCATGTTGATGAGGGTGGTTTTGCCGGTGCCATTGGGGGCCAGCACCCCCATCGATTTGCCGAGGTCAACGCGAAAGGACACCCGGTCAAGGATCACCTTGCGCTGGGTGCCGGTCCAGAAGGACTTGCTCACGTTTTCAAACTCAAGCATCGCGTGTTCCGGTGCTGCTCTCGGCCCCGTTCAGGGGCCTCTGGTCCTCATGATGCGCCAGGCGGATCCCGGCGGCCTTATGCCTGCACTAACAGATTTGTGTTAACGATATAGGCTGCTATTTGGACCATATTATGTCCAATTGTTACGGGATTTATCAACGCTCCGTTAACCAGATGACGCGGCTTTGATCACGTGGCGGCGTTCTCGCGGGCTGCGTAGCAGGTGAATGGACAGGGTGCCATGAGGCTGCGAACGGGCAGATAACAGGGGGCAGAGATGACCACAACCGAGGATCTGAGGCAGGAGATTCGTGCCTGTCGGCTATGTACGGACCGGTTTGCCGCAACCGTGACCCGACACAGCCCGCGTCCGGTTGTGTGGTTTGACGGTGCCGCGCGTATCCTGATCGCCGGTCAGGCACCGGGCGCGCGTGTTCACAACAGCGGTCGTCCTTTCACGGATCCGTCCGGGGATCGCCTGCGTGAGTGGCTGGGCCTGAGTGAGGCACAATTCTATAACCAGTCTCTGGTGGCGATTGTACCTATGGCGTTTTGTTTTCCGGGATACTCCGCGCGGAAGGCGGATCTGCCGCCCCCTGCGATCTGTCGTACCACCTGGCATGACCGGGTGATGACCACTTTACCCAACATTGGCCTGCGCGTGCTGGTTGGCGGTTATGCCCATAGCTATCATCTGGGCGGCAAACAGTCGGTGCAGGCACGGGTTGAGGGCTGGCGGGACCACGCGCCGCACGAGTTTCCCTTGCCACATCCGTCCTGGCGCAATACCGCATGGCTGAAACGCAATCCCTGGTTCGAGACCGATCTGCTGCCGGTCCTGCGCGCCCGGGTTCAGGAGCTGATACCATGACTGACGCCACCCCTCTGGATCATAGCCACGCCGCAATGCTGGCAGCGCCCCAGGACGACGCGGCCCGCCTGCGGTTCTACGAGCGGCTGGCGGATAGCGAGTTATTCCTGCTACTGACCAAAGAACCCGAGGGCGACAGCATTGCGCCGGAGCTGTTTGAGACCTCCGATGGCACCTTTGCGCTGGTGTTTGATCGCGAGGACCGGCTGGCTGAGTTCGCCGGGCGCATCGTTCCTTATGCCGCTTTGTCGGGTCGAGTCGTGGTGCAGATGCTGGCGGGGCAGGGGGCAGGAGCCAAAATTGGCCTTGGTGTTAACCTTGATGTGGCGCCGTCCGCGATCCTGATCCCGGCTGAGGCCGTGGCTTGGCTGCATGGAACCCTCGGCCAGACCCCGGCAGAGGTCGATGCCGAGATCGAGGCGATCACCGCGCCCAAGGGCCTGCCGGAGATGCTGATCACAGCGCTGGATACCAAACTGGCGACGGCTGTGGGGCTGGCACAATCGGCCTATCTGGTAGGGCTGCACTACCGTGGCGGCGGGCAGGGCCATCTCCTCGGTTTTGTCGATGCCAAGGAGGCCGCGCAATCTGCATTGGCCAAGGCGGTGGGCGAGGCGCTGACCTTCTCCGGGGTTGAGGCAGGCGCGCTGGATGTCGGCTTTTTTTCCAGCAGCGATGCGATGGCGGCGCGGCTGGCGCAGGCCGGTCTGCGGTTCGATCTGCCGCAACCGGCGGAGCCGGCGCTGCCTTCGGCCCCCGGGCGCGACCCCGAAAACCCGCCCCGGCTCAGCTAAGGCGGCGGGTCCCAAACAGAAACATCGCGGCCCTGTTCGGGGCCGCGATGTCTGGTGCCTTCAGCCGTGGTGACAGGCAGGACAGGCCTCGCCTGTGGTCAGCTGTTGGCCTCTGCCGGTTCCAGCTTGTCCTGTGTCTTGGTCTCAAAATCGGACGCATCGTGGCGCTCGCGCAGCTGGGTGTGCAGCTCGCCAAAGGCCCGGTTCACCATCCGCCCACGCGATACCGCAGGGCGCGCGTCGATCTCCTTGGCCCAACGCAGCAGATGAGTGTAGCTCTCCACATCCAGGAACTCTGCCGCGTCATAAAGACGACCCAGCACCAGCTGGCCATACCAGGCCCAGATCGCCATATCGGCGATGGAGTACTCCTCACCAGCGATATAGCGGTTATCGGCCAGCTGCCGGTCGAGCACATCCAATTGGCGTTTGGCTTCCATCGAGAAGCGATTGATCGGGTATTCGTATTTCTCCGGCGCATAGGCGTAGAAATGGCCAAAGCCACCGCCGAGATAGGGCGCGCTGCCCATCTGCCAGAACAGCCAGCTCATCACTTCGGTGCGCGCGGCACCGTCCTTGGGCAGGAAGGCGTCGAATTTCTCCGCCAGATGCACCAGGATTGAGCCGGATTCAAACACCCGCACCGGCGCATCGCCGCTGCGGTCCATCAATGCCGGAATCTTGGAGTTGGGATTGACCTCGACAAAGCCGGATCCGAACTGGTCGCCTTCGCCGATATTGATCAGCCAGGCGTCATATTCCGCGCCACTATGGCCCGCGGCCAGCAGCTCCTCAAGCATCACCGTGACCTTTACCCCGTTGGGTGTGGCCAGCGAATAGAGCTGATAGGGATGTTCTCCCACCGGCAGCTCTTTGTCATGGGTGGCCCCGGCAATGGGACGGTTGATCGAGGCAAAGCGGCCACCGCTCTCCTGTTCCCAGGTCCAGACTTTCGGCGGGGTGTAAGTTGTGTCACTCATCTGTTGGCCTTGTTTTAAAACGGTTTTTGAATGTGTCAGGCGATCATGTTACGCCGCTCCGATGCAAGGGGCGACGCGGCATTGTGCAAAACATAAGCAGGTCGCGCAAAATTCCAATGACTGGAAGGTCTGCCGCCTACACTTTTTGTTGACCACCCCCGGGCACAGTGGGCGGCGTGGACGTCCTGACACCATGGAAGATATCTCCACCCAGAACCAGCCTGTAACAAAACCTGCGCCTCCGATCACGCAGGCTCCGTATCGGACACAGGGGCGTGAGCCCCCCTTCGCATCGGGGCGGATCTGAATATTGTCTAGTCACATCGGCCACCGCGGTCGGCCTTCAGCTTCTGCCGGGTGCACGCCATCCGGGCCCTTGAAAAGGATTTATTATGAAAAGCGTTCTCTTTGCCGCCCTTGCTGCTGCCTCCTTCGGTCTGCCTGCCTTTGCCGGGGATCAATATATTGACAGCACCGGTTTTGCCGTTTCCGGCTATGACGTGGTGGCCTACCGCGATCTGGCGCAGAACCCCGTTGGCAGTGCCCAACCCGCAGCGGTCCCGGGCAATGCGGCCTATACGGCAGAACACAACGGCGCTACCTTCGCCTTCTCCAGTGCGGAGAACCGCGACAAGTTTGCTGCCAACCCTGACTTTTACGCGCCGCAATATGACGGCCACTGCGCCTATGGCGTCTCCAAGGGCGGTAAGGTTCCGGGCAATCCAAACCTGTGGCGCATTGTGGATGACAAGCTGTACCTCAACATCACCAAAAACGTTGTTGGCTTCTGGGAAGAGGATATTCCCGGCAATATCGACCTCGCTCAGGGCAACTGGCCCGAGATTGAACCGGCGGATGCCTCCAAGAATGTGATCCCGAACTTCACATCCTCCGCCCCGGAACAGGGCTGATCCTGGCGATCCGTTAAGGAGAGGGCAGGGCTTATGTCCTGCATCCTCCCCAAACGGCAGCACCCAAAGAAAACAGCGCCCCGAAGCAATCCGAGGCGCTGTTTTGATCTTCAAGCGATGGCCACCTTTCGCAAGGTCGAGGCCAACCTGTAGCTTACCGTTTGCGGTCGCGGCGTGCGCTCATCGGCTGGAACGCCACGCCCACATGGGCTTCGCAATAGGGTTTGCCTTGCTGAACCGGCAGGCCACAGAACCAGAAATCCTCAGTCGCGGGATCACCCACGGGCCATTTGCAGGTCCGCTCGGTCAGTTCCATCAGGCCCAGCTTCTTGGCCTTTTTCTCGATCTCATTGACCTTGGCCAGCGCTTCTGGGCTAATTTCATTCGCCGAGGGCTGCGGCGGCAGCGGCTGGCCGGCCGGAATGATCTGGCGGCGTGCAGGCGTGGCCGGGCGCCCTTCGGCAGAGGCCGCAGGCTCAGGCGTCACCGGGCGGGCCGGTTCGGTCTTTGGCTGCGGCTTGGGTTTGGCCGGTGCGGCCGCAGCTGCAGCGGGCGCCGGTTTTGGCGCGGTGGCGGGTTTTTCCTTTGGCTCGGCGGCGGGTTTGGCCGTACCGCTGTTGCGGTTGGACAGTCCCAGGCGATGCACCTTGCCAATCACGGCGTTGCGGGTCACGCCGCCCAGTTCCTTGGCGATCTGGCTTGCAGATTGCCCTTCGCCCCACATTTTCTTGAGCAGTTCGACGCGCTCGTCTGTCCAGGACATCTGTTGCCTTTCCAAGCTAAAAGCGGCCCCAGATCCTGCGGCCGCCATCGAATTCCGTAACAAGCCCCTATTCTAATCACTGCGCCCCGAGTTACAAGAGCGTCTTACGCCTCAGGGTCTGCTCTCTTGGTCCTTATTGGCCGCTGCGAGCCTTTGGCAGAGGCGCTTTGGGCGTGAAAGCCGCTTGCCCCGGCAGGGTGGGCATGGTTTGACGCAGAAGATCGACGGATGAGGAAGACCTGGGGCCGTCACCGATCGGCGTGCCCACAAGATTGGCCCGCAGATCGTCCCCGAAAGATAAGCAAAGAGGCGCGACATGGCACAGCACATCCCAGAGCAGACAGCACCAGCGACACCGGCCATCGCCCTTGGAGAGCGGCGCTTCGGGCGGATGAACTGGCTGGGGCTGCGCACGTTGGCCCGGCGGGAAATCACCCGGTTCCTGGTGGTCTGGACCCAGACTCTGATGGCGCCAATGGTCACTGCTGCCCTGTTCCTGATGATCTTCAATATCGCCATTGGCCCGGGGCGGGGCGATGTCATGGGCGTGCCTTTCATCGAATTTCTGGCCCCCGGTATCATGATGATGACGGTGATCCAGAATGCTTTTGCCAATACGTCATCGTCGATTGTGATCACCAAGGTGCAGGGCAATATCGTTGACACGCTGATGCCACCGCTATCGGGGTTTGAAATCCTGCTCGGCTATCTGGCCGGGGCTGTGGCGCGCGGGGTTCTCGTGGCGCTTGGCATTGGTAGCGGGTTGATGCTGGTTCTGGGCGTGGTGCCGGAACATCCGTTGGTGGCGCTGCTGTTTGTGGTGCTTGGGGCGCTGTTTCTGGGCGGGCTTGGCATCGTCGCTGGCGTCTTTGCCGAGAAATTCGACCAGATGGCGGCAATCACCAACTTCATCGTGACCCCGCTCGCCTTTCTCTCAGGCACCTTCTATTCGGTGGAGGCGCTGCCGCCCGTGCTGCGGCTGCTCTCACATCTCAACCCGGTGTTCTATCTGATCGACGGGGTGCGATTCGGGGTGATCGGTACCTCTGACAGCTCCCCTCTGCTCGGATTGCTGGTTTGCAGCCTGTCCAGTGCGGCCATCGGGACATTGGCTTGGCTGATGCTGCGCAGCGGTTACCGGCTGAAGTCCTGATCCGCCTGCGCGCCCGGATCCACATGCAGGGTCGGCACCCGCTGTCGCCCCTCACGCCAGGCCAATAAAGCCGCGCCCGCGAGGATAATCACCGCGCCTAGTACGGTGATCGCGTCTGGCGCCTCGGCAAAGATGGCAAAATCATAAAGGGCGGCGAAAATCAGCGTGGCATAGCTGAAAGGCGCCACAAAAGACGCATCCGCCCGCGCCATCCCATTGATGAAACAGCCCTGCGCACAGGCCATCATGGCTCCCAGTATCGCCATCAACCCCCATTGCTCCGCAGTGGGTTGCTGCCAGACCGCAATCACCGCAGTGCAGGCGATCAGTGTGCCCAGCAGATTGTTGAGCCACAGGATCTGTAGTGGCCTCTCACGCCCAGCTAGCCGTTTGATAAAGATCAGCTCCAGCCCCATCACCGCAGCCGCCGCCAGCGCCAGCAGGCTTGCGGGCTGAAAACTCGCAGGGGTGGGCCGCAGCAGGATCATCGCCCCGATAAGCGCAATCACCGCCGCCGCCCAGCGCCAGGGGCCAACCCGCTCGCCAAGCAGAGGGATCGCCAGAAGCATCCCGAATACCGGGTTCAGAAAGGTGATCGCGGTGGCATCGGCCAGCGGAATATAAGCAACCGAGGCAAACATCAGCGTCACCCCCATCCAGCCAAAGCTGGTGCGCCCGATATGCAGCCCCCAATGGGGCCGCACAAAGGTGGGTCGTCGCAGTCCGACAATCACGCTGATCGCCAGAAACGCAAAGGTAAAGCGCCCGAAACTGATCTGCAGCGGATGGAGGGGTGCGCCCATGGCATCAGTGCCAAGCGCTTTGGCCACCAGCGTGGTGCCTGCGATGAATACCGTGGCGAGCAGGATCAGCGCAGCGGCGAGGGCGGGGTTCTGACGGGTGTTGATCATGCTGTCAGCACTGCCCGTTGCTGCCACCAAAAGCAAGCCACCAGAGGGGGGCGCCGTGATTGAGCTGGCAGCCCGTCGGGTGACTGCAATAGCCGACACCTTCAAATAATAGCCGACACCTTCAAATTGACCAGCCGGGCCGACAAATGGTCTTTTCTTTTCTAAAAACCTCCGTTATGGACGCAGGCATGATCACTGCTGCACATATCAATTTGCTGCGACGCCGACGCCTCAGCGCGTAATCCGGCCCCGATCACCCGTGCCCCGTTGCGGCACATCCAACTTCTCCAATATCGTTGACCCTGCGGCCCGGCTGCGTCACTGCTTGGCCCATCATGTCCAAAAGGAAGATCCCGATGATCCCGTCCGTTCTGCCCACTTACAATCGTGCGCCTCTCAGCTTTGTGAAGGGCGAAGGCGCCTGGCTGATCGAGGCCGACGGACGACGCTTTCTGGATCTGGCGGCGGGCATTGCGGTGAACGCACTGGGTCATGCCCATCCGGTTCTGGTGAAGGCGCTGACCGATCAGGCCGAAACCCTCTGGCATGTCTCCAATCTCTACCACATCCCGCAGCAGCAGGCGCTGGCGGACCGGCTGGTAGAGCACAGCTTTGCCGATACGGTGTTCTTCACCAACTCCGGCACAGAGGCCTGCGAACTGGCGGTGAAGATGGCGCGGAAGTATTTCCATGACAAAGATCAACCTGAGAGAGTGGAGATCCTAACCTTCTCCGGCTCTTTCCATGGTCGCTCCTCGGCCGGGATCTCTGCGGCCGGCTCCGAGAAAATGACCGCAGGCTTTGGGCCGATGCTGCCGGGGTTCACACATCTGATGTTCGGTGATCTGGATGGTGTCACGGACGCGATCACGGAGCAAACTGCCGCCATTCTGATCGAACCGGTGCAGGGGGAGGGCGGCATCCGCCCGGTGCCCGATGCAGAATTGAAGGCGCTGCGCCAGATCTGTGATGAGCATGGTCTGTTGCTGATCCTGGATGAGGTGCAATGCGGCGTGGGCCGGACCGGCAAGCTCTTCGCCCATGAGTGGGCGGGCATTACGCCGGACATCATGATGGTGGCCAAGGGCATTGGCGGCGGCTTTCCCCTGGGGGCGGTGCTGGCCACCGAAGAGGCCGCCTCCGGCATGACCGCGGGCACCCATGGTTCCACCTATGGCGGCAATCCCTTGGGCTGCGCGGTGGGCTGTGCGGTGATGGATCACGTCACCGATCCGGCCTTTCTGGCGGAGGTGAACCGCAAGGCGGGCCTGCTGCGCCAAAAGCTGGAGGGGCTGGTGGCCGCTCACCCGCAGGTCTTTGAAGAGGTTCGCGGCAGCGGTCTGATGCTGGGTCTGAAATGTGTCGCGGCCAATACCGATGTGGTGACCGCAGGCTATCAGGCTGAGGTGGTCACCGTGCCCGCCGCCGACAATGTGGTCCGCCTGCTGCCGCCGCTGACCCTCACCGATGAGGATATCGCCGAGGCCTTCACCCGTCTCGATCAGGCGGCCACCGCTGTGGAGGCCAAAGCAGACGCCTGAGGCGTCATCTTTCCTGAAATACTCCGGGGGTGCGGGGGCTGGCCCCCGCGCGTGGCCGCAACGGCACCCGCCCCGGCAAGACACAAGCACAACGAAAGCGACGCTCGATATGAACCATTTTCTCGATATCCATAAAACCGACGCCGGCGCCCTGCGCAGCATCATCGATCAGGCCAGCGCCACCAAACAGGCCCGCCTCGGTCGTCCCAAGGCGGCGCCGGATGATGAGTTGCCGCTGAAGGATCGTATGGTGGCGCTGATTTTTGAAAAACCCTCTACCCGGACGCGCGTTTCCTTTGATGTCGGCGTGCGCCAGATGGGCGGGCAGACCATGGTGCTCTCCGGCAATGACATGCAGCTGGGCCATGGTGAGACCATCGCCGACACCGCCCGCGTACTCAGCCGTTATGTCGATATGATCATGATCCGGACCTTTGATGAAACCGTGCTGACCGAGATGGCCGAATACGCCTCGGTGCCGGTGATCAACGGGCTCACCGATCGCACCCACCCCTGCCAGATCATGGCTGATGTGCTCACCTATGAGGAACATCGCGGCCCCATCAAGGGCAAGAAAGTCGTCTGGTGCGGCGATGGCAACAATGTCTGCGCCTCCTTCCTGCATGCCGCCGCGCAGTTTGGCTTTGATCTCACCTTCACTGGCCCGTCCCAGCTTGACCCGGAGCCTGAGTTCATCGGCCTTGCACGCAATGCAGGTTCACAGGTGATCATCGAACGCGACGCTGCCAAAGCGGTCGAGGGCGCGGATCTGGTCGTCGCCGATACCTGGGTGTCGATGCACGATAGCCAATCCTCCAAGGAGCGCCGCCACAACATGCTGCGCGGCTATCAGGTGAATGACGCACTGATGGCCCATGCCAAGCCCGACGCGCTGTTCATGCATTGCCTGCCCGCCCACCGAGAGGAAGAGGTCACCTCCGCCGTGATGGACGGGCCGCAGTCGGTGATCTTTGATGAGGCCGAAAACCGCCTGCACGCGCAAAAGGCGATCATGCGCTACTGCCTCGGCGCCTGAGCCACGCTCCTCAGCCAGCGAGAAGACCAAAAAGAAACCGCCGCACCCGATCAGGATGCGGCGGTTTCTTTATTTCAGGTGAGGGGCCAGATCACATGGTGATCGCGGTCAGCGCCAGGAAGACACAGCCCGACAACAAGGCAGCGGCTGGCACTGTGATCACCCAGGCCGCAGCAATGGTCATGAAATGGCTGCGGCGCACCAGCTTGCGGCGGCGGCGTTCTTCCGGGGCGATGCGCTTGGTCTCGGGCCGCGTGGCGGAGCTGCGCTTCAGGCGGCGTTCCATATGCCATTCACGGAAGAAACCCACGCCAAACACGGCACCCACCGCGATGTGGGTGGAGGACACCGGCAGGCCCAACCAGCTGGCCACAATCACGGTGATCGCAGCCGACAGCGACACACAATAGGCGCGCATCGGGTTCAATTTGGTGATCTGGCTGCCCACCATACGGATCAGCTTGGGGCCGAACAGGAACAGACCAAAGGAGATGCCAAAGGCGCCAATCACCATGACCCAGGTCGGGATCGCCACTTTGGACGCGATATCGCCAAACTCGGTGGTGTGCACAATTGCTGCCAGCGGACCCACCGCATTGGCCACATCATTGGCCCCATGGGCAAAGGACAACAGCGCGGCAGAAATGACCAGCGGGATCGAGAACAGCACCTTCAACGACTTGTTACGGTTCTCCATGCCCTCGGACTGACGCTTGATCAGCGGTGCGGTCACCACATAGGACAGCCCGCCAACCGCGGCACCGATCAGCAGTGCGATTTCCAGATCGATCTTGATGATCCGCTTGAGGCCCTTCAGCGCCAGATAGGAGGCAAAGGCCCCTGCCATAATGCCCACCAGCACCGGCACCCATCGGCGCGCGGCGGCGATCTTGTCGTCCTGATAGATGATCTTGGCCTTGATAAAGGCGAGGAAGCCCGCCGCAATCAGCCCGCCCAGCACCGGAGAGATGACCCAGCTGGCAGCAATCTTGCTCATGGTGGGCCAATTCACAGCCCCAAAGCCAGCAGCGGCGATACCTGCGCCCATGACACCGCCCACAACCGAATGGGTGGTCGAGACCGGCGCGCCGATCCAGGTCGCAAGGTTCACCCAGAGGGCTGAAGAAATCAACGCCGCCATCATCGCCCAGATGAACACTTCGGAGCTGGCAACGCCTGCGGGATCAATGATGCCCTTGGAAATGGTTGAGACCACATCGCCACCCGCGAGCAGCGCTCCGGCGCTTTCAGCGAGCGCAGCGATTACAATGGCCCCGCCCATGGTCAGCGCATTGGCGCCCACGGCAGGACCCATATTGTTGGCCACGTCATTTGCGCCGATGTTCAGCGCCATATAGGCGCCAAAAGCCGCCGCCGCGATCACCACGAAGTTGGACGGCGCCGAGCCGAGAAATACCGCTGCCCCAACACCGGCGAGGGCGATGAAGACCAGCGCGATGCCGGGGGCGACCAGCGGGCGCGACACATAGGAGGTCGCCAGTTCAAGTTGAGAAATCCGGTTAAGATCCCGGTCCAATGTCTTCCACTGTGGTCTCTGCGGTGCGTCGCTCATTGTATCGATCCCGATTCAAAAGTTGCGCACGCGCCTAGCCTCCCCGTTGCAGTCATGCAAGGGTTTTGTCATATTTCCATCGTGGATCTGTTACAATTGGCGCAGCAGCTCGCTCAATTCGGGTTCCGCCACCAGCTCTGCCGCGGCTATCGGAGACATCCACTCACGGGTCCGCTCCGGCTGTTCGGGGTAGTCGTCAGAGAGTTCGGTGACCTCGGCGACATAGACCAGCGTATGGACCGTCTCCTTGGTGCCGTTGTCCTGCAATTTCACATATTCATAGGTGCCGACCGGGTCGCCCTCGATCCGGGCTTCGCGCACGCCGGCCTCTTCCCAGGCTTCCTGAAGCGCGGATTGCGGACCGTTCATGCCCTTGATGGGCCAGCCCTTTGGTACGATCCAGCGACCGGTGCCCCGGCTGGTGATCATCAGAACCTCTTTGCCCTCAGCGCCATCACGACAGCACATAGCGGCGACTTGCAGCCGTTTGGGGCGAAAGAACATTGGCCGGAGATATTCCTCCCAGGCGCTCGACATGATGTGTTTCATTGCTGCTCAGCTTTCTAGCGCCGATCATGAATGCCGGGCGCATTTTTGCTTTGGATCAATCTTGGCATCACGGGGCGGAAATTCAAGAGGTCGGGTTTCGCCAATCGAGGGTTTTTGTGCTGTTTTGGTGAAAAAATCGGCAAGTTTGCGTGGGAAATGCGCGTTTTGACGTCGTTTCACCGTCGGGCGATCTATTTGCTTGGTTTGGCGCGCAACGTCGGATCGGCCTGTGTGGGGTCTTCGGGCCAGGGGTGTTTCGGATATTGCGCCCGCATATCCTTGCGCACATCTGCATAGGACCCGGACCAGAAACCGGGCAGATCGCGGGTGATCTGAATGGGGCGCTGCGCCGGGGACAGCAGCGAGACCTTGAGGGCGACACCGCCCACCGTGGGGTGGCGGGTGACCCCAAACATCTCCTGTAGTCTGACGGAAATCTCCGGCACCTCCTCGGCATAGTCAATCGGGACCTTGCGCCCCAGTGGCGTGGTGAAATGCGGCGGTGCCAGTTGATCCAGCCGTTGCGTCTGCTCCCAGTTGAGCGCTGTGCGCAGCGCGGGCAGCGGGTCAAAGCGTTTCCAGTCCTCGGCGCTGCGCACCCCCGCCAGCATCGGCAGCAACCAGCCTTCCAATGTCTCAAGGAGGGCTGCCTCGCTGAAATCGGGCAGATCCTCCCCCGCAGCGTTCAGCAACCGCACCCGCGCGACAAACCGCGCTGCGGCACCGCTCAGCCGCAGGCCCAGCTCGCGCACGCCCTCCAGCATGGCGGTGGCCACGGTCTCGGCCGGGACATCCTTCCAGATATGATCCTCCAGCACGATGGCGCCCAGACATTGCTGACGACGCGCCACCACCCGGCGGTCGCGCTTCGACCATGTGCAGATCTGCTCCGGTGTGATCTGATCGGCAAATTCGGCGCGCAGCTCCGACAGGGTGATCGGTGTGGCCAGCCGCAGCCGCGCCTCACGGGGGTTGCCGTCGCTATCCAGCCCCACCAGAAACGGGGTCGCGGCCAGGCTGTCCTCTGGCGGCAGCATCGCGCCCTTGCCGCCGGAGAGTACATAGCGGGGCGCATCGCCCTTGCGGCGTTGGCCAATGCGGTCGGGGTAAGCGGCGGCGGCCATCACGGCAGCACTCGCCGAAGCTGAGGGGGTGCCACTGCGGGCCTGCCGCGCCAGTCGCTTGGCCTCTCCCTTGATACGCTCCAGCGTGGGGATGTTCAGCTGATAGCTCCGGCGGCGCTGAAACCCTTTTGCATCGCGCAGCGCCTCCAGTCGCAGCGCCAGATCCACCGGCGCGCCACGCAGGGGGTCGCGTTCTGCCAGCAGCGCGGCCAGCGGCGCCGCATCAGCACCAAACCGCGCCAGCATATGCCCCAGACGCGGATGCAGCGGTAGCTTGGCCAGCGCCTTGCCATGAGGAGTGATCCGACCCTCCCCATCCAGCGCGCCCAGCATTCGCAAAAGCGCCTGCGCTTCCTTCAGTGCGCCCTCTGGCGGTGGCGTCAGGAACGGCAGATCATCCGGTCCCGCCCCCCAGAGCGCCAGTTCCAGCGCCAGGGATGTGAGGTCAGCGGCCTGAATTTCGGGTGGCGGGAAGGCGGCAAGCGCGCCGTCTTCGCCCTTGGTCCACAGCCGGTAAGCCACCCCCGCCGCCACCCGGCCGGCACGGCCCTGCCGCTGGATGGCCTCGGCGCGGGTCACCCGTTCGGTGACCAGTCGCGACATGCCGGAACCGGGATCAAATCGGCTGCGCCTTGCCAGCCCCATATCCACCACCACGCGAATATCCTGAATGGTGAGTGAGGTTTCCGCAATGGAGGTCGCCAGAACCACCTTGCGCAGCTTCGGGTCCGGCTGGATCGCGGCGCGCTGCTCGGAAAAGGGCAGGGCGCCAAACAGGGGGCGCACCACGCAATCGCCTGGCAGCCGAGAGGAGAGCGCGGCAGCGGCCTTGCGGATTTCACCTTCGCCGGGGAGGAACACCAGAATGCCGCCACCCTTGGTCTCGGAGCTGCCATTACCGCCAGACCCTGCGGGTCGGGTCTCGGCCTCGGCGCGCAGCACCAGATCGACCAGCGCATCCAGCCGCCGGGGACCACGTCCGCTGCGGCTGTCCGCTGCCAGCGGTGCCTCCAGCCAGCGCGTCTCCACCGGGTAGCTGCGCCCCTCGGAGGTGACCAGCGGCGCCTCCATCAGTGCAGCCACAGGGGCGGCGTCCAGTGTCGCCGACATCGCCAGCAGGATCAGATCGTCGCGCAGCGCGCCCGCCACCTCAAGGCAGAGCGCCAGGCCAAAATCTGCATTAAGCGAGCGTTCGTGGAATTCGTCAAAAATCACCGCGTCAACGCCGGGCAGATCCGGGTCCGATTGCAGCATCCGCGTCAGGATGCCCTCAGTCACCACTTCGATCCGGGTGTCTGCGCTCACCTTTGCTTCACCGCGGATCCTGTAGCCCACGGTCTGCCCGACCGGCTCGCCCAATGTGTCGGCCATGCGCTCGGCAGCAGCACGCGCGGCCAATCGGCGCGGCTCCAGCATGAGGATGCGCCCTGTACAGAGGCCAGCCTCCAGCATCGCCAAGGGCACCCGCGTGGTCTTGCCTGCACCGGGCGGAGCCTGCAACACGGCGCGTTTGTGGTGCTGTAGCGCAGCAATCAATTCGGGCAGGGCGTCATCAATGGGCAATCTGGTCATGCTGCCTTATCGCCAATGGTGCGGGTCTGGTCCAGCGCCGACCGCACCGGCTTTGTCCTCCTGCGACGGATGCTCTCTGGACAATCGCGGCCCGGCTGCGCCATCAATGCGCGACAGGCGGATGGGAGCGGGAGAGGCCGATATGTCAGCAGCAGACAAACCGAAAGGTGCCACGCGGGGCGCCGTGCCGAATATTGACCATCTGGCCACCCGCATTCTGAACGGCGAACGCCGGGCGCTGGCGCGGGCCATCACGCTGGTCGAAAGCGGACGCGCCGATCACCGCGAGGCCACCACCCGCCTGCTGGAGTTGCTGGCCCGCGAAAACCGCCAATCCCTGCGTATCGGCCTGTCCGGCACGCCGGGGGTGGGGAAATCCACCTTTATTGAAAGCTTCGGCATGATGCTGATCAGTGCGGGTCTGCGGGTGGCGGTGCTGGCCGTGGACCCTAGTTCAACCCGCTCCGGCGGGTCCATTCTGGGCGATAAGACCCGGATGGAGCATCTCAGTCGCGAGAAAAACGCCTTCATCCGTCCCTCGCCAAGCCAGACACATCTGGGCGGTGTCGGGCGCCGCTCTCGCGAGGCGGTGGCGCTCTGCGAGGCCGCAGGGTTCGATGTGGTCTTGATTGAAACCGTTGGGGTTGGTCAATCCGAAACCGTGGTGTCAGAAATGTCCGATCTGTTTCTCTTGTTGCTTGCGCCAGCTGGTGGGGATGAGCTGCAAGGCGTGAAACGGGGCATTATGGAGATGGCCGACATTATTTTGGTCAACAAGGCGGATGGCGATCTGAAGCCCGCTGCAACCCGTACCTGTGCAGATTATGCCGGGGCGCTGCGCCTTTTGCGCAAACGCCCGCAGGACCCGGAGGGCTTCCCCAAGGCGCTGATGGTCTCCGCCGCCACCCGTGACGGGTTGGAGACCGCTTGGGATGATATGCAGACGCTGGCCGACTGGCGGCGCGAAAACGGCCACTGGCAGCGGCGGCGCGGCGAACAGGCCCGCTACTGGTTTGGCGAAGACGTGCGTCAGGCGCTACTGGCCCGGCTGGAGACGCCCTGGGCGCAAGGCCGTATGGCCGATCTGTCAGAAGAGGTCGCTGAGGGGCGCGTCACCCCGGCGGCGGCGGCCAAGGACCTGCTTGCAGGGCTCGGGGTTGGCTGAGCGGTCTGGCGCCGGGCGGTTGACGGGAACCCCACCCGTGGTGGCACCGAAAACCTGTGATCAGCGCTGGATTTCACAGCTGAGGCAGGCTAGAAGGGCGCGAACCTTGGATGCGGAAATAGCCCGTTAGGGGTGTGTGCACAGGTTGTCTCATAAAACCGTTTCATATGGCTTGACCCTGCACGCGATTCCTCCTAAACGCATCCAACCAGTTTTCGGGCGCAGCCAATGGCCGCGCCCCTTGTAATTTGGTGCTCGATTCGAACCATGATCAACGGGCGCCCCAGATACGAAGGATGAACCTATGTCGCGCCGTTGCGAACTGACCGGAAAAGGCCCGATGACTGGCAACAATGTCAGCCACGCCAACAACAAAACCAAGCGTCGCTTTCTGCCGAACCTGAACGACGTGACGCTGCAGTCCGAGACCCTGAACCGTGGCATCAAGCTGCGCATCTCGGCCGCCGCGCTGCGCACCGTTGATCACCGTGGTGGTCTGGACGCCTTCCTGGCCAAAGCCAAGGACGAAGAGCTGTCCAACACTGCGCTGAAGGTCAAGAAAGAGATCGCCAAGGCGCAAGCCGCAGAGGCCTGATCGCCGACCTCCTGGCCCAAGGGCTGGGATAGAGATTTTAAACGCCGTGCATGAAATCATGCGCGGCGTTTTCTTTTTGTCGATGGGGCAGGGGTGGCGTGTTGCCTGCAGCTTTGCCTGCGTCCCTTTTTCGCCTTGCGGCTGCGGGGTCACAGGCGCATATCTCATCACGACATGACCTTGCTGCGTTCATATCTGGCACTGGCCCTGATCGCGTTGATGACCCTCACCGGTATCAGCGCTCAGGCGGGTATGCGCGATGCTGCGGGGCAGATGGTGATCTGCACCGGCACTGGGCCTGTAATGGTCTATATCGATAGCGACGGCCAGCCCGTGTCGCCGCCGATGGAGTGTCCCGAGTGTCTGACCTTCGTCTCGGATTTGGGACTGGCATTGCCGGTCTTGGGGCACAGCACCCTGCCACAAAAACTGCCGCGCGATCTAGCGCAGCGCGCTGAGATCCGGCCTGTGGTGCGGTTGGCGGCCTTTGCTCGGGGGCCGCCGGAATTGGGATGTTCCCGCGCGGTATGACCGCGCTGTTTCTGACCCAAATTCCAAAGCCTACCTATCAAGGATCAAAAACCATGACCTTCAAAACCACGCTCGCCGCCACCTTTGCCGCCCTCAGCTTCGCCAATGCGGGCTTTGCCGCTGACGTCACCGTCACGGATTCCTACGCGCGCGTCTCCTCCAAAGCGGCCAAAAGCGGTGCTGCCTTCATGATGATCGAAAACGCCACCGACAGCGATGACCGGCTGATCGACGCGCGGAGCGATGCGGCAAAGATGGTGCAGCTGCACACCCATAAGGAAGGTGAAAACGGCGTTATGCAGATGCTGCACGTCGAGGAAGGCTTTGCCATCCCGGCGGGGGAAACCCATATGCTCCAGCGGGGCGGCGACCATGTGATGCTGATGGGGCTGACCAAATCGCTGGAACATGGCGACAACGTCGATCTGACGCTGGTTTTTGAAAAGGCGGGCGAGGTCACCGTGACCGTCCCCGTCGATCTGGAGCGCAAGCCTGATCACGGTGCGATGAAACACTCGCACTGATCATCGACCTGATCTGTCATCCTTTGGCCAATCCGCGCTCTGCTGCATGGGTTGGCCATTTTCTTTTGCCGCAGCCACGTTACGGCACATCTCTCAATTGGTGCTGGGTCGCGGTGCAATCTTGAAAGGCGGTCACAATGGCGCAAAACATCCTCTTCGTGTGCCTCGGCAATATCTGTCGCTCTCCGGCGGCTGAAGGCGTTTTCCGTGCACTGTGCCCAGAGGTGGCAACCGACAGCGCCGGTACCGCAGGCTACCATGTGGGATCACCGCCCTATGGGCCGATGCAGGCCGCAGCCAAGGTGCGCGGTTTCGACCTCTCAGACCTGCGCGCCCGACAATTCTCACGCCAGGATTTTGACCGCTTCGATCTGATCGTCGCAATGGATGGTGACAATCTGGCGAATATCGAAGCGCAGCGCCCTAAGGGAGCCACGACGCCGGTCAAACTCTTCACCGATTATGCGCCCGGTCAGGGGGCGGATCACGTGCCGGACCCCTATTACACCCGCGATTTTGAGGGCTGTCTCGATCTGATTGAGGCGGCCGCCGCGGGGCTGACCAAGGCGCTGCGCAACAGCAGTGCAGACTAGGTCTTAGTCTTCCAGCACCTTCAGATCACCCGCCAGCCAGGGCAGGCGCTGCACGGCAGGGTCAATCATATGCCCCTGCACCAGCCGCCGCATGGTCTGCGCCACGTCGCGCGGCACCCGGTCAGCCCAGTCCGCACTGGAAAACAGCGAAATCCGCCGCGAAAAGGCGCCAAAGGGCAGGGGGAAGGCCTCAATCTCATCGTGAAAACGCGCCGCCCGCATATAGCCCAGTGGCGTGGTGATCGCCCAGCCGATACGCCGCGCCACCAGCGCCATCAACGACAGGTGTGAGCCGATCTCGAACCGTTCCTCAAACAACAGTTTCTGCCGCGCCAGATGCGCTTCGATCTGCTGCGAAATCAACTGGCTGCCCTCATAACGCAGGAACGGCAGCGCATTGAGGATATCCATCTCCGCTTCCGGCTTGCGCAGCATTCCGCGCGGCGCCACCAGCATGAAGGGATCCTGCACCAGCGGGTATTCGGTGATCCCCTCGCGCAGGGCACCGGAGGTGGCTGCCACCGCGATATGCAGCTCGCGCGCGTCCAGCGCATCCAGAATGTCGTGGCTGGAGGCGGTGATCATCTTGAAGCGGCAATTGACCAGGCTTTCGGCCAGAGTGGTCGCCAGACGCGGGGTCAGATCATTGTCGAAATCGTCAATCAGCCCAATCGACAGCGTCGAGAGGTGGTTGAGGTCGACAACACTCAGCTCGCTCTGCGCCAGTCGCAGTTCCGTCAGCACCGCCTCTGTTCTGGCCAGGAAGTTGCGCCCCGCCGGGGTCAGCACCATCGGGCGGCGGCCATGGTTGACCAGCTCCGCCCCCAGCGCGCTTTCCAGATTGCGCAGTTGCTGGCTGACCGCAGGCTGGCTCAACCCGGTGAGCGCGGCGGTCTGTGCCACGGATCCGGTTTTGGCAAGCGCCTCAAACACTTCAAGTCCGCGCAGCGTCACCCCTTTCATCAACATATCTGCGGTCCTGCCTGATGTTGCGGGCGCGGTTCTGCGTCCCGTCGATGGGAAGGGAAGGGTGAGGGGCGATGCGGAGCGCTTATCTGGAAGCGGCGGTCCGCGTTGGTGTTTTATAAGATTTCATCTGGGCCAGAGGGGGCGCTATCGCACCCGCCCTGCCACGCCGGATCAGCTGCAAACGCGCGCAGCATTCTCGCCAAAGGATTTGTACCGCTTCCACAGCCGTTCATCCGAGCTGCGGCTCGACTGGCGCACCACCTGGGCCTGATGCGGATCGCTGAACCATTTCGACACGGTCCGGCGTTCGCTGCGGTTGAGGCTGGCATTGGCCACGGACTGAATGCAGCGACACAGCGAGGGTGAGGCGGAGGTGCGGTTGGACTGGCGACAGGCTTTCTCGATCGCGCCGGCCCCGACGGGGGCAGGCATCACCCCGGTGATCATCACGGCACATAGCGTGGCGGTCAGCAGTAGCTTCATCTTCATTGTCCCTAGAAATCTGCAAGTGCTCTGGTCCGAGCGGGTCTGTTGCCCGCGCTTGGGCGGACTATGCCGCAAGCGGCGGGGGCTTTCAATCTAGGTAAACAAGTGGTTGACCCTCGGCGGAAACCCGCCAATGGGGTATCCCGGTTTTTGCGGTCAAGGCGCTGACAGGGCCAGCGCCCCTCCGGTCAGGACTGGTTTGGCCCGCGCAGGGACAGGATCATCTGACGCACGGAGCGCCAATCCTCCGCCTCAGCCGTTTTGCCAGCCTCCTGACAACGCCGCATTTTCTGTGCCACCTCAGCCTCGGCCTTGTCGCCATGGGCAGAGTAGAGCGCACGGGCATATTCGGCAGTTCTGATTGCATCCATATCAAAGTCCTCCTGAGCTGTGGGATCCCCGGCAGCGGGGGCGCGCGTCTCGCGGAATGGCCGCAGTATAGCGCATTTTTAGCCCTCCCGCAGGAGGCCCGCCGAATTTGCGATGTTTTGGCGAGGATGTGCTGAGGGGCGCGCTGAGCGTGGGGACGGGCGGGAGAGTTAATTCAGCCGGGCGGTAGCGTTTTGACAAAGGCCCAAATGGCTTTGGCTACCGATTGCACGCTTTCAGTCTGCGCAGTGACAGTCACGGCGATTGCTCCAGCGGTCCATTTGGCCGTGGCCTTTGCCAGTTCCTTGGATCCTTCGCGGATCATGCCGTCCGCAATCGATCCGCAGTAAGCCGCCATGCGCAGTGAAATGTCCCAGAGCGCCTTGGCGATCTTTTCCAGCTGCAAAGGGGAGGGGGATGGTTTCGCGATTTCCTCCTCCAGCTCCTCAACCTGTTTCCAGATCAGCGCGAGGTCGGTCTGCAAGGCGCGCACCGCTGCATCCTCCAGCGGTGGACCGCCATTGTCGCCGATCAGAGAGGCTGCGGGTGTGTTTTGAACTGCTGTCAGTTGCTCCTTGAGGTTTGCAATTTCCTGTTCCAACTCGTAGCGGCTGCGGATGCGCTCTATCTCGGTAGCGACGGCTTCGGGGCCGGCCTCCCAGATTGCATCGTCAATCAAGGCCACGCGGCGCTGGAGTTCCCAGTCGAGCGGTTGGCCATCGAGGAAACCTTGATACCAGTCTCGCCAGAAGGACCATTCAGCTCTGTTAGACGAAAACAAATCAAATTCTTGCCAAACTGCTATAAGCAACGCCTCTCCCTCGAATGGCGATAATAACTTAGTTTGGAACAACGTCGAAGGCGATAACTTTGCGTCGTGAAATGACGCCGACTGTGCTTTTCTTTTGCATTCAATTTTTTGCCCTTGCGGTACGAGGAAGAGCGCCAGCGTGTCAGCGGCATCCGAAACGGCACGCAAGGCAGGCGTCGAAGCGTTTGGGTAGGTTGAACTCGCAGCGCTGGCTGCAAATCGGGCGGCCAACAGTGCACTGGCAGCGACATTGACCATGGCATCAGCGAGGTCAAGTTCCTCGTGCGGGGCGAGACCAGACTGCATTTGTGAAAGACGTGATGATTGGATTGAAAGGTGGATATCTTCTGCTGTAGCTTCTGCGGCCAAAGCGGCGGTGGAGTGTTCCACAACCTTGGATGCTGGGGTGGCGTGAGCGGTTACAGTAGCAAGAGTTGCTCGAAGGCACGCGAGAAGGGGTATCGAACCATTCTGAAGGGCAGTTCGTTGGTCATTTGGCTTCATCATCGCAAGAGTGCTTCGGAGAACCGAACGCCCAGCTATCGCAGTGCAACAGGGACGGTCCTGCACCCTAAGCCATCTTTGGAAGTCGTTCATATTGGAAATCACTTCACCGCATCCAGTTCTCAATTCGGCGCATCAAAATAACTTAGGCGAAGGCAAAGCGCCCGCTTGACCAAACCCTAAAACCAAATCATATCCCCTTGCATGACAGACTTGGCTCACATCCGCAATTTCTCCATCGTCGCCCATATCGACCATGGCAAATCCACCCTCGCTGACCGGCTCATTCAGGAGACCGGAACGGTTGAGGACCGCGATATGAAGGAGCAGCTGCTCGACTCCATGGATATCGAGCGCGAGCGTGGCATCACCATCAAGGCCAACACCGTCCGCATCGACTACACCGCCGACGACGGGGAAACCTATGTGCTCAACCTGATCGACACCCCCGGTCACGTCGATTTCGCCTATGAGGTCTCCCGCTCCATGCGCGCGGTCGAAGGCTCGCTCTTGGTGGTCGACAGCTCGCAAGGGGTGGAGGCGCAGACGCTGGCCAATGTCTATCACGCGCTGGACGCTGACCATGAAATCGTGCCTGTCCTGAACAAGATCGACCTGCCGGCCTCTGACTGTGACCGGGTGGCCGAACAGATCGAGGATGTGATCGGCATCGACGCCTCCGAGGCGATTCAGGTCTCCGCCAAAACCGGGCAGGGCATCCGCGACACGCTTGAATCCATCGTCCAGCAGCTCCCGGCCCCCACCGGCACCCGCGACGCACCGCTGAAGGCGATGCTGGTGGACAGCTGGTACGACGCCTATCTTGGCGTGATCGTTCTGGTGCGGATCATGGACGGCGTGCTGAAAAAGGGCATGCGGGTGAAATTCATGTCGAACAACACCCTGCATCATGTGGATCGTATCGGTGTGTTCCGCCCCGCAATGCAGGTGGTGGATGAGCTGGCGCCGGGCGAAATCGGCTTCCTCACCGCCTCGATCAAGCAGGTGCGCGACACCCGCGTCGGCGACACCATCACCAATGACCGCAACGGCACCGAGGTGGCGCTGCCGGGCTTTAAACCAGCCCAGCCCGTGGTGTTCTGCGGCTTGTTCCCGGTCGATTCCGCCGAATTCGAAGATCTGCGCGACGCCATCGACAAGCTGGCGCTGAATGACGCGTCGTTCTCCTTTGAAATGGAAACCTCCGCGGCCCTCGGCTTCGGCTTCCGCTGCGGCTTCCTCGGTCTGTTGCACCTTGAGGTGATCCGCGACCGGATTGAGCGCGAATATAACATCGAACTCATCACCACCGCGCCCTCCGTGGTCTACCACGTCTATATGAAGGGCAAGGACGGCGAAGCGGGCGAGATGATCGACCTGCACAACCCCGCCGACATGCCCGATATGTCAAAGGTCGACCACATCGAGGAACCCCGCATCAAGGCGACCATTCTGGTGCCCGATGACTACCTCGGTGATGTGCTGAAGCTCTGCCAGGACCGTCGGGGCATTCAGGAAGACCTGACCTACGCCGGCTCCCGTGCCATGGTGGTCTATGACCTGCCGCTGAACGAGGTGGTGTTTGACTTCTACGACCGGCTGAAATCGGTGACCAAGGGCTATGCCTCCTTCGACTATCAGATGACCGGCTACCGCGAGGACAATCTGGTCAAGATGTCGGTGCTGGTCAACGACGAGCCGGTGGATGCGCTGTCGATGATGGTGCACCGCGACCGCGCCGAAATGCGCGGCCGCGCCATGTGCGAAAAGCTCAAGGACCTGATCCCGCGCCACATGTTCAAGATCCCGATCCAGGCGGCCATCGGAGGCAAGGTTATCGCGCGCGAAACCCTGTCTGCCCTGCGCAAAGACGTGACCGCCAAATGCTACGGCGGCGACGCCACACGGAAGCGGAAACTGCTGGACAAGCAGAAAGCGGGCAAGAAGAAGATGCGCCAGTTCGGCAAAGTGGATATCCCGCAGGAAGCGTTTATTAGCGCTTTGAAAATGGACGGGTAGATAAGCGTTGGCAAAAATCGGACTAAGACCTTACCTTATTGAAATATCTAGAAAAAGTGACTTTGAGACAGTTTCGGTCTGCGGCGAGGATGGTGGCCCTTCTCTTGCCGATACGCTTTCCGCATTCGAGACAACGTTCTCCAAAGGGAACTTAGCTATCCAAGATGACAGGTCGATTCACGTCAAGAAGCTGCCAAAAGATGGGTATAGCTTCCATGGACTGATCCAATACGGATCACTTGGAATCGATAGTGTCATTGCAGATGAAGAAGGTGATGAGGTTTTCGTCAGAACCTCAAACCATATGGAGATTTTGCCGCTATACTATCGGATTTGGGTTCCTGTAACAGGCACGGCTGCACTTGCGGTCCTACAGTCGTACGAGAGCAGGTCATGTGCTTCCCAGTTCTTGAATTTGCTCCGTGAATACTTCGAATTTAACCATGACGGATATCGCTTGACGGTAAAGAAGATCATGCCCAATCCTCAAGCAGCTCTTGCTAATTCAGACGTAAAGAAGCTTCGCTTCTATAAGAGAAGAGTTTCTGCGGACAAGGTTGAAAATATACCTTTGGACAACACTGACTACGTTCACATCGAACTGATACTGCATGCGCGCCGTTGCGGAACACTTGGCAGATTGAAGGACTTGGTTGGTTCATTAGATGAAGGAGCTCTTATCTACGAGGGAATCGAATTTGAGAGTGCCTCGGCGGAAGTGCAGATCGGTGATGAAAAGCGAAAAGTCGGTTTAATAAATGCATCAAACGCAGCAGGAGTCGTTGACATTTCAGGTGACGTAACGTTAACGCAAGGACATCCTGACCCGGACTCCATAGCCTCAGAAGCTAAGAAGCTGATTGTTGGGCTTAAGCAAGAATATGGCTTGTGAATGAAGTTTGGTGTCCTCCAAATTGTTAAAGATCACTTGGCTACATTGAAAGACGACAGGACTGGTGCAAGTTCCATAATTGATTTGTTCATCCTGTTTGTCTTTCCAGCAATTATTTCTGTTTTTGTGTATCGGGTTGCGACAGGAGTCGTCGAGACTCCAGTTTCAGAGTTTGTGTCTGCAGTTTCTGTTTTTTCTGCTATTCTGGTCTCTTCACAGTTTGCCATACATGCAATGCTTTCACGACCTTTGCCTGAAGAGCATGATGATATCCAAAAGGAAATCTTTTTGAAGGAGAGGGAGTCTGAGATTGTAATTCTTGGAGAGATTCATTCCACTATTTCCTACCTTATTGGTTTTGGTGTTTTTTCTCTGTTTGTCGCGCTCAGTTTCTCCGTTGTTTCGCTTTGCCCGCACGTTGAAGTGGCGGTATTAACTTGGTTTACTCTTCACTTTGTTCTGACAACTTTAATAGTGGTAAAAAGAATACACTTGTTGCTATCTCGTTCCTATAAACGTGCGCTTGATGAGCTTTTGAAGGCAAAAGAGTAAGCTTGTTTTTTGGTTTTTTCGCTTTTCACCTAACCAGTCCACCTGGTCGCCAGGCCGGGCAGCGCCCGTTCCGCTCCCCGTCATGCCGGAGGCGTGCTTCCAGCACGACGCGGGCGCTTCGCTTCCCACCCCGCCGGGCCGGACGCAGCCCTGTGTCGCTGTAAGCAGGGGTTCCCCTATACCACCGTCCCTTCGCCACCGGCAAAACGGCCTGACACGCCCCCTCTGCGGTGTCACGCAACCCCGGACGCAACAAAAAAACCGCCCAGCCCCTCGGGCCAGACGGTTCTGTCGTCCTGAACCTCAATGAAATCAGAGGCTGTTCTGCACGTCCTGTGCGGCGCCGCTGATGGCTTGGCCGGCTTTGGAAATATCGCGGCCGGCGCCTTTGGTGGTTTCGCAGGCGGTCAGGCCAAACAGCGCGCCGGTGAGGGCAAGGGTGGTGAGGGCGGTTCGGATCATCTCATGTCTCCCGTGGTCGATCTTGCCCAACAGATAGCAAGGCGGGCGGGGCCGTTCCAGTGGTTTGCGGCGGGATAAATCGGCGGCATTTTCACGACCGCAATGGCCCCGGCACCTCATCGCCCGCAGCAACCCCATCCCCCATATCCAGCGAGTACCACTTTGGACTGAAACCGCATAGGTTGAGTCGGGCCGATAGATTTTCGTCAGCACAACCTGTCACCGATCCGGGGAGGACCTCTGAATGAACCACGCCGCTCACAAGGACATACTGACACATCTGCGCAAGGGCTTGCCGGCCACCGGTGCGCCGCTCACCGCTGAGGCCACTGTGGTGCCGCTGGCGCCCCGGCGTGCCACCCCGGCCGCGGTACAGCCGTCCGAGGCCGTGCTCAGCCGCAAGTGGCTGGAACTGCGCCGCGATATCGACTGCGCTCTGGCCCGGCTGGATGAAGGGTCATATGGCTACTGTCAGATCTGTGGCGATCGCATCAGCGACAGCCATCTGAACGCGAATCCAACCACGGCATTCTGCGCCTCCTGCGCGGGCTGACAGCGCGCCGTTATTGCGGGACTGGCGCCTCCAACCGGTGCCCGCAACACCACCCCCGACGCCGACGCTCCCCGGCAGACCCAATCCTCTGCAAGCCCAACCCCTGTGGAGCCGCAGCAAATCTCCGTGCTGCATCCCAACTCGCCCGCGCCTCCACGCGGGCGCTTTTCTTTTTGACTGTTTTCATTGCCCGCGCGCTCCCCTACAGCAGGGCCATCCTGTTCTGACCTGCCCCGATGGAGCTTTGCCGATGTCCTGCGCCCTATGTGCCGCCGAAACCCCGCTTGTGTCTCATGAGGTGACCGGCGCCCCTGATGGCCACTCCCCGGAGGTTGCGATCTGCGAGATCTGCGCCGAACAGGTGACTGGTGATCTGGATCCCAATCACATGCGCTGCCTGTCCTCGGCGATGTGGTCCGAAACCCCGGCGGTTCAGGTGCTGGCAGCCCGGTTGCTGGCACGGCTGGCGGATCATGACTGGGCGCGCGACCTGGCCGACCAGCTCTGGCTGGAGGATGAGATCCGCGCCTGGGTTGAGGCCGCACCGGCAACCAGCGCGCATCGCGACAGCAATGGCGCGCCGCTGGCGCAGGGCGATTCCGTGGTGCTGATCAAGGATCTGCCGGTCAAGGGCGCAGGCTTCACTGCCAAGCGCGGTACGGCTGTCCGCAACATCTCCCTCGTCGCCGACAATCCCGAACATATCGAAGGTCGGGTTGATGGGCAGCGCATCGTTATGCTCACCAAATTTGTGAAAAAGAAATAGGCGACCCAGTCGCCACAGGGCCGCAGAAATGCGCACCCGCCCGTTGCCGCCCTGTCTCGGATGTGGCACAACCGGATCAACAGACTGAACAGATGAGTTTAGCATATGACTGACTTTGCCGAACGTCGCCGCATGATGGTCGACACGCAGATCCGCCCGTCGGATGTCACCAAATTCCCGATCATCGAAGCCATGCTGGCAGTGCCGCGCGAGGCCTTTGTTGCCGATGCGCAGCGTGAAGCAGCTTATGCCGACGGCAATCTGGATCTCGGCCCCGGCCGTGTGCTGCTTGAGCCGCGCACTCTGGCCAAAATTCTTGATGCGATGGATGTGCAGCCGGATGAGTTGGTGCTCGATGTGGCTTGTGGTCTGGGCTATTCCACCGCAGTGATCGCCCGCGTCGCCCAGATGGTGATCGGCGTGGAGGCGGATGAGTCCATGGCCTCTGAGGCGCAGGATCAGCTGTCGGCAGTTGGCGCCGACAATGCCATTGTTCACACGGGCGCGCTGGATGCCGGTGCAGCGGAACATGGCCCCTATGATGTGATCATCATTGAGGGTGGCGTAGAAACCGTGCCGGAGGCGCTGCTCGACCAGCTTAAGGATGGTGGTCGCGTGGCCGCGATCTTCATGTCTGGCGCATTGGGGGAGGTCAAAGTCGGCTATAAGAGCGTTGGCCAGATCTCCTGGCGACTGGCGTTCAATGCTGGTGCGCCGGTACTGCCCGGTTTTGAGGCGGCAAAAGAATTCGCTCTCTGATCCGCAGGGAGTTTACAGTCGATCCGCGCTGATGATCCCTATTGGGGCGGATCGCAACATACAGGCGTCTGACGATCCGCAGCGCCAGAGAGCAGAACGGCACTGCCGCGTCGGTAGGCCGGACCACATGAGGCTAAAGATGCGCAATAAACTGACGGCAAACCTGTTCAAGGCCTTCGTCTTCGCCGGAAGCGCAGCACTGCTGCTGGGCGCGCCGAAACAGGCCGCCGCCGATAATCTCTCCGATGCGATGATCGGCGCTTATAACACCAGCGGCCTTCTGGAACAGAACCGCGCTCTGCTGCGCGCGCAGGACGAAAATGTTGCGGTGGCCGTTGCCCGTTTGCGTCCGGTTGTGGACTGGGTGGCGCAGGCCGAACGTCGTTACGTTCGCACTGGGTTTGGCAACTTCGCCGTCTCCAATCACGATTCGTCGATTTCAACAGGACTGGATCTCTCCTGGTTGCTGTTCGACAACGGCGTATCCCGCCTGAACCAGATGGCGGCACAGGAAACCGTTCTGGCCACGCGGCAGGCATTGATTGATATTGAACAGCAGGTGTTGTTTGCGGCGGTACAGGCCTATGTCAATGTGCTGCTGCAGCAGGATACGGTGTCTTTGCGCCGCAACAACCTGCGCCTCCTGCGCGAGGAACTGCGGGCGGCCAATGACCGGTTCGAAGTCGGTGAGGTCACCCGGACCGATGTCGCCCTCGCAGAGAGCCGGGTCGCGGGCGCGCAGGCCAGCCTGATCGAAAGCCAGGGCGACCTGCTCAATGCAAAAGCAACCTATGTGCAGGCCGTCGGCCGTGAGCCGGGAACAATTGCGGGCCAGCCGCCACTGCCTCAGCGGGTCGCCTCTTTGCAGTCTGCGGAAGCCATTGCGATGCGCAATCATCCTAGCCTGCTGACACAGCAACATTCGGTCAAAGCCGCCGATTTGAGCGCTCAGAGCGCCAGCCGTGGCCTCGGCCCGACGGTGAACTTCCGCGCCAGCGTGGCTCACGGCGAAAATCCCAGCGGTTCGGGCACAAGTGACACGTCAAGCGCAAGCGTTGTGCTCAGCCAGCGTCTCTATGCAGGCGGGGCGGTGGCCTCCGCTCGGCGCGCCAGCATCGCCCGTCTTCAGGCGGAACGCGGTGCGTTGATCACCACTCAGCGGAGTGTCGTTCAAGATGTCTCCGAGGCGTTTGTGGTGCTGGAAGCTGCGCGTGCCAGCCTTGTCTCCTCCAACGAACAGGTCCGCGCCGCGCGCGTTGCCTTTGACGGTATCCGCGAGGAGGCCACCCTGGGTGCCCGCACCACGCTGGATGTACTGGAGGCAGAGCAGGAGCTGTTGAACGCCCAGACCGCGCGTGTTCAGTCGCGCGCAAATCAGGCTCTCGCGGCCTATGCGCTGTTGCAGGCGCAGGGGCTGCTGACGGCGGAACACCTTGGTCTGGCTGTCGAAATCTACGATCCGACGCTTTACTATAATCTGGTGAAGGATGCCCCGGCCCATGTCAGCCAGCGCAGCAAGGATCTGGACCGGGTGATGCGCGCCTTGGGCAAGAACTGAGGCTCGATCAGGTATCAATTGGAGGTCCGTTGGGGCGGGCCTCCCTAAAAACCATCTGATTCACACGGTTGTCTGGACCGGGACAGGTCGCTACACTCAATCGCAAGAGGCGAGAGTGATAAGCAAAAATGTCCGAACCGGTTACCCAAGCTGAAATTGAAGACGTCCTGTCATCGATCCGCCGTCTGGTGAGCGAGGACAGCCGCACCGCTGGCACCTCGCTCGGCAAGGGGGCAGAGGCGGCATTGGCTGCGCAGATCACCAAGCCCGTTCCGGCGCCATCCGGGGGGCAGGGCACTGCCGCGCCCGGATCCGCCAACGGCGTCACTAACGGCAGCAGCCAGCCGGTCACCCGTCTGGTTCTGACACCTGCGCTGCGGGTGCCGGAAAGTAAGCTGACCCCCGTTGCGCCCGCGCCTGAAAATCCCGCCGTCGCTGGTACAAGCGCTGTGGTAGGTGCTGCATCTGCTGACAGTGCTCACCGGTCTGAAGAGGCGGCCGATATCGCGCCCGGCCCAGAGGCAGATCCTTCCGGGAAAGACAGGTTTGAGGCGCTCTTGGCAGCAGACGCTATCGAGTTCTGGACTGAGCCTCAGGACCTTATCGCGCAGGGTATTGCGCTGCATGACAATGATCCCGGCAATGAGGATCTGGCCTTTTTCAATGGTATTGCCGCCGCCACAGCTGCTGATGAGGCCGCTGATGAAGTGGCGGAGACCCCCCACGCAGCCGCTACTGTCCCCGACGCGCCAACATCGCCAGCTGAGGTAACGCTCAACACTGAGGCCCCTTGGACTGATCCCACTGCCACGCTCTACCAGGCCGCCGCCAGCACGGATCATGATGATAGGGCGCAGGCCGAGGATCCCAATCCGGCCGCGTCCCCGGCAAAACCTGCCTCGCAACTAAACCCGAAGGTCGGCGCGGTGGTGCAGAAACTGGCAGAGATGGAGGCAGCCAATACCTCCCGTCCGGTCCTCTGGGAACCCGATGGCTCCCGCGACACGCCCTATGCCGGCAGTGATCTGGAAACACTCGCCTGGGATGAGCAGGACGGCGACACGGATGCACAGGGGCAGACGGAACCCGTCGATGAGACCCCGACGACCGTCGCGGATGTGGTTATCAGATCCGAGGGGGACGATACACAGGCGGAGACAGCTCAGATAGACGCCGCACCGCAGATCGAACCCTCAGCCCTCCAGCCGGAGCTGCATACGCAGGCTGAGGCGCCCGCCGTCGATACCGCGGTTGAGGAGAACACAAGCAGCGACATCCCAGCAGCGCCAGCCGCATCGACCACCGATAGCGTTGATCGTGATCTGCTGGAGACTTCAGTCACCGAAACCGCACTTGAGGCGCTGGACGCTCTTGGTTCCGATGAGAACTTTCTGGATGAGCACGCCCTGCGTGAGCTGGTCTCGGAAATCGTGCGTGAGGAGCTACAGGGGGCCCTGGGGGAGCGGATCACTCGCAACGTCCGCAAGCTGGTGCGCCGTGAAATCCACCGCGCCCTGTCGGCCCAAAACCTGCTCTGATACCTTTGCCCGGTGATCTTGGGGCGATTGTCACAGCCCCTCTGTGACACGCAGGAGTTACGCGCCGCGCACCGGCTCTGCCAGGGCCAACAACGCATCCAGATCCATACAGTCCTCAAGGTGATCCGCCAGCGCGTCCAGCGTGGCCTCAACCCCGTCGTCATAGCCCGCCACACTCTCATGGCCGAGGCCGGAGAGAACGGACGCCCGAAACGCATCCGAACTGAACAGCCCGTGCAAATACGAACCGCGCACCCGCCCATCGGGGGAGGCGGCACCCTCTGGACGGCCATCAATTTCCAGCCAGGCGCGGGAGCAATCCGGTCCATCAGTGCGCCCCATGTGGATCTCATAGCCGCTCACAGGCAAGTTGCCATTGCGGGTCACCGCCTCGGTCAATGTCACCCGTTTTTCACCGGCCATGACCGTATGCACATCCAACAGGCCTAGCCCGGTAACCTTGCCTGGACGCCCATCCACGCCGTCCGGGTCGTCGATGGTCTGTCCCAGCATCTGATAGCCACCACAGAGGCCCATGACATGGCCACCGCGCCGGTAATGGGCCAGGATATCAATGTCCCATCCCTGTGCCCGCAGATAGGTGAGATCGCCAATGGTGGATTTGCTGCCAGGGATCAGCACCAAATCCGCATCACCGGGCAGGGCGCGGCCCGCAGGCACGATTTCCACCGTAACATTGGGTTCCGCTGCCAGCGGGTCGAGGTCGTCGAAATTGGCCATGCGCTCCAGCTGCGGTACCACGATCTTGCAGGTGCCGCCGGGGCGGGAGGCGATGTCCATCATATCCTCAGCCGGAAGTTTCCAGGCATCCCAGAACCACGGGATTACCCCCATCGACGGCCAGCCGGTGCGCGCTGCGATATCATCGCGACCGGCATCAAACAGGCTGCGATCCCCGCGAAACCGGTTGACCGCAAAACCCTTGATCCGCGCCAGATCCTGCGGCTCCAGCACCGTATGGGTGCCGACAATCTGCGCGATCACTCCGCCACGGTGAATGTCACCCACCAGCACCACTGGCACCTCTGCCGCGCAGGCAAACCCCATATTGGCGATATCGTTCTTGCGCAGGTTGGTTTCTGCCGGGGAGCCGGCGCCTTCGATCAGCACCAGATCCACATCGGTTGCCAGCCGGTGAAAACTCTCCAGCGCCGCCTCCAGCAGACCGGTTTTGTCGCGCATGAAGGATCCGGCCGCCTGCGTGCCCCGCCGTTTGCCCTGCACAATCACCTGCGCGCCGGTCTCGGTTTCCGGTTTCAAAAGCACCGGGTTCATATCGGTGTGGGGGGGGCGCATGGCGGCGCGGGCCTGCAAGGCCTGTGCACGGCCAATCTCGCCCCCCTCAGGGGTGACAGCCGCATTGTTGGACATGTTCTGCGGCTTGAATGGGGCCACCGACAGGCCCCGGCGCACAAAGGCCCGCGCTAACCCGGCGACAATCATCGACTTGCCGACATTGCTGCCGGTGCCTTGGATCATGATCGCCCGTGCTGTCATGGCTTTCTCCCTCTCGCGCGTAATTGGTGGTTCGATCTCTCTGCTCTCTCAGCCATGGCGGATTTTTGACGCGCTGAAAAGCCCGCAGAGCGGCCTATTCCAAGTTGAAACCGCCACCACAAAAAGAAAAAACGCGCCCCCCAGGACGCGCTTTTCATTGTCGGTATTCTGTCTGTCAGACTGGCAGGTCTGTTCAGGCCGCTTCGGCCTGTGCCGCATTGCGGCGTTCGCTCTCTTCGCGCGACAGCGCAACAGAGGTACGGACACCACGGCCGACAAATTCCATCAGGCCGCCGACCACGCGTTCGTTGGGGTCGATGCCTGCACAGCTCAGCACTTCGCGCCCATCGCGCGACCGTGCCCACCGAGCAATCTGCTCAGGGCCGTTACCATATTTCTTGTCATCGGCAATCGCGTCATCAAGTGCCGCCAGCACAACCGCCGCAAACAGCTTGCGTGCCCGGTTGCCTTGCTCGTTATTATATGCGGTGCCGTCAACGAAATCTCGCATCGTGCTTCCTTTTTGTTCTTGCTATTGCAATTTCGGCGTAGCGCTCCTTATGGCGGAATTGTGACGATTCGGATAGCCTCCATACGCATATCTTTTATGCGTAATTTGCATAGCTCTCCGGTCTGTCACACGACATATCGTTGTCTTGCCAGCCGACTCCCTGCCAGATATAGGGGCGGTTAACAGTTCATCAACCACCCGAGAGGGATTTTTGTCATGCCCAAAATCAACGGTAACGAGATCCGCCCCGGCAATGTTCTCGAGCACAATGGCGGTCTGTGGGCCGCTGTCAAAGTCGATCACGTGAAGCCCGGCAAAGGCGGCGCCTTTGCTCAGGTCGAGATGCGCAACCTGCGCAACGGCTCCAAACTGAACGAGCGTTTTCGCTCTGCTGACAAGGTAGAGAAGGTGCGTCTGGAGCAGAAAGATCAGCAGTTCCTCTATGAGAGTGACGGCATGTTGGTGTTCATGGACACTGAAACCTACGAGCAGATTGAACTGCCGGCAGAACTTCTGGGTGACCGCCGTCCGTTCTTGCAGGATGGCATGACCATCGTTGTTGAATTCCACGATGACGAGGCGCTGAACGCCACCGTGCCGCAGAAAGTCACCTGCAAGATCGTCGAGACCGAGCCGGTCGTCAAAGGGCAGACTGCAGCCAACTCTTTCAAGCCGGCCATCCTTGATAATGGGGTGAAGGTCATGGTGCCTCCCTTCGTCGGGCAGGATGAGCTGATCATCGTCAACACCGAGACCATGGAATATTCTGAGCGCGCATAAGTGGTTAGCGCCAACATACCCGCGAAACAGAAACCCCCCGCAGCCCGGCTGTGGGGGGTTTTTCTTACGCCGAAGGTGCTGGCAGCTGCCCTCAGTTGTAGTCGATGTCGAGCTGACGCAGCTCCAGACTGTGGCCGCATTCATCCATCATCTTGCCATAGGCGGCGGTAAATCCGGCCAGAGACGCGTCCAGAACCATCTCGCCAGCGGCATAGGGCACCACCGTGCGCACCTCCATCCGCTGACCGTTCTGCATCCACAGAATGCTGTTCAGCGCGTCCATCCAGCGGACCTGCGCGCGCGCCTCAGCGAGGCCTTCGTCGTTGATTTCACCGTTGGCGACACCGTAGAACACCGCTTCCCGATCGATGATGAACCCAATCGCCTGACCGTTCTGCACCTGTGTCGGATAGTGACGAGGGGCGCTCTCAAACAGTTCCAGCTGCGGGTAGGTTTCCGGTGGGCCGACATCGCCTTGGGTCACTGACATACGCAGAAGCGGCAGCCCATCACCGCCGGTCCAGGCCGTGCAATCGCGCCAGTCATGCTGTTCCGTGATCCGAATTTCAGCGGCGACAGACCAGTCCTGATACTCCCAATAATCCGTCGCAAGGGCGGGCAGGGGCAGCAGGCTGAGGGCAAAATAGGGGAGCAGGCGCATCGGCAATTCCTCGAAAAATGACCCCTCAGACATAGCCGAGCGTTGGATCAACCCTGCCATGACGTCGCGTCACAAGCTGAAGGAGCGGCCACAGAATTGCCTCATGTCTTACCGTGCCAGTCGATCCGCGCGTCCTGCGCACACATGTCGTCGCCGGCGCGGTCGAATCGCAGATAGGCGATGGCCTGATTTCCGGCCTGCGTGAACAGCGTGCCGACAGGTTTGTCGGCGCGCCGGATCTCGGTGCCGACCGGGGCCTCTCCCGTGACGGCCACCGTGGCCAGCCCCTTGCGCAGTGTGGTCTTGTGCTTCATCCGGGCGGTGACCTCCTGGCCGACATAGCAGCCTTTGCGGAAATCGACGCCATTCAACCGTTCAAACCCGGCCTCCAGGATGTAGCTGTCCGGCCCCAGTTCAATGCCGGTTTCGGGGATGCAATGTGCCACACGGATTGCGTCCCAGTTGCTGTCGTCGTCGCCCGCCTCCGCGCCATAAAGCCGCCAGCCCAGATCCGGGTGGCGCGGATCCTCCAGCGCGCCCTCAGGCGCAGGCCCGGTGCCCCGGCGCACGGCCAGATCGGTTTCCTCAATAGTGATCTTGGCGCGCAGCCGGTACATGGTCAGCCGTTTGGCCAGACTGGCGGCCAGACTCTCGTCCACATCCAGCAGCAGATCCTCGCCATCCGCAGCGACAAAGAAATCCGCCAGATATTTGCCCTGTGGCGTCAGCAGGGCGGCATAGACCAGCCCCTGATCGACCTTGGCGACATCATTGGTGATCAGCCCCTGCAGGAAGTCACGGGTCTCGGCACCGGAGAGGCGCAGGATGCGGCGGTTGCTCATAGGTCAGGCTCCTGAAGGATCATGAGAGGCAATGTAGGTCGCGGGGTGGGGCAAGGCCTAGCCGAACATGCGGCGGGCCAGTTTCTGGAACCAGCGGGGCTGGTCACCGCCATCGCGGAATTGTTTCGGCGCCTGTGCGGCGACGCCCTCGCGGTCGACCAACGTCTTGCCGTCCTGAAACTGCAGCCGGTAGAGATCCGCATAGATGCCGCCGCGCTCCAGCAGCTCTTCATGGGTGCCATGGTCCATCACCTCGCCACGTTCCATCACCACGATTTTATCGGCATTGCGGATGGTCGACAGCCGGTGCGCGATGACCAATGTGGTGCGCCCGCCGGAGAGTTTCTCCAGCGCTTGTTGCACCACCTTTTCAGATTGCGCATCAAGGGCGGAGGTCGCCTCATCCAGCAGCAGGATCGGGGTGTCCCGCAGAAGCGCGCGGGCAATCACCACCCGCTGGCGCTGTCCCCCAGACAGGGCTGAGCCACGCGGCCCCACCAGCGTATCCAGCCCATTGGCGAGTTTCGGCAGGAAATCCGCAACATGGGAGGCTTTCAACACCTCCTCTAGCTGCGCATCAGTCACATCGGTGCGCCCCAGCAGGATGTTCTCGCGCAGGGTCTCGTCAAACAGCAGGGCCTCCTGTGTGACCACGGAAAACAACCCGCGCAGGTCATCCAGATCCAGATCCCGCACAGCAACACCGCCCACGGTGACGGATCCCTCCTGCGGGTCCACCAGACGGGTCAGCAGGTTGAAGATGGTCGATTTGCCGGCACCGGATGCACCGACTAGGGCGGTGGTCTTGCCTGCCTCGGCCACCAGCGACAGCTGTCGCAGCACATCCGAGTCGCCATAGCGCAGGGTCACATCCGCCAGCGCCACCTCCGGTAGGCCCTTGGGTGGGGCGACGGGGTTTTCGGGCGATACCAGTTTGATCGGAGAATCCATCAGCTCCTTGATGCGCTCCATCGCGGCGGCGGCCGCCTGCCAGGTGCCGCTGATCGATGCCAGACGGCGCATCGGATCAAAGGCAAGACCGATGGCGGTGAAGAAGCTCATGAACTCACCAACGGTTTTCTTGCCCTCGATGATTTCGGCGCCGCCATAGAGCACCACGCCCATCACGCCCAACCCGGCCATGATATCGATCATGCCGGTGGTGGAGGCTACGCCAAAGGAGGCGCGCACTTCGGAGCGGACAAACTGATCCATATGGCCGCCAAACCGGTCGGTTTGATAGTCTTCAAGATTGTTCAGCTTGATTGGCACGATGCCATGAAAAATCTCATCCAGCCGGGTAGAGAGGGACGCGCCCAGATCCCGCGCCTGCGAGGCCTTGCGTCGCACATAGCGCTGCACGGCGGCCAGCGGCAGCAGCAGCATCGGCAGGCCAATCAGCATGATCGCGGTCCAGCGCCAGTCCACGCTGATCGCCACCGCCAACACGGCCACCATCTGGGTGACATCGCGGCCCGCACCGGTGATCAGCGCCTGCCAGACAGAGTTGATGGCCATGACATCGCTTTGTACTCGCTGGATCAGAAAGCCGGGCGGGTTCACCTGATGAAACGAGGGATCCTGTCGGATCAGCCGCGCCAGCATATCCTTGCGCATATGCGCGGCAGAGGTCTGGGAAATCTTGCTGAGGATCACCTTCTGGCAGACGCTGGACAGACCCCGCATGGTAAAGATGATCAAAAACGCCAGGCTGACCCAGAACAGCGCATTGGTATTGCCCGCGACAAACACCAGATCGAACATCGGCTGCATCATGTAGCTGAGGCCACCAACGGTGCCGCCCTCAATCAGCATGAACAGGATCGCCAGACCCAATAGCCCCATGTAATGGCGCAGATAGCCGCGCCAGAGCCAGCCCAGCAACTCGCGCGAGGACATGTGCTCAGGCTTGGTCTTGATAACCGGTGTCTCCGCTGTGGTCTGGGCTTCGGTCGCAGTTTGGGCCGTTGCTGCGGCATCCTTGTGCGCGTCCGTGGCAGCTCCTGTGGCAGAGGTCGTGTCCGGCGCTGCGGGAGAGGGTGTCTTGGGGTCAGTCTGGGGCAAGGGGTCCAACCGCTGTGGTTTTTCTGGCACTGACATCGGTGTCAGGCCTGCGCCATTTAAGCAGCTGGGGGCAAAGGTGCAAGCATTGGCGCGGTGTTCACCCACGGCTGGGGGGCATCCACCGGGATCACGACATCGCTACGTCAATTCTATTTCCACGGCATCACAAGGGCTTGCAGCCCGCGAATCCGCAGGCCACAGTCGCCGCAATCAGACCTTTTGCTTGACAGGAGTGCAGCATGACAGCGGGTGTTTCCCTTGCCGCAGGGCGCGGATATCTGGCGATCCCCGGGCCTTCGGTCATACCGGATGCGGTGTTGCAGGCGATGCACCGCCCGTCGCCTAATATCTACGCCGGAGAGCTGGTGGAGATGACTGCAACGCTGATCCCTGATCTGCGCCGGGTTGCGCGCACGGATCATAATGTGGCGATCTATATCTCCAACGGCCATGGCGCCTGGGAGGCGGCGTTGCAGAACACCCTAAGGCCCGGCGACACCGTGCTGGTGGCCTCCTCCGGGCGCTTTGCCATCGGCTGGTCCGAAATGGCGGAGGCCCTGGGGATCGAGGTTGAGCTGTTGGATTTCGGCACCGGTGCGCCCTGGGACATGGACCGCATCGCCAGCCATCTGGCCGCAGACCGTGCGCATCGGATCAAGGCGGTTCTGGCAGTGCATGTGGATACCTCCAGCTCCATCCGCAACGATGTGGCGGCGATGCGTGCGGCGCTGGATGCCTGCGATCACCCTGCGCTGCTGATGGCCGATTGCATTGCCTCGCTTGGCTGTGACCGGTTTGAGATGGACGCCTGGGGCGTCGATGTAATGGTCTCGGCCTGCCAAAAAGGGTTGATGGTGCCTGCGGGCATGGGGTTTGTGTTCTTCAGCCCCAAGGCCGCGGAGGCGCGGTCCCGTCTGCCACGGGTCAGCCGCTACTGGGACTGGCAGCCGCGCGCCAACCCGGAAGAATTCTACCAGTATTTTGGCGGCACCGCACCGACGCATCATCTGTATGGCCTGCGGGCCGCGCTGGATCTGGTCCACGCGGAGGGGATGGAGGCGGTCTGGGCGCGGCATCATCATCTGGCGCGCGCGATCTGGGCGGCATGTGACGCCTGGGGCGCTGGCGGTCCGTTGCGGATGAATGTGCAGGACGAGGGCTTGCGCTCCAATGCGGTGACATCGCTGCATCTGGGCGGGGATCACGCCACCCGCCTGCGCGCTTGGGTGGAGCAGACCCTGGGGCTGACGCTGGGCATCGGTCTTGGCATGGCGCCGCCTAATAGCCCGGAGTGGCACGGCTTCCTGCGGCTGGGCCATATGGGCCATGTGAACGGTCAGATGATCATGGGGCTATTGGGCGGTGTTGATGCCGGGCTGAAAGCGCTGGAGATCCCGCATGGATCCGGTGCGCTGGAGGCCGCGGCATCGGTGATCGCCGGGGCTGGCAGCATGGAAACCAAAGCGCCCTCAGGTCGCAGCTGCTGCGGCTGATCCGCAGCAGGTCTTGCGCCGCGCCTCAGCCGTTGCGCGCCCGCGCCAGTGCGACGGGCAGCGCGCGGGCAAAAGCGTTGAGCTGATCCTCCGGCCCGCAACTCACTCGGATGCAGCGGTTTTGCGGCGCGGCAAAGGGCATCCGCACAAACACGCCCTGATCCACCAGACCGTCCAGTACAGTCTTGGCAAATGCGCCGTCTCTGCCGCAGTCGATGGCCACAAAATTGGTGGCTGAGGGCAGGGGCGTCAGCCCATTGTCACGGGCAATTTCACCAATCCGGTCGCGGGCGGTACTGATGCGGTCCAGAACCTCAACGAGCCAGTCCTGATCCTGCAGGGCCGCCAGCGCGCCAATCTGGGCGGTGCGGTTCATGCCGAAATGGTTGCGCACCTTGTTGAAGGCGGCGATCAGTTCCGCCTCTGCCAGCACATAGCCCACCCGCGCCCCGGCCATGCCATAGGCCTTGGAAAACGTCCGCGTACGGATCACGCGCGGATCATCGATGTCGATGGGCAGGGCAGTGCCCTCCGGCGCGCAGTCGATATAGGCCTCGTCCAAGAGTAGCAGGCAGCCTTCTGGCAGGGCATCCATCGCCGCCAGCAGGTCGGCGCCGCTGTGCCAGCTGCCCATCGGGTTGTCGGGATTGGCCAGGTAGACCAGCTTGGCACCCACATCCGCTGCCCTGGCGAAGAGCGCCACGGGGTCTTCGTGGTTGCCCTTGTAAGGCACAGTATGCAGCACCCCGCCAAAACCCGCGACATGGTAGTTAAACGTCGGATAGGCCCCAAGCGAGGTCACCACCGGATCACCTTCGCCAATCAGCAACCGCACCAGATAGCCGAGCAGCCCGTCGATGCCCTCGCCAATCATGATGTTCTTAGGCGCGATCCCGTGGTGGGCGGCCAGCGCTGCGCGCAGCTCGTGGCTCTCGGCGTCGCCATATTTCCAGATCTCGCCGAGCGAATCCTGCATCGCGGCAATCGCTTTGGGAGAGGGGCCAAAGATATTCTCGTTTGCGCCCAGCCGTGCCTTGAACACCGCGCCGCGCTGGCGCTCTTGGGTTTCCGGCCCGACAAAAGGGACTGAGGCAGGGAGGGACTGGGCAAGCGGGGTGTAGCGTGGCTGTGTCATGGGAGCAGATAACGTGATCGGAGGCTGCCGGGCAAGCGCCGGCGACAGCCTGCGGTTTTGCCCCGGCGTTACGCTGGATCACCGCTGGGATCCGGGGCAGTCTGCGGCCAAGAGAATGTCCGAGAAAGAGGGGGCCGACATGGCACGGGTATCGGTAGAGATTGAAGACCATATCGCAAGGGTGACGCTGACCCGCGGCGACAAGATGAACGCGCTGGACAGCCAGATGATCGAGGAGATCATCGCCGCGGGCGAAAGCCTGATGGACAGTAAGGCGCGGGTGGTCGTGCTCTCGGGCGAGGGCAAGGCGTTTTGCGCCGGGCTTGATCTGATGAGCTTTGCCCAGATGGGGCTGCAAAACCCCGAAGAGTGGCTGATGAGCCGCTCTCACGGTGATGCCAATCAGGTGCAACAGGTGGCGATGGTCTGGCGCCGTCTGCCGATGCCGGTGATTGCGGCGATCAATGGCGTTGCCTTTGGCGGCGGGCTGCAATTGGCGCTCGGGGCTGATATCCGCATTGCTGCGCCGGATGCAGGGTTTTCTGTGATGGAGATGAAATGGGGTATCGTGCCGGACATGGGGGGCATGGTGCTGCTGCCGCAGCTGTTGAGGTCCGATGTACTGCGCAGACTGACCTATACGGCGGAGAAAGTCTCGGCGCCGCAGGCGCTGGACTGGGGGCTGGTTACGGAACTGGCCGAGGACCCCGTCGCCCGCGCCCATGAGCTGGCGACTGTGATTGCAGGCCAAAGCCCGGCCGCCATCCGCGCGGCCAAAGCGCTGATCGAGACAGCTGAGGCCAGCACTGACCGCGCCGAGGTGCTGCTGGAGGAATCCCGCGTGCAGGTCGGTCTAATCGGTAAGCCGGAACAGATGGAGGTGGTTGCCGCCCAGATGCAGAAACGCGCACCCAAATTCGACTGAGCCAGACATAGTCCGATCTTGAAATGAAAGAGAGCCGCGCCGGGATCTGACCAGCGCGGCTCTTTCCTTAGTGTCTTGCCCCGTCAGGGGCGCGCGTCAGATCGAGGCGCGGTAGATTTTGTCGATGTTGGAACCGAGTGCCGCGTTATAATCATCATCGCTCATGGTCACGTTCAGACCTTCGGTCAGGGCGCGGCTGAAGGAGGCGATCATGGTCTTGTTCTGGGTCAGCTTCTCACAGGCATCATCGGTGGTGTAACCGCCAGACAGGGCCACGACGCGCACCACATTGGCGTGGGCTGCCAGATCGTCATAAAGACCGGCCTCGGTCGGGATGGTCAGCTTCAGTGCCACTTTGGTATCGGTGGGTAGGGCGTTCAACTCGGCCAAGATCGCGTCTTTCAGCAGCGCTTCAGCTTCGGCTTTGGTGGCGGAGTGGATGTCCACTTCCGGCTCGATGATCGGCAGCAGGCCGGCGGCTGCGATCTGACGGCCAACGATGAACTGCTGACCCACGACATTCTTGATACCGGTGGCATTGGCACCCTTGATGACGGAGCGCATCTTGGTGCCGAAAATCCCGGCCTTCACGGCACGCGACAGCAGCGCATCAAGATCAGGCATCGGTTTCATGGTCTGGGCGTCGTCCGCCTCATCCGCGAGGCCTTTGTCTACCTTGAGGAAGGGCACAACGCCGCATTTGTCCCAGAGGTAGGCAGGCACCGCTGTGCCATCGATCGCCGCATCCATGGTCTTTTCAAACAGGATCGCGCCAAGGATCTTGTCGCTGTTGAAATCGGGCGCGGTGATGATCCGGGCGCGCATCTTCTGGATTTCGCCGAACATCTCGTCATCATTGCTATAGGCGTCTTCGGTCACACCATAGAGCGCCAGCGCCTTCGGGGTGGAGCCGCCGGACTGGTCAAGCGCCGCGATGAAGCCCTTGCCGTTTGCGATACGATCAAGCTGTGCGGTCTGGGTCGAGGTTTCTTGCGCCATAGGTCGGGTCTCCACGAAAAGGGATTGTCTGTCTGGCCCCGTCTATACCGCGCCTGCGGCAGGAAACAACTATTAGCATCAGGTGGTTGCGCTAACGCCGTCGCTAACATGACGCGTGGGCAAGAAAAAAGGCAGACCGCGCGGGCCTGCCTTTTTCGTTGTAATGATCTGTGGCGCATGCGGCGCCGGGCGTCACACCAGACGCGAGGCTTCCTTGGCGGCGCGCACGAAATCGTCGAACAGCGGGTGCGGATCAAACGGTTTCGATTTCAGCTCCGGATGGAACTGCACGCCGATGAACCAGGGATGATCGGACCATTCGACGATTTCCGGCAGGCGACCATCGGGGGACATGCCGGAGAATTTGAGGCCACAGGCCTCCAGCTGCTCGCGGTATTTGGTGTCCACCTCATAGCGGTGACGGTGGCGTTCCTCGATCTTGGTGGTGCCATAGACCTCGGCCACTTTGGAGCCTTCGGCCAGCGTGGCGTTGTAGGACCCCAGACGCATGGTGCCGCCCTTGTCGTCATCGACCTTGCGCGCGACAGTATGGTTGCCCTGCACCCATTCTTTCAGGTGATAGACAACCGGCTCAAAGCGTTTCTTGCCCGCCTCATGGTCGAATTCTTCGGAACCCGCCTCGGAGATACCTGCAACGTTGCGCGCAGCCTCAATCACGGCCATCTGCATGCCAAGGCAGATGCCCAGATAGGGCAGCTTGTGCTCGCGGGCATATTGCGCGGCCTTGATTTTGCCTTCTGTGCCGCGCTCGCCAAAGCCGCCGGGAACCAGAATGGCGTTGTAGCCTTGCAGGTAAGGGGCTGCGTCTTCCTTGTCGAACAGCTCGGCATCGACCCATTCGATCTTCACCTTCACGCGGTTCGACATGCCACCATGGGTCAGTGCCTCGGCGATGGATTTATAGGCGTCTTCCAGCTGGGTGTATTTGCCCACGATGGCGATTTTGACCTCGCCTTCGGGGTTGTAGATGCGGTCGGCCACATCTTCCCAGCGGGCCAGCTTGGGTTTCGGGGCGGGGGCAATGCCAAAGGCATCCAGCACCGCCTGATCGAGACCCTCGCGGTGATAGGCCAGCGGGGCCTCGTAGATGGACTTGAGATCTTGCGCCGCAATCACAGAGTCGGCGCGCACGTTGCAGAACAGCGCCAGTTTTTCGCGTTCCTTATGCGGGATCGGTCCCTCGGAGCGGCAGACCAGAATATCGGGGGCCAGACCGATGGAGCGCAGTTCCTTTACGGAGTGCTGGGTCGGCTTGGTCTTCAGCTCGCCGGAGGCCTTGATATAGGGCAAGAGGGTGAGGTGCATGAAAATACACTGACCACGTGCCTTGTCATTGGCAAACTGACGGATCGCCTCAAAGAAGGGCAGGCCTTCGATGTCGCCGACGGTGCCGCCGATTTCGCAGAGCATGAAATCAACCTCGTCTTCGCCGATGGAGATGAAGTCTTTGATTTCATTGGTTACATGCGGAATGACCTGAATAGTCTTACCGAGGTAGTCGCCCCGGCGTTCCTTTTCCAGCACGTTGGAATAGATCCGGCCCGAGGAGACCGAGTCGGTCTTGCGGGCGGCCACGCCGGTGAACCGTTCGTAGTGGCCAAGGTCGAGATCGGTCTCGGCGCCGTCGTCAGTCACGAAGACTTCGCCATGTTCGAACGGGCTCATCGTGCCCGGATCGACGTTCAGATAGGGGTCCAGTTTACGCAGGCGGACGGAATAGCCGCGCGCCTGAAGAAGTGCCCCAAGAGCGGCGGATGCCAGCCCTTTGCCCAGAGATGATACAACACCGCCAGTAATGAAAATGAAACGCGCCATGAGTGTTCGGCTGCCCCCGTGAGAAGTCAGAATTCAGCTGCCCGGCGGTTGCAGAAACCGCAGCATCACGGGGCTTTACGTATAAAGGATTCGCGCAAAATGCGCAAGCAAGCCGCAAGATGCTGTTACGGCTGCTTTTGTTTATTCTAAGTGTAGTGGATTCTCGCGAATCCCGCGTCAGACGCAGTGGTCATTGTCGGATCTGCCCAAAGCGGTGAGATCCGCCGGGCTGATCCAAAGGTCCAGACCCGAAGGGCCGGAGTTAGTCTGCGCTGGGAACCAGCGGTGCGTTGTCGCCCTGAACCGGCGGCAGCAGATCGCTACCGAGCGGCGCTTCGGGGGCATCAGCGGCACCCTCCGCGGCAGGGGTGCTCAGTCGGTCTGCGACCGAAGAGCCTGCGGATTTCTGCGCCGCCAGAATGGTCAGCGTGATCGAGGTGCCGATAAAGGCTACGGCCAGGATCCAGGTCAGCTTGCTCATCGCGGTGGCTGCGGCCCGGCCAGACATGGCCCCGCCACCGCCGCCGCCCATGCCAAGGCCGCCGCCTTCGGAACGCTGCAAGAGGACAACGGCAATCAGCCCCAAGGCCAGAAGAAGATGGATGATGAGTACGACGTTTTCCATAGGATCCTACGGCGGTTGGCTGAGTATCGGGCGGTAAATAGGGAAGATTGCTCTGAGGGGCAAGGGCTCAGTTTGCGGAACGGCGGAGAACGCGGCGCTGTGACCTCTGAGGCGGCTGAAATGTGCAAGAAATAGCGCAGGACCAGCGCCCGTGGGAGGGGCGGGTGGCGCCTTGCATCAGGCCCGCTGATCCCATCCATGACGGATTGTGACTGGACAGGTTTACGCTGCGGCGGGCAGTCTCACCCCATGCCTCATGATCACGCTGACGCCCCGCATAGCCTCTTGCCCCCGGATCCCGCCCTGCGCGTCAAGGCGCTGGAAACTCTGCTGACACAAAAGGGGCTGATTGATCCGGCCGCGCTGGATGAGATTATCGACACCTATCAGAACCGCATCGGGCCTGCGAATGGCGCGCGGGTGGTGGCACGCGCGTGGTGCGATCCGGAATTTAAAGCGGCGCTGCTGGCTGACGCCGACCCGGTGCTGGCGGATCTGGGCTATTATGGCCGTCAGGGCGAGCATATGGTGGTGGTCGAGAACTCGCCCGCGCAGCACAATATGGTCGTCTGTACCCTGTGCAGCTGTTACCCGTGGCCGCTGCTGGGTATTCCGCCGGGGTGGTATAAGTCGGACGCCTATCGGTCCCGTGCTGTACGTGAGCCGCGCCGGGTGCTGGCGGAGTTTGGTGTAACGCTGTCTGACGAAACATCCGTGCGGGTTTGGGATTCGACCGCCGAGGTGCGCTATCTGGTGTTGCCGATGCGACCCGAGGGCACCGAAGGGCTGAGCGAGGATGCACTGGCGGCATTGGTCAGCCGCGACAGTATGATTGGCACGGATATCCCAGAGGTGCAGAGATGAGCCGGGTTCATGACATGGGGGGACGATTCGGCGATGGCCCGCTGAAGCCCGAACGGCAGGATGCCCCGGTTTTTGCAGAAGACTGGCATGGCCGCGCGCTGGCGATAACGCTGGCTTGCGGCGCGCTGGGGCAGTGGAATATCGACACTTCGCGCCATGCGCGCGAACGGCTGGCACCGAAGGACTACACACGGTTTTCCTACTACGAGAAATGGCTGGCAGGTCTGGCGAGCCTATTGGTGGAGAAACAGGTGCTGAGTGCTGAGGATCTGGCGGGGGCTGCTGCGGCTGGCGATGGCACGGGCGCAGACCGCGCGGCCCCGCATCCGCTGGCGGCCCGTGCCCTGAAGGCGGCGGATGTGGCCGCAGCGCTTGCCAAGGGTGGCCCGGCAGATCGCCCCAGCCCAATTGAGCCCAGCTTTGCCCCCGGTGATACCGTGCGTTGTCGGAGGCCCGGTGGCAATCGGCTGGTGGATGGCGGCCATACGCGGCTGCCGACCTATGCGGTTGGAGCCACGGGGCAAATCCTGCGATTGCATGGCAGTCATGTTCTGCCGGACAGTGCTGCGCATGGGCTGGGAGAGGCACCGGAGCCGCTTTATGCGGTGACTTTCCCGGCCGGTGAATTGTGGTCCCACGCCGAACATCCGGGTGATGAGGTGGTTCTCGATTTATGGCAAAGCTATCTGGAGCGGGTATGAGCGAACGTGACGTACAGATGGCAAAGCGCCCGGAACCGGCCTTTGACCAGCCCTGGCACGCGCAGGTCTTTGCGCTGACGGTGCATCTGAATGAAAACGGGGTGTTTTCCTGGGGCGACTGGGTATGGCGGTTTTCTGCGACGCTGCGCCGTCACGGGCTGGCGAAAGATCTAAATGGTGGCGAGGATTATTTTGCCGCCTGGCTGGAAACGCTGGAGCTCTATCTGGCCGAGGTCGGCACCGTCGCTGCCGAGGACGCCGTAGATATGCGCCTGAAATGGGAGACGGCCTATCTCGCCACGCCTCATGGCCAGCCGGTGCGGCTGGCAGAGTCCACGGCGCGGAAGGGCTGAGCCCGGGTTATGGGCAGCGGACGGCGCCGCTGCGGCGGTTTCATAAACAGGGTGTTCAGACACTGTCGGGCATGGTGCTGTGTTGCTGTATGCGTTTGGATGTCTCCGGTTCGATCTCTTGGTATTACAGGGTTTTTCGATGTCTGTTGCGGATAAAAAGGGCGGCGCCGCCGCTAAAACTCTGGTCAGGCCCGGGTGGGGCCTGGCGGACAGGATATCCTGATCTGCCGCGCATTGCCTGGCGTGCCAACTGCGATCTAACGCAGCACCCTGCGGATGCGGAGCCAATCTTGGGTCGTCTTGGTTGGTGGCGCAGCAGGGCGGTTACTCCGGCTGCGCAGAGGTGATCGATCAGCGGCCAGTCTGGCAAAGATACGGATAAAGATCGTGAAGAGGGCGCGCGGTAGCCGGGCAACGGGCGGTCACGGCAGTGAGCCGCCGGTGATGCGCAGAAAGCGGAAATTGCAAGGAGATACCAGGTCTTAGCGCACAACCTAGGCGCTTTGTTTGACTTTCGATCCTTCAAGGTTTTCCTTCCAAATCAAATAATTCGATTGTAGGCTTGTCAGTGGTGCGATAGCTCAAGCGATCTCACCTAGAGGAAACCAAACCAATTTCTACTGACGTGCTACAGCAGATCGCCCCATCCGAAATCGTCGCGACCTTGAGAGAAAGTCTCTTGGTCCTTACGGAGGATTTGTTGGTGGAATATGCCAATGATCGGTTTTTTGAGACCTTTGAGGTCGAAAGGGAGGCGACCGTCGGTACAGAGATTGCAGAGCTTGGGAACGGCCAGTGGAATATCCCGTCGTTGATCCACGCGCTTAGTGGCATTCTCGACCATGGCCAAACCGTCCATGATATCGAGGTCGACCATGTGTTCGAGAACATCGGTCGCCGGGTTATGCTGCTCAACGCACGGAAGACGGTGCGTCCGGGAAATGGCTCCCGGCGCATATTGCTCGTGATCGAAGATGTGACTGCAAATAGTGATGCTGCGGCAGAACTCGAACGCGAGCGGCTGCTGTCGACCGGCATCGTCGACACCATAAGCGAGCCTTTGCTTGTGCTTGACGAGCGTCTTGGAGTGATTACTGCGAGCAGAGCTTTTTACACCAAGTTTCAAGTCACTGAACAGGCAACACTGGGGCGCCGTTTGGATGACCTCGGTAATGGGCAGTGGGCCATACCTGAACTCTTAGATCTCTTAACACATGTCATTCCTGAAAGCTCCGTCATCAATGACTACGAAATGTGTCATGACTTTCCGAGCATTGGCCGCCGCACTTTCCTTCTCAATGCGCGTAAAATCTACCGCGCAGGGAACCATACATACATGCTATTGCTGGCGATCCAGGATATCACGGAGAGGCGACAGCTAGAGGCAGAGCGGCAGCAGGCGCTTGAGAATGCAAATCGCCTACTCGAAGAGTTGAACCACCGTGTCATGAACAGTTTGGCGATGATTGGCGGTATCATCTCAATGGAGGCGCGCAATGTGAGTGACTTGGATGCAAAAGCTGCATTCTCACGGATGCGCGCGCGCTTGGACGCAGTGGGCCGACTGTATAAAACCTTGTCCCGCTCTGGCGCTGTGGACCATGTTGATACGCGACAGTATCTGACCGCTCTCGCTGAGGACCTTGTGACGTCCTCGGGGCAAATTGATTATCCAAATCTGGAAATAGATATCGATCAGGCGCCTATTTCCACGCGGATCGCTGTGCCGTTAGGTCTGATTGTAAATGAGTTGATCACCAATAGCCTGAAATACGCTTTCGATAAGAGCGACGGTCGGCTTCGTGTTACTATGAAGATCGACGGTAGCGAAAGTCGTCTTATGATCTCCGACAACGGCATCGGGATTGATCCGGCCGCGCGTGTTGATTCTGGCCTGGGACAGAAACTGACCGCTGCATTCACGACTGAACTCAACGGTAAGATCGCAACTTCAAGCGATGAAACCGGAACCCGGCATACATTGATTTTTCCGACGAGCACGTTCCAATCATCGGTGTGATCACGGCCCTAGTGGTGATGTGCCAGACAAACTGGCATCTACATTGACTGCAAAAAACTGCTGACCGCAAAACTGACGAATTTGGCGCATAGAGGAGTGGTTGAGAGTTGTGGCTGAGATGATCTCGCCTATGCCATGTTTTTCAATCGCCCGAGGGGAATCGCCGGATCTCACGGGATTGAGGTGCAGCTGAGGTCATCAGATGGGGCTTCGGCGTGCCGGTTATTGTATAGCTGGCGAATGGGGCAGGGCTCGGAATGGTTTTGGGCCTGTTTCAGAGTTCTTCACGGTGCGATATCCGCTGGAAAAGCGGTGCTCGGGTGGGGTGCGGCGAAAAACCGGTTCCCCTGTCTGCGCTGCCTCGTTATACGGAGCGTCGGTTTCAACCAGCATACAGAGGACCTGAGATGGCCAATGTCGTGGTAGTCGGCGCCCAGTGGGGTGACGAAGGTAAAGGCAAGATTGTCGATTGGCTCAGCGAGCGCGCTGATGTCATTGCGCGTTTTCAGGGCGGTCATAACGCCGGTCATACGCTGGTGATTGACAGCAAAGTCTACAAACTGCACGCGCTGCCCTCGGGTGTGGTGCGCGGCGGCAAGCTCTCGGTCATTGGCAATGGCGTGGTGCTGGACCCCTGGCACCTGATGAAAGAGATCGAGACCGTGCGCGCGCAGGGCGTGGAGATCTCGCCCGCGACGCTGATGATCGCGGAAAACACCCCGCTGATCCTGCCGCTGCATGGCGAGCTGGACCGGGCACGCGAAGAGGCGGCCTCCAAAGGCACCAAGATCGGCACCACTGGCCGCGGCATCGGTCCGGCCTATGAGGACAAGGTGGGGCGCCGCGCGGTTCGCGTGGCTGACTTGGCGGATGAGGCCACTCTGATCGCCCGCGTTGATCGGGCGCTGCAGCACCATGATCCGCTGCGCAAGGGTCTGGGTGTTGATGCCATCGACCGCGATGCGCTGATCGAGCAGCTGAAAGAGATCGCACCGAAGATCCTGCCTTATGCGGCACCGGTTTGGAAGGTGCTGAACGAGAAGCGCAAGGCGGGCAAGCGGATCCTGTTTGAAGGCGCGCAGGGCGCGCTGCTGGACATTGATTTCGGCACCTATCCCTTTGTGACGTCGTCCAATGTGATTGCCGGTCAGGCGGCGACTGGCGTTGGCATCGGCCCCGGCTCCATCGATTATGTGCTGGGTATCGTGAAGGCCTATACCACTCGCGTTGGTGAAGGCCCGTTCCCGACTGAGCTCTTGGAGGAAGACGGCACCCCGGATGCGGATGGCGAGCGTCTGGGCACCCGCGGCCACGAGTTCGGCACCACCACCGGCCGTCAGCGCCGCTGCGGCTGGTTTGATGCAGCACTGGTGCGTCAGACCTGCGCCACCTCGGGCATCAAGGGCATCTGTCTGACCAAGCTGGACGTTCTGGACGGCTTTGAGACCCTGAAGATCTGCACCGGTTATGATCTGGACGGCGAGCATCTGGACTACCTGCCGACGGCCGCGGATCAACAGGCGCGCTGCACCCCCATCTATGAGGAGATGCCGGGCTGGAGCGAGAGCACTGAAGGCGCGCGCAGCTGGAACGACCTACCGGCCAATGCCATCAAATACGTCAAGCGCGTGGAAGAGCTGATCGACTGCCCGGTGGCGCTTTTGTCCACCAGCCCGGAGCGGGACGACACCATTCTGGTGACCGATCCCTTTGCAGACTGATGTCTGACGAAAGTGGTCTGAGCTACAAGGCGCGGCGGCGCTGGGCGCTGGTGATCCTGCTGATTGGCATGCCGCTCTATATCGTGCTGGCGGTCAATGTGATCAGCTGGCTCGACCGGCCCTCGCTGCTGGTGGAGCTGATTGTTTATGTGGTTCTCGGTGTGTTGTGGATCCTGCCGTTCAAATTCGTCTTTCGCGGCGTCGGCAAGGCGGATCCCAACGACCCGGATCAGGATCAGGGCTGAGTTGGTGGAATTGGCGGTGAAGGGGCGCTGCCCCTCTTGACCTGACGGTCAATTCACCCCGGAGTATTTCGGGAAAGATGACGAGCGGTTTGCCCTGAACATCTTGCCCCAGACAGAAAAAGGCGGCCTTTGCGGGCCGCCTTTTTTGTGTGTTGCACGGGGCAGGGATCAGCCGACAGCGCGGTTGCCGGGTTGAAAGCCGATCTGGCCGGAGGCGGTGAAACGACCGTTGTCGGCGCGTTCAATCTTGCCCTCGCGCAAGAGCTGGCCAAAGCTGCGCAGCCCGTCTTCTCGGTTGAACTCAGTCCCGTCGACGCCGCGAACCTTGTTCATCAGCTGTGGGCGGGAGAAGTGATCGCGCCCTTCCACAAAGCTCATATAGGCGGCAGCCGCTTCGAGCAGCTCGCCGAGTTCGACTGCGCCGGTTTCCTCGGCGTAGGCGGCAAAGCCGCCTTCGGTGGCGCTGGTTACCGGGGCGTCTTCGGCCAGGATCGCGGCGGAGACCCGGCGCGGGCGCACCGGCGCGGCTGGGGCAGCGCTGCTGTCGTCGATGCGCTGCTCCTGTACCAGTTTCAGCGGTGCCGGGCGGCTTGCGGGTTTGGCGGGACGCTGGTCGGCGTTGCTGCGGCCTTCACCGCTGGAGGTCGGGCGGGCATCGGGGCGGCGCGGGCGCACCACGCTGGCCAGATCATCGCGGTAGACCTGTGCGTCATCCTTGCTCTCAAGGGCTCCACCGGCGCTGCGTTCGGTGGAGGCCGCGGCCATCACGGCCCGCAGCTGGCTGTAGGTTTCGCGCGAGGTGCTGTTTTCGGGGTCTTCCAGACGTTCGTCGGCGGCCGCCATCAGGCGCGCAATATCGCCGTCGGCGGTGCTGGTGGCGCCGCGTTTGGGGCCCGGTTGCGGTGCCACGGATGCGGCGGCGTCCTCCGGGGTGCTGATGGCGTGCGGGGCCTCTGTCAGCTGCGCGGGGTGCTGACGCTCTGCCATGGCGCCGGGCTGAGGCTCGGCAATCTCGTCTTCGTCGTCATAGGCAGTCAGCGTATCTGAGATATCATCGATCTCGTCACCACCGAGCAGATCCGCCTCCACCGCGGCGAGCTCGGCCAGAAGTTCGGCCTCGTCATCAGGAGACAGGCTGCTGTCGACGGCGGGTTCTTGCGCTGGTGTGCTGGTCTCGGGTGCTGGGGTGGATTTGGCGTCAGCGGGCGCGTCGCCAGCCTCATCATCAACCGCTTCCAGCGTGCCGCTGGCCATGGCGCCTTCGATCTCGCGGCGTTTGACGCGCAGCACGCGGCCCCGCTTGCGCGGCGTTTCGGTGTTTGCCGGTGTGGCTGCGTCAGCTGTGACCTCGGTCTCCTTGATCTCTTCGGGCTGCGCGGTTCCAGCGGGCGCGTCGCCGTCCTGTTCGGCGGTGATATCATCCAGACCGCTCAGATCATCGCGGGTCTCTTCGTCCGAGGTGTCATCTTCAGCCTCGCTTGTTCTGCTGTCGGCGAAGAACGCCTCAGCGCCTTCGGGCACGTTGGGGATGGCCGGTGTGTCAGAGGCGTCAGTGTCTGTTCCAAGTTCGAGGGGGTTCAGCGTCTCGGCTATATCGGCGTCGCTGTCGGCATCGGCGGTTTCTGTGGATGTCTCACCCGCGTTCTCAGAATCCACGGCATCGTGATCAGCGGAGAGCGCATCGGTGATGTCTTTCACCGCGTCTTCGCGCGCCTGTTCAGCGTGCTGATCTTCGGTGAACTCATCCGTTGGGGTTTTGGCAACAACCGCGCGGATACGGCGCAGCTTGGCGGCGATGCTCTCGGCGGAGCTGTCAGTATCGGCCTGAGTGGGATCGGCCTGAGCAGGGTCGGTTTGGGCCGTGTCAGTTTGAGCGGGGTCGGTCTGGGTCGCCTCGGGCTCCACGGTCTCGGCCACAGCCGTATCAGTCGGCGCGGCGACGGGTGCGGCGGGCGCGGTTTGTTGCACAGGTTGCAGCGGTACCTCTGCCACCTGAACTGGGGCCTCGGCGGCGGGCTGGATCTGCGGCGCGGCAGGCGTGGCTTCAACGCGTCTTGCGGTGGGCTCAACCGGGTCAGCGGCAGTGACCGGAGCCGCATCCGGGGAGGCGAGGGCGCTGGGGGCGCGGTGCTGCGGAGCATCACCTGCAGGCTGCGATGGTGTTTCGGCGGCGGGGCTGGTCAGGGTGGCGGCGCGCAGGTGGATACCTTCGGCGCTGGTGCGGGCCTCGACCTGGCGGGCGACTTCACGTTGGGCAATCCGGGCCAGCATCTCGGCGTCCGGCTGCGGCGGTTCTGCCCCGAAATAGCGGTCATCTGAGGCGAGATCGCGAAAATACTCCGCAATTGCCTTCATGGTGCCAAATGAATCGTCGAACCCTTCCAATGTGCAGGAAAAAGTCCCGTAGGAGACTGTCAAAACCTTGTTGTTCTGTACCATCGGATAGGTGTCCTCGCCAAAGTCATTGCCGCTTACGTTGCTGGCGCAGAGGGTCAAATTGCGCCCGAATCCGTGCAATTGATCGTATCATTTTGTGTTCAGATTGTGGTCTGTTTCCTTTTCTGCGAGTAATCGCGGTATGAAAAAGATGATTGTTGAGCAGGTTGAGCCGGTAACGCTGATTGGAGCCGGGGTGCTGGGACCGGATGATCTGGTGACAGCGCTGGCGCTGGCCCCGGTGCTGGTGGCGGCGGATGGCGGGGCGGCGCATGCGCTGGCGGCGGGGCATCGCCCGGTTGCAGTGATCGGCGATCTGGATTCGCTGGCAGCAGACGTGCAGGCGGATCTGGCACCGGGGGCGCTGCATCATGTGACTGAGCAGACCACCACGGATTTCGACAAGGCGCTGCGGATGATCGGTGCGCCGGTGGTGCTGGGGGTTGGCTTCCTGGGCGGACGGATTGACCACCAGCTGGCCGGGTTCAACACGCTGGTGCAACCACATCCCAGTCCCTGCGTGCTGCTGGGGCCGCAGGAGGTGGTGTTTCATCTGCGCGGTGAGATTGCGCTGCCGCTGGCGGCGGGGGAGGTGGTGTCGCTGTTTCCAATGCAACAGGTCACCGGTTGGTCGGAGGGGCTGGAATGGCCGATTGAGGGCTTGCAGCTGGATCCGATGGCGCGGGTTGGGACCTCCAACCGGGCGACCGGGCCGGTGCGGCTCAGGGCGGATGGGCCGGGGATGCTGGTTATCCTGCCGCGGGTCCGGCTGGCGGACGTTGTCGCTGCGCTGCAGGTGCAGGGGTGAAAGTCAGACCGGTCGCGCCGGCCGATCAGACCGCTGGCTGTTCAGGCGCGATGGGCGGGTCCTTGAGCAGCAGCGCAGCCTTATCGGCGGCCGCTTTTTGCAACTGGATCTGGCGTTCGCGCAGGATCACGAAGAGACCAGCGGCGATGGTGATCAGGATGCCGATCGCAGCGAGGCCGTTCGGTAGCTCATCAAAGATCCACAGGCCAATCAGAGCCGCAACCGGAATTTCCAGATACTGCATCGAGGCCAGTGTGGCGGCAGGCGCGTAGCGCAGGCTCCATGTCATCAGCAGATGTGCGGCGGTGCCCAGTAGACCGATGGCAGCCAGAAGGCCCCATTGCTCAGCGTTTGGTGTGATCAGCGCCAGTACGGGAAGATCCGCGATCTGGCCCAGCAGCAGTACTGGGGCCAGTAGCACGCAGGCCATGGTGCCGGAGACCGCTTGCAGGCCCACGGGATCGGTGTCCTTGGCGATCTGGCGGGTGACGAGCATGAAAAGCGCAAAGATCACCGCCACCATCAGTGGCCAGAGTGCGTGCCAGCCAACAGCCACAAAGCTGGGCTGGATCACCAGAAGCGTGCCCGCAAAGCCGACAATACAGGCCAGAAGACGGATCATACCCACCTCTTCGCCCAGCACATATTTGCCAAGGAGCAGCATGATGAACGGCATCACAAAGGCAATCGCCACCGCATCTGCAAGTGGCAGGTATTTCAGCCCGGTGAACATGGCACCAATGCCCGCGATATGTAGCAGGGTGCGCACAAAGGTCAGGCGTAACACGCGGCCCTGCATCCGCCAGATGCGACCTGTCGCCCAGATCAGCGGGGCGAGCAGCAAAACCTGAGCAGCAAAGCGGACAAACAGCAGCTGGCCAAGAGGGATATGCGCCCCCAGCAGTTTGGCCACCGCATCCCCCATCGGGGCGGTGATGCAGAAACCAAGCATCAGAAGGATGCCGAGGGAGGGGCGATCATGGGTCATGCGGCCACGCTAGGCGCGGGCGCATGGGGATGCAAGCAGGGGTTGCGATTCGGATCTGGTGTGATGCGTCAGGTGTATGTTGCACACCCCGCCAGAAAGAGCTTCCGGGACCTCAGCAGTTCGGCACGTTCACCGCAAGGCCGCCGAGCGAGGTTTCCTTGTATTTATCATGCATGTCCTCACCGGTCTGGCGCATGGTTTCAATGCAGGCATCCAGCGGCACGAAGTGCTGGCCGTCACCGCGCAGGGCGAGGGAGGCGGCAGAAACCGCCTTGATCGCCGCAAGTCCATTGCGTTCGATACAAGGTACCTGCACCAGACCCTTCACCGGGTCGCAGGTCATACCCAGATGATGCTCCAGCGCGATTTCAGCGGCGTTTTCTACCTGTTCGGGCGTGCCGCCCATCACCGCACAGAGACCTGCGGCGGACATGGCGGCGGCAGAGCCGACCTCAGCCTGACACCCCGCTTCAGCGCCGGAGATCGACGCGTTGTACTTCACGAGGCCAGCAATGGCGGCGGCGGTCAGCAGGAAATCCTCGATATGGGTCTCCGACGCGCCGGGCACGTGGTCGAGGTAATAGCGGATCACCGCCGGCAGGGTGCCTGCAGCGCCATTGGTCGGGGCGGTGACCACCTGACCGCCAGCGGCGTTTTCCTCGTTCACCGCCATCGCATAGACGCTCATCCAGTCATTGATGGTGTGGGGCGCGTTGATGTTCATGCCACGTTCGGCCTGCAGGGCATCGTGGATTCCCTTGGCACGGCGGCGTACATTGAGGCCACCTGGCAGGATGCCGTCGCGTTCCAGACCACGGTTGATGCAGTCATTCATCACCTGCCAGATGCGGGCTGTGCCTTTGGCGAGGCTGACCTCGCAGCCGCGGGAAATCTCGTTTGCGCGTTTCATGCCGGCAATCGATTTGCCGCTGGATTTGGCCATCTCCAGCATTTCAGCGGCGGATTTGAACGGGTAAGGCACCGGCTCGCCTTCGTCAGTCGCCTTGCCTGCAGCCAGCTCTTCCTCGGTCACGACAAAGCCGCCACCGATGGAATAATAGACCTGTTTCAGGATCACATCGCCCTGGGCGTCGGTGGCCATCAGGATCATGCCGTTGGCATGGCCGGGCAGCGCGTGATCATAGTCGAAGATCATATCCGCCTTGGGGTCGAAATGCAGCGCGCCGAGACCTTCGGGGTGCATGGTGTGGGTTTCGCTCAGCTCTGCTAGAAAGGCCTCTGCCTTATCGTCATCATAGTCATGGGCGACAAAGCCGCCGAGGCCCAGAATGGTGGCGCGGTCGGTGGCATGGCCAACGCCGGTGAAGGCCAGAGAGCCGTGCAGAGAGGCGCGCAGTCCGTGGAATTCAAACGGAGAGGCGCGCATCAGGTCCAGGAACTTTGCAGCGGCCACCATCGGCCCCATTGTGTGCGAGGACGAGGGGCCAATGCCCACTTTGAACATGTCGAAAACGGAGAGGAACATTAGGTGGCTGATCCTTCTGAGGGATTTGCGTAGGATGGCTAGGTAAAGGGGGCCGGGCCGAGGCCTTCTGCCTCGCAGGCCACGGTCACGGCAGTGCGGCTTTCCAGCCCGGCGCAGAGGCGCTGCAGGCTGGGGTAATGTGCCAGAGTGAACCAGGATCGGTCGGCCTGCGCCGGATAAAGCGCCATCCAGCGTATCTGGCAGGCCAGGTAATAGTCCAACACCGAAGGTTGCAGCGCACCAAACCAAGAGGGACGGGCCGCGGCGGCCTGATCGAGGTTGGTGAGATGCTGATGCAGGCGCTGATGCAGCACCTGTTGCAGCTGGGATTGCTGATCGGCGTCCGGGCCGATGTATTTCTTCGGATAAAACAGCATCCGCAGATCGGCGTGCAGCGTGTTGGATGCAAAGAACAACCACTTCAGGAAGGCTGCGCGGTCTGGGCTGCCAGGGGATGGGGCCATTGCGCTGTGCCGTTCGGACAGCCACAACAGAATGGCGGCGGTCTCAAACATTGGCCCGTCCGGGGTTTCCAGCACCGGGATCAGCCCGTTCGGGTTTAGCGCCCGGTACGCCGCGCTCTTCTGTGCCTTGGCCCTGCGATCAACCAGTACGCATTCGTAGGGTTGACCGAGTTCTTCCAGCACCAGCCGGATGACCAGCGAGGCGTTGTCGGGAGCGTAATGGAGGCGGTAGCTGTTCATCATGGAACCATTCTAAGGTGTCTGCCGGTGTTGGTAACGCCCGTTTCCGACGTTTCCAATAGGAAACACGCAGTTTGCGCAAACACTGGCGCAAGGGGCGACTGGTGATGTCCGGTGGTTGAGCTTGGCCCCTGGGAGTGGGTAAAGCTAGGGTTTGACAGGGCAGCCGGTTGCCCTGTCGGAGGGTGTGCTGTGATCCTGCATTGTGTGTTCTGTCAGTTCGATGAGACGGTTTCCCGCGTGGCGCGCGAGGATGTTCTTAAGGCTTTGGCGGAGTTCTCGTGTGGTCTGGAGGGCGTGCTGGCCTTTGACTGGGGGCCGAACCGCGATTTTGAGTGTAAATCCCAAGCCTATAGCGACGGGTTTGTCATCCGGTTTTCGGATCGTGCAGCATTGGAGCGGTACGCCGATCATCCCACGCATCAGCAGTTGGGCGCGCAGCTATGTGCCTTATGCGTGGGCGGCGGCGATGGGATCACAGTCTTTGATCTGGAAATACCATAGCGGGAGAGCATGGGCTCTCGCACGGATGGTGCAAATCCGTTTATAACGCAACAAAACAAGTGCATGGAGTCGCGGTCATGACCGGAGAACTATCCCCCATCGACAAGGCCAAATTTGTTGCTGCCAAACGTGCGGCGGAGATGGTTGAAGATGGCATGCGCGTGGGGCTGGGTACAGGCTCCACGGCGGCCTGGCTGGTGCGCTGTCTGGGTGAGATGGTGCAGAACGATGGGCTGCGGATCAAGGGTGTGCCGACCTCCACCCGCACCGCTGAACTGGCTCGCGATGTGGGGATCGAGATCCTGACATTGGATGAGGCGAAGTGGCTGGACCTGACCATTGACGGCGCCGACGAGTTTGACCGCGATCTGAACCTGATCAAGGGCGGCGGCGGGGCGCTGCTACAGGAGAAGATTGTCGCCACCGCTTCTGACCGGATGGTGGTGATCGCTGACAAGGCCAAAGAGGTCGAGAGCCTTGGGGCGTTCCCCCTGCCTGTGGAGGTGATCCCCTTTGGTTGGCAGACCACGCAGGCGCTGCTCGAGGAGACTTTGGTGGCGATGGAGGTCATGGGCCGCAAGACGACGCTGCGGATGAACGGGGATGCGGCGCTGGTGACGGATGAGGGAAACCATATTCTGGATCTGCACCTCAATCGTATTGGCAATGTGCGGCAGATGGCGCTGGTGCTGAACCAGATCCCGGGCGTGGTTGAGAATGGTCTGTTCATCGACATCTGCGACACCGTTGTGGTGGGCTACGGCGATGGCAAGGTTGAGGTGCGCGATATCAACGAGGGCACGGTGGAGACCGACCGGCTTGATTTCGTGGAGACCGAGAACCTGTTTACCGATCTGAGTGACTGAGGCGAGATAACCCGTCTAGACCTTATTGGGGGTATCCATGTCGCCATTTCAAGCCACGTCTTCTACACCGACCCTGCACATGCTGTGCGGGAAAATTGCTGCCGGGAAATCCACGCTGGCTGCACGACTGGCCGCTGATCAGGGGACCATCCTGCTGGCCGAGGATGCTTGGCTGCATGCGTTGTTTGCCGATCAGATGTCGTCGCCTGCGGATTACCTACGCTGCGCAGAAAAACTGCGCGGGATTATGGCGTCGCATGTTGCATCGCTCTTGCAGGCGGGGGTTTCGGTTGTTCTGGACTTTCCCGCGAATACCGTCGACTCCCGTGCTTGGATGCGCAGTTTGATTGATCACACCGATGCAGCCCATCAGTTGCACCTATTGGATGTGCCGGATGAGCTGTGCCTGGCTCGGCTTCGAGCGCGCAACGCTGCGGGCGCGCATCCTTTTGCGGCAACCGAAGCGCAGTTTCATGCGTTCACCAAGCATTTTACCCATCCTGCTGAAGAAGAGGGTTTCACGGTCGTCGTGCACAGGGTTGCAGAGTGATCTCGCCCCGGTCTTCTTCACGCGGTTTTCACGGTTTCGCGAGTAAACCGCCCTCGGGCATTATAAACCGGGCAGCTTACCCCCACCTGCAAGTCTGGCAATTACCTCTGCGCTATGTGATACCTCGCGCAAGACATGAAAAGGGCGATAGACATGAGCTTTGACTACGATCTCTTTGTTATCGGCGGCGGCTCCGGTGGGGTGCGCGCGGCGCGGGTGGCAGCACAGGGGGGCGCCAAAGTCGCGCTGGCGGAGGAAGACCGCTATGGCGGCACCTGCGTGATCCGGGGCTGTGTGCCGAAAAAGCTGATGGTCTTTGCCAGTGAATATGCGGGTATGGTTGAGGATGCGCAGGCCTATGGCTGGGATCTGTCCCCCGGCAGCTTCGACTGGGACCGCTTCAAGACCAAATTGCACGCCGAGCTGGATCGGTTGGAAGGCATCTATCGCGGCATCCTGAAGAACAATTCGGTTGAGACCTTTGATCAGCGCGCCAAACTGGCGGATGCCCATACGGTTGAGCTGGCGGACGGCACCCGCAAGACGGCGAAACATATCCTGATTGCCACAGGCGGCTGGCCAATGACGCCGGAGTTCCCCGGCTCCGAACTGGCCATCACCTCAAACGAGATATTCCATCTGGAAAAACTGCCCGAAAGCATGCTGATTGTCGGCGGTGGCTATATCGCCTGCGAATTTGCAGGCATCATGAACGGGTTGGGGGTCAAGACCACGCAGTATTATCGCGGTGCGCAGATCCTGCGGGGGTTCGACGATGAGGCGCGTGGACTGATCTCAGAGGAGATGTGCCAGTCCGGTGTGGATCTGCATCTGGGCACCAATGTGCTGGAGATGCGCAAAGAGGGCGACAAGATCTGGGTGAAGGCCACCAATGGTGATGAGACCCTATTCGATCAGGTGATGTTTGCCACCGGTCGCAGCCCCAATGCTGACAATCTCGGTCTGGAGGCGCTGGGCATTGAGCGCGACCGCGCCGGGGCCATTGTGGTCGATCAATACAGCCAGACTGGCGTGCCGTCGGTCTATGCTGTTGGGGATGTGACCAACCGGGTGAACCTGACGCCGGTTGCCATTCGCGAGGGCATGGCCTTTGTCGAGACGGTGTTCAATGGCAACCCGACCAGCCCCGATCACGACCTGATCCCGACGGCCATCTTTACCCAGCCGGAAATGGGCACCGTCGGCCTCAGCGAGGAAGCGGCGGCGGAACAGGAGGAGATCGAGGTCTATGCGACCTCCTTCAAACCGATGCAGCAGGCCTTTGCCGGGCGGGCACAGCGGGTGCTGATGAAGCTCATCGTCTCCAAGGCGACGCGCAAGGTGCTGGGATGTCATATTGTCGCTCCGGGAGCGGGTGAAATGATACAGCTGGCAGGCATTGCCGTAAAAATGGGTGCAACAAAAGAAGACTTTGATCGTACCGTGGCAGTGCATCCGACGATGTCGGAAGAGCTGGTCACGATGAAGACACCGGTGCGGACGGCTTGATTTTTCAGGCAGAAACCACAGGTAGGAACAACAAGCCGCGATGGGCGGCGAGATAGGGATTGGACACATATGGCGGGCAATAACGGTGGCCCCTGGGGGGGCGGTGGCTCTTCTGGCGGCTCAGGCAACAGAGGCAACAACCAAGGCGGTGACGACAATCGTGGGGGCGGACGCCGCCCTGATGATGGTCAGATCCCCGAGATCGACGAGCTGGTGAAAAAAGGCCAGGAACAGCTGCGGGTGCTGATGGGCGGTCGTGGCGGTGGCACTGGCGGCGGTGGCCGCGGTGGCGCTGGCGGCGGCGGTGGTGGTCCGCAGCTGACCAAGGGCACCGTGGCGCTGGGCGCGTTGGTGGCTGTCGGCTTCTGGGCCTTTGCCAGCTTCTACACCGTGAAGCCGGAAGAACAGTCGGTTGAACTGTTCCTTGGAGAGTATTCTTCCACCGGGCAGCCGGGCCTGAACTTTGCGCCCTGGCCGCTGGTGACCAAGGAAATTCTGCCGGTGACCCGCGAACAGACCGAGGATATCGGTGTGGGCGGCGGTCGTGGCTCTGAGGCCGGGCTGATGCTGACCGGCGACGAGAACATCGTCGATATCGATTTCCAGGTGGTCTGGAATATCAATGATCCGGCGAAGTTCCTGTTCAATCTGCGCGATGCCCGCACCACCATCCGTGCGGTGTCGGAATCCGCGATGCGCGAAATTATCGCCCAATCCGAGCTGGCACCGATCCTGAACCGGGATCGCGGCGCGATTGCCTCGCGCTTGCAGGATCTGATCCAGTTCACCCTGGATGACTATGACAGTGGCATCAACATTATCCGCGTGAACTTTGACAAGGCGGATCCGCCGGCCTCGGTTATCGCGGCCTTCCGCGATGTTCAGGCGGCTGAGCAGGAACGTGACCGCCGTCAGAACGAAGCCGATGCCTATGCCAACAATGCGCTGGCCGAGGCCCGCGGTCAGGCGGCAGAGCTGCTGGAGAAAGCCGAAGGCTACCGTGCTCGCGTTGTGAACGAAGCGCAGGGTGAGGCGAGCCGTTTTTCTGCGGTTCTGACCGAATATGAGAAAGCCCCGGATGTGACCCGCAAGCGTCTCTATTTGGAGACGATGGAAGAGGTGCTGGGCCGCGTCGACAAGATCATCTTGGATGAGCAATCCGGCGAAGGTCAGGGCGTCGTTCCCTATCTGCCGCTGAATGAACTGCGCCGTGGAGGTAGCAACTGATGCGTAAATCAACTCTTTTGCTGCCCGCACTGGTGATTATCGTCATCACCGCGCTGTCGTCTGTGTTTATCGTGGATGAGCGCGAAAAGGCGCTGGTTCTGCAATTTGGTCGCGTGGTCTCCGTTAAGGAAGAGCCGGGGCTGGCGTTTAAGATTCCGCTCATTCAGGAGGTTGTGCGTTACGATGACCGTATCCTGAGCCGTGACATCGATCCGCTGGAAATCACCCCGTCGGATGACCGCCGTCTGGTGGTCGACGCCTTTGCCCGATATCGGATCACCGATGTGAACCGGTTCCGTCAGGCCGTTGGTGGTGGCGGTATTGCTGCTGCTGAGAGCCGCCTGGATTCGATCCTGCGGGCGCAGACCCGCGAAATCCTTGGCTCCGTCAGCTCCAATGACATCCTGTCGTCGGACCGCGCGGCGCTGATGCTGCGGATCCGAAACGGTGCCATCGCTGATGCCCGAGCGCTTGGGATCACCATCATCGACGTTCGCCTGAAGCGCACAGACCTGCCGTCTGAAAACCTTGATGCGACCTTTGAGCGGATGCGGGCCGAGCGTGTGCGTGAAGCCACTGATGAACGCGCCCGAGGCAATGAGGCCGCACAGCGGATCCGGGCGCAGGCCGACCGGACCGTGGTTGAGCTGGTCTCCGAGGCGCAGCGCGAAGCGGAGATCATTCGCGGTGAAGCAGATGCTGAGCGTAACGCGATCTTTGCGCAGGCCTATGGTGCGGATCCTGAATTCTTCGAATTCTACCGCTCGCTCAACGCCTATGCCGCGTCGTTGCAAGCCGGAAACTCCACCATGGTTCTGTCGCCGGACAATGAGTTTTTCAACTATCTGAAATCCTCGGATGGCAAACCGGCAGCGGCTGCCCAGCAATGATCACCGCAGCAGATATTCTGCGTATGAGTGTGAGAGAACAGAAAGGGGCTGACAGTTGGGTCGGCCCCTTTTTTTATCCCCTTTTCTTGGGTGCGTTCCTCAGCGACAGCTCACCGGGTTTCACTTCGAATTGAATACGTGCAACATTCGTTGTGACCGTTTTTGAAAAGACTACATTACAGCCCATGATCCGCTGCGGGCCCAGAGGTGCGTGCCCGTGCAGGCCCCGCCGCAGCAGATGGAATTTGGCGACAACTAAGGAGTAGTTTCGTGCAGCCACAGGCAATGAAAAATACAATCAGCAGCGCCAGCGCCGTTGCGCGCCAGTCCGCGCTCCAGACGACGCAGTGGCGGATGCTCTGGCTGGCCATGGTTAGCACCCTGATGGTGCTGGCGCAGGTGGCCATTGCGCAGGCCCGACCCGAAAGCCTCGCCCCGCTGGCCGATAAGGTCAGCCGGGCGGTGGTGAATATCACGACGACAACGGTGGTTGAGGGACGCACAGGGCCGCAGGGTATCGTGCCCGAAGGGTCACCTTTTGAAGATTTCTTTCGGGAATTTCAGGACCGCAACGGTAGTCAGGGCGACCGTCCGCGCCGGTCTTCGGCGCTTGGCTCTGGTTTTGTGATTTCGGAAGACGGCTATATCGTCACCAACAACCACGTCATCGAAGAAGCCGATGAGATTGAGATCGAATTCTTCCCTGGCGAAGGCCAGCCGGCGCAACCGCTGCCCGCCAAGGTGGTGGGCACTGATCCCAATACAGATATTGCGCTTCTGAAGGTGGAAGCCCCGATGCCGCTGACTTTTGTCAAATTCGGTGACAGCGACCTGGCGCGTGTCGGTGACTGGGTTGTGGCGATGGGCAATCCGCTGGGGCAGGGGTTCTCTCTCTCGGCTGGTATTGTCTCAGCGCGTAACCGCGAGCTCAGCGGCTCTTATGATGACTACATCCAGACCGATGCGGCGATCAACCGGGGGAACTCTGGTGGGCCGCTGTTCAATATGGACGGGGAAGTTGTTGGTGTGAACACAGCCATCCTGTCTCCTAATGGTGGGTCCATCGGGATCGGCTTCTCCATGGCCTCCAATGTGGTCAGCAAGGTTGTGAACCAGCTGAAAGAATTCGGCGAAACCCGCCGTGGCTGGCTGGGTGTGCGCATTCAGGACGTGACCAAGGACGTGGCTGAGGCGATGGGTCTGGACAGCGCCAAGGGTGCGCTGGTCACCGATGTGCCGGACGGACCGGCCAAGGCGGCGGGACTGCTGGCGGGCGACGTGATCCTGTCCTTTGATGGGGTAGATGTGAAAGACACCCGTGCGCTGGTGCGTCAGGTCGGCAATACCGAAGTGGGCAAAGCCGTGCGCGTGCGGGTCTTCCGCGAAGGCAAGACCGAGACGCTGCGGGTGACTTTGGGTCGTCGTGAGGATGCGCAGCGTCAGAACACTCCCGTTAGCGGCGATGACAACGCGCCTGACATGACCGAAAAGCAGCTTCTGGGTCTGACCGTCAGCCGCCTGAGCGACGATCAGCGCAGCGAGCTGAACGTGCCCGATGGCATGGATGGTCTGGTGATCACCTCGGTGGATGAGACCTCGGAGGCATGGGAGAAGGGCATGCGTGCCGGTGATCTGATTACCGAGGCAGGCCAGCAGAAACTGACCTCGATCAGCGAGCTGGAAGCACGTATCGACGAGGCGAAGGAAGCCGGTCGTAAATCGCTGCTTCTGCTGGTGCGTCGCGCAGGGGAACCACGCTTTGTGGCGCTGAACCTGTCTGAGTGATCTTTGGCTGCGGGGGGCTTTAAACAGTGACCCGCTGCCCACGCGGTGCCCCGCTGCGCGTTTGAAATACTGGCGTTGGGGGATCGGTACAGAACGCAAGACAAAAGGGCCGGGCAGGGATGCTCGGCCCTTTTGCGTGGATCACAACAGGGTGGCGAAATTGCCCCCAGCCCTGGTTCGGCGTGTCACGGACTCACGCCGACGGGAGATGCCTACACACGGGTTCAATAACCCAAGGTACCTCCCGGCACCTTCTGTCCGATCCAACGAGCTGTTCTTAGGTTTCCGCCGCCCCAGATGGCGCAAATGGTCCCCGGTGTGCGCCCGGCGGATTTCCTGGGTCCCGTCGAGCCATGTGCCGTGACACATGGCTCTTGATGGGACAGGCTGCCGTTGGGATGGAACGGATAACGGCGGCCTGATATGACCATGCCCCTAAGCCACAGGTATGGTCTGTAACCCAGTTCACAATTGAGTAAGATTATTGGGACGTGGTCCTGCGCGGCAGTCAGTCCCTGATCCGGACTGGGCTGGGGTCCGCAGGGCGCGTTAGCCGATATCTGGGTCGGCCAGTAGTTTCAGCGCGGCCCGGTCGCGGATCGTCAGGCCTCCACGGCTGATATCAATCACGTCACTGCGTTTCCACTGTGACAGGGTTTTTGAAACCGCCTCACGGGTGGCGCCGACAAATTCCGCAAGTTCGCTCTGTGACAGAGACAGGCGCCCGTCTTCGCCTTCGGTCGTCAGATAGAGCAGCTTGCGTGCCAGCCGCACCGGCATCGGCAGAAAGACCTGCTCGCTGTACTGCGTGTTCATCCAACGCATCCGTTGGCCGGCCAGCCGCAGCAGATCCCCGGCAAGGGCCGGGTGATGTTGCAACTTTGCGAGCACATCGCCGCTGCGCAACCGGCGCAGGCGACTAGGCTCCAACGCCGTTGCGGTCGCAGTGCGCGGACCGGGGTCAAACAGCGCGATCTCGCCAAAGACGGCGCCGGGGCGCATGATGTCCAACGACAGTTTACGCCCGGCAGCGGATAGGGTGGAGAACTCCACCGCGCCACTGACAATGGCATAGAGCGCATCGCCTTCATCGCCTTGTTCAAACAGCTCTTCTCCGGTCTGCAGCAGCACTTCGCTGGCCTGGCTGTCGAGCATTTCTAGCAAGCGGTCAGAGGCACCGGAAAGAAAACCGCGATCCGGCAGCAGCCATTTGCGCCGCGAAGCATTGCCGGAGCCAGAGGTGTCGCCTTTGGGTCTGTCAGAAGCGTGGCCAGAGCGGGGCAAGGTGCCGGGGGCAGGGGGCAGCGGGCTCATGCCGGGCCTGCGATGGTGGTGCGAGGGGGGTGGCCTTCTGTTTCAGGTTTCAATGGCAACCAACCCCAGTTTGCGGGCGCTGAGAAGCGACAGCTGATCATTGTCGAACCCGTCCTGTTTCTGAAATCTGCGTACAGACGCTCGGGTGGCCCTGTCCAAATGGCCGTTGATTTCGCCGGTGTAGAGGCCGCGTACCGCCAGAGCCCGCTGCAAAGAGCCAACTAGTTGCGGTGTCATATCCACCGGGCAGGGTATCTCAAACCAGCTTTCGCGGCGGGGCCGCACAATTTCCTGACGGGTTTCTCGGCGAAAACGGGCAGGCGCAATAACCCGCCCATCTGGCGCGCTTTTGGCCGGGCGGGTCATCACCTGTACCGTGACAGTTTCGATCACGGCGGGCGTTGTATGGGTGGCCCAGCAACTGCCGGGGGCCGCGCCGGGCGGGGCGGCTGGGGTGTTGCGGGAGACTTGGGTGTTGCTGCCACCTGTTGAAGATTCAGTACAGGCGCCAAGCAGCAGCCCTGCCACCGCAAGCGAAATTAGGCGCAGGTTGGCCCGCCGCCAACTGTCGCGCCTGAAACAGGCCTGTCCCAGCCAGGGCCCAAGTGGGCGCAAGAGGTCAGCCATGAACAAAGTCCCCGTGACGAAACACCGATGTGAAACACCTGTGTCGAAATATCAGCAGCCGTGATGCTGCGATGGCCCGTCCGTGTGGGCGCATCTGGACTTAGGCTACCGCAGTTCCGTCTTCGGCGCAAAGCCCTGTTGCCGCTGCGCAGGACCTGGTGCATTGCCCCCGGCCAAAAGTGGGCAGCGCATGGCGCAAATTGATCACGATGGCCGCTGCGCAGGATCGCAGGAGTTTTACCCAAGCCGCGGTTTCTGACTGGCGCGGTGGCCGGTGGTTGGCTACAACCTCGAACGCAACGCGAAAAAGGATGCAGCTGACGATGGCAAAGATCACTTATGTCGAACACAATGGTGCCGAACACGTTGTGGAGGTGGCGAACGGCCTGACCGTGATGGAAGGCGCGCGCGACAACAATATCCCCGGTATTGAGGCAGATTGCGGCGGTGCCTGCGCCTGTTCGACCTGCCATGTCTATGTTGATGCTGGTTGGGTTGAGAAGCTCCCTGCCAAGGATGACATGGAAGAAGACATGCTGGATTTCGCCTATGAGCCTGATCCCGCCCGCTCACGCCTCACCTGCCAGATCAAAGTGACGGATGATCTGAATGGTCTTGTGGTGCATATGCCCGAGAAACAGATCTGATGCTGTCGGGGGCTCAGGCGCGGCGATCTCTGTTGCGCGCCTGGCTCCGGTTCATGCGCCGCGCAGAGCGGGCTTCGTGTCTGTGGCATGCGTTGTCTTATGGCAACGGCGCCAGACGGTCTAGCGTTCTCGGGATCCGGGGTGTCGTTCTGTCGCTTGGCCTTATCCTTGGTATCGCGGCGGTAGCAGACGCACAGCCGATCCTGACAGACGCACAATTTAAAGGTCCGGTCACCCACTATCCGCATGGGGTCTTGGGGGATCGTATTGAGTATTCTGCGATGGTGCTGCAGGACAGCCGTGGGCGCAGTCATCGCATTGACCTGCCTGTCGGCGGCGCAGTCTTTGAGGATCTGGCCCCGCGCCTGTGGGACGTGACTGGAGATGGCCTGCCGGAGGCGGTGGTTGTGGAAAGCGATCCGCAGGCTGGCGCACAGCTGGCAATCTATGGTCTGCGTGGCGGGACGCTTCACAAGATCGCGGCAACGCCGCATATTGGCACCCGGTTTCGCTGGCTTGCGCCGGTCGCTGCGGTGGATTTGGACGGTGACGGCCATATTGAAATCGCTTATATTGACCGCCCGCATTTGGCCAAGACCCTGAGGGTCTGGCGCTACCAGAACGGGGCGTTGCAGGAGGTGGCGCAGCAGACGGGGCTGACCAATCATCGCATCGGTGAGGATTTCATCACCTCCGGGCTGCGTGATTGCGGGGCGGGGCCCGAGCTGATCACGGTCGATGCCGATTGGACGCGCATTATGGCAACGTCGCTGGTGGACGGTCGGTTGATCAGCCGCGACATTGGTGCGTTTTCGCATCGGGACCAGTTGGCGACGCGCTTGTACTGCGTGGATCCAGCATAGCTGGAGAGGTTCGGGGCAGGCTGCATCGAACCCATTGCTAACGAAGCCATCGCTAAAGTTGCGCGTATTTTTCCCGGTTACCCGAGCTTTGCCCCCTTTGCGTTGCAGGTTTGTTCACCACTTTGCCGGTAGTCTCTTGTCAAAGACACCTCCCGGGATGCTGCGGATTCGGCCGGGGCGATCCGCGGTGGACCTCGTTTGCAAGCAGGAGACAGGCGCGTGACCTTTTCACCCTATGTGCTGGGCACCGGCATCGCCGGATGGAATTTCCTGGACCGGACCCGTGTCCAACAGCAGCAGATTTTCGAGAAATCGCCGATCCTGGATCGGGCGGTGCAGGATTTCACTCAGAAGATTGAGGGTATCCAGAGCTCAGATCAGCTGCTGGACGACTATAACGTGCTGAAGGTCGCGCTGGGTGCCTTTGGCCTTGATGAAGATATCAACAACCGTGCGTTCATCAAAAAAGTGCTGGATTCCGATTTGTCAGAGCCGACGTCATTCGCCAATCGCCTGAATGACAATCGCTATCTCGGTCTTGCGCAGACCTTTGGCTTCGGTGGGGATGCGGGGCCGCAGCTGCCCAGCTCCAGTGTTGAAAAACCCTATGCCAATGTCGCCAGCCCGGAGGATCTGCTGTCCAACCAGACGCTGCTCAATCAGGCGCTGGATGATTTCGGCCTGGAAAAATACGCAGGTAATGAGTTTTTTCTGATGCGGGTTCTGGAATCAGATACCACTGATCCTGCGTCCTTTGTGAACCGGTTGAGCGATAGCAAGCTGGCCGATTTCGCCAATGCGTTTCAGTTCAATCAGCCACCTGACTACGCCAGCAGCATGGAGGCGCTGGTAGGGGAATTCAGCGCCATGAACGATGGCAATGGTCCTGCCAATGCAGATGAGTTGTTGGAGAATGAGGACTTGTTGAAGGCGGTCGTTGATAGCTTCGATCTGGAATATACCAATACCATCTTCCTCAAGCGGATGCTGGAGTCCAATCCCTATGACCCGGATTCGCCGGTGAACCAGCAAGAAGATCCGCGCTATCTGGCGATGTCACGCGCGTTTGGCTTTGGCATTTCTGACATCAACAGCTTTACCAGCCCGGAGGAGTTACTGGCACAGCCCCAGTTGCTTGAGGATGCGCTGGAGCAGTTCAACCTGAGCAACCCCGGTGAACAGTATATCCGGGATGTGCTGGAATCGGATCTGTCGGATCCGAATTCCTTCGTGAACCAGCCCAGCAATATTGCCTTCTATGACTTTGCGGAAGCCTTTCAGAATGAGTGGCCAAGCGCGCCCAGTCGGATGCAGGTGCTCGCCAATGAGGTGGGGGGCAAACTGGCCGGTTATGAGCAGCCCCAACAGTTTGTCTTTGACTTCGACGCCTTTGAGGCGGGGCTTGATGTGTTCAACATCAGCGAACGGGAGTTGGATTTTGACGTGATGATCAAGGCGTTTGAATCCGACCTTTCCTCCGAGATTTCATACGCAAACCTGCACCGTGATCCGAACCTTAAGGCGATGGCGCATGCTTTTGCCTTCAATCCGGGCGGCAGTGATCATACCTATCCGGCTGGCTTTGCACAGGAAATCGTGGATCTATATAAGGATCGTAATTTCGAAATCGCCATCGGGGAAAGTGATCCGAACATGCGCCTGGCGCTGTCGCTGGAGCGTGAGTTGCAATCAATCGCGGATGCCGGGGGCAGCGAAGATGCGCATTGGTTCGGGATTATCGGCTCGCCGCCGCTCAAATCCATGTTCGAGACGGCGCTTGGCCTGCCTGCGAGTTTTGGACAGCTTGATGTTGACCGTCAGGTGAATGAGATGAAAGAGCGCGCGCAGACATCTTTTGGCACGACGCATCCGGCTGACTTGCTGGAAACCGAGAAACTTGATGAGTTTCGCAACCGCTTTCTGCTGCTGAGCGGTCTGAATAGCGATCAGGCGGCAAATGGGTTCAGTGATCCGATCTTCACCTTGTTTCAATAAGGGTGATTAGGTGGCTTGGCCGTCGCGACGGTTGCGCCATTCGATATCGGATGCGGGGGACTGGTTATCGGGGCGGCGTCTTGGCGCGCGGTGTAGTGCAGATGTGGAACTGCGCAGACGCGTGGGTCTCGGTCAAAGGATTTCTCGGATGGCATGACCCGCCGGGTGCGATTTGATCCCATGATCCTGTTGGCCGTGATCCTGTTTGTAGTGATCTATGCTGCGCCGGGTCCTGGATGGCCGTATCACAGCGTACTTGGTCATGTTTGGCTGCCTCATCAGGCTAGATCTCTTTGGAAGGGATCTCTCCGGACACGATCATACCTGGCCATGGTGGGACCTGCCATATCGGATTGGATCGGGATGGCTGATGGGCTTCGACAAATTGATGCCGGGAGGATCGGAGACGCGCGTATTTAGGCGGGAGGTCTGATACCGAACGAACTGATACCGAGATGCTCGCTAGTCGAACGATTACTGCTGGGATCGCCGATGCGAGTGTGGTTCGAACCGGTCGTTCCCATGGTGGAACCGGTCAGGTCGTTGGGGACCCTATTGAGGTGAAACATACTGAGCCGGGTTCTACCCAATCAGCTCATGATTGAGGTTGGCCGTCCCGTCGGGAGGTACCTCCCAGCGCTGATGACGTGCAGACAGATGCGCATGCGCAGCTCAATCACGTCGCCCAATCGCGCCGCCGGTGTCAAAGGGAACACAGCAGACCGGGTGGGGCACATCAAGCGGATCACACCAGCAGGACTATTTGGGTTGGCTAAGTCGCAAGATTGGACCCCGGCGCGGAGACGGTGGCGCAAGGTCACGTGTCTTGGCTGCCAACCACATGGGCCCCGTCGATATCGCCAAGCGACGAGAACAAAGCGGCGGTATTGCTGACCCCCATCTTTTTCAGCAACCGCGCCCGGTGCACCTCCACCGTGCGATAACTCAGGCCGAGGCTGCGGGCGATTTCCTTGCTGGTTTTTCCCTCGCAAAGCAGGGAGTAAACTTCCCGTTCACGCCGGGTCAGTGGCTGATAAGGACGTGAGCGTGACAGGTCAGCGAAGCTCCAGACTGCGCGTGCCAAAGGATCCTCAGGGGTGAAACTGTGGCCACGCACCCGCACCCAGAACAGGCTGCCGTCCTTGCGCCGCATGACCCGTTCATCCCAATAAGGCGCCCCGGTTCCCAAAGTATCGTCACCACGGCTGCGCAGGTTCAAGAACTCCTCCTCGGAGGGGTAGAGAAATGCAAAGAGTTGGTCCAGAAGGTCGTCCCGGGGATAGCCGAACATTTCGCAAAAACGCCGGTTGCAGTCCCTGAGCACTCGGTTTTCTGTGACGACAATCCCGACCGGCAGGAAATCATAGGCCAGCTGCATCAGGTCACGATCGGCAAAAAGCTGGTCGAGTGTTTCGGGGCTGGGGTGGGTCTGCGGGCGTTCGGCCGTCATCTGATCCTGCTGGTGCTCCTCGGGTGGCCACAATAAGGCTGCGGATACCTGCTGGCACAGCATGAGCAGCGGGGGCTATGGCCATTGTTGCGGGGACCTTAGCGGAGTGAGGCCATCGTGAAAACCGGCTGCGGGACGCGTCGGTGATCAGGACAGGTAGTAGTCCACCGGCTGCAGTGGCGGTGGCGCGTCCTGTCCGAGCTTCGGCGCCAGCGCCCGCTCTACCGTGCGACAGATCGCATCCAGCGGCAGGCCGTTTACCGTCTCGCCAAAGGGGTGAGACAGCTCTTCGGTCACCTCGGCTAGGCCGAAGAACACATAGGCGACAATGCCCACAAATATCGGGGTGAGCCAGCCCGCGCCGTCAATCAGCGCAAAGGGCAGGAGCAGGCAGTAGAGATAGGTCGTGCGGAACACCAGCAGCGAATAGACATAGGGGAGCGGCGTGGTCGCGATGCGCTCACAGCCGGCCTGCGCCAGTGCGATGCTGGCCGTGCGCTCGGCCAGGGCCTTGCGAGCGAAGCCATCGTCGGCACCAATGGCCACCGCCGCGGCCAGCGCATCCAATGCGGCGCAGGGGGCATGAGGGGATCCCGAAAAATCGTCGCCTGTCCAACGGATTGCTGGAGATGTGTCTGTTTCCTTACGTAGATTGATGCGGTGCAGATGCAGGAACCCAAGGGCGAGCCGCAGGATTTGCGCCTGCTTGTCTGGGTCAGCAACGAAGAGGTCGACCTCGCGGCTGAGGCTGCGCAGATCCGCAACCAGTTGGCCCCACAACCGCCGCCCCTCCCACCAGCGGTCATAGGCGGCGTTGTTGCGAAACCCCAGAAACAGCGAGAGCGCGATGCCAAACACAGCAAAGGGTGCCGCATTTGTATGGGGCAACGGCAGGACGTTGGCGTCGATCCACAAGACCAGCGCAGACAGGGCCGAGAGCCCGAGGATTCGGGGCAGAATGCGGGGCAGGACCGAACCGCGCACCGCAAACAGCAGCTGCATCAGTCCGGGTTTGTCGCGAAGGATCATCGGCGGTGACTCCGAGGGAGGAAAAGGGGACAAATAGCAGCTGGCGCGAGGCTGGCAGAACCCTGCGCCGATTGTTGGCGCAGGCAGCGGCAGCTTAGACCGCAATCCAGCCTATCGCCGTGCAGAAAACGGCAGCTGGCAGGCGTTCGCGGCGGTTTTCTGTCGGATCTGCAAAGGTGCCCAGATATTCTGAGTTTCAGAGAACCGATCAGCGGCGGTGCTGCCGGGCGCCATGCGCCCGGCCGCGCCCAACTGTGTCGGGCTATCTTTGATTGGTCGTGAACAGGCGGGAAGGCCTGCTGCGCGGGCCTATTTCAGCGCGCGCCAGCCGATATCACGGCGGAAGAACCCCTGCGGCCAGTCGATGCCATCGACCATCGCATAGGCGCGGTCGCGGGCCTCTTGCAGGGTGTCGCCCCGCGCTGTCACATTCAGCACCCGGCCGCCAACCGCCAGTACCTTACCATCTTCGGCCTTGGTGCCGGCATGGAACACCATATTGCTGCTGTCTTCGGGCAGGGTTTCCAAGCTTTTGATTTCAGACCCCTTTTCATAAGCGCCGGGGTAGCCTTCCGCCGCCATCACCACAGTGATCGCATGATCATCGGCCCAGTTCACCTGCGCCTCAGCCAGACGGCCCTCTGCGGCAGCCTGCATCAGATCCAGCGCCTGGGCGCCGAGGCGCATCATCAGCACCTGACATTCCGGGTCGCCAAAGCGAACGTTGTATTCCACCAGCCGGGGCTGCTCGTCCTTGATCATCAGACCGGCATAAAGCACGCCCTGATAGGGCATGCCGCGTTCCGCCATCACCCGCATGGTGGGCTTTACGATTTCTGCCATCGCTTTCGCATCAATGTCCGCCGACAAGACTGGTGCGGGGGAGTAAGCGCCCATGCCGCCGGTGTTGGGACCGGTATCGCCCTCGCCGACGCGTTTGTGGTCCTGGGCGGAGCCGATGGCCAGCACGTCCTCGCCATCGACCAGCACAAATAAGGAGGCCTCTTCGCCTTCCATGAATTCCTCGATCACCACCTCGGCACCGGCGCCGCCAAAGGCCCCGCCGAACATGTCGTCAATCGCAGCGATGGCCTCGGCCTCTGTCATGGCGATGATCACGCCCTTGCCGGCGGCCAGACCGTCAGCCTTGACCACCGTGGGTGCGCCGTGCTTGCGCACATGGGCCTTGGCCGCTTCGGCATCGGTGAAATGGCCATATCCGGCAGTGGGGGCGTTTGCCGCGTCGCAGATTTCCTTGGTGAAGCTTTTGGAGGCTTCCAGCTTGGCCGCAGCCTCGGAGGGGCCAAAGACCAGGAGACCTGCGTCGCGTAGGCGGTCAGCCACACCGGCGGCCAGCGGCGCCTCCGGGCCGATGATCACGAAATCAATGGCGTTTTCCTCGGCAAAGGCGGCGACAGCGCCGCCATCGTCGATATCCAGCGTGGCGCAATCGGCGATCTGGGCGATGCCGGCATTGCCCGGTGCCACGATCAGCTTATCGCATTTGGGGTTCTGCATCACCGCCCAGGCCAAAGCATGTTCGCGCCCGCCGCTGCCGAGGATAAGGATATTCATTGACGCATTCTCCGATCTGCCTGAGCCCTGTGACTCCCCGGCGCCAGCCGGGGCTTGCCTTGCTTGCCGCGGGTTCTATGCTGCGCGGACTTTCAAAACAAGAACTCAGTAGGTGCCTTTGCGCCGCAGGAGAGCAGCCCCGCCATGTCAGACCTGTTTGATGATCCAACCCCATCCGACCGGCCCGGGCAGAACGCCCCCGAATTCACCGTCTCGGAAATCTCAGGTGAGGTGAAGCGCACGCTAGAGGGCACCTTCGGCCGCATTCGGGTGAAGGGGGAGGTGGGCCGCGTGTTCAAGGCGCGTTCCGGGCATCTTTATTACGACATCAAGGATGATCGCTCGGTGCTGGCCTGCACCACCTGGAAGGGGCAGATCGCAAGCCTCTCCGTGGTGCCGGAAGAGGGGCTGGAGGTGGTTGTCACCGGCCGGTTGACGGCGTTCGGCGGACAGTCGAAATACAATATGAACGTCGATGAGGTGGCGGTTGCCGGGCAGGGCGCGCTGATGGCGTTGTTGGAAAAGCGCAAGAAACAGCTGGAGGCCGAGGGCCTGTTTGCGCCGGAGCGGAAAAAACCGCTGCCGTATCTGCCGCAGATCATCGGGGTGGTGACCTCGCCTTCAGGGGCCGTGATCCGCGATATCCTGCACCGGCTGCGCGACCGTTTCCCGCGCAAGGTGCTGGTCTGGCCGGTCGCCGTGCAAGGGCCGAACTGCGCGCCGGAGGTGGCGCGCGCCATCGAAGGATTCAACCAGCTGACACCGGGGGGCGCGCTGCCACGACCGGACCTGATCATTGTGGCCCGTGGCGGGGGCTCGATCGAGGACCTGTGGGGCTTTAACGAGGAAATTGTCGCCCGGGCTGTCGCGAACAGTCAGATCCCGCTGATCTCGGCCGTGGGGCATGAGACGGATACCACGCTGATTGATTTTGTGTCCGACCGTCGCGCACCGACCCCGACGGCGGCGGCGGAACTGGCGGTCCCGGTGCGGTTGGAACTGCTGGGCTGGACCGAGAATCAGGGCGCGCGGCTGGTGCGCTCGGCGGGTCAGGCGGTGCAGCAGCGACGGCAGAGGCTGAACGATCTGGCGCGGGCGTTGCCGAAGCCCGATACGCTATTGGAAACGCCGCGCCAGCGGCTGGACCGGGTGTCCGAACGGCTGCCCGATGCGCTGATCCGGGGAGTTGAGCGTCGCCGCCTGCGGCTGAGCGAGGCGGCGGCTGCGCTGCGGCCCAGCACGCTGCGTCAGCTGGTCACAGCCCGTCAGGATCGGCTGCGCAATCTCTCGTCGCGGTTGACGCTGCGCCCGATCCAGCAGGAGCTTGGACGTCAACGGGATCACATTGGCCAACTGGCGCAGCGGCTTGAAACCGTGCAGACACAGCGGCTGGACCGGCACCGGCACCGTCTGGAGGCAACGGGTCGGCAGCTGGAGATCCTCAGCTACAAGGCCACGCTGGAGCGCGGCTATGCCGTGGTGCGCAGCAAGGATGGCGTGGTGACCCGGGCCGCAGATGCCGCCACGCAGGCAGGTTTACGGATCGAATTTGCCGATGCGGAAATCGCTGTGATGACGGGAGAGGCAGGCACCGCAGATCGAGCGATGCCGTCGACAAAGAAACCCAGCGCGTCCAAATCAGAGGCGTCCAAACCGGGTAAGCGCCAGAGCGGCAAGGCGGCGCCGGATGACCAGGGGTCCCTGTTCTGAACCGCTGGCAAAGCTGAGGTTGCGCAGAAGCCACCCGCGTCGATACGGTTAAGGTCAGGGTTTGTGCGAAGGGGGCTAAACGCCAATCTTGGGACCAAGGCAGAGCATGTCCTCGCCGATGTCTTCGGCCTCATACAGCTCAGTGGCCTCCGGGTCGCCGTCGAACTGTGCAATCAGCCCATCGTCGCCGATTGAGAACTGCCAACACTGCGGTGTGCCGATCTCATCGTAGACAAAGCAGATCTGATCAGCCTCTGGGTACCATTCGCCATCCTGACATTGCCCGTCCAGAAATGACCAGATCACCCGGCGGTTCGGCAGATAGCGTTCAACCCCGTAGGGCACCCCGTCGAAGCCGTAGAACAATGTGCGGCCTTGGGTGTAGCGGTCGAACTGATCGGCAGTGAGCGGCGCGCCGGCCCAAGCGGGGCGGTCCTCGGACAGGAGGCCACAGAGCACCGTCGAGAGAATCAAGCTGAGCTGTCGCATGGGCCAACTGTGCCAGAGGCGCAGGGTTCTGGCCAATATTTCCGTGACCCATGTTCAGCAACATTTCGGGGTCTGTCGCGCAGTCGGCTTTGCGATTGGGTTGCGCGGCGTCACCTTTGACCGTTGGCGAAGAGGCGGGCAACATCAGTCATATACCGGCCAACTTAAGGCACGGCACGCAAAGCAAGCACCGGCGCAGACCGCAGCTGCAACGAAGGGGAGAGCGACATGCCAGGTTTTGGAAGCAGCCCTGCAGGGGATGTGTTGATTGTGGCGGCGGCGCTCTCGGCGCTTTTGTACCTAGGGTTGACCGCGCGACCTCCCAGCGCGCTGCGCAGCGTGACCAAGACGCTGGCGGTGCTCCTGCTGGCCGTTGCCGCATGGCTGGGAGGAGGGCCGCTGCTGCTGACCCTGGCGCTTGGCCTCTGCGCAGTGGGCGATTTCTGCCTGTCGCGCGACGGGGAGGGCGCGTTCATGGCTGGAGTGGGCGCCTTTGCGGCAGGCCATCTCATTTATATTTTTCTGTTCCTTGGTCAGGAGAGCAGTGATCTCGCAAGGTTGGTACAGCTGCCGCAACTGGTCGGCGTGCTGGTGCTGGCTATGGTCGGGCTTGCCATGGTACGGCTGCTGGCACCGCGGGCTGGTGCGTTGAAGGGGCCTGTACTGGCCTATGTGCCAATTATCTTGTGCATGGGGCTGGCGACGCTGACTTTGCCGCTGGGCATTGGGCTGACGGGTCTGGCGCTGGTGCTGCCGGCGGCGGTGGCCTTCATGGCCTCTGATATTGTGCTCGCGTTTGAGACCTTTGTGTTGGGCGAAGATCACCCGGCGCGGCGGATCACGCCTTATGTGGTTTGGCCGCTTTACTGGGGCGCGCAGGCGGGGTTTCTGCTGGCGTTTCTTTAGGCCGGGACCGGATTTGCGTCGGTTGATGCGGCGAGGTGCTTTGCACTTGCCGCAAAACCGCATTAGGTGTCCGCGTAACAACTCGCACCGACCCAATCTGCGGAGACCGACATGGCGTTTTTCTCAAAACTGAAGGACCGGCTGTTCAAGTCGTCGAACAAGCTTGAGGAAGGGCTGGATGCCATCGTCGAGGAGGGTGCAGAGGCTGCGGCCCCGCATCAGCCTGCACCTGAAAAGACACCTGATGTGCCGCCGTCCGCACCGCCTGTCGAGGGTCCAGCTGAACAGCCTGTTGAGGCTCCGAAGGCTCCGCCAGTGGAAGTGCCGTCTGAAGCGCCGTCCGAGATCCCCGTAGATGCGCCTGCCGAGATCCCGGCCCAGACGCCCGAACAATCGCCCCGCCCGGCGGAGCCCATTACAAAACCGGCGGAGCCCGTGAAAAAACCGGCGGAGCCGATGGCGAAACCATCGATCAAGCCGACGGTCGCGCCGGATCCAACTCCGGCAACGCCGGGTCTCTTGGGGCGTCTGATGGGGCGCGGCAAAGCGGATGAGCCGCGCCGCGCGCTGGATGACGAGATGCTGGAACAGCTGGAGGACCTTCTGGTCGGGGCTGACATGGGGGTCGATACCGCGCTGCGGGTCACCGCCAATATGGCCGAGGGTCGATTTGGCAAACGGCTGTCCACCCGCGAGATCAAGGAACTGCTGGCCGCAGAAGTGGCCCGGATCATGGAGCCGGTTGCCCGTCCCATGCCGATCTACCAGAAACGCCCGCAGGTGGTTTTGGTGGTGGGGGTTAATGGCTCCGGCAAGACCACCACAATCGGCAAGCTGGCCAGCCAGTTCAAGGCTGCGGGCAAAAAGGTGGTGATTGCCGCAGGCGACACCTTCCGCGCGGCAGCAGTGGAGCAGTTGCAGGTCTGGGGCGATCGGGCGGGCGTGCCGGTCCTGACCGCTCCGGAAGGGTCTGATCCGGCCAGCCTTGCCTTCGACGCGATGACCCGCGCGCAGGAAGACGGCGCAGATCTTCTGATGATTGATACGGCCGGACGCCTGCAGAATCGCGCCGACCTGATGGAAGAGCTGGCCAAAATCGTCCGCGTGATCCGCAAGAAGGACGAGACCGCGCCGCATAATACGCTGCTGGTGCTGGATGCGACCACCGGTCAGAACGCCCTCAATCAGGTGGAGACCTTCCAGAAGCTCGCAGATGTCTCCGGTCTGGTGATGACCAAGCTGGACGGCACCGCCAAGGGTGGCGTACTGGTGGCGTTGGCGGATCGCTTCGGCCTGCCAATCCATGCCATTGGCGTGGGCGAGCAAATCGATGATCTGGCGCCTTTCGACCCGGAAGAATTTGCTGCTGCGCTCACCGGTCTGGAACGTTCCTGACCAACGCAGGCCCACCCATCTTCTGGCTGAAAATATCCTCCGGGGTCCGGGGGTGGAAAACCCCCGGTCATCTGTCTTGGCGCAAAGGTATTTCAATTGAGCGATTGGCTGATCTCGCTGGAAGGCACGGAGGCGGGGCACCATATGGCCCTTGCTCTGGCCCTGATGGCTGCGCTGTTGCATGCGGTGTTCGGGGCGCTTCAGAAAGGGCGCTATGATCCTTGGTTGTCGCGCGGGGCGATTGATTTTTCCTATGGGATGATGGCGATGCCGCTGGCGTTGTTCGTCGTGCCTTGGCCGGAACCACATATGTGGCCAATCTTTGCGGCCGTCTGGGGGATCCATGTGGCCTATAAGATCCTGCAGGGGCTGGCCTACAGTAAGGGCAGCTATACCGTTGTTTACCCGGTCGTGCGAGGCACCGGGCCGCTGTTCACGGTGCTTGGCGCCTCGGTTCTGTTTGATGAGCGGTTTACGGCGGTCCAGTGGCTGGGGGTTGCCGTGCTTTTGGCGGGGATCTTTGGCCTTGCGCTCTACAATTTTCGCAATTTGACCAGCGATCGTGAGACCCTTGGCAGTGCGCTGGCGCTGGCAGGGGTCACCGGTATCTTTGTGGCGCTTTACACCACCTATGATGCCTATGGTATCCGCGCGACGGCGGATCCTTTCACCTTCCTTGCTTGGTTCTTCTTCATCGACGGGCTGGCGATGCCGCCTTATGCCTATTTGCGCTGGAGGGCGATGACGCCACGCCCTGATCCCGGTCCCCTGATGGCCAAGGGGTTATTGGGCGGTCTTATTGCCTTTGGCTCCTTTGGTGCGGTGATGCTGGCGACACGGCTGGACAAGGTGGGCGAGGCAGCGGTGCTGCGTGAGACCTCGACCGTGTTCGCGGCCCTGATCGGCTGGCTGGTGCTAAAGGAAACCGTTGGTCCGCGCCGGATTGCGCTGATGGCTTTGATCGCGCTGGGGGCCGTGATAGTGGAGATGGGCGGCTGATCCGCTGGCCCTTCACCACTCTATGATGACCCAACAGGTTGAAGACCAGAGGCAGGCAACCCAGATTTCGCAGAACGCACCGCGACCGCAGATGACGCGCGGGCGCAACAGGCAGGAGATCCCATGGCGGGCAAACCCATCAACCCAACCCTGAAACTGGTGCTGGAATACGGCCCGCTTGTTGCGTTTTTCGCAGGCTATCTGTGGCTGCGCGACGAGGTGTTTGTGATTGGCGGGGAAGAATACCGGGGGTTCATCATTGCCACCGCAGGCTTCATCCCTCTGATGATCCTCTCAAGTCTGGCGCTGTGGCGGCTTACTGGGCACATCTCCAAGATGCAGGTTGGCACGCTGATCATTGTGGTGCTGTTTGGCGGACTGTCTGTCTGGTTCAATGATGAACGGTTTTTCAAGATGAAGCCGACGATCCTCTATGTGCTGCTGGGCGGTGCCTTGGCAATCGGTCTTCTGCGGGGCGAGAGCTATCTGAAGGTGGCGATGGATGACCTGATGCCGCTGCAGGATGCCGGCTGGATGATCCTGACCCGGCGGCTGTGTTATTTCTTCTTTGCGCTGGCGGTTCTTAACGAGGTGATTTGGCGCACCCAGAGCGAAGGGACCTGGGTCTACTTCAAAACGTTTGGTCTGTCGCTGGCGATGTTTGCCTTCTTCATGACCCAGGCGCGGGTGTTTCAGGCCTATGCGCTGCCGGATGCCGAGGTGGATGAGACGGAGTGAGCCGGGGCTTTCGCATTTGCATTGGCGGCTGGGGTGTCGCATGTCGCGGGTCTCTCGTCGTCTTTGAGGTTGGGTCACGCGGGTGTGATGGAACACCAGGGGCTGAAGGGCGCGCAGTGCCGCTGCGGACTTGACCAAACGGCGGTTTCGGCGTATCCGAAGCTCACATATCGTGGCGATTTGTTTACCGGATTGCGGGCCACGTAAAACAATCCCGCTAAAGAGGTCAGGATGTGAAGGACCCCCTTTCGCTTGGCCGAACGGGGGTTTTTTTAATGCGCATTGCGCGCAAGGAGATAGAAGATGAGCGAGACCTGGAACAAACGCACCAAACTGGTGCATGGCGGCACCCGGCGCAGCCAGTACAATGAGGTCAGCGAAGCGATCTACCTGACGCAGGGCTTTGTCTATGACAGCGCTGAGCAGGCTGAGGCCCGGTTCATCGAGACCGGTCCCGATGAATTCATCTATGCCCGCTACGGCAACCCCACGGTGGCTATGTTCGAAGAGCGGATTGCCGCGCTGGAAGGGGCCGAGGACGCCTTTGCCACCGCGTCCGGCATGGCGGCGGTCAATGGCGCGCTCACTTCGATGCTGAAGACGGGTGACCATGTGGTTTCGGCCAAGGCGCTGTTTGGCTCCTGTCTCTATATTCTTGAGAATATCCTGACCCGCTTTGGGGTTGAGGTGACTTTTGTTGATGGCACCGATCTTGGCGCTTGGCGCGCGGCGCTACGGCCCGACACCAAGGCGGTGTTTTTCGAATCCATGTCCAACCCGACGCTGGAAGTGATCGACATTGCAGCGGTGGCGGAGCTGGCCCATGCGGTCGGTGCCACCGTCGTGGTGGACAATGTGTTCTCGACTCCGGTGTTCTCAAACGCCATCGAACAGGGCGCGGATGTGGTGATCTACTCAGCCACCAAGCATATCGACGGGCAGGGCCGGGTTCTGGGTGGCGTCATCCTTGGAACGCGCGATTTTATCCGCGGCACCGTTGAGCCCTATATGAAACACACCGGCGGCAGCCTCAGCCCGTTCAATGCTTGGACCCTGCTAAAGGGGCTGGAGACAATTTCGCTCCGGGTGAATGCGCAGGCGGACAGTGCGCTGGAACTGGCGCAGGCGCTGAGCGGTCATCCGGCGCTGTTGCGGTTGATGTATCCGGGGCTGGAAGATCACGCCCAACACGCGCTGGTCCAGCGGCAATTGGGCGGCAAGGGCGGCACTGTGCTGTCGCTGGATCTAAAAGGCGGCAAGGAGGTGGCATTCAGGTTCCTGAACGCGCTCACCATCCCGGTGATTTCCAACAATCTGGGCGATGCGAAATCCATTGCCACCCATCCAGCCACCACCACCCATCAGCGGTTGTCGGAGGAGTTGAAGGATGAGCTGGGCATCACCCCGGGGCTGGTGCGGTTCTCGGTCGGGTTGGAGGATGCAGGTGATTTGATTGCGGATCTGACGCAAGCGCTTGCGGCGGCTGAGGGCTGAACGGGGCGACACCAAGATGCAGTTGGGGCAGGGGGCAATTTGGGTTGCCTGCCTCAGCTGGGAACCGATCCTAGGTGATCTTGGGGCAATCGCCGGAAATACGCAAAACACGACGCTTTTGAATGATCTGTTTTGCGATCTGCCGCGTAACAGACTAAAACCAATCCTGCCGCCTGATGATCGGGCAGCATCAGCGGAGGTCTCTGTGTCATGAACTCTCACTCGCGTAATCTGACCAAGGCGCCTGATCGAGCGGACGCAGAAGAGGCGCTCGACCTATTGCGCCAATGGGCCAGCGCAGCCACCGAGACTGAAATTGCCCAGTTGAACCCGGCGGTCGCGCGGCTTCTTCCGGATGCGCCAGTGGGCAATTATCCGGATCTGTCGCGACACTACCCTGAGGGATTTGAGGCTGACATCAGCTATCGTGCAACCCTGCCGGATCTGCAAAACGGCCCTTCGAGCCTGATCCGGGGCGCGCATGAACAGATCCAGCATGTGGGGATTTCCAACTTTCGCCTGCCGATTCGCTTTCACACCCGTGACAATGGGGACCTGACACTGGAAACCAGCGTCACCGGCACCGTCAGCCTGGATGCCGACAAGAAGGGCATCAATATGTCCCGGATTATGCGGTCGTTCTACAAACATGCCGAGCGCACCTTCAGTTTTGAGGTGATGGAGGCGGCTCTGGATGATTATCTGACAGATCTGGAGAGCCTGGATGCGCGCCTTCAGATGCGGTTTTCCTTTCCGGTGAAGGTCGAAAGCCTGCGGTCGGGCCTGTCGGGCTATCAGTACTATGATATCGCTCTGGAAATCGTCGATCACGACGGTGAGCGGACGAAGATTATCCATCTTGATTATGTCTACTCCTCGACCTGTCCCTGCTCACTTGAGTTGAGTGAACACGCACGTAGTTCACGGGGGCAGCTGGCGACGCCGCATTCGCAGCGCTCGGTTGCGCGGATATCTCTGGTGCAGGAACCGGGCGCCTCGATGTTGTGGTTTGAAGATGTGATTGATCATTGCCGCCGCGCGGTGCCGACTGAAACGCAGGTGATGGTGAAGCGTGAGGACGAACAGGCCTTTGCCGAGTTGAACGCGGCGAACCCGATCTTTGTGGAAGATGCGGCGCGGTTGTTCTGTGAGGCGTTGCAGTCGGATCCACGGATCGGTGATTTCCGGGTTGTCGCCAGCCATCAGGAAAGCCTGCACAGCCACGATGCGATCAGCGTTCTGACACAGGGGCAGACATTTGCGGCCCGCAGCATTGATCCGAAGATGTTCGCGACGCTGATCCATCAGGGCTGAGGGCGCCTGAGGCGCGTATTCCGCCGCAGACTTGGCCTATCAAACCGAACCGCCTGCCCATTCGGGCGGCGGTTTCTTTTGTTAATCAATGGTCATCTGCGTTGCGGCATTTTTTTGCTGCACTGCGGCAATAATCAGCTAGACTTGCAACCTGAAGGGGTGCGTGCGTTGCGACTCCCATCCTCAGGAGGCCGCAAAAGCTGCCCGCCAAACAGGAGATGTTGATGATCCCTCTACTCGATTTCACAGACCTTCCCCGAACCCCTGCTGCGCTGGCTGGCACGATTGTTGGTAACCAGTTGCGGTTCTGGCGTGGCGCCATGACTCTGATGGGGGCGGTGCCTGCGGCGCAGATGGCCTTGGCTCGAGAGGCTATGGCTGCGACTTATGGCGTCACTGGCAAGACTGGCACCAAGACCGCATTGCCGTCATCGTCCAACGATACGGTTGCAAAGCCTGCGCCTGCCCGCCGTAAGGCCACGCGCAAACCGGCCCGTCCAGCGCAATCTGCAGCGGTCAAAAAGATCAATAAACCTGCCCCGAGCGGGGTCATCACTACAGAGGCAGCAGCCTCAAAGGCCACCAAGGCAGTAGCGACCCCAACCCAGACCACTTCCGACCAGAGCGGGTTTGCCAGCCAAAGAACCACCAGTGGCGGTAGCGCTGCGAAGCCGACTGCATCAAAACCCTCTGCGCCTGCGGCCCGCCGCAAAACACCTCGTGCGCCGTCGAAACCGGCGCAGATGCCAGCCACTCTTAAGTCGGCGGCGGCCAAATCTGAGGCAAAGCCTGTCGTGACCGATAGCCGACAGATGGGTCTAAAACAGACCGGAACCACCAGCGCGCAGGCCTTGATGGCGGGTCAGGCCGCAGGGGCGGCCCCGGGACAACAGGATAGTGGCAAACAGGCGGCTGCGAAGCCAACCACGGCGAAGCCAGCCGCTGCAAAGGCCAAACCTGCGTCTAAGTCACGGGCAAAACAATAGGGCCAGCCTGCCGGACGCGCGCAGTCTCTTGACAGTCTGTGCGGGGCAGGCCAACGCTGCGACCATGTTGGATCTGCGTCCGGTTGGATATGTCATTGGCCTGTTGGTGGCCATTCTTGGGGCGACCATGGTGTTTCCTCTGGCCGTCGATCTATACGACGGGCAGGGGGAGTGGCCGGTTTTCCTCGAAAGCGCGGTGATCACCATCCTTGGCGGCGGGCTGATCGCGCTCTCCTGTGCCAATGGGGTGCGCGAGGGGTTGACCATTCAGCAGACCTTTCTGCTGACCACGCTGGTCTGGGTGGCGCTGCCGCTGTTTGGAGCCATCCCGCTTATGCTCGGCGCCACCGAGTTGCGGTTTGTGGACGCGTTTTTCGAGGCTATGTCGGGCCTCACCACCACCGGTTCCACCGTGATCTCCGGGTTGGACGATCTGCCGCGCGGGCTGTTGCTGTGGCGCGGCATCCTACAATGGCTGGGTGGCATCGGGATTATTGTGGTCGCGATGGTGTTCCTGCCCGAATTGCGGGTCGGTGGAATGCAGATTTTCCGCTCAGAAGCTTTTGATACCATGGGTAAAATCTTGCCCCGCGCGCAGGCGATCGCGAAACAGATTTCGCTGATCTACGTGGGGCTGACCGTCGCCTGTATGGTGGTTTATATGTTGTTGGGGATGGAGCCGTTCGACGCGCTGGTCCATGCGCTGACCACCTGTTCGACCGGCGGGTTTTCCAATTATGACGCGTCTTTCGGGACCTTCACTGGGGAGCCCGAATATGCGGCATCAGTATTCATGATCCTCGCGGCGCTGCCGTTCGTGCGCTATGTGCAGATGATCAACGGCCAGTCCAAACCGCTGTTTCGTGATAGCCAGATCCGGGCATTTCTGACGACAATTGCCCTGCTGGTGGTGGTGACCGCCTGTGTGCTGGTCTACGTCTTTCCACATCATCCGGAACAGGCCGTGCGTGAAGCGCTGTTCAATATCACCTCGATCATTTCCGGCACCGGCTACGCCAGTGTCGATTATATGCAGTGGGGCAGCTTTCTGGTCATGCTGTTCTTCTTCATCGGGTTGATCGGGGGCTGTGCGGGGTCCACTGCCTGTTCGGTCAAGATCTTCCGGTATCAGTTGCTGTTTGCCTCGATCCGGGTGCAGATCCAGCGGATCCATTCGCCACATGGGGTGTTTGTGCCACGCTATCAGGGGCGGGCGGTGGATACCGAGGTGCTGAGCTCGGTGATTTCCTTTTTCATGTTCTTCGTTGTGACGCTGGGAATCGTGGCCTGGGCCCTGGCCCTGACGGGGCTGGATTTTGTGACGGCGGTATCCGGGGCTGCAACGGCTGTGGCCAATATCGGCCCCGGCCTCGGCGATCGGATTGGACCTGCGGGTAATTTCTCGACGCTGAATGACGGGGCGAAGTGGATATTGAGCGCGGCGATGCTGATTGGGCGGCTGGAATTGATGGCAGTTTATGCCATTCTGACCATCCGGTTCTGGCGCAATTAAGCAGATCGACCGTGCATGGCGGTTCTTACGCATCAATATTGCGTGTTGCCCCTGCGTTTCTATGTGTATCGCTACAATCCGCAGGCTTGCCCTCCTGAGGCCGCTCGCATAAGAGGCGGGGAGTTGAAACCCGCAAGCGCACGGAGAGTTTTGCCCAATGCCCGTTCTTGTGATGAAATTCGGTGGCACATCTGTCGCCAATCTGGACCGCATCCGCCGCGCGGCGAAACGCGTGGGCGTCGAGGTGGCCAAGGGCTACGATGTGATTGTCATCGTCTCTGCGATGTCGGGCAAGACCAATGAGCTTGTCGGCTGGGTCAATGAGACCTCGCCGCTGTTTGATGCGCGCGAATATGATGCGGTTGTGTCTTCTGGCGAGAATGTCACCGCCGGGCTGATGGCGCTGACCCTGCAGGAGATGGATATCCCGGCGCGCAGCTGGCAGGGCTGGCAGGTGCCGTTGAAGACCACCAGCGCCCATAGCCAGGCCCGGATCGAGGAAATCCCGCCGGAGAACATCAACGCGAAATTCGGCGAAGGCATGAAAGTCGCCGTGGTCGCAGGCTTCCAGGGGATCAGCCCCGAAGGCCGCATTACCACACTGGGACGGGGCGGATCGGACACCACCGCCGTGGCCTTTGCTGCGGCCTTTGAGGCTGAGCGCTGCGATATCTACACCGATGTGGACGGGGTCTATACCACCGACCCACGGATTTGTGACAAGGCGCGCAAGCTGGACAAGATCGCGTTTGAGGAAATGTTGGAACTGGCCTCGCTGGGGGCCAAGGTCTTGCAGACCCGCTCGGTCGAGCTGGCGATGCGCTACAAGGTGAAACTGCGCGTGCTGTCCAGTTTCGAGGAACAATCGGACGAGGCCGGAACCCTGGTCTGCGACGAGGAGGAAATCATGGAATCCAATGTTGTGGCCGGTGTGGCCTATTCCCGTGACGAAGCCAAGCTGACCGTCCAGTCGGTCGCCGACCGTCCCGGCATCGCGGCGCATATCTTCACCTCGCTGAGCGAAGCGGGCGTGAATGTGGACATGATCGTGCAGGATATCTCTGACGAGGGCCGCACCGATATGACCTTCTCCTGTCCGACCGATCAGGTCGCGCGTGCCGAGCAGGCGCTTCAGGCGGTGAAGGAAAAGGGCGAGCTGAACTATGCAGAGCTGCTGGCAGACCGTGATGTCGCCAAGGTTTCTGTGGTCGGCATCGGCATGCGCTCGCAATCTGGAGTTGCAGCGAAGATGTTCAAGGTGCTGTCGGATGAAGGCATCAACATCAAGGTGATCACCACCTCCGAAATCAAGATTTCGGTGCTGATCGACCGGAAATACATGGAACTTGCGGTGCAAGCACTGCATGATGCGTTTGAATTGGACAAGGCGGCCTGATCTGGACCTGGCCGCCTGACACCGACAACCTGTGTGAACGGCCCCCATGGTAAAGACGACCGAATCCGAAAGTCGCAACTTATTGATGCGCTTGCGTGAGGCGATGGCCGGTGACGATGCCGGTCAGGCCCGTCTGGACAAGATCACGCAGCTGATTGCCGACAGCATGCGCAGCGAGGTGTGCTCGGTCTATCTGTTCCGCGATGATGAGACGCTTGAACTTTGTGCGACTCAGGGCCTGAACGTGGAATCCGTGCACCAGACGCGCATGCGGATCGGTGAGGGGCTGGTGGGCCGTGTGGCGCGCTATGGCAAGGTGGTGAACACGCCTGACGCGCCCAACGCCAAGGGCTTCCGTTATATGCCGGAAACGGGGGAGGAGCGTTTTGCCTCTTTCCTCGGTGTGCCGATCCAGCGTCTGGGCGAGATGCTGGGCGTGCTGGTGGTGCAGTCCAAAGAGGGGCGTGAATTCTCTTCTGATGCGGTCTACGCACTGGAGGTGGTGGCTATGGTCATCGCCGAGATGACCGAGCTTGGCGCCTTTGTCGGGGAAGGCGCGGCCTTGTCTCCGCTGCACCAGCAGCCTGTCCTGTTGCGCGGTACCATCGCGCAGGAAGGCGCCGTGGAGGGCCATGTCTGGCTGCATGAGCCGCGCGTCGTGGTGACCAACCCTATCGCCGATGATCCCCACCGCGAGCTGGAGCGCCTGCATGAGGCGGTTGAGGAACTGCGCGTGGGTGTCGACAAGATGCTGGAGGTCACCCAAACCGGCGACAAAGAACAGTTGCAGGTTCTGGAAGCCTATCGGATGTTTGCCAATTCCAAGGGCTGGATGCGCCGGATGGAAGAGGACATTGGCCGGGGCTTGAGCGCAGAAGCCGCTGTGGAAAAAGAACAATCGCAGGCGCGTGCCCGGATGGGCCAGGTGCAGGACGCCTATCTGCGCGAGCGTCTCAGCGACCTTGATGATCTGTCTAACCGTCTGCTGCGCATCTTGACTGGGCAGGGCAGTGAGACTGGCGCCGAGCTGCCTGATGATCCGGTTCTGATTGCGCGCAATATCGGTCCGGGAGAGTTGCTGGAATATGGCCGCAATCTGCGTGGTATCGTGCTGGAGGAGGGCTCCGTGGGCTCCCATGCCGCGATCATCGCCCGTGCCTTGGCGATCCCGCTGGTGGTCCATGCCAAACGCATCACGACCGAGGCGCTGAACGGCGACCACATCATGGTCGATGGCGAGCAGGGCGTGGTGCATCTGCGGCCCGATGATACCGTTGTCGGCGCCTTCCGTGACAAGATTGCCATGCAGGCCAAGGCGCAGGAGCGCTATGCCTCGATCCGCGACAAGCAGGCGCTGACGCGGGATGGTCGCCGGGTGCATCTGATGATGAACGCCGGGCTGATGGCAGATCTACCATCGCTGGAAAACTCAGGCGCTGAGGGCGTTGGCCTGTTCCGCACCGAATTGCAGTTTCTGGTTCGCAACCAGATGCCCAAACGTTCAGAATTGGTGGCGCTGTACCAGCGGGTTCTGGATGCGGCGGGCGGCAAGCGGGTGGTGTTTCGCACGCTGGATATCGGCTCGGACAAAGTCCTGCCCTATATGAAGCCAACGGATGAGCCCAACCCGGCGCTTGGCTGGCGGGCAATCCGTGTGGGCCTGGACAAGCCCGGCGTGATGCGGATGCAGTTGCAGGCGCTGATCCGGGCTGCCAATGGACGTCCGCTAACGCTGATGTTTCCCTTTGTGGCCCAGTTCGAGGAGTTCCGCGACGCCAAGGCGGAAGTCGCCAAAACACTGGAGCGGGAGCGCCGTCTAGGCCATCCTCTGCCTGAGAAGCTGGAAGTCGGGGCGATGCTGGAGACCCCCTCTCTCGCCTTTGCGCCGCAGAAGTTCTTTGACGAGGTGGAGTTCCTGTCGATTGGCGGCAATGACCTCAAGCAGTTCTTTTTTGCCGCTGACCGTGAGAATGAGCGGGTGCGCAAGCGCTACGATACGCTGAATGTCAGCTTCCTGAGCTTCATCGCGCAGATCGTTGAACGCTGTGAGAAATCCGGTACTCCGCTCAGTTTCTGCGGTGAAGATGCTGGCCGCCCGATTGAGGCTGTTTGTCTTGCTGCGATGGGGCTTCGGGTGCTGTCCATGCGGCCTGCCTCAGTTGGTCCGGTAAAGTCCTTGCTGATGCGTGTAGACCTGAATGATATCCGCAAAATCATCACGGACGCCCGTCATCGGGGCGAACAGACCGTGCGTCCGGCAGTCATGCAGTATCTGCGAGAGCTTTGAACATATCGCAGACAGCGAGGGTGAATCCAAAGACCGCGCGGCCCATTCCGCGCGGTTTTTTTACGGCTGCCTCTGGCTGCGGACTGCAGCTTATGGGGGTATTCGAGTGGTGGGCTGTGGATGAAATGTCGAAATCATCGTAACCAGTGTTTGATGGATAGCGATTTTTCGGCTGAAAATATCCAGTAAAATTTTGAAAATCGTGTTCTTTTTTGTAGAATGCTGACAATATTCCACGTTTCGCGAGGTTTGCGCTCAAGTCGCTCAAGGGTTGAGAGTCCTTAGGTTGCCCCCTGACTTATCCACAGGCGTGACAGTATACCAAGGATACGTTTATGTTATTGATATTGCTTATTTAAATATTGTCGTATTCGCGAGGAGATAGGGCCGGTTCAATAAGTTCTCAACATCAACTATGACGCCTAGATAGCTGAAATGTTGGGGGAATACGTGGTGGTATGTAAGCGGATTTATCGCCCGCGTACCGATAGGCCCCGAAAAACCCGGAGTGTCCTGCCGCAGATCGAAGTTTTTCAGGTTTGGGTGAATATTCCTTTAAGGGGCAAATCAGTCATATTTGTAAAAGCTTCAAGTATAAAAGTTTAAGCTTGAAGTTTATCGTGATCCGCTTATCCTGTTTGCAGTTTAGACAGCAATAGGGGAGTGGCATCATGAAAATCGCCTGTTTGGGAGGCGGCCCGGCTGGCCTTTACTTTGCGATCTCAACCAAGCTGCGCCAACCTGACGCTGAGATCACGGTTTTTGAGCGTAACAAACCGGATGACACGTTCGGTTGGGGTGTTGTGCTGTCTGATGATGCGCTTGAGAACCTGACTGCGAACGATCCCGTCAGCGCCGGGCAGATCCGCGATAAATTTGCCTATTGGGATGATATCGCCGTTGTGCATGGTGGCGCGCGGACCGTCTCAGGTGGGCATGGGTTTGCCGGGATCGGTCGCAAGGCGATGCTGGTGATCCTGCAGGAGCGGGCGCGCGAACTGGGCATTGATCTGCAGTTTGAGACGGAAGTCGGGCCTGCAGCCTCCTATCAGGCGGATTATGATCTGGTGGTTGCCTGTGATGGGTTGAATTCCCGCGTCCGCAGTGAATTTGCGGACCAATTCAAGCCCAACGTCGATGTGCGCCCCTGCAAATTCATATGGCTGGGCACAAAGCAGAAATTCGACGATGCCTTCACCTTTATCTTTGAGAAGACACAGCACGGCTGGATGTGGATCCATGCCTATCAATTCGATGCCGACACTGCCACGGTGATTGTCGAATGCTCTGCTCAGACCTGGGAAAACTGGGGGTTTGAAGCGATGAGTAAGGAGGAGATCCTGCGGACCTGCGAGGAGATCTTTGCCGATCATCTGGACGGGCATTCCCTGATTTCGAATGCTGATCACTTGCGCGGCTCTGCGGTGTGGATCAACTTCCCGCGGGTTCTGTGTGAGACTTGGCACCATGAAAACGTGGTATTGCTGGGCGATGCCTCGGCCACGGCGCATTTTTCAATCGGTTCGGGAACCCGGCTTGCGTTCGACAGTGCGATTGCATTGGCAGAGTTCATCACGACCGAACCGACGCTGGAGCAGGCGTTTGTGCGCTATCAGGAGGAGCGGCGGCTGGATGTGTTGCGGCTGCAATCGGCGGCGCGCAACTCGCTGGAGTGGTTTGAAGAGGTGGAGCGTTATCTGGATATGGATCCAGTGCAGTTCAACTATTCGTTGCTGACCCGGTCGCAGCGGATCTCCCATGAAAACCTGCGCCTGCGGGATGCAGACTGGCTCGGCTCGGCGGAGAAGTGGTTTCAGGAGGCGGCGGGAGCACCCGCAGATGCGCCGACGCGGCCACCAATGTTTGCGCCTTATAGGCTGCGCGAGATGCTGCTCAAAAACCGCATCGTGGTGTCGCCAATGGCGCAGTACAAGGCCAAGGATGGCTGTCCGACCGATTGGCATCTCATCCACTATGGTGAGCGCGCCAAGGGCGGTGCGGGTCTGGTCTATACCGAAATGACCTGCGTCTCGGCAGAAGGGCGGATCACGCCGGGTTGTCCTGGCTTGTACGCGCCAGAGCATGAGACGGCGTGGACGCGGCTGACAGATTTTGTCCACGCGGAGACTGACGCGAAGATCTGCTGTCAGATTGGCCATTCCGGTCGCAAGGGATCCACCCAATTGGGCTGGGAGACCATGGACGCCCCGTTGCGGGAGGGGAACTGGGAAACGGTCTCCGCCTCGGCCATTGCGTGGTCCTATGGCAACCCGGCCCCGCGGGAGATCACGCGGGGGGAAATGGACGCAATCAAGGATGAATTCGTTGCCGCCGCGCAGATGGCTGAACGGGCAGGATTTGACATGATCGAACTCCATGCAGCGCATGGCTATCTGATTTCGTCGTTTATCTCGCCAAAGTCCAACGTTCGAACAGATGCCTATGGCGGAGCTCTGGAAAACCGGCTGCGTTACCCGCTGGAGGTCTTCGAAGCTATGCGTTCCGTCTGGCCTGTGGACAAACCAATGTCCGTTCGTATTTCCGCCAACGACTGGGTTGGCGATGAAGGGGTGACACCCGAGGAGGCGGTGGAGATCGCACGGGCCTTCACCGCAGCGGGGGCGGATATCATTGATGTGTCTGCGGGGCAGACATCAACGGAGGCGCAGCCGGTTTATGGCCGCATGTTCCAGACGCCGTTTTCGGACCGGATCCGCAATGATGCCGGGATCGCGACCATGGCGGTGGGCAATATCTATGAGGCGGATCATGCCAATTCGATCCTGATGGCCGGACGGGCTGATCTGGTCTGTGTGGGTCGCCCGCATCTGGCGGATCCCTATTGGACCCTGCATGAGGCAAGCCGGATCGGCGACCGTCATGCAGGTTGGCCGATGCCGTATCTGGCGGGGCGGGATCAGGCCTGGCGTCTGGCAGACCGCGATGCAGAGGTGATCCGGGCATGAGCGATCTGATCGGTAAACATGTGGTGGTCACCGGTGGTGGTTCCGGCGTGGGCGCCGCATTGGCGCGCAGCTTTGCCGGGCAGGGCGCGCGGCTCACGCTGCTTGGTCGGCGGATCGAACCGCTGCAGGAAGTGGCCGCTGAAACGGGCGCCCTGCCGCTTGCCTGCGATGTTACCGAGGCAGAGGCGGTGCGGGTGGCGCTTGATCAGGCGCGACAGCAGCATGGGCCGGTGAGTGTTGCTATTGCCAATGCAGGTGCTGCGCCGTCGAAACCCTTTGCCAAGATGGATCTGGCGGATTTCGAGGCGGCTTTGGCTGTCAACCTGTCGGGGGTGTTCAACCTGTGGCAGGCCGCGCTCCCTGATATGAAGTCGGCAGGCTGGGGGCGGATGATTGCTGTTGCCTCAACTGCCGGGCTCAAGGGGTATCCTTATGTTTCGGGGTATTGCGCGGCGAAACATGGGGTTCTGGGCCTCACGCGGTCGCTGGCGCAGGAACTCGCGCGCAGTGGCATCACCGTAAACGCGATTTGTCCGGGTTTTATTGAGACGCCGCTGCTTGAGCGGTCGATTGCGACCATTGTGTCCACCACCGGGATGAGTGAGGAGGAGGCTGCAAAATCGCTGCGCGCAGGCAACCCGCAAGGCCGCTTTATCCAGCCGGAAGAGGTGGCGGATGCCGCGCTTTTCCTTGCGTCCTCTTCGGCAGCGTCCATCAATGGCAGCGCGCTGCCCATTACCGGAGGTGAGATCTGATGCAAACCGACCGCTCCAAAGACCGGCTGCGGCTGTGGCTGAAAGTGCTCAAGGCAACCCGCGCTGTGGAAAGCGAAATTCGCGAGAACCTGCGACAGGAATTTACCACCACGCTGCCGCGGTTTGACGTGATGGCAGCCCTGAGCCAGCATCTTGACGGGCTGAAGATGAGCGAGCTGTCTGGCGTGCTTAAAGTCTCCAATGGCAATGTCACCGGGATCGTCGAACGGCTGGTGGATGACGGCCATGTGCAGCGCGAAAAGGTCCCCGGAGACCGACGTGCCAGCCGGGTAAGGCTGACGGAGGCGGGGATCTCGGAATTCGCCCGTCAGGCCGCCGCCCATGAGGCTTGGATTGACCAGATGTTTGACAGCGTGCCCGAAGCCGAGGTTCAGACGCTCTCTGATGCGTTGGATCAGGTGGCCAGACGGCTTGAAAATGAAGGACGCGACAGATGATTTCGACGGATACCAAGTATTTTCTGTGCAGTATTGAGGACGGTATCGCCACCGTGGCGCTGGACCGCCCCGAGCGAAAGAACCCTCTGAGCTTTGACAGCTATGCAGAGCTGCGGGACTGGTTCCGGGAATTGCATTATGACGACGATGTGAAAGCGGTGGTTTTTGCGCCCAATGGTGGTAACTTCAGTTCTGGCGGCGATGTCCATGATATCATTGGGCCGTTGACCAGAATGTCGATGAAGGAGTTGCTGGCCTTTACCCGGATGACCGGCGATCTGGTGAAGGCGATGGTGAATTGCGGCAAGCCTATTATTGCGGCGCTGGACGGTGTTTGCGTGGGGGCTGGCGCGATTATTGCCATGGCGTCGGATATCCGGATCGCCACGCCGGACACCAAGACGGCGTTTCTGTTCACTCGTGTTGGGCTTGCTGGCTGCGACATGGGGGCCTGCGCGATCCTGCCGCGCATCATTGGCCAGGGGCGTGCGGCAGAGCTGCTCTATACCGGGCGATCAATGAGCGCGGATGAAGGGGCAGCCTGGGGGTTTCACAACAAGGTGGTGCCCGCAGATAGACTGCTGGGCGAGGCACAGAGCTGGGCAGAGCGGATCGTGGCGGGGCCGAATTTCGGACATATGATGACCAAGACGATGCTCGCGCAGGAATGGTCCATGTCGATTGAGCAAGCGATTGAGGCCGAGGCACAAGCGCAGGCGATCTGCATGCAGACGGCTGATTTCGAGCGCGCCTATCAAGCTTTTGCCAAAAAGGAAAAACCTCTGTTTGAAGGTGATTGATCCGGCCCTTGCAGGCCGCAGCACCGGAGGAGGGTGCGGCGGCCTCCGGCGGGAGTATTTGAAGAAAGATGACAGGCGGCGGGTGCCGCTGCCGGGAGGAGTGCTATGGCGGATAAGACCTTTCTGAGCTGGCCGTTTTTTGAAGACCGCCATCGCGCGTTGGCCGCGGATCTGGACCGTTGGGCACAGGACGCGTTGGCGGATATTGATCACAGCGATACCGATGCCGCTTGCCGCGCGTTGGTGTCGGCCTTGGGAGCTGGGGGCTGGACGCAGTATTCCGGGGCTATGACAGGCGAGGCCTTGGACGTGCGGACACTGTGCCTGATCCGTGAGACCCTGGCCCGCCATGATGGGCTGGCCGATTTTGCCTTTGCTATGCAGGGGCTGGGGACGGGGGCGATTTCGCTGTTTGGTACGCCGTCGCAGCAGGCAGAATGGCTGCCGCTCACACGCAGCGGCAAGGCGATTTCAGCCTTTGCCCTGACCGAGCCGCAGTCCGGCTCGGATGTGGCGAACTCTACCATGACGGCCACATTGGATGGCGATCACTATGTGCTGAATGGTGAGAAGACCTGGATCTCCAATGGTGGCATTGCCGATGTCTATACGCTGTTTGCCCGCACTGGCGAGGGGCCGGGGGCAAGGGGGTTAAGCGCCTTTGTCGTGCCTGCAGGACTGCCCGGGTTTGAGGTTGTAGAGCGTTTGGAGACACTGGCACCGCACCCGCTCGCGACCCTGCGGTTTAGCGATTGCCGCATTCCGAAGACCGCCCTGTTGGGCGAGGCCGGGGCCGGGTTCAAGATTGCCATGTCGGTGCTGGATGTGTTCCGATCCACCGTGGCGGCGGCGGCGCTGGGATTTGCGCGTCGGGCGCTGGATGAGGCATTGGCGCGGGTGACAAACCGTCACGTGCAGGGGGCGCCGCTGGCGGATTTGCAGATGGTACAGGGGCATATCGCGGATATGGCGCTGGATGTGGACGCAAGTGCGCTGCTGGTCTATCGCGCAGCCTGGGCCAAGGATAGTGGCGCTGCGCGCATCACCCGAGAGGCTGCGATGGCGAAGTTGTTCTCCACCGATCAGGCGCAGAAGGTCATCGACAACGCCGTCCAGCTGCATGGCGGCGATGGCGTGCGGCAGGGTCAGAAGGTGGAGGAGCTCTACCGCGACATCAGAGCGTTGCGGATCTACGAAGGGGCATCTGACGTCCAACGTGTGGTGATTGCCCGTCAGGCGATTTCCACGTTTCAGAAGGGAGGCTGAGATGCTGGGTCCAAGCGCACATATCGATACTTTTACCCGTGATAATCTGCCGCCGGTGGATCAGTGGCCGGAGTTTCTGACCGGCGGGTACGCCTATCCTGAGCGATTGAATGCGGCGGTGGAACTGACCGATGCCATGGTCGACAAAGGGTTCGGGGATCATACCGCCCTGATCGGCAATGGGCGGCGACGAACCTACAAGGAACTGGCGGATTGGACTAACCGGCTGGCCCATGTGCTAGTGGAAGATCTGGGGGTGCAGCCCGGCAACCGGGTGCTGATCCGCTCCGCCAATAATCCGGCGATGGTGGCCTGCTGGCTGGCGGCGACCAAGGCGGGGGCTGTGGTGGTAAATACCATGCCGATGCTGCGGGCGGGCGAGCTGGCGAAGATCATCGACAAGGCAGAGATCAGCCATGCGCTGTGTGATACGCGGCTGATGGAGGAGTTGGTCGCCTGTGCCAAAACCTCAGCCCATCTGAAATCGGTGGTTGGGTTCGATGGCACTTCGAACCATGATGCGGAGCTGGACCGGTTGGCGTTGGAAAAACCGGTGCGGTTTGAGGCGGCGGCGACGGGCCGAGATGATGTGGCCCTTCTGGGGTTCACCTCGGGCACCACGGGGTCGCCGAAGGCAACGATGCATTTTCATCGCGATCTCTTGATGATTGCCGATGGCTATGCGGCGGAGGTTCTGGCGGTCACGCCTGAGGATATTTTTGTCGGGTCTCCGCCATTGGCGTTTACGTTTGGGCTGGGAGGGCTGGCGATTTTCCCGCTGCGGTTTGGAGCCGCGGCGACCTTGCTGGAGAATGCCTCGCCGCCCAATCTGATCGAGATTATCGAGAGCTATAAGGCGACGGTCTGCTTCACAGCGCCGACCGCCTATCGGGTGATGCTGCGTGCGATGGAGGAGGGGGCGGATCTCTCCTCGCTCAGGGCGGCGGTGTCCGCCGGGGAAACCCTGCCCGCACCGGTCTATGACGATTGGATGGCGCAGACTGGCAAGCCAATGCTGGATGGGATCGGGGCGACGGAGATGCTGCATATCTTCATTTCCAACCGGTTTGACGACCATCGTCCCGCCTGCACGGGTAAGCCTGTGCGGGGCTATCAGGTGCGGGTCCTCGACAAGGATGGCAATGAAGCGCCGCGGGGGGAGGTTGGTCGACTGGCGGTGAAGGGACCGACCGGCTGCCGCTACCTCGGTGATGCGCGGCAGGGCGAGTACGTGAAGGACGGCTGGAACATTACGGGCGACAGTTTTGTGATGGATGCCGATGGGTATCTGCATTTTGCCGCACGCAACGATGATATGATCGTCTCCGCCGGATATAATATCGCGGGTCCTGAGGTCGAGGCCGCGCTCTTATCCCACGAACTGGTGTCGGAATGTGCGGTGATTGGCGCCAGCGATGAGGCCCGTGGCGAGATTGTGCAGGCTCATGTGGTTCTGGCGGACGGCACAGAGGCATCGCAGGAGCTAACCAAGGCTTTGCAGGATCATGTCAAGGCCACCATCGCGCCCTACAAATACCCCCGCGATATCGTCTACACTGATGCTCTTCCAAAGACCGAAACCGGAAAGATCCAGCGGTTTCGGTTGAAATCGAAGTGATAGGCGGTGGGTGCCAGTCTCTGGTCCTGATGCTAGAGCACGGGCACCTGTTCCAGCCGGTCTATCAGGTCGGCAGAAATCGCGTCGGGGCCGTCGTTAAACTGTGCGCGGGAGACAAAGTTCAGGTGTCGCGACAGAAGCGTCAGCTTGGGCGAGGTGATCTCATCGTAGAACCTCTTCATATCCTCACGGGCCATCAGGTCTGTGATCTTGCTGCGGTGGGCGGTGACGGCGGCCTCATGCAGTGCTTTGATGCCTTTGAGACGTTTGAGGCGGGTTAGCTCTTTTTTCGTGGCGGGGAGGCGGCGTTGGATAGAGGTATCTTGCTCCATATTGAAGTTCATGCGCATCCAATAGGCCAGCCCCTGATCGCGTTCGACATGGTTGACACGTCCACGGTCGCGTTTGACGAGGAAGCTCTCGGTGCTGCGCACGGCGTAGTGGTTGAGGGTCACCACATCGTAGCCGTGGTCACGAATGCCAAAGCGCCAGCCCTGATCGGCCATATCTTCGGGCACCGGTTTGCCGCTACCTGCGACCCACTTGGGCATCCCTTCAATCCGTCGTTTGAGTGGACGGTGGACGCCGATACGGTCATAGCTGCCGGCAACGTAGTCGCCGGCGGTCTTGAACATGGTCTTGATGCCCCAGGCCTGGATCGGGGCAGGGCAGTATTTCGGTGCGCAGTAGCTATGCTCTTGCGTTAGCAGGACGTCGTCGTAGCTGTTTCGGAAGCTGTTGCCGAACAGGCGCCACTGCATCGAGATCATGTCGGGGTCATTGGTGGCGGCAAAGAGACTGTCGAGATCCCCATCCCCGACATGGATATTCACGAATTCATCAACGTCGGAGACCAGAACCCATTCTGCCTGCTGGACCAGATCGAGGCTCTCGGCGAATTTCAGCGCGCCCTTCTGGGGATTATAGCCGCTGCCCATCTCCTGATAAGGGTTGTCCATGCGGGTGATGTAACCACGGGTGGCCAGCGCATCGAGCAGCTCAACGGTGCCGTCGTCGCAGTCGTTTGTGAAGACCAGCATATGGTCAAACCCGATGGCACGGTGGTGAGCCACCCATTCCAGAATGAAGGGTCCTTCGTTCTTCATACAGGTGATGATCAGGCGCTTTGCCTTGGCGGCGCTGGGGGAGGCGGTCATGGCTTAGCTCTCTGTTTCGGCGACTTCAGCACGCAGCCGTTCAAGCGAATTGCGGATGTTCTTGGCATCGCGTTTTTTCAACGTGTATTCGCAGACCTGAATGGCGAGCTTTCGGTGGTTCTTCTCTTCTGCCTTCATCAGCAGATCATGCTGGTAACGCGGCAAATCCCGACGGGCGCGCAACAGTTTATAGAAGCGGTCACTGGTCAAGCGACCTTCGCAGATTTCGCTTAGCATGGGTTTCAGGATTTCCATATTTGCCAGCGCCTGCGGTAGCTGGTGGCCGAAGAACGGCATCCGCAGTTTGCGGATATTGTCGCCGTGCAGCCGGTTTACCTGATCCACATCGGGGGCAAAGTAGGGGTCATAGAGCACCACCACATCATCGGCGAGATGCGTCGCCTTGGCCGCATCCGCATAGCGATCATCCCAGTCCAGCCGTGCGGTCCAGCCCCAACGATTGTCATCGGGCAGGATGCGCCTGTCCAGTGTGGTCTGCGGGGCTATGGCAAAGACCTTGGCGCCCGGTGCGCATTGCGAATAGGTCAGCGCCCCATAGGCCCCCATAGAGGCCCCGTAGAACAGCACTTCGTCAAATTGCTCAAAGAAACCACTGTCGCGCAGGTGATCAAATCCATCATGAACAAAGGAGCTGCGGAACCAGTTGCGTTTGGCTCCAATCACACCGAGGACCGAACAGCCCAAGGTTTGCGATAGTAGTTTGTAGCCCCAGGGCCAGCGCTGGCCCTCTTTTTGCTGAACCACATGGATATTGTCAAAGGTGACCACAAGCCGTTTGCCAAAAGGCTCGAAGAACAGTGCGTTTTCATCGCTTTCCCAGAAAAAGCCGGCGCGCTGAGCGGCATGGCTCTGCATGTCTGTGAACCTTGCATCCCCATTGGTCGGGGCTGCGCTTTGCGGCGCTTTGGGAAGCCAGATATGCGCGTGACGAAGGGCTGGCTGGGCGACGGCAGGCCGTGCCGGTGGGGGCGTATGAGCCATCTGGACAGATGCTGCTATGACCGTTTTCCCAGATGTTCCGGTCCCATCGTGGGGGGCCGAAGGCGCGGGTGCAGGCGTGCGCTGCATCTGCTGGGCAAGGTCTGCGATATCAATGTCAGCGCCTAATTCTGCTGCGCGCGCGTCCAGATCGTTTTTGCGGATCTTCCCCTCGATCATCTCCGTCAGCAGCTGGGTTTTCGCCTTGATCTGGGCGGGTGAGAGCAGCAGCGCCTCGGGTTCGGGGATCTGGACACCCGCAGGGGTATTGATATCGGCCTGATCTTCCAACTTGGTCAGATATATCGCATCGGGGCGCGCGACGTCCGTCAGGTTTTCGTAAAGTGCGGCGTATTCCGGTTTTGATTTCAGATCAGCGATCTTGGCCTTGTGCCATTGAACCGCTTCCGCATGCAGACTTGCCAGTTTGGCATCGGCCATCAGACTGTCCAACTCGGAACGCATCATTGGCGCGCGGTTGTGCATACGAGCGTCGGTTTCAGAGGCGTAGTTGCGCCGCGCCCAGTACTCGACGCCCTGATCCTGTTCGGTGTGGTTGATCCGGCCGCGGTCCCGTTTCACCAGAAAACTGTCGGCGGAGCGCAGCACGTAATGATTTAGCGTCGCCATGCGATACCCAAGTGACCGCTTGGTGGAGCGCCAGCCGTTGTTGGTCAGCAGCATCTCCGGCATGACCCGCCCGGAGCCGTTGACCCAGCGCACCTGCGAGACATTGGCTTCGTCGTCGATCTTCAGCGGGCGATGGACGCCGATCTTGGTGTAGGGCGCAGACTTATGCAGCATGCTTTTGAACCCCCAGCCCAGTCGTGGCTTGGGAATGAACTCAGGCGCGCAGGCGGTGAACTGTTCGATAATCGGGCGGTCTTTATAGTTGGCAACGCCACCATTGCCGAAAAATTTCCAAGTGAAGGAGATGACATTGGGGTCACCAGCCGCTTTGAACAGATCGGCAAAACGTCCTTCGCCGACATGGATGTTCACAAATTCATCGACATCAATGGTCAAAACCCAATCCGCAGCCTTATACACGGGTTGCTGCATGGCGTCAGCCAGCGCCACATGCTGAGGCTTCTTGCCGGAGGTCGGATCCCAAGGGTTGGCGACACGGGTGACCAGACCCAGCTCTGCCAAGCGGTCCAGGATCTCATTCGTGTTGTCGCTGCAATCGTTGGTATAGACGAGGAAGTGCTTGGCCCCGATCGCCTTGTGATAAGCGACCCACTCCAGAATGAAGGGCGCCTCGTTCTTCATTGAGGTCAGGATCAGGATATCGTCGTTTGAGATTGGCTCCGACAGCGGTGAAAGCCGGTCGCCTATGGTCTCGGTGCGGAGCTCAAGGTTGTCAATCGCGCGTTGATAATGCGGACTATGCACGAGTTGGTCCAGCGGCATCTTAAGGCGGGGATGTGTGGAGCGCGCAGGGGCAGGGGGAGGGGATTTGGCCACCGGGGCGGAGGATTGGGCGCTTGCTGCCAACTCTGCCTGTGTCGGTTTTCCCGCCGGTGGGCGGTCCGGGATCGGGGCTGCAGCAGCGTCGATGTCATGGCGGATCAACGCACGGCCAAGATAGCTCTCGGGATGGGGAATGCCGCCTTCGTGGGTGATCAGGCGGCGGCTCAGGCGACGGTTCCAGAGGTGCACACCATAGCAGCCATCATCGATCTTCTTCTCGACAATGTAGCCCGGCGAGAGCAGGTTGCGGCGTTCCTTGAACGAAATCTGGAAAAACGCCATCTGTGGTTTCACATGGGCCATCTCGCCAGTTTCATTGAGAAAATACGTCAATGCTGAGGGCCCCCAAACGCCCCATTTCAGCTCGGATACATGCACCGGGTTGCCAGCCGCATGTGCGGCCTCAAGCTGTGCGCGTTCTTCCCCCTTTGCCCAAGGCGGGATCGGGTATTCGTTTTCGCAAAAGGCATTGAGCCGTTGCAGCGTTCGGGAGAACCGGGGCAGGCCGAGAACGGCGTTGCAGACCAGACGCCCGGTTTTTTCCCAGCCGAACACCCATTGGTCCCGAAAATCCCAAGGCTTCACGCAAAGGACATCCGCGTCCACCCAAATCACATTCTGCATCGAGATCATCTTGTAGCGAAAGGCATCGGCGTGAACGGCCGGGGAGCCAGACACCTTGTGGCGGATGAAATCTGACGCCGGAAAAATCCGGTTGGCGTCCATCAACTCCACACCGGGTGGGCAATTGTCTACGGTTTCATAGGTGTAAAGAAGGATGCGATGTCCGTGATCGGCAAATGATTTCAGACAGGTTTGTTCAAGATAACTCAGATTTCCCCCAATCCAGAGGGAGGCGATTACTGGGAGGTCAGACATAATATTCCGCACTGCTTCGTTGTTTTTATGGAAAAGGCCAAGAGGGGGAGAGTTGGGTCGATTGAAAATCGTATCTTTCGCGGGGCGAAATTGACGAATTGCAAAGTCGAGCCTGAAAATCTGCTCCCTGTCCAGCAGTGCCTTGTTCGACACTTATCCTCGTTACCATTAAGGGGCCCCATGGGGATGTTGCACTGGCCCCTCAGCGCTGAGGCGGTTTGCGCGTATTCATACCTGCTTTGTCAACCTCTTGGGCCGCTTGCTGACCCGCCTGTGATCATTGCCCGAGGTGACCCCGCATGTCATAAGCGGACGATACCCTACCTTCTGAGTGCGTTCAAATGATTGTAAGCCATAAGCACAACTTTGTTTACGTGAAGCCGGGGAAGACTGCTGGCAGTTCAATCGAACTCGCGATCAGCAGATATTGCGGCCCGCAGGATATGATAACCAAACTGCGCCCGCGTGAGGAAACCCAGCGGGTGGATTGTGCTGCGCGGATCGAAAATCCGCGATTTGTGAACATCAATTCCGGTGAAGTGATTGAGCTGCAAAACCACTCCAGATATTGTGATGCGCTGCGCATCTACGGTGAGGATATCGTGGATTACGATGTGGTCTGTACCGAGCGAAATCCGTGGGAGAAGGCAATTTCCTCCTTCTTCTGGAAGGGTAACCGGCGTCCGGAGCGCCCAGTAGAACCCCGTTTTAAAAGGTTCGTCAGCGATGGCCGCTGGCCGCAGGATTTTGATGTTTATTCGCTCAATGGTGTTTGCGTCGCGGATCACATCATCCGGGTCGAACGCCTAAAGGATGACTACCGCGAATTTTTGATGTTCCTCGGGATCCCTGTGGAGGGAGAGATCGTGTTTCCATCGTCCAAGGGATTCCAGCGCCCGAAGGAGGCGACGCGCGAGGCGATGTTTACGCGTCCTTGGGTGGTACGAACTGTGTTTGAGCATACCGAGGACCTGCGCGCGGTACTGCCTTACAGTTTTGACGACCGCTCCGCGCCCGATATCCGGCTGCATGAAAATCGCCGTGCAGCGCGTTACAAGTTTCTCGAGGAGAATGACTGCGGTCCTGTCTACTGGGAGCCGGTTCAGGTACCCGTTTCGGTCTAAAAGCGATGCGATCCCCAGACGATGGTCGCGGCGCGAGTGTGTGCAACGGTCTAGCTAAGACGCTTTACGACGCTCGTATGCGAAGCTGCGCTTATTTACCCACGCCACCAGAAAGACAGTCTCGAAGGATGCAGAAGAGGCCGGTCAGACAATGCGCACACGTCAAGCATCGGAGGAGTGTCTATAAGCAGAAAAGGGGGATCACTCGAATGAGATGCCCTGGTGATAACATCAAGGGTTCAAGTGTTTTCAACTTATTGATTTTGTTGGAGGCGAGTACCGGAATCGAACCGGTGTACACGGATTTGCAATCCAGAAAGAGAGGAAGCAAAAACAAAGGTTTAGTGGTGCAAAATACCCCCCGACAAAAAGTGAACAAAAAGCGAAAGTTTCAAAGCCAAATTCGCCGGTTCAAAACGAAAAAGGCCCCGTCACAGCGGCAACTGTGAACCGGGGCCAAATAGAAAAAGCCTGTCAGCTTTCGCAGTACGTTAGCATGAGCAAGCGCCACACCGCAAACGCTCAGTCGGCTTTTTCGCGGCCGTTGACCGGTGAGGTGGTCCAATGAGCTGGCGCATCGCAAATGAATGCGCCGAGCGCCGCTTTGGCAGTGCCGCACGCAAGCAGATCATCATGTTCCTTGCCGACAAGGCGAGCGACGACGGCTCGGGTATCTGGTGCTCCAAAGGGACGATCCAGCGCCATACTGAGCTCAGCGAGAGCACTGTGAAGCGCACCATCATCGACTTTCTGCGCGAAGGCATTCTTATCGAGACAGGGCGGCGGCACTGCAAGAACGGCTATACGGTCATTTACCGCATTTTTCTGGAGCGCGTGGCTGCGCTCGAATCCACCGCAGAGCCCGATATTGAGACGGGGTTCACTGTGAACCCCGTCCAGCCTGAACCCGGTACGGGGTCCACGGTGAACGGGGTACGGGGTTCACGGTGGCCCCCAAACCATCCTAAAACCATCCATAAACCACCTACGCGCAGGCGCGAGGCGGCGGAGGAGGTTGAAGATCTTGAGTCTGAGAAGATCCTGGCGGCCTATCCCGAGGACAGGGTCCGAGACCGGCGAACCAGTCTGCGCTTGATCGCAGCCGCCGTGAAAGCCGGGGTAAAGCCCGATGATCTGCTGCAGGCGGTCAAGGCCTATGCGAAGGAAAGTGACGGCTACACGCGCAGCAAGGTTTGTTTCTCAGACAACTGGTTCAAGATGCGCCGTTGGGAGAAGGGCCTTGCCCAGATACAGGCGGACCGCGAGAAGGCACGAGAGGCCGAAGCCAAAGGTCGTGCCAGCCTCACCGAGTGGATTCACGAGCGCCATCCCCTGTGTCGTCACATCACCAACCGGCAGGTCGAGGACTTGATTGCATCGAAGCTGGTGACGCCTGAGCAGGTTCGAGCTGCGGGGCTGCAGGCGTGAGTGCATTGGCGAAGTCTGCGGATTTAGCTACCAATGCTGCGGATATTTATGATGTTGGGATCATATTATGTACTTATGACCTGAAGATCATATTGACAATTTATGACCTAAGGGTCATATATGATGGCAGGAGAACCGCCATGAAGCACCTCGTTCGTACATCAAAAAACTTGGGCCACGCAATTCGCCAGGCTCGGAAAGCAAAGAACCTTACCCAGAAGGAACTCGCCTCGATGAGCGGTGTCTGGCAGGAGACAATTTCCAAGATCGAGAACGGCAGTGGGGGAACCAAGCTGGAAACGGTATTCGATTTGATCGCGGCCCTGGAGCTCGAAATTACGGTGACCGAGCGCAGCAAGGGCACATCAGACGGGCTTGAGGACATTTTCTGACATGGGCCGCAAGCGCAGCTACACACCGCTGAACGTTTTCCTGAACTCGCGGCTCGTGGGCCAATTGGTACGTGAGCCCTCGGGCGGCGTCAGTTTCGCCTATACGCGAGACTGGCTCGAATGGGAGCACCGGATGCCTGTGTCGCTATCATTGCCATTGCAGGAAAACCGCTACATCGGCGCACCTGTGATGGCCGTCTTTGACAACCTGTTGCCCGACAGTGACCTCATTCGACGAAAAGTCGCAGAGCGCGTCGGGGCCGAGGGCGTCGATGCCTTTAGCTTGCTGTCCCAAATTGGGCGCGACTGCATTGGTGCGCTGCAGTTCCTTCCCGACGGGCAAGAGCCACAGCCAATGTCCGAGCTGACTGGAGAAGGTGTGAATGAAGCTCAGATTGGGGCAATTCTGAGCGACCTCGATCTCGCGCCACTGGGTATTCGCCGCGAAAATGACTTTCGCATTTCTGTCGCGGGCGCGCAGGAAAAAACAGCGCTGCTTCGTAAAGATGGCCAGTGGATTGAGCCAACCGGTACGACGCCAACCACGCACATCATCAAGCCGCAAATCGGCAGGCTGCCCAATGGCATGGATCTGTCTGACAGTGTAGAAAACGAATACCTTTGCCTCAAGTTGATGGAGGCGTTTGGGCTTCGGGTTGCGAATGCCGAGATGGCGCAATTCGGCGAAAAGAAAGCCTTGGTCGTTGAGCGTTTTGATCGGCGCTGGACGTCAGTTGGCCGCTTGATCCGTCTGCCGCAGGAGGATTGCTGTCAAGCATTGTCCGTTGTGCCTACCCAGAAGTACCAGAACGAGGGCGGCCCAGGAATCTCAGATATTATGGATCTATTGTTGGGAAGTGATGACCCCAACAAAGACCGGTACGATTTTTTCAAAGCGAATGTCCTGTTCTGGTTGCTGGGCGCGACAGACGGACATGGTAAAAACTTCAGCGTCAGCCTCTTACCCGGCGGTCGCTTTCGCATGACACCGCTTTACGACGTTTTGACGGTGCAGCCGACTGTCGATGCGCGACAGATCGAGCGAAAGTACTTCAAACTGGCCATGAATTTCGGCAACTCAAACCACTACAAGGTTTCGAATATCGTTGGTCGGCACATCGTGGAGACTGGAGTTCAATCCGGCTTATCCCGCGCTGTCGTACAGGGCCTATTCGAAGAACTGCAGGAGACCTCGCACGCGATCGTTGAGGCCACGTTCAACCAGCTTCCAGCGGATCTCCCAGAGTCGTTGCTTGCTTCGATCGATGGCGCGCTGAAGGCCAGGTTGCACCTGTTGAACTGAAAGTGGTTGCGCTTGACTGGTGCGAAGATGCGTCTTTTCCGGGTCAAACGAAATCAGGTCAGGACGCCCTAGCCATAAGCAGTTCCTCAATGATGTGTTTCTGATTGCTGAACATAAGCGGGCAGCCGTGCAAGATGCGGTGTGGACACCGCTTCAACAGGAATATTCCTCTGCGCCAGCGCATTCCTCGCGACCCAATATTCCAGCTGACATCTCCTTGGTGCCTGCGTTGGTCGTGTTCATCGAAACACTCAAAATGAGGATCAAACAATGGCTACTCAAACTCTGAAACTGAACGTCAAATCCGGCGAAAAAGACGGCAAGAACTTCTGGGACCGCTGCGGCGTGCTCTTCGTCAACACCGACGACCGCGGCAACATCACGTCGATCAACGTCAAACACAGCATGTTCCCCGACGTCGAAATGGTCGCCTTCCCACGCCGCGATGACGATCCGGTTACCGAGTGACCGGTGCGCCGGGGCGGGTTTTCCGCCCCGGATAAGCCCGAAGCTGAGTGTGGATCGCTGCCAATTGGACTTCAACAAGTATCCGATGTCGCATCGGTGCAACTCCTCAGACCGGACCTTCGCTGCAAGTGCAAAATCGGCAATTGGGGGAACTGGTGCTCTGCGGACAAAGCCGACTTTAGCGGCAACTGTGCTAAGGGCTGCTAAGCGTTCACGCGTTTCAATGTTAGACGGAGACAATGTTAACTGAGTTTCGCCACCCTTCTCTTACGCCAGACTGCTGCGAAGTCTTTTTGCAAACATTTCTGCAAAGCCTTTTGTCGCAGCTGATCGAAACTGCGTTGGAGGGTAAACGGCATAGATGCCTCCTGTTGGAAGCGCCCAATCCGGAACAAGCCGGATCAATGTGCCGTTTTCGATTTCTCTCTTAGCGAAAAAATCTGGCAGAATGGAGATCCCGGCCCCTTCGATTGCCATTGCCTTGATCGCTGGTGTTACGTCTGCTCGCAGCGCGGGGTTCATTTGAACGTTACAGGTTTCACCGGTAGCTTTAATAAATTTCCAACTCAGTGAGTTTGGCAAGGCTCTGTGTTCGACGAATGGAAACGCTGCCAATCGTTCCGGATGTTCTGGTCGCCCAAGTTGCTCAACCAAGTCAGGCGACGCCACTACGATTTGCTGAAAGTCGGCCAACTTGCGCGCAATGTTGGCGGAATCGGCAAGCCAGCCTACCCGATACGCAATGTCAAATCGTGCCTCGACCGGATCAAACCGCGTATCACTTAACATCAAATCAATCGTGACAGCCGGATAGGCGATGCGAAACTCGGCCACGACCGGTGAAACGTATGTAACGCCCATATCGAGAGGGGCGGTGATGCGCAGGTTTCCAGTTGGTTCTGCGCGCCCTTGTTTTACCATTTCATAAGCTTCTTCGGCCTGCGCCACTGATGCACGTGCGGCTTCATAGAAGGACTGTCCGGTTTCCGTGAGATTCAGGTGGCGAGAGTTGCGCACAACAAGCGTTGCACCAAGCTCTTCCTCCAGCAATTGAAGCTGCTTGCTGACAACTGCCTTGCTAATACGCATTCGTTCAGCGGCCGCAGTGATGGTACCTTCTTCCGCGATAGCAACAAAATACTCTAGTCGGTTCAGATTTGATTTCTTCATCTCTTGTCATCTTTTGACTGACGTAGTGTCTACAAGCATTACCTTTAGTCTACAATAGCGGCGCACTACCTGTGGTCCACCAAAATGGAGACTGCAATGACGCGCTTCACCTATATCTACGATACCTATTGCGGCTGGTGCTATGGCGCGGCTCCGGTGATCAATGCGCTGATTGAGTGTGGTGCTGATGTCACCGTCATGCATCGCCATTTGTTCCAAGGCGCAAATGCATACCGAATGGGCGATGGCTTTGGGCGAATGGCTTTGGAATACGATCGGCGTATCGAACGGCTGACCGGCCAGGAATTCAGTCCTGCTTACGTTCAAGACATTATTAGAAACCCGGATGAAGTTCTGGATTCCGGTCTGACCGCATACGCCGCTGCCTTGGTCCACGATCAACGCGCCATGGCGGAGATGAAGCTGGCACAAATTTTGCAACGGGCACGTTATGTCGACGGTGTTTCTGCGGGTAACAGCGAAGCGGTCCGTAGTGCGCTGCTTGAGTTTGGCGTGAACCGTCCGTTGGACGAAGGCAGAAACCACGCCCGGCAGATCAGTACGAACGCTGCAAATTTGCAATCACGGGTCGGGTCGCAAGGTGTCCCGACTCTGGTGATGCAAACCGACGGCGGAACAACCCAAGTCGACGTCTCAACCTACTACAACTTTCCTGAAGAGATCGCGGCATTGGCCGCATAAATGCAAGGAGCATCCCTATGAAGACGATCCTCACTTCTACTGCAGCCGTGCTGCTTTCCACCGCAGCCTTTGCGGCTGATCTCACCATCACGGCCTTCAGCCCGAATGACGGCAGCCTATTTCCGGTCTCATCAAACCTTATCGAAGGCCCGAATGAGGTGATCCTGGTAGATGCTCAGTTTGAAAAGGATGATGCCGAGCAGCTGGTGGACATGATCAAGGCGACAGGTAAACCCCTGACGACCGTCTTTATCAGCCACAAAGACCCTGACTTCTATTTCGGGCTGGATACGATCCGTGCAGCCTACCCGGATGTCAAAATTGTCGCGACACCTGAGACCGTCAAAGGCATCGAGAAAACCATCCAGCTCAAATACGATTTCTGGGGCCCGATCTTGGACGCGAACGCCCCATCCGAATTGATTGTTCCTGAAGTTCTGGAAGGCGATAGCCTGACAGTGGATGGCGAAGCCGTCCAGGTCATTGGCCTCGATGGTCATGATCCGGTTCACACTTTCCTGTGGGTGCCTTCGGAAAAAACCGCGTTGGGCGGCGTTGTACTTTATGAAAACGTGCACGTTTGGATGGCCGATAACCAAACCCCTGAAAGTCGTGACAGCTGGCGCGCGACATTGGACCAGATTCTGGAATTGAACCCCGATCGGATTATTCCGGGCCACGTGATCGGCGATAGTGCAGAGGACGCAAGCATCGTTGATTTCACAAAGGAATATGTCGCCGCGTTCGAGGCAGCCGCGGACAAGGCAGAGGGTTCAGCCGAGTTGATCGCTGCGATGCAGACGGCCTATCCCAACTTTGAGAACGTGAGCGATCTGGAGCTAAGCGCCCAGGTTATCAAGGGCGAGCGTTCCTGGCCGTAAGCGTAAACAGGCATCAGGAGCCGTCCAATTCGGTTTCTGTATTACAAAAGGGGCACCGGCCTCTCAAATCCGGCGCCCAATCACCAACAGTGCAAAACTCAGTTTGCTGTGAACTACACCGCATTCGCCGCGACGAAGAGAAGCAATTTCATGTCTTGCAAGTTCACGAATACCAAGATCACGCAATACAGCATCATTGGGGCTGTCCTGTTTGCGTTCGTTTCGGCGACAACATTTGCCGTCAACGCTCAGGAGCAAAACATGACTCCATTGGAAATTGTCAAAAGCACCTATGAAGGCGAAACCTCCGAAGAAAACGGTCGCAACCTTCAGGCGCATTTGGCTCCTGATGCCAAATGGACAGAGGCAGCGGGTTTTCCCTATTCGGGAACCTATACCGGTTTTGACGAGATCGCGAAAAACGTGTTTGCGCGGTTGGCTTCAGAATGGACCGACTATCGGTTTGTCCCTGAAAACTATGTAGCCGATGACCATCGCGTCGTCGCATACGGGACCTACTATGGAACGTACAATGCAACCGGCAAGGCATTTTCGGCGCGCGTTGCACATGTCTGGAAGGTCGAAGACGGCAAGATCGTTAAATTTGAACAGTTCGTCGACAGCGCGCCAGTAAAGGAAGCGATGGAGTAATTCACCCCATCTCATCCGAATACCAATTTCACTCAACGTCGGTCGGCAGGCCCAAAAAACGCGGCCGATCAAATCTCGGGAATGAATAAACTGATAGCAGCTCTGAACAATCAATCTCTGCGGGTTCTCAGCATTCTGCGGATCATGACGGGTCTTCTGTTTGCGGCTCATGGAGCACAGAAAATATTGAACTTCCCCGCGCCGCCAGAGTGGGAGGTCGCGACATTCTCGATGCCATGGTTTGCTGGCATGATGGAGCTTTTCGGCGGTGCCTTGATTGTTCTGGGCCTTTTTACGCGCCCGGTCGCGTTCCTTCTGTCCGGTTTGATGGCCAGCGCCTACTTCATTGCCCACGCCCCGCAGAACTTTTATCCGATCCTGAGTGGCCGGTGATGCCGCAATTTTGACTGCTTCATCTTCCTGTATTTTGTATTTTCCGGCCCAGGTCGCTGGAGCCTTGATGCAAAGATGGGCCGCGAATAGCTGAGGAGGAATTTGATGACTCATTCAAAATCGCGCCGAAAAATTCTTGCTGGAATAACTTCTGCTACGGGAAGTTTACTCCTGTCCCGGACCGCATTGGCGGCCGATTTGACACCGCGCGCCGCAGAAGGGCCGTTTTATCCGACCAGATCGATGCGCGTGAGCGACACCGACAATGACTTGGTGAAGATCGCAGGGCTTGTTCGCGAGGCAGGCGGGGAAATCATCACGCTCAAAGGTCAGATTACCGGTCGCAATGGTATCCCGATAGCGGGTGCACGCATCGAAATTTGGCAATGTGATGTGAATGGAAAGTACTTGCACCCCGGCGATGATCGTCCGGTGCCCTATGATCAGGGTTTTCAGGGCTTTGGCCACGATATCACGGATGACACTGGCAACTATGCGTTCCGCACGATCAGGCCAACCAAGTATCCGGGGCGAACACCCCATATCCATGTGAAAGTCCTAGATGGAAGCCGAGAGCTTCTGACCACGCAGTTCTACATTGAAGGTGATCCTGACAATGCGAAAGACGGGCTCCATCGCAGGATGTCGAAGGCGGAAGCCCGGGCAGTATCCATGGCATTCACCGAAGGGCCGAAAGGCACAGAAACCATCGTAAACATTGTTGTCTGACGGGCCCGGCCGGATCAGGAAAGGAACAGATTATGAAAACCGCATTGATCGCCGCAGCCATGGCAATCCTGACACCAGCCATTGCCGCAGCACAATCTACAGATGCCTTCACCCATGTCGGAGGCAATGTCTATTACTTCCAGAACAGCAGCTACAATTCGCTTGTTGTCGTCACCGACGAAGGGACCCTTGTTGTCGATCCGAACGGCCGTACGGCACAGCAGTTGCAAGACAATCTTCCTGCACTAACGGACCAGCCAGTGACGCATCTGATTTTTTCGCATTCGCATGGCGATCACGCCTCGGGCGGTGATGTCTATGGCGGCGATGTCCAGGCCATCGCGCATTCGAAGGCTCCGGCAACACTTGGAGGCGTAAGTCTCGATGTTCAGTTCGATCAAGAGCACAGCTTTCAGCTGGGCGAAAACACGATCGAGCTGACCTATCTTGGGCCCGGAGACGAAGAGGACATGATCGCAACGGTCGTGCGCCCCGAAAATGTTGTCTTTCTTGTCGATGTCGCCGCACCCGAACGCATGTTCTACGCCAGCTTGGGTGGTGACAATGTTGAAGGGTGGTATCAGCAGATACTCACCGTCGAAGCGCTCGATTTCGATATCTTCGTGCCGGGCCACGGTCGTGTAGGCAATCATGACGACCTAACAAACGTTCGGCTCTATATGGAAGAACTGCGCGCAGATGTTTTGCAAGGGCTGCAAGCCGGGAAATCGACGAACCAACTGGTCGAAGAACTAATATACCCAGACCGTAGCCACTGGCAGCAATACGATACTTGGCGGTCGAGTAATGTGCGCGGCATGGCTCAGCATTTGATCAACAGCGGAGCAGTTGAGTAAGGAAAATCATGCTGGTTTTGAGTTTGTAGCGCAGGGGCTTGCAGTCCACTGTTAAAACCCAGATAGCAATACCCAGTTAACAAAAAATGGATAAGCAGCCATTCGGACAACCTGCGGCATTGGTAGTTATGGGCTCCAAGCGGACATGCGGCAGCGCAACGAAATATTCGATTTCGAAGAAGTTTCAATGTCGGCTTCAGGTGGTTCAGCATGAAAGGTTCCTACCAGCCGAGTTTCGTTTTTTCCGACGGTCCGAAAAATAAATCTTCCCGAATATGGATACGAGCCCGCGCAGTGGCGCGCGGGCGACAAATTTTAATCGACTGCACCGGAACTCAACGGGCCGTTGGCCCGCTCACCCCGATCCAGGCATCATTCCTTTTGTTTGGTCCGCCCAACATCCCTGACCGTGGCGGTCAACCTTAGTCCATCCCCAAAATCAGCCACCAATTTCCCCTGTCTCGCGGGCGAGCCATTCCTCGCGGCGCAAATTGGTGTCTTATTTTGGCGCAGACATTTTCTTCGCAAATGTGGCCGATTGACAGCCCCGTTCAGGGCCGTGGGTCGGGCTTTGCCCTCTCCCACTCTGTTCCGCCGAATACATGCGTATTCGGTCAGATCAGGTGGCCGAGGCGCAGCCCATCGGCGGAAGGGGGCGCGAAGCCTCACCCGCGTCACTTTGATCGAGGAGGCCACAAATGGCACCGAAGTTTGATGTTTATGCCCATGTCACCGACACCATTATTGCAGAGATCGAGGCAGGCACGCCGCCATGGCGTAAGCCTTGGACTGGGAACGCGTCCTGCATTGCGCTGCCGACCCGACACAATGGGGAGGAGTATCGCGGGATTAACATCCTGATGCTCTGGGTCATGGCGGCCAAGCATGGCTATGTGTCCAGCCGCTGGATGACCTACAAACAGGCGCAAGATCTGGGCGGTCAGGTCCGCAAAGGCGAGACGTCGTCCACTGTGGTCAAATACGGCACATTCACACGTGAGAACGAGCTGGGCATTGAGGAAGAGCTACCCTACGCACGTGCCTACCGTGTGTTTAACGCGGATCAGATCAAGGGCTTGCCAGAGGACTACTACATCCGGCCAGAGGCTCCCCGCGACCTTGGCACAGCGGAAGATCCGGAGCTTGATGCGTTTTTCAGCCGGACGGGGGCGGAGATCCTCACCAGTGATGATCCGCGCGCCTATTACAGCCCCACCAAAGATTACATCCACATGCCGCCGATTACCACGTTTCACGATGCGGCAGGCTACTATGGGACGTTGGCCCATGAGGTGATCCATAATGCCGATGTTCAGATTATGCCGCGCCGATCCTCACAGCCTGTTGTCCTGCGGGAAGACCGGCGCGGCGTGTCGGCATAATTCAGAGCGCTTCCAGGAATGCCAACAACTCGTCACCCGGCCGATATCGTCCGCCGGTGCCGCCAACCGGCTTTGTCAGCGCCATCGCTCTTTCCTTCAGTTCGATATCGGCATGGATGTAGACCTGCGTCGTCTCGACCGATTCATGGCCCAGCCAGAGCGCGATGATTGTCCGATCGACGCCGCTCTGCAGAAGCTGCATCGCGGCAGTGTGGCGCAGGACGTGTGGCGTGACACGTTTCAATCTGAACGTCGAGCTGTTCGAGGCGGCGGTGGCCGCATGTTTCCGAACGATCCGTTCAACCGCATCCCGGCTCAAAGGCTTACCGCGGATTGTCGCGAACAGGGGATCACTGGTTTCCGCCCCGGTTTGAGCAAGCCACACCCGCAACGCTTCCCGGCTGTCTGCCCGGAGTGGCGTCGCGCGTTCTTTTCGGCCTTTGCCGATGCATCTCAGATGCGGCCCGGTGCCGAGCTTAACATCGCCAACGCGCAAGCCGATCAACTCCGATACACGCAGGCCAGTTTGGAGCATTGTGAGGAGCAGAACCCGATCGCGCCGACCAAACCAAGTCGATTGGTCCGGCGCCTTCAGCAAGGCCTCCATCTCATCACGGGTGAGGAAGTCCACCACGCGTTTTTCGTGTCGTTTGGCCGGCATCGCCAGCACCTTCTGGCAATGATGCAACAACTGAGGTTCACAGCCGGCGACATATTTAAAGAACGAGCGAATAGCGGCAAGCCGCGTGTTTCGGCTTCGCGCGCTGTTGCCGCGTTCCTCCTCGCAGAAGGTCAGGAATTGCCCGATGATTTCGGCGTCGATATGAGCCACATGCAGCTCTGTCGGCGGCAGCCTGGTTTCCGCTTCCGCGTATTTCAGCAAGAGCCTGAAGGTGTCGCGATAGCTGGCAATCGTGTTCGGACTGGCCTGCATCTGGGTCAACAACCGCTCGGTGAAGAACCGCTGCACATAGATGGGCAAGGGATAGGTCGCAATCATAACGCATCCTCCAGAACCCGTTGTTCGGCCCGCGCCGCCGCCAAATGCATCAGCTCTGGCACGGCCTCGATGTACCAGAATGTGTGCTTTGGCTCGGAATGGCCGAGATAGGTGCTGAGCTTGTACATTTCGGCTTCGATGTCCCGGCCTTCGCGGAACCAGTCCAGGATGGTGTGAACGGCAAAACTGTGCCGCAAATCATGGATGCGCGGTCCGTGGCCGTGGCGTTTGAAGGCTTGCGGTGGCCTGAGGCCGATATTTCCGCTGACCTGCGCGAAGTTGTAGCGCGCGCCGCAATCTCCCGCCGGTTCGCCATCCTCTTTGATGAAGAACCGGGATGACGGACGCGCGATCAGCCGATCCCGCAACTTGGCATATCGGGCGAGTTGAAGGGCGGTGTCGCCGTTGACGGGTAGCTGCCGATCCCGGCCATTCTTTGTGTTCCTCAGCGTGAGAAAGGCTCGTTTCAGATCAACGTCTTGCCGATCCAGTGATAAGGCTTCGTTCACGCGCATTCCCGTGACGGCGATCAAGCCGAACAGGGTCTGCCACAACGCGGCCCGGAGACCATAGGGTGATGGCAGCCGACCCGCCTCAGCAACGATGTTTGCGATCTGGCTGGGCGCGTAAATATACGGCACCCGTCTTCGGTATCGGCCGGTGACAAGCTGACTGGACGGTATTTCGGTGCGATCATCATGTTGCGCAAGCCAAAAGGCAAACCTTCGGACCATCCCGAGGCGACAAGACCAAGTGTTGTTGTCCGCGCTGCCGTAGTTTGCTTTCCAGTCAAGGAACAAGGGCGTCGAGATCCGGTCGAACCCGCGTTCATCGCCATAGGTCGTGAACTTGCGCAGCACACGTTCATCAAAGGTGAGAGCAAATCCCATCGAGCGCCGTAGAGCCAGATACTCGTCAAGTCGTTGGCAAAGCGTCTTCATTGCACCCCTCCCGAAGTTGGCCACGGGCGTGAGATCGAGCGCAGGGAATCCACATCGTATTGCGCGTAAATGGTCGTGGTCATCGCAGATCGGTGACGCAGCACATCCCCGATCTCAGCAAGCGAAGCGCCCTTTCGCAGCATGTCCGTGGCGAGGCTGTGCCGGAGAATGTGGGTGCCGATATAGGCTTGTGGCGGGCAGATGCCGGTCGCGTCATAGGCATCACGCAAAATCCAGCGGAGGATTTGAGCGTCCTTGAACCGCTTGAACGGCGGTTTCACCGACACGAACAGTGCTCGCTCTGGCCCCCGGCGCTCATTGCGGATGTAGTCGACAATCGCCTCGCCGACCTCCACCGGCAGTGGCATCCGGTCATGCAACTGCCGTTTGCCGCGGATCAAGATTTCTCCGGCGCGCCAGTCGATGTCGTCCAACTCTATCGCCGTCACTTCAGGTGCCCGAAGACCGAGCCGGGCGATCAGCATCAGCATCGCATAGTTCCGCCGACCTGTTTTCTTGTGATTGCGAACGACCTCGATCAGACGATTGACCTCTTCGGGCTCAAGATATCTCGGAATGCCGGTCGGCTTCGGCTGCCGTGCCTTTGGCACGGCGTTGCTCAGATTGCGCTCGGTTTTGCCGCTCCAGAACAGGAACTGGAACAGATTGCGAAGATGCGATGGGCCTGTCTTGTCACGCGGCGCGTTTTGTTCCTTGCGCAACCAGAGTATGAATCCTGTGATGTCGTCGGGCTTGATGGTGTTCAGGTCGCCAAGACCGGCGCCGAACTTGGCCGTCAGGAACCGGTCGCAAGACCGAAGGCAAGAGTAGATGGTGTCATCGGAAAGGCCGCGCTGGACGCGAAGGTAGGCTTCATATTCCCGTTTCAGGCAAGCTCTTGGCGACATGTCCAGCGGCGGTTCAGAACGCGGCGGTGCGCCCGCGGTCTCAATCAGGAAATCCCTGAACCGATCGATGCGATGCCGACAGTGCTTTTTGTCTTTCACCGACGCGGCATTGATAATCGGCCCCGTCAGTTGATCCATGTGATCTTCAGTCAAGTCTGCGGACCCGAGGTTTGCCTTCAGCATCGCGGCCCAAAGCGTTTCGGCGGTGCCCCTGAATTTCATGATGGAGCGGCGAGTGTATCCTTGATCTTCGATATGTGAGGCGAAGCGTTCCACCTCATTTGGTTCGACACAATTTTCCATAAGTATTTCCTTCACTTGGTTGGTTGAAGGATGTGCTTATGGCAGAGGACAGACACGAATGGCGCTGCCGGAAACGCGCACAAGGCGGCTTTTCCAGTCGGACCGCCCCCAGTTTGGAACACCGACGGTCTCCGTGGTCGTCTTATGCAGTCTGAAAATACGAGGAACCCAACGAAACAGGAAATCCCCAGCCGAAACGCGGCATAATCTGAACATCGGCATTATGCGTGTTATGCCGACGTCGGCATAAGGCCCATTGGACCGGCAGCGATAAGCGGCTGGAGCGGATCAAGAAGTTTGCGAACCGTGAGGCCTATGCGTTCGAAGAGCTGGTGGCGGAAATCGGTGCTTGTTTCCTTGGTGCTCAGATTGGCGTCGCGCCAGAATTCGACCAAAGCGCCGCCTATGTTGAAGGGTGGTTAAAAGCTCTCAAGGAGGACAAGCGGGCGATTTTTCGCGCGGCGTCCGAGGCGCAGAAGGCAGCCGATTTTGTTCTTGCAGCGGCAGGTCAGAGCAAGGAGGTGGCAGCATGATCCCTGACTATCAAAGCGATGTTTTTGCGACCACGCGCTTGGAAGACACGGTCAGCCTGCGAAGCGCTGCACGTGAGGCGCGCGCCACGCTTTATGCGGTTCTGAACCGGCTGGAGCTGAACGATCTAGAGGGTGAGGAGCAGCCCTATATCGACGATTGTCTCGGGGCTCTCGCAATCCTTGAGGAGGCGTTGCGATGACCTTGGAAGAGATCAAAGCAGCAGTGGACGCGGGCAACCGCGTTCACTGGGGCAACAGCGGGTATGTGGTGACGCGTGATGACCTCGGGCAATACCTCATCACCTTCACCCGGAACGGGTCAGCTATCGGCTTGACCAGTCGGGATGGCACCCGCCTGAACGGCAAGCCTGACGAATTTTTCGTCAGTGAAAGCGACGAGGTTTGCCATGAAGTATTCTGACATCAGGCAGGCGGCCCGAGAGGGCCGCGCCAGCGTTCATCTGCATGGGTTCTGCAATCTGCCCGATGGCGGGCAGGAGTATTGTGATGATCCAGGACTGATCGATGGCTGGGCGATCTATGTCCGAGTTGAGACCCCGGACGACCCGCAACAGCCTTTTGATCTGCACGAGTTGCCCGACCATCAAACCTATGCCAGTGCCGAAGGCGCAGCCCGCGCAATAGCGCTGCAATTGCTTGGCGATGCTGAGGCGTGGAACCACGACTAGTGGTGCCATGCCTTGAGCATGTGGCCGGGCTTTGCCCGGCGGTCGCAGCCGATGGCTGCTCCAAACGGAATACAGGCAGTTGATTCAATATTATAATATTGAATCAATTATGGCGAAATGCAATAACGGGGCTGCCTGTATGATGCTGGCAAGAAATAGGGGTGATTACTTCACATGGGCCGACCGCGCGCACCACTCCACAAGCGACTAACGCAAAACCAGCGTTTTGCCATCGTGCGCAAGCGTGCCGAGGGGGTGCCGATCGAGGATCTGGCTCGTGAATTCGGCGTCACGACCCGCAGCATCTTCTACACGTTGAAGGCCGATCAAAGCCGCAAGTTGGATGCACGCGTGCGCTCCGAGCTGGTGAATGTCCGGCTCACACTGAAGGAGCTTGCGAGCTTCGATGCGGTGCTGACGCGGCATGATATCAACAGTCGGGCAGAGGGGCTGCGGCGGCTGATCTATGCGTCGAACGATCTGTTTGTTCCCGATGATGAACTGGCGAACCAGATGCAGGGGTTATCGGCTTCGCTCAATCGCACCGGCAACAACATCAACCAAATTGCGCAGCGCCTGAACGAGGCAAAGCGCCAGGGCAAGACGCCGCCCTATGGCAATTCTGCCCATGCCCAAGTGCGCGCCTTGGCCGGGCTGATCTTCGATATCGCCGACCAAGTTCAGGACATGGCGCAGCGCCGCCGCAGCGCGCTGTCTGGCGAGATTGCCCGCGTTCTGGGAGGCTTTACCGATGGCCCGGAATAGCGCCGTCGCCGCCGCGCAGGAGGCCTTCTTCGATCGCGACTGGAGCCGCATTCGCGGCAGCGTCCCGCGCGCCCGTGCCAAGCAAATGGCGCGCGCCGCCATGGGGCATTCCCCCGCGATCTTCAAAGCCATTCGCGACGGCGGCACGCACAACAAAATGCAGCTGCGCAACCAGCTGGAATACCTGACCACCAAGTCGAGCTTCATCATCGACAGCCGTGGCACCTATGACGGCCAAAGCGTCTTGTCCGCGAAAGAGATCGAGCAGGTCACACGCCGGTTTGCAGCGCAATGGAATGAAGGGTTTCATCCCAAGCTGGGGCATACCTCGCATCTCTTGATGGCTTTCCCGATTGGTTCACGCGGAGAGGATGTCGCCGAGATCACGCGCGAGATCTGCGAGCGGTTCTTTCAGGGCGAAGGTAGCCATTTTGACTATATCGCCGCCGTACATGAGGACCGGGACCACCCGCATGCCCATATCGTCCTGAATCGGCGCAGCAAGGACGGTGAATTTTTCTTTCTGAAGGAAGGGCACCACTTCAACTACGACAGTTTTCGCGAGGCGATGGTTGAGGTGTCGGACCGCTATGGGTTGCGGCTTGAGGCGACGCGAAAGCTCGAGCGTGGGATCACAACGAAGAGGTCAAGCGACGTGGACCAACGTCGTGCAGAAGTCACGGGGCAGAAGCTGACTGAGCGTGAGCGCGTGGGTCCGGAGCTTGACCGTGCCTTGGCCGAGGTGGCGCAGAACGCGCGGCTCTATCGCGGCCTTGCGGCCGAGGCCTCACGCGAGAACCAGCATGACATTGCAGCAGCCATGGACAAGGCCGCGACGCTCTTGGCGCAGGGCAAACCGATTGAAGCAGATGGGAAGGTATATGGTATGGCCGAAGAACAGCATTCGTTTGATGAGGTCGTGGATGCCTTTCACGACAAGATCAACCAAGCTGAACGTATAGTCGCTGAGGCTCCGGTCGATCGGCGGGCGGCGCTCGAGCATGAGCTGAACGATATCTATCGTTCTTTGTCACATCTGAGCCCTATGGGAACGCAGTCCCACACCTTGCTCGAGGACGCGTCCAAAAGCGGGATTTATTCGGCTGCGAACATCCAGGCCGAAGCCCAAGGTGCCTTGCAGGATTCAGGGCTCGCCGAACGCCTTCAAGAGGCTTTGAAAGGCACCGGCATTGATGCGCAGGATGTTACGCGTCGCGTCGAAATAGGCGCGGGAAATGCCGCACTGGAGAGGCAATGGCTTGGCCAGGATTTGAAGGCGATTGCCGAGAAGGAAGGCTTTGACCTGTCACGCGCCGATCAGCTGGAGCAGGCGATCGACCGCCTTGACCAGGTGCACAGTGATCTGGGCCGTGCCTTGGCCGATGCTGAGGTTCTAAAGGACAGTGGGGCGGTGGAAGCCGACCGGCAGGAAGCGATAGTCGACAGGTTGCCGCCGACCACGGCTGATATCCTGAGCCGAATGAGGGTCGACCCAACCGCAGATCCATTCCGCAGCGATCTGGAGCGTGAGACTTTTCGTGCTGAGATGGAGGAACTGGTCGGTGAAGAGGGCACCCCGGACTTGGCGATTGGCGATGAGACCAGGCTAGAGGAGCATATCGAAGACCGCCTGGACCGGCTCTATGCGGCGAAGGCCTATCTGCAGATGGCGAACAGTGTGACGATGGAGCATGTCCTCGACGAAATCGCCAATGAAGAAATTGATGTTCAACGCGAGCGGCATGTCGATAGCGATGGCGAAAAGGGCGTGACGCATGGGTAAGGCGCGGATCGCACTCGGCGTCATGAGCTTTGCTCTTCTGGGCGCGGTGCTGGGGTATGTTCTGGCGTCGGCCTTTCTGACGTTCCACTGGTTCGGGGTCGGGGCGGATATCGATTTCTTGATGCTGGCACGCAGCTATGGGGTTCTCCGAACGACGCATCAGGCCGACATGCAGATTGTTCACTTGGTCGTGGGGATCAGCACTGGTGCCGGTGTTTTGCTCAGTGCGGTGTTGATGAACGATGCGCTGACCAAATTTGGGGAAACCCACTGGCAGCAGATGTCCGAGATGAAGCGGAACGGTTTCTTCGGCAAGCCTGGCCACGGCTTTGTCCTCGGCAAAATGGGCAAGCCCAAAAGTCGCAAACCCTTCGTGATGTCCAAGGTATTCCCCCATGCCCTGATCGTCGCCCCGACCGGACGCGGTAAGACCACAGGGTTCGTCATCCCGAACCTTTTGACCTATCAAGGCAGTGCCGTGGTGCTGGACGTTAAGGGCGAAAATTTCGAGGCAACAGCGCGCCACAGGGCAGCGCAGGGCGACCAGGTGTTCCGGTTTGCGCCCACTGATTGGCAGGATGGCCGCTCGCACCGGTACAATCCTTTGTTGCGCATATCGGCGCTGGACAACGTCGATCGCCAGCAGATGGAGCTGCAGCTTCTAGCATCGCTGTTCTTGCAAGCTGATAGCGACCGGGTCCAAGGGCTTCTCGATGGCGGCATCGACCTGTTTGTGGCGGCAGGGCTTTTGGCGTTTGAGCGCAAGCGGCCGACCCTGGGCGAGATCTACCGCATCACCGCATCTGGCGGGGACAAGCAAAAGGAATATCGCCGTCGCGCCGACGAAGTGGTCTACCCCGCTGCCAAGCTGATATTCATGCGCATGGCCTCGACCAACAACGACACGCTGACCTCCTACCTGTCGCTCTTGATGACATCTGGCCTCAAGCAGTGGTCGAACCCCGCCATAGACCGGGCGACCGCGACCTCAGACTTCGATTTTCGCGACATCCGAAAGGCACCCTTTTCGGTCTATCTCGTGGTCGAACCGCTTATGGTGAAACCCCTCGCGCCGCTGATCCGATTGTTCTTCTCGGACTTGCTGGCATCGCTGCAGGACCATGAACCAGGCAAGGACGAGCCTTGGCCCGTGATGATCATGCTCGATGAGTTCAACCGCCTCGGCAAAATGCCCATCGTTCTGGACAGCATCGAAACTCTGCGCTCCTACCGCGCCAATCTCGCGATCGTCACCCAGACCATCCCGGCGCTCGATGAAATCTACGGTGAAAACGCCCGCCGCGCCTTGCAGGGCAACGCGGGCATCAAGCTCTATCTCACGCCCTCAGATGAGAAGACCATCGAAGAGCTTAGCAAAGCCGTCGGCAAAACCACCAAGCGCGTTGTAACCCGCTCACGGTCGGTCGGCCGAAACCCCTTCGCCGGGCGCAGTATGTCTGAACGGACCGAAGAAACCGCGTTGTTACCTGAGGACGAGGCACGGCGCATGGATCTTGATGACATCGTTCTGGTGGTCGACGCGCAAATGCCCGTGCGCGCCAAGCGGATCAAATACTATGACGACCGGTTCTTTAAGCAGATATTCGACAAGCAGACAGGCGATCTGCCATACCCCTCACCCGGGGACCAAATGCGCGGGCTGCAAGGGCAGATCAAGGCGCTGGAGGCTAAGATTGGAGCGCTTGAGATGCCGAAAGCGGTTTCAGGTGACGGGTCCGAAAGCGGAGGGACGCGGCGCGAAGAGATCGATGCTCTGGCCAATGAAGAGCGGGGTCCGGCGTCAGGCAAAAAGCCTAGTTTGAGCGAGTATCAAGCAGGAGTTGAACGGGTGGAGAGATTTATGGAGGAGGCAGCTCGGGGACGAAGGGCGTATTTTGTTGAAAAACTCTTTCTTGATTGAAGCCTGAACTGCTGATTCAATTCCCTTATTGATTGGGGGATTTCGCAATGTTGGGACCAAGACAAGAAGCACAGGCGGCACTGTTTTATAAGTTTTCGCTTGATAATCATGTCCCACAAGATCACCTGTTGCGATCCATTGATCGTTTTGTCGATCTGAGAAGCGTTCGCGCCCATCTTGCAGATTTCTACAGCCACACAGGCCGTCCGTCGGTTGACCCGGAACTTCTGATCCGCATGCTTCTGGTAGGCTATTGCTTCGGCATCCGATCCGAGCGACGGCTCTGCGAAGAGGTGCATTTGAACCTCGCCTATCGCTGGTTTTGCCGCCTCGATCTGACGGACCGGACCCCGGATCACTCAACCTTTTCCAAGAACCGACACGGGCGTTTCCGGGAGAGTGAGTTACTGCGGCATTTGTTTGAGATGACCGTCGCCCGCTGTATTGAGGAAGGTCTTGCCAGCGGGCAGCGCATGGCAGTTGACGCCAGCTTGATCGAAGCAGATGCCAACAAGCAGAACTCAACACCGAAGGAAAAATGGGATGCGACGAGCGTCGATCCTGTCGACGCGCCTCGCGCAGTCCGTGAGTATCTCGACACGCTAGATTGTGCCGCATTTGGCGCAGCGAGCGAGGTTCAGCTCAAGTTTACCTCGCATTCCGATCCGGCTAGTCAGTGGACTGCAGCCCGCAAAGGCCCTGCCTTCTTTAGCTATTCAGACAATTACCTGATCGACACTGATCATGGTGTTATTCTGGACGTCGAAGGTACCCGTTCGATCCGGCAAGCGGAGGTTGGATCGACGCAGACCATGCTCATACGGGTGAAAGACAAATTCGACCTAGTCCCTGGCTGGATGATCGCCGATACCGCCTACGGCTCCGGCCCGATGCTTGGCTGGCTCGTGGATCGCAAGATCGATCCTTACATTCCGGTCATCGACAAGTCCGGGCGTCCCGACGGAACTTGGACACGCACGGACTTCGAATGGGATGCTGAGAATAATCAATACATCTGCCCCGAGGGGCACGCGCTCAAACAGTTCCGCCGGAATTACTCCGATCCGAACCGTGGCCCGACAGGCAAGGGCACAGCGCGATATCGCGCCTTGAAAGAAGTCTGTCAGGTCTGCCCGTCCAAGCAAAAATGCTGCCCCAATGCTGATGCGCGCAAGATCACTCGTGAAGAGCACGAAGATGCCCGGCAGGTCGCCAGAGATTTAGCCAAAACCGAAGAATACCAGATCGCGATGAAGCTCCGAAAGAAAGTTGAGATGCTCTTTGCTCACCTCAAACGCATTCTTGGGCTGGGACGACTGCGGTTACGAGGACCATGTGGCGCAAATGACGAATTCCTGCTCGCCGCCACTGCCCAAAACCTCCGCAAACTAGCCAAGATTCTTCCTGCACCGCAGCAAACGTGCAAAGCCTTATAGAAAAGGCGCTCGCGCTCTGTTCAGAACCACACCTGCTGCGCCTGCAATACGTTGTTTTTCCACAGAATCAGCGGGAAGCCGACTTTCGCTGCAACTGCGAAACGAATAGAAAGAAAATCAGAAAGAAGACTTTCAACAGGCATCAATTTTGTTTTGCATTTCGCTACCGGAGTACCGTTTGGGCGCTGTACCTACCTTGAGCTATCGACTGAGGAGTTTTTGGTCCGAAGCATTTTTATTATCGGCCACAGGATCACAAGCGCAGTTGCGATAGCCAGCACAGCAGAAATCGGGCGTGTCACCAGATCGGTTGCATCGCCCCGGGCGATCAGCAGGGCGCGGCGGACGCTTTGTTCCGCCATAGGGCCAAGGATCATGCCAAGGATAATCGGAGCAAGCGAGACATCGACCTTTTCAAGAAAATACCCGGCGATGCCGGCCAGCAGCATGATCCACAGATCGACAGGGCGACCATTGATGACATAAACACCGACGCACATCAGGATCAGGATAGACGGCACCAGCAAAACACCCGGCAAGCGCTGGAACTGCGCGAAGACACGGGTTGCGAGCGCGCCACCAAGGCACAGGATCAGCACCGAGGTCAGCAGCATTTCCATCATGAAACCGCCCACAAGAACCGGGCTTTGCTGGAACAGCTGCGGTCCAGGCTGTAGCCCGTGGATTACCAAGGCGCTGAGCACTAACGCTGCGACCACGTTGCCGGGAATGCCAAGAGCAAGCGCGGGGATCATGGAGGCTGCATTGTCGGCGTTGTTGCCGCATTCCGCTGCTGCAACACCTTTGGGGTTGCCCTTGCCAAAACTATCGGGGTCTTTGTCGGCGTTCTTAGCAGTGTTGTAGCTTAAGAAGGCGGCGATATTGCCGCCAGCTCCGGGAAGGATACCAACGGAAATACCGATGCCCGAGGCGCGCAGCCATGTCGGGATCAAGCCGCGCAATTCGCCCTTTTTGAAGGGCACCGCCTGTAGTTTAGGCGCCGCCGCCGACAGCCCCTTGAAATCGCATTTTTCGGCCAGTTGCAGCACGGGCGGCAAAGCATAAAGCCCGACGAGGACAACGATCAGAGGCATGCCGCCCAACAGCCAGGTCTGGCCAAAGGTGTAGCGTGCTTGACCGGACAGGTTATCAAGTCCGATGGTGCCAACCCACAGCCCCAGCAAGGCCGCCATGAGCCCTTTCATCGGGTCTGAGCCAACCATGACGCCGACCGATGCCATGCCGAAAACGGCGATCCAGAAATACTCCGCCGGACCAAACAGCAATGTGACTTTGGCAAGCAGTGGCCCCACCGTCATCAGCGCTATTGCCGAAGCGATGCCACCAATCGCGGACGAGTAGCATGCAACTTTCAAGGCTTTTGACGCCTCACCCTTTTCGGCCATGGGAAAGCCGTCAAATGTCGTGGCAATCGAGGCCGGTGTGCCGGGAATGCGCAGCAGGATCGACGGTATAGCGCCGCCATACATTGAGCCGTTGTAGATGCCCGCGACCATGCCAAGCGCCACGAGCGGATCCATAGAATAGGTCAGCGGCAACAAAAGCGCGATGGCCATCACCGGGTTGAGGCCTGGCAGAGCACCGATGAAAACGCCAAGAATGGTTGCACCAACCATGGCTGCAATGGGCCCAAAGGTCAGGACGCCTGCAAGTGCATTGATATAGAAGTCCATGTCAGCCTCCCGAACCGAACAGGGTCAAGATCGCTTCACGCGGAAGCGGGCGTTCAAGGAACACCGAGAAGACCAGGTAAACAATTGCCGTAAAGATGGCGCCCACTGTCAAAGAATAGGCGTGGCGGCAAAAGCCTAGGGCGACGGGCAGCGCCAACATCAGCAGCAAAGACGAGGTGTAAAAACCAAGTGGCACCACAAGAGCCACATAGATCACACCGACACCGATCGCGATGAAAAGTTTGCCGGGCGCGTGTATCAGAACGCGCTCGGCAGAGGAAGAAGACCGGATGGCCTTGAAGGCCACAAGCGCCCCGGTTAGCGCCAGCAGTAGCCCCAGGACGAGCGGATAGTTTCCACTAGCGCCCGAATAGGCTGTGGCCCCCCAGGCTGCGGCGAGTCCGAGAGCCATGAAAATGGCTCCCAGTACGATATCCTGCTGACGCTCCATGGTTTAAAGCCCCAGTGCTTTGGAGACTTCGGCCAGGCCGTCGTATTCGTCCTGCAGTCGCTTTCCGAGGGCTTCGCCCTTCACAACATTCGGGATTTCACCCTTGGTCGCGAGAAATTCCACGTAGCCCGGATCATTGACTGCGGTTTCGATGATGTCGGCCAGCTTAGCGACGATCTCGGGATCCATTCCCTTTGGTCCAAGGATAGCGCGCCACAGGAGCGTTTCCTTGTCCGCCAGACCCAGCGCCGCCAGTCCCGTGGCACCGGGCAAGGTCGCGACGTCAGCCGCCGAGGTCACGATCGGGCATACGGCTTTGCCCGCTTCGACATGGGGCAAGATGGTGGAGATGGAACCGCCATAGATGTCGACGTGTCCGCCCAGGAAGTTTTGCATGGACTCTTTCGCGCCACCAAAGGGAATGGCGATTGCATCAATTCCCTTGGGTTGGAAAATGCGTTCCGCAGCAAGCTGCATGGTCCCGCCGATACCGTCGTTGGCATAGGTGTATTTGCCGGGGTTTGCAGCCAATTCCTCCAGGAACGCCGCGCCGGTTGTGCCAGGGAAATCGGGGCTGACGCAGAGCGTATAAGCTGTTTCAGAGGTTGAGGCGATGGGGGTGAAGCTGTCCAGCGAATAGGCCACATTCTGCACCTGCGGCACGGTGGTCAGCGGGCTGTTCCATGTCGCAAACAGGGCATATCCGTCAGGCTTGGCTTGCATAAACTGTGTCGCCCCAACCGCACCGCCGCTGCCGGACACGTTCAGAACGGCGATGGATTGGCCCAAGGCTTCTTCCAGCAGTATCGCCAATTTACGAGCGCTGGTGTCGGTACCTCCTCCAGCACCGGCAGGAATGGTCAGCTCCAGCGCGCGTTCGGGATATTCGGCAAATGTCGGTGTCGCCAGCGCGGTGACTGCGGCCAGACCGGCCATGGTTGCTTTGATATTCATGGTTTCCTCCCAGAATGATAAGATTTACGAGATTTCGCTGCGGTATCGAAAACGCTCAGCGTCGCCATGGGCGATACGCCATTCCACAGGTTGGCCTTCGAGGTTGAAGGCCGTGCGACGGATGACCGCCAGCGGGTCGCCTTCGTTCAACCGCAACTGGGTTGCCACGGCAGGCGTTGCCCGCCCGAACCCCAGTTCATCTGTGGCGCGTTTCACAAACACACCAAAACGTTCGAAATAGAGCGGATAAAGGAGTGGGCCGAAGTCGGTTTCCGCAAGGTCTTCGAAACCGGCAAACATCGCCGCCGGAATATAGATCTCTTCGAACAGCACCGGTTCGTCTGACAGGCTCCGCAGGCGGATGATCTTGATGACATCATCGGTCCCGAGTGCCGAAGCGGCCTCCGCGGGGGCTTGTCCCCGGCTTCGCAGGATCAGACGACTGGACGGGATCGAGAGCCGCGAGCCGTCTAGCTGACGTAGTTGGAAAAAACGAAACAAGGTCGCGTCGAAGGAAGGCGCGCGCACGAAAGTGCCCGAGCCCTGCCGACGTTCCAACAGACCCTCTTGAACGAGACCGTCCACGCCCTTGCGCACCGTGCCTACGGAAACGCTGAACTCTTTGGCCAGTTTCGCTTCGGAGGGGATGGGTTGATCTGAGGTCCAGTCACCATTCGCGATACGCCCGGCCAGCGTATCCCGCAGCCGTGCATAGGCCGGTAGCCGATCATCCGTTTCTATAAAACCAGTTGCCATAACATTCCTCCCACGCTTAGGGTAAACAGGGATAAATCATACAGTCAACTGGTCATATATATGAATTGGGGAGGCATCGCGTGGTTCACTTCGACTGTCATGCGCATGTGTACGAGAAAATCACGGCAACTCCGGGCGCACGCTATGTTCCCAAATCTCCGGCGCCGCTCGAAGTATGGAAAAATAACCTTTCTGAACATGGCTTTACCGGAGGCGTGATCGTGCAGGTCAGTTTCCTTGGTACGGACAACTCCGAGCTTTGCTCAGCTCTGAGCAAACTGGACAAAACCCGATTTGCAGGCGTCGGCGTGGTGGATCTCGATGTAGATGACGCAGAGTTGGATCAGTTGGTGACAGCGGGAATCAGGGGGATTCGCTGGAACTTGGTTCGGGGCAAAGCCGTACCGGATGTCACCCAGCCTGTCGTGCAAGCGTTCTTTCAAAAGCTACGGGCGCGGGGCCTGCATCTGGAGGTGCATCTTGAAGGACCACGGCTTGCCCCGCATTTATCATCACTGATCGACCAAGGCATCAATCTGGTGATTGATCACTATGGATTGCCATCAGACCCAAGACCCGACGCTGATCCGTTCATTAATGCCGTCAAAGTCCTACCCACGCGCTGCAACCTGTATCTCAAATTCGCGGCTCACTACCGCACCAATTTTTCTGTCACCCCGCATGCCAAGGCGCTGCTGGATCTACTGGATGACAATCGTGTTGTTTGGGGCAGCGACTGGCCTCATACGCAACATGAGGCCTCGACTCGTTATACCGATACATTCCAGGCATTTCCCCAGGCGCGAGATTTCTTGGATTCCACTGCGGCAGAGGCTCTGTATGGTATATCTATCGAATGACTGGCTACTCGCACATACAACGGCCAAGCAGAAACGAGGCGCTAATTTGATTGGCGAAAGCAGACCTAATTGTCGCTGGGTCGCACCTTGAATGCACTCTACGTCAAAATTCCTGTGGCTTTGAGCCCAAGAAATCACGCCAGAATCTGTGTCTTTCAGATGTCTGGTTTCTGACATGCCAGATTAAAGCCAACACCAGCCCGTCTTGCTGCCAAGGCGGGGCTACGTTCCCCAAGTCATCGGGCGCGATTGGCGCTGGTAGGGTTGCGATCAAAGCGGTTCCTCTAACTGCGGCCAAGGCTGAATCGAAGTCTGCGACTTGCACCGCAACGTGGCGCTTGCGACCAAGTTTTGCCAATCGCCTGTCTATTTCAAATCCGGCATCAGGCCCAAATCCGACCCGAACCTGTGGGCGGGCGCAAAACGCATCCCAATCATCGGCCCTTAGCGGAAAATCGGGGTCGAAGAACACAAGGTCAGATGTCGAGAACAGCTTGCGTTGCATCAATCCTTCGGATGTCGCCGCGTTGGGTGGCATGATCGCGGCGTCCAATGCACCGGTCATAAGCCGTTCAGTGATCTGCTGAGGCGATCCGGCTGAATGCAGTTCAATCCTTAAGTTGGGGGCCAAGCGTTGGGCATGTTTGATGAGAGGTTTGACAATCAAAGTCCTTTCTACCGCCGTGGTGGAAATCCGCAACACGCCAGAATCCTGTTTGGGGTCATAGTGTTGGGGTTGAAACATGGTCTCCAAGTGATCAAGAGCGGCTTGCGCTGCCGGGAAGAGCTGTTGAGCCCGTTCCGTCGGGACCACGCCGTTTCCTTGCCGAACAAAAAGTGGATCACCAATGCGTTTGCGCAAAACATCCAACCAATAGCTTACAGTAGATTGGTTCATGTCCAGCATCTTGGCTGCACCAGACAGTGATCCGGCCTGTTGGATTGTCAGCAGCAGATGCAGCTGGCGGCCATCTATCCCAAGGTAATCAGGTTTTTCCATAGTCTGCATTGATATCATCGGATTTCCTGCTTTCGCAACTCCATCTACCTATCATCCATCTTCTAACGGTCGCACTTCGCCAGGGTTCAGCAACCCACAAAAGACGGAGCGCAAAAAGTGGGCCTGGCGCTGATCAAGGGAACAATCGGGGCCGCGACATTTGAAAGGAAAGCAACATGAGCCACATCACACGACGAAAACTTCTCTGCACAAGCCTTGCGGGCCTGGCCGCTGCACTTGCAACACCGGGTTTCGCCGTAGGGTCGCTTGATTTTGACCAAGGCACTTTGATGGCTTTGTCAGATGGATCTTTCACAGTACCAGGCCAGTTCTGGCCGGGAGCCAGCGAAGCTGAGCAAGCCGCCCTTGGCACCAAAGTGAAAGTCGGCGCCAACGTGTTTTTGGTACGCCAAAATGAACGCATCATTTTGATTGATGCAGGGGCAGGGGGCGGCGATTTTGTGTCCAGCCGGTTTGGCGATCTCGGGCGTTTGCCCACTGCGTTGGCGGACGCTGGCATTGCGCCAACAGATGTCACGGATATCGTCATCACCCACATGCACATTGACCATTCTGGCGGATTGATCGCAGGGGGCACTCCTGCCTTTGAAAATGCCACGATTCACATTGACCAAAAGGAGTGGGATTTTTGGACAGATGCGGGTCTGCCTGACAAAATGCCACAAGATCTGCGCCCCATGGTTGTCGAAGTTCAGCAAATCGCAGACATCGTCAAGGATCAGGTCCAACCCCATGACGGGACCAAAGATTTTGGCAATGGGTTGCGCGCCATTCAGACCTATGGGCACACGCCGGGGCATAACAGCTTCGAACTTGATCTTGAGGGTGAAAAACTGTTGATCATGGGCGATCTGGTGGTGTCCGATCACATCCATTTCAACAATCCCGATGTCGGCTGGGCGCTGGATGGCATTCCTGACATGGCGATTGCCACCCGTCACGCGATTTTGTCCCGCGCCGCAGACGAGGGACTTGTGATCGCAGGAAGCCACCTGACCGCACCCGGTCTGGGGCGGGTTGTTCGCACTGACAAGGCTTACAAGTTTCAACCGCTATAAACCGGCCTGATACTCAGCGCGATAGGATCATCTTAACCCGGTGATCCAGATCGCGCTGCAGATCCTCAGCCTTCCAGCCTGCGCGACCGCGAAACATATAGCCCTGACGAATGTCATACAGCAGCGCGCCGCGTTCCTGCGATGGGAAGTCCTGGGGCAAAGTGCCTTTTTCCTTCTCGCGCTCAAAGCGTTGTGCCAGCCGTTTGTCCGTGTCGTCAATTGCGGCGCGGACCCGTTCGCCCACCCCTTCGACCTGCCCGATATTGGTCGAAACAGAAGACGCCAGGAAACACCCCTTGGCCCCATAGCCGCTGTCGGTGGCGTATTGGATCACCTCTAAAAGAAAGCCCCGAACCGCCTTTTCGATGTCTTCTTCGGCTTCGAAATCAACAACAGGTTTGCATCCATCCACATCCGCATACTGGTCTATGGTTTTGAGAAACAGCTCTCTTTTGTCGCCAAACGCCGCGTACATGCTGGGTCCGGTGATCCCCATTGCCTTGGTCAAATCACGCAAAGATGCGCCATCATACCCTTTGGCCCAGAACACCGACATCGCCCTAAGCAAGGCGTCTTTGTAGTCGAATTTGCGGGGGCGTCCCATTTTTTTTGTATCGTTCAATATAGAATCCTTGACGCTCTTCGGCTTTACCCAATATAAATATCAATCGATACATAAATCAAGGACGAGCCCTGATGACTCATAAACTCGCCGCTGGAAAGGCGTTTCCAGCGATCACTCTCCCTATGCTTGGCGGTGGTCAAGCGGATATTGCAACACCATCGCAGGGCCATGACTGGAAGCTGATCGTGGTCTATCGCGGCAAGCATTGCCCGCTTTGTAACAAGTATTTGACTCAGCTAGAGCAACTGCGAGACGGGTTCTCCAAAATCGGCGTCGACGTGATTGCGGTTTCAACTGACAGCCAGACACGCGCCACGGATCAGATCTCCGAGGTCGGCGCAACTTACCCCGCAGGATATGGTTTGACACTCGAACAGGCAGGAATGTTGGGCCTGTATATTTCCGGTGTGCGCAACGGCATGGATGTCGAAGCCCCCTTTGCGGAACCGGGCCTGTTTGTTGTGAATGAACAGGGCAACCTGCAACTGGTTGATATCTCGAATGTACCCTTTGCCCGCCCCGATCTGCAGGCGGTTTTAAGCGGGCTAACATGGCTGCGCAGCCAAAGCGTTAAGTTTCCCGTCAATGGCACCCATGAACCAGGAAAAACTCAATGAGTGTGACAGCCATTCGCCAAACCATGGATTCGTTGATCCAAGCCGGCACCAGCTTTGATCTGGATGCGCTGGATCATCTGTATCACGACGATATGCAGATCCTGATGATCAATCAGGATGGGGTGCTGAACAAAGCTGATAAATCCGGCTTCATCGCGATGTTCAAAGGTATGAAAGAGACCAGCTCTGGGCGGATGAACACCTGGGCCCAGTTCAACGATATCACGTCGGATGGAACCAAGGGCCATGTGTTGATCACGCGCAAAAATGATCTGGCTGGGACACCGTCTTTGATGGTGCTGAGCATTGATCTGATTTTTGACGATAACCGCTGGCAGATTGCCCGCGAAGTGATCTTTATCCGCCCTGACACCGGTGACTACCCGGGCCAAGAAAACTGATCTTACAAGCAAAGGAAAGAATTATGCGTATTGCAGCATTCGGGGCCGCACTGACCCTGACAGCAAGCATGGCCATGGCAGATGCGAAACAAGAGGTGTTGGATAGTCTTCACGCCTTTAACGTCCGGTTCAATGAATATACCGTGACCAAGAATGTGGACGGCCTTGTCGGCCTCTATTCAGATGACACGCTTTGGATCGAGCAAAACAAGCCCCTGGTTCAGGGGCAGGATGCGGTGCGTCAGACCTTTGCCTTTCTGGCCTCCAAAGACGCGGTGAATGATCATTCAATCGACAAGCTTGTTGTTGCTGATGATGGGTCATTGGCGGTGATGGTTGGCACAGCAATTGTCAAAGTCGAAGAGTTCAATCTGGATACCACGGGTACGTTTTTGTTTGTTCTCAGACCTCATGAGGACAGTTGGCAGATCGTCACGGACATGTGGCACCAGCATCAACCCCACGACACACAGCAGTAAGGACAGATCGGATATGCGGATTTTGGCAATTCTCGCGGCTCTTGCCGCAACAACACCCGTTTTTGCTCAGGATGCCACGGCAGAGCTGAAAGCAGTGAATGACGCGTTTAACGCAGGCATTGCCAGCCAAGACGTGCAGGGCCTGGTGGCTTTATACGGTCCCGAAGTGATGTGGATCGCTCCGGGCTCACCGATGAATCTTAACGGGTTGGAAGAAGCAGAAAACCTGTTCACCTTTATGACGGGCCAAAATGCCGAAGTCACACATGACATTGATCATCTGTTCGTTTCTGACGACGAAACCCTCGCCGTCATGATAGGGGATGTTACAGCTAAGGTTGAAACGCTCGGAATTGATGGGGTGGGGACATATCTGTATGTGCTTGAAAACGCTGAGGGTGATTGGAAAATCATCGCAGATATGTGGAACCAAGTGCCACAAGATTAGGGTCCTGACCCTAGGCCGACATGACAAAAGGGAAAGCCGCTATGGAAGCTCAAAAATTGGTCGAAACCTATGCCAAAGCATGGAACACCAGTGATGCTGAGATGCGGTTGGAACTTCTTTCGGCCTGTTGGGATGCAAGCGGGCGCTATGCCGATCCGGGCTGTGAGCTACAGGGGCGGCAGGCGCTTTCTGATCAAATCGGCCGGTTCCACAGGGATGATCCCGGCGCGCGCTTGTCTCTGACCAGCGCTGCGGATGGCCATAATGGATATGTCCGTTTTCAATGGAATCTGAATGACAGCGCTGGCAACAAACGGGCGGAAGGCACCAGTTTCGGACGTATTGGCAAAACTGGATTGCTGCACGAAGTGGTCGGATTCTTTGGCCCGTTTCCCAAAGCCGCCAGTGGCCAAGACCACAAAGGCTGATGGTTTCAGCCGCCCCCTGATTTAGGGCGGCCAACGCTGGAATGCTTAGGATTTTGTTCCCAGAATATCCCGAGTGATCTGTTCGAAGATCGATACCCCGACCGGGATCAGATCATCGGGGAAATCGTAATCGGGGTTGTGCAGCGCGGCATAATCGTTGCCCGGCCCCATGCATAACATGGCCGCCTTGGCCCCCCAGCCAAACACGCCGAAATCTTCTGAGGCGCGCATAGGCAGGCCAAAGTCTCCGTTTTCGATACCCAGCTTGTCCATGGCCCCGATCGCCAAGTCTGTGGCTTCACCATCATTGATCGAGGCCGCAAAATCGTCGAATATGTCAAAGGTGACGTCCAGACCGAACTCATTCGCCGCATCTGTGGCAAGCTGGCGCGCGTCCGTGGCGATGCTCTCCATTGCCTCATCCCGCGCAGTGCGCAGGGTTGCGTAGATTTCTCCTTCGCCCGGGGCGGTGCCAAAGGTGGGTTCACCTACCTGACAATGGGTGATCGTCACCAAGCGGAAGTCATCATCCAACTTGCCGCCAGATCCCAGCGCATCCAGCGCCGGGATCAACCGCGCCACCGCCATTGCGGGCGACACCCCGTCTTCTGGATCTGCCGCATGGGCGGTTTTGCCGGTCAGTTTGATGCGCACCCCCTGACTGGCGCAATTGACCAATCCGGTTCGAGTCGACACATAGGCCCAAGGCCGGCCCGGTTCGATATGAATTGCAAAGGCCCAATCGGGGCGGATCTCGTCAAAGGCGGGATCTGCAACGACGGCCCGCGCGCCGCTGCCGTCTTCTTCGGCGGGTTGGAACATCAAGACGACGCGCCCCCCCTCGACAGGGCTGCGCGACAAAATTCGCCCAAGCCCCATCAGGAACATCATATGCCCATCATGGCCGCATAGATGCCCCTTGCCATCAACTTCGGATTTCCACGGGTTGTCAGAGATTTCTTGAATCGGCAACGCATCCAACTCGGCCCGAAACAGAACCGTTGGCCCGGGTTCGCCGCTGTCGAAAACCGCCGCTACACCGTGCCCGCCCAGCCCGGTCAGAATTTTGCTTGGGGCTAGCGGGGTCAAGGCCTCAACAATGGTCTTTGCGGTCTCGACCTCTTCGCCAGACAGTTCAGGCTGGCGATGCAGGGTCCGGCGCAGTTCGGTCAATTCGGCAATATCGGAATTGGTCAACATAGAATGGGTGCCTTTCTAGCGCTCTTTGCGCATTTGGCCCTTTGGCCATTGTCCATCAAGAATGCTTTTTCAGCAGCGGTTGTCACTATACAGCCGTGCCATCAGTTCTTTCGTCAGTTTCGCGGCCACCATGGCTGTCATGCCGTATGGGTCACGCACGGGGTTTAGTTCGACGACATCGGCCCCGATAAGCTTGCCTTTCGCGTGATGTATCAGGTCAAGAGCTTGCCGCGTGCTTAGCCCGCCGGGTTCGAAATGCGAGACACCGGGCGCAAAAGCCGGGTCGAGCGCATCAAGATCCAGCGTGAGGTATAGCGGCCCGTCAAAGGTAAGCTCGGTCACGCCACTTAGGTCGCGCATCTCGTGGATCTCGACGTTAAACCGTTCGGCCTGGGCGCGCTGATGGTCGTTCAACGTGCGAATACCTACTTGGACCAACCGCGCAACCTGACCGCTTTCCATCAACCTGGCAAAGGGGGAGGCATGACTGAACGGGTTGTTCAGCATGTTGTCATAGAGGTCCGGATGGGCATCAATATGCAGGATATTCAATCCCGGGTATGACTTGGCATGGACAGCGATCACCGGGTAGGCAACCGAATGATCGCCCCCCAATGACAAGACCCGCTGCCCTTTGCTGATTTCACTGGTCACTGCGGTTTGGATGGCATCAAAAGCCGCCTGACCGGAAAGCCCGCTCAGAGCGACATCTCCGTGATCGCTCCAGATGCCATTTGCCGCCAGATCAAGCCCGGTTTCCGCAAACATATTGGCGCTGTCGCTCCGAATAGCTTCTCGGATCCGGGCAGGGGCCAGTGCGGGGCCTGTCAGATAACTGGAGTTATTGTCCTGAGGCAGCCCCAGCAGTGAAATCGTCATCCGGATCGTCCTTTTTAATCCAACAACATACCGTAGAGGTTACGCGGATCGGTTGGATCAGCAAGCATGTCCAAACTGTCAAAGAAGTCCGTACCTTTGATCTTGGCCAGCACATAGTTCAGGGCGCTGAAATCCTCAACCGCAAAGCCGACGCTGTCGAACATGGTGATTTGGCCATCACTGGTGCGGCCGGGAATGTCGCCGCGCATCACCTGCCACAGTTCATTGACGGGGTAATCTTCGGGCAATTGCTGAATATCGCCTTCGACGCGCGTCTGGGGCGGGAATTCCACAAACACATCCGAGCGTTTGATAACGTCCACCGCGATTTCGGTCTTGCCCGGGCAATCGCCACCAATCGCGTTGATATGCACGCCATCCCCAACCATGTTGCCGGTCAGGATGGTGGCATTACGTTTGTCAGCGGTGCAGGTGGTGATGACCTGCGCACCTTCCATGCTTTCTTCGGGCGTGGTGCAGGTCACAACATTGATCCCAGCCTGAGACAGGTTCTTCGCGCATTTGCGCGTGGCTTCGGGGGCAATGTCATACAGGCGCACATTTTTGATGCCGCAGATCTCGGCAAAGGCCAGACATTGGAATTCGGATTGCGCGCCATTGCCGATCATCGCCATGGTGTCAGCCCCTTTGGGGGCCAGATGACGCCCGACAAGGCCCGACATGGCCGCCGTGCGCAACCCCGTCAGCAAGGTCATTTCTGTCAGCAGAATAGGGTAACCGGTATCGACCCGCGCCAACAGGCCAAAGGCCGTCACCGTTTGCAGCCCTTCATTGGCGTTCTTGGGGTGGCCGTTCACATATTTGAACCCATAGGTTTCGCCGTCAGAGGTCGGCATCAGCTCGATCACGCCAACATCTGAATGGCTGGCCACGCGTGGGGTTTTGTCAAACAGCTCCCACCGTTTGAAATCGGCTTCGATGACATCGGCCAGTTCGGCCATGAAGCGCCGCGCGCCAATCTTTTTGACCAGCCGGATCATGTTTTCGACAGAGACAAACGGCACATAGGCCTGTTCAGAGAATTTCAATTCCATAGCAGGGACTTTCATGAACTAAGGGAAAAGGCGGGTTTTGCAGGACGATCCAAAAGAAAGAGCGCCGCGCCGGACAGGATGATGATGGCGATGCCGCCTTGGGCCGCCAAATTGGTCGGCAGCCCCCAAAGGGCCAAGGCCCAGACCGCGGCAAAGATCAGAAAGGAGTATTCACATACGGCGACAAAATCCGGTTCGGCAAAGCGATAGGCATTGGCTAGAACGGCAATTGAGAACGCCGCGCCGATGGCTTGGGTAAAGGTCAGCCACAAGAACCGTTGTGACAGGGGTTCCCAGCCGCGGGCGTGAAAACCGGGGTCGGGCAGGGCCGAAGGAAGCAAAGCCAGATATCCCAGCATAACAATTGAAATCGCGGCAATTGTCGCAAAGACACCCAAAGCCAAAACAACCGGGTTTTCATCCCCACACAGCTGCTTTGTCGCGAGCCCCCCAGTCCCGTAAAACGCGCCAGCCACCAGTGGCAAGGCCGAGAACACAGTCAGATTGGACAGGTCGGGCTGCAGCAGCATTAGCACTCCGACAAAACCCGCGATCATGGCAACGACGCGGCGCTTGCCGATCCGCTTGCCCAGAAACAACACGGAAAACAACATGATCCAGATGGGCGCGCTATAAAGCCCGGCGCCAGCCTGGGCCACAGGCAGCACCCCGAGCGCCGCGAAATAGGTCAGTAAACCCACCGCGATCAAAACACTTCGCAGGATCAGCCACCCCCAGTTTTGCGGCCGACAAGAGAGGCCAACAAACACAGCAGCGCTATAAAGAAAAGACAAGGCAATCATAGCTTTGACCAGTTGGAACTGCCACAGCCCGGCGGTTTCCTTGACCGCGCCGACAAAATTGTCGGCTAGGCTTAGAATGGCCGAGGCCATCAAGGCCAGCATCGCTGCAAACAGGGGGCGATTGGCTGTCATGCGTCGCTCCGTCCATCGGCATCTTCGGACTTCAGCGGGGTAATGGTCCAGCCCATATATCCAAAGAGGATCGTGACCAGGGGCGACAGCCAGCAAAAGAAGTTAAACGGCAGGTACAGGATTGTCGGGACACCAAGGGTGGCGAACTGATAGGCCCCACCGGCGTTCCAAGGCACCAGATTGGCCGTGACAGTGGCGGAATCTTCGACGGCGCGGCTCAGGTTTTCGGGGGCCAAGCCACGGTCGCGATAGGCCGGTGCAAAGCTGCGCGCGCCCATGACAATCGCCATATATTGATCGGCCAGCACGATATTGGCCATAATGGCGGTCAGCACAGTGGACAGGATCAGCGATCCGGTGGATTTCGCATAGCTCAGGATCTTTTCCGCCACGACCTTGAGCTGGTTGGTGCGCTCCATTACGCCGCCAAACATCATGCCTGCGAAAATCAAAGCGATCGTGTACATCATCGAATTCAACCCGCCGCGCGACAGCAGTGAATCCACATCCTCGACGCCGGTTTTGGACTCAAACCCCCACATGGCAACGGCGGAAATCGTTTCAAAGTTCGCCCCTTGCAGGCCAACCGCACAAATAACCCCTGCCACTGCGCCCATGGCTATGCCAGGAATGGCTGGCATCTTTTTGTAAGACACCACCATCACCACCAAGATCGGCAATAACAGCACCGGATTCAGGGTGAAATTGTCCTCAAGGGTTTTCAGGATCGTGTCGATGCGGTCCAGATTGCCCTCTTGCGCGGCATAGCTGCGGCCCAGAAAAATCTCGATCAGCAGGGTCAATCCAAAGGACACCGAGGTCGTGTAGGACATGTGTTTGATATGGGTAAAAACGTCCGTGCCAACCATGGCTGGGGCCATGTTGGTTGTATCGGAGAGCGGCGACATCTTGTCTCCGAAATAGGCCCCCGACAGAACCGCGCCCGCGACCACCGGCGCAGGAAAGCCAAGCCCGGCTCCGATTCCCATCAAGGCCACCCCGACCGTGCCTGTCGTGCCCCAGCTGGTGCCGGTGGCAAGCGATGTGATAGCGCAGATGATCAGTGTGGTCGGCAAAAAGACCGATGGCGAAATAATCTGCAATCCGTAATAGATAAGCGTCGGTACGACCCCGGCCAAAATCCAGACGCCGATCAAGATGCCCACAACCAAAAGGATAATGGTCGCCGGAATTGCCGCTGTGATCCCGCGCACCATTCCGTTTTGAATATTGGTCCAGCTAAACCCACATCGCAGCGCTACCAAACTGGCGACACACACACCCAAAAGCATCGGGATATGTGCGTCCAACCCGTATAAGACTATCGAAATAAAGATGCCGGTGATCAGGGAAAGCAATGAGATGATCGCTTCCCGCATATGGGGTTTTCGGGCCCCGTCGGGGATTGTGGTTTTCATTGGCGCATCTTTCCCGGTGCTGCCCGTTCATGGCGATGATGGCCAAGGGCATGTGATTATTATTTGAAATCAAAAGAGATTTCTGCTTGTTAAGTTTTAACCTTTCCCCAGGCGCAAAAAAATTAGGTATATATTGCCCTCAGCGACGCTTCTGCCTACGCTTGGGGAATGCACACATCTCTTCGCCATTTGAACGCCCTGCGCGCCTTTGAGGCTGCGGCCCGTCACTCCAGCATCTCTAAGGCAGCTGCTGAGCTGAATGTCAGCCACAGCGTGGTCAGCCAACATGTCCGGAACTTGGAAGACTGGTTTGGGAGCAAGCTGTTCAAGCGTTCCGGCAACCGGATCGAGCTCACCGGTGAAGGTCGACGCCTAGAGCCTCAAGTCGCGCATGGGCTGCAAATTCTCAGCGATGCCTGTGCCGGACTTTTACAAGCCTCGCAGCAGGGGGCGATCATCGTCAGCGCCGAACCCGCGCTTGCGTCGCGGTGGCTGCGGCGCAAGATCACTCAGTTCAGCGAACAGTTTCCCAAGATCGAATGCCATTTACGTTCGGATTGGCAGATCCCGGATACAAACGAACACCAGATTGATCTGGTTATTCATTTTGACGAACGCATTCAGCGCTTGCCGGGGGGGAAATCGCAACTCTTCCCTGTTGACGGTTTTCCCGCTTGCGCACCCAGCTTGGCCGACCAACTGAGGGCCAATGATCCCGACAGTTTTTTTGACATCCCCATCATTCATGATAACGGCCGCCATGTGTGGCAGCAATGGTTTGCAGAACACGCAAAAGACAGCCGGAAATGGACCCAAGGCAAGGTCTTTTCCGATCTTGCCCTGACCATCGACGCCGCCATTGATGGCGAAGGCGTCTTTCTGGCTGACAAAATCATCTGCAAGCGCGAGCTGGACAGCGGGCAACTTGTGCAGATCGACAGCCGCACCAGCCGCTGCACATGGTACAGCATCGCGGCGCGCGAAAATGCTGCGCCCAACTCTCCGGCGGAGACGTTCAAGTCCTGGCTAATTGCCGAAGTCAAAACCCATTTGCCAGCTTAGCGTCGGTTTTAGCCTCGCTCAGTATATTTTATTGGATTTCAAAGATTTTTTAACCCTGTGCGATGGTGCCATGGGGTTTGCCTGACCTGCGGCCTGTCTTCCCTCAGGCCAGTTTCAGATCGGGGGCCCCAATCGATAACCGCGCATCGCCTAAACCCGGGCCCGACCCGGCAGGCCAAAAGCGCCGACAGGGGGTCATTGAATGGAACAATCCGCCACCGCCATATCCCGCGATATCGGGGTGTATTTGAAACTGATTTTCGGATCGCTTTTCGGGATCTGCTTTTTCATGCTGCCCTTCTTTTGGGAGGGAGAGCTGACTTTGCCCATCGCCCTGGTGCAAAAGGTGATTTCCAAGCCGTTTGAATCGCTCTTGCCCGGCGTTGTCGTGGCGCTGATGATCCTGTCCGGGTTAGTCAGCCTGTTTGCCACCGCCACCGGGGGCAAAGGGTTAAACGCCTATTTCCAATCGGTCTTTGTGACCTCGTGGATGTCCGTGCTGTTTCGCCTTGCCGGGGCCGTGCTGGCCATCTGCGCCTTTTGGCATTTGGGGCACGAAGCGCTGTGGGGCGAATTTACCGGGGAAATCATCATCATTCTGCTGATGCCTTCGCTGTTGGTGATTTTTTTCCTGGCAACAACCATGTTGCCCTTTTTGCTGGATTTCGGCGGGGTCGAATTCTTTGGTGTCTATCTTCAAAAGCTGTTCAAAACCTTGTTTCGCCTGCCCGGACGGGCCTCGGTATTGTCGCTGACCTCGTTTGTTGGCTCTGGCACCAATGGCATCATCGCCGCTGAGCTCGATTACAAAAAGGGCATGTATAACGCGCGAGAAGTGTCGATCATCTGCCTTGGCTTTGGCACGATTTCCTTGCCCGCCGTGTTTGTCTACACCACCGCGATTGGCGGGCTTGAGGTGGCACATTTCCTGTATTTCGCGCTGACATTGCTGATTGTTGGCATTGCCTCAACCATGGTGATTGCCCGTGTTCCGCCCTTGTCCATCAAAACCGATGAGTTTTTTGAGGGCCGTAAAGACCCGCTGATTGATCAGGAAACAGGCGGCAAAACCCGTTTCGAAATCGCCCGTGATCTGGCCTATACCAAAGCCGCGCGCGCACCCAGCTTGGGCAAGATCCTGAAAGACGGTGTGTTGACCACGTTCGAGCTCTATATGTCGGTTTTCCCGTTGATCGTGCTGATCGGCACCTTGGCCTTGATCGCCACGGAATACACGCCGATTTTCAACTGGATCGCGACGCCAATCACCCCTGCGCTCGAAGCCATCGGCCTGCCCGAAGCGCAAACAGCCGCGCCCGGGTTTCTGACCGGTTTTGCCGATTTGTTGCTGCCCTTCCTGGCGGCTGAAAACATCGACTCGCAATTGACCAAGTTCGTCATGTGCATCACCGGAACGATTACTGTGATCTGCATGAGCGAGACCGGAGCCATCCTGCTGAAGTCCGCCATTCCGGTGAACTTCGTTGATCTGCTTTTGGTCTTCCTGATCAAGACCGCCGTATCGGTTCCAATTGCCCTTGCGATGGGGCGGTTATACGGGCTGACCTAAACGAAAAACTGCGGGGGCCTGATGGGCCCCCACGCGACACAGAGTATCTGCCCCATTGGAGGCAGATACACACATCGTTAATTCACTCAGCGACTTGGTTCCGCATGTCGCCGATGATTTTCCAGTCATCACCGTTCTTGTTCAGGACATAAAGATAGGTGCCATGCCCGTCGACGCCCATCGAAGGCGCTTTGGCCACCACATCCCCGATCATGACCGCAAGGGTTTCATCATCTGAGACAAACAGGTGGTCAATGTCATGAGTGACCTGTGCCTCTGCGCCGGTCATAAAGGTAAACAGCTTGGCGGCCTCGTCTCTGCCGTTCAAGGTCATGGCGGTGCCGGGGGCGATCCACATGACCTCTTCGCCATAAAGGCTCAAAAGTGCCTCTTGGTCCTGTGCGACAATGCCCGCATTGAAGGCGTCGTTCACGGCGTTCAACTGGCGAGCCGCGTCATCCGCCCGTGTCGGAGAAGCGGATACCGGCATGAGAGCCAGAGTTTTCAATTCCGCATATTAGATCCCCTGTACTTGGCTGGATGCGACTGATCTGCGGGCGGGTGCTGGTACCACTTATCGGTGACGAATTTCCAACTGTCGCCATGACGTTAGAGAAGAAACAAGGAACGTCTCGGTAGTGTCGAACGGGAAACCTTGAAATGGATCGACTGGTTCAACAATCGTCGCCTGCTGCGGCCCACCGGCGACATCCCCCAGCAGATGCCGAGAAGATGCTTTAGGAACAATGCAACGAGTTCGATAAAGTCGCGTGAAACGGAATAATTAGCCTTCGGGAAAACCGGGGTGGTTCAACTCTGAGAGAGAAAGCATTGAACGTCGGATTTGTCTGCAGTTCTTCCGTTCAGCCATTGAAAATGCTGCACCGTGAGTCGAATGGCTGGTTTGATGAAGCCGCGATGCAGCGCTTGATCGACCAGCAAAAGGCAGGTCTGGGCCGATCTCACCCCAACCGCTTGGCCCGTTCTGCCACCCTCTGGACCATCGAAACTGTGGCATTGCCCGCCTGCCGTATTCCAGCCCCTGCGATCTCAGCATTTGATCGGGTCCCAAACCGCGCCCGTGCCCGTGACCCCTTGGTGCCGATTAGGCCTTTGGCGAAGCCGCCCGGTCCCGGAATGCTCGGCGGTCCGGCCATCATGAAGTTGCCTGAGATTGAGCGGACGATCAGCGGGGTGGCGATGATCATGCCGCCTGCGAGGAACATCATCATGAAGAAGGGCACCAGCGCGCCGATGTTGCTCGCGCCAGAGGGGTCTCCTAGTTCAGTCATGAGCGAGCGGGACATGCCAACGACCGTGGAAAACACCCCGGCGATCACGAGGGGGTAGAGAGCATAGGATACCGTGCTGGACAGCCAGCGATGGAAATAGTCCTTGCTAACATCAAACAGCGACAGCGCGATCATGATGGGGGCGATGCCGATCATGAAGGCCAGCATGATCTTGGCGAAGATCAGGACAAGGCCGCAGAGCGCGCCGATCACGCCGAGGAGGAAAGCGCCGATCGCGCCGATCAGGGCTCCGGCCATCCAATGCATGTTGTCACCGGCCGCGTTCAGGTAGTCGCCGAACTCTTCGATGAGATCGTCGAAGGCCTCGGCAAAGTAGGACGCACCTGCTCCGCCGCCGCCAAGCCCTGCCACCATGCCGCCCGCGAGCTGGTCGAGCCCGTTGATGAGGGCGCTGGCTACTGCGTTGAATTGGACCCAGTTCATTGCAAAGAGGGAGATCAGTATGAGCTTGAGGGCGAACCAGAAGGCGGTTCGCCCATCCATGGATTTGTACTGAAACACCATGTTGAGGAAGACGCCGATCACCGCGAGCGTCGAAGCCACGGCAATGACGCCGCCGAGCTGACCGGCGACGTTGCCAAAGGTGGTTTGAGCCGCGTCTTCCAGAAAGCTGTCGGTTGTTTCTACCATCCAGGTGACGACGCCCATCGGATCCTCCTCAAGTTGGCTTTAGGCGCTCGCGCTGGTGCGACGTTTCATGAAGGCCTTCAGTATATGCTCGCCGTCGAAATCCGGCACGACCGAGACCAGCTCCCAGCCATCTTGGCCAAGGGCGGTCAGCTGCGCTTCGATCTTCGGCGACTTGATTTTGGCGGTGTTGATCTGTTCAATCTTGTATTCAAACATGGGCTGTTTCCTTTGTATGGGCCGGATCAACCGGCAGGTAGAATTCAGTGATGCCACGTGCGCCTTCACGGCGACCGGCCTGGATGATCACATCGATCGACCGGGTGATGTAGTCGTTCATGTCCTGGTAGGTCATGGGCACATCGGTTTTCAGGGCGGCGATTGCGAGGCGCTGCACGGCCAGTTGAGGCGTTTCAGCGTGCAGGGTGGTAAGTGAGCCACCATGGCCCGTGTTTATGGCCTCAAGGAAAGTCATGGCCTCTTTGCCGCGCACTTCGCCTAGAACGATGCGGTCAGGTCGCATACGCAGGGTGGAGGTCAGCAGGACATCAGCGCTGCGCGTAGCTTCATCGCGATCAGACATAAGCGTCACGACGTTGGGCTGCGTCGGACGTAGCTCGGCGGCCTCTTCGATCGTGATGATACGTTCGTCGGTGGGCACGAAGGAGAGGATCTTGCGCGCCGTGACGGTCTTGCCGGTCGAGGTCCCGCCGGACACGATCATATTAAGCTTGTGGGTGACGCAGAGCTTGATCGCAGCTTCGATGTCGCGGGTGGCCACGACATCTCGCAGCTCGGCATTGCGCTTACGTCTTGCTTCCTCGTTGCTGCGTTCTTTGCCGAATAGGTAGGACAGCTTGATCTGCTCCAGCGGCAGGTCCGCAAAAAACCGCAGGGAAATCGCGTAACCGCCGTCAACGGCGGGGGGCTGGATGACTTGCGCGCGGATGGGGCGGTCGCGGTAGGCGATGCTGACCGACACGATGGGCTTGGTCCGACTGAGCGTTGTGTTCGCCGCGGAAGCAATCTGATTGCCAAGGTCTTTGATCTCGTTCTGCGAAAGCCGTCGATTGACGGACCGCATGAAGTGATCGCCCTGAAACTCCGCCCACAGCGTGCCGTCGGGGTTGATGCAAAGCTCGATCAGCTTGGGGTCACGCGCCTCGGGGATCTTGTCCATCGAGCTTTGCAGATAGCTGGCCGCCATGATCAGAAAATCTCCAGATCACGGTCGACCATTACGGTGACGCGGGCACCTTGATCGACATAGATCACGGGCGAAACGGAGAGATATTCGCCAATCACACTTTGCGCGCTGTCTTGCAGGTCTTCGCCTATGCCCTCGAGGACATCCGAGGTGATCTCATCTTCGGTGTTCTGGGCTGCCACAGCGGGCAAGGCTCCGATCAGCGATATCAGAGCGGCTGAGCCGAACCGTGTTCCAAAGCGGCTGTCGACAAAGCCGGTTGTGCCGGACCGCCCCAGTTCATCACCACCGAAGGCGCTGATTTCGACGGTCTGGTTGCTGGGAAGAATGATCCGATCCCAGGCGATGGTCACGCGCTGTTGCGCGATATCGAGGCCAGATTGATAGCGTCCGATCAGGCGTGCGCCGCGCGGGATCAGAATCCGTGAGCCGTCATAGGCGTGGACATCTTCAGACACCATGGCGCGGACCTGGCCAGCGAGCGAGCTGTCGATTGCGGTCTCCAGCACGGCCTGGACCATCGTGCCTTGAACAACCGTGTTTGACGGGTTCACAATCAGCTGGGCCTGCGTCACGTCAGCGGGTTCAGCGCCATTGCGGACAAAGTCTGTGTCGCCATCAAGCTGTCGCTGCTGCGCGGCGGGTTCACTGTTGCCGCCTCCGGTGCCGCCAAAGGCGATGATTGGGCTGGCGATACGGGCTTGCAGCTCCTCAAGCTCCGCTTGCCGTCGCCGCTCGAGTTCCTGAAGGCGCAGCTCTTCGGCCGTTGGGCCGGTTGGTGCAGGCGTGCGAGGGGTTTCCAGGCGTGCAAGTTCCAGATCATTTTGAAGACGCTGGATTTGCCGTGCGCGTTCTTCCAGCTCCTCGCGCAAGGCGGCTTGCGTTGCTGCTGCCTCGCTGCGCAGGGCATCGATCTCTGTGCCCAAGGTATCCAATGCCTCGAGGTCGACGGTCGTGGCTTCAGGTGCACGTGCATTGCGCAGGGCTTCGAGCTCGCTTCGCATGGCATCCATTTGTGCGCGCAGCTCTTCTGTTTCGCTGTCTGGTTCCGGCTCCGGCGGTGGTGATGTGTCGATCGGTAATGGTGTGGGGTCTAACGCGCCAAAACCCGGTCCCGCCTCTTGGAATTCATCCGGTGAGGCGGTTTCCAAGCTTTCGGGTGCAGAGCCGCCAGAGAACAACAGCAAGAGACCGCCAAGGGCGGCGATTGCCCCAATACCCAGGGCAATAGTGACAACAGACGGTCGCGCTTTTCGATTTTGTGTTTTGCCTTCAAGTGCTTCTAGGCGCTTCTTAAGCTCGGCGGTTTCACTCATCGCGGTTTGCCTCGCCCATCTCTTGGACGCAGATCTCGTCCTCGCCGAGCCTGAGAACCCATCGATCGCTGACACCTGAGACACGGATCACTCCATCTGGCCGGGCCAGAGCATTTACGCTGCGCTCATTGCCGCCGGACCATCGAAAGATCGCGGGCAGCGGCGCGTTCGCGGCAAAGCGGAAATAGGTGAAGGTGCCGTCGTCCCAAATCTCGCGCGGAGTGATTTCGGACCGCGCGCTGACGCCATAGGCGTGATTTGCAGGTTGGCTTGCGGCCACTCGGGATTGCCGTGGTGCCGCCTCAGGATAGGTGAAGCGAATAACGTAGAAAGTCGGTGAACTCGCCTCAGTGACGTTGAAATAGTAACTGCGCCGGTTGGTATAGGCGGTGATGTTGGTATGCGCGCCGCGCGAGACTGGCTTGATCGCAAAAGCCTGGCCGCCGGGCACGCCGTCCAAAAGGAAGCCCTCGGTGTCACCTGCAATGATTGAGCGGATGGTCTCGCCTTGGCCAAATTCGATGCTGGTGACATGGGTCAGACTGGTGCGGATGCGATAGACCTGCCCATCCTGATAGGTGGCCAGCCGGACGCGGGCATCATAGGGGCCTTGTCGCGGCTGAGTTTCAGCATAGGCGGTGCCAGCAAGCGGAACAATGAGGGCGAGGATCAGAAACAGGCGGCGCATGGGTTACTCCAAACGATCCGAGCGGATCGCGTATTCTGTGACGGTGAAGCCGAAAGGGTTCTGCCAGACATCGTCGATCGACCGGCTATTCTCGGGCCGAAATTCAAACATCAGCGTTGCAGTGAAGAGCCCATTTTGAGAGCCGCGCGGTGAGTTGAGCTGCTTGCGCAGACGTACCTGGGCACGGTTGGCGCTGAAAAAGGTGATCGATAGAACCTCGACCTCAAGCCTTGCATCTGTGCCATAGCTGTCTGGCGGATAGGCCTCGTGGCCGCTGGTCCAGAGCGCGCGCAGTCCTGAGGCCGCAGCTCCGTCCGACTGGTCCAGGACCCGCCGCACACGCACGTCATTGTCGAGCTGATTGTATGTCTCTCGATCGATGACATAGCGGTAGACCTGTGCCTCGATGATAGCGGGGCGTTCCGTGAGTGAGACCGCTTCAACCACGGCATTGGGGAGGGCCATGCCGGTTTCGCTATCAAAGGGCACGATCATGGGCGGCGGGTCCACGTCGAACAGGGCAATGAGGGCGGCGGCGAGGCAACCTGCCATGCCAAACGCCATGCCTGTCAGCCCCAGCTTCTGCCACATGAGCTCACGTCGTCGTGCGCCGTAGACGAGCTCTTCTTCGATGATTTCTGCCTCGCTGTTCATGGGGTCAGTCCGCGCGCAGGTCTGGCAGAGTGAAGTCCATGTAGCGGCGCTCTTCGGCCAGCGTTGCGGCATCCACCACGCCGGACTGGCCCGCGCCGACGGTCTGAATGGCCTCTAGTTCCCACATGCGCGTCATGGCAATTGCCAGCTCGGCCGTGACGCGGGTGTTGTGGTCCACGGCTTCCTTGAGCGTTTCCATGTCGGGGATCAGGGAAACCAGTTGCTCGACCCGTTCAAGAGACTGCGCAGCCTCTTCATAGCTGTTCTCAGCGGCCGCCGACATCACCGCTCCAGTGCCCGCCCGGCTGGCAATGCGCTCCGCCCCTGGATTGCCGCTGCTGGCCATGTCGGACAGGCTGTCTTGGTCAAAGCCTGCGTCCTCCAAGGCTTGCGTCATGCGGCCTTCCATCTGAGGGGCGGCATTGCCAATGAGGCCGCTGAAATCGCCACTCTGGATTTGCCGGATGGTGCCAAGGAGATCGCCAAATTCTTGATCGAGCAGCCCGTCGAGATCACCGCCCATGGCCATTTCAATGATATCCGTCGCGCCGGTCAGGGCCGCATAGGTCTCATTGAGCGTGTCGAGCTGCTGCTGCACCAGATCGAGCTGTTCGAGAAGCGTGTCGAGCTGGTCGGTTTGGATCCCGAAATCCTCCAGCATCTGCTGCAGCTGGCGAATTTCCTGCGCAATGTTGCGCGTGTCGACTGTTGGAACGCCTTGGGCAGACACAGGTGAAGCAACCAGCAACGCGCAAGTGGCAACGGTGGATAGAAAGCGGATCATCGGAGTGCCTCCAGATCGAATTGCATGAAGTCTTGTTCGCCCGCCTGCGCGGCCGCCATGGCCAGTTCTGCCGCGCCAAGCGGGCGGGTATGGGCGGCCTTGAGGCGCGTGCGGATCGCGATCAGGCGAGCGAGTTCGGCCCGCGCGTAGGTGTTGAGCGACATGGCCGCGTGAATGTCATCTGTCTCGCCAATGCGGGTGATGACGTCCTGGATACGCAGTGCGGCCGCTTGCACCGAGACCAAGGAATAATCGCCATAGACCCCAGCACCGAAAGTGGTCAGGCTCATGGTGGAGTTGGCGAGCAAGACGGGATCAATGGTGCCACGCGCATCTACGCCACCGACGCGGGCAAGGTAGAGATTGTAGCGCTCTGGGATGACCTGAACGTAGTGCTGGGTCTCGGCAAAGGGCGGCACGCCACCGTAGCGCTGCACGTTGCCGGGACCGGCATTGTAGGCGGCCAGCCCATGAATGATGTTGCCGTCAAACATAGCCAGCATCTGTGCGAGATAGCGCGCGCCGCCTGTGACCTGCACATAGGGGTTTTCATAATAGGCGGGATAAATCCCGAGATCCTGCGCAGTGCCGGGCATGATCTGGGTCAGGCCAAACGCGCCGACCGGGGAGCGAGCGCCGATGGTGAAGCGGCTTTCTTGCCAGATCAGGGCCTGCAACAGGCATCGCCATTGCTTGGGCGACAGGCCTGCAGCGCGCACGCCGGACATATGGTGCGTCTCATGGGCGGCGCGAATGATTAGCGCTTCGATCGAGCCCGAGGCATCGCCGAACATCTGGCCTGCGCCGGGGTTTGGGTCAACCGGACCGTAGAGCGTTTCTGCAGCGCTTTCAGGCGATGAACCAGCTTCCAAGCTTGCGACCAGCGCGCCTGAGTTTCCGCTGGCCAGTGTTGAGGCATCTAGGATGTCCTCCAACGCCTGGAGTTGTTCTTGCTCGAGCTCTTCAAGTTCTTCGTCTTTGGACAGGCGATCCCGCTGCAGCGCCAGATCTTGTTCGCCATGCTGCAATACGCGCTCGCGTTGCAGAAACATGCTCGCATCAAATGTGGGCACGCCTTGGGCATGGGCCAATGGCGCGGCGAAATAGACCAAGCCCGCAATGATATGCAGGCGGCGCTTACTCACCGAGACCACCAATCGGCCCGAGCAGCTCGAAATTGCAGTTGCTGCGGCTGACCTCGGCAAAGGAGTTGAAGCATTCGGCTTCTGACGGCCGGTATTCCGCGCAGGCCGTCAGGGTCAAAAGGGTGAGGGTCAGCACGCAAAGTCTACGCATCAATCTGTCTCCAAAAGTCGGGGTTCTGGCGGTAATCCGCGCCGACGAGAGCCTCGCCTTTTTCCATGCCGCCAAGGATCGTGAGGTAGGGTCCAAGGGCGCTCAGATCAGCGTCGATCACCACAGAGCCTTGATCGTCGCGCACCAGCGCCAAACGGGAGTTGCTGCCTGTGCCGAGCAATACGCTCAGCTCTTTGTCAGTGAGCCCCAGCATCGTGTAATCGCTGGCCGAGGCGCGGATGTTAGGAAGCAGGAGCTGCGTCGGAACAGCCTCGATAATCGTCTTGCCGGTGCGGGTTTTCTCAAGCTGGCTTGCGTATTGGGTCATCATCACGACGACCGCGTTCTGTTTCCGCGCGGTCACGAGCCAGTTGCTCAGCCGGTCTGCGAAATAGGGATTGTCCAGCGCCTTCCAGGCCTCATCGATGATGATCAAAGTCGGTTTGCGGTCCTCGATCACGCGCTCCACCCGCCGAAACAGGTAGGACAGGACCGCCATGCGCTCTTTCTCGCTTTGGCTGTCGAGAATGCCGGTCAGGTCGAACCCCACGACATCACCATCGAGCGAGAAGGTATCTTCAGAACTTTGCCCAAAAATCCAACCGTAGCGACCTTCAGCGGTCCACTCCTGTATCCGTTCGAACAGATCCCCTTCGTCTGCCCCCGCCACAAAGAGGGAGGCCAGGTCTTGCCAGTTGCGCAGGGCGGCATCGCTCGCCCCGGCGTTCTGGCGCACCACTTCTTGGATGCGATTGATCTGAACAGGGCTCAGGGGCTTGTCAGCGCGATGCAGCAGCGTGGCCAACCAATCGGATAGCCAAGCTTGGCCGCGCCCATCGATTTCGGTGCGGAGCGGGTTCAGACCGGTTGCTTCACCTGCCTTGATGGCGCTGTAGCGCCCGCCATTGGCGCGCACCGCCATTTCCATGCCCGCGCGATAGTCGAAGACAAAGACGCGCGCGTCGCAGCGACGGGCTTGGGTCATGAGGAAGGCCGACAGCACTGACTTGCCTGAGCCAGGACGGCCGAGGATCAAGGTGTGCCCGCCCGTCGGCTCTTTGTCTGGCTGACCCGTCTCATGGTAGTTGAACAGGAAGCCCGAACGCTCCGGCGTTGGGAATAGGGTAATTGGCTTGCCCCAAGGCACTCTATCACCCGGCTTGCCCAGTTGACCGCGATGTAGCGCCGCGAGATCGGCAAAGTTCGTGTTGGTGATTGCGGCCTTGCGGCTGCGCATCTGCCCATTGCCCGGATGCTGCGCGAAATAGTGGGTGCGCGCCGCAAAGCTCTCGTTCACCAGATTGACGCCTTCACTGGCTGCGATATTGCGTACCTCGGCCGCCATGGCTTCCAGCTTTTCTTTGCTCTCGGCGAAAACCGTGACGGTCATGTGATGATCGCCAAAACTAAGCCGCTTTGATTCAAGATCGTCCAGCGCGTCGACCAGTTCTTCAGCAAGGGAAATCGCCCCATCATCGCTGGCCTTCATCAGGCGCTGTTGCCGCTTGATCCGGCTGGCCATGATGTTGCCGTTGATCGGTGTGAAGGAGTGCGTGACTACCATGTCGACGGGCAGGTTCAGCTCATCGAACATGGTGCAGTTGGTTTTGGCCGGATAGGTCTTGATCGCAAAGCTGGTGCCAAACCGCTTGCTCGCCGTCCCATCGTCGAGCATAAAGCCTCGCCCCTGAAACGTGGTGCGCGTGTTCGCCACATCCTCCGCAATGATGCCAAAGCGGGATTTTGCGTAAAGCGACCGTTCCTGACCGATGTTGAGCGCCCCGAGGAACCCGAGTAGCTCGCCGCATTCAGCGCCGAGCAGGCGCGGGTTCATCTCTGCAAAGGACGACAGCAGAAACCCGACGACCTCCTCGAGCTTGCGCAGTTGCTTGGCTGTCTGGTCTTTCAGGTGTGCGATGGAGTCTGAACGTTTCAGGCGCAGCCGCGCGCCGAGGGGCGGACGTTTCAGTACCGTGAGCGTGAGAGTCTTGTCCCGCAGACCTGCCCGCGCCATTGCCATTTGCCAATGGCTGTCCAGGGCTTGGGCAAACCCCTCATCGGGCACTGGTGGCAAGGCGGTCTCAATCGCTTTTGAGACCTTATGTACGTAGAAACTGTATTCCGGCCCGATCTGCGCGATGATCGCAGCAAAGAGGGCGCGGATCTTCTCCAGATGCGCGTCATCGCTGGTCATGCTGTTGACGCCGTCAAGACGGATGCACTGGAACAGTGCATTGCCGCGCGTGCGGATCGTCACATCTTTCACGAGACTGATATAGGGAAGCATGCTGGCCATCGGGCGCTCTTGGCGCGCCCAGTCCGGCAGCATGGCAAGATCATCCGAAGGATCACGGAGCATAGCTGTCCCCTGAATGGATCTTGCGATTTGGCGTCGGGGGCGTTTCCTGCAGCGCGGTGACCATCACCTCAAGAAAGGCCGGATCCCAATCCGCTGCTTTCCACAGCGCTGGATAGGCCAGAGCGGCGATGATGATCACCGGCCAGCTCTGGACCCAAAGAAACAGCAACACAAACCCAAAGAGCCAGACCATAGCGTACATGATCGGCAAGCCGATGAGCTTTGGCGGCCGGATCAGACCGAGGAAGAGGCGGGTTTGCGTAGCCATGCCGAATTTACGCGCCCCAGATCGCGGTCACGATGGTCGGTGCAGCTGCGATCCCTGCAATGGCGACCAGAACCCAGAGAGCCTGGCGGAAGTCGAGAATGCCGAAGAGCCAGGAGAGGAACACACCGATCAAGGCCAAGGTGCCGATGACTATGCCCAAGGGGCCGGTGATCGTGTCGACGATACCTTGCAACAGGTTCTGCACCGGCGAGAGGTCGATGCTTTGCGCAAAGGCGGGGTTGGCAATCATCAAGCTGGCCAGAGCCAGCGACAGGATCGTGCGGAATTGTGTGTACATCAGGAGGCTCCAGTCAGTCGATCACGCACGGCCATGACGCGGCGCACGTGATTTTGGGTTTCTTGGTAGGGAGGAATGCCGCCATAGCGCGCGACCGCGTCTGGCCCGGCGTTATAGGCGGCAAGTGCCAGTTCAGGCGTGCCAAAGCGCGACAACATCATCAGAAGGTACCGGGCAGAGCCGTCCAGGTTGGCCTGCCAGTTATGGGGATCGACACCAAGCTGCACAGCTGTCGCAGGCATCAATTGCCCGAGGCCAATCGCACCTGCGGAACTGCGCGCATTCGGGCGATAGGCGCTTTCGATCTCGATATTGGCTTGGAAAAGCGCGCGCCATTCAGACACAGATAGACCGGCGCGGCGCAGGGCGGGGTGTCCGCCATAGCGATGCGCGGTGCTTTCAAGAGCTGCGAGGATTTCGGGGCGGGGAACTGTGCGGGTTGGTTCCGGAGGAGATGCCTCGGGCTCAGGGGCTGAGAAAACGATTAGTTCTGGTGGGTTTGCACCAATCCCGTCGACATAGGTTTGGGCAAAACCTGATTGGGGTGTTTTGGTCTCCAGCTGGCCATCGGCCCGCATGGAAAGCACGAAGCCTTCAGAATAGGCGGGCGCAGCAAGGAATGCTGCGAGGGCGGCAAGTGGTTTAGCCGGCGACGTCCAGTTTGTGAGAGGCGACTTTGCCCTCAAACATGGGGATAGAAATGATCGAAGCGCCAAGCCCCGCAAGGAAGCTGGATAAGCCGTTGATTGTCTTGAACTCTCGGGCAGCCATGTTGTTGCGTGCAGTGACGAGCAGGCGACGCGTCTCGCCATCTGGCGAGACGCAATGCACGGTCCAAACTCCGGACCACTGAGCACCTGTACGTTTGGGCGTAACCCGGCACACAACATCCGCCGAATGACCCTCGGCAAGCAGCGTGCGCAGCCCGTCTTCACTGACAACATTAGGGGCGTCTTGCATCAAATTCATAGGATCGAGCCTTGCAGAATTATGCATTGGCCCGGCAGTCCTCATGGACTACCGAACCGATACAATATTATAATCTTGCAATCAATGGGTGCAATTTGAGTTATTGCGCCCTTCATGCGTTGAAACAAATTTACTGCAACGGAGTGGCTGAGCCAAGATAATATGGCGCTTTTGAAACAAACATGGGCGGTTATGGTCGTTCTGAGCTGGGGTTCTGCCGCGATTGCGGGCACTTGCCTGCCGCCTGCGCCGCCTTGGATGCCGAACACTGCCAGCGACGTGCGGGCATATGCTGACTTGTTGAGGCGCGATGCGGAGACCTATTTTACCGATGTCGAACGATACTTCCGTTGCCTAGATCAGCAGAGGCGAGAGGTCTTCGAACAAGCGCGCGTGGTCAGTGGAGACTATGCGCGCGTTCTGGAATTCCTGGACGACATGAGGAAATGATACCCGTCCTCAAGTAGAGAAAGCTGCCGTTCAACAAAGCTGCCGCGAAGGTCGCCAACGCGGACAAACCGGACTTGTGCAGCAACGGCTATTGCTGACGCAGCATCGGCTCGCAAGTGCGGCACGCCTATCGCTGCGTTGCAATCGATGACACCAGACCGGCCATTCAAAACATCGACGATGCCCAAATCTCATACGGCCTTTTCGCAGCACCAGAATGGCAATCGAGGAGCGGGTGGGGCCTAAAATTGACTACTTTCTCACCGATGGCTGCTTTGGAGGAGAGCCATAGTTTCAATCCAAATTGGCTTGAGATTGGCATTAGGAACGCAACCCGGTGCCCACTCAGATACGCTACGGCCCATGTATCAATATCAGTTGCATTTTAAATATTAAGGATCAAGTTCGCCTTGGTTCGGTCCATGGTGACGAAAGTTCTGAATTTTACAACGATCTCGTTGCCAAAAAATAGCCGTTGAGTGAGCTCTTCATACTCGGCCATATCGCCAACAACGATGATAAGAACGATATCGACCTCCCCGGTCACATAGTAACATTGCTGAATTTCCGGGGCGTCAAGAAACTGCCGTTTTATGTCGCCGATCTGAGTGCCTGTATCGGTTTTCAGTTCAACTTCGACCACTATGGTCAGCGGCAATCCGACGCTGGCCGGATCTATTTGCGCAACCTGAGCCGCGATTACACCGTCGTTTTCCATTCTCTTGATCCGCCGCTGCACGGAAGGTGCTGACAGGTTCACCTGTTCACCAATCAGGCGCTGCGGCACGGTGCAGTCCTTTTGTAGAATTCTGAGAATCGCCAGATCGTAGGAATCCAGCGATGATGAGGAAAGTGCTTTTTTCATGAGCCCGCCATGCAATTTTGTTTCATTAACTTACAAATAATGGAGCGCAAAACTCTCTCTTTACGAGGTATCATTGCATCAATCATGAAAGGAAATCCACGATGCTAGATACTTTTTCTAACGCAGAGCTGAAACACATCAACGTTCAACCAAGGTCGGGCACCGCGGCCGATACGGTCGTGACCCGTGACGACTATGCGGATGCCGTCACTGAGATTACGTCATGGGATGGTTACGCAAAATCGCCGCTGCATGCGCTGCAGAACCTCTCCAACGCGATGGAACTTGGGGCCATTTTCTACAAGGACGAAGGAACGCGATTTGGATTGGGTAGTTTCAAAGCGCTTGGCGGATCATATGCCGGTTTGCGTGTGATCCAACGTGAGCTGAGCAAAAAGCTTGGCAAAGAGATCAGCGCGCGCGATGTACGCAAACGGATTTATGCTGATGATGTGGCCTCGATCACATTGGTTTCAGCGACCGACGGAAACCACGGCAAATCACTGTCTTGGGGGGCACAGAGATTTGGAGCGCCCTGTCACATTTACATCCACCGTGATGTTAGCGAACCCCGTGCGCAGGCCATGCGGGATTTCGGCGCAACGGTCATTCGTGTTGATGGTGACTATGACGCTTCAGTGGACGCGGCGCGCAATGATGCGAACGAAAACGGTTGGTTCGTTGTTTCCGACACCTCATGGGAGGGGTACACGCAGCCACCTGTCGATGTGATGGCTGGTTATGGGGTGATGACCAAAGAGATATTTGAGCAGATGGATACCGCGCCAACCCATGTATTCATCCAGTGTGGGTGCGGCGGTCTTGCCGCCGGTGTCGCGGCGAGTTTCCGGCAACTTTGGGGGGAGGCCGCCCCGCAGATCGTTATTGTGGAACCCGAGCTTGCACCTTGCCTGTTCGAAACGGCTAAGGCCGGTAAAAAAACGGATGTTGTGGTTCAAGAGGAAACGCTCATGGCAGGCCTGTCGGTCGGAGAACCATCAGGTATCGCCTGGCAAATCCTGTCAGAGGAAGCGTCGGACTATGTGACCATTCCCGAAACCCTGATTGCACCTGCCATGCGCCTTTTGGCCCGGCCAATTGGAAACGATCCCAAAGTTGTTGCGGGAGAGTCGGCAATTGCAGGTCTTGCCGCACTTATGGCCGGGGCTCAGCACACATCCTTGCGCGATGCCTTGAGGTTGACAAATCAATCTCGTGTCTTGCTGATCGGTTCAGAAGGTGCAACCGATCCCGCGATCTACGAGGCGCTTGTGAATGGTTAAGTCCTGAACACGCAGGGTCACTCAATATCAGACTTTGCTGTGGCTAAGAACTTGCCAAATAGGAGCCCGGGTCGATTCTGAGTGCTTGATCGGTTTGTGTAAGGTGTCGTTCGTACTTCTACAACGAAATGGTGCTTTGTCCGGCGACCTGTAAATTGCCGCCTTAAAGAATACTACGCGGTGCGCGAATGGCCGGAATGGCCGCCGCACCGCAATATTAGAGTTTGCGCGCGTGCAGAAAAATCTTAGCTGCGAGCGCACGCAGCACAAAATGGCAGCGACTGGTGAGGGCTCTACTGGCACCTTCGCCGCAATCTGCGCCAACGGCAGGTCTAGGTGCTGCCGCCGTTCGCTGCGCCGCACACGAACTGGTAATATGCCGGACGAAGTTAGCTTTCGTTGTGGCTGCGCCAATGGCCTCTTCTCAAGATTTGGTTCATAGCAACACGATCACAGAAGTTCCCATCACGGTCATCGCAGCCCCTTGGATCGCCTGTGGACGAGGCGGGATACCCTCCCTGAGCCATAAAATGGTATGTCATCCTGCGGAGTGTCAGACGCCTCACCGCCTGCATCATCAGCTTCTGGCAAAGCATCCCGCGCGGCCTCTCCGTCTCAGCTGCGCGAGCGAAACTTGCGATCGCTGTATTGTTGCCCTGACGGCGTGCATTGTCGTGGCGCTCCCGTGACGAGCTTGCCATTTAATGCTTCCCTCCAAGCCTGAGAAAGGATCGCACCATCAAACCGTGGGATCAAACACCTAAGCATTAGGACAACACCGTAGAAAAACACCGAAGCTATTTTTCCGTCGAGGTAATTTTTGTGCAGATCCGTATCAACTCATCCGCCTCGGCTTGCGTGAGGCCAATACGGGCAAAGACATCAGACGAGACATTACAGCTCTTAATCCAAATGTTACGCCCCGTCTCGGTCAAAGAAATACTCTTCTGACGCTCGTTCCCTTGCGTAATCTCTCGCGACAAAAGCCCTTTTTCCTCTAACCGGCGTAACAAAGGCGTCATCGTGGCCTTTGAAACCCCCAGTCTGCCAGCAAGTGTAGAGATGGATACCCCATCCTCCTCGGCCAGCGCCATTAGCACAAGGTACTGCGTATAGGTCAGCCCTTGGGCTTTCAGAAGTGTCTGATAATGCTTCTCAATAGTATGAGAGGCCGAATAGACCGAGAAACAAAGCTGATTATCCAGCCGAACCTCTAGCCTGCCAGCTGATGGCGTTTCCTGTTGCAAGATAACGAAGCTTTCCTTCCTGAGTAGATATTTATGCTCGTAGCATCTTTCTTTCTTCTTGCAAACAGTTGGCTCTCTAACTATTAGCTACCTTACATAGTCAAGCAATAGGAGCATCCCACCATGCGAACCCGAGTACTTGCCATCTGCCTGTCGCTCGCAGCCCTCCCCGTCGCTGCCGAGGGTGATTTCGACACCGAAGGTGGATTTGCTGCCTTTGAACAGCTCTTTGGTGTGACCGAGGGCAAGCGCCGCAACCATACCAAAGGCTTTTGTGTTGAAGGTGAGTTGACCCCGGTTGGCGATGCCATTCATGCTTATTCGAACAGCCCGCTGTTCAGTGGCACCTCCAGTGTGATTGCCCGCGTGTCCCACAAAGGTGGAAAACCAAATCCTGCAGACGACAAATACGGATTGCTGGGCATGGCAATGGAAATCACGACAGCGGATGATGATCTGCATGTCATCGCCATGAACACAGAACATTTCTTTCCTGTTGCAACCAGTGAAGCGTTCATCGAATTGCTGCGCGCCAAGGCTGCCGGTGGGGACGCAACCAAGGCGTTTGCCGCAAAATATCCCGCATTGAAGGCCTACAAAGCTTATCACAGCGCGTTGGCCAAAACCCTGCGCCCCTACGAAGGCACAACTTTCAACAGCGTGAATTCCTTCTATCTGGTGGATGAGGCTGGCACACAAACGGCGATGCGTTTCTCATTCCGACCTTCCGGAGAAGAGGGTATTGTTACCGAGACTCACCCTAATTTCTTCTTGGAAAACATGCAGAAAAACATCGCTGACGGTGGCGTTTCCTGGGACATGGTTGTGACATTGGCCAATCCAGATGACGTTGTCGCGGACCCGTCCGTTCAATGGACCGGGGACCATACCGAGATCGTCGCGGCTCGCTTTACCGCAAAAGCCGCAATGGCTGAAAGTGACGGTCAATGTGATGCGCTCAACTTTGACCCAATGGTGCTGAGCGACGGGTTTGCCCCCTCGGAAGATCCCATGTTGCAGGTTCGATCAATGATCTACGCACTCGGCGTTGGACAGCGTCTCTCCGAAAAGGAATGATTGTTACCAATAAAACCTTGCAAGGGGCAGCGCTGTGCAAGCGGGCTGCCCCCGAACGGTAAATTCAGTGCTGCCCTTCAACTGACTTGTTGCTGCCATGCGCCTCCCGCGTCTGGTAGCTGTTGCAAGTTGCATTTATTCGGCGCCCGGATAAGTGCAAGCCGCTACAGGTACATAGGCAAGGTGCGCTACCATCAGCTCCCATGCGTCAGGTTTTTGGTAAGTCGGGTCAGGTTGGTGGTAATCTGATCCAATGCCTCCGGCTCCATCTCTGTGGCTTCCACAAGACATGATGTTATTTCGCGTGAGGCTGCGTGCAAGTCCCGGCCCTTGCCGGTCAGATGCACAAACACTTGACGTTCGTCCTTGGTGCCCCGGATCCGTTGCACCAAGCCTGAACTTTCCAGCCGCTTGAGCAGCGGTGTGAGGGTGCTGGTTTTCAAGGAGAGCTGTGCCGCAAGCTCGCCCACACCTTGCGCATCGCGCTCCCACAGTAACATCAGGGTAATGTACTGTGGATAGGTTAGGCCCAGAGGCCGCAATAGTGGGCCATAGAGTTGATTGATTGCGTGGGAAGCATTGTACACCGCAAAGCAGAACATCTCATCGGCATTTTCAGGCAGTTTTGACATCCTGGTCCTCATGCCTCCATTAAATCGTGCGCGATATACCTAGTTGACAGTTTGCGGATGTCAAGAGTAGTGTCGAGTTGTACTATATCGTGCACGATGCAATTTGCACTGCAGCAATTTCCTTGCGCAGTCAGAAATGAGGAGTTGAAGGACATGTCTGGGGCAGAAGAGCTGATTGATGCGTTGAATGGTACTTTTGGTCACCATCCCGGATACCGCGCGTCGCATGCCAAGGGGTTTTCCGTCAGGGGTCGCTTCATTCCCGCATCCGGCGGTGGTGAAGCGCAGATACCGCTATTGCAATCCGAACAGCAGGTAGTTGCGCGCTTCTCGGTTGGGGGCGGTAAGCCAGCGATTAGCGATAAAAGCCCAACCGTCCGGGGGATTGGGTTGGAGATCGGGCAGAGCTCCGAAAAATGGACTATGGCATTGATCTCAAATCCGGTGTTCTTTGCCAATTCGGCAGAGCAATTTAAGGCATTTTTGGCGGCGCGGGTTGCTGACCCTGCAACTGGCGCACCGAACCCTACAAAGGTAAAGGCGTTTAATGACGCAAACCCGAACACCGTTCCGCATCAAGCCTACCTGAAATCTGTGGCGCCTTGCCAATGCTATTCGACTGAACAATACCATTCAGGCCATGCTTATCACATTGCAACCAGCGAAGGTTCTGTTGCGGTACGTATTTTGTTGGAACCCGAAGCTGGCCGCCAAGGGCTCTCGGATGCCGAGATGAAAGATCTTCCAGATAATTTCCTGTATGATCGGTTGCTAAAGGTATTGGGCAATGGGCCTGTGCGTTGGGCGCTCAAGCTGATCGTCGCGAACGAGGCAGATGACACCTCTGATCCAACCGTGCCTTGGGATGGTGAGCATGGCGAGCTGATTTTGGGTACAGTCCAGATCGACCTGCCGGATGACCGGGCAGGGAGCGCCAGCAGGGTTTTTGACCCCTCCCATTTGCCCGAAGGTGTAGATGAGCCTCGCGATGGCGTATTTGGTTTGCGTAGCGCAGCATATGCAGTTTCTTCTGCACGTCGCTCTGCCTAATAGGCCAATACTATTAAAAAGAATGTGCTGCGGCTGTTTGGGCGCAGCACAAGTGTCCGAAGCTCACTTTGAATACGACTTGAAGATACCTATTTATTTTAATATGCATGTCACAATCGGATTTGGAGATTCTCATGGCGCAAGCGTCGGACCCGCGGGCGATAATGTTCGAAGTCACAGCAGCAGAAATCCGCAGGCTGGTTGCTAACTTTTATGCCCGGATCCGCAGGCATGATGAGCTGGGGCCCGTGTTCAATGCTGTCATTGGTGATTGGCCGGAACATGAGGCAAAGATTGAAGCCTTCTGGCGGGGCGCAATCCTGCGCGAGCCGGGCTACTTGGGCAATCCTATGCAAGTCCACTTGGCCAATGCAGCGATTAAACCGGAGCATTTCCCGCTGTGGCTGGATTTGTTCCGGGATACCGCAAAGCGCGAGCTGAAACCGGAAACGGCCGCGGCATTTGCAAGTCTGGCCGACCGCATCGGCAAGGGGTTGTCCTATGGGATCGAAAACTTCCGCGGGCCCGAGGGGGCGCCGCCCGTTCTGAGGTAAGCAATCAGCGGGCGGCTGCCAGGCGATTTAGGATGGAAGTTGTCATTCTGTCCGGAACGGCCAAGAGGAGAGGCAAGAATGACTGCAGCCATCTATTCCAAAGCAAGGGTGATCCAGGAGAATCCGGCTCAGGTGGTGCAGCGCTGGCTGGTTGCCGGTTGGCGGGATCTGCGTGCAAACCCCGGGTTTTCCCTTGGCTATGGGATGGCACTGGTCCTAGGGGGCTGGGCTTTGATCTGGCTCCTTTCTATGAGCGGGACCGGCTGGATGCTGCTGCCGCTGCTTGCGGGCGGAGTACTGATCGGGCCAGTTGCCACAGTTGGGCTCTACGCAGTGGCCCGCGGCAAGCGGGAGGTTGCCTCGAAAGGACAGATCGCGCTGGTGGGGGCCATCCTGATGGTCTTTGCCCTGACCTGGATCCGGGCAGCCACAGTGCTTTTTGCCATTGTCTATGGGCTGCGCCCCTTTGCCGGTTTCACCGAGACACTGCAACTGTTGCTCAGCACGCAGGAAGGGTGGGTGCTAATGGTGACAGGTTCGCTGACGGGCGGGCTGTTTGCAGCACTTGGCTTTGCGGTCTCGGCCTTTTCGATTCCGATGCTTGTGGACCGCAAGATCGACGGCTTCTCGGCTATGGGGCTGAGCTTCAATGCGGCTACCCATAACTTCTGGCTCTGCGTCTGGTGGGGCGCTGCCATCACTTTCCTGATCGCCCTGGGTATTCTGACCGGGTTGCTGGGGCTTGCAATTGTCTTTCCGCTGCTTGGCTATGCCACCTGGCATGCCTACGCGGATCTGTTCCATGGAGATGCATGAATGGCTGAGGCTCTTCCCAAAGGCGCGGCGCATTACGCTACCTCGCGGTTCACTCAGGACACCCTTCCGGAGAAATTGCGTAAGGATCACAGCACCAAGGCGGGCGTCTGGGGTCAGTTGGCAGTGCAAAGCGGCCGGCTGCTGTTCCGGCGGGAAGACAAAGCAGAGGTGATTGTCGAAGCGGGCGGATCCGCCATCTTTGCCCCGCTGGAAGTGCATTCGGTCGAGGCGCTTGGCGCAGTGGAATTCGAGGTCCGGTTCTACCGGCAGGAGGCGCCCGATGCAGCGTAATCTGAGCATTGAGGATGGTGTCATTTTCGGCGCTCTGCTTGCCGTGCTCTTAGGTGGGCTTGCCATTCTGGGCTGGGGCGTTCCGCTGGGCTATGTGCTGCACGGCTGGCTGATCGCGCTGGCTGCGGGCTGGGGCATCATGTGGATGCTGAACCGTGTCAGTGACCGGCCGGCTGAGATTCCTCTGGCCTATAACGACAAGGTGATCCGCTTTGGCGTCGTTGCAGCACTGATTTGGGGAATCATCGGCTTTGCCGTTGGCGACATACTGGCCTGGCAACTGGCCTTCCCGGCTCTGAACGGCGATATGTTCTGGTCCAACTTCGGACGGCTGCGGCCGGTGCATACTTCTGGTGTGATCTTTGGCTTTGGCGGCAACGCGCTGATCGCCACCTCATTCTATGTGGTGCAGCGGACCTCACGCGCCCGGCTGGCCAGCGAAACGCTGCCCTGGCTGGTGTTCTGGGGCTACAATCTGTTTCTGGTGGTTGCAGCCTCGGGCTATCCGCTGGGCATCACCCAGTCCAAGGAATATGCCGAGCCTGAATGGTATGCGGATCTGCTGCTGCTGGTAATCTGGATCGGTTACCTGACCCTGTACCTGCGTACCCTGGCGCGGCGGGCGGAGCCGCATATCTATGTGGCCAATTGGTACTACCTGGCCTTCATCGTGGTGATTGCGATGCTGCACACGGTGAACAACCTCTCGGTGCCGGTCTCGATCGCGTACCCTAAGAGCTATTCGCTGTTTGCCGGAACCCAGGATGCGATGACGCAATGGTGGTACGGCCACAATGCGGTGGGCTTCCTGCTGACGGCCGGCTTCCTTGGGATGCTCTATTACTTCCTGCCCAAGGCGGTGAACCGGCCGGTCTATTCCTACCGGATGTCGATCGTCGGCTTCTGGGGGATTACGTTCCTTTACCTCTGGGCCGGCTCGCACCACTTGCATTACACGGCGCTGCCGGATTGGGTTCAGTACCTGGGCATGACCATGTCGATCATCCTGCTGGTGCCCAGCTGGGCTTCGGTCTTCAACGGAATCCTGACGATCAACGGTGCCTGGGACAAGGTGCGCACGGACCCGGCTGTGCGCTTCATGATGGTCGCCATTCTGTTCTACGGTCTCTCCACCTTCGAAGGCTCATTCATGGCGATCCGCCCGGTGAACTCGCTCAGCCATTATACCGACTGGACAGTGGGCCATGTGCATGCCGGCGCCCTGGGCTGGGTCGCCTTCATCACCTTTGGTGCAATGTACAAGATGGTGCCCTGGGTCTGGAAGCGCGAGGGGGTCTATTCCCTGAAACTGGAAGCTTGGCACTTCTGGCTCGCCCTGTCGGGCACGTTGATCTACGTCGGTGCGATGTGGAACAGCGGTATCACCCAATCGCTGATGTGGCAGACCTATGACGGTGATGGCGCCTTCCTTTACTCCTTCCTCGACAGCGTGATCGAGATGCACCCCTACTATGTGGCCCGTGCGGTCGGCGGGCTGCTCTATCTGATTGGGGCCTGTATCGGAGCCTACAACATCTACATGACGGTGAGCGGGCCGCGGAAAACCGGAACCCGGCAAACCGGGCCCCTGGCCCAGCCTGCGGAGTAACGCCCATGAGCACAGCACATCAGAAGCTTGAACGCCACTCGCTGGGATTTGCCATGATGATCCTGATGGTGGCCTCGATCGGCGGCATTGTGGAAATCGCACCGCTGTTCACCATCGAAAACACGGTGGAGGAAGTGGACGGCATGCGGCCCTATACGCCGCTGGAACTGGCCGGGCGAGACATCTATGTGCGCGAGGGCTGCTATGCCTGCCACAGCCAGATGATCCGTACCCTGCGTTCGGATGTGGAGCGCTACGGGCATTACAGCCTGGCAGCCGAAAGCATGTATGACCACCCGTTCCAATGGGGCTCGAAACGCACCGGGCCGGATCTGGCACGGATCGGCGGCAAGTATTCGGACGATTGGCATGTGGCGCATCTGGAGGCGCCGCGCGAACTGGTTCCCGGATCGGTGATGCCCGGCTATGCTTTCCTGTCCGAGACCCGGCTGTCGACCGGCCACCTGCCCGCGGCGCTGAAAGCGCTGAGCCGGGCAGGGGTGCCTTACACCGACGCCCAGATCGAAAGCGCCGAAAAGGACGCACACTGGCAGGCGGATCTTGAACAGAACTACGAAGGCGAGCTGCAGGAAAGCTATGGCGAAAACGTTCAGGTCCGCGATTTTGACGGCCAGCCCGGGCGTCTGACGGAAATGGACGCGCTGGTGGCCTATTTGCAGATGCTGGGAACGCTTGTTGATTTCGACTCTCTGAACCCGGAGGAGGTGAACCGATGACACATGATGCAGTACTGGTTTTCTCCAAGACCTGGGGCGCAATCTACTTGCTGACCGTTTTCCTTGCGGCGGTAGTCTGGGTCTACTGGCCCTCGCGCCGCCGGATGTACGATGATGCGGCGCAGTCTCCGCTGGACGGGCGGGAGGATCAGCCATGGCGTTAAGGGAAAAGGACCCGGTCTCCGGCACTGAATTGACAGGGCATGAGTGGGACGGGATCAAGGAGCTTGACACACCGGTTCCCTGGGCAGCCCGCTGGTCCCTGTGGGGCAGTATTGCCGTGGCGGCAGTGTTTTGGGTGTTTTACCCGTCTTTTCCCGCTGTGAGGGATTACGCCAAAGGGGCGCTTGGGTATTCCTCAAGGGCGGAAGTCATGGCCTCGCTGAAGGAAGCAGAGGCGGACCGGGAACAAGCTTTTGCACCATTCGCATCGGAGGATATTGAATCGCTGGCCGTCGATCCGGCGCTGGAGGCGCGCTATGGCGCGGCCATTTCCAAGCTTTATGCAGACAATTGCGCCGCCTGCCATACGGAAAATCTGAAGGGGCAGCCTGGCTTTCCGAACCTGGCTGACGGCCATTGGCTGTGGTCGGGATCGCCGGAGGAGATCGAATACACGATCCGCTATGGCATCAATGCGGCACATGACGAGACCCGCAGCGCCCAGATGCTGGCCTTTGGGGCGGATGGGATGATCGAAAAACCGCAGGTCAAGGAAGTGACCGAGTTTGTGCTGTCCCTGTCCGGGCTGGAACATGACGCAGCGGCTGCCGAGGCCGGCAGAGTAGTCTTTGAGGACAACTGTGCGGCATGCCATGGCGACGACGGGCGCGGCGGCTACGAAACCGGCGCACCGGATTTGGCGGACAGCCAATGGATATATGGCAGCAGCCGGGAAGATGTGTATCGCAGCATCTATTACGGCCGCATGGGCGTTATGCCTGCCTGGGAAGGGCGCCTGAGCGATACGCAGATCCGGATGCTTACGCTTTACTTGCTGTGGAACGGCGAAGATGTCCCAGGCTGAGGAGAACCCCCGGTTCCGCAGGGGCATGTACCTGCTGATACTGGCCCTGCTCGCTGGCTACATCGGCTTCAAGGCCTGGCATCTGTCGGTGGCGTTTGACGCGTGGGAGGATCAGCCGCTGGAGGGCGCGATTTCGGGCGCTGCCAAGTAGGGGTTCAGCGGTTTTAATGCGCATGCGTATAGCGCATTAAGAGCTTCAGGCTGCTCCGCGCCCGGCTTCCAAAGCCCGAATCAGGTTCTTCATTCCGCGGTTTCCTTCCAGAACATCCTGCAAAGTTTTGCTGTCCAGTGCGGCAAAAAACACCTCCTGCGCCTCATTCAGAATCGGCAGCAATCCGCAGGCCGGGGTCATCACACAGCAGCCGCCATCCTCCTTCATGCATTCCACAAGCGGCGTGCCGCGTTCTGATTTGCGCAGCAGCCCGCCAATGGATATGGCCTGCGGCGGCAGCGCCATACGCATGCCTCCGTTGCGTCCGCGCACTGATTCCACGTAACCCTCGTGGGTCAGCCATTGAGAGATCTTGGCCAGGTGGTTGAAGGGCAGCTTCTGCATCTCCGCAATCTCGCGGGTCGACATCAGCCCGTCCTCATGCGTGGCGAGGTGGATCAGGATGCGAAGGGCGTAGTCTGAAAACTTTGAAATCTGCATAAGCGTTCATCCCACAAAAAACACGCACTGAAAATACGTATTTTGTTGACATGTATCGGTACTCCTCAATAATAGGCATTATAAATACTTATTAAAGGGGGCGGCACATGCAGCCAGTTGTTCTTTTGATCTCGCTGATCCTGATGGCGGCGCTGACGGCGGTCTTCTGGCTGGCAGCCCGTGCGTCGCGCGGGGAAGCGCCCGGCCCGAAGGCAGGCAGCAAGCGCACCGGCCTGATCTGGGCGATGACAATCGTAGGCGTGATCGTCTCGGTTGGTTCGCTGCGGCAGTGGCCGCATGCGCTGGCCGGCACCGGCGACGCGCTGGAGGTGAATGTCAGCGGCGGCCAGTGGTGGTGGGATATCGACACCACGGAAATCCCGGCCGGCACGCCGGTCAATTTCCATGTGACAACGGAGGACGTGACCCACGGCATGGGCATCTATGACAGCGGCCTCACGCTGCTGACCCAGGTCCAGGCGATCCCCGGCTACACCACCAAGGTCACCTACACCTTCACCGAACCGGGCAGCTACCAGGTTCTGTGCATGGAGTTCTGCGGGGTGGCCCATCACGACATGGTCAATGAATTCGAAGTTGTAGCGGTGGAGGAATAAATGAGCACTGCATCTGAACAAATTGCTGACGCGCCTGCCGCGGCTGCACCCCAAGCCGGAGCAGTCAAGCTGACGATGATCCTGTCAGGCGCGGTTTTTGCGCTGATGATGGTTCTCGGGCTGATCATGCGCGCGGCACAGGGCCAGTGGATCGAATTGGACCCGGCCCTGTTCTACCAGATCCTGACCGCACACGGCGCTGGCATGGTCGGCACCGCGGCGCTGTCGGGCGCGGCCATCATGTGGTACTTCTGCGGCCGTCACTTGGTGCTGACGGCGGGCATTTTCTGGGCCTTCCTTGGCCTCTTTCTGCTGGGCGTTGTGCTGATCCTGAGTGCGATCTTCGTTGGCGGATACGGCGGCGCCTGGACCTTCCTGTTTCCGCTGCCCGCCCTGTCCGGCGGCGCCTGGGAAGCTGGGGCAGCCGCGGCCTTCATGCTGGGCTATGTTTCGATCGGTGTCGGCTTTCTGCTGTACTACCTTGAGCTTGGCCGCCAGATCCATGCCCGTTACGGAAGTCTGGCGCGGGCGCTTGGCTGGAACCTGATCCTGGGCCGCGAGGACAAAAATCCACCGCCGCCGACCATCGTCGCTGCGGCAGCTGTCACCATTTTCAACTCGATCGGCATCATCCTGGGAGCCGCCGTTCTGGTGGCCAGCCTGGTGCATCTGCTGGTGCCGGGGTTTGAGGTCAATGCGCTTCTGGCCAAGAACCTGATCTATTTCTTCGGCCATGTCTTCATCAACGCCTCAATCTACATGGCGGTGACAGCGGTCTATGAGATCCTGCCGGAATACACAGGCAAGGCCTGGAAATCGAACCGGATGTTTGCCATTGCCTGGAATGCGGTGCTGATCTTTGTGATGGCGGTCTACTGGCACCACCTGCTGCAGGATGTGGTGATGCCGCCCTGGATGCTGGTGGTGGGGCAGCTGGTCTCCTATTTCAGCGGCATTCCCCTGATCGCAGTTACGGCCTTTTCCACCTTCCTCTACGTGCGCGGCTCCAAGATGACATGGGATTTGGCGTCATCGCTGCTGGTGCTGTCGGTGGCAGGCTGGTCGGTGGGGTCTATTCCGGCTTCCATCGACGGGATGATCAGCGTTAACAAGGTGATGCACAACACCATGTGGGTGCCCGGTCATTTCCACACCTACCTGCTGCTGGGCGAGGTGGCGATGGCCTTTGGCTTCATGGCCTGGCTGGTGCGCGGCAAGACGATCTCGCAGATGGGCGGCTTGGACTGTGCGGCCTTTGTGACCTACCTGGCGGGTGCTGCTGGTTTTGTGACGGTGTTCCTGTTCTCGGGCGCAGCCTCGATCCCGCGCCGCTGGGCGGTGCATTACGAAGAATGGCTGACTCATGACCGCATCGGCACCCTGTTCAGCGTGCTGGTGGTGCTGGGAACGCTGATCTTTGTCCTGCGCTTTGTCGCACGGCTGGGACGGAGCGAAAGCTGATGCTGGCCCGTGCTCTCCCGTCGGTTCTCGCTGCGGTGATTGGCCTCGGGATCCTGTGGCAGGCTACCGACGGGGCGCAGGCCTTCACCAGCGAGGCAGCCCGTCGGCTCGATGTGGTGCGAGCGCCCCGTGCGGTGCCGGAGGTGCAGCTGGAGGATATGGCCGGCCGGCAGGTGCCGCTGCTGCCGCAGCCAGAGGAGGTTGTGCTGGTTGAGTTCATCTACACGGTCTGCGGCGACATCTGCCAGATTGCCGCCGCGGATTTTGCGGACATCCGTGACAGCTTGCAGGCGCGGGGGCTGCAGGTCCGGCTGCTGTCGGTCAGCTTCGACCCGGAGCGCGACACGCCCGAGCAGATGGCCATCTACGGCGATGCGCATGAGGCTGACGGTATCATGTGGACTGTCGCACGGCCATTGCAGGAGGACCTGCCGGCTCTGCTGGACCTGTTTGATGTGACCGTCATCCCGGATGAATGGGGCGGCTTCCAGCATAATGCAGCGATCCATGTGATCACCGGCGATGGCCGCTTCTCCGCTGTCTACGATACCGACGCAGTGGACGCTGTGCTGGCGCATGTAAACGGGTCGCGGCCATGAGGATGATCTGCCTGGCCCTGCTTGCCTTTGCCGAAGCCATTGCGCTGCGGGATGCGGCGGTGGCCAGCCCGGTCCAGCATGTACTGGTCCAGATGTCCTTGCTGGTGCTGGCGGGCTTTGTGGCGGCCTGGGATCTGAAAGCCCCGCGCCGCTGGGCCGTCCCGATGCTGCTGGCGGCGCTGACCACCTTCCTGTTCTGGATGCTGCCGCGCAATGTGGACTGGGCGCTGTTCCCGGCTGGGGAGACTGCAAAATACATAGCCCTGCCGCTGTTGCTGGGGGTGCCGTTGCGGCTGTCCTGGCCTTGGCTGGGCCCGATCCTGCGGGGCTTTTTGAAAGCCAATGCGCTGTCGATGCTGGGGGTGCTTGGGTTTCTGTACACCCATGCGCCGGTACGGATCTGCAACTCCTACCTGGTCTCTGCTCAGCAGGAACTGGGCTTTGCCTTCCTCTATCTCGCCGCGGCTCTGGCCTGTCTTTGGGCCATCCCGGTTTTATTCGGACATCCGCGCTGGCTGCCGCTGAGCAGTTCGGGATGCGCAAAATGCGGAGCTTGAAACAAGATGACTTATGCTGAAACCGTTCTGGGTTTTGCCCGGGTCGCGCAGAACAAGAGCGCCAGCCTGCGGGCTGACCCTTTGGCCTTCCTGATCCTCGCATTGAAAGCGGGCGCCTTTGTGGGTGCGGGCATCCTGCTGATATTCTCTGTGGGGCAGGGAGTGGAGAGCGCTATCCGGCCCATTGTTATGGGCGCAAGCTTCGGCATTGCACTGACGCTGGTGGTTTTTGCAGGGGCCGAGCTGTTCACCGGCCACACCATGTACATGACGCACGGCCTGCTGACCGGGCAAAGCAGCCTGCGCGATCTTTTGCGCTGCTGGGCAGCCAGCTGGGCAGGCAACCTGATTGGAGCGCTTATGCTGGCACTGCTCTTTGTGGCGGGCGGCGGCGGACTGATCCTGGGGGCAGGCGAAGATGCTCTGCTTTACAAAGTGGCCGCAAAGAAGATGCACGGGACCGGCCTGCAGCTGTTTGCCAGGGCGGTGCTGTGCAACTGGCTGGTGTGCCTGGCCCTGTGGTGCTCGGCCAGGGCCAGGGATGACGTGACCAAATGCATCGTCATCTTCTGGTGCCTCTATGCTTTCATCGCGGCCGGCTTCGAGCACAGCGTCGCCAACATGACTGTGTTTTCAGTGGCACTGCTGTCTGATCACCCTGACACCGTCTCTTTGGCGGGAGCAGCACATAATCTGGCGTTTGTCACGCTTGGCAACGCCTTCGCAGGCGCGGGTATCATGGGATACGGGTATTGGCGCGCAGCCTCGAGGCCAAATGTGCGGACTGCAGAAGCAAACGGTTTGCAGGACGGGCAGGACCAGCGGGAGGCGGGATGATGGAGGCACTGACCCGCGCACATCCTTGTTCAGCTTCGCAAGTGCGCTCAAGTGCGGGACCTGCGGCGAGCCAAGCCGCCGCTGCCGCTACTATGTTTTGGGCAGGGGCGGCTGTTTCCGGAAATCTGATTGCCGCGCCAGCGAAGTTCCAGGCGCCCTCCCTTTCACTTCCTGTGGCGTTGGAAGTGGGGCGGATGCAGTTTCTCTGGATCGGCGTAGCGGAGGCCATCTGTTTGCTGGCCATCCTGCTCCTGCTGACGGCGGCACGACGGTGGCCATCCTGGCCTCTGCTGGCGGCAACGGCAGTTTTTGCCCTTCAGCGGCTGTGGCTTTTGCCGCTGCTGGACATCCGCACCCTCGCAGTCATTGCTGGTACTCAGGTGGAAGAAAGCTCGCTTCACATAGTCTACGTGGCTGCTGAAATCCTGAAAACAGTCTGCCTTGTTTGGGCCGGAACATTGTCCCTGCGCTTCCTCCAGCCGCAGACGCGGCAGAAGCCCGCTTCAAAATCCGATCAACCACTCAAACCAAAAGGGATACCCCAGTGAAGAAAATTCTATTGGCCGCTTCAATGATCATGGGCTGTTTTCAAACGGCTGCCGCTGAAGGCGACGCAGCCGCCGGCGAAAAGGTGTTCAAAAGATGCGCCGCCTGCCACTCGGCGCAAGAAGGGAAAAAGAAGGTCGGCCCAACGATGTTCGGGATTGTCGGCCGTCCGGCCGGATCGGTAGAGGGCTACAAGTATTCCGGTGCGATGCAGGAGGCCGGATACGCCTGGGATGAAGAACAGTTGGCCGGATTCCTGGCCGCGCCCAAGAAACACCTTCCTGGCACTAAAATGGCCTTTCCCGGCTTGAAAAAGGAAGAACAGATCACCGATCTAATCGGGTACCTTAAGACCCTTAAATGACCTGAAGGAAGCAACTACCGCCTGGCTGACGGCACGTATGACGCAAATACTCGAATAGGTCCGGCCCTGGCGAAATTTCCGGGGCCGTGCCTATTTTAATATCCACTCATTGGAGCGAACCCTCCGGCTACCAGCCGGACCCGCTTTGCCCAGTTCACTCTGAGTTCGTCGGCTTGATCAGGGGCTGGCACAAGCCCTTTTGCAGGCCGCTAAGGTGGCTCGGTCATTGTCCGAGTGTACAGCCGCGCTGCGGCACGCCCGACCGAGCACCTGCAGAGATTTCCGCGCTTTGCTCGTGCCGCATTCTGAACCAATGAACTTCGTTCCTGTTCCCGGACACCGGGGTAAAGTACCCCTGTCCAGGAAGGGAGCATGGAATGGGACAATCGCGACGAACGTTCACAGATGAATTCAAAGCTGCAGCTGTTGGTCAGCTACGAAACCATTGCTGCATTGCAGAGGCAAAAGCAGTCACTCAGGCAGCTTGCAGCAAGTCTGCAGCGCCACCATATGGATTGAGCTGTTTTTTGAACTTCTGATAGCCATTCGCCGCCTTGGCCACGGCCAAAGCGGATCTGGTTCCGTTGCTGACTTTGTCAGAGGCGGCGGACAATCCGTGAACCGGCAAGAGAACCCAAACTGGGTACGGGCAAAGTGCGGTCAGCGAGCGTCTCAAGCCAGCAACGTCAAGCGCTTCCGCCTCGTGATATGCGCAGGTCTTGCATTTCCCGAACGAGTGGCCGCCAAAGCCTGCCTCAAGCTTTGAAGCAAGCCGTCCCTGAGAGCGGTTTGAACGCCGGCGGGCAAGCTGCCTATGGCGTCTGCAGTTGGATTGGGTTCTGTCACCGCGGCTACGCCTGCCTCAGTCAGCTCATAGGAAATTGATCGCTGGTCGGACTTTTGCCGGCGTTCAGCAGCGTATCCCTTCCGCACCAGCGCCTTCAGTGTCTGCGACATCGTTCCGCGTGTTGTTCCTGACCCATCACAAGCTCGCGACAGAGGGTTCAAAGGACTCACTGTAGGATGTTTGAAAGCTTCTCAATAGAGCGTGAAATCTCGCGCTCGTTGAGAGCACCAAATCCAAACCGCAAATGGGTGGGAGAAGTTTGCTCGCTTGAATAGAGCGTGCTCAACGTCGAGTCGGTGTTGTTCAGGTTTTTCAAAGACCTTCCGTTCACCATTTTCGAAATATCTACCCAAATCGCCATACCTCCTGTTGGTAAGCTGAAAGAAACTTTCTGACCAAAGACACGAGCAAATTCGCTTGCGGCAAAGTTTCGCCGGGCTTCATATTCCCTTCTTGTCTTGCGAATATGTCGTTTTACTTCCCCTGACGACATTAGGTCCGATAGCACAAGTTCGGTCAGTGTATTCCCTTGCCGATCGATAATCACGATTTCTTGTGCCACGCGCTCAATGAAAGCTTCGTCCGCTGCCATGTAGCCCAGCCGTAGCCCTGGAGCGAAAACTTTTGACATGGATCCGATATGCACAACATTTTCTGAATTGGGGAGGCTTGCAAGAGGCGGAATGGGGTTCGTCACATAGTGAAATTCATGATCGTAATCATCTTCCAAAATGGCAAATTCGAAAGATTTGGAGAGCTCTAGCAGTGCCAATCGCCTATCCATTGGCATACAGACCGTTGTCGGATACTGATGGTGCGGTGTCACATAGACCGCTGCTACGTCATGACTGGCCAAAATTTCCTGCAGACAATCGGTATCTAAACCATGGCTGTCTACCTTACAGTGTAAGACTCTAAATCCGTTGGATCCGAAAGCAGCTTTTGCTGGCAGATAACACAGCTCCTCCATGACAATGGCCCCCTTGCTCGGGTCTAGAACTCGAGAAGCGAGATAGATACCCATTTGGCTTCCACGCAAGATGCATACCTGATTGATCGAACATGTCATGAAGCGATCATCTTTTAACATTCTATTGACGGAATCTCGTAGTTCCCTCGTGCCTCTCGGGTCTCCATAACCGAGATCTGAATGCTGGTTCAGTCCTGTACAAACCCTCCGGTAAGTTCTGGCTAGCAATGCATAGGGAATAAGTCTTGAGTCCGGAGTACCATCGTTGGCTATGGGGAGTTGGTTGGTCGAACCAAGAGCATTCTGGTAAAGACCTTCCACGATTTTGGACACTGACTTTGTCTTACTTGTACTGTTGACCAACGTTTCATGGAGTTTTGACAAAGCTTGCTCGGGAAGCGTTTCAGAAACATAAGTCCCCGATCCGCGCCGAGTTACAAGCCACCCCTGTGCCTCAAGCTCTTCGTAAACTAGCTGAACTGTTTTTCGATTCATTCCTTGCTGTTTCGCCAAGGTGCGGGTGCCTGGAAGCAAGCTACCGGATGCTAGTCGCCCGCCTTTGATATCTCTCGTCAGTTGGTTCAAGAGTTTTGAATGCAACGTTCGCCCTGGACTATCTTCCAGCCAAAATTGCATTTCCCAAGGCCGTTTCACTGCTGTCATCTCCTCTACCAAGTGGACCAGTGAAAATCACAATAGTGGATCTTTCTTTGGGTCCAGATAAGCCTTAGCTCTTTTCAACAACCAAGTAAATTATTCGAGGAGCTACTCCGTGAAAACAGCCACGACAGCGAAAGAAGACCTGAAAGAGAGCGCCCAAAGTGATATGCGCCGTCTGATCAAGGACATGGGTCTTACGGACAGGCAAAAGTTGGCGCTCACCTGCCGAATTTTGTTTGATAAAGGTCATGATTCTGGCGTGACTGGACAAATCACGTGTCGGAGTGACGAACCAGACAGATTTCTTACCCAGCGATTTGGCTTGGGCTTTGAAGAGATCACTGCAGAAAACTTGATTGAGGTTGATCAAGATCTCACACCGCTTGACGAGATGGCTATGGCAAATCCCGCCAACCGTTTTCATACTTGGGTGTACAAAGAGCATCCGGATGTGAACTGCATTATTCACACGCACCCGACACACATCGCTGCGTTATCCATGCTCAAAACGCCTCTGGTTATTTCCCACATGGATACCTGCGCATTGTACAACGACTGTTCGTTTGTCGGGGATTGGCCGGGAATACCGGTTGGCAATGAAGAAGGTGTCCTCATCTCTGAAGCTTTGGGCAAAAACCGGGCCCTGCTTCTCTCTCATCATGGGCAACTTGTTACAGGGAAAACCATTGAAGAAGCCTGCAACTTGGCGGTCTTAATTGAGCGGGCGGCAAAGCTGCAGCTCCTGGCTATGGCTGCGGGAGAAATTCAAGAGCTTCCACATGAACTGGCCCAGGAAGCACATGACTGGGTGTCCACGGACAAAAGAAACAAAGTCAATTTTGCCTACTATGTCAGGCAAGCTCTCAAAACACACACAGACTGCATCTAAGGACATCAAAATGAATCTATCAGGAATCATTGGCTACCCAGTCACACCGTTCAAGGTAGACAGCACCGGGGTGGATCTTCAAAAACTAGGACATGTTATCGACGTGTTGCTCGAGGCAAAATCTGATGCAATCGCGACTCTGGGAAGCGCAGGGGAGGCCGCTTACTTAAGCGAAGCGGAATGGAAGCTGGTTGCCGATTTTACGGTCAAGCATGTCGCGGGCCGTGTGCCGGTTGTAATCGGCGTTGCTCAGCTTACCACCGACCAAGCGGTAAACTATGCGAAGTACGCCCATGAAGTAGGTGCTGACGCACTTATGTTGTCACCGTTCTCATACTACAAACTCAACGAAGATGAGGTGTTCCAACACTATCAGAGTGTGTCGAACGCCACGCCTTTGCCCTTGATGATCTACAACAATCCCGCCACTTGTGGCGTAGATATGTCACCTGAGTTCATGTTGCAGATGGTGGAGAAGATCGAGAATGCGACAATGATCAAAGAGAGCACAGGTGACATTCAGAGAATGCACAAGATCTACAAGCTCTCTGACGGACAAGTACCCTTTTTTAATGGTTGCAACCACATGGCTCTGGAGGCTTTCAATGCTGGCGCAAGTGGCTGGTGCACGGCAGCTCCTTGCCTAATTGGCGATCAACCAAAACAGTTGTTTGATGCAGTTCAGAGCGGCCAAGGGGACGCTGCGAAAGAGTTGTTTTATCAGCAATTTGACTTCCTCGAATTCATCGTGAAATCAGGATTGGCGGCGGCGGTAAAAGCCGGATTTTCAATTTTGGGTTCCGACGTTGGAGCGCCAAGGAAACCACTGCTACCCTTGAATGATTCAGCGCAAAAGCAACTGGAAACGATGTTGGGTGGCCTCGGGCGCCTTGGCTAATCCACTCGACAAAGATGCGCAGCGGTGTGTTGAAACGACGGACTGCTGCCACCTTTGTGCTGAATGACGCAGGTGTAACAATGACAGAGATTGCCGATTCCAAATCAATCATGGGTCTTCTAGCAGAAGCCGGCGATGCCGGACTCACGGGACAGGAGCTCAAGCGCTTGACTCAAATGAATGATGAAGAATTCACCAATGAAAGTGAGAAACTCTGGATGCGTCAACGGCTGACGGGGATACGTGAAAACGGCTGCTGCGGAAGAGGTTGCGGGTTCATGTGTGTTTCTTACATGGAGCTTGATCAGGTTTGGCACTTGAATGAGTTCCAACGATGAACACCCGTTCGATCACTGCCTATGAGAAGTATCTGCGCTCATCGTCAAAACACTCCGCACGGTCAAAGGCTTAGATCATGAATTATCTAACTTCGATTACAAATTTTTCGGATACAGCACACTCCAAGCGGTTTCTTCTGGAAAACCAGCCGATGGAATTTTTTGCACTTGCAATGATGGCGGGTGCCTATGTTGGTCTTGGTATCTTGTTGATTTTTTCCGTGGGTCAGGGTGTCAGTGAAAGCATTCGTCCCATTGTCATGGGGGCCAGTTTTGGGATCGCTCTGATGTTGGTGATCTTTGCAGGTTCCGAACTTTTTACTGGTCATACTATGTATATGACGATCGGGGCCTTAACCGGCAGAACTAGCATAAAGGACTTAGCAAAGTGTTGGTCCGTGAGTTGGTGCGGAAACCTCATTGGAGCATTATTCTTAGCCGTTTTGTTCGTCTATGGCGGCGGTGGACGCGTTCTTGGTTCCGATGACAGCAACTTGGTTCTCGACATCGCTGAAAAGAAGATGGCTGCCGATGCGTTGGCGTTGTTTCTAAACGGAATCTTGTGCAATTGGCTTGTGTGCCTCGCTATCTGGACAAGCTCGCGTGTGAAGAGCGACACAGCCAAAATCGCACTGATCTGGTTCTGCCTGTATGCTTTTATCGCGGCTGGCTTTGAACACAGCGTTGCAAACATGACCGTTTTTTCAGTGGCTCTCTTATCTGAGCAGAATGAAGCCATCAGCCTCTTGGGCGCGCTTCGTAACCTTGCTTTTGTCAGTGCTGGTAACGCCGTAGCTGGAGCGGGCATTATGGGATTGGGCTATTGGATTGCCGCAGGTTCCCCACACTTGTTAAATGAAGCACGAGCCCAATCTTGCACTGCAAAGATCGAAGATAGACAATCAGATCTGTGATTTGGCCGAACAAGCGTTTCATTTAGGTGGTACTGAGCATTTCTCAGAACAAAAACTCTCAACCCTTGACTTGAGCCCCGAGTTTCCTCCATCTCACGGAGAGTCCTTGGTTTTGGTTTGATGACCTTACGCGGCCAGTTTGTCTATGTTCATTTTCTCTGCCAATTCCATCGGTTTCAGGTTGCCCAACGCCGAATGTGGTCTTTGATAGTTGTAATCCTCCTGCCATGCTTCCAGCGTTTCTTGCCGATCTGACATCGCCTGCTTGCTGGCACGGCGCCCATTTCCGCAGGCCGCAGAATAGGAAGACTTCGAATGACAGACGCTCCAGCAACTCAAAAAGCACCAGGCTCGCTTGACCTGGTGGGCGCCGGCCCCGGCGCACGCGACCTGCTGACGTTCCGCGCGATGCAAAGGCTGCAGCAGGCCGATACGGTTTTCTATGACCGTCTGGTTGATGAAGAGGTTCTGGAACTGGCCCCGCCCGCGGCTAAACGGGTCTTCGTCGGCAAACACGTTGGGGCCCACGCCTGGCCGCAGGACAAGATCAACGCGGTGATCGTGGCTGAGACGCTGAAAGGCCGCCGGGTTGTGCGCCTCAAATCGGGTGACCCCGGTATCTTTGGCCGCGTTGCCGAAGAATTGGCCGCCGCCCGCGCGGCCGGCATAGAGGCCGAGGTTGTTCCCGGGGTCACGGCCGCCTGCGCCGCCGCCGCGCAGACAGGTATTCCGCTGACCGAACATGGCGTGTCGGACATACTTGTGCTGACCACAGCCAAATGCAAGGCCGACGACCCTCTTCCCGACTGTGCTCTCTATGCAAAGCCAGGAACCACGATTGTCATTTACATGGCCGTCAGGCAGGCTGGAGATCGTCCCGTTTCCCGGACAGTTTGATTATTGACCCTATGCTGCACTTTTCCAAGTCATGGTTTCATACGCTTGCGCGGGGGTTTGGTAGCCGATGGCTAAATGCCGCCTCTGACGGTTGTAGAAGACCTCAATGTATTCGAAGATCGCAGCCTTTGCCTAGGCGCGCGTTTTGAATCGCTCCCGGTGAACCAGTTCCTTTTTCAGTGATGCGAAGAAACTTTCCATTGGAGCGTTATCCAGGCATTCGCCCGTACGGCTCATGGATTGCGTGATGCGTGCCGCCCCGAGCAGTTTGCGGTATTCGCTGCCTGCGTATTGCACGCCGCGATCTGAATGATGAATGAGACCAGGCACCGGTCCGCGGCGCCCCAGAGCCATGTTCAGGGCATCACAGCACAGTTCGGATCGCAGATGATCGTCCATTGCCCAGCCCACGATTTCGCGCGTGGCCATGTCCTTGATGGCAGCAACGTAGAGCCATCCTTCTTTCGTATCGACGTAGGTAATGTCAGTGAGCCAAACCCGGTTCTGACCGGTGCAAGCGAACCGTTGTTCCAGTAGGTTTGGCGAGGGTTTGAGGCTGTGATTGCTGTCTGTGGTGCACGGCTTTCGGCGCTTGCACGGGCGAGGCGTGACATTGTTTTCCCGCATTATTCTGGCCACGCGCCGCTCCGAAACGTCCTCGCCATCGGCTTTCAGATCCTGGTGGACCCGCTTTGACCCATACCGTTTTTTGCTTTGAGAAAACGCCTCTTTAATCTTTGGAAGCAACTCGGCGTCCCGGTCGGTACGTAGCTTGTGCCGCTGATCTCGAGCAAGTTGTGACTGGACAAAGCCGTAAAACCAGCTGCGCGCAACACCAACAAGGCGACAGAGCTGAACGATCGGGTAAACAGTCTTGTGGGCAGCGACGAAAGCACGTTTCGCGTTCATGTTTTCGCTGCCCTTGAGGAGAAAAAAAAGCGGAAGCTCTCTCGAGGGTCTCATTTTCCAGCTTCAAGCGTTTGTTTTCCTTGCGCAGACGATCCAGTTCCGCCGCATCCGCCTGTTGCCTGCGCAATGCCGCCATCGATCCTGCCGCTTCGATCTCCAAGCGCCAGGTTTTCAGCTGCGAACTCGTCACACCCAGTTCCCTGGCCACGCCGGTTTGTGTGGCACCAGGCGTATAAAGCCGACCAACAGCTGCGGCTTTGAATTCATCTGTGAACGTTCGTCGCGATTGTCCCATTCCATGCTCCCTTCCTGGACAGGGGTACTTTACCCCGGTGTCCGGGAACAGGAACGAAGTTCAGCTTCGCCACTGGTGGAACAGGAGGCGCGAGCAGGGATGTTGGAGACACGAAGAAGGAAAGGTTTTGCCATCTAGACATCAATAAGCCATTGATTTTATGCCCGTGGAAAGCCCACACTCGCGCCAGTCTTTCACTTTTTCGACTCTTAGGTTTTCCTCTGGGTAGGGAACTGGGATCGGTCTTGCTCACATCACTTGCAGTTTGTTCAACCGCCGCGAGCAAGATCTTTGTGAACGAGGCTGAGCGGCTAATTGTTAGCATCAACAGGCAGGATATTTCTGCAACACCTGTTCAATGACCAGTCTTACACGGTACAAATGAAACAGCGGCCGTAACCTCCGGTCCAAGATGCATAGCATTCCGGAACGCAAAGCATGAAACAGCTCAAACGCCATTTGCCGCCTCTGACTTCTCTACTTGCGTTTGAAGCTGCTGCCCGCCTAGGCGGTTTTACCGCTGCGGCGGAAGAGTTGAACGTCTCCCGAGAGGCTGTCAGTCGACAGATCCGGACACTGGAAAGCCATCTTAGAATTTCTCTGTTTGAGAGGGACGCGAACCGGGCGCTCATGGGAGCGGCCGGAGCACGTTTCTTTGCAACGGTGTCACCCAATCTTACCGCAATTGCAGTTGCGGCCAGGGAATTGGCCGGAGAAATCGGCAATAGCCCCGACCTGGACGGCGCGGCCCCTCCGGGAGATGATGAGGAGCTGCCGTCGCTTCTTGTGGTTGATGACACACCTCAGAACATTCACCACTTGCACGGCCTGCTGAGGGACGCTTACCGGATCATTCCGCAAACCTCCGGCAAAGCAGCCCTGTCTTTTCTCGCGGGGGAGTTGGCAGACCTGGTTCTACTGGATATCCGGATGCCGGATATGGATGGCTACGAGGTCTGCCGGCAAATCAAATCCACGGCCAGCCTTGCTGATGTACCGGTGATATTCCTGACCAGTTTCGATGATCCGATGGATGAAACCAAAGGCCTGGAAATGGGCGCTTGCGACTTTATCACCCGGCCCATCGTTCCCGCCGTTCTGCGCGCTAGGATCCGCAGCCATATTGAACTGCGCCAGGCAAAAACGGCCTTGGAAAAACTGCTGGCGCGGCGGGCAGACCGGCTCGAGAAAGCCGAGCAGCTTCTGGCCCGGATGTGTTCAGATATCGGACAGTTTCAGTCCTCGTGAAGCCAACCCGCGAGCTGTTCCAAAATTTGATCAGCCATTTCAAAGTCCAGCACTTTCAAGGCCGCCCCAAGGCTTTGAAGTGCCGCCTTGGCAGATTCCGGAAGATCTCCTGATCCTGTTTTCTGTACTTCTTCAAGGGCCTGAAGGTCACGGTTACTGACAAGTGCGCTAATCCTATTCAGCCTGCCGGGAGTAAGCGGCAATTCATGTTCAGAAATAGGGCTGCATGCGTCGAACTGCGCAAGCATCTGGGATAGGGCCTGCTCCACTGTTTCGATAGAGGTGTTTCCTTTCTCAGCGCTTGCAGCAAGTTCCGCCAACCTGTCGGCCCCCACCGTGCCGGCCCCCCCTTTAATGACATGAAGGAGATTGGCCACGCCCGGGCCTTCCGGCCCGTCAGCCTGAGTCGCCAGACCTACGGACCATTCACGCACACTGGCATGAAACCGGCGCAGGGAAGCTTCATAGTGCCGCTGGTTGCCGCCCGCGTAAAACAGCCCCTTTTCCTGATCGATTCCCGGCAACCGATTGTTACCGCAAAGCCCGGCCAGAAGGCTGCGAAGCTGTGACGGATCGATCGGCTTAGGGATAAACCCGGCAAAGCCGGCAGCTGTGCAGCGCTCGGCTTCTTCCTGGGTGGCATTGGCCGTTGCGGCGACAACTGGGGCCAAACTTGCCTGATACTTGCTCTGAAGATTTTTCAGAGCGCGGTATCCATCCATCAGGGGCATATGCAGATCCATCAAAATCACGCCGGGCATCGCCTCTGCGGTTTGTTCCATTGCCTCGAGACCGTTCGTCGCTGTGCGCACCGTGGCGCCAAGTGTTTCCACCAGCGAAACAAAGACGGCCAGATTGACAGGGTTGTCCTCCACCACCAGCACATCCAGACCTGCAAGGATGTCGTCCTTTGGCGGTTTCGAGTTACCGCCGGTTTGCAATTCCAAAACAACTGCGGCCAATTCCCTATGGGTGATTGGGAAAGCAAGACGTTTGCTTTCCATGCTGCCCGAAGACTGCATAAAAAATGTTGCATGGGCCGCTGTGACGGTGACCGTGACCGGCGGTATTGGACCGGCGATGATTGCCGCCGCCCGGTTTGCCATTATCTGAAGCTGCCGGACCGGTCCCTCCGTGCCCTCAACCTTGATCAGATCCGCGGTTTCGCTTTGCTGCGGCGCGGCCCGGGTTGGCGGGTGCAGAAGGATCGCAAACTCAGCCCCCCTGCCAGGCTCACTTTCCACCAGAAGCTTACCGTGCATCCTGTCCGCAAGCCTTTGGGCAATGGACAGGCCAAGTCCGGTGCCCCCGTACTGGCGGGTGGTTGAACTGTCGGCTTGCCCAAAAGCTTTGAAGATGCTTTCGATCTGGTCCGGGGAGATCCCAATCCCGGTGTCTATCACGCCCAGGCGCAGAGCGCCGTCGTGATATGCAGCCAGCAGGCGGATCTCGCCCTCTTTCGTGAATTTCACCGCGTTTGAGACAAAGTTGACCATAATCTGCCGCAGGCGCAGAGGGTCCGCACAAACCTCTTCTGGCAGATCCGGAGCATAATCCCAGGTTAGTAGCACTGGTTTGCCAGCCATCAGCGCTCTTGTCTGTATCAGCACATCGTCCAGAAGATCATCAAGACGGAACCAGACCTGCTCCAGAACCAACTCTCCGGCCTCGATCTTGGAGAGATCCAAAATACTGTCGATGTTCTCCGACAGCTGGACGGCAGCAGCCCTCAGATCGGTCAGGTTGCGCGTATTTGTGTTGCTTTGACCTTCCCGCAGAAGAATGCCGGACAATCCGATAATCGCATTGAGCGGTGTACGCAGCTCATGGCTCATGTTGGCAAGAAAGATTGACTTTGCCTGGGAGGCTTCGACTGCTTCGTTGCGCGCCACCAGCAGTTCGCGAGTACGCTCATCCACAAGCTCCTGCAGATTATCACGGCTGGCCTCAAGTTCAGTCACCGTGCGCCGGAATGCACGGGCCAGACGAGAAATCTCATCCTGCCTGTTTACATCGAACATTCGCTGGTCGCGCCCTTTCAGCCGGAAAGAGTACCCATCACGCACCCTGAGAGCAGCCGCCTGAAGCCGGGCAAGAGGGCGGATAACAATCAATTGCACAATCAGGAAAATAACAGCCGTCACCAGCAGGGTCTGCAGAATGCTTGAGCCAAGCACGGCATAGCTGCGGGCAACCATATCTTCCTGTACCGGGCGAAAAGATAGCTCCAGCACCAGTCGGCCGATCTCACTGCCGTCGCGCGGGTTGGTCAATACGTATGAAATCTCCTCTGCCTGGCTGCCTGGCTGAAACAGAATGATCAGCCAGGGCGGCGCGGGCGGTGGCTGGCGCGATACGGACAAGTCGATCAAGCCACTGCTGTCACGTTGCGCCTCGGTCAGAAGCGGATCTTCAATACGTGCGCTCAGGATCACCGGATCTTCGAGCAGGCCGTTCAGAATGGCGCGGACGGCAGGAACATCCACCTCCCAATAGGCGCCGGCAATCTGCGGCAGCGTTGCTTGAATGATCCGCTCGGCATTTAGGCGCGCCGCACCAATTCTGAGGGAATGATCCGCCAGCAGCGTATACAACCCAAGAAACAGGCCGGATAAAATCCCTAGCAGCGCAGTTGCAAGCGCAATCTTACGTGTGATGCCGGAGGGTTTGAGCTTCACTCTCATCGTGAGAAAAAATGGCGCAGGTACTCGGGCGGGATACGGTTTGCCTGCATCCTTTCCAGTTCCGCCTGCAGGCGGCGGGCCATATCATCGCCTTCCGGTGAGCGGTGGAAGCCGATATAGCGGGCGTGTTCCGCCAAAGGGGTCGGCAGAAACTTCAGTTTGTCCAGCGCATTCAGTTCACTGGCCACATAATGCAGTGTCTCGTAGCCGCCGACAATCAGATCAGAACGGCCGAGAAGCAGCTTGCGCAGATTAGTGAAATCATCCAGCGAGGCTTCGCGTTGCAGCGGCTGATAATGATCGAAGCGCGCTTCGTATGTGAACCCCGAAACCACACCTACAACGAGGCCGTCCAGGTCCGAAAGCGTATGGACATCCTGGATCGGGGAATCTTTCAAAGTCACAAAAACAGTGCGCGTGCGGCGCAGGGGCCCGACCATGTTCCATTTCTGAAACCGCTCAGGCGTGGGCGCCAGCTGAAACACGGCATCAAGCTGACCGGTCTCGAAATCCAGCAAGGCGCGCTTCCAGGGCAGCGGCCTGTGGTCCAGCGTGACCCCGATCTGTTCTGCAGCCTCATTCAGGATCTGCACATCAATGCCCGAATATTCGCCTTCGATTGAGTAGTTGAAGGGTGCAAAGCCTTCCATGGATCCGACCACCCAGGTTTCTGCCTGGACGGGGCGCATCATAATGCCAAGCAGGCAGATAGCCGTCACGATCTGCAAGAACCGGTTCATCAGTCATCCATCGCTGGTTACGCGCTAGTGCCAGAGTATCCGTGTGCGCATAGGCCAGGCAAGCAGGCAGCCTGTCAAAAAAGTTCCGGTGACAGGGGAACTTTTTCGTCTCTCACGCTGAACAGCTCCCAGCTGTTAACCATCCGGCAGACGAGAAAGGGAGAGAAACATGAAACACCTGATTGCCACCACAGCCCTGGCCAGCTTTGCTCTGGCGCCGATCGCAGCCACTGCTGCGGAATGCACCAATGACACCTGGAACAGGATTCAGGAGCGCGGCAAGATCGTTGTCGGCGTCAAAGCAGACTACAAGCCCTGGGGTTTCCGGGACACCGACGGGTCGATTGTCGGCATGGAAATCGACATGGCCCAGGATATTGCTGAGACACTTGGCGTTGAACTGGAACTGACCCCGGTCGTCGCTTCGAACCGGATGCAGTTTCTGGAACAGGGTCAGATTGATCTGATGATTGCCACCATGACCGACCGCGCCGACCGCCGTGAAATCGTCGGAATTGTCGGCCCGAACTACTATACGTCGGGCACTAATATCCTGGCCCCGAAGGCATTGGGGTTCTCTTCCTGGGAAGAATTGAACGGCAAACCGGTCTGTGGTGTGCAAGGTGCGTTCTACAATCAGATCATTGAAGACAAATACGGCGCCCAAATCGTGGCCTTTGGTGGATCCGCTGAGGCTCGCCAGGCGTTGCGTGACAAGAAATGTGTTGCCTTCGTCTATGACGATTCCTCGATCGGCTCGGCAATTGCTTCCGGCGAATGGGACGACTTCGAAATGCCGCTGGCGTCCGAGGACGACAGCCCCTGGGGCCTGGCGGTTCCGAAGGGAGAGGAGCACTGTGTCTTTGGCCGCTTCATGACCGGTATGCAGTACGGCTGGCACCAGGATGGCAGCCTGATCGATTGGGAAACCAAATGGGGCATCAAACCGACGGCCTACCTGCAGGATCTGAACGCCAAGCTGGCAGACCCAGTCGCAGAATAACCGTTGGCCATAGGGGGAGACCGTCGGCATGACAGGTTTCGAAGCGTTTTTTGTGCAGCTTGCCGAGGATTTCCCGCGCTGGAATTTCATCTGGCTTTATGACGAGAAGCAGGCCGGACGCATCTTGTCCGGCCTGTGGATGACGGTGAAGCTTAGCTTTGCCTGTGTACTGCTATCACTGCTGATCGGCATTGCAGGAGCCTGGCTGCAAGGGGCCCGCAACCGCATTCTTCGTGCGGGTGTTCAGGGCTACATCCAGTTCTTCCGCAACACACCGCCACTGGTACAGCTGCTGTTTTTCTACTTTGCATTGGGTCAGTTCACTCCCGTAGTAGCCGGTCCTGACGGCTGGACCGAAGTGCCAGTGGTCTCAGCTGCCGGCTGGGCCATCATTTCGCTGTCATTTTTTGCAGGAGCCTTCAACGTCGAAATCTTCCGGGCCGGGATTGAAGCTGTGCCGTATTCAACCCGCGAAGCTGCGGAAGCGCTGGGGATGAGCCGGACACAAACCTTCACCAATGTGGTCTTCCCCCTGGCATTACGGGTTTCGATTCCTGCACTGAACAACAACCTTGTGAACTTAGTGAAGACCACCACCCAGGCTTTTGCCATCGCCGTGCCGGAGCTGCTGTATGAAAGCGTTTCTGTCTGGAACGATTTTCCATCAGCGCAGAACCCGACAATGCTGCTTCTTTTCGTTGTCTATCTGGGCCTCGTCGGGGTTCTGGTCTTCGGCATGAACTCCTGGGAACGCAAAATGAGGATACCGGGCTATGGCCACTAACAACCTTCCGGGCATCAGTAGCCCAGCCCGCACCGACCTGCCGGTCCTGAAACCCTATGTCCTTTCCGGTGGAACCTATGACGAGATGTTTCTGGTCCGTTGGCTGGCTGGCATCCCACCGCAGCTCATCCTGCTGATGTTGCTGGCCTGGCCGACTTTGGCCCTTGCCCAGACGCCCAGTTATGGCATGGGAGATGCCTTTGCGGCTCTTTGGCGTTGGATACCGTTTCTAACCTTTCAGGGCTTTGTTTTCAATGTCGTGATTTCGGTCTTTTCAATGCTGATCGGCACCTTCGCCGGAGCGGCTCTGGGGCTTGGGCAGATTTCTCAGAACAATTGGCTGCGACGCCTGAGCTGGGGGGTTACCCAGTTGTTCCGCAATGCGCCCTGGCTGGTAATCCTGTTTATCGTGTTGCTCGCCTTTCCATTTGAGATTGAGATCTTCGGCCTGGTGATCCCCATCCCAGCCTGGATGAAGGCCGTCATCGGATTGTCCCTTCCGATCATGGCGAATATCTCCGAAATTGTGCGCGGAGCTGTGATGTCTGTACCTTCGGCGCAATGGGAAGCAGCCGAAGCGCTGTCCTTCTCCAGGACGCAGACACTGTGGCAGATCATTCTGCCGCAATGCTTCAAACGCATGATCCCGCCGTGGATGAACTGGTATGCCATCCTGACAATGGCGACCCCGTTGTGCTCGCTGCTGGGTGTCGGTGAAATCATTACCTTTTCGCGCCAGGCAATGGAGGCGGAAAACAACCGGCCTGAGCTTCTGGTGCCATTCTTCGGGTATGCGTTGGTTCTGTTCTTTGCCTATTGCTACCCGATCGCCCGCATCACAATCGCGCTGGAAAAGCGCTTTGCAGTCAAACTCTGAAAGGTCCGGACGATGAATACTTGGACATCTGATCAACCGATTGTTTCCATCCGGGACGTGCACAAGTCCTTCGGGCAAATTGAAGTTCTGAAAGGCGTTAGCCTGGACATCATGAAGGGCGAGGTCATTTGCATCATCGGCCCGTCAGGATCAGGTAAATCGACTCTGATACGCTGCATCAATGCGCTCAACGACATTCAGGGCGGCTCGATTACGGTCGAAGGCCAAGAGGTGCATGATGCACAGCTTGACCGGCTGCAGTTGCGCAAAAAGGTCGGCATGGTTTTCCAGCAATACAACCTTTTCCCGCACAAGACCGCGCTGGAAAACGTGATGATGGCACCAGTAAAAGTGCTGAAGGAAGAAAAGATTGAAGTTGAGGAACGCGCACGTGCATTGCTGAAAAAGGTTCGGCTGGAAGGCAAAGAACACAGTTATCCCGGCGAGCTGTCGGGGGGCCAGCAGCAGCGGGTTGCCATTGCGCGCAGTCTGGCGATGCGTCCGGATGTCATGCTGTTTGATGAGGTGACCGCAGCCCTTGACCCGGAAACTGTGAAGGAGGTTTTGGTTACCATTAAGGATCTGGCGGCGGATGGGATGACCTGCATCCTTGTAACGCATGAAATGGGGTTTGCTCGCGAAGTGGCGGACCACATCTATTTCACCGACAAGGGGGTGATTGTCGAACATGGTTCGCCTGACACGTTCTTTGACAACGCCCAGGATCCGCGTACAAAAGAGTTTCTGAGCCAGATTCTATAACTGCTGCAGGGCACAGAATGGCCGGGCTGGTCTGCTCTGTTCTGAGGTCCTTTGAGGAGCATGTTTCAGAAACCGTTGCGGGTGCTTCAGCAAGGATGATCATTCACGGGATAGACAGATGAGCCGCAGCAAGCCCTCGGATCAGCTTCCGGATTTTTCGCTCCTGCGGAATTTCTGTGTCATTGCCGGTTCGGCCAGTCTCACCGAGGCGGCCGCAAAATGCGACTTATCTCAACCTGCGCTTTCCCAGCAGTTGCAGCGGCTCGAAGCAGCTCTGGGTGTTTTGCTGATAGAGCGGAACACCCGGCCTATCCGTCTGACGCGGGCAGGAAAGAGACTTGCAGAAGGGCTGCCCAGCCAATTGCAGGATCTGGTGAGACTGGTCGAACACGTACGCTCGACACCGAATGTCAGCCGCAAGAAGCTGAGGATTGCTATGCCGGACAGCATGTCCTGCACAATGGGGGCTGAATTCCTGTCAGTAGCGACATCTCTTGCAGATTCGGTGGAGTTGAGCGCGGGGATCTCTCCGTGGGCGGATGACGCGCTATTGGGGCGCAGCTTCGATCTTATGGTCGACAGCCTGCCCTATGACACACTTGGCTATGTGAACCCGGCCAAAATCTTCATAGATCCTTATGTCCTGGTCTACCCCGCCTCGCTGCCCCGCAAGCGACCGGAAGACTTTGTCGTCACCGATCCTCAGATCGCCTATGCGCCTACCACAAAGTTCGGAGTGCGCGCGGCCAGGATTGCACGGCAATTGGGAGCGGATACCGAGCCTGCCTTCAGCTTTGATTCAAGCCAGAGCCTGCTGCGCTTTGTTCAGGTCGGTTATGGCTGGGCCGTAACTTCTGTCCTGTGTCTTTATCAGACACCTGCAGCTTTACGTGATCTCTCGATTTTCCTTGCGCCGCCTGAAGCATGCCGCACGCTAATGCTTCTCAGCCGCACTGAAGAAATGCAGGAGCTGTCCCAAGACGTGAACCAACGGCTGGTCAAGGTGTTCAAAGAGCTGGTGGACGGCCCCTGGCAAAAAATGTCGCCAGAGGCCGCGAGTTACTTGAGACTAGCGAACCCGGATATCTTTTCTGACCCGGATACGCCGCTGTCAAACGGCTAAGTGGTCAAGCCGTTAGCGCTGCCTGGCCTGCAACATACTGAACCCAATTTGTCAGTTCCCGGGTCCGGGTGTTGATTTCGAAGTCATCGACCGAACAGCCCAGCCGATTTGCGGTTTCCGGATCGCTTTCAACCGTCAGCAAATCCTTGACAGCAACACCGGTGTTGAAAAACAGACTGCCGTTCTCACGGATCGCATTGGCCACGATCGAGGGTGATATTTCAGGATGGTATTGAAGGCCCCAGAAATCTGCGCCGCTTTGGCGCACAGCCATAGCTTGGACAGCGCTATGCGCGTTGAAGGCCAGACAATCGCCGCCATCGGGCATGCGGGTGACTTCGTCACGGTGAGCACAAGCGACACTGAAACCTGACCGGCGGCCCTTCATCATCGGATGTATTGCGCCCTTTCTTGTAAGCTCTACATTCAGCGCAAGCCCGGTTTCCTTGCCCTTTCGGCAAGCGGCAATTTCTCCCCCCAGACAGATGGTGCCGATCTGCAAGCCGTAGCAGACACCCAGAACCGGGCGTCCGGTTTCGAAAGCAAGATCGCAAGCCGCCCGGATGGGGCGGGCCAAGTCGTCATTCGCTGGCCATTCGTCGCCGGCCCCAGTCATAACAATGCCATCCACACCTGCAAAATCTGCGCGTGTCATCTCGGTCTTGTAGGGCTCGGCGACACGGATTTTAATACTTGGTGTGACTGCTGAGAACACTCGGGCAAAGTTTTGCGGCGCGGCCCGTCCTTGCTGACGTCGGCTGCTGGCAAGATTGGGGGAACTAGATTCTACAATCAGAATTTCGGTCATGTTCTTCCTTGGTCAATTGAATCGATTTTCTGCTGAGTGCTTCTTGCGCGATTTGGTTACTCCGCGGCGATCTTGATCACTGGTTTCATGCGCCCCAGCACTTCGTCGCTGAGGTGGCATTTGATCTGATGGCCGCCATCCAAAGTGCGTACGGGCGGTACATCCTTTTCACACAGGCCCCCCGGCACTTCGGACTTCCAACGGCAACGGGTCTGGAATGGGCAGCCCGGAGGCGGGTTCATTGCGGAAGGGATATCGCCATCCAGCACGATGTGCTCTTTCTCGATAGAGGTGTCGGCGATTGGTACCGCTGACAAGAGCGCTTCGGTGTAGGGGTGATAAGGGGGCGAGAACACCTGGTCGGTATCGCCCAGCTCCACCACATGGCCGAGATACATCACCATCACCCGGTCGGAGAGATAGCGTACAATCGACAGGTCATGAGAGATGAACAGCAGCGTGGTTTTCTCGTTCCGCTGGATTTCCATCAGCAGATCCGTCACGGCCGCCTGCACTGACACGTCCAGCGCTGACACGGGCTCATCCGCCACCACGATACGGGCGCCGCCGGCAAAGGCACGGGCGATGCCCACACGCTGCTTCTGGCCACCCGACAGCTGCCGGGGCATCCGGTCGGCAAAGGCGCGGGGCAGCTTCACCAGGTCCAGAAGCTCCAGCATTCTTTTGCGGCGCGCGGCCTCGGAATTGCCGATGCCGAAGATTTCCAGCGCCCGCATGATCTGGCGGCCCACGGTCATTGACGGGTTCAGCGTGTCAAAGGGGTTCTGGAACACCATCTGCACGTCTGAAACGGTTCTGGTGTCGCGTTCCTCAATCGGGGTCTGCTCGATGTTCTGATTATCCAGCAGGATCTGACCCTCGGTCGCGGTTTCCAGGCCCATCAGCACCTTGGCAAAGGTGGATTTGCCGCAGCCGGATTCGCCGACAATGGCCAGAGTTTCGGATTCGCGAGTCTCGAAACTGAGGGTCTCGTTGGCCTTCACGACCTTCTTCTCGCCGCCGCCAAACAGCGCATTGGCCGCGACCTCATAGTATTTCTTGAGGTCTTCCATCTTCAGGATCACTTTGCCGGGCGCTGTCTTTTCCTTCTGCTCGCCAACGGCAATGGGCGCGTTCCAGTCGATTTCCTGGAACTTCAGGCAACGGGTTTCGTGGCGGTCATTGCCATGCACCGGCGACATCGGGATAACCTGATCGACATCGCAGCGGCCTTCTTCGAAATAGTCGCAGCGCGGGCCAAAGTTGCAGCCGTTGGGCCGTTCATGGGGCAGGGGGAAGTTGCCGGGAATGGCCACCAGCGGGCGCGAGTTTTTGTCGGCGCCCGGCAGCGGGATTGAGCGGAACAGCGCCTGGGTATAGGGATGCTGCATTTCATCAAACACATCCGCGATCGAGCCGCGCTCAACCGCTTCGCCAGAATACATCACACACAGGCGGTCACAGGTTTCCAGCACCAGGCCGAGGTTGTGTGAGATGAACAGCATCGAGGTTCCGTATTTCTTACCCAGATCTTTCACCAGCTCAACCACAGCGGCCTCAACCGTTACGTCCAGCGCGGTGGTGGGTTCATCCAGGATCAGCAGCGACGGTTTCGACATCAGCGCCATCGCAATCACGATCCGCTGCTGCTGGCCGCCCGACAGCTGGTGCGGGAAGGAGTTCAGCATCCGCTCCGGGTCGGGCAGGCGCACGTCGGTCACCACTTCCATCGCCCGGTTGTAGGCTTCCTTCTCGCTGACGCCCTCGTGGATCATCGGCACTTCCATCAGCTGCTTGCCGATTTTCATCGCCGGATTGAGCGAGGCCATCGGCTCCTGATAGATCATCGCGATCTCATTGCCGCGGATGTCGCGCAGCTCTTCGGCGCTCATCTCGGCCAGGTCGCGGCCCTTGAACTTGATGGTGCCGCCGACAACGCGGCCGTTCTTGCCCAGGTCCTGCATGACGCCAAGCGCCACGGTGGATTTGCCGCAGCCGGACTCGCCGACCAGCCCGACAGCCTCACCCGGTTGCACGGCTACGGAAAAGTCCATCACCGCAGGAATTTCGCGCAGGCGGGTGAAGAAGGAGATGGACAGCTTGTCAATCTCGAGGATCGGGCCGTCGTAGTCTGCCAGTTTGTTCATTTTCGTGTCTCCCTGTTGGAGCGGGAGGGGAAGAGATCCCCTTCATCTGGCTCCAATTGTCCGGAGGACCGGGCGGCCCGGTCCTCCAGCCGGATCAGTCTTTCAGGCTTTCTTCGCGCAGGGTGTCCCCCAGCAGATTGAGGCCTAGTACGAGGCTCATGAGGGCCAAGGCAGGTGCCAAAGCGGGATGAGCATACAGCGCCAGGAACTTCCGGCCTTCGTTGATGGTGGTGCCCCAGTCCGGACTTTCCGGGGTCAGGCCGAGGCCGAAGAAGCCCAAGGCGCCTAAAAGGATCGCGGTGTAGCCGATGCGCAGGCAGAAATCGACGATCAGCGGCCCGCGGGCGTTTGGCAGGATTTCCCACAGCATGATGTACCAGGGACGCTCACCGCGGGTCTGGGCAGCTGCAACAAAATCACGTGTCTTAATATCCAGAACCTGGCCGCGCACGATGCGGAACTTGGCTGGCGCGCCAACCACCGCGATGATCGCAAAAATGTTCTTGAGACCTGGTTCGATCAGGAAAATTCCTGTCGGGTCATAGTCAAAGGCGGTTCCGAGATAGGCCCATGTTCCGATACCCAAGGTAGTCCCGATCAGCACATTGCGTAGCATCGGACGCACATAGAAGCGGGATTGCCAGAACAGGCAGAAGAAGATCATCGGGAAGAGGAAGATGACTGCCGCAAGAATGTTGGGTACCGATGCCTGCCAAGAATGCCCGGCGGCAAAGCTGATGGCCGGGCCGCCTGCGCGGATTTCCGGAGTCACCAGAAGGTAGAACAGCAGGATGACTGGAAAGGCGATGATTAGGTTCGCTGCGAAGGTCAAAACAGTGTCCATTCGGCCACCGTAGTATCCAGCAGGCAGGCCCAGAGTGATCCCCACCATGAAGGCAAAAACTGTCGCAACAGGAGAGACGGTCAGAACGATCCGACTACCGGAAACCAGCCGCGAGAAGACGTCGCGGGCCAGATTGTCGCCGCCCAGAAGATACCAGGAATAAGTGTCTTCGTCCGCACCGGGAATGGCACTGCCCGGCAAGGCATTCTTCATGCCGGAGAACTGGCCGTAAGGATCATGGGTGATGATCTGATTTGCAAAGATTGCAGTCAGAACCCAGAACAGCACCAGGGAGAAACCCGCGACTCCAATAGGGCTGTCAAAGATCTGGCCATAAAGGCCGGTTTTGCGGCGTGTGGCAATGGATCCGGTCAGGATGACTGCCATGCAGGCCCAGACGGGTAGAAAACGCAGGCCCAGCTGCAAGAGAAGTTCGGGAGTTGTTAGATCAGTCATGGTCCCGGATCCTTAGTTGACGCGGATGCGCGGGTTGAGGAAGACATAGCCGATGTCGGAGATGAGCTGGGTCAGCAGCACCACGATTACCGCAACTACAGAAATGCCCATCAGCAGTTCGATGTCATTGTTGCCCGCGGCCTGAACCAGCGCCCAGCCGAAGCCCTTGTAATTGAAGATCGTCTCCACAATCACAACACCGGTCAGCAGCCAGGGAATTTGCAGCATGATAACAGTAAAAGGGGTAATCATTGCATTCCTGAGCGCGTGTTTCAGCACAATTGAACGGAAGCTCACGCCTTTGAGGCGGGCGGTGCGGATGTACTGCGCGGTCATCACCTCGGTCATCGAGGCGCGGGTCATCCGGGCGATGTAGCCCATGCCGTAGAATGTCAGCGCCAGGACAGGCAGAGTGAAGTTGGCAAAGGTAATGCCCTTCATCGCCGTGGCAGCAGAGGCTTTGAACAGGGTTGGGCCCTCAATCAGCCCCCAGTCTGTCAGCAGCGGTGAAATCCCGGCATTCTTCGATGCGAAAAAGGATATCAGTACAACCGCAGACACATACTCCGGGGTGGAGGTGGTAACAATTGAGAACGTGGAGAGCAGCCGGTCAGCCCAGAAGCCTTCGCGCATGCCGGCCAGAACCCCGATCAGCAGAGACAGCGGCACCATGACACAGAGCACCGCAAGCATCAGATAACCGGTGGTGCCTAGCCGTTTGGCGATGACGGTGCTGACCTCTTCCTTGAATACTGTGGAGAAGCCGAACTCCCCCTGAAACACGCCGCAGTACTGCGGAGCCGCTTCCGCAGGACGCACTGGCCTCGAACAGCGGGTGTGCATATCTCCGTCCGCATCGGTCAGCCGTGCGGATGGGACGACTCCAAGCCATTCGCCGTATTTGGAAAAGATGTCCTGTGTATAACCGCGGTCTGCCAGCCAGGAGAGGACTTCGGCGTCGCTCATACGGGCATTGGCCTCAGTCTTGGCCAGCTTTTCAAGATTGGGCATTAGATTGGTCAGGAAGAAGACCACAAAGGTCAGGCAAGCCGCCGTCAAAAGCATGACGCCGAACCGCCGTAGAATGAAGTGTCGCATGGTAACTCCGAGTGTTCAGGCAGGCCACGGGGGGAGCACAGGTCCGCAGCCTGCCGTGCCTAAACGCTAGGGTTTAGGCCCAGCCCCACTTGTACAGCTGAGGCAGGAAGGAAATATGCGGCTCGGCGTTCAGGACGCCTTCACGCGACTGACGGAACAGGGAGCGCCAGTAGGGCTGGATGATCACGGCCTCATCCACCATGATCTGTTCCATCTTTGCCGTGATCTCACTGCGTTTTGCCGGATCTGCTACTGCGACTGCTTGATCGAGGAGCGCATCGAACTCAGCATTTTCAAAACCGGATTCATTCCATTTCTGACCGCTGCGGTAGCAGATGCCGTAGAGCTGCACCCCCAGCGGGCGGTGGTTCCAGTCAGTGATGCTGAACGGGTATTTCGTCCAGTCGTTCCAGAAGGTGGAACCTGGCATGATGGTGCGCTTCACCTTGATCCCGGCGTCACGGAGCTGAATGGCAACGACATCGGCAGTGTCTCTGCGGAAGCCGCCATCAATCGAGATCAGTTCATGCTCAAATTCAGCCATGCCAGCCTCGTCCATCAAGGCTTTGGCGCCCGCCGGATCATGCACCGGGTCGCCAATGTCGGCGTATTCCGGATGCACCGGGGCAACATGGTGGTTCTGCGCAACCTTTCCGTTGTTGTTGAACCCAAGTTCCAGCACAACGTTATTGTCAACTGCCTTCTGCAGCGCTTTGCGGACCCGGACGTCAGCATAAGGTTTCTGCCCGTTCACCTCGGCCTGCTGGTTGGCGCGGATGACAACCGTTGAACCTGTCGCGATTTCAGATGTTTGCCAACCCAAGGCTTCGATCAGCTCCAGATACTCACCCGACGTGTTGTAAGTTACGTCAATTTCATCCGCCTCAACGGCGGACAGAACCGCCGAGGCATCGGTGCCGTAGTCGAGGAATTCAATCCGGTCGAGCCAGGCGCCGGTGCCCTCGCCCCACCAGGTATGATCCGTGTTGCGCTCCACAGCTGCGCGGACGCCAACCTGAAACTCGACCGGTTTATAAGGGCCGGTCCCAACCGGGTTGGTCAGCATTGTTTCCGGCGTATAGCTTTCATGCACCACCAAGGCGGGGTAATCTGCCAGGCCGGGAATGATCGTGATGTCAGAAGAACGGCATGTCAGTTTGACGGTTTCATCGTCTACAACAATGATTGCTCCGTCTGCCGCTTTCTTGGTATCCGGGTCGACCAGAGAGTTCATGCGCGACGCCATTGAGTTACCCTCAACCTCAGCATCGCACCAGCGCTCGATGTTGCGGGCGACGTCTTGCGCGGTGAACGGATCGCCGTTGTTCCACGTCACGCCTTTGCGGGCCTTCAGCGTGTATTCGGTGGCATCGCTGTTCACTTCCCAGCTTTCCAGCAGCCGGGGCTTGAAAGTTCCGTCGTTGTTGTATTCGACCAGATATTCCAGCCAATTGGAGGCGACCATCGACATCGCAGCGAAATCCATCGTGCGGGTGTCCTTCAACGCGTGCACCCCGACCTCAAGCCGCAAGGTTCCGCCGCGTTTGGGCGTGGCTGCCTGAGCCGGCGCAGCCATGCCAAGCATGCCATAGGCGGTTGCTGCGGTTGCGCCGAACACGCTGGCCAGTACCAGAAACTCCCTCCGGTCCATGGCACCGCCTCGACGTGCATGGCCAGCGGCTTTCAGAACATGTTCTGGCAGTGACATGCCGGTTCGTTCACCAGTTTGATTGTTGGAGCTCATGTCTTCCTCCCGTTGAGCATTCGCTGAAGAAAGGGGAGAGCCCCCAGCTGCCATTTCCTCCAGACCCGGCCTCCCAGCACATGGAAATTTGGCAATTCTTCAGAACTGCCTAACTGTGGCGGCACTCGATCTTCCAAGCCAGCACAGGCAGCTTCATTGTTGCCGCTGATGATTGACATTGAGAATTTGAATGCTGGGAAGTTGAGGTAGAGGCGTCATCCAGAGCCGTACACAGCTGAAGTACGAGGATTTCCGCTCCACTACACTGGGTAGAGAAGAACTGTACCCTGCTGCAAATATTAAGTTTTGGTAGCGCAGCGCAGCGAGATTTTCGTACATGCCTACACCGGACTTTAACTGGATGCCGCGCTTTTCTAGTGCCGCATTCTGAACCAGCTCAAAACTGCCGTTGGTCACAGCCTCTCATCGAAGCAACGCAGTCAGTTTATACCGTCGTTGATGCACCAAGCCTAAACTTCGAGTGCCTGAAATGAAGTAATTTTCAATTGGCTTGGGTAGCAGGGCATTCTGACTGCCCGGCAGCAAATGGCCAAAGTCAATTTCTTCCAGCAGACAGTTTTGCCATGGCCGGAGTGTCCATCTGCGACCTTATGAAATTGGCGAACTGTTTCAGGTGTTCCCCGCGGGGGTCGCTGTTGCGCCAAACCAACCTGATGTGACGTCCGAAATTCCCGTCCTCAATGGGGTGAAGAGTTGCAAGCCCGCCGAAACGGTCTGGGCCGCTGACGGACAATGCCGGGAAAAGAGCAGCCCCCTCGCCCAGGGCAACCATCTGACGCAGCATTTCAAGACTGCTGGCAACACGGTGTCCGGGCCTGTCTATCCGGTCGCAAAGCGCCACTGTCTGATCCCGTAGGCAATGTTCTTCGGATAGCAGGACCAGCTTGGACGCCAGAACGCCGGACCAGCGCACAGGCTGGCCCGGCTTCTTCTTCAGCTCCTTGGGGCAGGCAAGAATGAAGTGCTCGAAGAACAGTGTGAAAGCATCGAGCATTTGCTGCCTGGGCTCGGTAGCAGCCAAGGCCGTGTCCAGTTCGCGCTTCATGAGCATTTCTTCCAGTATATGGGTCGGCTCTTCGAACAGCGAAATCTGCACCTTGGGGTAGGCCGATTTTAGAGACTTCAAAATCAGGGGCAGAAGATACGGCCCCAGTGTCGGGATCACACCGATCCTGAGCTCTCCTTCCAGACTGTTGTTCAGGCCAAGGGACAGCTCCAAAAGCTCTCTTGCCTCGGCCAGAACGACCTCAGCCTTGCGAACAACGATCTGCCCGTTCGGTGTCAGCGACACATGCTTGCCTTGCCGTTCGAAAATCGAAAACCCCAAACGGGCTTCCAGTTTCTGCACCTGCTGGCTGATTGCGGGCTGGGACACCCCGCAGATCGAGGCCGCGCGGCCGAAATGCCCCTCTTCGGCAATGCTTTGAATGTACTCAAGATCCCGGAGAGAAAGACCGGCAACGGATGTGCGTCTAGCCATGGATCACCTCTGCTTATCGGCTGGATAATTTATATAAGTTGGAGTAGTTTGGCGGTTTCCGGTTGAGTGCTCCCGTACGCAAGTTCGGGAGAATGACATGACCAGCAAACCCAAACTGACCACCGCGTTTGGTGCACCTGTGCCTGACAATCAGAACATCCAGACAGCCGGTGCGCGCGGCCCGGCGCTGCTTCAGGATGTCTGGTTTCTGGAGAAGATGGCGCATTTTGACCGCGAAGTGATCCCGGAGCGCCGCATGCATGCCAAGGGCTCCGGCGCCTATGGTACTTTCACCGTTACCCATGACATCACCAAGTACACCCGGGCTAGGCTGTTTTCCGAAGTTGGCAAGAAGACGGACCTGTTCCTGCGGTTTTCGACTGTTGCCGGGGAGCGCGGGGCAGCAGACGCAGAACGGGACATCCGCGGCTTTGCCGTCAAATTCTACACCGAAGAAGGCAACTGGGATCTGGTTGGCAACAACACCCCGGTGTTCTTCCTGCGCGACCCGCTGAAGTTTCCCGACCTCAATCACGCCGTCAAACGCGATCCGCGCACCAATATGCGCAGCGCGGACAACAACTGGGACTTCTGGACCAGCCTGCCCGAAGCCTTGCATCAGGTCACAATCGTCATGTCTGACCGCGGCATCCCCGCCAGCTACCGGCATATGGACGGGTTCGGCAGCCACACCTACAGCTTCATCAATACGGAAAATGAGCGCTTCTGGGTCAAGTTCCACTTTAAGACCCAGCAAGGCATCAAGAATCTGACAGACGAAGAAGCTGCACAGATGATTGCCGGCGACCGGGAAAGCCATCAGCGCGATCTTTATGATGCGATTGAGAACGGGGACTTTCCGAAATGGACACTTTATGTCCAGATCATGCCTGAGAAGGAAGCAGGCGGGTATCACCTCAATCCGTTCGATCTGACCAAGGTGTGGCCGCATGGCGACTACCCTTTGATCGAGGTCGGCGAGCTTGAGCTGAACCGCAATCCGGAGAACTATTTTGCCGAAGTAGAACAGGCCGCCTTTGCGCCGTCCACTGTTGTTCCCGGGATCAGCTTTTCGCCGGATAAAATGCTGCAGGGGCGGCTGTTTTCCTACGGCGACACCCAGCGCTACCGGCTGGGGGTCAACCATTCTTCCATTCCGGTGAACGCACCCCGCTGCCCGTTCCATTCCTACCACCGCGACGGGGCGATGCGGGTTGACGGCAATGCTGGATCGCGGATCGGTTACGAGCCGAACACGCTTGGCGAGTGGAGTGAACAGCCTGACTATTCGGAACCGCCTCTGTCGGTCGAGGGCGCGGCGGATCACTGGAACCACCGGGTGGACGAGGACTATTTCTCGCAGCCAGGAGACCTGTTCCGGCTGATGTCGCCGGACCAGCAGCAAGTGCTGTTTGAAAACACAGCCCGTGCCCTTGGCGGAGCCCGGGAAGATATTCAGCGCCGCCACATCGCGAACTGCCTGCGCGCCGACCCAGCCTACGGGGCCGGAGTTGCCAAGGCCCTTGGGCTGAACGTCAGCGATACGGCTCAGGTGTAAGGATGCAAGGCGGTCTTCCGGCCCTCCAAACCTGAAACAGTACCGCCTTGCAAACCTGGCCTGGCCGGACGCAACTGCATCCGGCCAGCCATTTTGGATCTCCCGGGGCCTTTCGGCAGACGGCCGCACAAAAGCAGTCAGCCTGCTGACGGCACCGGTCATGTCTTTGCGCAACGGCTGGCCCGGCTCCAAAGAAACCTTCGCCTTGGCCTGCAGCCAGGCTGCAGGCATTTCACACGGTGCAGCCATCGCCGCCGCACCGGCCAGAGAAACCGGGCTGCCGGCCTGCGGCAGCAGCAGCAGCTTTGCCGGCAAGCAGGCTGCCAATCTCCGCACCCACCTGCAGCTTCGAGACCTGGCCAAAATGATGTGCCGCAATCCGGCCCGACTGATCCAGCAGAACCAAGCTGGGCGTCCCATGCATCCCGTATGCAGCCATAGTTTCCGGCAGCGGCCCTGCCCCCTGTTTGTCGACTGCCACAGGAAACGTAATACGGTATTCATGCAAAAAGGCCTTCAGCGATACCGGGCTCATGGCCTCGTGGTGTTCAAAGACAGTGTGCAGCCCGATCACTGCCACCTGATCGCCGGGGAAATGCCGATGCACCTCCTGCGCCAGGGGAATGCCATGGACGACACAGCCGGGGCACAGCATCTGGAAGGCCTCAATCAGGACAACTTTTCCGTGGAAATCCGGCAGCTTGAGGTTCCCGTCAGTATTGAACCATTCAGATACCTGCAGTTCAGGCGCTTGCATCTTGCTCCCTCCTGTTGAGCTGCCGGCCGCCTGCTTGAAACGGCCGGCAGAGTCCGCTTACTGAAGTTTGCCCGGCAGGCTCAGATCGCCTGAGGCAATGTCGAATACATCGGTGACGCACAGCAGCGGCGCATGAATGCTTTCGTTCACGCGCAGCGCGGAGGTGACGCCGTCATAGGCAACCCCCTCCAGATCTACGCCGCTGGCAAATCCGGCATTCACCGTGATCTCAGGCCCGTCGAACAGCGGCGTGAACCCGGGGCTGTCCAGGAATATCGGGAATCCGGGCCAGGTCGCAGGCAGTTTTGGCGTCGCGCCTTCGGGGATGTCGCGCACCGCGAGGGCGCCCGGGCCGCAGGCCTCTGCCGGAGTCAGAACAACCCAATGGCTGTGCCATTCGATGCCGTCATTTGCCGGGTCGCCGTCGCCGTTTTCATCAAAAAGCGGGGTGTCGTCAAAATCCGGGTGGCTGGTTGCAGCCATTGCCAGAATGCCGGTGCCGCCTTCAAAGCCAACGGCAGACGGGTCAAGAGATGTGGGCCAAACATAGGACCAGACATCTGACCCGCCCACGGCTCCGGTTGCGGCCGGTACCGATGCCCCGGCGGTGCCGCTGGTGGTCATGTGGAAGGTAACTGTGTTGCCGTTGCGGTGCGCATGCGCCGCAAGGATGTCGAAATCTGCCACCTTGCCGGCATCAGCCGGAGAGATGACAGCCCCTTCCTGATGCAGGGCATGGTTGCCATCCGCTGCTGCAGACGACGCTCCCAGCGCAACGGCGGCAAAGAAAATCAAGGGTCGTTTCATGTCGTATCTCCAGTCTTTTGATGTCGACTCGCTATTAGATATCGACTCGCTACTATATCAAAAAACACATTGCAACTTTAATTTCGACTCGCTACTTGTTGCGCATGAAACCCGACCATGGCATCCGCATCCTCATCAACCGCCTTGCCAGACTAGATTCCGCCGCCGGCTGGACCGGCGACCTGAACCCGACACAAAGGGCGGCGCTGGAATATCTGTCTGAGGCCAATCAGTTTTCCCGTTCGCCCTCGCATGTTGCCGAGTATCTGGGAACAACGCGCGGAACGATGTCGCAGACGCTGAAGGCGCTGGTGCGCAAGGGATACGCCGCCGAGCGCCGGCAAAAGTCCGACCAGCGGTCAATTTCCTTTGAGCTGACTGAGGCGGGCGTGGCCGCGGTGACAGAACCCAATCCAATTGCAGATGCCATAGGCAGCCTGCCCCCCGGCGTTCAAACCGCGCTCAGGGACGGCTTGGTTCAAAGCCTGAGGCAGGCTTTGGCGGCTAACGACGGCCAGTCATTCGGGAAATGCAAGACCTGCGCCTATCACGAGGCGGACTCGGAAAACGGATTCTGCGGCTTGCTGAAGCTCGCGCTGGAACCCGGCGAAAATGACAAAATCTGCATCGAACACAAAGAGGCCTGAATGACCCTTCCTGAACTTTCGGCAGAAATCGGCGACATCTACCTGGGCAGCGTTCAGGACCGCTGGGACGGGAAGCCTCCCTCCGCCATTCAAAAAGACCTGGTGCCCGGTTCGCAGGCCATTACGCTGACAGGTTTTTCAGATGATGCGCAGGCGGACTTGACCGTGCATGGCGGCGAAGAAAAAGCTATTCACCACTACGCGCTGGATCACTATGCGGTCTGGCAGGACGAAGGGCACATGGCCGTCGGCACGGTCCCCGCAGCCTTTGGCGAAAACATCTCAACAACCGGATTGACCGAGGAAAACCTCTGCATCGGCGATATCCTGAAGCTGGGCTCAGCAACTGTTCAGATCAGCCAGGGCCGCCAGCCCTGCTGGAAGCTGGGCCTGCACACTGGACAAGAAAAGTTGCCCTACCTGTTTCAGAAAACGGGCCGCACCGGATGGTACTACCGTGTGCTGGAAACCGGCACGGCTGAAGCAGGCGACCGGGTAACGCTGATAGAACGGCGCAACCCGGACTGGAGCGTCCTGCGTGTGACCCGCGCCCGGCTGACGCGCAGGGTTTCCCGGAACGACGCTGAAACTCTGGCAGGCCTGGCTGATCTCGCCCCCGGCTGGCGGCAGGCATTTGCACGCATGGCTGAAGGCGAAACAAGTGAGGACACAAGCGCAAGGCTTGCTGGTCAGTATTGAAACCGGCGCCATCGCTAAACTTGTTTATGGATGTTGCGCGACAAGTACCGCTTTCCCAACTGTGAATGGCTGTTTCCTCAATTCGGAAAAGTTGTTCTCACAGCTGCAGCGAAAGAGCAGTTTGATTTTATGCCTCAAATTGCCCTTCAATGACCGCTCTGACGACATCGCTTGCACGGCAGCTATGATGGTGCCGCACTTGCGAGCGGATGCTGCGTCAGCAACATGCCAAAACGCAAATGTCGGGTTTGTCCCGCGTCCCTTCCGTTCGATGATGGTTTGTGGCCGCACCTGCGGCGAAGGTCTGCTCCTTCCATTGCTCGTGCAGCATGGGATCGCCGCCTGAACTTCGTTCCTGTTCCCGGACACCGGGGTAAAGTACCCCTGTCCAGGAAGGGAGCATGGAATGGGACAATCGCGACGAACGTTCACAGATGAATTCAAAGCCGCAGCTGTTGGTCGGCTTTATAAGCCTGGTGCCACACAAACCGGCGTGGCCAGGGAGCTGGGTGTGACGAGTTCTCAGCTGAAAACCTGGCGCTTGGAGATCGAAGCGGCAGGATCGATGGCGGCATTGCGCAGGCAACAGGCGGATGCGGCGGAACTGGATCGTCTGCGCAAGGAAAACAAACGCTTGAAGCTGGAAAATGAGATCCTCGAGAAAGCTTCCGCTTTTTTTGCCTCAAGGGCAGCGAAGACATGAACGCGAAACGTGCTTTCGTCGCTGCCCACAAGACTGTTTACCCGATCGTTCAGCTCTGTCGCCTTGTTGGTGTTGCGCGCAGCTGGTTTTACGGCTTTGTCCAGTCACAACTTGCTCGAGATCAGCGGCACAAGCTACGTACCGACCGGGACGCCGAGTTGCTTCCAAAGATTAAAGAGGCGTTTTCTCAAAGCAAAAAACGGTATGGGTCAAAGCGGGTCCACCAGGATCTGAAAGCCGATGGCGAGGACGTTTCGGAGCGGCGCGTGGCCAGAATAATGCGGGAAAACAATGTCACGCCTCGCCCGTGCAAGCGCCGAAAGCCGTGCACCACAGACAGCAATCACAGCCTCAAACCCTCGCCAAACCTACTGGAACAACGGTTCGCTTGCACCGGTCAGAACCGGGTTTGGCTCACTGACATTACCTACGTCGATACGAAAGAAGGATGGCTCTACGTTGCTGCCATCAAGGACATGGCCACGCGCGAAATCGTGGGCTGGGCAATGGACGATCATCTGCGATCCGAACTGTGCTGTGATGCCCTGAACATGGCTCTGGGGCGCCGCGGACCGGTGCCTGGTCTCATTCATCATTCAGATCGCGGCGTGCAATACGCAGGCAGCGAATACCGCAAACTGCTCTTTCCGGGCGTTAGCTGCGTTTTGCACCAAGGTCCGGTTCAGCGGGGTGATCTGAGCGGTGTGGTGTTTTAGGATGGCCGCCATCGTATAACGCTGCCTGCGTCTCGCCGTTATCCCACTGATACAGCAGACCGATTTCTTCGCCAGTCTTGACACACGTAATGCGACCGATGGCTTCGGCCGTCGTGCGAACACTCTCAAGTTCGGGCAAAACTAGCCCCTCTCGTTAAACAGTTCCTTGGGAGCGATGTCGAGAGCATGGGCAATCCGCTCCAGAACATCGATCGATGCTGAGAATTTCGCGAGTTCGATCTCGCTGATGTAGCTACGATCCAGGTCGGCAGCTAATGCTAATTGTTCTTGGCTCAACCCTCTGGAATTTCTTAGATTCCGGATATTTAACCCTACTTGTTCCCGTAATTTCATGGCCTGTATTCGGCCAGATCACAAGAACCGCTCTACGGAGTATATTCCACAAAACGCGCGCGAATATCATAAACCCTATGCTCGCATATGGTGTGAATGTTGAGGTTGGAGCTAGTGTATCAATAATACAGTAATGTAATCAAAAGGTATTTATTGATATGCGGTGCAAACTTATCAGGAATTGGACTGCCGGAGTTGCTTTGGCTTTGCTTTCAACCGTGGCTCCACAAGCGGCAAAAGCCTATCAGGTTGACTGCGCCATTCTGCTTTGCCTGGCTGGTGGGTGGCCCGCGTCAGCAGAATGTGCCCATGCCCGCGCCGTGTTTATCCGTCGGATCACGCCCTGGCCGATTGAGCCGCCGTTGCAAATCTGGCGCTGCCCGATGGGTGTTTCTGAGCGCGCGCCGTTGCAAAGTATGGCCCCTAAAGTCTGGGAGGCCAGCAACCAAAATGGTCAAATGCTCGGCCACATTATTCTGGCACAGGTGGTCGAAGACGGTGCCGATATCGACATCAGTGGTCTGGAATTCGATTTTGTGCGCTCGATCCGTGTTTGGGATGTTCGGCACTACAGCCATCGCGAACGTGGCCGCGACGATGATTGTTCTGAGAGTTATAACATGCGCCTCGGGACCTACGGCACACAAGGCGAATTTGGCTGGCAACGCACGACACCAGCGGCCGCCCCGCAATGGGTTCTGCCGTCACGGCGCTGTTCGTCGTCAAGCTGGCGTCGCGGGGTCGGTGTCGAATGGGAAGATCACGAAGGCAACCATGGATATGAGTGGGGGGCCTACTAAGGCTATTCGCCGATGTCCTTCATACGTTCCGCGATATCGCCCGCAATGCGCTCATACAGGGCGGCTTGCTTATCTCTGGGAGTTCCGGGCTTCGGGTTCCTTCTGCGGATGCGTTTGGCGAGCCAAAACAACAGTCGCGCGGCGGGGTCGTCCAGTTTTTCCGGCACTGGGGCCGGATAGTTTTCTTCGAGTAGGGCAACGACCTCAGCATTCATACTGCGATGGTTGGCCTCGGCTGCGAGGCGTATTCGATCGCGCAGGCCGTCTGGCAGCCGCACGATGAATTTATCCTGATTTTGAGAGCTTTGTTCTGGCATGGTGGCACTGTGCCATAAAAAGCGATTGACGCAATAGTGGCTAAATGCCACTAGTTGATTATGGTTTCAACCTGGAGGCGTTTCATGAACAGTCGTAAACCAATGCAGCTTCGGCTTCCGCAAGAGCTCAAGGAGTGGATCAAAGCGGAGTCCGATCGCAATGGAAACTCCCAAAATTCAGAAGTGATCCGCGCCATTCGCGCGGCGAAAGACAGACGTTCTACGCGCGGAGCAATCGGAAATATCAATATGGATCAGGGTGATAATGCGCGTTGTTAACGAGGTGAGAGAGGTGTCGATAAGATGACCAAAGCTAGTGCACAGACAAAGGCGAAGCAGGCAGCCTCGGCCTTCATCCGTGAGGCGCGGGAGGCAGGCTGGCAGCGCGCGAAGTTCGAGATTAAGCCTGACGGCAGCGTCATCGTCGATGCCAACATGGTCGCGCCAGAGGCAGCCGACGACTTTCTCAATAGTGACTTGAGAATGGGCGAATGACCCGAAAGAGCCTGCCAAAATACGTCTATAATGACAGGGGCTACCTACGGTTCATCCGGCGTTCGCGCGGTATCTCTGTCATGATGCACGAGGAAGCGGGCACGCCGGAATTTTGGGATCACTACAATCGCCTGCTGAAGGGAAAACCAGCGCCAGCGCCGGTGAAACGCAATTTTGAGGCGTTGATTCTTAGCTACTACGAGAGCGACGCCTACAAGAAGCTGAAGCCTCGGACGAGATCCGATTATCGGCGGTATATCAGCCACATTCGTGAGATCTGGGCCGACAAAGACCCGGCCAGGATCGAAACCCATCACATCTATGAATTGCACCGCGCAAATGCGGATCATTGGCGGCAAGCCAACTATCTCGTTCAGGTCATGGTCGTATTGATGAACCACGCACGATTGATTGGCTTCATCAAGAAGGAGCACGGCAATCCGGCGAAAGGCATTCCGCTATTCAAGCAGCAGAGCGACGGCTGGGAGCCGTGGCCAGATGATGTTCGGGCCGAGTTCGAAGCGCTGGCTTCAAAGAGGGCGCGGCTGGTTTACGAGCTTTGCGTTGGTACAGGCCAACGAATTGGCGATGTCGTGAAGATGAAATGGGAGCACTTTTCCGATGAAGGTTTCGATTTTACGCAAGGCAAAACCGACAAGCCGCTTTGGATCCCGCTCACCGACCGACTGAAAGCCCATCTCGACGGGCTCGCACGAACGGACGGCACTGTTGTGGCTGACGTCAAGGGACGACCAGTGAGCTACCGGATCGTTGCGGAAGAAATGCGCACTATCAAAAAGAAGATGAAGCACGAGAAGGCGAGCTACTACAAAACGCACGGGCTCAGAAAAAATGCGACGATCGAGCTGTATCTGGCTGGATGTGATGACGAGATGGTCAAAGCCGTCACCGGTCACTCAGGCGTTGAAATGCTCAAAAAGTACGGCGGCCCGATCCGGCAAAGAGAGCTCGCGAAGCGCGCTCAAGAGGCAAGAAATCAAATGGAACGAAGCAAGACCGAAACGTGAAAGTTTCAACGGTTGTTTCAAAAATGGCAGTGAAGGAGAAGACGGATGACGCAAGTCATTGATTTTATTGGAGGCGAGTACCGGAATCGAACCGGTGTACACGGATTTGCAATCCGCTGCGTCACCACTCCGCCAACTCGCCTTACCGGTGGTGTGAGGTGTGATTAATCACATGCGGGGGGGCGGTGCAAGGGCCGCTGTGCGGAACCGGGCGGAAAAAATGAAAAATTCTGTTGTGGGGCCGCGTTGTACGTAAGGGCGCGCGTTTTCCTGTGTCGGGGAGAGCAAGACAGATTCCTGTCCCGGTGGCATGTGTTCGAAGGACAATCCATCTTCGACTAGCCACGGCGAAAACGCGTAGCTGCAGGCAATGTGCAGGCGAGCCCCGCTGCCATCAGATCAGGTTGGGGTGACACCGGGGCCGGAAAGGGCTTTGTTGAGCGCGTTTGCAATCAGCTGTGGCACCTGCGGGAGTGCTCCGAGAACCGGCAGGGTATCGCCGCCAAAGCCTGCATCGGCCAGAGCATTGGGGATATCGTCGCGCACATGTTCGCCCGCTTGCGCAAAAAACGGCAGGCAGAGGCTGGGCTGCGCTGGAGCGGTGTCCTCAAACACACGGGCGGTCTCTGCGATACGCGGATCTTCCTCAACGTAGCCGGTGGCCAGCGTCGTGCCGGGAAGTCGGTTACGCATTGCCGTTGCAAACGCCTCTGCGGCCTCCGCCGCCTTGGGGCCGCGGGCTGATCCATGTGCCGCGAGCAGAATGCGGGTTGAGGAAAGCGACCAGCCGCGCGCAGCGCAGGCAAGGGTGAGCGCGTCACAGGCCAGGTCGGGCAGGTTTGGGTCCAACCCAAAAGGGGGAAGATGATGAACGTCGTGCCCTTGCAGTCGTCTTGGCAGCACAGAACTGGTAAACCAGCCATTTGCCATGAAAAACGGGTAGATCAGCGCGCCCTGCGGTGTCACCTGCTCTAGTCGGTCAGACATGGCCAGGGTCGCGGAACGAATATCCCACTCCGGTAGCAGCGATGCGACTGCATTTGCAAGCTCGGCCAGTGCACGTTCCTGCGGGGCAGGGTCAGACGGCTGTCCGTGCGCAGTGATGATCGCGGTGGGCCGAAGCGTCGGCATAGCTTGGGGAGAGGTCATCGGCGTCGTCTTCCGGCTGTGTGATGATCTTGCTGAAGGGATTGTTGTCGTAGATAGATCGATACCCATGGATTTACTACGTTTGACCAACGTCGACAGATCACTTTTGCGGTGGCCAAGCGTGTCCCGGTGTGGCTCTAGTTGCGCTTCAGGCAGAGGCACGTAGTTTGAGGTGTTAGAGCTTCGGGGACCGCAGAGCGTTGAGAAAGCTGCGCAGTTGCTCCGTTGGGATGGGTTTTGCAAACAACTGGGCATTCAGTCGCTGGGCCAGCGCGGCGGTGTCCGGAGTGGGGCTGGAGGAAATGAGGCAAGCGGGCAGTGGTCCGAGGTCGCGACGCAAACCCTCAATGACTCTGGCGCCGCTTTGGTTCGCCCCCAATTGCAGGTCTATCAGCAAAACATCCGGTGTGAGCTCAATTTCGGTCAGCAAAATCCGGGCCTCCCCCTCGCTGGCGCAAGTCAGCACGTCGATCCCCCATTGCTCCATGGTAAGGCTTAGCGCCTGGCGAAGGTCGGTATCTGAAACGATCAGTAGCGCGATCAGTTGGGGCAGCTGCGTAGGGACCGGGCGAGGGGCAGCTGCCTTGAGGGGAGGGACCTTCCCGATCTGCGGCCTGGAGACATCGCGTGGCAGTTCAATGGCGAAGACTGTTCCACGTCCCAGCTCAGACCTGAGCGTCAGCGGATGACCGAGCAGCGCGCAGGCCCGCTCTACGATGGCAAGCCCCAGCCCCATACCGTCAGCAGCACTCGCTGTGGCGTTAAGGCGCTGGAACTCCGCAAAAATCCGGCCGCGATCTTCGTCGGGAATACCGGGGCCTGTGTCCCAGACCTCGACCCTGACGGTGGCCCGGCGCGGACGTATGCCAATCAGCACACCACCTTGATCGGTGTAGCGCAGCGCGTTGGAGATCAGGTTTTGCAGGATACGCCTCAGATAGGTCACATCACTTAGCACGCGCGCACGACTGGGCCTAAGTCGCAGGCTTAGCCCTTTGGCATCGGCAGTCGGGCGCATCTCATCCTGCAGCTGGCCCAACAGGTCGTCCAGATCGACGGAGGACTTGTGGACCTCTGCGCGACCGGAATCCAGCCTTGAGATATCGAGGAGAGCGGAGACCAGCGTTTCCACACTGTCCAAGGCATTGGCCGCCTTATGCAGCGTGTCCTTAGGCAGTTCGTCAGGCAGTTCGCTATCCAGAGCTGCGACGAAGAGTTTTGCAGCAGACAAGGGTTGCAGCAGATCATGGGATGCAGCAGCGACAAAGCGGGATTTGGACGCATTGGCCCGTTCAGCGGCTTGCAGCGCGTCTTCCAGCTCCAGCGTGCGTTCCAGAACGCGTTGCTCCAATGTGTCGCGCGCCTCGCTCATGGCGCGGGCCGTCTGCCGTTCGGCCGTGACATCGGTGAAGCTGATCACAAAGCCCCCATCGGGCATATCCTGCATAAATACGGTCAAAACCCGCGTCGTGCCCTGCTGAATATCGAAGGAGAGCGGAGCTCGCGCGCTCTGATCAGTGGTGGTCTGTGCGGAAGCTGAACCAACCGTCAATCCTGTGCGCGGGCGGGCCCAGTTCGCGACCTGATCAGCGATCTCCGCCTGCGCAAAGGTGAAGGTGTCGCGCAGCTGCTCAAAAATACTCTCAAACCGGCTACCGATGCGGAACCTCCCGATTGGGATCGATAGTAGATTCCCCATAAGCCGGTTCCATCCGACCAGCCGGGCCTGCTGATCGAAGATGCAGACCCCCTGGTTCAGATGTTCCAATGTGGCGCGAATGAGACGCGCCTGGTCGTCCAGAATGCGTTCACGTTCCTGGTGCTGGAGCCGCATGATGTCTGTGACGTCAGTCTGCAGGATGACCGTGCCACCATCCGGCGTTCGGTGCTCACTCACCTGCACCCAGCGATTGCCGGTCATGCGCACGTTGAACATGACGCTGCGGTCCTGATGACGGGCCAGTCGGCGGGCAGCCCAACTGGCGGCTGACGTGCCCGCCGGGAGCGACAGGGCCGTGCTCGAACTGATCAGTTGCACATAGCTTTCAAACCTCAGCCCCGGTCGCAGATCAGCGCAGATATCAGGCATGTGCATGCCAAAGCGACTGTTGCACATCACCAGCACATCCTCCGCATTGAAAAGTGCGAAGCCTTCTTGAACGGTTTCAATGGCATTGGCGAGATTGGCGCGCGCGGCTTCGGTCTCGCGGTTGGCCTCGGCGAGCTTGGCGTTCGAGAGATTGAGCAGATCCAGCGTGCGCTCCAGATCGCGGGTGCGGCTGCGGATTTCCTCTTCCAGCAAAACAGCGCGTTCAAACTGCGCATACGCAAGGCCGGAGGCATCTGTATCTTGCTCCACACGGCGCATCAGGGTCGCGGTGATCTTCAGCAGTTTTTCATTCTGCCGTTCCAGAGAATCATGCGGATCAATCAGGCCTTCGGTCATGATCTGGCCGCAGTCTCGTCTGTTGCGGGCGGGTAGATGGCGACTCCGGTCAGTGTCTGGTTCACGTGGATGGAGTTCACCTGCTCCCCGTAGGTGCAAAATCCCACGGCGCGGTGTTTGGCGAAGAGTGCGGATATCTGTGGCGTCAGTTGTTTCTGCTGGGCTTCCATCCGTCGCAGTACGCAATCGCAGGCCAGGATAACATCGGGTGTCCGGGTGTCTCCCAACGCAGAAAGCGCGCGGTCGAGATGATTCACCATGTCGAGAGGCTCTGCCAATGTCAGCACGACCCCTTCGTCGATGGCTGAGAAAAACACAAGATCACCAGTGTCTGCGACCTGTTGGATTGCGCGGACATGATGCTGGCCACCAATGCGCACCACCACGGGATGAGCCGCAAAGGTGAAGGTGGTGAGCTGTTCTGGATCCTTGCCCAGCAGGCGCGCATATTCCCGCGCCGCCGGTTCGGCGTTGATTTCATAGACCAGTCTACGAGCAGGATCAGCCCCGGTCACCACCATGCGCTGGGCCGTCGGTACAAGATGATCCGTGTTGAAGACCTTGATCGGGCAGTTGCTGCGGATCTGTAGCAAGACCGCCGCGTTCTGCCGGGCCTCTCCACCGCAAAGAACGTATGTTACGCCGAAATCGGTGCTATCGCCGGCGGATCCGCCAAACAGTGGCACCGGGCCAAGCCCTGGCGCTAGATCGGTGGTTAGCGCGTCTTCCTTTACCGACAGTCCATCCACCAGTAGAAAGGCAAATTCGGACCCCCACTGCGGTGTCTCCCGCGCCATATCGTTGCGATTGCGAATGATCTGGTCAATCTGGCTCTGGGGATCATAGGCGTTCAGATCGTCAATAGGCAGAACTCGTGCGCAGAAATGGCTGCGGGGAAGGCCGATGGCGACAATCTCTCCATCTGTGTAACCAGCCTCGCCGATTTCACCTGCAGTGGTGCAGCCAACCACCTGTGCGGGGGCCAGATCACGTGTCGCCGCAGCGCCGAGCGCATGGATATCGGCCTGCGGAGAGATAAAGAGAATGATCAGCTCAAGATCATCGAGCGGTGCCAGCATTTGTGCCAACCTCGCCAGGGCATCGGGCGCGTCGGCCGCAGCAAAACCGGTGCGGGTGATACGACTGGACTGGTGTAGTGCGGCAGCCATTGCAGGCAGCGCGCGCCCGGTCTCAGCCGACGCGACTGTGGGGGGATTGGCATCGGCGCGGGGTGGGGCTGGGCGTTTCATGTTGGATGGTAGGCGGTTCAGCCGAGATCTTGCAAGACGTTTGCAAAGCTGGTTTCCTTCGCGATCAAAACCGCTTGGGTACGGCTTTGCACGCCGAGTTTGCGCATGATTGCGGTGACATGGGCTTTGACCGTGGTTTCAGCAATCGACAGATCATAGGCTATTTGTTTGTTCAGTTTGCCGGCACAGATCAGCTGCAGGATGCGCGCCTGCTGATTGGTCAGCGTCGCCAGTCGCCCGGTCGCGTCCTGAGTTTCACTGTCGCGGGGCAGCAGCACGTAACCGGGCGGAACAAACGGCGTGCCCTTTGCGATTGCATCAAACGCGCTGATGTAAATCTCGCGCTGGCCGTGCTTGGGAACGAAACCTGCGGCTCCGGCATGAATGGCGGCACTAATTACCCGATTGTCCGCCATGGACGAGACGACAAGTATCGGCGCGCTGGTGGCGTTGCGCAACCGGATAAGCCCGTCCATGCCATGAACATCCGGCAGGTTCAGATCCAGGACCACTGCGTCCGGGGGAGGTGTATCGGCAATCTCAGAAATGGCCTGTTCCAGTGTCGGCGCGGTTACGATCGTGCGAATGCCGACCGTCGCGCGTAAAGTCATCGCCAGAGCATCGCAGAACAAGGGATGATCCTCGACGATCAGTGCGGTGACAAAACGCGCCGATTCCGACGGTTCGGGATGACCGCTTTGGGTCGGAATTCTTGTGGGGGACGACTGTGTCATCAGACTCCTAAGATCTACCGGGCGGTTGCTTCGTATCATTAGGCCGGGCACTTGCAGCGGATTGGAAGCCGCCCCGACGAGAATCATGCTAGCAGCACAGGTACAGACCTACCAATAGGCGAAAGGTCGAAGGCTCTTGCCGTCGCCTATGAGTGAGCATCACCTATTTGTAAGCGAGAAAATTGCCAGTATCAGACTGACGGTGCGTGCTGTTCCCAAAGATGAGAGCGGCCCGGTCCACCTCTGGCTTGCAACCAATGTCGCATATCGGGGCGCTTTCGGTTTAGGCTATGCACACGTCAGGCAGACCATCCGCTGCCTGCTGAGAAACTGATCGCCAGTAGATCGCCAGAGTAAGGAAAAAGCGCCCATGAAACTTGCCGATACCCGCACCATAGCTGCCCCGCGCGCCGAGGTTTGGCAGGGGCTGCTGGATGCTGAAACCCTGAAGAACGCGGTGCCCGGCTGTCAGGAAATGGACGGCTCCGCCGAGGATGGCTTCACTGCGGTTGTTGTGCAAAAAGTTGGCCCGGTCAAGGCGACGTTTCGCGGGACCGTGACGCTCTCTGATCTCGACGCGCCAAACAGCCTGACCCTGCGTGGCGAAGGCAAGGGCGGGGCGGCCGGATTTGCCAAAGGGGATGCCCATGTGACTTTGAGCGATGGCGAAAATGGGCAAACTCTGCTGAGCTATGAGGTAGAGGCCAAGGTTGGTGGCAAGCTGGCGCAGCTGGGCAGCCGGATCATTGATGGCTTTGCTAAGAAAATGGCTGATCAGTTCTTTGAGCGGTTTCAAGCGGCAGTTGAAGCCGACGAGGTGGCTGGGGTCGAGGTTGAAGCAAATGACGCGGGCGCGGAAACGCCTGCCGATGACGCCGCGCCGCGTAAGGGGTGGATTGGACGCATGCTGGGCAGCTGATCCAGTCGCAGATCAGATCTGCGGCGAACGGCCATTCTAGACAAAACTCCGAAATGTGAGATTTTCACGTCAGACCCGCTTGACGCTCAGAAAGCACCGATTTATAGACGAAATTCCCTGAGCGGGTATGGTGAAATGGTATCATAAGAGCCTTCCAAGCTTAAGGTGCGGGTTCGATTCCCGCTACCCGCTCCAGGTCTCCTCGCATCAACCGGTATATCGTTAAGTCAGCGCTGTATTTTGCGATATGACGCAGTGGCTTGAGGTTCGACATGCGGCGCTATGGCCGAGGATGATGGCTTCTGTGCGCTTGACCTCAGAGGTTTGCGCAGTCATGAACCTTGGCGATGCGCAGGCCAGAGATCCTGCCACACGGAACGTCGAAGGAGCTGACATGGCGGGAAATCAAGCGGTCCCGACTGCGGATGTAGAGCGCGAGAAATCACGCAAAGTTGGTGTTCTCTCCGCACTGTGGCCATTCATGCGCCCCTATCGTGTGCTGATGGCCATGGCGACGCTGGCGCTGGTGTTGACAGCGGGCCTGTCGCTGACGCTGCCGCTGGCGGTGCGTCGGGTTGTCGACAATTTCCGGATCTCCGAAGCCGCGCTTCTCAATCAGTATTTTGCCGCCGCCCTTGTGATCGCTGCGCTGTTGGCGGCAGGCACCGGGTTGCGTTACGCGCTGGTTACACGGCTGGGCGAGCGGGTGGTTGCCGATATCCGCAAGGCGGTGTTCGTCCGCGTCATTGGCATGAGCCCGGCGTTCTTCGAACAGATCATGACGGGCGAGGTGCTGAGCCGGATCACGACGGATACCACATTGATCCAGTCTGTTCTTGGCTCCTCGGTGTCGATTGCCCTGCGCAATATGCTGATCTTTGCAGGCGGTCTGGTGCTGATGCTTTTGACCTCTGCCAAGCTGACCAGCCTCGTGCTGCTGATTGTTCCGGCGGTGATTGTGCCGATTTTGGTGTTGGGGCGGCGCCTGCGCAAGATCAGCCGAGAGAACCAGGATTGGATCGCGGCTTCATCCGGCAACGCAGGGGAGGCGCTGGGCGCAGTCCAGACGGTTCAGGCCTACACCCATGAAGTGGCAAGCCGGAGCGAATTCAGCCGCCTGACCGAAACCGCTTTTGATGTGTCGATGCGGCGGATCCAGACGCGTGCCTTTCTGACCGTTATCGTGATCTTCCTTGTGTTCTCCGGAGTGGTTGGCGTGTTGTGGATGGGCGCCAATGACGTGCGCGCAGGCGTGATGACCGAAGGCACGCTGGTCCAGTTTGTGATTTATGCGGTGCTGGTTGCAGGCTCGGTTGCGGCTCTGTCGGAAATCTGGAGCGAATTGCAGCGGGCAGCCGGCGCAACCGAGCGTTTGGTAGAGCTATTAACCGCTGTGGATCAGGTCCAGGACCCCAAGTCGCCCCAAGCGCTTGCAGCACCAGTGCGCGGGGAAATCCGGTTTGACAACGTATCCTTCCGCTATCCGGCGCGTCCACAGATCCCGGCGTTGGTGGATGTTTCCCTGACTGTGCAGCCGGGGGAAACTGTTGCCTTCGTCGGGCCGTCTGGTGCGGGTAAGACAACGATCATTCAGATGATCCAGCGGTTTTATGATCCGACGTCTGGTGCGGTTTGCCTGGATGGTATGCCGTTGCGGGATCTGCAACGGGATGATTTCCGCAAACACATCGCCTTGGTGCCGCAGGATCCGGTCATTTTTGCGGCGTCCGCGCGTGACAACATTCGCTTTGGCCGCCCCGGGGCCAGCGACGCTGAGGTTGAGGCCGCTGCTCGAGCTGCGGCGGCGCATGAGTTTATCACCGCACTGCCCGAAGGCTACGACAGTCAGGTCGGCGAACGTGGTGTGATGCTCTCGGGTGGCCAGAAACAGCGTATCGCCATCGCTCGCGCTATCCTGCGGGATGCGCCGGTGCTGCTGCTGGACGAGGCGACATCCGCGCTTGACGCTGAAAGCGAACGTCTGGTCCAGGCCGCCGTGGATGAGTTGAGCCAGGGGCGGACCACTCTCATCGTGGCGCATCGTCTGGCGACGGTGAAAAAGGCGGATCGTATCGTGGTCATGGAAGAGGGGCGCATCATTGCAACTGGCACCCATGATCAGCTGGTCGCAGAGGATGGTCTCTACGCCCGTCTGGCGCGGTTGCAGTTCACCGATGGAATGGCGGCAGAATAGGCAATACAGGCCTCAACCGCCCAAAAAATCAGTTTCAAGGTTGAAAACTGTCAAATGTCGCTGCGTCAAAGTGCAGGCTTCCTTGACGTGACCCTGTCGGCGCGCTTGCACGACGGGTCGTTTCAAATCATTTTGTGTTAACTGAAATTCCCCGGCACAAGGGGACTAGGGGAGGAAACCAATGGGATTTGCCACGGCCGCGGACTGCTTGGCACTAGTGAATGAGATGCCCTTCGGGCAACGGAACATGCCGACGACGCTTTACGGGCTGTTGTCCCGTACGGCCGGGAAGTATCCCGACAACAAAGCCGTCAGCTATCAGATCTTTTCCGGCCCAACAGACAAGGCTGAGACCCTCACGTGGCGACAGTTGAAGGACAAGGTCACCCAAGCGGCGAATATGTTCCGCTCGATGGGCATCGGCGAAAAAGATGTGGTGGCCTATATCCTGCCCAACTGCAACGAAACGGTTGTGACACTGCTGGGCGGCGCTGTTGCGGGCATTGCCAACCCTATCAATCCGCTGCTTGAGCCGGAGCAGATCGCCTCCATTTTGCGCGAGACCGGGGCGAAAGTTGTGGTCACGCTGAAACCCTTCCCCAAAACCGACGTTGCTCAGAAAGTTGCCGAGGCAGTGCGCCACGCGCCTAAGGTCAACACGGTTCTGGAAATTGACCTCAACCGCTATCTGACACCGCCGAAGTCCTGGATCGTGCCCATGATCCGCCCCAAGCTTGAGGGCAAGGACAAGCTGGCGCATGCAGACTACAAGAACTTCAACAAAGAGCTGCGCAAGCATCCCACCGAGCTGACCTTTGCGGATTCCGACAGCGACCGCGTGGCCTGCTACTTCCACACTGGCGGCACCACCGGCATGCCCAAGGTGGCACAGCACACCTATTCCGGCATGAACTACAACGGCTGGCTGGGCAGTAAGCTCCTGTTCACTGCCGAAGACAACATCATGTGTCCGTTGCCACTGTTTCATGTATTTGCCTGCCATGTGATCCTGATGGCGGCTGTTGCCTCAGGCGCGCATGTCGTGTTCCCGACGCCACAGGGGTATCGCGGCGACGGTGTCTTTGACAATTTCTGGAAGTTGATCGAGCGCTGGAAGATTTCTTTCATCATCACTGTGCCCACGGCGATCTCGGCAAAGATGCAGCGCCCGGTGGATGCGGATGTCTCCACCGTGAAAACGGCCTTCTCCGGTTCGGCCCCCTTGCCGGTAGAGTTGTTCAAACGGTTTGAACAGGCAACCGGCGTCAAGATCGTAGAAGGGTATGGCCTGACCGAGGCAACCTGTCTGGTGTCCTGCAATCCCGTTGAGGGCGAGAAGAAAATCGGCTCGATCGGTATTCCGCTGCCCTATACGGATGTGAAAATTGTCAAAGGAACGGAGAGCGGCACGGTTGAGTTGGGTGTGGATGAGATCGGCGAGATCTGCATCTCCAGCCCCGGTGTCTATGCCGGTCACACCTATACCGAGGTCGAGAAAAACGACGGTCTGTTCTACAAGGATCAATACCTGCGCACTGGCGACCTTGGGAAGCTGGACAGCGACGGGTACCTCTGGATCACCGGTCGTGCCAAGGATCTGATTATTCGCGGCGGTCACAATATCGACCCGGCCGAGATTGAAGAGGCGCTTCTGGGGCATGAGGCTGTGGCCTTTGCCGGTGCTATCGGCCAGCCGGATGCCCATGCCGGCGAGGTGCCTTGTGCCTTTGTCGAATTGGTCGATGGAGCCAGTGTCACCGCAGAGGAGCTGTTGGCCTATTGCAAGATCCACGTACATGAGCGAGCCGCAATCCCAAAACACGTCACAGTGATGGACGAGCTGCCGAAAACTGCCGTGGGCAAGGTCTTCAAACCGGATCTGCGTAAGAATGCCATCACCCGGATTTACAACGACGCGCTGCTGAAGGCTGGTCTGCCCGCCCGCGTCGAACATGTGGTTGATGACAAAGGGCGCGGTCTGGTCGCACAGGTCGAAGAAAACGGTGCCAAGGCGTCGGATATCTCCGACGTGCTGGGGGTGTTTACCCGCCCTTGGGAACCCATGTCCAAGGCGTGATCGAGCGCCTTCGGCTCTGGCCCTTGCAAGAGATGGAGAAAGCGTTCCACCGGGACGCTTTTTTCGTTTGTGGGGCATGGTTTTTGATCGCCGCGCTGCTAGGCTCATCCGGCGTACTACGACACAGGGAACGGGCGAGATGAATTACGAACGGCTGATCGATGAGGAAACCTGGGCCTTTATCCGCAAGACGGGCGAATGTTACCCGGATGATGCGGTGGATCTGTCAATTGCTGAACAGCGCAAGGTCTATGATGCCATGGCGGCTGAGTTTCGCGCCGCGCGCCCTGATAGTGTCAGCTGCGAGGATCGTCTGGTTGGGGCTGTTCCCGTGCGGATCTACACCGCCGGAGATCCCGGCTGTACGGTGATGTACTGTCATGGCGGCGGGTTCGTGGTTGGCGGATTGGACAGCCATGATGATGTCTGCGCTGAACTCTGCGCGCAAACAGGTTACCGCGTGGTCGCGGTAGACTACCGCCTGTCTCCTGAACATCTGCACCCGGCGGCCTTTGATGATGCCTGGGCGGTCTGTCAGTGGATCTCTGCCAGCTTCGACGGCGATCTGGTCTTGGCCGGGGATAGCGCGGGTGCCAATCTCTGCGCTGCGGTGGCGCATCATGCCCGTGGACGGCTCACGGGGATGGTCGGTCAGGTGTTGATCTACGGGGCCTTTGGCGGAGACATAAACGAGGGGTCTTATCTGGAACATGCGCAGGCTCCGATGCTGACGCGGGATGACATTCTGTTCTATGGACAGCTGCGGCGCCCAGAGGGAAGTGAGGCCGGCACTGACCCGACATTGGAACCGCTTGCTGACAGTGACTTTTCAGACCTGCCTGCCACCGTGCTGGTGACGGCCGATTGCGATCCGGTGCGCGATGACTCCCGCCACTACCGCGACAAGATTTTAGCAGCCGGGGGCAAGGCGCATTGGATCAATGAACCCGGACTTGTCCATGGCTATCTGCGCGCTCGCCATAGCGTTGGCCGCGCCCGCGACAGTTTTGAGAGGATTTCAGTTGCAGTGGAAGCGCTGGGGCAGGGGCTCTGGCCTTACGAGTGACCCTAGCCTGCAAAGTCACGGCATTGTTCAGGTGCGGCACTGCGATCATACCATCCACCGCTTTTGACGCGCCAGTCGCTCGTGTGGGTGGTTACATAAGACCAGTTGCCCACTGGAAAATGGGAATACCCGATGACATCGCCGGGCTGGATCACTCCAATCCGCGCCGTTCCTGCACTGTGACCTGAGTAAAGCGGCACCGGACCACCGAGCCAGCCAAGGCAGGCGCTTTCAAATTCATCGCGGATCGGCAGATCGACAAGGAGGCGGCGCAGATGGGTGTCATTAAGCGCCAGTTGACGGCGCTTGGTATTGACCTTGCAGCCGTGAAGCTGCTCTAGCCCCCGGATTTCCTGCACCTGTCGATTGCTGTGTGGATCAAGCGCGACCGATTTGCCCAGACAGTCGCTATTGTCAAAGACGCTTTGACCCAGTGTCGAGCCAAAGCAATAACCGGCCCGGTCCATGATCAGATTCCGCGTGAACCACAGGTCATCGCAGCCATCCTGTGCCAGTGCGGGCAGTGGCAGAAGCAGCAGTATCAGGGCAAGGCAACGTTTGGTCATGGCAGGCTCCTGTAGGGCGACTATATCGATCACCCCACGAAGCCTGCCACGGATCCTCAGCTGAGGAAAGATTTTGCCTTCATCGTGTCGGCAATTGGCGCACCAAGACGGCTGAGAATGGTGGGGGCCAGTTGCAGCTGATCAATCACCACATCCTCTGCGGGGCCTGTCGCATCTCCAAAGTAATAGAGCGCGGTTTCCTGTTGCAGGGGGCTGCGCCCGCCGTGGTGGCCGCGCTCATCCTGGCCATGATCAGCGGTGACAATGATCTCATAACCCATTTCGCGCCATTTGATAATGAACGGGGCCAGCATTTCGTCCATCACGAAACAGGCGTGATCCATCTCCTGACAGTCGTGAAAGAACCGGTGTCCCATGCAATCCAGCGTGCAGGTGTGCAGCATGCCGTAGTTGAGGCCAAAGCGCAGGCAAAGATTGGTCAGCGTGCCAAAGAGGTCCACGTCGGAGGGTGTCATTTGGTTGACCAGCCCGTAGCCCGTCATCGAATGAAACCGCCCATGGTTGATAGTGCTGCTTTCAGGTTCATCATATTCCACGTCGCGCACGGGATCATAGGGATGGCGATTGAAGAAGGAGGACCAGAAGCTATGAGCGACGGCCCCGGTCACGCCACCACCGTCGCGCACCTGGCTAAAAACATCCTTGTGCTTCAGACGGAAGACATTGCCATTTCCGGTACAGCCGTGCTCAGCCGGGACCACGCCGGTGTGAATCGACGCGTAGCAGCTGGCGGAAATCGACGGCAGCACCGCCCGGTGTTTCCAGACCCGTGCCTCGCCGCTGTCGACCCAGCCTTCCAGATTGCCAAACAGCCGACGGAAATTACGCCAAGGAACGCCGTCCAAGATGATGAGGAGAAGTTTGTTGTCCATTGCAGAACCCAAGGTCTTGTAGAAGTGACTGAAAAAGGCGGTCGTGAGGATTTTTCCTGCGACCGCCTTTGAGAGCGTTCCGCCGCAGTCGCCTGCGACGGGTGGTGATATATGGTGCCTGCCTGCTAGTTGCCGGCACTTTCCATCTTGCGGTTGGCGATGACCTCTTCCAGCCAGCCCAGACGCATTTCTGGCACCGAGCTGAGCAACAGATCGGTGTAATCGTCAAAGGGCGGCGACAGCACTTCGGTCTTGCCGCCATAGCGTTGCACGCGTCCCTGATACATCACCGCGATATTGTCCGAAATCGCTCGCACCGTGGCGAGGTCATGGGTGATGAAGAGGAAGGCGACATTCTCGATCTTTTGCAGTTCCAGCAACAGTTTGAGGATGCCGTCCGCGACCAGCGGATCCAGCGCCGAGGTAACCTCATCGCAGATGATCATCTTTGGCTTGGCAGCCAAGGCGCGGGCAATACAGACACGCTGTTTCTGCCCACCCGACAGCTCTGCCGGGTAGCGATCCATGAAGCTTTCGCCCAACTCGATCTCATCCAGCAGCTCAATGATCCGCTTGCGCTTCTCCGCGCCTTTCATGCCGAAGTAGAATTCCAGCGGGCGCCCGATGATGGTACCCACGGTCTGGCGTGGGTTCATGGCTACATCTGCCATCTGGTAAATCATCTGCAACTCGCGAAGATCCTCACGGGTGCGTCCCGCCAGATCGGAGGACAGGGTACGCCCTGCGAACTCGATCTCACCCTCGCGCGGCGGCAAGAGGCCAGTAATCACCCGTGCCAGTGTCGACTTGCCCGAACCGGATTCCCCAACCACCGCCAATGTCTGACCGGGGTGCAGATCAACGTTCACATTGTGCAGAACGTCGAATTTGGTGCCTTTGTAGCGCGCGGTGATATTGCGCACGCTCAGCACTGGTTCCGGGGTGGGGGCCTTTTCCTCATGGGTGATGGAGCGGACCGAGACCAGAGCCTGGGTATACTCTTCCTGCGGTGCGTTGATGATCTGATCAACGGGGCCGTATTCCACCATATTGCCGTGGCGCAGCACCATAATGTCGTCGCTCACCTGCGCCACAACCGCGAGGTCATGGGTGATGTAGAGCGCGGCCACACCGGTGTCGCGGATGGCTTCCTTGATCGCCATCAGGACCTCAATCTGGGTGGTCACATCCAGCGCCGTTGTCGGCTCATCAAACACCACAAGATCCGGCTCCGGGCAGAGCGCAAGCGCAGTCATGCAGCGTTGCAGCTGCCCACCTGAGACCTGATGCGGGTAACGCTCTCCGATATTGTCAGGATCCGGCAGACCCAGCTTGGCAAAGAGGACCCGCGCGCGCGCCTCGGCGTCCTTCTTGGAGAATTTGCCCTGTTCAACGGCCGCTTCGATCACCTGTTCCATGATCTTTTTGGCGGGGTTGAACGAGGCGGCAGCGGATTGCGACACATAGGTGACCTCACCGCCGCGCAGGCGCCGGATATCGCGCAGTTTTGACTGCAGAATATCACGACCATTCACCCAGACTTCGCCACCGGTGATTTTAACCCCACCCCGGCCATAGGCCATGGAGGCCAGACCGATGGTGGATTTACCCGCGCCGGATTCCCCGATCAGCCCAAGCACCTTGCCCGGTTGCAGATCAAAGCTGACACCATGCACGATTTCGATGTCATGGGGCTTTTCCCCTGGCGGGTAGACGGTTGCGCCGATCTTCAGATTGCGCACTTTCATAAGAGGTTCGCTCATCCGCGGCCTCCTTTCAGCGAGGTTGTGCGGTTCAGAACCCAGTCCGCGACAAGGTTGACGGAGATCGCAAGGGTGGCGATGGCAATGGCGGGCAGTAAAGCCGCCGGGATGCCGTAGACGATGCCTTCCTTATTCTCTTTCACGATGCCGCCCCAGTCGGCTTCTGGCGGTTGCACGCCAAGGCCGAGGAAGGAGAGGGTGGAGACAAACAGTACCATGAAGATGAACCGTAGGCCCATTTCAGCCACCAGCGGTGACAGAGCGTTTGGCAGGATCTCACGGAAGATGATCCAGGCGGTTTTCTCCCCCCGCAGGCGGGCTGCTTCGACGTAGTCCATCACCTCGATATCCACCGCGACGGCACGGGCCAGACGATAGACGCGGGTTGAGTCGAGCAGGCCCATGACCACAATCAGCACCGGTACCGTGACCGGCATCACCGACAGTACGACAAGGGCGAAGATCAGCGTTGGGATCGACATGATGAGATCCACCAGCCGCGACATCACCTGATCCACCCAGCCGCCAGCAACCGCGGCAAAGAAGCCGAGGATCGAGCCGGTGGTGAAGGACAGGATCGTGGCTGCCGTGGCGATGAAGATGGTTGTGCGACCACCGTAGATCATCCGGCTCAACAGATCACGGCCGATGTTGTCAGTGCCCAGAAGATGCTCCGCGGAACGGGGCTCCCAGACGTCACCGACGATTTCGGCCATACCGTAAGGTGCCAGCAGTGGGGCGAAGATCGCCATGAGAAAGTAGAGGGCCGTGAAGAACAGCCCGATCATTGCAGAGATAGGGATATTCTTCATTTCGGATGCCTCAGACGCGGGTTGGACAGGATAGCGACAATGTCAGCGATCATGTTCAGAACGATATAAACCGCAGCGAAGATCAGACCGCAGGCCTGCACCACAGGCACGTCACGCTTGGACACATGGTCGACCAGATACTGCCCCATGCCGGGGTAGACAAAGACCACTTCGATCACCACGACGCCCACCACCAGATAGGCGAGGTTTAGCATCACCACATTGACGATCGGCGCAATGGCGTTGGGAAACGCATGGCGGGCAATCACGTGGAAGGTGCTGAGACCTTTCAGCTCTGCGGTTTCGATATAGGCCGACTGCATCACATTGAGGATCGCCGCACGGGTCATCCGCATCATATGTGCCAAAACCACCAGCGTCAGCACCGCAACAGGCAGGGCAATGGCGTTGAGTTTTTCCAGCAAGTTCATGGAATCATTGATCATCGCAACGGAGCTGAACCAGCCCATCTGCACCGCAACGAAATAGATCAGTAGATAGCCAATCAGAAATTCCGGGATCGAGATCGAGGCCAGGGTCACGGCCGAGATCAGTTTGTCAGGCCAGCGGTCGCGGTAGCGCACGGCGAGCAAGCCAAGGAAAATTGCCAACGGAACCGAAATTACAGCAGCCCAGAACGCCAGGAACAGCGTATTGCCAAGGCGGCGGCCGATGCTGGTTGCGATGTCCTGACCATTGGTCAGCGCGGTGCCCAGATCCCCCTGCAGGGCGCCGAACAGCCAGTCGAAATAGCGCAGTACGGCAGGTTCATTCAGGCCCAGTTCTTCCCGCAGATTGGCGAGCGCCTCAGGGGTGGCCGACTGGCCCAGAATGGACTGCGCCACATCGCCGGGCAGGATCAAAGTACCCATAAAAATGAGCACGGATGCGGCAATCAAGAGAATTAATCCCAGCGCTAGGCGCTGGGATACAAGTTTAACAACGGGGTGCATAGCATAGACCTCTATTAGGCCAACCAGCACTTATGCGACCATTTGCCGGCCATGGTATCGCCGGTGGAATCCACCACCCAACCCTGAACCTTGCTGCTGGTCGCCTCGATGAAGTCGTTGAACATCGGGCAGATCAGACCACCTTCGTCCCGCACCATCATACCCATCTGGCTGTAAAGCGCTTTGCGCTTGGCTTCGTCCAGCTCACCACGCGCGGCAAACAACAGCTTGTCGAAATCTTCGCGCTTGAAGCGGGTGTCGTTCCAGTCTGCGGTCGAGAGATACGCGGTTGAATACATCTGGTCCTGCACCGGACGGCCACCCCAGTAGGAGGCGCAGAAGGGCTGTGCATTCCAGACTTCCGACCAGTAACCATCACCGGGCTCGCGCTTCAGCTCCAGCGGAATGCCGGCTGCGTTCGCGGACTGCTGGAACAGCTGTGCTGCATCCAGGGCGCCGGGGAAGGCAACATCCGACACCCGCAGGGTGATCGGGCTGCCGTCATGGCCGGACTTCTTGTAGTGCTCAGCCGCCTTCGCCGGATCAAACGGGCGCTGCGGAATGCTGTCGTCAAACAACGGGTAGGCTGCGTTGACAGGCATGTCGTTGCCAACAGAGCCGTAGCCGCGCAGCACTTTATCGACCATTTCGTCACGGTTGATGGCGTATTTCAGCGCCAGACGCAGTTCGTTGTTGTCGAACGGCGCTGTGTCGCAATGCATGATGAACACATAGTGACCCGGACCCGCGGCATTGCGCACAGTCAGGTTCGGCGCGCGGTCCAGCAGACCCGCAACCTTTGGCTCAACACGGTTGGCGATGTGGACCTGACCGGACTGGAGCGCTGCCATACGAGCGGTGGCGTCGTTGATCACGACGATCTCGACCTCATCTACATGGCCACGGGTGTCGTCCCAGTAGTTGGGGTTTTTCTTCCACATGTGGCGCACGCCGGGCTCATCTGCTTCCAGCATATAGGCGCCGGAGCCGATGCCTGCCGCCGGGTTGTCAAAGCCGCCATCGGGCTGGATCATCAGGTGATAGTCGGCCATCAGATAGGGTAGGTCGGCGTTTGGCGTGGTCAGCTCCACGATGAAGTTATCACCATCGGCCTTCATGCTCTCGATACCGCGCATGATGCCCAGGGCCCCGGACTGGCTGTCATCGTTGGAGTGGCGTTCCATCGTACGCATCACATCTTCAGCGGTCACAGACTTGCCGTTGTGGAACTCAACACCCTTACGGATTTTGAAGGTCCATGTCTTGGCGTCGGCGCTGGCTTCAACGCTTTCGGCGACGCGATTTTCGATGCCACCCTCGGGGGTCACATTTACCAGCGTTTCGCCGAATTGATAGAGGTTGTGATAAGGCACTTGGCTGGCAGCCACGGCCGGATCCAGCGAGTCGGTGCTGCCACCCCCGATGGAGCCCAGCTTCAGCGTGCCTCCCTTGACCGGGCCTGCTGCCTCAGCTGCGCGGGCAAACATGCTGCCTGCAACAGCGGCGCTGATCCCCAGTGCAGCGGTTTTGCCCATGAATTCACGCCGGGTCATTTTGCCGGAGGTGACGCTTTGCGTCATGAAATCAAGTTGGTCTTTCATTGCGGACTCCCTGTCGTATTTAGACGCTGAACACGTCATTTCTTGAATTGTCATTCAAGGTTTGCGCATTTGATGCGACCTCGCAACCCTTATTAGCGTCCTTTTTGGCGCTAGAGGAGGCGGCGAAGTCTTCAAGAGACGGTGATCCCGTCGCCTTTTGCGACTGCTATGTCGTATTTGGCAGGAAGTGAATGCTTGGCGGGACAATATGTGGAAAAAAGCCTCCCGGACCAGAGATCAAATATTATCCCGCTCACACCGAGGTATTCGCCAATGGCTGGCGAAAATCAGCGCATTTTCTGCTTGAAGAGGTCTGTAGTTGGGAGCGCCGGGCTGCCGTGCGTGACTGGCACCCGCTCCGTCTTTTACGGTTTTGCTGCGATGTTCACCGCCAGGGCAGGGCGGATTGCATAGAGCCGGACCGGACGAAACGCGACATCCACAGCCTGCGCAAACTCACCAGTCGGCACTGTCCATCCAAATGGTCACCGGGCCGGAGTTGACCAAAGCGACCTGCATATCCGCCCCAAAGCATCCGCGCGCAACAGGCACTTCCAGCGCCGCCAGTTGGTCGGCAAATCTGGTATACAGCGCGCCCCCCAGGTCCGGGGCGGCAGCATTGGAAAAACCGGGGCGGTTGCCCCGGCGGGTGTCGGCGGCAAGGGTGAACTGGCTGACGACCAAGGCGCTGCCGCCGATGTCTTTCACGGAGCGGTTCATCTTTCCTGCTTCATCGCTAAAGATCCGTAGCTTGCTGATCTTGGCCGCCATCTGATCGGCTTGTGCTTCACTGTCGCCTTCCATGGCGCAGATCAGGATCATTAGGCCGGGACCGATATCGCCGATGACCTCATCGTCAACACAGACGGAGGCCTCAGAAACGCGTTGGATCAGAGCACGCATAATCTCTCCTATTCACGGGGCAAAGGCGTTAGTCGCGCCAGCTGGTAAAATCGCCCAACTCGGCGCGTTCCGTTCGGAACTGATTAGCAGGATGGTCTGGATTGCTGTAGCCGAAGGACAGGGCACAAAGGACGTTGCGATCCTCCGGTATGTCGCAGAACTGATGCAGCATCGGGGCATATGTAGCTACCGCTGCCTGCGCAATGGTTGCCACACCTGCGGCTGTCGCAGCAAGTGTGAAGCCGGTGATGAAGCCACCGCAATCGAGCGCGCCGTAGGGGCCAAGCTCCTTGGGGCTGGTCAGAATGGCACAATGGGGGGCGTCAAACAGGGTGAAATTGCGCATCATCTGCTGGTGTGAGGCTGCGCGATCGCCGCGTTCGACGCCCACCGCCTCATATAAGGCCCAGCCGCAGGCCTGGCGGCGGGTTTTGTATTCGCCGCTATAGCGTTCGGGAAAGGGCAGATCCGGCGCAACGGAATCTTTTATCACTGCTTCCATCAGCGCAGATCGCAGCGCATCGGTGGCGGTACCGCTGAACAGCGTCACCTGCCAGGGCTGAGCATTGCACCAGGACGGGACTTTCTGTGCGCAGCGCAGAATATCCTCGATCACCGCGCGCGGCACCGGATCCGGGCGAAACGCACGGCAGCTGTGGCGCTGACTGAACAGGGCATCAAGGGCTGGCAGAGTGGTCATGGCGGGTCCTTGATTTCTGACATCAGTAGGTCGAAACGAGTGCGAGGCTTGGCTGTCAACGTGATCCGAAGTACGCCACAACACCCCCAACGATCAGCGCCACGATAACGGCGGCCGCAATCTTCCACGCGGAATAAGGGCGTTCTCCTTGCACCCGGCCCGATTGTCCGTTGACCACAAACCGATAGGTTTTGCCCCGGTACTTATAGGCCGCGAGCCAGACGGGCAGCAGCACGTGTTTGAACGTGATGTCGGAGAAATTGCTGTCGATATAGTCAATGCGTTGCCGGTCGCCGCCGATATCAAACCGCACATCGCGTTCGATCACCCGGCGCATCCGCGCATTGGCTTCTCTGTAACCGTCGGCCAGCTCCACCGCATAGGCCTCCGCCCGGAACCCGGCCAGATACTGCGGCTGATAGGGTTCCAGCGCCGACAGATCCCAGGGTTCCAGCGCGTCGGTGTTCTTTTTCGGCAGGCTCTTGGAAGCCAGCACCAGAACATCGTCAAAGAACCGCTGTACCCGCCCCGAGACAGGCCGCCAGCGCACCTTAGGCACCTGCCGGGACTGGCGTTTGCCATCGACCACGACAGTTTCGGTGACATAGTAGACCGTGCCGCGCTGGCCGCGATACTGGGAGCGGGTTTCAGCATCAAAGGTCCAGTAAGGCACATAGATCCCGTCCATCCGCCGTCCCTTGCGGGCATATTGTTGCAGGCCGTTTGGCGCAAACCAGAGCTGACCCAACCAGTCCGCCATCGCCTTATGGGCGCTGCGCTCGTCAAAAGCGAAGGGCAGCACACCCTTCGGCTTGATATGGCGATGGGTGCCGGTATCCGTGACCATGGGCGTGGCGCAGAAGGGACATTCGCCGGCGTGGTCATTCGGGTCCAGCTCCACCTGTGCGGCGCAATTGGGGCATCGCAGCACACGGGTTTCTTCCATGTCGGCCTCGGCCAGACCTGATGATAGCGCGGTATCGAAATCCAACTCGCGCAGACTGCCACCGCGCCATGGGCCAGATCGGATCGCCTCCTGATGACCGCAGTGGTCGCAGGTCAGCGTGCCGTTTTGCGGGTCATAGCGATAATCTGCGCCGCATTGTTCACAAGGGAACCGGTGCTCCGCCAGCGGAGCGTGGATATCGGAGGGCGCAGCGGTCTCGTTTGAGAACGGACCGGAAGGAGGCAGGGGGGGCTGGGTCACGAGGGAACCTCAAAGATACTTGTGCAGCAGTTTCGGTACCATGATGCGCAGGGCGCAGTCCTTCAACAGGAAAGGGTGCAAAAGATGAAAGAGCCCATGCAGCGCGATCAGGATGAGCAGCGCGTGAAAGGCAATCCCGTGCAGCCCCGTCACAAAAAGAGAGACAATACGAACTGGTTCGACCAGTGAAACCGTTTGACCGCGCTCCATGGTGTCATTGTTACCGTATTCTTCATTGTGCGTGAGCTGCGCTAGTCGAGAGAAAGGGCGCCGATGATGACAGCGCCCTTTGGTTTGTTTGATGTTAGCCTGTCGGGGGCGGCGGAGGCGGCGGTGGAGGTAGGATGGTGAAGAGCTGCGCCAGTTCCAGCACCTCACCAGCGGCTTTCCAACCATCCTGACCGGGCGTCCACACAAGACTGTCGCGGCGCAGCGCGCCCTCCTGTGCCATCCGGCCAAGCCGGGCCTTGGAGAAAGGGCCGCTGGTCTGGCCATTTTCTGCAATATGCCAGACATGCTCCACCGGCGGCGGCGGCGGAGCAACCGGCGCGGCTTGCACTGGGGCCTGCGTGGCAGCGGGTGCGGGCCGTGCGCCCCAGGGACCGGTGGGCTGACCCGCTGCATGACTGGCGGTACCGGGTTGCGCCATCTGCGCCATCTGTTGGGCCATCGCCATGCCCATCCCCATGCCCATACCAGCCCCCATACCGCTGTTGGGCGTTTGGGCGGCGGCGGTCATCGCCTCGGCGGCAGAGAATTGCGTGTAGCGGCCAAGATCACCGACGATCCCCATCTGGGTGCGCTTGTCCAGTGCCTGTTCGACGGCGGCGGGCAGCGAGATGTTCTCGATATATAGCTCCGGGATCGCGATGCCGTACTCAGCGACCGTGGCGGAAATCTCCGCCGCGACCAGCTTGCCCAGATCAGCCGTATTGGCCGCCATATCCAGTACCGGGATGCCGGAACCCGCCAGAACCCGGCTCACCTGCTGTACGATGATATTGCGGATCTGGAAGGAGATCTCGTCCATCGTGAATTCGCCATCGGTGCCGACGATCTCGGTCAGGAACCGGGCCGGGTCCACCACCCGGATGCTGTAGGTGCCAAAGGCGCGCAGGCGGAGGGGGCCGAACTCCGGGTCCCGCGCCATGATTGGGTTTTTGGTGCCCCATTTCAGATCGTTGAACCGGGTGGTGTCAACGAAGTAGATCTCCGATTTGAACGGCGACTGAAACCCGTGATCCCAATGCTGTAGCGTCGTCATGATCGGCATGTTGTTGGTCTCAAGCATGTAGAGACCAGGTGTGAAGACATCTGCCAGCTGGCCCTCATGCACAAAGACCGCTGCCTGACCTTCGCGGACCGTCAGCTTGGCGCCATATTTGATCGCGTGACCTTCACGCTCAAAACGCCAGACCAGCGTGTCATTGGTGTCGTCGGTCCAGTGGATGACGTCGATGAACTCTCCCTTGAGAAAGTCGAAAATACCCATGGTTTCATCCTCCTTCGGCGATGCGGCTGGCATCATGGCAGGCGTGCAGGGCAGCACGATGTTGGGCGCGCCGAGGCGCGGGCGGGAGACAGCCGCGCTTAGCGCGGTTCCCCCATGATATCATAGGCAATCGCCTGCACGATGGGCCGGGCTTCATCGGCGGACATGCCAGGGTGCAGGCGGGGGTCGTAAAGGATCTGCAGAAGTTTTTCGTCCTGACTGGTCAGCAACGCAAATTCATCATCATCGTTGAAGATCGAGGGACGCGCCTGCGGGCTGTCATTGCGCAGGCCAAGGCCCTGAGCGATTTCCTCGTGGATACAGCTTTGGCGGGCAAGGTCAGGGTGTTCGGCCCGGATGAGTGCCACGCCGCGCATATAAGAGGAGGGATCCGCCTGCAGCCCCCCGGCGCGCACCAGACAGTAGTAGCTTTGCGGCGGGTTGGCAAAGACCTGAAGATCGGCGTCGCTGATCGACGGCAGGATGTCTCGCACCCGCCTCGCCACATAGGCACTGTCATCCGCGCCAGCGAAGATCACATTGAAATTGGCTCGGGCACGGCTGGTCGTTGTGCTGATGGGATGACCGGTGATCCGGGCCAGACGGGCGGCGTAGGCCTCCAGCGTTGCGCGGTCTTTCTGCTGTTGCTCTGCGCTTACGGAGGGGCCGAAGTCGGCGCGCAGGCGCACCGGACCCTGCCAACGCCCCAACGCCCCGGAGGTGCGCAGGTTATTGCTGCCATATTCGTCGTAAAAGGCAATCTGTTCAAAATTCCGGCGCAGGTCATCCGCATCATAAGGCGTCTCCGGTCCGCCACCGTCTGTGCGCAACAGCCCACGGGTCAGCAGATCCTGCTGTAGTGTGCCGTAGTAGCGGGCTAGACGCTGGCTTTCGGCAGAAGGGGGCTTTGGCTCCGGCGCGAGATCTGCGGGCCGCGTCGGCGGTACCAGAGAGGTGCGCTGAGCCAAGGGATCGCACCCCATCAGCAGCGCCGCCCCAGCGAGCGTAGCGAGCACCGCTGGGATCATACGCCGCCGGGGCGGCCGCGGCCTTATGGGGTGGGCCTTTTTCATGCGGTGCCGGGGACCGCCGTGGCAGCTGTGTCGCCAACACCGTCGCGGCGCGCTTTGGCAGCGGCCAATGTGTCGCGCAGCTCGGCTTCCATCTTCTTTAGATCTTCCTCTGCGGCAGCGCGCTTGGCCTTGCCGTCGTCGGCGATCTGCAGGCTTTCCTGGATGGTTCCGATCAGATCGGCATTGGCCTGTTTGACCGCTTCGATGTCGAAAACGCCGCGCTCCATTTCCTGACGGATCACCTTGTTGGTTTCGCGCAGGTTGGCGGCGTTGGAGGTCAACAGCTCGTTGGTCAGGTCATTGGCGTCGCGCACGGCGGCTGCCGCCTCTGCCGAGCGCTGGATGGTCACGGCCTGTGCCAACTGTGTCTCCCAAAGCGGCACCGTGTTCACCAGCGTCGAGTTGATCTTGGTCACCAGCGATTTGTCGTTTTCCTGCACCAGCCGGATTGAGGGTAGTGACTGCATGGTGACTTGACGGGTTAGTTTCAGATCATGCACCCGACGCTCCAGATCGTCGCGGGCGGCGCGCATGTCGCGCAGCTCCTGTGCGCGCATCACCTGATCGCTCTCCGCCGCAGCCGCAACAGCGGATTCCAGCGCTGGGATTTCCTTGCTGTCCAGCTCCGCTAGCTTGGCCTCACCGGCAGCAATATAAAGCGCCAGCTCATCATAGAAGCTCAGCGTCTTGGCATAGAGCAGATCCAGCGATTTGATATCCTTCAGCAGCTGATGCTCATGACCGAGAAGATTATCGGTAATTCGGTCGATCTGGCCCTGAACATCCTCAAACCGGGCGGTGAACTTGGCAAAAGGCGCCGCGCGCCCCAGCAGGCGTTCCCAGAAACTGCGCTTGCGGCGCACATCCAGCTCCGACACTGAAAACCCGCGAATGGTGGTCACGATGTTGCGCAAGCTATCACCGGCCGGACCAACGTCCTTGTTGCGCACATCCGTCAGCATCGCCTGGCTGATTTGCTGCAATTCTGCCTGCGCGGCAGAGCCAAAGTGGATGATTGAGTTGCTGTCCGACATATCTATCTGCGCCATACGTGACTGGATATCGGCGCTGGTGGCCTCATCGGCCTGCTCCAGCGACTGGATCTCAGCCACCGGTTCCGGCAGCTCAATCGCGGTGATCTCGGAAACGATTTGCGTTTCCTTGGCGGCTTTCTTCTGGGTCGTCTCGGACATGTGCAAATTCCTTATGGCTGTGTCAGCGGGTGTCCAGATGAACGCCCTCGCGCTGCAAACGATCGCGCAGCACGTCGATTTCAACGGTCAGATCGGTGCGATCTTCCAGCAGCATCTTGCGGGTGCGAGCGGCGAAGTTCTCCTCAAGATCGCGCAGCAAAGTCAGATAGTCCTCACGCGATTTCGTGTCGCCACTGCGGGTATAGATATCGGCAAACTTGATCGTCGCGTCGCGCGCGCCCATCAAATAGACGGTGAGGTAGCGCCGCGCCCCGGTCAGATCGCGGGGGTCTTCCTCGACCGTACGAAAGAGATCACGCGCCACTTCCTGAAAGGCCTCAACGCGCTGTTCGACCTTGCGATCGCGGGCGCGCAGGGCAGCATCGGTCATCGCCGCGAGATAGGTTTCGGCCTCGTCTACAACTCGGGCGACGCGGTCACGCTGGAAATCATCAATGCCTTCAGCGCCTTTATCCCGCAGCGGGTCCAGGCCAAAGGCCGCCAGATGCAGGCCAGCTGCCGCTGCGGCATAGATCAGCGCGCTGAATGCGCCGGGATCCTGTCGCCAGGCCGCAAATAGGGCGCCGATGCCGCAAAGTAGGGCGGCCAGAATTTTGCGTGGCAGGGCGGGGCGGCGGGCAACTTTGCGATCATCATAGGCGGCTTTAGCCCGCAGACCATCGCGCAGCAGATAGGCCGAACCGGCCCAGGTTGCTGCGGCAAGCAGGCCAAACGCCAGACCGGCTGCGTCCGAAAATACAGACATCAGCGCCACCAATCCCGCAGGCAGGGCCATCAGATTGGCGCGCATGCCGACGGGATCGACCTTGGCGCTGCGGTAGCTGTTGGCGCTGGAGGTGTTGTGACCGGAGGCGGGGGCTTTATCGGCCCCTTTGTCGCGGCCATCGGGACTGTACTTGCCGCCAAAACGCTGTGCCATGGAGTCAGCCTCCGACCAGCCAGCCGGTTGCCAGACCAATCATCAGGATCAGCAAGGCCACAAAGGCGAGTTTCTGCACGTCTGTTCCCCCAAGATGAGCGCTGCAAGCAATTGGAAACTTAGGATATGCAGCGCCATCTTGCTAGGGGGAACTCTGAAAAGGCGGGCGCAGTTTCTCAGGGCAGGGCACTCAGCGGCGTGTTGGTTTGCCGCCACCGCGCGGTGCGGGACCTTTGCCAGAGCTTCGGCCGGGACCGCGCCCTGCGTCTCGGCTGGCGCCGCCATCTGCGGGTTTGCTGCCGGGTTTGCCGACAGGCTTGCCGCCGAATTTGCCCGCAGGCTTACCACCGGGCCTGTCTGCGGTGCGGTCAGTTGCCCGGCCTGCGGGTTTGCCTTTGCCAGCAAATTTGCCGTCTGGTTTTCCAGTGGAGCGGCCACCGGACCGCTCGCTGCCTTTGCCGTCCGGGCGATCTGATGCGCCGAAGGACCGCCTTGATGGTTTCCCGCCTGGCCTGCCGCCAGATTTGAAATCTGGTTTCGCGCCGTGCGCTGTCCCAGGTTTGCCCGCGCCGGGGCGTCCACGCGCCGGGCGGGTCGGGCGTTTGGGCTTCTCGTCTGCCTCGGTTTCCGGCGTCTCCAGCCCCAGCTGGTCCCGCACTACACGTGGGCGCAGTTCTTCGACCTCGCCGGGTTTGAGGCTGCCCAACTGGAACGGGCCATAAGACAGGCGCAGCAGGCGGTTCACGGTAAATCCGATGTCTTCGATGGCACGGCGGATTTCGCGGTTCTTGCCCTCACGCAGGCCAATGGTCAGCCATGCGTTGGCCCCCTGCTGGCGATCCAGCGCGACGGTCATCGGCTGGAACCGCTCTCCCTCAACCACCAACCCCTGACGCAGCGGTTCGAAATCGGTATCTTTCGGACGGCCGTTGATCCGTACGCGGTAGCGGCGCAGCCAGCCGGTGGAGGGCAGCTCCAGTTGCCGTTTGATGCCGCCGTCATTGGTCAGCAGCAACAGCCCCTCAGAGTTGAGGTCAAGCCGCCCGACGGTCATCACGCGGGGCATGTCTTCGGGCAGCTCGTCAAAGATGGTCGCGCGATCCAGCTCGTCACTGGTGGTGGTCACCAGACCTGCGGGCTTGTGATAGAGCCAAAGCCGGGGTGGTTCCGGATCCTGCATCGGGGTCCCATCCACGGCGATCCGATCTTTCCCCAACACCACATTCAACGCCGGGCTGTCGATGATCTTGCCGTTTACCGCAACGCGTCCTTCGGCGATCATTCGCTCGGCCTCGCGCCGCGAGGCGACGCCGGCCCGTGACAGGACCTTGGCAATGCGGTCGCCCTCGGGGCTGTCACCGCTCACAGCCGTGTTGGTCGGTTTCTTGCTGGCGCGGGCGGGTTTCGCCGCACCGGGGCGCTGGCCCCTGGGGGAAGATGGTGTTTTGCTCATACTGAGGCCATAGATCATTCCGCGCAGTTGCGAAAGCTCCCATTCTGGGGCAGGGAGGGGCTATGCCGTTTCGTTCTCACATGGATGTTGCCCTTGCCGAGGCCCAAGCCGCCGCCGCGCGCGGAGAGGTGCCGGTGGGGGCCGTTCTGATCTCTCCAGAGGGGCAGGTGGTAGCCCGTGCAGGCAATCGAACCCGAGAGTGGAGCGACCCGACCGCCCATGCCGAGGTGCTGGTGATCCGCGAGGCCTGCGCTGCCGCCGGGTCGGAGCGCCTCAATGGTTATGATCTCTATGTGACGCTGGAACCCTGCGCGATGTGCGCCGCTGCAATTGCGGCAGCCCGCATTCGCCGTGTCTATTATGGGGCCTCTGATCCAAAATCCGGCGGTGTCGCCCACGGGGCCTGTGTGTTCTCGCATCCGCAGGCCCATCACGCGCCTGAGGTCTATGAGGGCATCAGCGCAGAACCGGCTGAAACCCTCCTGAAGGCCTTCTTTGCTGCGCGCCGTTCGGCGGATGGTTGACCCGACAGCTGTGCTGCCCATAGCCTAATAGTCCGGTCGCGCCGCAGGAGGGCGAAAGATATGAGCAAGGATTTTCTAGCCCCTGACGGGCAGTTGCGTTGTGGCTGGGCTGGATCCGTTCCAGAGTTTCTGCCCTATCATGATCACGAATGGGGCTATCCGGTTGCGGATGATCAGCGTCTGTTTGAGAAGATTTGTCTTGAGAGTTTTCAGTCAGGTCTGAGCTGGCGCACCATTCTGGCCAAACGCGAGAATTTCCGGGCCGCCTTTGCGGGGTTCGACTGGACCCGTGTCGCCCGGTTTGGACCTCAGGACGTGGAGCGCCTGTTGCAGGATGCAGGTATCATTCGCCACAGAGGCAAGATCGAAGCGGTGATCAACAATGCCCGCCGCGCTGAGGAAATGGTGGAGGCCGAAGGATCGCTGGCGGCGTTTTTCTGGACCTTTGAACCCGGCCCGGATGAGCAGGTGCCGCCACAGACGGCCTCCATCACGCCGCAGTCGACTGCGCTGTCAAAAGAGCTGAAGAAACGCGGTTGGAAATTTGTCGGTCCCACCACCTGTTTTGCCTTCATGCAGGCGATGGGATTGGTGAATGATCACGCAACAGACTGTATCTGTAGGAAAAAGGCCGCCCAGATGCGTGCCGCTTTCACCTCTCCTGCAGTGTCTCAGGCCGGGTGACACGAGTCATCAGCGGGTCTTTCTTTATGAGGGCGTGTAGGTATGTAGCGGCCATCGCCGCCGTCCCTCAGGACGGCGCCCTGCCCAACGGGAGCGGATCTGCACCGCAGATCGCGGTCCGGGCGGGAGGCCCCGCTTAAATCTCGATCGCCTCGAGAACCTGCGGTTCGATGACCGCGACATCAGGCAGCGCTTCGGCCAGTTTTTCGGCGCTCTGCTCCAGGATCGGGAAAGTGCGATAGTGACAAGGGATCAGTGTCTTGAATCTGAAATACCGCTTTGCCGCATATGCCGTCTGAGCCATATCCATCGTGAAATGTCCGCCGGCGCTGAGGATGCCTACCTCGGGTTTGTAGTAGTCCGCCATCCAGTCCATATCGGCCATCAGCCCGGTATCGCCGGAAATATAGAGTGTTTTCCCCTCGCTCATCAGCATATAACCAACTTCGCTGCCGGCGGTGCGCAACCCATCCTGCGTTGCGAAGGTCGAGCTGTGCGAGGCCGGGACCATGGCCAGATCGGGGCCATCCAGATTGACAGTGCCGCCCTTGTTGAAGCCGATGGTGGTCACATCTTCGGTCTCGCCCCAGATGCCCATCAGGTCATATTGACCCACGATTGGCACATTCAACCGCCGCGCCAGCGCCAGCACATCAATGACATGGTCAAAATGGGCATGGGTCAGAATGATATGGGTGGCACCTGCGATGGCGGCGTCATGCTGATCGTCGCGCAGCATCGGATTGCCGGTCAGCCAGGGATCAATCAGCAGAACCTGTTCTTCGGTCTCAATGCGAAAACTGCCATGGCCCAGCCAGATGATCTTCATGTTCTCTCCTCCCTCATTGCAGTTGCGATAGGACCCGGTTGGGGCGATGTCCTGTCCCAAGCCTATCGTGACGGAGGCAAAAATCCACAGACTCAGACGCCTCTTCGCCGAATTCCAGTGGCATTCACGCGCCCGCAGGCTTGCGGCGGCGGCAGTGCGGCGGTAAATGCGTGCTAACACGAGATGAGGGTTTCCATGTCGATTGACCAAAGCACCGCCGCCAAGGTGGCCAAACTGGCCCGTATCAAGGTCGAAGAGGACGCGCTGCCCGCACTGGCAGATGAGTTCAACACCATCCTCGGCTTTATCGAGCAGCTGAACGAGGTGGACGTCGAAGGCGTCGAGCCGATGACCTCCGTAACTCCCCAGCGGCTGAAGCGCCGGGTGGATGAGGTCACGGATGGCAATCAGCAGGACAAGATCCTCGCCAATGCTCCCGATGCCCGCGAAGGCTTTTTCGCAGTGCCCAAGGTGGTTGAATAAGACATGACCGAACTGAACAAACTGACCCTGTCCGACGCTCGTGACGCATTGCGCAAGGGCGACACCACCTCTGTCGAGCTGACCGAGGCTTGCCTGAAAGCCATTGATGCGGCGGATGCGCTGAATGCCTTCGTGCATAAGACGCCCGAAATTGCGCTGGAACGCGCCAAGGCGGCGGATGCACGGATCAAGGCAGGTGACGCGCCTGCCATGTGTGGCCTACCGGTTGGCATCAAGGATCTGTTCTGCACCAAAGGTGTCGACAGTCAGGCGGCCTCCGGCATTCTGGAGGGGTTCAAGCCCGAGTATGAATCCACCGTCTCCCAGCAGCTTCAGGACTCCGGTGCAGTGATGCTGGGCAAGCTGAACATGGATGAATTTGCCATGGGCTCGTCCAACGAGACTTCGGTCTATGGCAATGCCGTCAGCCCCTGGCGGCGCGAGGGGGATGAGGCCCAGTTGACACCGGGCGGCTCCTCCGGTGGGTCCGCCTCCGCAGTGGCGGCTGATCTATGCCTCGCGGCAACCGGCACCGATACAGGCGGCTCGATTCGCCAGCCTGCGGCCTTCACCGGTATCACCGGCATCAAACCCACCTATGGCCGTTGCTCGCGCTGGGGTGTGGTGGCTTTTGCTTCATCGCTGGATCAGGCCGGTCCGATGACCAAATCTGTGCGCGACGCAGCGATGATGCTGGAAGCCATGTGTGGTCATGACCCCAAGGACAGCACCAGCGCCGATCTTGCCGTGCCGAACTTTGAGGCGATGCTGACCGGCGATATCAAAGGCAAGAAAATCGGCATCCCGCGTGAATATCGCATGGATGGCATGCCTGCGGAGATCGAAAAACTCTGGTCCGAAGGGGCCGAGATGCTGCGCGCTGCCGGTGCGGAAATCGTCGATATCTCCCTGCCGCACACCAAATACGCGCTGCCAGCCTATTATGTGATTGCCCCGGCAGAGGCGTCATCGAACCTCGCACGTTATGATGGTGTGCGCTACGGGCAGCGCGCTGCGCTGGAGGCTGGTGACGGCATCACCGAGATGTACGAAAAAACCCGCGCTGCGGGCTTCGGCCATGAGGTGCAGCGCCGTGTGATGGTTGGTACCTATGTGCTTTCCGCAGGGTTCTATGACGCCTATTACAACCGCGCCCGTAAGGTCCGGACCCTGATCAAGAAGGACTTCGAGGATGTTTTTGCGCAGGGTATCGACGCGATCCTGACACCGGCCACGCCCTCTGCGGCCTTTGGTTTGGGCGAAATGACCGACGCGGATCCGGTGCAGATGTATCTGAACGACGTCTTCACCGTGACCGTGAACCTCGCCGGTCTGCCGGGGATTTCTGTGCCTGCTGGTGTGGACGCGAAGGGGCTGCCGCTAGGGCTGCAACTGATTGGCCGTCCTTGGGAAGAGGGCGATCTGCTGAATACAGCCTATGCGCTGGAAGAGGCGGCCGGATTTGTGGCCAAGCCCGGGCATTGGTGGTAAACCCTGTTCTGATCTGAGCAGAACCAACAGGTGGTGATCATGCGTGCATTCCGGTCCATCCTTGCGACCAGCAGTCTTGTCCTGCTGGCCGCGTGCCAACCCCCGGTGCCCAACAGCGGGCCAGAGGCCGGGTTTGGCTCCAGCCCTTTTGACGGGGCGCCTGCGACCGGCACCACGATCAACGGCGACCCTCTGGTGCCACCGGCACGGGTCGCCAGCGAGCCTCTGCCGCGTACTGTGCAGCCCGCGCCCCGCGTGGCGGCACGCACCAGTGGTGCGGGAACACTCGCATCCTCCGGCGGTAGCAGCGATGACATCGCGCGGGAGACCGCAGCGGCACTAGAGGCCGCACGCAGCAACTCCGGTACCGCCCCGATTGAGGCCAGCCCCTCCAACCCGGCACCGGCGCTTGTGGGCAATCCGCGGATCTCCGATGAGAATGACTTCGACGCGGTGTCCTCGCGTCAGAGCATAGAAAGCGACGCAGAGCGGCTGGCCCGTCAGCGCGCGCAATATCAGGTGGTGAGCCCGACTGCCGTGCCCACCCGCAGTGGCAGCCGTGATCCCAATATCGTTCGCTACGCGCTGAGCACCTCCAATCCGCGCGGGCAGCGCATCTATTCGCGCTCGGGCATCAATCTTGCGGCGCGCTCCTCGCGCAATTGCGCGGGCTTTGCGTCGCCAGAACTGGCCCAGATCGCCTTTCTCGCGGCGGGCGGGCCGAAGCGTGACCGTCAGGCACTTGATCCCGATGGCGATGGCTACGCTTGCGGTTGGGATCCAGCGCCTTATCGCCTCGCGGTGCAGAACTGACGCTGGGCGGCGTGGCGTGACCACGGTTCCGTGCATGCCTGAGGAGGGCGAGGCCGCCATCTGGCATCCGAGCCCCAACTTCAATGCGCGTCGAAATGCGCTGCGCCCAGAGCTGGTTGTCCTTCACTACACCGCATTGGAGAGCGCCGAAGCTGCGCTCGACCGGCTTTGCGATCCGCAATATGAGGTTTCGGCCCATTATCTGATCGGCGCTGATGGAATGCTGTGGCAGATGGTGCGCGAGGCGGATCGCGCCTGGCATGCGGGTGCAGGTGAATGGTGCGGGCAGGGCGATATCAATTCGCGCTCCATCGGGATCGAACTCGACAATCGCGGGGATCACCCCTTTTCTGCGTCGCAGATGGCGCGATTGGAAACGCTCCTGAGCGGGATTTTGCAACGTTGGGAGATCTCGCCGACAGGGGTGATCGGTCACTCCTGTATGGCACCCGGACGCAAATACGATCCCGGACCACGCTTTGACTGGGCGCGTCTGGCCCGGCAAGGGTTGGCGGCGCCTGTTCCGAAGGTCACGGCGGCTGTCCCACCCATTCCGCAGGAGCCATGCACGCGCGCGAACCGCTTTCGCGCTCTCGCGCAGGCGCGCGGCTTCACCGCAGATGTTGACGATGCCACCTTGCTGCAGGCAGTGCGTCTCAGGTTTCGGCCCTGGCAACGTGGACCGTTGAGTGAGGCGGATGTGCAACTGATCTGGCCTGACAACCCCTAAAGGTAATACTTGTGGCGCATGCCTTCTGGCGAAAACAGCCGGGATGACTTGTCTCCAATCCAGATCGGCCAGGTAAGGCAAGGTCCCATCTCCGTGCCCGTAGCCACCGCATAATCTGCTTGACGCGAGGCGCGGTTGTTCCTAGGCGGGCAGTGCGCAGAGGGCTGGATGGCCGCGGGAGGCCGCAAGGTGTCGCGAGGAAAGTCCGGACTCTACAAAACGACGGTGCCGGGTAACGCCCGGGCAGAGCGATCTGACGGAGAGCGCCACAGAAAACAGACCGCCCGCGTGCGCCTGCCTGTCAGGTGATCCCATGCGGGTAAGGGTGAAACGGTGGGGTAAGAGCCCACCGCGCCGCTGGCAACAGGGGCGGCATGGCAAGCCCCACCGGGAGCAATGCCAAATAGGACCCCCGCGCGGGCCGGTCGGCGCAAGCCGATACCGCCGCTAGGCATGTTTTGGCCAAGAGGGGTCGGGTTGGCAGCTGGAGGTGCGCAGCAATGTGCATCCTAGATGAATGGTCGTCGAAGGGGCCTTGGCCCCGGAACAAAATCCGGCTTATAGGCCCTCTGCGCAAAATATCCCGGCGAACCCTCTTGACTCGCAGGGTGGTGCAGGTAAAAGCGCACGCTCATATAGGAATTTACCGAGAGGCCCCTGCCTTTTCGGACGCAGGAGAATACCATGGCGAAGCCGACCACAATCAAGATCCGCCTGAACTCGACCGCGGGCACGGGCCACTTCTACGTGACCAAGAAAAACGCACGCACCATGACCGAGAAAATGGTTGTGCGTAAGTACGACCCGGTCGTGCGCAAGCACGTTGAATATAAAGAAGGCAAAATCAAATAAGCCTCTTGATGTCGCGCAGCCGCTGGCCGCGATGTCGCCCCGATATTCGGGACAGTAGATAAGAAGGGTCGCACTGTAGTGGTGCGGCCCTTTTTTCTTGGCGCAGAAGGTTTTGCGCGACGCGCCATAAATTTTATGAAAATCCGGTAAATGAAACCCCGGCCTGCGGGAGGCTTGGGCCTGAAAATGCCACATTTGCCCGCGACAAGTGATCCCGAGATGTGGGTGAGAGAGTGGCGCCGGGATGCCTTGCCGGAAGTGCGAGGCCTCAGGCGATCACAGCACCGCAGGTCGGCTCGGGGGAGCGACCAGAGCAGGAGGCAGCGGTGGGGCTGCCTCCTGTTTTTGTTTGGGGTGCAGCGCGCGTCGTTGGGGGGCTGTCAGAGCGACTGGAGATGCCTGTCTCAGCCGCGCCACTCGGCCATGATCATGACCGGTTCCATTCCCATACGCGCCATCAGTGCGGCGGAGGCGCTGTTGAACGGCGCATATGTGGTGGCAACAACCTGGATGCCTTGGAGCGCCACAGCGCGTTTCAGATCCGCGATCAGCGCTGATCCCACGCCCATGCGCCGCCAGCTTTCTGATACGGCAATGTGGTGCAGCATAGCGCGGGTCTCAGCCCGACGCACAGGCAGGGGAGGGCGCTGTTCAATCCCATAGATCATATAGCCCATAACGCTGCCCTGCGGGCTGACCGCAGCGCGGGCGGTCACGCTGCTATCGCTCAGCCACTCCGTGAGCCAGTTGGCCAGCGCATCCGCGCTCGGGTCGGCGGGGTAGCGATCAGGCTGATGGGCCACATGCAACGCATGCAGGTCCTGCAGTAGCGGGATCAGGCGGTGAGCGTCTTCGGGGGTAATATCGATCAGGTCCATGGGGGTCTCAAATACGGTGGTTGAAAAAGCCTGTCTGTCGATAACAGGTCAGGTGCAGGCAAAGAAAAAGGGCGGATCGTGATGATCCGCCCCGGTCGTGCTTAGATCTGGAAGGTGTCGCGTTATTCGCGGTTTCCAAGCAGTTGGAGCAGCATCATGAACATATTGATGAAGTCCAGATAGAGGCTCAGCGCGCCCATGATTGCAGATTTCGCGAGCCATTCCTGGTCGCCCATATGGGCGTGCTGGAGATACTCATTTTTGATGCGCTGGGTGTCATAGGCGGTGAGGCCAGCAAAGATCAGCACGCCAACGAAGGAAATGACATTGGCCAGAACAGAGGAGGCGATGAAAATATTGGCGATCCCCAAAACGATCAAACCAATCACGCCCATGATCAGGAAGGCGCCCATGCCGGAGAGGTCTTTCTTGGTGGTGTAGCCCACCAGCGACAGACCCGCAAAGGCGATGGAGGTGATCAGGAACACCTGCACGATGCTTTCGCCGGTGAACACCAGGAAGATCGAGCTTATGGAAATCCCCATCACGGTTGCAAACACATAGAACAGCAGCTGGACGCCCGCCGCAGACATGCGATTTGCAGCCGCACCGATGCCGAAGACAAAGGCCAGCGGTGCAAACATGACAACCCACTTCAGCGGCGAGGCATAAAGCGCATAGCCGATGCTGGTCAGATATTTGTCAGCGCTCAGCTGGGCTGCGGCATTGGCCGGGTCCGCGGTAACCGCCAGGCCGGAAATGGCCCAGGCCGCCAGAAAGGTGATGAATGTACCTACGGCCATGGTGCCGTAGACTTTGTTCATATGGGCGCGCAGGCCCGCATCGATCTCCGCAGAGCGTGCGCCCGCCGTGGATCGGATGGTGTCAAACTGTGCCATGTATCATGGTCTCCGTCTCTAAACTCCCTCGCGCAGGTTCCCTGCTGCGTGCAGAGACCTGGCGTTCCTCGCAAATATCGGGTGAAGCGGGGCGCGGTTCAAGCCTGTAGATTGAAGTTTCGACGCAATTATCGACAAAAAGCGGCGGAAGGTCGGGCGCAGAGTGGGGAGGCCATCCTGAACTCGACATAAATCGGGCAGGCGCCCATCCGGGGTACATAGAAATATTCACACGTCGGGCGCTCAGGGGCGGCTCTTCAGAGTAGGCTCCTTCAGCGCACGCAACGTAGTATAGGGGTTGCGTAACGCTTTAAACTGTCGGAATGCAGGGCGCTTCACAGGGCGATTGGATCGTATTCATTCTGCTCTGAGAAATCTGCCGATATCATCATCGGTGCGTGCAATTTTTCGCGCGTATCGGCACAGTTTCTGAGGGTCGTCTGTGCTCACGCCGTTCATGGTCAACGTTATATGCCCCAACCGCGTCAGACTTTTTCTGTTTCCATAGTAGAGGATACGCAGCAATCGCTGCTCGCGTAAACTATCACGCGCTACACCGATGGAGACAGCGTCGTGGCCTGAATAGGTCGTCACGCCCTTGCAGGTCTGGGCAATCAGGGATGACGCCATGTACTGACCCCAGAATGCATCATACTTGTTTTGGGCTGTTGATGCTGCCGCCGATGCCAAAAAAAGAAATAAGGCGAGAGAGAAACGTCCAAAATACATGTGAAATCCACCGACTTTATAACTTCTAAAGAGAGAATACCCTTGAATAGCCTCCCCATCGCTTCGGTATCAATGAGATCTGTGGTGTGGCGCAGTTTTGCGATTACAGATCCGGGTAGTGGGAAACAGTCCAATTTTATTCGAAGGGACGCCGACGTTCTGCACCACCATCCCGAGCAGCTGCATAGGTGAGCGCATTTCGCGCAGCCAGTATGACGGCAAAAAGGCCCGCACCGCAGGCCTTTTTTCGTCTTGCGCCTTCTGCCCGCGCGCTGTCTTCAGCGGGTCCAGTTGTTTGGCGCGTCCCAGATCGGACGGCGGGCTTCTGCCTCGGCGTCGCGTTGGCTGATGCCCATGTCCTCAAGCGCGGAGGAATCCAGCTGTGCCAGCATCCGGCGTTCACGCCAGACGGCGAGGGCATGCGCCACGGTTGCCATGATCGAGCGACGGGGGGCGCAGGCGTTGGAGCGCAGGCTGTTGTCCATATAGGTCATGATTTGTGTCCTTTTCTGGATCTATGATGGTGTTGTGCGTTGATATCAATTCTGTTGATGTATATGGCGCAGTATGATTGATATGAAAAACGAATGTTTATGATTTCAACTATCAAGGATTGTGATGATGCGGAATCTCGATATCACCACGCTACGCTCCTTTGTTGCGGTTGCGGATAACGGCGGGGTAACCCGCGCCGCCGGCTTTCTGCATCTGACCCAATCTGCTGTCTCTATGCAGCTAAAGCGACTTGAGGAGCTGCTGGGGCTGCAATTGCTGGATCGCTCTGGCCGGACGATTGCGCTGACCGCTTCCGGGGAGCAGCTGCTGGCCTATGCGCGGCGGATGGTGGCGCTGAATGATGAGGTGATCGGGCGGCTCACCGATCAAGCCTATGAGGGCGAGATTGTCCTTGGGGTACCGCATGACATTGTCTACCCGGCGATCCCGCAGGTGCTACAGCGTTTCAATGCGTCATTCCCACGGGTGAAGGTGCAGCTGATCTCGAGCTATACCCGGTCGTTGAAGGAGCAGTTCTCGCGCGGCGAATGCGATCTGATCCTGACCACGGAAACCACCACCTCGGAAAACGGCGAAACGCTGGCCGAGCGCCCGCTCTGCTGGATCGGTGCTCCCAATGGCTCCGCCTGGCGGCAGCGCCCGCTGAAACTGGCCTTTGGTCGGTACTGCACCTTCCGGCCCAAGGTGGTGGGCGCGCTCGACGCGGCAGGGATCTCCTGGGAGATGGTTGTGGAAACCGACAGTGACCGCACGATTGAGGCAACCGTGAGTGCCGATCTTGCGATTCACACGATGATTGAGGGGACCGAGCCGCCGCATCTGGTGCAGATCGACCATGGCGGCAACCTACCAGAGCTGCCGGTCCAACTGATCAACCTCTACGGGGCGGAGACCTCAGGCTCGCCCATGGTGAGCGAGCTGGCGTTTCTTGTGCGTAAGGCGTTTCAAAACATCAGCGCCCCGCTGGCCGCCGCGCAGACGCATTGGACAGCCGCCTGAGATCTCGCCTCTGACCACCACCCGCGCAATTTTTCCTCAGATAGTGTGGGTGATTTTGGCGTCCCGAGTAAAAAGGGGAGGGGGCTATTGCTGATCCGGCCGGATCATGATCACCACCTTGCCCGTGGCCGTCCTGCTGCGCAGCAGCTCCAGACCGTCAGCGACCTGATCCAGCGGCAGCCTATGGCTGATATGCGGACGCAACGAGCCGTCGCGGTACCACTGAAGCAACCGTTCGATTGCGCCGCGGACCACCGCGGGATGGCTCTTGAGGTAGCCGCCGAAGTAGAACCCGATCACGCTGAGGTTTTTGACCAGCAGGTGGTTCGCAGGAATCTGTGGCACCTCTCCGCCGGCGAAGCCGATCGGCAACAACCGTCCACCGGGGTTGGTTGCGCGAAAGGCGGCGGTCCAGACCTCGCCGCCAATCGCCTCATAGACCACATCCGCGCCGCCCAGATCTTTGACCGATTGGCGCAGATCGTCGCTGGCATCGATCAGATGGTCTGCACCAGCGGCCTTGGCCACCGCCAGTTTCTCAGCGCCGCGGGCTTGGGCAATCACCCGCGCGCCCAACCGCTTGCCGATCTCGACCGCCGTGAGGCCAACGCCCCCCGCAGCGCCGGTGACCAGCAACGTCTCCCCCGGCTGGAGACGTGCGCAGTGATCAAGGGCAACAAGCCCGGTGCCATAGGTGATCTGGAACGCTGCCGCATCGGCAAAGGACATCTCATCCGGGATGCGCGTAACCCGGTCGGCTGGGAAAACACCGACCTCGGCGAGGCCGCCGTGACCTGAAAACACGGCGACGCGCTCGCCCACGGCCAGCCCGTCCACATTCGCGCCAACCGCCTCGATCACTCCGGCCAGTTCCAACCCCGGCACAAACGGCAGGTCCGGCGTGTCCTGATATTTTCCATGCAGCAGAAGAAGATCCGCAAAATTCAACCCACAGGCGTATATTGCAACTGCAACCTCTCCGCTTTTCGGTGATCTAACGTCAACCTCTGCGATAGTCGGTGAGATGTCGAAGCTGCAAACACTGTAGGCGCGCATATCATTTTTCCATATCTGGCATGGGGTAAGGTGATTCTGAGTGGCAAAACCATGCCAGATTCGCCGTCAGTTCACCTCACTATTTATGGGGAGGCGTGGAACATGTGTAAAACATGCAAAAAAGTGAAATAAAATTGGTGCATGAAATCATGCGTTTGACGCACAGGCGCTGATTGTGGCGAGAGTGACCGCTTGAATTCAACCGTTAAGGTCGTACACTCAACCCCAATGGGAGCGCCTTGTTCGTTTGTACAGGGACCTACGGGTTTTTTGGCAACATTGGTCTTGCACGGTATTTGCCGGGTGGGCGGGGGTTAAGAAAGACGGCTAGGGTGGCACCCAGTTTGTAAATCTTAGGAGAAACGCATGGCTCATCCAGTGGACGTGCACGTGGGGAAACGCATCCGGCATCGCCGGTGGCTCATCGGCATGACGCAACAACAGCTCGCAGAGCTGGTTGGTATTAAATTTCAACAAATCCAAAAATATGAAACCGGCGCAAACCGGGTCAGCGCCTCTCGGCTCTGGGATATTTCCGACGCGCTCAGCGTTCCGGTCAGCTTCTTTTTCGAAGGGCTGCAGGACGATGATGCGCCAGCATCAGACAAGGCACAGGTGCCTGACGATCTGATGGGCGACAAGGAAGCACTGGATTTGGTGCGGTCCTACTACGCAATTCCTGAAAACCAGCGCCGTCGTTTGTTCGAACTGGCGCGCGTGCTCAGCGACGCGGCCTGATTTTCCTGTCTCAAGTGGGGGCTTGGGGCTTGAAAAATGCGCGGTTGAATGTCAGGCCTTCGGGCATGACTTCAGCCGCGTTTTCAGATCTGGAGGTTGCCCATCGGATGGCCGATGCAGCACGCCAGGCGATCCTGCCCTATTTCCGTTCAGCCGGGCTGCAATCCGACAACAAGCTGGACGAGGGTTTTGATCCTGTCACCATTGCTGATCGCGCTGCCGAACAGGCGATGCGGTCCGTGCTTGCCGAATTACGCCCCGAGGACAGCATCCTGGGCGAGGAATATGGCGAGACCACCGGCCAATCCGGTCGCACTTGGGTACTTGATCCGATTGACGGCACTCGTGGCTTTATCAGCGGCACCCCGACCTGGGGTGTTCTGATCGCACTTGGGGACGACCGCGGCCCCTTTCTTGGCATCATCGACCAGCCCTATATCGGTGAGCGTTTTGTCGGCACACCCGATGGCGCCAGCCTGACCGGTCCTTTGGGAGAGCAGGCGCTCTCCGCCCGCGCGACAACCAACCTGTCAGAGGCAACCCTGTTCACCACATTCCCAGAAGTCGGCAGCGACGACGAACGGGCGGCCTTTCAACGCGTCGCCAGCCAGGTGCAGCTGACCCGCTACGGTATGGATTGCTACGCCTATGCGCTGCTGGCGGCGGGGCAATGTGATCTGGTGATCGAAGCGGGTCTGAACGCCTATGACATTCAGGCACCGATCGCGGTCATTCAGGCGGCGGGCGGGGTGGTGACCAACTGGCAGGGCGCGCCTGCGCATGAGGGCGGTCAGGTGCTTGCGGCAGCCACGCCCGAGTTACACGCCGCAGCGCTCGCACTGATCCAGCAAACCGCTTGAACTACCTGCATATAATCCGCTAAACCACTCCAGCGCGCCGAGTCCTTTGCCCGTATTCTGTCGGCGCGTTTTCACACTTCACCGAAATGGGCGGCCTGATGGAGTGTGACCTGTGCCTGAAATTCTGATTCAAAATATTGATATCGCGCTGACAATGGATGATCAGCGCCGCCAGCTCTCGGCTGTGGATCTGCGCCTGCGTGACGGGATTATTGCTGAGATTGGCAGTGATCTCAGCACCACAGGTGAGCGGATCAGCGGCAGCGGCTGCGTGGTGACGCCCGGTCTCGTGAACACCCACCACCATCTTTATCAGAACCTGACCCGCGCGGTGTCCGGCGCGCAGGATGCGTTGCTGTTTGGCTGGCTGAAACGGCTCTATCCGATCTGGGCCGCCTTCACGCCGGATGACATTCATGTCTCCGCCCAGTTGGGACTGGCAGAGCTGGCCTTCTCGGGCTGCACGCTGACCTCTGACCACCTCTATCTCTACCCCAATGGTTCAAGACTTGAGGACACGATTGAGGCGGCCGGCGATATCGGCCTGCGTTTCCAGCCGACCCGTGGCGCCATGAGCATCGGCGAAAGCGCCGGTGGCCTGCCGCCGGACGGCCTGGTCGAGGATGAGCGCGCCATTCTCGACGATATGATCCGGGTTGTGGACCGGTTCCATGATGCCTCTGAAGGGTCGATGTGCCGGGTGGCACTGGCGCCCTGTTCGCCGTTCTCCGTCAGCCGCGAGCTGATGCGGGACAGCGCCCTTCTGGCGCGAGATAAGGGCGTGATGCTGCACACTCATCTGGCCGAAAATGACGAAGACATCGCCTATTCACTGGCACAATTCGGCTGCCGACCTGGCCAATACGCCGAGGATCTGGGCTGGACCGGCCCTGATGTCTGGCACGCCCATTGCGTGAAATTGGATGCTGAGGAGATTGATCTCTTTGCCCGGACCCGCACTGGCGTGGCCCATTGTCCCTGTTCCAACTGTCGCCTCGGCAGCGGTATTGCGCCGCTGCGTGCGATGCGTGACGCAGAGGTTCCGGTTGGTTTGGGGGTTGATGGATCGGCCAGCAATGACATGGCCAGCCTGATCAGTGAGGCGCGGCAGGCGATGCTGTTGCAGCGGGTCGCGCAGGGTGCCGACGCCATGAGCGCCTATGAGGCACTGGAGATTGCCACCCGAGGTGGGGCAGAGGTGCTGGGGCGGCGTGATGTTGGCCAGCTTGCGGTGGGTAAACGCGCCGATATCGCGATCTGGGATGTCACCGGCGTTGCCTCCAGCGGCAGCTGGGATCCGGCTGCCTTGTTGCTGGCGGGGCCTGCGCAGGTGAAACATCTCTTTGTCGAGGGGCGCCAGATCATTCGCGACGGTACGCTGGCGACGATGGACCTGCCCAACCTGATAGAACGGCATCAAAAATCTGCCGCGCGCCTGATGCAGCTGGCCTGACGTTCAGGCCAAGGACGAAGATCGCGAAGGTGGCACGCCCCATCTTCTGGCCCGAAATATCCCCGCCGGAGGCAGAGGCGCATCAGCGCCTCCCTCCCTTTGTCTTCCTGTCGCGACGCGCTTCAGTCACGCGCGCCGTTGATCCAGACCTCAGCCACAGCGCGGTCATCGCCCATCATGATGGTCGCAAAAACCGCCTCCCAGAGGTCTTTCGCTCCGGCGCTGCGCTGCGCAATAGCAGGAGTTGAGGCCAGATCCAGCACCACCAGATCCGCTTCCATGCCGGGGGCGATATTGCCGATCTGGTCCCCCATATGCAGCGCGCGGGCGGAGCCTTGCGTGGCCAGCCATAGTAATTGCGCGGCATGCAGCGGCGTGCCGCGCAGCTGTCCAACCTCATAGGCCGCGGCCATGGTGCGCAACATCGAAAAACTGGAGCCGCCGCCAGTGTCCGTGGCCAGGCCAATCCGTTGCCCCTCCGCCATCAGCCCGGCCATATCAAACAGGCCCGATCCGATAAATGTATTGGAGGTCGGGCAATGCACCAGCGCCGCGTCAACCTCGCGCAGGCGCGCCCGCTCGCGGTCTTCCAGATGGATGGCATGACCATAAAGGCCGCGTGCGCCCAACAGGCCAAATTGCTCATAGGTATCCAGATAATCCCGCGCCTTGGGGAAGAGCGACTTCACCCAGGCAATCTCATCCGTTTGCTCGCTCAGATGGGTCTGCATCAGGCAGTCCGGATGATCGGCCCAAAGCGCACCCATGGCCTCCAGCTGTTCGGGCGTCGAGGTGGGAGAGAACCGTGGCGTGATCGCATAGGACAGCCGGCCAACCCCATGCCAGCGCCCAATCAGCGCCGCACTGTCGTCATAGGCTGATTGTGCGGTGTCGCGCAGCCCGTCGGGGGCGTTGCGATCCATGCAGGTCTTGCCTGCAACAACCCGTTGGCCACGCGCCTGCGCGGCGGTGAAAAACGCATCCACGCTTTCGGGGTGGATGGTACAGTAGCTGCACATCGTAGTGGTGCCATTGGCGCGGGTCAGATCGAGATAACGCGCGGCAATCTCATCAGCATAAGACCGATCACCAAACCGCATTTCCTCGGGGAAGGTATAGCTGTTCAGCCAGTCGATCAGCCGCTTGCCCCAGCTGGCAATAATCGCGGTCTGGGGGAAATGCACATGGGCATCGACGAACCCCGCCAGGATCAGCCGGTCACCGTGATCGACCAGCTCTGCCGCCGGATGGGCCTTGCACAGGCCCTCCCATGTGCCCATTTCCAGCACCTTGCCACCACCGATGGCGACCGCCTCATGCAGCTCGGCTGCCGCCTCCGGGCTGTCGCCGCCGAAGGGGGTGTCTGTGAACGAAAGAACCTGTCCCCGTAAGATATAGTTTGCCTGCATAAGACGCGGTCCTTTCTTGTCAAACTGCGGTCCACAGGATACGCGCAGCACCATCGGCGGTAAATTACGTCATTGTCATTGTTTTTCGGTAACTGCTTCTTTTATTCCAGAAGCAACCGCGAAAAGGGGCCTCAGATGATTGCAGATGACCACCAGGAGACAATCGACCCCGCGTCCGAGGATGCCTATGAGCTGGATCGCAAACGGGTCGGCCAGATTCTTGAGGCGGTTGAGGCCGCAGATCAGGCGCAACTGACCGCGCTGATGGAGCCGCTGCACGCGGCGGACATTGCCGACCTTCTGGAACAGATCAGCGCAACGGATCGCGAACAGCTTATCCGGCTCTATGATCGCGAATTCGACGGGGAAATCCTGTCGGAACTGGACGAAAGCATCCGCGAAGAGGTGATCTCGCAGCTTGCCCCACAGGTGCTTGCAGAAGCGGTGCGTGATCTCGAAAGCGATGACGTTGTCGACCTGCTGGAGGATCTGGAAGAGCCGCAGCAGGAGGCCATCCTCAATACGCTGGAAGACGCCGACCGGGTCGCGGTTGAACAATCACTGAGCTATCCTGAAAACTCCGCCGGTCGTTTGATGCAGCGCGAGGTGGTGATGGCGCCCGACCATTGGACGGTTGGACAGGCAATTGATTTCATGCGGGAATCCGATCATCTCCCGGATCAATTCTACCATGTCGTTCTGGTCGATCCGCGGCTGCATCCCGTCGGCAATGTTACGTTGGGGCGGATCATGTCGTCCAAACGCGAGGTGCCGCTGGGCGAGATCGTCGAGGAGACGTTTCAGATCATCCCTGCCGATCAGGACGAGGAAGACGTGGCCTATGCCTTCAACCAGTACCACCTGATCTCGGCCCCTGTGGTCGATGATGAGGGGCGGCTGGTGGGCGTCATCACCATGGATGATGCGATGGTCGTGCTGGACGAAGAGCATGAAGAAGACATTCTGCGCCTGGCCGGTGTGGGCGAGGGCAGCCTTGCAGACCGGGTGATGGCCACGACGAAGCAGCGCTTTCCCTGGCTGGCGGTGAACCTTGCCACCGCAATTCTGGCCTCGCTGGTGATTGCGCAGTTTGAGGCGACGATTGCCGAATTTGTGGCCTTGGCTGTGCTGATGCCCATCGTGGCCTCCATGGGCGGCAATGCTGGCACGCAATCGCTCACGGTGGCGGTGCGCGCGCTGGCGACCCGCGACCTGACCGGCTCCAACGTCTGGCGGGTGATCCGGCGGGAGGTTCTGGTGGGGCTGGTGAACGGCCTTGCCTTTGCCCTGATCATGGGTGTGGTGGGGATCTTGTGGTTCGGTTCCCCTTTGCTGGGCGTGGTGATTGCCGTCGCTATGGTGATCAATCTGGTCGTCGCGGGGCTGGCGGGAACCGTGGTGCCGATTATTCTTGAAAAGATTGGCGTTGATCCGGCGCTAGCCTCCGGTGCCTTTGTGACGACGGTCACGGATATCGTTGGGTTCTTTGCCTTTCTTGGGCTGGCCGGGGCGATGCTGCTCTGATCTTCGCCGCTTTTGGTGCCCGTCTTATCGGGCCGTGTTATTCGTTCTGACAGGATCGCTCTCATGGATACTCTAACCCAGATCAAAGCTGAGGCCCGCAAGGCTGCCTTTCAGCGCCGCAAGGCTGCGTATGAGATGAATAAACCGGGTGCCGCCGGACATCTCTCGGAGGTGCTGGCTGGATATCGCGGTGTGCCGCTGTCTGGCTATATGCCGATCCGCACGGAAATTGATCCGCTCCCCGCCATGGCAGAGGCCGCAGCCCATGGGCCTGTCTGTGTGCCGGTGATCCAGGCCAAGGATACACCGCTGAAATTTAGTCGCTGGCAGCCAGACGGGGCGCTGCGTGATGGGCCGTTTGGGGCCAAAGTGCCCGAGGTGGATGACTATCTTGAGCCGGAAATTCTGATCGTTCCGCTGGTTGCCTTTGATGCGCAGGGCGGGCGGCTTGGCTACGGCGGCGGCTTTTATGACCGCACTCTGGAGTTGCTGCGCGGTAAACGTGCGACATTGGCCATCGGATTTGCCTTTGACGCGCAAGAGGCTGATGATCTGCCGCTGGAACCAACAGATCAACCGCTGGACATGCTGATCACCGAAAGCCGGGTGTTGCAGTTCAGCCGATAGCCCTGCGGCTGATCGCCCAGATTTTTCCGAAAAATCTGGGCAACAATTTTCAAAAAGTTTTGGACCATTAACGCGGGCCTTGTCCTGAGCCTTGCAACGGCGTACCACGCCACAATGCGAATTCTATTTCTTGGCGATGTCATGGGCCGCGCGGGACGCAAGGCCATTTCCGAACACCTCCCGCAGATGCGCAAGGACTGGCGGCTCGATTTTGTCGTGGTCAATGGCGAGAACGCGTCCAATGGCATGGGGCTGAATGGCGATCATGCCAAGGCGCTGCTGGATGCGGGGGCCGATTGCCTGACCCTTGGCGATCATGCCTTTGACCAAAAGGACATGTTGCAGGCCATCGAGAAAGAGCCGCGCATTATCCGTCCGCTCAATTTTGCCAAAAACGCACCGGGGCGTGGCTACCGGCTGTTCAACGCGCCCGGCGGGCGTAAGGTTCTGGTGGTGCAGGCGCTGGGGCAGGTGTTCATGAAACGGGCCTATGATGATCCCTTTGGCGCGGTGGAGGCGGTGCTGAAATCACATCCACGCGGCGGTCTGGCGCAGGCGGTGATCGTGGACATGCATTGCGAAGCCACGTCTGAGAAAATGGCTATGGGCCATTTCTGCAATGGCCGCGCTTCGCTGGTGGTGGGCACCCACACCCATGTGCCGACGGGCGATGCGCAGATCCTCTCTGATGGCACCGGCTACCTGACAGATGCCGGCATGTGCGGCGATTACAACTCGGTGATCGGCATGGAGAAGGCTGAACCGATGCGCCGTTTCCTGACCGGAATGCCGAAGAACCGCTTCACCCCCGCAGAAGGCCCCGCAACGCTTTCCGGCGTTTTTGTGGAAACCGATGACCGGACAGGCGCCGCCAAATCGATCCGGATGATCCGGGTGGGGGGGCTATTGGAACAGGCTGTCCCTTGAGGCAGATTTTGTCTCATGCAGCTCGCAACTTGCTCGGCTTCGCAAAACAATACAGACAGCGCAGGGGACATTTGTCTCCCTGTGCGCGCAAAACCCGAACCCTGTTCGCAAACAGCTGATAAATCAGGGTTATGCAAACCGGTTGTATAGCGAGGCCCTTGCCTCGTCTAACAAGATCAGGTTCACTCCCTTGGGCCGCGCGATCTGTGATACGGTTCAGCCCGTTTATTCAGGTCGCCGATGATTGATCTCTCAACTTCTTGGATGTCGTTACCCTTGATGCAGTTTCTTCCCCTTGGCGAAACCGGTGGCGCAATCCTGACGCTGCTGATCGTAGTAGCGATGTTTGTCGCCTTCCTGCGCGAGACCTTTCCGACCGAGGTGGTGGCGCTAGCGGGCGTGTCTGTGATGCTGGCAACCGGTGTTTTGCCTTATCAGGCGGCTCTGCCGGTGCTGTCAAACCCGGCGCCCTGGACCATTGCGGCCATGTTCATCATCATGGGGGCCTTGGTGCGCACCGGTGCTTTGGATGCCTTTACCGCGCAAGCGCGCAAACAGGCGGAGATCAATCCCAAGCTGGCCATCGCTCTGTTGATGGTCTTTGTCGTTGTCGCCTCTGCCGTGGTGTCGAACACGCCTGTGGTGGTGGTAATGATCCCAGTGTTCATCCAGATCGCCCGCACAATGAAGGTTTCGGCCTCCAAGATGCTGATCCCGCTCAGCTATGCGGCCATCCTTGGCGGTACGCTGACGCTGATCGGTACCTCCACGAACCTGCTCGTCGACGGTGTCGCGCGGGCGCAGGGGCTGGCACCGTTCACCATATTTGAGGTCACACGACTGGGCATCATTCTGGTGATCTGGGGGATGATTTATTTGCGGTTCATCGCCCCCCGTCTGCTACCGGACCGCAGCAGCATGGCCAGCCTACTGAGTGACCGCTCGCGGATGAAATTCTTCACCGAGGCGGTGATCCCCCCTGACAGCAACCTGATCGGGCGCGAAGTCACTGGGGTTCAGCTGTTCAAACGCCCCGGCGTGCGGCTGATTGATGTTATTCGCGGTGATATCTCGCTGCGTAACGCGCTCAAAGGGGTGGAGTTGCAGGTCGGGGATCGGGTGGTCCTGCGGACCAAGATGACCGAACTCCTCAGCCTGCAACGCAACAAGGAGCTGAAGCGGGTCGATCAGGTCTCTACCGTGGAGACCGAAACCGTTGAGGTGCTCATAACTCCAGGCTGCCGCATGGTGGGCCGCTCGCTTGGTGCGATGCGTCTGCGCCGCCGCTATGGCGTCTACACGTTGGCGGTTCATCGCCGGAACCAGAATATCGGCGTTCAGCTGGAAGATCTGGTGGTGCGGGTGGGCGATACCCTGCTGCTGGAAGGCAACGCTGAGGATATCCAGCGCCTTGCCGCAGATATGGATATGGCGGCCGTCTCGCAGCCCTCAGTGCGCGCCTACCGCCGCCGTCACGCGCCCATCGCCATTGCCGCACTGATCGGTATCGTGCTGCTGGCCGCCCTTGGCGTAGCCCCCATCCTGTTGCTCTCTGTACTGGCGGTCTCACTGGTGCTGATCACCCGTTGTATTGATGCGGATGAGGCGTTTTCCTTTGTCGATGGGCGGTTGCTGACGTTGATCTTTGCCATGCTGGCCATCGGCGCCGCCTTGGAGAGTTCTGGCGCTGTGCGGCTCATTGTGGAGGCGATTGCGCCGTCACTCTCGATCTTGCCGCCGTTCCTTCTGGTCTGGGCGGTCTATCTGTTGACCTCAATTTTGACAGAGCTGGTCTCCAACAACGCCGTGGCGGTGGTGGTGACGCCAATCGCGGTTGGTCTGGCGCAGGCCATGGGCATTGATCCACGTCCCTTGGTGGTGGCGGTAATGGTCGCGGCTTCGGCTTCCTTCGCGACGCCAATCGGCTATCAGACCAATATGCTGGTCTATGGCCCCGGCGGCTATAAGTTTACAGACTTCCTGCGCGTGGGCATCCCGCTGAACTTTAGCGTTGGCCTCCTGGCATCTATCCTGATCCCGTTCTTCTGGCCGCTTTAACAGCCTCCGTTAGGAGGTTGTTAACCATAAGTATTCGGCGGTTGAAAAGGGCTATGCGATGGCGCGGGATTGTCCGACTTGACGGCCGGTGAACAGGCACCCACCAAGGAAACTGCCCTCCAGCGCGTTATAGCCGTGATAACCGCCGCCGCCGAAACCTGCCACCTCTCCAGCGGCAAATAGCCCCGGTACAGTCGAGCCATCCGCGCCGATCATCTGCCCGTCGAGATTGGTCTGCAACCCGCCCAGTGATTTGCGCGTCAGGATGTTCAGGCGTACTGCGATCAGCGGCCCATTGGCACGGTCGAGCAGGCGGTGCGGCTTGGCAGTGCGGATCAGCCGGTCGCCCCGGTAGTTGCGCGCGGCATTGATCGCAATCAGCTGGGCGTCCTTGGCAAAGGGGTTGTCCGCCTGCGCATCGCGCGCTTCGATCTGGCGGCGCAGGTGGGTTTCCTCCAACGGCAGCTCCCCCAATTCGTTCATGCCCTTGACCAGATCGCTCAGCGTGTCAGCCACGACGAAATCCGCGCCATGTTTCTTGAAGGCCTCTACCGGGGCCGGGGCCTTGCCCCGCGATAACAGCCGCGCGCGCAGCACCTCGCCCCATTTGCCGGAGGTCAGATCCGGGTTCTGCTCGGATCCGGAGAGGGCAAATTCCTTCTGGATGATCTTCTGGCTGAGGATGAACCAGCTGTAATCCTGCCCGGTCTTCAGGATATCACGCAGAGTGCCCAGCGTGTCGAAGCCCGGCAGATAAGGCGCGGGCAGACGGTCGCCTCTGGCGTCAAACCACATTGAGGACGGTCCCGGCAGAATGCGGATGCCGTGATTGGGCCAGATCGGATCCCAGTTCCGCAGCCCTTCGGTGTAGTGCCACATCCGGTCGGCATTGATGACATGACCGCCAGCGGCCTCCGCGATGGGGATCATCCGCCCATCCACGTGAAAGGGCACCCCTGCCACCATACGGCGCGGCGCCGGGCCCAGCCGCTCCACGGGCCAGTTTTTCCGCACCGCATCGAGATTGCCGCCAATCCCGCCAGAGGCCACCAGCACCGACGGTGCATAGACCTCAAACTCGCCGATTTCCTGCCGGTTTGTGCGCGCGCCTTGCGGGGCCTGATCTTCGGCCAGGACCTCGCCGGAGACGCCTTTGACGATGCCGCCCTGGGTGATGATATGGCTGACCTGATGGCGAAATCGCGGCTGGATCAGACCGGCCTCGACATGGGCCTCAACCCGCGCGGCAAAGGGCGCGACCACCCCCGGTCCTGTGCCCCAGGTCAGGTGAAAGCGCGGCACTGAATTGCCGTGCCCCTCAGCCTCGCCGCCGCCGCGTTCGGCCCAGCCAACAACCGGAAACCAGCGCATCCCGAGCCCGTGCAGCCAGGCGCGCATCTCGCCACTGGCAAACTCAAGATAGGCCCGTGCCCAACGTTGCGGCCAGTGGTCTTCGGGGCGGTCAAACTGGGCGCTGCCGAACCAGTCGCGCCGGGCCAGATCGGGGCGGTCGCGAATGCCCATGCGGCGTTGCTCTGGGGTGTCGATCATGAACAACCCACCAAGGCTCCAATGGGCTTGACCGCCCAGGAAATGTGCAGGCTCCTGATCCAGCAGGATCACCCGCTTGCCCCGGTCGCCCAGCTCTGCTGCGGCCACCAACCCTGCCAGCCCGGCGCCGACAATGATCACATCTGCGGCGTTGTCCGTTGCCTGTCCCATGGCGTGCCTCTGCTATTGCTCCCTGTGGTGGGATCAGCCTAAGCGTGCAGAGGGCATCGGCGCAAACTCTGCGCGCGCTGCCGTTGGGTCAGTAGTAGAAAGTGCCGCCCGGTCAGAGTGGCCAGAACAGCAGGATTGACGGGATTGAGGCGGCGATGATCAACACCTCAAGCGGCAGACCAATGCGCCAGTAATCGCCAAACTGATAGCCGCCGGGACCCAGCACCAGCGTGTTGTTCTTATGCCCGATAGGGGTGAGGAACGCTGCAGAAGCCGCCACCGCCACCGCCATCAGGAACGGATCAGGCGACACCCCAAGGCCATTGGCCATCTGGATGCCGACGGGGGCTGCAACAATGGCTGTGGCGGTGTTGTTCAGCACATCCGATAGTGTCATGGTGACCACCATCAACACTGTCAGAATGGCCCAGGCGGGCATCCCATTGGTCAGTGTTAGCAGGCTTTCGGCAATCAGAGCCGTCCCACCGGCGCTGTCTAAGGCTGCCCCCAATGGGATCATTGATCCCAGCAGCACCACCACCGGCCATTCAATGTGGTCATACAATTCCGCCAGCGGCAGGATCTTGGTCAGCACATAGGCCACCACCACCAGCCCCAGTGCAATCGGCAGATAGATCAGCCCGAGCGAGGCCGCGAGCACCGCCCCCGCAAAGAGACCAATCGCCAGCCAGGTCTTGTCATTGGCGGTTACCGACAGGCCGCGCTCGGCCAGCGGCAGGCAGCCCAGCCACTCGGTGACATCGGCGCCGCGATCGCGCGGGCAGAGCAGCAGCAGGATATCCCCGGCCTCAATCTGTTCCTGACGGATATGGCGGGTCAGGCGGCGGCCTTGCCGCGCCAGCCCCATCAGCACCGTGTTCTGCCGCCACGCCAGCCCCAGCGCCTGCGCGCTGCGCCCCTTGATACGGGCGGTTTCAGGGACCACCACCTCAATCAGCTCCAGCCCATCACCCGCAGCGGCCAGTTTCTCTTGGCGCGCGGCATCGGCAAAGTCGAGGGAGGCGGCGCTGCGAAACTCATCCAGCGCTTCGGGTGTCGCCTCCAGCACCAGAGCGTCGCCAGCCCGCAACAGCTGACCTGCCGCCCGCCCATAAAGCCGCTTACCGTCACGGATCAGCCCCAGGATCGCCACATCGGCTTTCTCAGCCTCTTTGTCGAATTCGCCCAGCCGCTGGCCAATCATCTCGGAACCTTCGGGCACCGTCAGCTCGGCAATATATTGGGACAGCTGTGCTTCTGACGCGCCTGCCGCATTCTGGCGCAGCGGGATCAGACGCCAGCCGATCAACGCCACAAACAGTAGCCCCGCCAGCGCCGCAATCCCACCTACCGGGGCGAAGTCGAACATCCGGAACGGTTCTCCCAGGGTCTCCTCGCGGATTGAGGCAATGATGATATTGGGGGGCGTCCCGATCAGCGTCGCCATACCGCCCAAGATGGTGGCAAAAGACAGGGGCATCAGGCTCATCCCCGGCGTGCGCCCTGCTTTGCGCGCGGTCTGAATGTCCACCGGCATCAGCAGCGCCAGCGCCGCTACATTGTTCATGAAGGCCGACAGAACCGCGCCAATGCCCCCCATCAGCGTGATATGCGCGCCCAGATTGCGGCTGCTGTCCACCAAAGTGCGGGTGATCAGGAATACAGCGCCCGACCGCACCAAACCGGCCGAGACCACCAGCACCAGCGCCACCACCAATGTGGCGGGGTGGCCAAACCCGGCAAAGGCGTCGCTGGCGGGCACGACGCCCAGAACCACCGCCACCATCAGCGCTGAAAACGCCACGATATCATAGCGATACTTTCCCCAAAGCAGCAGGCCAAAGACAGCGGCGAAGAGGGCGAACAAAACAATCTGGTCAAATGTCATGGCGCCACTCTAGCCGCTGGGGCGGGCGGGGCAACCGTCGCAATGCACCCTTCTGTCGTGGCGTGTGCCTAGGATCCGGCAGCGCTGGTAGGGGCGGGGCGCATATGGGGCGCTTGAAAGCCCCCCGGTGTCGGGGCTATATGGGCGCCAGATCGAAATTGAAGCAGCAAGGATGCACCATGGCAGGCCATTCCAAATGGGCGAATATCCAGCACCGCAAGGGCCGTCAGGACGCCGCGCGGTCGAAATTGTTCTCGAAACTCTCCAAGGAAATCACCGTCGCCGCCAAGATGGGCGACCCCGATCCTGAGAAAAACCCACGTCTGCGTCTGGCGGTAAAAGAAGCCAAGAGCCAATCCGTCCCCAAGGATGTGATTGACCGCGCGATCAAGAAATCCACTGCCGGTGAAGGCGACGATTACGAAGAAATCCGCTATGAGGGCTATGGTCCGAATGGTGTGGCCGTCATCGTCGAAGCCATGACTGACAACCGCAACCGCACCGCTTCCACCGTGCGCTCCACCTTCTCCAAGAACGGTGGCAACCTCGGGGAGACCGGCTCCGTTGGCTTCATGTTCGACCGCAAGGGTGAGGTGACCTATCCGGCGACGGTCGGGGATGCAGACACTGTTATGATGGCTGCGATTGAAGCGGGCGCCGAAGATGTCGACAGTTCCGAAGATGGCCACATCATCTACTGCGCCGATACCGACCTCAACGAGGTGTCCAACGCGCTGGAAGGTGAACTGGGCGAGTCGGACTCGACCAAGCTGGTGTGGAAACCCACCACCACCACGGAACTCGACCTTGAGGGCATGCAGAAGTTGATGAAGCTGGTGGATGCGCTGGAGGACGACGACGACGTGCAGCGCGTCACCACCAACTTCGAAGCCTCCGACGAGGTGATGGAGCAGCTGTAAACCGCGGCTGTGACAATGAGAAAGTCTGAGGCCCGCCGGACTGGCGGGTCTTTTCGTCTGTGCAGTCCCCTTGGGCCAAATCCGCATAAGGATAAAACGATGAAAATCAGAGGTTTCCGCTCCGAAGATGCCGCAGTGCTGGCGCAGATTTTTCACGCTGCCGTGCATGGCGTGAGCGCGCGGGACTACAGCCCGGAGCAATGCGCCGCCTGGAGCCCGGAACCGGCTCCGGCGGAGGTGTGGCAGGGCCGCGCCGGTGACGGGCGCTTTGTTTTTGTCGCGGTGAATGCCGCCGATCAGCCGCAGGGCTTTATCGAGCTGGAGCGGGACGGCCATATCGATTGTTTCTACTGTCACCCGGATGTGGCGGGCACCGGCGTCGGCCTTGCGCTTTATCAGCAGTTGGAGGCACAGGCACGGGATTTGGGGCTGAGCAGCCTATATGTCGAGGCGAGCGAGGCCGCGAAGCGGTTTCTTACCCGGAAGGGCTTCACTGACGAAGGGCGCCGCGAGATTGAACGCCGGGGCGTCGGGCTTCACAACTACCGCATGACCAAGGCCCTGAGCTGATCGGAGACGATCAGGGCTGCGTCAGCACGCCTTCGCGTCGCAGCTCATCCGCGTCCGGCATCCACAGGTCGTTGCTCGCGGTGGCAAACAGCCGATCGGCAAACCCAGCGCTGATGCCCTGCTCGATCAGGAAGTCCCGGTCGCGGGCCTGTTCGCGGCCCAGATCCACCTGTGGCAACCCGCCGGGAAAATTCAGCGCATAGGCGTGAAACCCCAAGATGCCCTGATCGGCCAGCCTGCGCTGTTGCCCCGCCGCGAAGATCAGCGTGCAGGCGGAGGCGCAGGTGCCCTCTGCCACCGTGTCCAGCGCCCGCTCCCGGATCAGCCGGGCCACACCGCGCGCCTCATAGATCAGCCCGCCCGGACCGCTCAGGGCGACCTCACGCAGGGCCGGGGCTTCCGCCATCATCGCCGCCACGCGGCGGGTCAGCCCATGCGGGATTTCCCCAACAAAGATCAGCCGCCGCCCATCCGGGGTGATCGACAAGTCATAAAGCGCCTCACGCGCCAGCCGTTCCTGCTCGGCATAATCCGGCTCAACCGGGGTGGTGGCGATCAGCACCGCGTCCCACCACAGGGTGACTGTGGCGAAGCCAGCGAAAAGAATGGCCAGATACCCACCCCAGACCGGCGCCAGATGTCCGGTGTCGCGGATATGAGCATCCGCACTGCGCAGGAAACACCGCGCCTGCCACAGCAGCAGCAGCGCGTCGATCAGAACCAGCGCATAGAGCAACCTTATCGGCAGGACCACGACAGTATTCAACAGTGTCCATGTCAGCAGCACCACGATCCTTGGCAGAACCAGCTGCCATAGAAAGCTTCGCCCCAGTGTCAGAATGCGCAGCCGCTTCGGCGAGGTGCGGGCGGGATCGGTTCTCAGGCTGAATAACCTGCCATCCGTTTTGCTGGTGTCGTTATCCTCTGGCACTGTATTCGTGCCCCCGGTGGCTAGATCGGCGTCAGATGCCGACGCGCTGATTTGAGCACAGCTCGGGTCACATCGGCAAGGGCCGGGGCCAGAACCCGGCTCACCTGCCAGGTCAATGGGACATCCAGCGGGGTGTACGGGAGCAGCGGGCAGAGCTGCTCTGTCGTTAAATAAGGTGCTGCCAGCTGTTCAGGGTTCATCCCCCAGCCCACGCCTGCCAATGCGGCATCGACAAAGGCCTGACTGGACGGCAGGAAATGGGCAGGCGGTGCAATCCCGCTGCCCACATGTGCGCTGAGCCAGCGCCCCTGCAGCTGATCCTTGGCATTAAATATGAGACAGGGGGCGCGGGTTGCAGCCTCTTGTGTCACGCCCTTGGCAAACCAGCGCTCCCGAAACCCCGGTGACGCCGTCGCAATATAGCGCAGCGCTCCCAATGGGTAGGCATCGCAGCCTGGCACCGGCTTGGCATGGGCGGTTACTGCCGCCGAAACCTCGCCCCGGCGCAGCCAGTCGGCGCTGTGATCCTGATCGTCGATCACCAGATCAAACAGCAGTCCGTCGCAGGCGGCCATCACCGGAACAAACCAGGTCGCCAGACTGTCCGCATTGATCGCCACCCGCAGGCGCGATGCACCGGGCGCGCGCTCCAGCCGCAGATCCTCTGACACTGCCGCTTCCAGCAAGGCCACATCCTCGGCATGCTTGGCAATGCGAAGCCCGGCCTCGGTGCCAAGGCACGGGCTGCCACGCTGCACCAGACTGCTGCCGATCCGATCCTCCAGCGCCTTGATCCGTTGGGAGATCGCTGAGGGCGTGACCAGCAGCGCCTGCGCCGCCGCCTCGAAGGAGCCAAGCCGCAGTACCGCTGAGAGCGCGGCAAGGTGATTTGGATCGAATTTCATTAGCGCTGCTTAATTGAGATTATTCGGATTAATTTGCGTACATCACTCAGGCGGCGTAGTCAAAGCCGCAGATGCGGAGACCGATCCGTGCAGACACCGCCAAAGGATATCTCCATGCCCCCCAGCCTGATCGCCGGTTTCTTTCTGGGCCTCAGCCTCATTATGGCCATTGGCGCGCAAAACGCTTTTGTGCTGCGGCAGGGGCTGCGGCGCCAGCATGTGTTCTGGATCTGCTTTACTTGTGCCAGCTCCGATGCGCTGCTGATCACTGCCGGTGTTTTGGGCTTTGGCTCTCTCGCACTGGCGGTGCCGTGGTTCGAGCTGGCGATGCGCCTGGGCGGGGCGGCGTTTCTGCTGTGGTATGGCGCGCGCAGCCTGATGGCCGCCTGGCGTGGTGGGGCGCATCTGGACAGTGCCGATGGGCAGGGGGCGCCGGTCAAACTCTGGCCGATGCTGGCAACGGTGCTGGCACTGACCTGGCTGAACCCCCATGTCTATCTGGATACAGTGGTGCTGCTCGGCTCGATTTCGGCGCAATATCCGCAGCCGTTGGTGTTTGGCTTGGGGGCAGCGGTCGCAAGCTTCGTCTTCTTCTTTACGCTGGGCTATGGCGCCAGCTTTCTGGCGCCTGTCTTTGCCCGTCCCCGAGCGTGGCAGGTGCTGGATGTGCTGGTTGGCCTCACCATGTGGGCGATCGCGCTCAAGCTTTTGCTGATGTAGGGCCTGACGCGATGAAGATCTGTGCGTTACCCGACCAAGCCAATGCTGATGGCCCGTCCCTGAAGATATTTCATATGTGAAGGGTTGTTCTGCAGCGGCCCCGGTGGTCTCATGTCCGCCATGACTTCAACATCCCAAGACTCTCCGTCGCCCACACAAAGCACCGCCGCCAACCAGCCCTTGCGAGGCGTGTTCTGGATGCTGATGACGGGCTTCTGCTTTGTAGCGGTGACGGCGCTGGTCAAATACCTCGGCGACCGAGTCCCGCCAGCGGAATCTGCGTTCCTGCGGTATCTGCTGGGGCTGGTGTTTCTGTTGCCGATGATTGGCGCACTGCGCCGCAGCCAGCTGACACCGCGCCTTTGGGGGCTGTTTGCCCTGCGCGGGTTTGTCCATACCTTAGGAGTAATCCTGTGGTTTTTTGCGATGACCCAGATCCCCTTGGCCGAGGTCACGGCGATGAATTACCTTTCGCCGATTTATGTCTCCATCGGGGCGGCGCTGTTTCTGGGAGAGCGCATGGCGCTGCGCCGGGTCGGGGCCATTCTGGTGGCGCTGCTCGGCGCGCTGATCATCCTGCGGCCCGGATTTCGCGAGGTAGAGGCAGGCCATATCGCCATGCTGTTCACTGCGTTGGCCTTCGGTGCGTCTTATCTTTTGGCCAAAACCACGGTGGATGGCACCAATCCGGTGGTGGTTGTGGCGATGCTGTCGATCTGGGTGACGGTGTTTCTGGCGCCCTTCGCCGCTGCGGTGTGGGTGACACCCACGCTGTGGGAGCTGGCGATCCTGTTTGCGGTCGCCTGCTTTGCCACCGCTGGACATTATGCAATGACGCTCGCCTTCGCCTCGGCGCCGGTGACAGTCACTCAGCCAGTAACGTTTTTGCAATTGCTTTGGGCCACATTGCTCGGGGCGCTGGTCTTTGGTGAGGCGGTCGATATCTGGGTGGTCGCCGGCGGCTGCCTGATCCTGGCGGCCGTCAGCTTCATCACTTGGCGGGAGGCGGTGCTGAAGCGACGGGCCCTGACACCGGCCAGCCTCGCCACAAAAGTCTGATTTCGCAAAACCGTCATATAGCGCTGCTAGGGACCTCGAACGGCTTCGGTAACAAAGGTGAAACTCATGCGTGCCCGACTGATCTTGGCGTTTCTGCTGGCACCGCTGGGGCTGGCGCTGCCCGCCCAGGCTGGGGCCGCAGGCGCAGACGGTCCTGACAGTTCGGGCTACACAGGGCTGGAGATCTGCAACGATACCGCTGTGCCCCAGTCCGTCAGCCTGGCCTACCGCGACGATGGGCGGTGGATGTCCCATGGCTGGTGGGCGCTGCCACCTGAAACCTGCGAACGCGTGCTCGACGGGTCGCTCAAGAACCGGTTTTACTACTTCCGCAGCGAGGCGCAGAATTGGCAGTTTCTGGATGAGCGGATCTCATTCTGCACAGCGCCAGGTGACTTCACGATCTACGGCGACCGGGATTGTGCCATCCGTGGCTATGGCAGCGCATTTTTCGCCAAGATTGACACAAATATTATTGCCGACCCGTCCGGGAGCGCTCAGCCCAGCGCGGCCTATGTGGCCCAAATAAGCCGTCATTCCCGTCCGAAGACCGGCGGCACTGGCCCAATCAGCTCGGCGATTCCGGGGGAGGGGGCAACGGCGGACACCATCTTTGATCAGAACGTGACATTTCAGGGCTGCGAGGAGCGCGGCGATGGTCGGGTAATCTGCAAATTGGTCATGGGGGCGGGGCAGCTTTGTGTGACAAATGACGGGATGACCGATCCGGCCATTATCGACCGGCTGCAGGCGCTGGATCCCGGCACGCCAGTGCGCGTATCCGGAGAGAGCTTGGCATCCGGCGACCGTGTGACCTTCGCTAGCTTAAATTCCCTGACAGAGCGTGCAGAGACCCGGCATGATCTGATGTTGGATGATCTGGCTGGCCGGTGGGTGTCGCAGGCGGATGCCTATGATCTGTTCATCATTGAAGGGGCCTCGCGGCATAATTTCTACGGATCGGTCGAAACCATGACTGAGCTGTTGTCAGTTCAGACCGCTTGTGATGACGCCTTGGGGGTGGGTCCCTATTTGGTCGCCCAGGCTGAGGATGGCGGCCCCACCCATTGCTACCGGATCATCTCCCTGACAGAGAACGAGTTGGTGCTGTCATACATGCCGCGCGGGACGGAGCTGCGCTATCAGCGCCAAGATCTGCCCCTGAACTAAACGACGTGGTCCCTGCGGGTGAAGGCGCAGTTAGTTCAACGCCAGATCCACCACCCGATGGGCAGCGCGACGAGCCTGGGCGGTATCCAGTGGCGTCTCGGACTGGGCCGCCTGCAACCAGACCCCGTCCATATAGCATTGTAGGGCGTGGCGGGCCGTCTCCACCCGATCCTGCGGTAGCAGGCCGTTCAATTCCGCCAGAAAATGGCTGCGCACACGGCTGCGATTGATTCTGTGCAGCCGCGACAGGCGCGGCGAATAGGGGGCGCTGGCCCAGAACTGCATCCAGAGACTGCATTGCGCGACGCTGAATAAATCATCGTCAAAATTGGCATCCATCACCGCGTAAAGCCGCTCTTTCGGGCTCTTTGCTGTGGCATATCCCCGGATCATCGCCTCGCGCAGCTTGTTCAGAAGATGGCGCATCGTGGCCTCCATCAGCCCTTCCTTAGAGCCGAAGTAATAGTTGATCGAGGCCGCCGAGGCCCCGGCCTCCTTCGCGATTTCTGCCATGGTAACAACACCATACCCACGTCGGTGAACGGCGATGATGGTGGCTTCGATCAGCTCTTCGTTGCGGATGTCGCGAATTCGTTTTCTACCCATTCTTCAGTCTTGCGTCAGGTCGCTCTGCGTTTCAACTCCTGTTATGCGCATTCCGGATCTTGAATGGTCATTTAAAAATAGGTTTAGAGACGACCATTTTTCTGCTATGCCTGCCGCACACGTCAAAAGGGCGATCAACGCCCATCCAAGGGAGGGACGTATGACAACAATCATCTCAGCCGGGATCTTGCTGGCCTTTGCGCTGGTGATTTTCTGCGTGATCAAGTGGTGGAACATGCGCATTGTCGGGGTCACCCCGGTACCATTGTTCACCTTCATCGCAATCCTGTTCACCTCGGGTCTGGATGTGGGGCTGATCATGTTCCCGCTGGCCTTTGACTACCCGCTTTATGCGGATACCGCGGCAGAGCCTGCCTATGCGTTCACCAATCCGCTGGCGCTTGAATTCGGCTTCTGGGGCTTTCTGATCTGGGCCTTCTACTTCCTGACCTCATTCTACTTCTGCGCCATCGAACCGCGTGTGAAGTTCTTTGAGATCGGTATTGTGAAGCTGCTGAACAATCTGGTGATCATCACCACCTGTGCCTTCACCGGCGCGCTGTTCCTGATCTACATGCCTTATTACATCGCCGAAGTGGGCGACGGCGAGACGGTCATCCCAGCCTTCTATGTGATCTGCTTCCTGGTGATCCTGGCGGCGGCCTATTCCTCGACCGATATCAAATACGTCCGCATCCTGTCGGTGGGGTCGACCTTCCTGTTTTTCGCGTTGATCCTCGGCATGTGGGCCTATGCGGGGATGGGGCTTGGCGAATTCGCCACTACCGCTGGCAATATCGGCGGCTACTTTGGCAATATCCACAAGTTCATCCTGCCACTGACCGAATACCATGAATTCTACCTGTTCTGGTGGTTTGCATGGTCGATCATGATTGGCCAGTTCACCTCGCGCTTTGTTGGCGGTCTCACCACATGGCAGCTGCTGGCGGCCCTGCTGGTGTTCCCGTCGATCCCGCTCGCGGTGTGGTTCTCGGTGCTCTACTTCTATCACCTGAACACCATTCCGACCGCAGGTCTGATCAACTGGTCCATGACGGTTGTTGGCATTCTCTTCGTGATCAACTCGTTTGACTCGTTGATCCGCCTTTACACCGACAACATGAACCTCAGCGCCGAACGTCTGGGCAAGCTTCCCTATGTGCTTGGCAATGCGGTGGCGCTGTTTGCCCTGACCCTGGCTTTCCAGAGCCAGTGGCTGCAGATCCAGTGGGTCGGCACCGTGGTCATCGGCATCTACATCGCCTGCCTGATCTACATCTTCGCAAAGAAGCGCAGCGAAGTTGCGGCGATCACCACTTCGCCCGAGGAAAACACCCTCGACTTCGATCGCATCAAAGCAGCCCACTAAGACCGGGCGCCCCGGCCTGCCAGATGGCAGGGCCGGGGCCCTTCGCGGCTTCGCCGCTACGAGATTTCAGACAGCTTCGGTTTCAGGCGCCATGGTTCCCACCCTGTGCAGAATACCGCTTGCCGTAACAGTTTACCCGGCCAGAGGCCGCATCGCAGAGACCAAGGAGACGTTGGAAAGATGACCGCCCCGAATATCCTTATCGTGATGGTTGACCAGTTGAACGGCACGCTGTTCCCCGATGGTCCCGCCGATTTCCTGCATGCGCCCAACCTCAAGAAACTGGCCGCCCGCTCCACCCGGTTCAAAAACGCCTATACTGCCTCGCCCCTCTGCGCGCCGGGACGGGCGTCCTTCATGTCCGGTCAGTTGCCGTCGCGCACTGGCGTCTACGACAACGCGGCTGAGTTCCGCAGTGACATCCCGACCTATGCCCATCACCTACGCCGCGCGGGCTATTACACCTGCCTGTCGGGCAAGATGCACTTCGTCGGCCCCGACCAGATGCACGGGTTTGAGGACCGCCTGACCACCGATATCTACCCAGCTGACTTCGGCTGGACGCCGGATTATCGCAAACCGGGTGAGCGGATCGACTGGTGGTATCACAACATGGGATCCGTCACCGGGGCAGGAGTGGCAGAGATTTCCAACCAGATGGAATATGACGATGAGGTCGCCTATCACGCCAAGGCCAAGCTGTATGATCTGGCGCGCGGCAAGGATGATCGCCCCTGGGGGCTGACCGTCAGCTTTACCCACCCGCACGACCCCTATGTGGCGCGTAAGAAATACTGGGATCTCTACGAGGATTGCGAACATCTGCTGCCAGAGGTCCCGGCAATGGACTATGCCGATCACGACAATCACTCCAAACGGATCTTTGATGCCAACGACTGGCGCAGCTTTGATATCTCGCAAGAGGATATCAAACGCTCTCGTCGCGCCTATTTCGCCAATATCTCCTACCTCGACGACAAGATCGGTGAGATCCTTGAGGTGCTGGAAACCACGAGGCAGGAGGCGATCATCCTCTTTGTGTCTGACCACGGCGATATGCTGGGCGAGCGTGGTCTTTGGTTCAAGATGAGCTTCTTTGAAGGCTCTTCCCGGGTGCCACTGATGATCTCGGCACCAAATCTGCCTGCCGGGCTGATCGAGACGCCGGTGTCCACGCTGGATGTGACCCCAACGCTGGGCGCGCTGGCCGGTGTGGATATGGCGGAAATCGAACCCTGGACCGATGGGCAGAACCTGCTGCCGCTGGCGATGGGCACGGAGCGCAGCGAACCGGTCGCCATCGAATATGCAGCTGAGGCCTCTTATGCGCCGCTGGTGTCGTTGCGCTATGGCAAATGGAAATACAACCGCTGCGCGCTGGACCCCGACCAGCTGTTCGATCTGGAGGCGGATCCACAGGAACTCAACAACCTTGCAGATGACCCGACCCACGCAGGCACGCTGCAAACCTTACGCGCCAAATCAGAGGCGCGCTGGGATCTGAAGCGCTTTGACGCCGAGGTGCGCGCCAGCCAGGCCCGCCGCTGGGTCGTCTACGAAGCCCTGCGCCAGGGTGGCTACTACCCTTGGGATTACCAGCCGCTGCAAAAAGCATCCGAGCGCTACATGCGCAATCATATGGATCTGAACGACGTCGAAGAAGGCAACCGCTTTCCGCGCGGCGAATAGATCACTCACTCACACACACTCCTACGCCAGATCTTCTGGCCCTAAATATCCCCGCCGGAGGCAGAATATTATGACACACCCCGCACAACCCAAAGCCAGCCACTTTATCAACGGCGAATACGTTGAGGACACCGCCGGTACCCCGATCCCGGTGATCTACGCCGCCACAGGTGAGCAGATCGCCACCGTCTACGCGGCCACGCCCACAATCGTCGAACAGGCGCTTTCCACCGCCAAAGCAGCCCAGAAAGAATGGGCAAAGATGACCGGCACCGAGCGGGGCCGCATCCTGCGCCGCGCCGCCGACATCATGCGCGAACGTAACCATGAACTCTCGGTTCTGGAAACCTATGATACCGGCAAGCCGCTACAGGAAACCCTCGTGGCTGATGCCACCTCCGGCGCTGACGCGCTGGAGTACTTCGGCGGCCTGGCAGCCTCCCTGACCGGTGAGCATATCCCGCTGGGCGAGGATTGGGTCTATACCAAACGCGAGGCGCTGGGCCTGTGCGTGGGCATCGGGGCTTGGAACTACCCGACGCAGATTGCTTGCTGGAAAGGCGCGCCTGCCTTGGCCTGTGGTAACTCCATGGTATTCAAACCCTCCGAGACCACGCCGCTCTGCGCGCTGAAAGTGGCGGAAATCCTGATCGAAGCGGGCGCGCCCGCTGGCATCTATAACGTCGTTCAGGGCATGGGCGAGGTTGGCGCTTCGCTGGTTACAGACCCGCGCGTTGACAAGGTCTCGCTGACCGGCTCCGTACCCACCGGCAAGAAGGTCTATGCCGCTGCTGCCGAGGGGATGAAGCACGTCACCATGGAACTGGGCGGCAAGTCGCCGCTGATCATTTTTGACGACGCCGACATCGACAACGCCGTCGGCGGCGCCATCAACGGCAACTTTTACTCCTCCGGTCAGGTGTGTTCGAACGGCACCCGCGTGTTTGTGCAGAAAGGCATCAAGGAAAAATTCCTCGCCCGTCTGGCCGAGCGCACCGGCAATGCCATCTTGGGCGACCCGATGGATGAGGCGACCAGCTTTGGCCCGATGGTCACAGAAAACCAGATGAATATCGTGCTGGGCTACATCGAGAAGGGCAAAGCCGAAGGCGCCCGCCTGATCTGCGGCGGCAACCGCGCCGACAAAGACGGCTTCTTCATCGAACCCACAGTGTTCGCAGACGTGACCGACGAGATGACCATTGCACGCGAAGAAATCTTTGGCCCGGTCATGTCCGTCCTCGATTTTGAGACTGAGGAAGAGGTTGTGGCCCGCGCCAACGACACCGAGTTCGGCCTCTCCGCCGGTGTGTTCACCAAGGATTTCACCCGCGCCCACCGGGTGATCGGCAACCTTGAGGCCGGTAGCTGCTTCATCAACTCCTACAATGACGCGCCGGTGGAGGCGCCGTTTGGCGGGGTGAAGGCATCCGGTGTCGGGCGCGAGAACTCGAAAGAGGCGATCAAGCACTTCAGCCAGGTGAAATCCGTCTACGTCCGCATGGGCGACGTCGAAGCGGCGTTCTGAATGCCCTTTTGGGCAACGCCCACCCACCCGCCCCGTTGCCCAAAAGGGCAAAAGGGAAGGGGTTGCTGAGCGGTCTGCTGAGGGCGCTTTGCGTCCTCAGCAGACCAGAACAATGATGAGGCAGATTCGGGATGCCTCAAGGACAAGCCGCGCCAGGGCGCGGTGCCACAGGCATCCTTGACCCACCCCGAATCCGCAATGGAGAGACGCAATGAATACGGATTATGTGATTGTTGGTGCCGGATCAGCCGGCTGTGCCATGGCGTATCGGCTCAGTGGGGCAGGCAAAAAGGTTCTGGTGATCGAACACGGCGGTACGGACGCTGGACCGTTCATCCAGATGCCGGGCGCGCTGAGCTATCCGATGAATATGTCGATGTATGACTGGGGGTATAAATCCCAGCCGGAGCCGCATCTGGGAGGCCGTGAGCTGGTCTGCCCACGTGGTAAGGTGATTGGCGGGTCGTCCTCGATCAACGGCATGGTCTATGTGCGCGGCCACGCGGGCGACTATAATCACTGGGCCGACTCCGGCGCTGCGGGCTGGTCCTATGCCGACGTGCTGCCCTATTTCAAACGTATGGAAACCTGGGATGATCGCGGCCATGGCGGCGATCCCGACTGGCGCGGCACCGACGGCCCGCTGCATGTGACCCGCGGCCCCCGCGACAACCCGCTGCACGCAGCCTTCGTCAAGGCGGGAGAGCAGGCCGGCTATCCGGTGACCAAGGATTACAACGGCGAGCAGCAAGAGGGCTTTGGCCCGATGGAAATGACGGTCCACAAGGGCCAGCGCTGGTCCGCCGCCAACGCCTATCTGAAACCCGCCCTGAAGCGTGACAACTGCGAGATGATCCGCGCTCTGGCGCGCAAGGTGGTCATTGAGGACGGGCGCGCTGTTGGGGTCGAGGTTGAGCGTGGGGGCAAGATCGAGGTGATCCGGGCAAACGCCGAGGTCATTCTTGCGGCATCTTCGCTGAACTCGCCCAAACTGCTGATGCTATCGGGCATTGGTCCGGCAAAACATCTGGCGGAACATGGCATTGAGGTGGTCGCAGACCGCCCCGGCGTGGGCCAGAACCTTCAGGACCATCTGGAATTCTATTTCCAGTTTGCCTCCAAACAGCCCATTACGCTGTTCAAATACTGGAACCTCTTCGGCAAAGCGTTGGTCGGCGCGCAGTGGCTCTTCACCAAAACCGGTCTTGGGGCGTCGAACCAGTTCGAAAGCGCGGCCTTCATCCGCTCTGACAAAGGCGTGGACTACCCGGATATCCAATACCACTTCCTGCCGATTGCCGTGCGCTACGACGGGCAGGCCGCAGCTGAGGGCCACGGGTTCCAGGCCCATGTCGGCCCGATGCGGTCGGATTCGCGCGGGGAGGTCACGCTGGCATCCAGCGACCCCAAGGACGCGCCGAAGATCCTGTTCAACTACATGTCGAAGGAGAAGGACTGGGAGGACTTCCGCAAGTGCATTCGCCTGACCCGCGAAGTCTTTGCGCAGGATGCGATGAAACCCTTCGTCAAACATGAGATCCAGCCCGGCAACGCGCTGCAATCGGATGAAGAGCTGAACGGCTTCATCAGAGAGCACGTTGAGAGCGCGTATCACCCCTGTGGCACCTGCAAGATGGGCGCGGTGGAAGATCCGATGGCGGTGGTTGATCCGGAATGCCGTGTCATCGGCGTTGAGGGGCTGCGCGTTGCGGACAGCTCGATCTTCCCGCGGATCACCAATGGCAACCTCAATGGCCCCTCGATCATGACCGGCGAGAAGGCCTCTGATCATATTCTGGGGCGTCGCCTGCCGTCGTCCAATGCGGAACCGTGGTTCAACCCGAATTGGGAAGGCTCACAGCGCTGACCCCTATGTCGCGATCCCGGTATTGCGATCGCCGTTACTCACGATCCCTGAAACGCCCGCTGCACAATGTTGCGCGGGCGTCTTTTTTATGCGCTGTCGCCGCGGGTTTGATCCGCGTCAAGGTGGCTGGCAGGCCGTCGCCTTAAGCTCTGGCTGACGCTGAGAAAAAGGAGCGAACAGATGTCCAATACCCCGCATGAGCTGGCCGAAGAATTTCCCGATAAAACCGCGCAGATCAGCCAGCTGAAACAATCTGACGCGCATTTTGCCAAACTTTCGGACGAGTATCACGCGGTGAACCGCGCGGTACATCGTGCGGAAACCAATGTGGAACCGGTCAGTGCCGAGGCCGAAACCAGCCTGCGCAAACAACGCGCCGCACTGAAGGATGAAATTTGGGGCATTCTGTCCAAGGCTTGACCCCTGCCAAAAGTACAGCATGGAAGGGCGCCTCGGGCGCCCTTTTGTCTTGGAGGCCGCAATTCCGACGGTTTAACAAAGGGCCTTATTGGTGATGAAACCTGCAGGAAACCGACCCAGCACGCCACGGCGGTACGGGTTGTAGAAACAATACGATAAGTGGTGGGGATTGTTTCCGCTTCACCGCGAAGATTAACCAAATTTCATCAAATTTGAGGCAAAATAGGGCAATCTCCCATGCTTTCGTATAGTTTGGATGCAGCAAACGAATGGGCTTCGGCGCGGATCATTGCCGAAGCGGTCAGAGTTGAGGAGACGCCAGATGGAACAGAGCTGCCAGACTGCTTTCGCTGAGGAAATGGGTGGAGCCGCCGGGGCTGACAGTGATGCCGAAATTCTGGCGGCTGTGCGCCGGGTCCTGACCGCCGAGGATATCAGCCATCCGGATGTTGTTGAGCCTCCCCGGAAAACTTCCTTCGTGTCCTCACTTTTGACTCGGTTGCGCGGCTGATCTTCCGCTTGGGGCGCAGAGAGCTGCGCCACTCAGGGACTAAGGATTTTGTGAGATCCTTAGCAATTTCCTTGCCAAGAAAATTGCGTAATACGCAATGGGTCAGCTCACTTCATAGGGCAGCACGCCGCGCTGATGGGTGTCGATGCTCAGCCGCCGTTCCAGCGGTGGCACTGAACGTTGATGACAGTCGCGCCGCTCGCAAATGCGACAGGAAATGCCAATCGGCTCATAGGCGCTGTCCTGACTCACATCCAGCGTATCCGCATAGACCAGCGCATCGGCATGGCGCACCTCACATCCCAGCGCGATGGCATAGCGGCGCACCGGTGAGCCAAAGGAACCGCCGGGTTTTGAGACATCCCGCGCCAGCGAGATATAGCGCACCCCGTCTGGTGTCTCCGCCAGCTGCCGCAGGAACCGCCCCGGCGTTTCAAACGCGCGGTGCACATTCCACAAGGGGCAGGCGCCGCCGAAACGGGCGAACTGCAATCTGGTGGCCGAGTGGCGCTTGGTGATCGTGCCCGCCTGATCCACCCGCACAAAGAAAAACGGCACCCCCTTGGCACCGGGTCGCTGTAATGTCGACAGTCGATGGGCTACCTGCTCGATTGAGGCGCCAAAGCGTGTGGAGAGCAGTTCCAGATCGTGGCGGCATTCGATCGCGGCGTTCAAAAACTGCCGATAGGGCATCATCGCCGCCCCGGCAAAGTAGTTGGCCAGCCCTATCTTGGCGATCGACCGTGCCGCGTCGCTGTGAAATTTTGCAAAATCCAGTGTCGCCTCCAAGAGGTCATTCTGATGCAGCAGGGCCACCTGCAACAGCAGCTGAAACAGCTGGGTCTGCGGCGAGGCCCGGTTGGACAGTCGCAGCACCTTTCCCGCCGGGTCAAATTTGCGCAGCCCGTCGATATCGCCGAACACCACGCTGATCCCGGCCTGATCCAGCGCCGCAATTGCCGCGCTGCGCGCATCCAGCCGCCCGCAGAAATTCTCTGCTGCGCGGTCCACCGCATCAATATAGTTGTCACAATAATGGAAAAAGTCGCGCACCTCTTCCCAGGGTGAGGCCTGAATGCGCGCATCCTCCCGCCCCAGGGCCTCATCCAGCGATGCCAGCCGCTCATGGGTCTGTCGATAGGCGCGGTGCAGGGTTAGCAGCGCGCGCGCCAAAGCAGGTGCGTTGGAAGCCGTCAGCCGAAGATCCGCCATTGGGGGCGTATCATCGGCAAAGACAGGGTCTGCCATCACTTCGCGCATATCACTGACCAGGCGTTCACTGTCGCCCGCAGACAGCTCTGTCACGTCCAGACCGAACTCCTGCGCCAGCGCCAGCACCACAGTTGTCGACACCGGCCGGTTGTTGTTTTCCATCTGGTTGAGATAGGGCAGGGATACGCCCAGTTTGGCGGCGAACTCTTTTTGGGTCAGCGACAGGCGCAGCCGCATTTCCCGCAGCTTGGCCCCTGCATAGAGTTTCTGTTGCGCCATGAGAGCTACCTTTGCAAACTTAGGGTGTCGCAATTGTAGAATTGCAAATCAATTGGCGCAATAGGGGCTGGTGGTGGGGAATTGCGCACACCGGGTGCGGCCTCGCTCCCTTCAGATACCCAGTGATTTCTCACGTCGAATGACCACACGGATGGAGACGAGCCCCAGAACTGCAGTGGCCAGCATGATCGACAACAGTGGCACCGGTGTTGATCCCGGCACCAGCAGATAACCGGCATAGGCGCTGAGTCCTGCACCCACGCCGATCATGATCGCCCCGGCCAGCCCTGAAGCTGTGCCTGCCAAATGCGGTCGAACGGAGATCGCCCCGGCGGTTGCATTAGGGATGGCCATACCATTGCCAAGTCCAACAAAAGTCATGAAACCGAAAAAGGAATAGACGGTACCCGCGCCCATGAGCGCCAGTATCATCGACAGGGCCACACCTACCCCGTTGATCAGGCAGCCCCAGAGCACCATCCGGTTCAGCCCGATGCGTGTTGAATACCGGCCGGACAGGAAGTTACCGATAAAATAGCCAACTGCGGGAGAGGCGAAATAGACCCCAAGCTGCGCTGCTGACAGGCCGTAGACTTGGGTCCCCACAAAAGGTGCGCCGCCGAGATAGGCGAAAAACGCTCCCGACGATAGTCCAGAGGCCAGCGAATACCCCCAGAAGCGCGGGGACCGCAACAGCTCAGGGTATTCGCGAAACTGGGCCATCAGTGTCTTGCCGCTCTTGCGGGCGGTCTCGCCCAAGTCGAAATACGTCATGGCAAATGTGCCTGCGCCCAGCACCATGAGCAGCCAGAAATTGGCCTTCCAGCCCAGTGTTTCCTCCAGTGCGCCACCAATCACCGGTCCAATCATAGGCACCACGGCCATGCCCATGGTGACATAGCCGATCATGCTGGCGGCCTGATCATTGTCATAGATATCGCGCACGGCGGCGCGGCTCAGCACCATGGCCGAGGCAACGACGGCCTGGCACATCCGAAACAAGAGGAAAACCTCGGCGGAGGGCGCGTAAAGACAGCCCAGCGTCGCCAGAAGAAACAGCGCCACCCCCCAGAGGATCACCGGGCGCCGTCCCAGTTTGTCGGAGATCGGTCCGACAAAGATCTGCACCACCGCGCTCACCGCAAGGTAAAGCGCGACCGACAACTGCATAAGGCTGTAGTCGGCATTGAAATACCGCGCCATCCCGGGAAGGGAGGGCAGAAAGATATTCATCGCCAGCGCCGACAGTCCTGATAAAAGGATCAGCGTGCCGATATTCGGGTTGGACCGGCGGTCCAGAAATCGCCGCGGAATGGTTCGCATGTGAACGAATTAGGTCACACCGCGGCGATTGTCCATGTTTGGCGACCTCAGACCAGCAGATCGTCGCTGATTTGTTCCAACGTCATATTGCGCAGGGTGATGCTGTGATTGCCCTCCAGATCGAAGTAGAGATCGTCACCCACCTCGCTGGCGCGGGCCAGCACATCCGCTTTGCTGCCGTGGCCAACGATGCGCAGCGTGTCGATGTCATCCTGAAAATCGCGAATGGTGTCATTGCCCCCTTTGCGGGCAAAGATGAACAGATCAGCACCGCTGTTGCCCACCAAACGGTCATTACCGCCAGCGCCGTTCAGCCTGTCATTGCCGCCGCCGCCGACCAGCAGATCCACACCGCTGTTGCCGTTCAGCGCATCATTGCCGCCATCACCGCGCAAGGTGTCGCGCCCGCCGCCGCCCACCAGCCGGTTATTTGCATCATTGCCGGTGATGCGATCACGCCCACGCCCGCCGGTTGCGTTTTCAATGGTGACGCCATGGGCAATGGTCACATCGCTTTCGGCATCGAAACTGGAGAAATGCATCTCGCGCAGATCCAGCGCGACCGCATTGGTCCGGTCGCTTGCATTGAATGTATCCCGGCCACCGGTGTCCCAAACCACATCTACCGTATCCGTACGCGACCCGCGATACGTGGTATTGCCAGTGTTGAAATCCGCAGCGCCCCAGATGTCCTGCAGCGCCAGCACGTCAAACAGCATCATTGCGTCGCTGTCCTCCCCGTTTACCGGGTTCTCCCGGTAGGACATCACAGAGTATAGGTTGCTGTCATACTGTTCAGGCAGGTTTGCGTCATGGGTGTGCTGCAGGCCAAGAGCATGTCCCAGCTCATGCAGGATCAAGCTTTCGCGATTGTCCTGTGACATATCCAGCGTATTGTCGAACACGGCAAAGCCATCCCAACTGGTGATATCATTGCCGCGGTAGCTCATGCTGTAGCCGCCGACGCCAACAGTGCTGCCCGGGATGGTTACGGAGCCAAGGTTCATATCCGGGTCACTGGAGCCTTGGACCTCGACAAAATCGACGTTGAGAAAGGTCTCGATATGGGCGAACGCATCGGCAAAGGCGGCTTTTTCGGCGGCGCTGAAGCTTTGCCAGCCGGAGTAACTCGAGCCAGTGGGCAGGTCGCCCGGCGCGGAGTTGCCCGCGAACTGATAGGTGATGGTGAGGCGTGGGGCGTCATCGCCGTTCATCGGGTTGCGGGTGTAGAACCCGTCGAACTGCATGGCCTGGATGATCTGGGAAGGTTGTAACATGGGGGGTGTTCCGTTTCCGTTAGTCGACCCCGGTGATACGAGCACACCCGTCAGCACATCAAGAATACCGGCCGCTTCGACGGTTTCTGCGCGGTTCTGCGCTGATTTGCAAATTAGCGTATCGGTTACGCAAATGCTTTGCAAATTTGCCATTATTGACTTTGGCTTGGCGTGTTCAGCGTCTATGGTCGCCTGAAATTCAACAGGGGGCATGGCCATGAAAGATATCCTTTCCGAGCTGGAAGACCGTCGCAACGCAGCGCGACTGGGGGGCGGACAAAAGCGGATCGACGCCCAGCACGGGCGCGGTAAATTGACCGCGCGCGAGCGGATCGAACTGCTGCTGGACGAGGGTAGTTTCGAAGAATTCGATATGTTCGTGGCGCACCGCTGCACCGATTTCGGTATGGAAAAACAGCGTCCGGCTGGCGATGGCGTGGTCACTGGCTGGGGCACCATCAATGGCCGGATGGTCTATGTCTTCAGCCAGGATTTCACCGTGTTCGGCGGCTCCCTGTCGGAGACCCACGCGCAAAAGATCTGCAAGATCATGGATATGGCGGTGCAGAACGGCGCGCCCGTCATCGGCATCAACGATTCCGGTGGCGCGCGGATTCAGGAGGGCGTCGCCTCGCTCGCCGGATATGCCGAAGTGTTCCAGCGCAACATCATGGCCTCCGGCGTGGTGCCACAGATTTCCGTCATCATGGGCCCCTGTGCCGGCGGCGCGGTCTACTCCCCTGCGATGACCGATTTCATCTTTATGGTGAAAGACACATCCTACATGTTCGTGACCGGCCCCGACGTGGTGAAGACCGTCACCAATGAGGTGGTGACGGCTGAAGAACTGGGCGGGGCCTCGACCCACACGAAGAAGTCCTCGGTGGCTGATGGGGCGTTCGAAAACGATGTAGAAGCCTTGGCAGAGGTCCGCCGACTGGTCGACTTCCTGCCGCTGAACAATCGCGAAAAACCGCCGGTGCGCCCCTTCTTTGATGAGCCGGGCCGCGTTGAGACCTCGCTCGACACTCTGATTCCAGAGAATCCCAACACGCCCTACGACATGAAGGAGTTGATCCACAAAGTCGCGGATGAGGGGGATTTCTACGAAATTCAGGAAGATTTCGCCAAGAACATCATCACCGGTTTCATCCGCCTTGAGGGGCAGACCGTGGGTGTTGTCGCCAACCAGCCGATGGTTCTGGCGGGCTGCCTCGACATCGATTCCAGCCGCAAGGCAGCGCGGTTTGTCCGCTTTTGTGATTGTTTCGAGATCCCGATCCTGACGCTGGTGGATGTTCCGGGCTTCCTGCCGGGGACCAGTCAAGAATATGGCGGCGTGATCAAACACGGCGCGAAGCTGCTGTTTGCCTATGGCGAGGCGACGGTACCCAAAGTGACCGTCATTACCCGCAAGGCCTATGGTGGCGCCTATGACGTGATGGCGTCCAAACATCTGCGCGGTGATTTCAACTATGCGTGGCCGACGGCTGAAATTGCGGTGATGGGCGCCAAAGGGGCGACCGAGATCATTCACCGCGCCGATCTGGCGGATGCTGACAAGATTGCCGAGCATACCAAGGACTACGAGGAGCGCTTTGCCAATCCGTTTGTGGCGGCAGAGCGCGGCTTCATCGATGAGGTGATCATGCCGCAATCCACCCGCAAACGCGTTAGCCGTGCCTTCGCGTCGTTGCGGGGCAAACAGCTGAAAAACCCGTGGAAGAAACACGACAATATCCCTCTTTGAGATCCGGACCATTCCGGAATTCCTGAACCCAGACCCTTGCGGCCAAAGGTAAATATCGCCTTGGTTGCGAGGGGAGATGAGGATGCAACCCTGATGTTAGCGCTGCGATATGCCGGGATATGCTGCCGCAATGGTGGGGAAAGCTTGTGGGAAATCAGGGATCTGGAACCAATCGCCCGTGATCGGGGTGGATTGTTCGCAAAATGCGATCAATTTGAGCGACCACATGCTTTAGCGCCCACATTTGCGTCTTTGTTTGACACCGGAACCGAATCTGCCCCATGATCCGCGCCAGCTCATATCGGACAGCGCGCACCGCGTGTGCAGCGCCTGCAGCCCCGACAGGAGGAGCCCATCTTTTTTGGGGTCGGGGCTGCGGTATTGGGCCTGTCATCAGATTTGTTTCCGGCGTCTCTTTGATCGTGTTTGCCCTGTGCCTTGGCATCGCGGAGCGGGCTGATGCTGTTCCCGTTGATGTGCCGTCAGGCCAAAGTGTTGATCTCCATGAAGTGCTGCTGGACGAGACCACCGGCGAACTCTGGGTGCGCTTTCGCTTTCTGGCGCCGCAGATTGCGCGTGATCTGGCGGGGGTCAGCTATGAGCAGGCGGCGCCGGATATGGATCACCTCTGTCAGACACTTGCCTTGGCCTATCTGCGGCAGCATCAGCTGGCGCCCGCCCGGGTGGTGATCTCGTTGTCGGATCGTGAGGTGCCGTTTGGCCAGCCGGATGCCGCCGCAACGCAGTTCTTCGAAAGCTATCGCCCTGAAGGTGACAGCTGCATCTGGGAGGCGTTCTGATGATTTCCTGTATGCACCGGGATGATGTCAGGGCACCGTCTCCGGTTCTGGTGGCGCCCGGCGTCACAAAAATGCCGATCAAGGCTGAAAACTGGCGCTTTTTTGCAGCTTTATCCCGCGAACTGCCATCGTGCTCTGCTTTGGGATGTGAAACCACGCGTATCTCGGTTATTCTCGCGCCAGATCACATACGTGTGATCTGTTATTTGAGAATGAGGCAGGCGCCGGCCGTGGCCCGCGCAGGTTTCAAAGACACAATTGGGAGACAGAAATGTCCAAGAGCATCAAACTCGTTGCCCTCGCGGGCCTGCTTGCAGCCGCTGCAGCCTGTGCACAGCAGGAAGAAGAATACGTCGTTGTCGAGCCCGAGCCGATTTCGGCTGAGCCTGTCTACACCGGCAAATACAAGTAATCACTACAGGGGTCCGGCCCTGCGGCCGGACTCCACCGTCCCGCGGGGTGCCGGATCGGAGGCACCATCATGCTAAAACACCGCGGCTTTCCCGGTCGTCTGCCGGGTACCGATTTTCAATTCATCATCCGCCGTCCTAACCCCAAGGGGGTCACGCCGATCACCCGGCGCGAGCGTTTTCGCGACCGTCGACCGGCGGACCGGCGCGCCGATGCCGGCTTCATGCAGGCGCTGTGGGATTGCTTTGGCGACCAGCCTTTTGAGCGGGGCAATCTGGATGCGGGGCGTCTCAGCTGGCTGTTTGGCCGCGAGGTAATCGCTGCAGAAGACCCGTTTGATCCCGAAAGCTACGAAGCACTGCTGGTCATCGACGTCGATGCCGCACAGCTGTCCTTTCCCGAAGTCTTCGACGGAAGCGCCCGCTAGGATGTTGACCGGGATTCTCCATAGCCCTCGTTGCTGTGACCGCCTTTGGGGGCGGTTGTGGCGCAGCGGTGGCAACAGGAACCCGGCGAATCTGTTGCTGGCGTCATCTATGGATCTGCCTGTTCTGCGGGCCGTAAAACAGCCTGCCAGACTGCGGGGCGGTGACACTAACCGGCGGTCAAATGGGCCTTTAGGGGCGGATTTCGGCGTAATTCTGCACGGGACTTCCCGGTTTGCGCGAGTTCTCGCCAAATCCGCGTGCTTTGCAACTCAGGGGATGTTTCTGCGCCGAGCTGGGGGCAATCTGACAGAGACAGGTCAGCCTGTCGTGCATCTGATCCAGCCCCTTCGCCTGGAAGGGCAGGTTTGCCCCCCCAATCGCGGCCTGCCCATTTTTTCCTTGGATGCAAAGGCGGAAGCTTGCCAATTGCCCCCCAGTGTTTGGCAGGCTTCTGCGCATCCCCCTGATGCAGACCAGATATCCTTGTCTCCTGTCCAGGAGGCTGCAAACAGTTGTGCAGAGCTTGGATCACACAACGAAGGATCACTCCCATGCAGGCAAAACTCATTCTCGCGGCCTTTGGCCTCTGCACCACACTTGCCGCCTGTGGCGACACCACGGGCGAACAGGTCGTCTATGGCGCCGGGGCCGGGGCGGTTGGCTCGGCACTTCTCAACGGCAACCTCGTCGCAGGTGCTGCCGTCGGGGCCGCCGCCAATGTCATCTATTGCAAGGAAAATCCGCACAAGTGCTAAGGCGGTTTGCCCGCAGACAGGTCTGACGTCTGATCGCATGCCCCGTGCGGGCACGCGCCAGAACCGCCTATCCATCACCGCACAAAGGCTGCGCCCGGAGCTCTCTCCGGCGTGGCCTTTTTTGTGCTCCGACGAAGCCAAGACCGTGGCGGGGCACGTCCTCGCACCACACGGAAGACACCGAAGACAAGGGACAGCCAATGTTTGAGAAGATCCTGATCGCCAACCGGGGCGAAATCGCCTGCCGCGTCATCAAGACCGCCCGCAAGATGGGTATCAAGACCGTTTCCATATATTCGGACGCCGACAAGCAGTCCCTGCATGTGAAAATGGCCGATGAAGCCGTCCATATAGGCCCGCCGCCCGCAAACCAGTCCTATATCGTCATCGACAAGGTGATGGAGGCGATCCGCGCAACTGGCGCGCAGGCGGTGCATCCGGGCTATGGGTTCCTGTCCGAAAACGCTAACTTTGCCGAGGCGCTGGCCGCTGAGAAGATCGCCTTTGTCGGTCCGCCGGTTGGCGCGATTGAGAGCATGGGCGACAAGATCACCTCCAAGAAAATCGCGCAGGAGGCAGGTGTTAGCACCGTGCCCGGCTACATGGGGCTGATTGAGGACGCTGAAGAGGCGGTGAAAATCTCCAATGAGATCGGCTATCCGGTGATGATCAAGGCCTCCGCCGGCGGTGGTGGCAAGGGGATGCGGATCGCCTGGAGTGACGCCGAGGCCCGCGAAGGTTTTCAGTCCTCCAAGAACGAGGCGGCGAACTCCTTTGGTGATGACCGGATCTTCATTGAGAAATTTGTGACGCAACCGCGCCACATCGAAATTCAGGTGCTCTGCGATGCCCATGGAAATGGCATCTATCTGGGGGAGCGGGAATGTTCGATCCAGCGCCGCAACCAGAAAGTGGTGGAAGAGGCGCCGTCGCCCTTCCTCGATGAAGACACCCGCCGCGCCATGGGGGAGCAGGCCGTAGCGCTGGCGAAGGCTGTCGGATATGCCTCGGCGGGGACGGTGGAATTCATCGTTGATGGCGAGAAGAATTTCTACTTTCTGGAAATGAACACCCGTCTGCAGGTCGAACATCCGGTGACCGAGTTGATCACCGGTGTCGATCTGGTCGAACAGATGATCCGCATCGCCGGGGGGGAGCCGCTGTCGATCACCCAGAACGACGTCAAGCTGAACGGCTGGGCCATTGAAAACCGCCTCTATGCCGAAGATCCCTATCGAGGTTTTCTACCATCCATTGGGCGTCTGACCCGCTATCGTCCGCCCGCAGAGGTTGCTGCAGGCCCGCTGCATGACAGCGGCAAATGGCAGGGGGATGCCCCGGCCGGTGAGCTTGCTGTGCGCAATGATACTGGCGTTTTTGAGGGCGGCGAAATCTCGATGTACTACGACCCGATGATCGCCAAGCTTTGCACCTGGGGCCCCACCCGAGAGGCGGCGATTGCGGCAATGCGCGATGCCCTCGATGGGTTTGAGGTTGAGGGCATTGGCCACAACCTGCCGTTTCTCAGCGCGGTGATGGATCACCCGATCTTTATTGCGGGCACCATGACCACTGCCTTCATCGAGGAGCAATATCCCGAAGGCTTCAACGGGGTCGAACTGCCGGAGCAGGATCTGCGCAAGATTGCAGCCGCCTCTGCGGCCATGCACCGGGTTGCCGAAATCCGCCGCACCCGCGTGTCGGGCCGGATGGACAATCACGAACGCAAGGTCGGTAGCGACTGGGTCGTGACCCTTCAGGATGTGTATTTCAACGTGACTGTTGACGCCGATCGTGACGGCTCCACCGTGCGCTTTGACGATGGCAGCGCGCTGCGCGTCGCCTCCGACTGGACGCCCGGCGACCAGTTGGCGCGGCTCACCGTGGGCGATGACAGTTTGGTGGTCAAAGTTGGCAAAATCTCTGGCGGCTTCCGCATCCGCTCGCGGGGGGCCGATCTGAAGGTCCATGTCCGCACCCCGCGTCAGGCCGAACTGGCCAAGCTGATGCCGGAGAAAATCGCCCCCGACACCTCCAAGCTGCTGCTCTGCCCGATGCCGGGTCTGGTGGTGAAACTGGAGGTCGAAGTCGGCGATGAGGTGCAGGAAGGTCAGGCGCTTTGCACGATTGAGGCAATGAAGATGGAGAATATCCTGCGCGCCGAGAAGAAAGGCGTGGTCAGCGCGATCAACGCTGCCGCTGGTGACAGCCTCGCCGTTGACGAAGTGATCATGGAATTCGAATAACACGGCATGATGTCGGTGCAGTCATATCACAAATTGGCGCGTGTCGCCTGTGTGGCGCTGGCCCTTTCGGGGCTGGCGGGCTGCGCCTTGCAAGATGAGGCGGCGGCCCGTGCCGCCGTCGGCGACTGGGTGCAGCTGGGGGAGACGCAGTATTACTTCTCCCGCCGCAACTGCGCTGCAGGCGTGTTTGAAGTGAAGGCCACCCGCATTTCATCGCTACTGACCAAGGCGCGCTCAATCCGGGCGGGGCTGCGTCACCTCGATAACAACAAACCCGTCGCCTTTGAGGTTGAGGGCCTGTCGCCCAATATGGTCTCGGTTCAGGTGATGACGATGGATCAGGGCCGTGGCAATGGTATCTTCGCTGCCGGTATCGTCGGCAAGGACTGCATGCTGGAGGAGGTCAGCCGCGCTTATCTCATCGCTCTGCTCGATCCCACGTCGGTGCTGATTTATGAACCCCGCGCCCGCTTCATGGCGGTGGTCGACCGCACCAACCGCCGCCTGTTCTACGCGCAGGGCGGGGGATCGTGATGCGCTGTCGCTCTCTCCTTGGCGCTCAGCATAGAGGTTGCAGCGACACAAGCCTGCATCAGTCCGTGTCCGCTCAGCTGCCGCGCCGCTCCTCGACCTCGCGCAGACGGGAGGGGAATTTGTCAATCGTCCGGCTCAGCTCGCGCACTGTCCAGGGTTGCGGTTTGCGCAGTTTGACACCGCCATCCTTGCCGATCAGCACCAGCATGAACCCCCGTGGCCGCAACTTCTTGCGCAGCGCAGATTTCACGCTGGGGTCGGTATCGATCAGTACGACGACATCGCGCTCCAGCAAGGCCTCGGCTCCGTCCGTCAGCCGCTCCATCTGTTCATGGAAGCGTGGATCAGCGGGGCTATCGGCGAAGACCACGATGGGCCGGTGCAGCCACATCAGATCGTCCAGCTCAACACTGGCACCGGGGCGCACGAGTTGCACCAGAGGGTCGGCAGGCGGATCCGCAACCTCCACCAGGGCCTCGGCGTCGGTTGCTTCCGGCGATGTGGTTTCCTCCGTCATGACCCCGGTATCTTCAGCAGCAGCAGCAGCGGCCTGTTGTGCAACGCCCGCAGATGGCAGCCCCATGGCAAGCAGAACCATCAGCCCCAGTATCCCAGCCGATCCAATTCGCGGTTCTGCCAGCCCAAAACGGGTTTTTCCAAAGACAAACAAGTGTTTCATCAGCTCTCCTGTTGCGATGAATATATGCCCCATCCCGGCAATTGCGATGGGCAATCCCGCGCTTGGGGCAAAAAAAACGCACCTCTGCAACAGCCCCGCACGGTGCATTAACCGCATCGTCAGCCTCCCTGTGGCACGCTCTTGGCCTCTGCAAACCCGGCTGTCTGCCTTGCGCGACGCCGCTATCGGGACAGGACTGGCCATGGATATCATGCTGCATATCGGCGCGCATCGCTGCGCGACGGGGTATTTTCAGGGCTTCCTCGCCCATCACGCGGCGCAGCTGCGGCAGGATGGGCTTGCGGTCTGGGGGCCGGAGCAGACCCGCAACGGGCTGTTCCACGGCATCCAACCCGGCCCGGCTCCGGTCACGGGACGCGATTTGGTAACCCGCGCGCGCGGCCGTCTTCGCCTGCGTATCGCAACAGAGGCCGCCTCTGGCGCCCAACGCCTGCTGATCAGTGACACGGATCTTATGGGCACGCCCGGCGACCTGCTGCGACAGCGCCAACTCTACGCCGGGATTGGGGTGCGTTTTGCCCGTTTTGATGCGGCCTTTGACGGGCAGGTGCGCGATGTGATGCTGAACCTGCGCAGTCCGGATCGCTTCTGGACCTCGTTGTTGACCCAGATGGTGGCCAATGGGCACCCGCTGCCCTCAGCCGCGGTGCTGGGACAGATCGCCGCCCATCCGCGCAGCTGGCGCGATGTCATCACGGATATCGCCTGCGCCATGCCCAATGCCCGCATCAGGGTGATGCCCTATGAAACCTACGGCGACCGCCCCGAGGTGCAGCTGGCCCTGCTTGCCGGTCCACGTCTGGCGCGGGTCTCGCTCTCGGACCGGCTCAACCGTTCCGACGGCCTGCCGACCCTACGCCATCGCCTGGCCGCCAATGTGGCCCGCGATCTGCCGCGCGGGGAGGGCCGTTGGAACCCGTTCTCCGACATTCAATCCGCAGCGCTGCGCGAGCGCTACGCTGACGATCTGATGTGGCTGCAAGGCGGTGCCGATGGCCTGGCGGAGCTGATGCGCGACCCTGACAAACACGCGGTGGGCTCGAACCCGCCCCCCTACGACCTGACAAGAGGAACTTCCGATGACGACCCGAACCGACGATTGGCGGACACTGGCTGAAAAGGAACTGCGCGGCCGCCCGCTGGACGCGCTGACCTGGAACACGCTGGAAGGTATTGATGTCAAACCGCTCTATACCGAAGCGGATACCAAAGACCTGCCCCATATGGGCACCTTGCCCGGCTTTGGTCCGTTTACCCGCGGGGTGAAGGCGACGATGTATGCGGGCCGTCCTTGGACCATCCGCCAATACGCGGGCTTCTCCACCGCAGAGGAATCCAACGCCTTTTATCGCCGCAACCTCGCCGCCGGCCAGCAGGGCGTCTCAGTCGCGTTCGATCTTGCCACCCACCGCGGCTATGACAGTGACCACCCTCGCGTTATGGGGGATGTCGGCAAGGCGGGTGTGGCCATCGACAGTGTCGAGGACATGAAAGTCCTGTTTGACGGTATCCCGCTGGATCAGGTCTCGGTCTCCATGACAATGAATGGTGCGGTGATCCCGATCCTGGCCAACTTCATCGTCGCAGGCGAGGAGCAGGGCCATGACAAATCGCTGCTGGCGGGCACCATTCAGAACGACATTCTGAAGGAGTTCATGGTCCGCAACACCTACATCTATCCGCCCGAACCCTCGATGCGGATCATCTCGGACATCATCGAATATACCTCGAACGAGATGCCGAAATTCAACTCCATCTCGATCTCCGGCTACCACATGCAGGAAGCGGGCGCGAACCTTGTGCAGGAGCTGGCCTATACCCTCGCTGATGGGCGTGAATATGTGCGTGCCGCAATGGAGGCGGGCATGGATGTGGATAAATTCGCAGGCCGTCTGTCGTTCTTCTTCGCCATTGGTATGAATTTCTTCATGGAAATCGCCAAATTGCGCGCCGCCCGCACGCTTTGGCACCGGGTGATGACCGACTTTGGCGCGCAGAATGACCGCTCCAAGATGCTGCGCACCCACTGCCAGACCTCCGGTGTGTCCTTGCAGGAGCAGGATCCCTATAACAACGTGATCCGCACCGCCTATGAGGCGATGTCGGCGGTTCTTGGTGGTACGCAATCCCTGCACACCAACGCGCTGGACGAAGCCATCGCGCTGCCCACCGATTTCTCCGCTCGCATCGCCCGCAATACCCAGCTGGTGCTGCAAGAGGAAACCGGCGTCACCAATGTGGTCGATCCGCTGGCCGGCTCCTACTATGTCGAAAGCCTCACCAGTGAGCTGGTGGAAAAGGCCTGGGCGCTGATGGAAGAGGTCGAGGAGATGGGCGGCATGACCAAGGCCGTCGCCTCCGGGATGCCGAAACTCAGGATCGAGGAAAGTGCGGCCCGTCGTCAGGCAATGATCGACCGGGGTGAAGAGGTGATTGTTGGCGTCAACAAATACCGCAAGGAGAAGGAAGACCCGATCGACATTCTGGATGTCGACAATGTGGCGGTCCGTGACAGCCAGATCGCCCGTCTTGACACCCTGCGTGCAGACCGTGACAGCGCCGCCTGCGAGGCCGCGTTGGACAACCTGACCCGCGTCGCAAAGGAAGGTGGCAACCTTCTGGCTGCCGCAGTCGAAGCCGCGCGCGCGCGCGCCTCAGTCGGAGAAATCAGCATGGCAATGGAAAAGGAATTCGGCCGCCACAGCGCCGAGGTCAAAACCTTGGCCGGTGTCTATGGTGCCGCCTACGAGGGCGACGAAGGCTTTGCCGCCATTCAGAAATCCATCGAGGACTTTGCCGAGGCAGAGGGCCGTCGCCCGCGTCTTCTGGTGGTCAAGATGGGCCAGGACGGCCACGACCGCGGCGCCAAGGTGATTGCAACTGCCTTTGCCGATATCGGTTTTGACGTCGACGTCGGCCCGCTGTTCCAGACCCCGGAAGAGGCCGCGCAGGATGCCATCGACAATGACGTGCATGTGGTCGGGATCTCCAGCCAGGCGGCGGGTCACAAGACGCTGGCCCCGCAGCTGGTCAAGGCGCTGAAAGAGCAAGGCGCAGAGGACATCATCGTGATCTGCGGCGGGGTCATTCCGCAGCAGGATTACCAGTTCCTCTATGACAATGGCGTCAAGGCGATCTTCGGTCCCGGCACCAACATCCCAGAGGCTGCACAGGATATCCTGAAGCTGATCCGCCAGAGCTGATCTGCCTACCGTTTGGGCAATGACACACCCGTTCCGGACTGCCGGGGCGGGTGTTTTGTTTCCCGCTTGCGCCTGTGCCCCTGAAGTCTAGTCTCCCCGCAGCATGATCCGCAGGAACAAGGGGGAGACGTCATGGAGTTCGATCATCTGGCCGTGGCCGCAGATACGTTGGACGCGGCGGTTGCCCATGTGGAGGACAGCCTCGGTGTGCCGATGCAACCCGGTGGCAGTCATGCGGTCTTTGGCACCCACAATCAGCTGCTGGGGCTGGCAGATGGGCTCTATCTTGAAGCCATTGCCATTGACCCCGCCGCGACACCGCGGCACAGCCCGCGTTGGTTCGATCTGGATCGCCGTACGGGACCTGCGCGGATCACCAACTGGATCTGCCGCTGCGATGATTTGGCGGCGGCGCTGGACAGCGCCCCGCAGGGGGCAGGCGAGATCGTTGATCTGCAACGTGGCAATCTCAGCTGGCAGATGGCGGTGCCTGCGGATGGCGTTCTCCCCTTCGACAATATGTTCCCGGCGCTGATGCAGTGGCGTAGCCCCCATCCTGCCGCCGCGCTTATCCAGCAGGGCTGTCGGCTGCGCCGTCTGCATCTGTCGCATCCTGAGGCCGCTGCTCTGCGCGCGACGCTCCCCCTGTCTGATACGCGGATTGAAGTGGTCACCGGCCTCGCCGGGTTCGAGGCCGAATTCGACACCCCCCATGGGGTCCGTGTGCTGCGATGATCATTCGCCCGGCCAAAGAAACAGACGTGCCGGCCATCGCGGAGATCACCAACCAGATCATCCGCGACACGCTGATCACCTTCACCACGGATGAAAAGACACCGGCAGAGGTCGCGGCCGATATCGCCTCAAAAGGGCCGCGTCTGCAGGTGGCTGAGGAGGCGGGAGAGATCCTGGGCTACATCAGCCTCGGCGCCTTTCGCACGGGTCCGGGCTATGCCCGCACCTGTGAACACGCGATCTATCTTGCCGAAACGGCCCGTGGTCGCGGAGCAGGGCGGGCGCTGATGGCCGCCATTGAGGAGGTCGCGCGTGCCGACGGCATCCACGTGCTGGTCGCAGGCATCAGCGCAGCCAATCCCGGAGGGCTGGCCTTTCACGCCGCCATGGGCTTTGTCGAGGTGGGGCGGATGCCTCAGGTAGGCTACAAATGGGGCCAGTGGCTCGATCTGGTCCTGATGCAGAAAATTCTCTCGCCCAAAGGGGTTGGCGCCGCTGACAGCCCAGCCAAAGCAGGGTAGTCTTCCCTTATGTCACTCTGGACCCGCATCACCGAAGCGCTCTCTGCGCTGGCCTCCGGTCAGAGCCTCTCCGAGGTGTTCGACAGTCTGCGCGCACCGCCCGAACGCAGCGTGGCCTTTGCCATCGCGGTGATCGCGCTTGGCGCCAAAATGGCCAAGGCAGACGGACAGGTCACCCGGGATGAGGTCACCGCCTTTCGCGAGGTGTTTCAGATCGCCGCCGAGGATGAGGCCGGTGCGGCGCGGGTCTTTGACCTCGCGCGGACTGATATCGCGGGCTATCAGGACTATGCCGCCCGTATTCAGAAGATGTTCGCCAATGACCCGCAGACGCTGTGCGATCTGATGGAGGGGCTGTTTCACATCGCCATGGCGGATGGGTTTTATCATCCCGGCGAAAACGAATTCCTCATCGAGGTTAGCCGTATTTTCGGCCAGAGCGAACAGCAGTTCATGGCGCTGCGGGCACGGTTTGTTGCTGATGCGCCGCGTGATCCCTTTACGGTGCTGGGCGTGTCACCGGATATGCCGCGCGATGAGATCCGCAAACACTGGCGCAAACTGGTGCGCGAAACCCATCCTGATTCCATGATGGCGCGTGGTGTGCCCGAGGAGGCGGTGCGCCTGGCCGAAAAGCGGATGATCGACATCAACCGTGCTTGGGACGAAATCAACGGATGCGGTGGCCATGCGGCTCGTTACCTATAACGTTGAGTGGTTCTCCTCGCTCTTCGGCGCGGATGATAGGTTGCTGATGGACGGTGGCACGTCAGGTCGCCACGGGGTTGATCGCGTGGGCCAGACCCGCGCGCTGGCGCAGGTATTTCAGCGGCTGGACGCCGATGGCATCATGGTGATCGAGGCCCCCGATACCAACGGTCGTCGCAAAACCCTGCGCGCACTGGAGCATTTCGCGCAGGAGGCTGGTCTGCGCAGCACCGAGGCGGTGATCGGCTTTGCCAATGACACCCAGCAGGAGATTGCCTTTCTCTATGATCCCGACGTGCTGACGGTGGCCCATACGCCGCGGGACAGCACAGAGGCGCCGCGGTTTGATGGCGTGTTTCACATCGATCTGGACGTCGATGCCCAGAAGGACGCGGTACGGTTTTCCAAACCGCCGCTGGAGTTGACCGTCACCACGCAGAGCGGCCGTGAGGTCTCGCTGATTGGCGCGCATCTGAAGTCAAAGGCCCCCCATGGCGCGCGCTCCGAGGATCACGCCGTCACTCTGTCGATTGCGAACCGGCGCAAGCAACTGGCGCAGGCGATCTGGCTGCGCCGCCGGGTTGAGCAGCTTTTGGCCGAGGGGCGGGACGTCGTGGTGATGGGCGATCTCAACGATGGTCCGGGGCTGGATCAATACGAGCAGCTGTTCAATCGCTCTTCGGTGGAGATCGTGATGGAGAGCGACCTTTACGACCCCAACGCCCAGAGCCTGCTGCAACCTCGCCTGCGGGTGATGCCCAGTTCCGCGCGCTTCTATGACAAGGCAAACAAACGTTATTTCAGTGCCTTACTCGATTATATCATGGTCTCATCCGGGCTGCGCCAACCGGCAGGCAACTGGCGGATCTGGCACCCGTTTGAGGATGCCACCTGTTATGAGGACGTGTCGCTGCGCGAGGCGCTGCTGGCGGCGTCGGACCATTTCCCGGTCAGCCTTGATTTGGAACTGGAGTGACTGTGGTCAGCTGTGCCGCAACACGTCGCGCATGCCGACCGGGCTGCGCCTATTCAATCCTGAGGTGTTTTACCTATATTGGCAGCAGATGATGCCTGTTCAGCGACAAGGGAGCAATCACATGAGATCTTGGGTCCGAATGACACCGCAGTTGCGCGGGGCTTTGGCGCTGACCGGGTTGTTGATGCTGCCGCTGGCGCCAGCCGCACAGGCGGAGACTGCGCCGACACAGAACGACGAAGGCAGCAGCCTGATGCAGCGCGGGGCGGAGCTGTTCTGGGAAGGGCTGCGTCAGGAAATGGCCCCGGCACTTGATGATTTACAGGCGCTGGCGGATGAATTCGGGCCAAGCCTGCAAGGGTTTCTGTCCGAGATGGGACCCGCGCTGGCGGAGATCGCGGGCAAGGTTGAAGATTGGAGCGTCTATGAACGCCCCGAAATCCTGTCCAATGGTGATATCATCATGCGCCGAAAGCCGGAAACCAGCCCGGATGAAGCACCGGATACCATACCCGAAGGGCAGCAGGATGAGGGTTTGCCCGAGGGCACAACCGACCTTTAGGGGGCCGGGGTGCCCTTGCGGATCTTCACCCGCACTTCCGCCTCCAGCGAGCGGGCAAGGGAGGTCAGTCGCGCCTCGGCCACCTCGCCATACAGCGGCTCTGCCTCGCGCGGCAGTTCCAGCAGCAGATGTTTCTTGCGCGGTTGCCAGACCAGCTTGCCGATATCGCCATCCTTGCTGACCATCAGCATGGCACCAAACCGCATCGCCTTGCCAAGGATCTCGGCCTCTTTCTTGCCGCGCTCATCCAACAGATCATAGAGGTATTCAAACGCGGTGCCTTGCCGTTTGTTGCGATAGCGGTGCAGCAGGGCAAGGCCGAGAAACACCCGTTCAGAGTGCTTCAGCCCGCCCAGATTGGCGCGGGTGGCATTGTCGAAACAGACCTCGGCTCGGTAGTCGGGGTGGGCGCGCCAGCTGACGTCATGCAGCAGGCAGGCGGCCTTCACCAGCCGGGTCTTGGCATGGTCGGAGGCTTTGAACAGGGGCGAGACAAATTCATAGAGTGTGCGACCAAAGCCTGGGATGCGGGCGTCCTTCTTCTCGGCAAAGCGGCTGGCCTCGATCAGCGGATCCCGGTTGCGCAATCGTTGCGGCATCTGCTCATACAGCAGCCCCTCGCGGATTCCATAGCTGGAGACCGCGATATCCTTGGGTTTGAAGGTTTTGACCAGCCGTGACAACACATCGGCGGCGTAGGGCACCAGCGACATCCGGGCGGTGGAGATACCACATTCGTTGCGCAGTTTTTCCAAGTCTTGAGTCTCGATATAGCGCAGGGTCTCGCGCACGGCCTGCGCGTTCATGCGGTACTCGTGCAGCACCCGCAGCGGGTAGCCCTGTCGCGCCATGTCAATCCGCGCGATCGCCCGCCAGCTGCCGCCGACCAGAAACAGCCGGTCGTTCTGCTGGCCCATCTCGGCCCGCAAGCCTTCCATCACCTCGGTGATATGGGCTTTGCGGCCCCGTCTGCCGCCGGGAATATCGCGCAGTTTTAGCGGGCCAAGCGAGGAGGTCACCCGTTTGCCGACCTCACCGTCATGGATCTCTGCCAGCTCCATGGAGGAGCCGCCGATATCGCAGACCAAACCATAAGATCCGGGCCAGCCGAGAAGGACCCCTTGCGCGGAGAGGCGCGCCTCTTCCTGACCGTCGATGACATGGATTTTCAACCCGGTGTCGCGCAGCACCTCATCGCAGAAGTCCTGCCCGTCGCTGGCATCGCGCACCGCAGCAGTGGCCACCACAGAGAGCGGCGGCATATCCATCCCTTCGGCCAGATGCTGAAACCGGCGCAGGGCTGAGAGCGCGCGGGCGCGGCCTTTGGGATTCAAACGGCCGGTCTCCGATAGGCCAGCCCCCAGCGCACACATGATTTTCTCATTGTAGAAATAGGCGGGGCTGCGGGCAGCACCGTCAAAAATCACCATCCGCACCGAGTTGGAGCCGACGTCGACCACCCCCACCCGCGACAGGGCGCGGGCGCCCGGATCGTCAAACAAGGGACGCTCAAATGGCCCCCAATCGGCGGTGGCAGGATCCGGTGTCACGTGCATGTTGGCTCCGTTACGTGTCGTCAGGATGGGGGATCGAGACCCGTGGGTCAATCGCCGGATGCGGCAGGGCGGGCGGCATCTGCGGCATCTGATTTTGGATTGGTCTCTGCGGTGGCGCGCGCGTCTGCCGGGACCTCTGCCGGTGCCGAAGTTGGCCGGGCAGGGCGATCGGACATCAGCTCCACCGCCAGCATGCGCGACACCATCCGCCCTTCGGTGAGCGAGAGACGATCCAGCTCCTCCACGATTTGCGAGGCGGCGGCAAAAGACCGGTCCATATGGGCCACCAGATAGGGGATCACATCCGGTTTCGGGGTGATCTGGCGGTCATTGAACAGTTTTGCCAGTACCACCGACAACAGCGCATCATCGGGTGGTTGCAGCTGGGCGTGGGGGGCGCCTTCGATGCGGCTTTGCAGATCGGGCAGGGACATGCCCCACAGATGCGGCGCCGCGCGGCCCGTCAGCATCAGCGCGTGACCATTGGCAAGCACCAGATTGTGCAGGTGAAACAACGCGTCCTGCGCAGGTGCGCTATCGGCAATATCCGGCACATCCTCCACCGCGATCGGCCCATCGGCCAGATGCGGAACATCCTCCTTGGTCAGCTGCCATGCGGGAATGATCTGCGCGCCGGAATTGCTCGCCCAGACATGCACCAGATGGGTTTTGCCAGAGCGTTTGGGCCCGCTCAGCACCAGCTTGCCGCCGGGCCAGGCGAACGAGGGGTCCAGCATCGCCACCGCCATCGCATTGGAGGGGGCGACAAAGAAATCATCCCGCCCCAGCGCCGGTTTCGCCGGGAGATCAAAGCTCAGCTGTTGTGCCATGGGATAATTCAGTCCGCGTCATGAAAGGCTTTGCCCTGGTAGAGGCGACTGTCCAGATACTGCTCAACAAGAAAACGCGCAATCACCCCGAGGGCTGCCGCTACCGGAACCGCGATCAGCATGCCCACAAAGCCAAACAGTGCGCCAAAGACCGACAGCGCCAGCAGCAACCAGACCGGATGCAGCCCGACCGAGTTGCCCACCAGTTTGGGGGTGAGAAGGTTGCCCTCAATCACCTGTCCTATCATGAAAATACCGGCCACCATGCCAATCGACCACCAGTCGCCCCAGAACTGAAACAGCGCGAGACCAATGGCCAGTGCGCCGCCGATCAGGGCACCCAGATAGGGAATGAATGTGACCAAACCAGCGATAAAGCCGACTGCCAGACCAAAGTTGAGCCCGACCACCATCAGGGCAACGGCATAATAGGTGCCCAGGATCAGGCAGACCGTGCCCATGCCGCGGATGAACGACGCCAGCACCTTGTCGATCCGGCTGGCCAGCAGGCGAATGGTCGGGGCATGGTCACGGGGCAGCAGCTCATCAATACGGGCGACCATCCGGTCCCAGTCCAGCAGCAGATAGACCGCCACCACTGGGACAATTACAAACAGGATCAGCACGTTGACCAGCGACACCGCGGATCCCACGACGCCCTCCAAAACGCTGATGGCCTTGCTCTGCAGGGTTTGCGCAATGGAGACGATGGTCTGTTGGGCCCGGCTGCCCTCATCAAACAGAGAGGGCGCGTGTTTCTGGGCGAAGTCCCGCAGGTTCTGGAACGCCTCCGGCAGAACCTGTGCCAGATCGATCATCTGATAGATCAATGTCGGCACCACCACCAGCAACATGACCACGAACAACAAGACCGCTGCCACAGTGATCACGGCCGTGGCGGCCGTTCGGCTGAGGCCCATCGCCTCCAGCCGGTCAGCAATCGGATCAATCAGATAGGCAATCGCCGCACCCAGCACGAAGGGCAGCAGCACATCGCCAAGCGCCCAGAGCACAACCGCGATGACAACCGCCGCAATGCCCCAGTATTTCATCTGTTTCTGTGCGGGAAGAGCCATGGTTGCGTCCTTGCTGTCAGCCCGAGCCTGCGGCGCGTGTTCGGTCCAAGTCTTCGCCGATGCGCCCCGCTGATGCAACCCGTTGATGTGGCCTGCTGAACTACAGACAACAAAGCGCGATTGCCCAAGAGGCGCCGATGGCTTAGACCGCTTGAGAACCCAGATTGATAAATGAGACCGCCATGCGCCTGTCCCGCTATTTCCTGCCTGTCCTCAAAGAGAACCCCTCCGAGGCCCAGATCGTCAGCCACCGCTATATGCTGCGGGCCGGCATGATCAAACAATCCGCCGCCGGGATCTATTCCTGGCTGCCTTTGGGCTTCAAGGTGCTGAAAAAGATCGAAACCATCGTTCATGAAGAGCAGATGCGTGCGGGCCATATCCCGATGCTGATGCCGACGCTGCAATCGGCGGATCTGTGGAAAGAATCCGGTCGCTATGACGACTACGGTCAGGAAATGCTGCGGATATCTGATCGTCATGGTCGCGATATGCTCTATGGTCCCACCAATGAAGAGCTGATCACCGATATTTTCCGCAGCCATGTGGGCAGCTACAAAGACCTGCCGCTGACGCTCTATCACATTCAGTGGAAATTCCGCGACGAGATCCGCCCGCGCTTCGGCGTTATGCGCGGCCGCGAATTCTACATGAAGGATGGCTATAACTTCGACCTCACCAAAGAGGACGCGCTGCACGCCTATAACCGGCATCTGGTCAGCTATCTGCGCAGCTATGAGCGGATGGGGCTACAGGCGATTCCGATGCGCGCTGATGGCGGACCTATTGGCGGCGACTATACCCATGAATTCCTAGTGCTTGCCGACACTGGCGAGAGTGAGGTTTTCTATGACAGCGCTGTCACCGACCTCACCTTCGGGGATCGTGAGATCGATTACGACAGTGTCGAACAATGTCAGGGCGTGCTGGAGGAGTTCACCTCCAAATATGCCCGCACCGATGAGACCCATGACGAGGCGCTGTTCAATGAGGTGCCAGAGGCCCGTCGTCGCGTCGCTCGCGGTATCGAGGTTGGCCAGATTTTCTACTTCGGGACCAAATATTCCGAAGCGCTGGGCGCCAATGTGCAAGGCCCAGATGGCAAGCAGTCGCCGGTCCATATGGGGTCACACGGGATCGGCGTGTCCCGCCTGCTGGGTGCGATCATCGAAGCCAGCCATGACGACAAGGGCATCATCTGGCCCGAAGGCGTGACGCCGTTCCACTGCGGGATCGTCAACCTGAAACAGGGAGATGACGAAGCGGATGCCGCCTGCGAGAGCCTCTATCAGGCGCTGACAGCTGTCGGGTTTGAGCCGCTCTATGATGACCGCAAGGAACGGGCAGGCGGCAAATTCGCCACCATGGACCTGATTGGCCTGCCCTGGCGCATCACCGTGGGCCCGCGTGGGCTGAAAAACGGTGTGGTCGAACTCACCTCCCGTCGCAGTGGCGAAAGCGAGGAACTGTCGCCTGAGGCAGCGGTGCAGAAGATTGTGGAGATCTACGCGAACCACCAGACCGGTCGCGGCTTCTGAAACGGCGTGCCGTTCTGAAAAAATAACCCCGTCGGCGACCGCTGGCGGGGTTTTTCATGTGCTCTCATGGAGCGGTGACATCATATCGCGGTACGTCACCCAAGAGTTTTGATGCCGGTGTAGCGCGCTGAGTGATGGAACGAGCGGATTATCGAACAGATCTGACACCACACCTTGACCCCGTGCGCCGCAAAGCACAGGTTGCAGGCAAATTTTTTGGGCAGGACCAGCATGGCCACACCACTCCCGTTTTCCCGTTTCGAATGGCTGATTGCTTGGCGCTATCTCCGTGCACGCCGTGCCGAAGGGGGCGTCAGTGTGATGACCTGGATCAGCCTGATTGGCATTGCGCTGGCGGTGTTTGCGCTGATCGCGACCCTTGCGGTGCGCACCGGGTTCCGGTCTGAATTTGTCGGCACCATTCTTGGGGCCAATGCGCATGTGACGCTGTATTCCCACGGCACGGTCACCGATCAGGGGCGGATCGACCGCAAGCTGACAGAGTACGATGCCCTGGCCGAGGCCGCCGCAGCGGTGCCCGGTGTGATCCGTGCGGCGCCCTTGGTGAAGGGACAGGTGATGGCGAGCCTGCGCCAGCGCAGCGCCGGGGTTGAGGTCTTTGGCATCTCAGCCGCAAATATCGCCACGCTGCCGGGCATCGCCCAGAGCGAAACGGCGATTGGGGATCTGTCGCGGTTTGACGAGGGTGTGGCGCTGGGGTCCGGCGTGGCGCGTGAGCTGGGCGTGCAGGTGGGGGACCGGATCAAGCTGATCTCACCCGATGGGGTTAAGACCGCCTTTGGCACCAGCCCGCGCGTCAACGCTTATGAGGTGGTCTATATCTTCACCGCCGGGCGCTATGACATCGACCGGACCCGGCTTTATATGCCCTTTGCCGAGGCGCAGAGCTATTTCAACCGCGAAGGCTTCGCCGATGAGGTTGAGGTGATGGTCGAGGATCCCGAAACCGTGGAGCGCATGGTCTTGCCGCTGTTGCAGGCAGGTGATGCGGTGGCCTCCAATGTTGGGGTCTGGACCTGGCGCGATGCGTCGGGTGGCTTCCTGCGCGCGCTAGAGGTCGAGGACAATGTCATGTTCATCATCCTGTCGATCCTGGTGTTGATTGCCACGATGAATATCGTCTCTGGCCTGATCATGCTGGTGAAGAACAAGGGCCGCGACATTGGCATCCTGCGCACCATTGGCCTCAGCGAAGGCTCGGTAATGCGGGTGTTTTTCCTCTGCGGGGCCTGTACGGGCGTTGTCGGCACCCTCTTGGGGGTGATCCTTGGCTGTCTCTTTGCGATTTATATCGATCCGATTTTTTCCTTTGTGAATTTTGTGATGGGTGGCGGGGTCTGGGATCCGGCGATCCGGGGCATCTATGCACTGCCGGCGGAGCTGCGGCTCGCGGATGTGTTGTCGGCGGTGGCGCTGTCGCTGACGCTGTCTTTTGTCATCACCATTTTCCCGGCACGGCGCGCGGCGCGGATGAACCCGGTGGAGGCGCTGCGTTATGAATAATCCAGACATGCAAGCAGGCGCGCAATCTGCGGTGTTGCAGTTGAGCCAGGTTGGCAAATCCTACAATCATGGCCTGCCAACGCAGGTGGATGTGCTGAGCGGCATTGATCTGACGGTGAAGCCGGGGGAGATCGTGGCGCTGGTCGCGCCCTCTGGTGCGGGCAAATCGACCCTGCTGCATACAGCAGGCCTGCTGGACACGCCCGATCGCGGCACCGTACGGATTGCGGGTCAGGATCTGACCGGCACGTCAGAGCGGCGGCGCACAGCGGTGCGGCGGCAGGATGTGGGATTTGTCTACCAGTTTCATCATTTGCTGGCAGAATTCACCGCGCTGGAAAACATCGTCCTGCCGCAGCTGGCCAATGGCATCAGCCAGACCAAGGCAGAGGCCCGCGCGCGGGATCTGCTGGCGCGGGTGGGGCTGTCGGAGCGTGCGGGGCATCGCCCTGCGGCCATGTCGGGCGGCGAGCAGCAGCGGGTGGCGTTTTGCCGGGCGCTGGCCAATGGGCCGCGTCTTTTGTTGGCGGATGAGCCGACGGGCAATCTGGATCCGGGCACGGCAGATCAGGTCTTTGCCGCGCTGATGGACCTTGTTGCCGCGACTGGCATGGCGGCCCTGATTGCCACCCATAATCTGGAGCTGGCAGAGCGCATGGACCGGGTGGTCCGGCTTGAGGGTGGGATGCTCCATACCGGGATGTGACGGGCGCCGCTCAGGCGCAGATACCGCGCAGTTCGGCCTCTTTCCACGGCAGGTAGACGTCGCTTTCGCGGCTTTGCGGCAGGTCGGACACTGGCATCGCTCCCTTCAGCATCTGGTGCAGCCGTTCTGTGCGCGCGCCGGTGGGGTCCAGCGCGCGGCAGCAGACATATTCCTCCACGATGGCGCCCTGCTGTTCGTAGCCAAAGTCGATGAAGCGATCATTGCCGGCCAGTTCAAACAGATAAGGGTCGTCGCTGGCGCGATGTTCGGCGGCGGCGCGCAAGGGGTGATACCCGGTCTTGGCGCGTTGCTGCCATTGCCAGACATGGGTGGCCTCATGCGCAAGCAGCATCGCCTCCACCAGATAAAGCCGGTCCGGGTAGGCGGGCATATAGTCGTCGATATACCAGTCCCGTACAAAGAAGATGCGGTTGAACAGCGCAAGGGCAGCCGGCGAGGAGGTGACGATCTCCTCCTTCACCGGGGGCAGAATACGTTCGCGGCAGGTGACACGCGGGCGTGGTTTGCGGCGGAATGTAACCTGGGAGAGCGGCGCGCCCTTGACGATGCGTAGACGGTCCATATCCAGTTCCGACCCGTGAATGCGGCTTAGAAACTGCTGCTCTCCCTCTGACAGCGGGCGCCCGCAGGACAGGAGAGCAAGACAGCCGACAAGGAGGCAGAGACGCGCGAACATGGTCCCACCCTAGAGCAAGTTATGTCAGGGTGGGAACCGGTTTTGCGGAGATCTGCGCGGGTCAGCTGGCAGCCGGGCGCAGGTCCACGAAGGTTTCGTTATAGCAGGCGCCATCCTCAGTGTCCGTGCGGATGTCTGCGGGGATCAGCGCATTCACAGTGAAGCCGGTGGCACTGCTGGCGCGCCATGTGCCCTTGGGGCTGTAGAGCACACCGGGGCGGGTGGCATCGCTGATCTTCAGTCGCAGGGTCACAACGGCCTGATCATTGAACAGCTCCAGCAGTTCACCGTCGCTGAGATTGCGGCTGGCGGCGTCCTCAGGGTGCATCTCAACCAGTTCGGCCCCGTCAGAGGGCGGCTGATCACCGAAGGTCGCATTGGTCCGCTTGGCGGAGGAGGGGGTGATCAGCACGAAGGGCGCGCTGCGCGGCACCGGGTCATAGCGCGGCACACCAAAGCCATAGCGGGCCTCGTAGTCTTCGCTGAACAGCTCAATCTTGCCCGATGCAGTGGCTGGCGCGATGGTGTCACACAGGATCGGCGCGGCCCGCTCAGGGGCGGTGATCTCCAGCGCCCGGTCCAGCGGGATCTCACTGGGGCGGTGGCCCTGGAGCTGGGGGTGATCACCGTCCAGCGCCTGATCCATCAGCTCGGCGTCGCTGGCCTGAAACAGCGGATCCTCATAGCCAAAGCGTGCGGCCAGACGGCGGAAAATCTCGGTATTGGGCAGGCTATCGCCCACCAGCGGGATCACCGGGGCGGCGCGCTGGATGTAGTTCTGGCCGTAGGCGCCATAGATGTCGTCATATTCGAAGTGGCTGGCGGCGGGCAGGATGACGTCAGACATCCGCATAGAATCGGTCATGGCCACATCGCTGCCCGCGATGAAGAGATCTTCCTGACTCAGCGCCTCAATCAGCCGCGCCTGATCGGGGTGAGTGGCGACCGGGTTGTGGTTGTAGATCATCACCGCCTTCACCGGGATGCGCATGTTCCGGTCCAGCAGTTTGCGCGCCACATCAACGATGTTGAAGACGCGTGTATCCGGGTCAATCAGGTGGCTCGCCTGCAGGCGGTCAGGCGTTTTTGGGGCGGCAAGGCCGGGTTTGGCGAGGACACCAGCCCCCAAGCGCCCATGGTGACCGGTCAGCGCCTGAAGCGCCATCGCAGCGCGCAGGCCGGACCCGCCGGAGCGGCCCCGTTCGATACCGTTGCCAAGGGAGGTGGACATGTTGCGCGCCGCTGCGATCCAATCGGCGAGCTGGTGGAACTGCGCCAGCGGGATGCCGCAGACCTCCGCCACCTGATCGGGGGTATAGCTGCGCGCGGCGTCTAGGTATTGCGCGGACCCTGTGGTCCATTGGGCGATAAACTCATGGTCCAGCGCGTCGCGCCGCTCCAGCTCGGCTGCAAGTGCCATGGCCAGCACCACGTCGGTACCGGGCACCGGTTGCAGATGCAGGTCGCAGTGTTCGGCAATCTTGGTGCGCTTGGGGTCGATCACCACCAGCCGCGCGCCCTTGGCCCGTGCCCGTTTCAGCAGCGGTGCCATATGCAGGTTGGAGACGGTGACATTGTTGCCCCAGACCAGTACCAGATCGGACTGCACCACCTGTTGCGGCGGCATGCCGGGGGCGGGACCAAAGAGGCTCTCATAGGCACCACCACGCACCCCGCCACAGAGCGGTCCTCGGTTCAGCCGGGTGGCGCCCATGCGGTAGAAAAACCGCCGGTCCATCGAGCCACCCGCCAGCTCCCCATGGGGGCCAGCGTAGTTGAAAGGCAGCACCGACTGAGGACCATGTGCGGTGATGGCGCGCATGATACCTGCGTGGATCAGATCCAGCGCGGTCTCCCAGCTGATCGGCTCATAGCTGTCGCTGCCGCGTGGGCCAGTGCGGCGCAGGGGCTGGGTCAGGCGGTTGGGGCCATGCACAAATCCGGCAAAACTGCGCACCACCTTGTTGCAGATCACCGCATCGGTCAGCGGGTTGGCGCGCGATCCGCGCACCGCAGTGATCTGATCCTCAGTCACGCTGACGCTCAGGCTACAGGTGTCTGGGCAATCCAGCGGGCAAACGCTGGGGTGCTGGGTGGTTGGGGTATCGGAGGATTTACTGTCGGACGGAGGATTGTCACGCATGGCTGGACTCGCAACTCTGAAAATGTCTGTTGCGCCTAGCCTAGCGGTCCATGTGACCTTGTATAAATGGCCAGATGAGGAGAATTTGATAAGGCCAAGACGTCTAACGCAGATCGACCACGGATTTACCCAAGCGGAACGGCGCGGCAAAGGCCACCATGCAGAGCGCAAGGATCTGCAAGATCAGAATATGCGCATTGGCCTGAAGATACTCCCATTCGCTTTTGAGCTGGCTGATCTGCTCAATCAGCGCATCATAGGCGCGCGCCAGGATCAGAAAATCGCCCGCAATGGTCGGCACCTTGCGGCGCAGGTTCTCAACAGCGGCCTCGGTCGGGGTATCCAGAGCAGTAAAGACGGTGAAGGCAGCGGGATCAAACGCGTCCGCCTTGGCGGCCATCTCCATCATCTCGCTGGTGTTTTCGGCGCGGCCAAAGATCAGCTGTAGACCCTGCAGCGGGGTGACCTGATCGGTGACGGCGATGAACAGGGGCAGTTCGGCATTGCCGGCGGTGGAGGCGGAGAGGAACTCGATCTTCTCGCACAGAACGGCGATATCGCTGTCATAGGCCGGATCGCAGAAGCGCAGGCGAAACCGCGCCGCGTCGCGGTCAAAGGCGGCGGTGGCGGCATAGGCAATGTCGATCTGGCGTTCCAGCCGCCCGGTGTCGGCCTTGTAAATGCCCGCCAGCACAGCGACCAGCGCGCCGATGCCGCCAAGGACCACCCAGCCCAGATCCGCCAGCCGCCAGACGCGGTGTCCGGCGGGATGGCGAAACAGCAGCGCGGTGCCGAGACTGCCGATGCCAAAACACATCAGGATCAGCAGCAGTTGATTGTCGGCAATGGTCATCATGGGTCGGCTCCGGCCTGTTGTACTGGCGCAACCCTAGAAACTGCGGGCGGAGGCGGCAATATGGCTCACAGAGGTGTCACCGGCGCGCCGGTTTGGCTAGGCGGGAGCGTCGGCTCTGTCCAGTGGCTGTCTTTCAGGGGCCAGTGCGCCAGCGGGCCAGTTTGATCGTGTGGCCGTGTCGTCGGCGCTGGGTGTCAGGCGACGACGCCTGTGTCCTGCATGTGTTTTGGAAAGTGACGGTTGCAGTTTATTCCCTGACCGGGTCGCTTGCGGCCCGGTCTGCGCCCGACCTCCCCGTCAAACCGTAGGTTTGCCTCCGGCAATGGGGAGGGCACAGACCTATTGGTGGATGCCTCTGGTGAGAGTATTTTACAATACTAAATGGGATCCAAGATCTTTGAAGTTAAGTGGGCTCGCGACTCTCTTTGGGGATGTTGTCAGAAACTACAAGTCGTGCGAGTAGTTTTGTAAGTTCGTTTTGTAGTTCACGTCGAGTGTTCCAGAATAATGTTCGGTCAACAGAAACATCAAACGGTGTTTTAGTGTTTCTGTGTGCAATCATCACAATTGGTTTTCCGAATGCGTTGGCTAATCCGAGCTCGTAGAAGACGTTTGGATTTCTTCCGTCTAGGTTTGCGACAATAAAATGTGCTCGGCATATCTTTTTAATAATGTGGCGTGTTATAGGGCCGTCGGTAAACTCTTCATCTCCGCGGGACAAGGAGAGCCCTATGTCACTCGCGGCTTCTTGCACTGATTCGTATGTTTTTTGAAATTCGTCATGGAATGGTGTTAGGTAGAAAACGGTGCCTGGCTCAACGGTTATTTCCCTTTCAGAAATGCCCATTTTTTGCAGGAAGTTAGTAGGCTTGATAGGTCGATTGAAGTCGTAAGATGTAATTTCCTGCTTTGTGTCTCTCAAGCTGGCAGCAGAGTCGAGTACTACGCGGTTTGCTTCGTTCCAGCGTTTATCAGAGCTAGTCATCTCATCTACTAGATCATAAATTCGCGATTCTTTACTTGAGCGCAGTGCATCAAGTCGCACCCGGCGCTCAGCATTCAGATACTGAACTTCCTTTATTTTCATGTAATTTGAAAACGCCACCCGGAGAACGAGTACTGCCATTCCGGTAAAGACGACAGCTTGAATAATGGCCTGAATTGCAGAGGTCTCCAGTAGGTATCTGAGGTCGTCGGATATCATCATGCCACCAGTAGTTTGACGCAAAAGAAATAAGAGAAAAGCGAAGGCAAAAAGCTGCAAGCAGCAAACAATTTGCACGAGCCTAGCTCATCATTGAGGAAAGCTTCATGTGACCTTTTGCTGGTAATGTATACCAGGGTTGTTATTAGAATTCCGATTAGAAGTGAGAGGAGTCCGAAGGCGTGATTGTTAATATCTTTGAGCGTGTATGCGACAAGAAAGCTTGCGGACAAAAATACAATCTCGACGGGGACTTCTAGGGCGCGTTCTATGAAGTCTGCCATTTTAAACCTTTTGTCGACTACATTCTTGTAGCCAAAGGCAATTAGAAGAAGGAGTGTCGGTAAAATGATTTCTAAGTATTCCATGTTACAATTCTCTAAACATCCAGCTCCTCCACGAACTTCGCGTTCTCCTGAATATACTGGAAGCGGAGCTCGGGTTTCTTGCCCATCAGGCGCTCGACCAGATCACCTGTCTCGCCGGGTTCGTCTTCGTCGATGGTGACGCGGATCAGCTTGCGGGTGGCGGGGTCCATTGTGGTCTCTTTCAGGTCCTTGGCGTCCATTTCGCCAAGACCCTTGAAGCGGCTCACATCAATCTTGCCCTTGCCGCCCAGACCCTTCTCCAGCCATGTGTCGCGCTCTGCCTCGTCCAGGCAGTAGACGCGTTTTGCGCCTTGGGTCAGGCGGAACAGCGGCGGGCAGGCCAGATACAGGTGGCCGCCGTCGATCAGCGGGCGCATCTGGGTGAAGAAGAAGGTCATCAGCAGCGAGGCGATATGGGCGCCATCGACGTCCGCATCGGTCATGATGATGATCTTGTCATAGCGCAGATCATCAAGGTTGAACTTGGTGCCAAGGCCAACCCCCAGCGCCTCGCAGAGGTCGTTGATTTCGGCGTTTGAGCCGAGCTTGTTGGAGGCCGCACCCAGCACGTTCAGGATCTTGCCCTTCAGCGGCAGCAGCGCCTGATTGACCCGGTTGCGCGCGCCCTTGCCGGAGCCGCCGGCCGAGTCGCCCTCGACGATGAACAGCTCGGTGCCCGCGCGGTTCTTGGCGGTGCAATCCGTGAGCTTGCCGGGCAGGCGCAGTTTCTTGGTGGCAGATTTGCGCTGGGTCTCTTTCTCCTGCTTGCGGCGCAGGCGTTCCTCGGCGCGCAGGATCAGGAAATCGAGGATGGCGCCCGCGGATTTGGTATCTGCCGCCAGCCAGTTGTCGAAATGGTCGCGGACCGAGTTTTCCACCATTTTGGAGGCGGCCTCAGTCGATAGGCGATCCTTGGTCTGGCCGACGAAGGCCGGGTCGGCGATGAAGCAGGAGACCAGCGCGCAGCCGCCGGTCATCAGGTCGTCGCGGGTGATCTGGCCTGCCTTCTTGTTGCCGACCAACTCGCCGTAGGCCTTGATCCCCTTGAGGATCGCAGACCAGAAGCCCGCAACATGGGTGCCGCCCTCCGGCGTCGGGACGGTGTTACAGTAGGACTGGGTGAAGCCGTCGCGGGATGGCGTCCAGTTGATCGCCCATTCGACATAGCCCGGCGCGTTGAATTTCTCGCGGAACTCGACCTTCCCGGCAAAGGGCGCATCGGCGTAGACGGAGGATTTGCCGAGCACCTCCGTCAGATAGTCCTTGAGGCCGCCGGGGAAGTGGAAGGTGGCCTCAGTCGGGGTTTCACCGTCGTCGATTTCCGATTTCCAGCGGATTTCAACGCCAGAGAACAGATAGGCCTTCGAGCGCACGAGGGTGAACAGGCGCTTGGGCTTGAAGCGGTGGGAGCCGAAAATCTGCTCATCCGCGTGGAAGGTGACGAAGGTGCCCCGCTTGTTCGGGGCGGCGCCGATTTTCTCAACCGGGCCCTGGGGCAAGCCACGGGAGAAGCGCTGCTCGAACAGTTCCTTGTTCTTGGCGACCTGGACCACCATGGAATCCGACAGCGCATTCACGACCGAGGAGCCAACCCCGTGCAGACCGCCTGAGGTCTGGTAGGCTTTGCCGGAGAATTTGCCGCCCGCGTGCAGGGTGCAGAGGATCACCTCCAACGCGGATTTGTCCGGGAACTTCGGGTGCGGATCAATCGGGATGCCGCGGCCGTTGTCGGAAATGGTAACGGCGTAGTCGGCGTGCAGCGTCACCTCGATCCGGTTGGCGTGGCCTGCGACCGCCTCGTCCATGGAGTTGTCGAGGATTTCCGCCACCATATGGTGCAGCGCGCGCTCATCGGTGCCGCCGATATACATGCCGGGGCGCTGGCGGACCGGTTCGAGCCCTTCCAGAACCTCAATGGAGGAAGCGTCATAGGTCTCGGCTGCGGGCGTGCTGAGGAGGTCGTCGGCCATGTGGTGGAGCTGCTCTTCCTTGGTGTTGATTGAAGAGCATTATGGCAGGTGTTGGGGCCGGGTGGAAGAGGCACGCAAGGGGCTGTGGATAAGGCGCGCGGGCGTTTGATTGCAGGGCGTGCAGTCATCAAACCATCGAAGCGCGCCTTCGGTCATCCGGGTGCGGCGATATTCTCCGTGCGATGTCGGGGCTTGCGGGTTACACCTCCTCCAGCGGCAGGCAGGAGGAGCGGGCAGTGGCTGAGAAGGGGATTAAGACGCAGGATTGGGCGGCGTTCCGGGCGCAGGCGCAGCGGATGCTGGACGCCGCATTGGATCAGATGCAGCAGGCGGCGGAGCGTCCCTGGCAGCCGGTGCCGGAGGATATTGATGCGCGCTATGCCATCAGGGCCGAGGCGCAGGGGCCGCAGGAGGCAGTGAACCGCATCATCGCGGATGTGCTGCCCTATCATGGCGGCAATATCCACCCCCGGTTCTGGGGCTGGGTGCAGGGTTCAGGACTGGCCTCTGATCTGATCAGTTCGGTTGCTGCTGCGGCGGTCAATGCCAATATGGGCGGGCGCGATCACGGTGCGAATTACATGGAACGCGCGGTTGTGGACTGGACCCGTCGTAAGATGGGTATGCCGGATGGGGCCAGCGGTATCCTGGTCACCGGCACCTCGCAAGCGACGGTGATTGCCTGTCAGGCAGCACGGTTGCGGGTGATGAAGGATCTGCGCAAGACCGGGCAGGGGGCGGTGCGGCTGACGGCCTATGCGGGCGAGGGAGTGCATAATGCGACCCTGAAGGCGGTGGAACTGCTGGGCATCGGCTCAAACAATCTGCGCAAGGTGCCTTTGGTTGACGGCCAGATGGACTGTGCCGCGTTGGTCCGGATGGTGGCAGAGGACAGGGCGGCGGGGGCGCTGCCGTTTCTGGTCGTGGGCACTGCCGGCTCGGTGGATTTGGGGCTTTTTGACGACTTGGATGGGCTGGCGGATGCGGCGGCGGCGCTGGGGCTGTGGCTGCATGTGGATGGGGCGTTTGGCGCCTGGACACGGATTGCGGATGAGCCGTACCGGTCGTTGTCCGATGGGATCGGGCGGGCTGACAGCATCGCGCTGGATTTTCACAAGTGGATGTATGTGGGCTATGACTGTGGCATGGCACTGTAGCGCAATGAGGATGAGCATCGGGCAGCCTTTGCCGCGCGGCCATCCTATCTGGAGGGGGCCGAGCGCGGGCTGGCAGGCGGCGAGCCGTGGTTCTGCGATTACGGCATTGATCTCAGCCGGGGCAATCGGGCGTTGAAGGTCTGGACGGCTCTGGAGACCTATGGCGAGGCGGCATTCAGCGAGGCGATTTCCGGCAATTGTGCGCTGGCCGCAGCGATGGCGGCAGGGGTGGAGGCGCAGCCGCTGATGGCGCTTGGCGCGCCGGTGGTGTCGAATGTCTGCGTGTTTACGGCGCGCAGTGATCTGGCGTCAGAGACGCAATCGCAGGTGAATGCGGAGATTGCCCAGACCCTGCAGGAAAGCGGCGAGGCGGTGTTCTCCACCACACGGATGGACGGTCGTGTGATGCTGCGCGCTGCCATCACCAACCACCGCAGCCGCCCGGCGGATGTGAAAGCCGCCATCGCCGCAGTCGCGCGGGAGGCCGCGCGGGTCTAGGGGCCGAGCCCAGAGACATCACCGAGAGGATCACTGGTTTTTCACTTCCATCGCGGAAGGCAACCGCTACTCTGCGCGGCGGACAAACAGGGAGAGCCACATGGCCTGGATCAAGACCATTCCATTTGACGCAGCAACCGGCAAGCTGAAGACGCTGTATGACCGGGTGACCGGACCCGGCGGTAATGTCGATAACATCATGATGATGCACAGCCTGCGCCCGCAGTCGATGGAAGGGCATATGGCGCTTTATAAGGCGGTGCTGCACCACAGCGGCAACAGCCTGCCAAAATGGTATCTGGAGGTGCTCGGCGTCTGGGTGTCGTCGCTGAATGACTGCGGCTATTGCGTTGAACATCACTTTGCCGGGTTGCAGCGTCTGCTGCGGGACGCGCCACGCGGTGAGGCCATTCGCGCCGCAATTGAGGCGCGAAACCCACAGTTGGCTCCTCTGGAGGCTGCGGAGCGGGCCGGTATGGTCTATGCGCGCAAACTAACTGAGGCGCCGGCTGCCGTGATTGAGGCGGATATCAACGCCCTGCGTGCGGCCGGATTGGATGATGGGCAGATCCTGGAGATCAATCAGGTCACCGCTTATTTTTCCTACGCCAATCGCACCGTGCTGGGGCTTGGTTGTTCGACAAAGGGTGATGTGCTGGGGTTGAGCCCCAACAACAGCGAGAACCCGGAGGATTGGGGTCACAGCTGAGCCTGTCTGGTTTGCTGGCCTAGGTCTGCGTCAGACCGGGCTAGGCCTCAACAGGATCGGCAAGGATCGGCTGCAGCAGTGTAAACAGCGGCGTCAGCACAAGGGCGGCGCTGCAGACTGCGGCCATGGGATCCGGCGGCGGCGCAAGCGCGACATCACGCCAGAGCGTCAGCGATTTGCGCCGGAGCAGATCGGCATGGGGATGGCTCTGCCCATGCGGTGCGGGCACGCGTTTCAACTCTGGTGCCTTGGGCTGAAACCCCTTGAGGGCGAGGATATCCATCAGCGCCGCCATCTCATCGGCAAAGCCACTGTCGCGGGGGTTGGGATGCCCCCCGACCTGCGCCAGCCCGGCGGTGGGATAGCTCCGTGTCAGGGGCAGCCCCGCAACCGCATCCCGCCAGCGACTGAGCGCGGTGCCTTTCAGGCCCATGATGCCGCCCCCGATGCGCAGGCCGCCGGGATCAATGCCAAAGAACACCCCACAACCGGGGATCTGCGGCAGCTGCCACAGCAGATGCAAATGGGTGTGATAAGGGGTCTTGTCCTTGGAAAAGCGCAGATCGCGCTGGAGGCGGAAGAGTTTGCCTCGAATGCCGGGATGACGCGGGTGCAGATAGTCCGCGACCTCTTGCAAAAGCGCCTCAGCCGGGTGGCGCAACTCTGCGTCGTAACGCGCCTTGTGGGACAGGAACCAATCCCGCGTGTTGGTCTCTGCCAGCTCTGCGAGAAAGGCCCGTGCGTCGGGGATCAGCTGGCGTGTGATATCGGACATATGAAGGCTCCTCGCGGTGGGCTGGCTTTGAGATAAGCCTAACACAGGTGCGACAGTGCGCAGACATGCGAAAACCATAATCCCGGAGCGGCTGAGAGCCGGAGGGAGCCGACAACCAGCGGTAAGATCAGGCTTGCCGTTATGTCGGTCGAGGCCTAAGGCTGGGGTATGACACAGAGAATACCCCCGCCCGCCCCCAATACCCTCCTTGGTCACAGCCGTGCGATTGCTGTGCTGGGGCTGCCTTTGATCGGCGGCCATGTGGCGCAGTTTGCCATCGGCCTGACCGATACGGTGATGCTTGGGTGGTACGGGGTTGAGGCGCTGGCGGCGGTGACGCTGGGCTCTACATACTTCTTCACGATCTTTCTGTTGGGGTCCGGTTTTGCCTTTGCCGTGATGCCGATGGTGGCCGCTGCTGCAGGCGCCGGTGAGGAGCGCCAGATCCGCCGGAGCACCCGCATGGCGCTGTGGCTGTCGCTGGCCTATGGGCTTCTGGTGATGCCGCTGTTGTGGTGGTCGGAGCCGATCCTTCTGCTGCTGGGGCAGGAGGCGGAGGTGGCCCGTGGCGCGGCTGATTATCTGCGGATCGCGGGCTGGGCGCTGTTTCCGGCGCTGCTTTATATGGTGTTGAAGAGCTACTTGGCCGCGCTGGAGCGGACGCAGATCGTGCTTTGGGTGTCGGTTCTGGCGGCGGCGCTCAATGCGCTCATCAACTATATGCTGATCTTTGGCCATTGGGGCGCGCCGGAACTGGGGGTGACCGGGGCGGCGCTGGCCTCGCTGGCGACCAATGTCTTTGCCTGTATCTTTGTGCTGTTCTACGCGTTGAAGGCGTTGCCCGAGCATGAGCTGTTGAAGAATTTCCAGCGTCCAGACTGGGAGATGCTGAGCCGGGTGCTGCGCCTGGGCCTGCCGATCGGTCTGACCAACCTCAGCGAAACCAGCCTGTTTGCCGCCTCGGCGATGATGATGGGCTGGCTTGGTACCGTGGCGCTGGGCGCACATGGTATCGCGCTGTCTCTGGGCGGGCTGGCGTTCATGATGCATCTGGGGCTGTCCAATGCGGCGACAATCCGGGCTGGCAATGCCTTCGGTCGTGGCGACCGGGACCATATGGCGCGCGGCGCGCGGGTGGTGATGGCGATGTCGCTGGGGCTGTCGGTGCTGGGGATGATCCTGTTTCTGGCGGTGCCTGAGGCGCTGATTTCGCTATTCCTGTCGCCGGATGATCCGGACCGGGCCGAAATCGTGCTGATCGGCAGCGTACTATTGGCGGCGGCAGCGCTGTTCCAGTTGATGGACGGGATGCAGGTGATCGCGTTGGGGCTGCTGCGCGGGGTGCAGGATACCGGCGTGCCGATGGTGATTGCGGCGCTCAGCTATTGGGCGGTCGGGATCCCGGCCTCTTATCTCCTTGGCTTTACCTTCGACATGGGCGGGCTTGGGGTCTGGCTGGGTCTGGTGTTGGGTCTGACGGCGGCGGGGCTGTTCCTGATGATCCGGTTCTGGCGCCGCTCGATCAAGCTGGTCGGGACGTCGACAGCCACCACTGCGCGATAGCGGTTGTGGCATCTGGCCAGTGTGCCCTGAAAGCCCGATTCTCCTTGGCAGTGGCGGGGCTGTTTCAAGCTGAGTTTCTTGAAGGCACCTTTGTGCCCCATGTGTGCTGAATGCCGAATATGCGCAATCACGCTTGGCTACAGCGCGCCCCGGTGCGGGCACAAAGTCGCCGATATAACCTCCAGCTTTGCCGCATCTGTTTCAGTCTGAAAATTCGGCTCATGCTCGTGCCCTCATGACAGTTTTTGTCATGATCTCAGAATATCACGAGGGCCAACAGATCGAAGGACCATAGATGCTCACTCTGATTACATTTCCGCCCAGTTTCAGCGAACCAAGCCACAGCCCGTTTTGCGCCAAGGCCATGATCCTCTTGCAGATGTCCGGTCAAACCTGGGAGCGTGAAGACCTGGCAAACCCGTCTGCAATGCCACACGGACGGCTGCCTGTCTTGCGGGCAAAGGGCCAACTGATCCCCGATAGCGAGTTCATTCAGGGTTGGCTGACCACGCAGGGTGCGGATTTCTTCCCTGATTGCACGGACGAGCAGAAGGCGATTGGCCATTCCGTTATCAAGATGGTCGAGGAGACTTTACGCAATGCGCTCATTCATGACCGTTGGCTGGATGACCAGAATTGGGCGTATATCGGGCCGCTGTTTTTCGACGACGTGCCGCGCCCAATTCGAAAGCTGATTGCTGGCATCGTTCGCCGATCTGTGAGGGCCGGGCTGAAAAGCAACGGCTTCGCGCGGATGTCTTTGGAACAACGTTTGCAGAAGGTAGAAAATGATCTGAACGCCCTCGGACAGATCAAGGGCGCAAGCCCCTTCATTTTGGGGGATGCTCCGACGGCTGTGGATGCCGCGGTCCTGCCGGTGTTAAGCATGATTGACAGGTTGCCCGTCGAGACCGCGTTAACGCGAGTTGTACGGAGCAAGGATTGGGTGGGGCCATATCTTCAGCGCGGACGCTCCACGCTCTATGACGGTCTTGCTTGATTGCGCAGTTGTTTCCCAACATCTATTCAGAGCGGAGCATCTGCCATTTTGGCTGCCCAGCTGCGGTTCTCCGCACAAGGACGCCGAATTGGTACTGAGACGGGAGGTCAAGGTCGGTTGAGAGGGACCGAGCCGACTTTCGATGCGACCGCACAAACGACCGCTATCAGAAACGAGCTACACTCAATTGTTCAAGCCTGGGTCCGGCACAAGTCCAGAAATTCGGTGACCAAATCCGGCGGCTTTACGGCCCGTGCCACGGCTAGGACGATCTCAAAGTGGCCAATCTCCTGCGCGAGCGGGCGCGTTACGACAGCATCGCCTTCGATTGTCAGATTCCGCCTTGGCTGGAAACCGACAAGGGTAAAACCCAATCCCTTTCCGACATAGGCTTGAACCATTTCGCGCGATTGCGACGTCAGCGGCACCTCAGGCTCAAGCCCGGCCGCGTGCAGCAAGTCGAGATAGCTGGGGCCGGGACCCGCGGGCGATGCGTTAATGTAAGGAATGCCGGACAGGCTTTCGAGGTCCACACTGTCTGCATTTGCCAACGGGTGTGACGCGGGCAACAGAACCAAAGGCGGCACCGTTTTCACAATTTCAACATCGAAGCGCGTGTCACCAAAGCCTTGATTAAAAACAACAAGCGCATCGACGTTTCCTGCATCAAGTGCTGCAACAAGGTTGCTGAAATCATCCTCCACAACTTCGATATCAACACGTGCATAGCTCTCACGGAACGTGAGAACCGCAGGCAGTACGATCTGCTGGGCGATGGCGTAATGGGTTCCGATCCGAATTGTGCCGGTTTCTCCTTTAGCCAACTCGGCGGCACGCCGCTGCAAGGCCTTCGCGCGTGTGAGCAGCACGTCAGCATCAGCCAGGAAATCAGCGCCCGCACTGGTCAGCCGCATGCCCCGTGCGGGAAATCTGTCGAACAATATCAAGCCAGTGACCGCTTCGAGTTTATCAAGCGCCGAAGATATCGCCGCCGCCGAGACGTTCAGATTTCGGGCCGCAGGCGCAATTCCGCCGCAACGGGCCACTTCCGACAGGAAGGTGAGCTGACGAAGGGAAAACTGAAACATCGATAAAATCTACCTTTTGAGGTGATTAATTCAGTTTTTCAGATCATAGGCAATAGTCTATCCCTCTCTCAAATCGTCAGGAGAGACCCAATGGACATCAAACCTTTGACAGGCGGATTAGGGGCAGAGATTTTCGGAGCCGACGTCACAGACGGTGCGCAGTTCGCGGAAATCGAGGCGGCTTTTGCCAAGTACTCCGTCATTGTTCTCAGAGGGCAGGACATTGCCCCAGAAGACCATCTGAACTTCGCGCGCCGCTTTGGTCCGATCAACGTGAACCGCTTTTTCAAACCCGTTGACGGGCATCCGGAAATCGCAACCGTCCTGAAGGAAAAAGACCAGAAGGAAGCGGTCGGGGAAGGCTGGCACACCGATCATTCCTACGATCAGATTCCCGCTCTGGGGTCGATCCTGCACGCCATCGAAATGCCGCCCTACGGCGGAGATACCCTTTTTGTGTCAATGGCCGCCGCGTGTGAGGCGCTGTCGGACAAGATGCGCGTGTTTCTGGATGGGCTGACCGCTGTGCATTCGTCCCGTCATGTCTTTGGCGCGGCGACGCAGGATAGCGAAGCGGCCAAGAGCGGTCGGTTGGCGAATGCCTCAGCCGCGACCCAGGATGCGCGCCATCCTGTCGTGATCACGCATCCGCTGAGCAAGCGCCGAGGGCTGTTCGTGAACCCTGTTTTCACCACACATATTGAAGGGCTGACGCCCGATGAATCCGCCGCCATCCTTGATATGCTCTATGAACATTGCAGGCAGCCCGAATTTCAGGCCCGTGTCCGCTGGCAAGAAGGCGACATTACCATGTGGGACAATCGTGCCACCTGGCACAAGGCAATCAACGACTATCACGGCTTCCGGCGTCTTATGCACCGGATCACCGTGGATGGCGTGGGCTTGTCGGGGTAAAAAATCCGATGTTGGCCGGAACAGAGCGCCTGCGCGCAGCGGCCGTTCATGCCTCTCGCACCACTTGAAGCTTTGGGCTCAGAGCGATCAATACGCTCTGAGCGAAGTGGTCTTTTCTTAACATCCACCCCTTGGAGTGCGCGTCTTTGGCACCCATTTTGCCTGGTAACTGTTCGTTCCGACCTTTGGCGGCAGCTGCGATGGCGTCAGTTGCTGATCGGTGAAAGCAGGTCTGGATTGGTCACCAGATTGCGGACGCCGTGGGCGTGGGTCTCGTCGAAATGATTGTGTTCCAGCCAGGCGCCGACGCTGTGGATATTCACGCGGATCACCTTGGGTCGGACGCTCCAGGTGACCTGAAACGGCGACCCCTTGGTGTTGTAGCCCGGCCCGGTGGTGGAGCCTGCATAGCGCACCGGGGTGCCGGTGTTGCTGGGGATGTTCTGTGCCTGATAGAGGTTGTTACGGACGGTCAGGCGGGTCAGCTCCTCGAAATCGGCGGCGCTGGGATCATTGACCAACACATAGACCTGTGCCTCCACCCGCAGCTGCGGATTGCCGATGGCCTCACTCAGGCAGGCACCAAGAGTCGGGCCGGGGGTCACCTGCGCGGTGGTGTGGACATAGTGCACCTCGATGGTGTCGCCCGGCTGCAGGTCGCCGTGGCCGCCCTCCGCCCCAATCGGGCTGTCCAGTGGAGCCAATTCGGCCTCGGTCAGCGTGCCATCGTACTTGTAGCCACTGCCATAGCCCTGTCCATCACCATTGCCTGCGTAGGTGGTGAAGTCACCACCGCGATGTTCGGCATTCTCGTGAAAGTGGATATTGCAGAGGTTCATTTGCGATGCAGGTGGAGCAGCTGAGAAAGAGCGGAGATTTTGCCCTTCGGCGGCGTCGATATCGCGGGGCGATTGCGGGCCAAAGCCTGCGCCAAAGGTGGACATGGCAAGCGCGGCGCGCTGCCTGTCAATCTCGCCGTCTTTCACGGGCTCCGGCGTATCTGCGGCTATGGCTGCGCCATGTACAAGGGTCAGGGCGGCAACGGTGGTAGCGATCAAACGAAATGACTGCATCATGAATCCTGTTTTGACTGAGGTCACTGGTAACGGTGGCGGCCATATCGGATGGGCGCGAGACCAAGCAGTGGCGAGGTAGTCACGTCACGATCTGCATTGCCGCCTTTAGTTCCTTAACTTGAGTGTGTGATGATAGGATTAATCGACCTAAGGTTGCAAGTTGATGCTCTGCCAGCGGGCTGTGACCAAGGGCGCTTCGTCACAGACGTAAGATACTGTGCAAGATCTCGGATCTGGTGGGACCAGATCAGGAGGCGTCGCTGTCCTTGGTGGATTTCAGCAGCCGGTCAGCCTTCTTGCGCACCAGAACCGAGCGTAAATCATGCATCGCCAGCAGCATCTGGTCGGTGATCTCGTCCAGCTGTGCGTCGCTGGCCTTGCTTTGGGCCCAATGGGCCGTAAGGTTTAGGTGGTCAATGGTGCGGTGGATGTCATCCATATCCCGCGCAGCCAAGGTGCGGCTGCGTTGTTCCATCCAGTCACGGATGGCGCTCAGGTCTTCGGGGCTGAGGTTGCGGTCACCATGTGGTCGGATCTCGCCATTGCGCAGCTTCACCACCGCGATTTGGTCCATGTCCAGCCGCCGCTGCCGGTTTTCGCTGTCGACACGGAACACGAAGGCGCCGTTGTCGCGCACGCGAAAGTAATAGTCTGGCAGGGCGGTGGGCATGTGTGGTCTCCGGTCAGCGCAACGCGGCGCAGAAGGCCTGAATGCGGCGGCAGGCCTCGGTCAGGGTTTCATCCGCAGCGGCGTAGCTGATGCGGAAGTTTGGTGACAACCCAAAGGCCGCGCCATGCACCACCGCGACATCGGCCTCTTCCAAGAGCGCCTTGGCAAAGGCCTCGTCATCGGTGATCGCAACACCCCCGGCTGAGGTCCGCCCGATCAACCCGGCAATCGACGGGTAGACATAGAAGGCGCCATCCGGCACCGGGCAGGCGACACCTTCGATCTGGCTCAGCATTGAGATCACCAGATCACGGCGGCGACGGAAGACGGCGGTGTTGGGGAGGATATAATTCTGGGTGCCGTTCAGGGCCTCAACCGCGGCCCATTGGCTGATGGTGCAGGGGTTGGAGGTGGACTGTGACTGGATCTTGCGCATGGCGTCAATCAGCGGCTTTGGCCCCGCCGCATAGCCGATGCGCCAGCCGGTCATCGCATAGGCCTTGGAGACGCCATTACAGGTGAGTGTGCGATCATACAGCTGCGGCTCAACCTGTGCCGGGGTGCAAAAGGTGAAATCGTCAAACACCAGATGCTCATACATGTCATCGGTCATCACCCAGACATGAGGGTGGCGCAGCAGGACATCCGTGAGCGCCTTCAGCTCGTCTGGCTGGTAGCCGGCCCCTGTGGGATTGGAGGGGGAATTGAAGATGAACCATTTGGTTTTAGGCGTGATCGCCGCTTCCAGCTGGTCTGCGGTGATCTTGAACCCGGTTTCCAGCGAGGATTCGACACAGACCGGAGTGCCACCCGCCAGCCGCACCATATCGGGGTAGGATACCCAGTAGGGGGCGGGGATCACCACCTCGTCACCGGGGTTCAGCGTCGCCATCAGCGCATTATAGAGGATCTGTTTGCCGCCGGTGCCGACTGAAACCTGCGCAGGGGTATAGTCCAACCCATTGTCGCGGGCGAATTTATCGCAGACCGCCTGCTTCAGCTCGGGGATGCCGTCGGGGGCAGTGTATTTAGTCTTGCCTGCCTGAATAGCCCGGATTGCCGCTTCCTTGATATTGTCGGGGGTGTCGAAATCTGGCTCCCCGGCGCTCAACCCGATCACATCGCGGCCCGCAGCGCGCAATTCCCCGGCCAGTGTGGTGATCGCGATGGAGGGGGACGGTTTGACGCGGGCGAGGCTATCGGACAGGAATTGCATGGAAAGACCTCTGTTTGAATGTCGTGTAGAACTGTCATAGGGTGCCGCTAACTGTCGATCAAGCGCGATCAAAGGGCAGGCAAACCGATAGGCCAACAGGAGCGGGCAAATGAGCAACGACGACATGAATTGGTATGGTCCGGAGGCCGCAACCTTTGGTGACCGTGTGGCAGCTGCGCGGGATGCTGCGGGCATGACACAAGCACAGCTGGCGCGCCGACTGGGCATAAAAAAGGCGACGCTGGCAGGCTGGGAGCAGGATCTGTCGGAGCCGCGCGCTAACAAGCTGTCGATGATGGCCGGGCTGTTGAATGTATCCATGCGCTGGCTTCTGACCGGTGAAGGCGAGGGCATGGAAGCCCCGGCTGGGGAACAGGTGCCGCAGGATCTGGCTGCGGTCATGACTGAATTGCGCCAGCTGCGCGAAGAGCTGCGTGGCAATGCTGACCGGGCGGCACGGCTGGAGAAACGTCTGCGTCTGGTGATGGAAGGCAGCGCCCAATGAGTGAGCTGCCTGCCCATCGTTTGAAACGGCTGCAGATGCGCTCCATGCGCCGGGGGATCAAGGAGATGGACATTCTCCTGTCGGCCTATGCCGAACGGAACCTCGCTGAGATGGGCCCGGCTGAGCTGGATCTCTATGATCGGCTGTTGCAGGAAAACGATCAAGATCTCTACCAGTGGGTGACGGGGCAGGTGGCCGCCCCGACGCAGTTCGCTGCGCTGGTTGGCGACATATCGCAAACCCATCAAAAAGAATAAAATTTCAGCTTAACGGATTTTTCGGGAATTTTCCGCATTGTGGCTCGCAGACACCATCGAGTCGGAGATGCGGATGAGTATGGAAATGCCAATCGGCCAGCAGGACACCAAGGGGTTCATGACTGGCTATCTTGAGGCGCTTGCAATGGTTGAGCGTCTTCACCGTCTGCTGCTGGACGTGATTAAGGACGAGTTTGAGCGCGTTGGCGTGCTGGAGATCAATGCGGTCCAGGCACTGTTGCTGTTCAATATCGGCAATAACGAAGTCACGGCAGGCGAACTGAAATCACGCGGCTATTATCAGGGCAGCAACGTCAGCTACAACCTGAAGAAACTGGTCGAAATGGGCTATATGCACCACCAGCGTTGCGAGATTGATCGCCGTTCGGTCCGGGTGCGCCTGACAGAACGCGGTCGCGAGATTCGCGATATCGTTGCGGCCCTGTTCTCGCGCCACGCCGAGGGCCTGGAAGGCAAAGGTGTGATCAGCGGTGAAGGTATCGCGGATATCACGGCCTCGCTGAAACGGGTGGAACGTTACTGGTCTGACCAGATCCGTTACATCTACTAAGTCTTTGTTTTGCAGACTTGAATGGTTTGCACCTTAACGGTCGCAACGCATATCTCGTACCGGCAGAATGCCGTATCTCTGCGATATGCCTGACCCATTTGATTTGCTGCCGGGCAGCTGATCTGACCAAGCCACCCCCGATGCCCACCGCGCAGAATGCCGGATGTGTGATCGGATCTGGGACCAGAAGGCCCGTCAGGCTTGGCATATGTTTCGAGTGATCACAGCGTAGCTGAAACACCACCGGGGCAACCGGCTGGTGCGTTTTGGCGTGGAATGATGTGCGCTTGCTGAGTGTCGGTGATGTGCCGACTGATATCTGGCCCTAGCGGCGCATTTTAGGATCTGAGAGCGCGATGGCAGACATATTCGGATCGTCAGGATCTGCGCAGGTATCCGGCCTGATGAGCTGGCGCGCCTGTGGCCCATCGCAGCCGTGACAGCGCGGTGCCCCATACCACAGGGCAGGTCAAAAGCGCGTTCCGCCCTGTGGTTTCAGTGATCAGCAGCTCTAGGCTGACCAGCAGTCAGGCTTACCAACTGCCACGCCTGCCAACTGCCAAGCTTACCAGCTGCCGGTGTTTTCCATGCTGGTCCAGGGTTCAGCCGGATCCAGCGAGTCGCCGTTTTGCAGCAGCTCGATCGAGATATTGTCGGGAGAGCGGACAAAGGCCATGTGCCCATCGCGCGGGGGGCGATTGATGGTCACACCATTATCCATCAGATGCTGGCAGGTGGCATAGATATCATCAACACCATAGGCCAGATGGCCGAAATGACGGCTGTCGCTGGGCAGCGCATCGTCGCCATCCCAGTTGTAGGTCAGCTCTATCGGAGTGTCTTCCTGGCCTTCCGCAGCCATGAAGATCAGCGAGAAACGGCCCTTTTCGCTATCATAGCGTTTGGTCTCCTTAAGGCCGAGCAATTCGTAAAAGGCCATGGATTTTTCCAGATCTTTGACGCGAACCATGGTGTGAAGATATTTCAGCGGCATCGGTGTCTTCCTCTTGTCAGGACGACTGGCTCAAGCGGCGCGGCGTCCGTGTCGTATATCTCAGACCCCTGACCATAATGCGTCCGCTGGCGGTGACCAGAGCGATTGCGCGGTCTGATTGGCTATTAGGGTTTAAAACTTGGACTGGATGCCGAGGGAGAGAGACAATTCGCGAGACTGGAAGCGGCTGTGATTGCTTTCTTTTTTACCAGCGCGCAGGCGCAATGTCGGGGCAAAGCCTGCATAGTCATATTCCTCAAAGAACAGGTTCACATCGGCATAGAGCGATGTGTCCTCGCGCCCGTCCGGCAGGTAGCGGGCGGGAAAGCCCGCAATAAACTGCGGATAATCAGAGCGCCCCAGGATCAACCCGGTGCTGATTTTGGCAGGCCCCAGTGGTTTGGCAAATTGATATCCCAACCGCAGCGTCGCGGTGCGATTGGAGGTGTTCACATGGCCCGAACGGGTGTCGCGCAGCGCGACGCTCAGGTTGATCTGATCGCCGTTCAGCAGTTTGCGGTTGACCCGCGCGCCAAGGCCGAACACCTCACCATCCTGAGACGGGCCGCGCGCATCCAGTCGCTGCTCTGCCATGCCATCCAGCGTCACGCCGGTGCGCGCCGAGAGCTGCCAGCTGCGCCGGGCGGTCAGTTTCACCAGATCGTAACTCTTTTCGCCGCCATACCAGGCGGTGCCAAAGCTGAGGCCAAGCGCGGCTGAGCCTTGACGCTCCGGCGGGCCAACGGCAAAGGCATGGGTCAGGGAAATCTCGCCATAGGTGGAGCCAAACTCGCTGTTGCGCGGCACTGTGGTACCGGATTGCTGGGCGAGGGTGGCGGCCTTGGCCTTGGCATCTGAGGACAGCGCCACCCGCTGCACATAGGTGCGGGCGCTCAGCGTGGTGAGGCTCGTACTGCTTTGCTGCAGGCGGCGGCTGATCGACATGTCGAGCACACCGACAGTGCCCTCCAATGCAACCGAGCGCGGCCCAAAGCGTCCAAGCGTGGGTACCCCGTCGATCACCTCCAGCGTACTGTCGGCGCCATTGTTGACGTTGTTGGAGGGCTTCAGCTCCCCGCGCAGCTGGAATGACCAGGGGTTGATGCGCCGCAGCACCTTATAGTCGGCAGCGATGCGTTTTTCGCTGATTTCATCGGGGGCATGGACGGCGGTACGGCGGAGCCAGACCTGAGCGAGCGTGGGGCGGGCGTCCTGCACGGCCAGCCGCGCTGCAAGCTGAGCCGCGCGAAATTTACCAGCGTTGTCCGGGGCGAAGCGATAGGCGCGCGCGGCGGAACGCCGCCCCGCGCCGGGCGATTTCAGCTGTGCCTGAGCGGCAGCGCGTAGATACCAGGCAAGATGGTCTTGCCGATCCGCCCGCAAGAGGGCGCGGGTCAGATCCAGCGTCAGTTCCGGCTTGCCGGTGCCAAGGGAGTGCGCAGCCAGCAGGCGACCCTGCTCAAGGCTCAGATACTGTTCGGGTGCTGGCTCTGCCGCAGCGACTGGCGCTGCAGCAAGCAGCGCCAGTGTAAGGGCCGCGGCCAAGGGGCGCCGCATGGGATCACGGAACCGGCTGGTCGCAGACGGCTGAGCTGTCGGCGGTACCACATTGGCCGAGCACGAAAATCCCGTATTCCTCAATACCGTCGATGTCTTCCACATGGTTTTCGGCGAACACCGACCCGGCAACGGAGGTGGCATCGGTCCCGGCAAAAATGCCGCCATAGGTTCCGACATTGGTGCGGGTGCCGTTAACGACCTGCGATGCGGTGCCGGTAAAGGTGCCATTGGCGGTGATATCTGTGGGTGCCAGATCAAGGGTTACCAGCGTCTGCGGCACGGTGCCTGCGCTGGTTGGTTCAATCTGACGGTTGTAGATGGTGCCATTGACGATGTTGTCGCCGAAATCCGCGTTGACGAAAGCATCGCCGGTGACCTCAGCTGTCTGGGCCGGGCGGATATCGCTGGGGGTGCCGGGGGTGACAGGCAGCAGATCGCCGCCGTCCCCTGCGATATTCAGCAGGCCCACATAGGTCCCGGCATAGCTGACCACACCGCCGGAGGCCACGTCACCGGTTGGGGCGGAATAACCGCCGCGACGGCCATAGCTGGTACCGGCAAAGTAGTAGGAGAACTGACCGCCGGTAGCGACTGCAACGGCAAAGGCGCCGTCTTCGATTTCGCGAACATAGGCGGTGACGTGACGGTCAAGCGAGCTGTCCTGCGCGGTATAGGCCTCATAGCCCTGCCGGTCGAGCGCCGGGCGGCGGCGGTAGCTGGCGGAAAATGGGGTGTCATCCAGGCTAAGCCCGGTGATCACCAGCGTGCCGGCCGCGGCGTCATAGGCGACGCTGTCGACATCGGAGGCCAACACTTCGGGTACAATCGGATCGGTGGTGGTGTCCCCATCGGTGCTGTCATCGGTGTCAAAGGGGTTTGTCCCCCCACCACAGGCTGACAGAAGGGTGGCTGCCGCAAGTCCTAGCATTGCCCGCTTCATTTGAACTGACCTCAATATTTCTTTGTTTGCGCCAGTGTCTTGTCATGGTTGCGGAAAGTCAATTGAATTGCCGCGACGGTCGCGTCGTTACAGGGGAGCGTGGCGGTTCGGTGACCTTTTTTCACAGGCGCGCTGGCGGGTACAGGCGGGCTGGGTTCCAGTGATGCGGCGGGGCGTTAAGACGCCGTGATCCGACCTGACAGCCCTTGAGATTAGAGGTGCGAGCAGGCTAGACAGGGGGGACCTTGCGGGGGCCGTCAGCATCCCGCGCGAAGACGATCACGAGGGGGCGGTCACCATGCGCCAGTACCATGAGGCATTGCAGTATATTCTGGACCACGGCGAGGCGAGCAGCGACCGGACCGGCACAGGCACCATATCCTGTTTCGGGATGCAGACCCGCTATCCGCTCGCGGATGGGTTTCCGCTGGTAACCACCAAGAAGCTGCATCTGCGCTCCATCATCCACGAACTCTTGTGGTTCCTGTCCGGCGATACCAATATCGGCTACCTCAAGGACAATGGCGTGTCGATCTGGGACGAATGGGCGGATGAGAATGGCGATCTTGGTCCGGTCTATGGCCATCAGTGGCGGCATTTCCCGCGGCTGGAGCTGGCAGAGGGTACGACCGGGGAGGAGCCGCTCTATCGCGCGGGCACAGTGGATCAAATCGCCAATCTGGTTGATATGATCCGAAACAGCCCGGACAGTCGCCGCCTGATCGTGACGGCTTGGAACCCTGCGGATGTGCCTGATATGGCGCTGCCGCCCTGCCATTCGCTCTGGCAGGTGCGGGTGCAGGGGCGGCGGATGCATCTTCAGCTTTATCAGCGGTCTGCGGATATGTTTCTGGGGGTGCCTTTCAACATCGCCTCTTATGCACTGCTGTTGAAAATGCTGGCGCATGTGACCGGGTATGAGGCGGGGGATTTCATTCACACCATCGGTGACGCGCATATCTATTCCAACCATATGGATCAGGTAGCTTTGCAATTGTCACGGAGACCGCAGCCGCTGCCTGAGTTACGCATCAACCGCGATGTGCCTTCGATTTTTGAGTTTAAATATGAAGATTTCGACGTGCTGAATTACACCCCGGACCCGGGCATCAAGGCCCCGGTCGCGGTTTGAGAAAGGACTGAGATGATCACGCTTATTGTTGCTCGCGACCAGAATGGCGCCATTGGCAAGGACAACACGATCCCCTGGCATGCGCCGGAGGATCTGAAGTCTTTTCAGCGCGAGACGCTGGGCGGGGCATTGATCATGGGGCGCAATACCTGGGATAGCCTGCCGGTGAAGCCATTGAAAAACAGGCTTAATTTGGTGGTGTCCTCGGATCCTGAGGCCGCCGACCTGGTCTATCCAAGCATTGAGGCGGCGCTGGCGGAGGCGCGTGCACAGGGCTATCACCGAATTTATGGCATTGGCGGCGCTGGTATTTACAAGGGCATGATGGATATGGCCGACCGGATGCTGATCACCGAGGTCGAGACTGAGGTCGAGGGCGCTGATACGCATTTCCCCGAGTTCCGGGCTGGTGAGTGGGGCATTGCCAGCCAGACTCAGATTCGCAGTGAGGCTCCCGCCTGTGTCGTAGTGGAATATCTGCGCCGCTAAGGGCAGGGCGTTGAGGCCGCTCGGATAGCGCGGCCTCTGATCAACTTGGTGTGGGCGAGCTTCGACAACCGTTGGGTGGTTGTTAGATCACGGGCAGCTCGGCGGGGGCGCGGGTGCTGAGCAGGCGGCCCCCTTCTGGTGTCACCACGATGTTTTCCTCATGTACCATCATCAGCCCGTCGCCATAGGACAGTGACGGTTCCAACGTCAGTACCATGTTTTCTTGCAGCTCGGTTGTGTCAAAGGCTGCGTGGGAAGGCTGTTCGGTCAGCTGCAACCCCAGCCCGTGGCCCAGGCGGCCAATGTCGCCGCCGCTGTTGTCCATCTCTGCAATTACGGCCGACATGGCCTGAAACAGATCGCGGCAGCTGTTGCCGGGGCGGGCGGCGTCTAGCCCAGCTTCGGTTGCACGCCACAAGACATCATAGGCGCGCCGGGCGGTGTCATCGGCCCGTCCAATGGCCCAGTTGCGATCAAAATCGCAGTAATAGCCATCCAGTACCATGCCGCTGTCCAGCATCAGGATATCGCCTGCCGCCAGCGGTGTCGCATCCGGTGGCGAAATCACATCTGCATAGCCGCCCGGTGCGCTGGCCCCAACCACATAGGGCGCACCGTCAGCGCCCTGTGCCAGCGCCTCACGGCGAAAGGCGCGGAACACCTCGTCCAGCGGCACACCTTCGCGGGCGAAGTCCGGTACGGTGGCAAAGGTGGCAGAGCCGATGGCGCAGATCCGGGCGAGTTTATCGATCTCAGCCGGGGATTTCACCATTCGAAGGCCTTGCACCAGATGCGTGGCATCGTGGATCTGCAGATCGGGCAGCGTAGCCATCAACCGCTCCCAATCGTCGAGCGGCATCCTCAGATGGGTTTCATGGCCCTTCATAACGCCAAGCCTGCGAAGCGGAGACAGTGCCTCGGTGAGCAGGCTGATGCCATCATCCTGAGGGGCGGGCGCAGACCAGGTGCGGATATCATCAATCCAGCTACGGCGCATCAGGCTGGCGCCGATTTCTGGAATGATGGCAATGGGTTTGCCTGCAGCCGGGATCAGCACGAACCAGGGGCGGGTCGGGCTTTGCCAGAACAGGGTCTGAAAACCGGTGAAATACTGCACCTCCGGTTCGCTCATCACCAAAATCGCGTCCAACCCGGCCTCGGCCATGCGGGTCTGGGCAAGCTGCGTGCGGGCGGCGTATTCGGCCTCGGGAAATCCGCGCAGGGCAGGGGCTGGTGTCATGGGGGCCTCTTTGGTGATGCGATGGTGGTGCGATTGCCTGTCGGGGCGCTGTGCCCGCAAGAGGGGCCAGCGTGAAGGGGAGAAAAGCGGGCTAGAGTGTCGGCGTCAGCGCCCGGCCCGGATGGTTGAACAGCTGGCCAAAGCCATTGAGGTGATCCGTGATCCCAGCCCGGCGCAGGCAGGACCACATCAGTGCCTGATTGGAGGTGATCACCGGTTTGCCTGCGGCCTGTTCGATCTCCTCCACCACTTCAAGCGTGCGCGTCCCGCTACAAGAGAGGAAAATCGCATCCGCGTCCGGCTGATCGATTTCCAGCGCGAAGTCCTTCCAATAGGCGGGTTCCACCTGACCAAATTCCACACCGGTTTCCAGCTGCAGCCCCTGAATGTCGAGGATATCAAACCTCGCCGCCAGCAGATACTCGGCCTCGGCGGTGTTGACATCATCAAGGTAGGGCGTGCCCACCACGATCTGTTTTGCACCCACTTCACGCAGAGCGTCCATCACACCGGTCACGATGCTCATGGGCTGGGTATAGGGCGCGCCTTTGCGGATCTCACGAAAGACGTTCTCTTCCCGGCAGACGATGGACCCGGAGGTGCAGCAATAGGCAATCACCGCAGGCTTCATGTCAGGTTGCAGCCGCCCGGCCGCATCGGCCATGTGATCGATATGGCGCGCCAGCGTTTCATTGGTGGTGTAGTCATCCGTCCTAAGCCGGGTGATATGCACGCCGACGCCGTCCGGGGCCATGGCGAAGAGATCCGCCTCGCAGGCGAGATCGGTCGACATCAGAATAAAGCCAAGACTGGCGCGATGGGCCGTGCCCTTGCCCATCAGCGGTGTGCGGGGTTTGGACTGAATGGTTTGACCGGATCTGAACATCAGCGGAGTACGCTCCTGCGTTGGGGTGGATGATTGCCCGGCGATTGTGGCTCAGGGCTGCTCATGTTGATCGAGAACCGCCTTGGCCGCACGGAAACATTCAAGACCCTGCGGCACGCCGCAATAGATGGCAACCGCATGGATGATGGCGCGGATTTCCTCGCGGCTGACGCCATTGTTCAAGGCACCCCGGCAATGCAGTTCCCATTCGTGCATCTTGCCAAGGGCGCCGATCATGGCAAGGTTCATCATCGAGCGGGTCTTGGCATCAATGGTCTCATCGCCCCAGCCAAACCCCCAGCACCAGGCAGTCATCGCTTCCTGAAAGGGGCGAGTAAAGTCATCGGCAGCGGCGAGGTTACGCTCAACATACTCGGCGCCAAGGGTCGCCTTGCGCTGTTCCAGACCTTTCAGGAACAGATCTTCGTCAAAGCTGCTGGTTTGCTGCGCGGCGTCAGATGGGGGGTTGCTCATTCGGGTGGTCCTTCATGGCTCTAACCCTTCGACGATAGCGATCTGCGCGGTGCAGGCGGCCTGTCTGTGGGCGCGGGCGGATTGATATTCGGGAGAGTGGTAGCAGGCGAGGGCGGTTGCCTTGCTGTCGAATTCGATGACGACATGACGCTGATAGGCCGTGCCCTCCAGTGTCTCAGCCGTGCCACCCCGGGCCAGGAACCGCGCGCCATATTTGGCAAAGGCTGCAGGCGCCTGCTGTTGATAGCCGGCATAGCGATCAGGATCGGTGACCGTGACAAAGGCGATCCAATATCCTTTAGCCATCGTGCGTCTCTCCGGTTGTCGGCGCGGGGTCTTTCAGGAATCGCTGCGCAGTTTGGGCCGCGTCGGCAATATGGGCCTCAACCGCCTTGCGCGCCCTGTCCGGGTCTCGGCTGAGAATGGCATCATGGATCGCGGTCATATGGCTCATCCCGGAGGTTTCGCGGTCTTTTGCGGCGATGGTTAAGGCCCGCAACCGACTGATCCGCCCATTCAGGCGCTGCACAATGTCCCAGGCAATGCTGTGGCCCGCCTCCATAAAGATTAGCTGATAAAAATCGGTGGTAGCACGCAATAGGTTCCCCCATTCGGTGTCTGTCATCGATGCCTCAACTTCGGCAAGCGCCCGGCTGAGTGAACCGGCAAATTCGGGACCTTGGGCAGCGGCGCAGACTGCTGCGGCTGAGCTTTCCAATTGGCGGCGCACATCATAGATCTGCTGTGCCTGACCCCAGGACAGCCGCGCGACCACCGGTCCGCGATTGGGGATGATCTCGACCAGCCCCTCGGCCTCCAGATAACGGATGGTTTCGCGCACAACGGTGCGGCTGACGCCCAGTTGGTCGCAGAGGGGACGTTCCACCAGTCGTTCACCGGGCGCAAAATGTCCGTCAATAATGGCTTCGCGCATTCTCTCCTGCACAATATCACGCAGGGTTTGCGGCGCCTTGTCGATTTTGCGGAGCGTGGTCTGAGTGCTGTCCATGGGGTCTGCATAGCAATCGGCTGTGGCTGCGGCAAGTATGATTGACATATCGTATAATGGTATACCATGATACCACAACGCTGCCGATCAGGAGAGTCCCATGCCCGCCGTCATTCGAAAAACGCTGCTTCATGTCGAGAACACGTTGATAGAAGGGGGCAAGGAAGCCGCCAGCCCGCTCACCATGATTGCTGCGATGGCTGTTATTCAGAACCCTTGGGCCGGTCAGGGTTTTGTTGAGGATCTCGGCCCTCAGATCCGGGACTGCGCACCGGGCCTTGGCACGCTGCTGACCGAGATGATCCTGGAGGCGGCAGGTGGCGGCGACCGGGTCGAGGGCTATGGGAAATCCGCGATTGTCGGTCTCAATGGCGAGGTGGAACATGCCTCCGCCCTGATCCACACGCTGCAATTTGGCAATCATTACCGCAACGCGGTGGGGGCGAAATCCTACCTGTCCTTCTGCAACACACGTGGGCCGGCCAATGCGCCGTTGATGATCCCGCTGATGGACAAAAACGATGGCGGCAGGCGGTCGCATTATCTGACCATCCAGACGTCTGTTGCGGATGCGCCCGCCGCGGATGAGATCCTGATTGCGCTTGGCGCCTCCATCGGGGGGCGCCCGCACCACCGGATCGGCGACCGCTATCAGGATTTGAAAGAGCTTGGTCATGACGTTGACAACCCTGCAGCTGTCTGAGGCTGGACGCACGGTCACCCTGCATGATGGCGGGGCGGGTGCGCCGCTGGTTCTGCTGCATGGGGTTGGTATGCAATCCGCAGCCTGGGCACCGCAGATCGAGGATCTGAGCCGCAGCCATAGGGTCATCGCGCTTGATCTGCCGGGGCATGGCGGCAGCGACCCACTGCCTGTGGGGAGTGACTTGCCGGATTTCGTCGCATGGCTGCAAGATGTAGTGCGGGCGCTGGATCTCGGTCCGGTCAACCTAGCGGGTCATTCCATGGGGGCGCTGATTGCGGCGGGTTTTGCGGCCAGCCACCCGGCGTTGACACAGCGCGTGGCGCTGCTGAACGGTGTTTTCTGCCGCACGGCTGAGGCGCGCGCGGCTGTGCTTGCCCGTGCTGCCGAAATCGATGCGGGCCCTGTTGATCTGGCAACGCCGCTGGCCCGCTGGTTCGGCGACAGCGCGACAGATCTTCTCGCCCGGGATCAGGTTGCAGACTGGTTGCGGGCTGTTGATCCGGCAGGCTATGCCACCGCTTATGGGGCCTTTGCGCGGGGCGATGCAACCTATGCCGATCAGCTTGTGGACATCGCCTGTCCGTTTCTCGCCATCACCGGTGATGGTGATCCCAATTCCACTCCGGCCATGGCGCAGGCGATGGCCGCACGGGTGCAGATGGGGCGCGCCATCGTCATCCCCGGCCACCGACATATGGTCAACCTGACCGCGCCGGATGTGGTCGCCGCCCATCTGCGCGACTGGCTGGCCACCCCATTTGAGGAGGGTCCGTCATGACGTCTCTTGATCCGCGCGCCTTACGCCAGGCCTTTGGCAGTTTCATGACCGGTGTAACGGTTGTGACCTCCCATGACCAAAACGGTGCGCCGATTGGCTTTACTGCCAACTCTTTTACGTCTGTCTCGCTTGATCCGCCTCTGGTGCTGGTCTGCCTTGCCAACAGCTCGCGCAACTATGCGGCGCTGGTCAAGGGCGACGGCTTTGCGGTCAACGTATTGGCAGAAACTCAGATCGAGATTTCCAATATATTCGCCCGCCCGGTGGAGGACCGCTTTGCCGGTCTCAATTGGCGGCCCGGCCCCGCTGGATCGCCTCTGATTGATGGCGTTTCGGCATGGTTTGACTGTGCGATGCACAAGACGGTTGAGGCCGGTGATCACGTGATCCTGATCGGAGAGGTCAAAGCCTTTGACGCCAGCACCCATCCGGGGCTTGGCTATGCACGCGGGGCTTATGTCACGGCTGCGACCACTGCAGAACCTGCCGGAACCGGGCCTGATCTCGTGGTCTCCGCCCTGATCGAACGCAACGGAGAGGTGCTGCTGGTCGATGATGGCCAGGGCGGTGCGACCCTACCGGAGGCGCTGGCTGGTCCGGATGGGGCCTCTGCCACGGTGCGCCAGTTGATCGCCGAGACCGGGCTCACGGCAGAGCCGGGCTTTGTCTATTCGGTGTTTGAGGATGTCGCGCGCAAACGCCAGCATATCGCGTTTCTCTGTCAGGCAGGGGCAGGCGTGCCGACGCGCGGAACCTTTGTGCCGCTGGCGCAAGACGGGGTGGCTGAAGCAGGTCTTGAGGACATCAGCGACCCCGCGATCCTGACCATGCTGGAGCGGTTCGCCCGCGAGGCAGCATTAGGGGACTTCGGGATTTATTCCGGCAATCAACGCAGCGGCGAAATCCGCCAGATCGCATAACGGCAGGTGACACATGCGCTTTTCTCTTTTTGTCCATATGGAACGCACCGCGGCGGAACAGGATCAACAAACCCTCTATGACGAGTTCGTCGCGCTGGCCAAGATCGCCGATGAGGGCGGTATGCACGCGGTCTGGACCGGAGAGCATCACGGGATGGATTTCACCATCGCGCCGAACCCGTTTCTGAACCTTGTCGATCTGGCCCGCCAGACCCGAAATGTGCGGTTGGGCACCGGCACGATTATCGCGCCGTTCTGGCACCCGATCCGGCTCGCGGGGGAGGCGGCGATGACCGACCTCATCACCGAGGGGCGGTTGGAGCTTGGTATTGCGCGCGGCGCCTATAATTACGAATACGAACGGATGGTGCCCGGCATGGATGCCTGGGATGCAGGCCAGCGGATGCGGGAGCTGATCCCGGCGATCCAGGGGTTGTGGCGGGGCGACTACGCGCAGGAGGGCACCTATCATTCCTTCCCTGCCACCACGGCCTTGCCCAAGCCGCGACAGGAAAACGGCCCGCCCATCTGGGTCGCTGCACGTGATCCCAACAGCCATGAATTCGCGGTCGCCAATGGCTGCCATGTACAGGTGACCCCGCTGTGGCAGGGGGATGAGGAAATCTCCCGGCTGATGGAGACCTTCAATGCAGCTTGCGCCAAATTTCCGGATGCCCCCCGCCCGGAGATCATGCTGTTGAACCATACCTATATTGCCGCAGATGCCGAAGATGCGCAGCAGGCGTCGGAGGAGATCAACCGGTTTTATTGCTATTTCGGCGCCTGGTTCAAAAACGAGCGCCCGGTGTCGCAGGGGCTGATCGCACCGTTGAGCGAGGCGGAGATCGCTGCCCATCCGTTCTATTCGCCAGAGGCCATGCTGCGTGACAATGTGATCGCCACGGCTGAGAATGCGATTGCCCGGATCCGGAGCTATGAGGCGCTGGGATATGATGAATATAGTTTCTGGATCGACAGTGGGATGAGCTTTGAGCGCAAGAAAGCTTCGCTTGAGCGGTTCATCCGCGATGTCATGCCAGCCTTTGCCTGAGGGGAAAACCATGCAGCAGTTCCAGCAGTATATCGGTGGTGAGTTCTCGGACGGTTCCGCCCGTTTTGAGAGCCGCGATCCTGCAACCGGCACGCCCTGGGCGATGATGCCGGAGGCCCGCGCCGCAGATGTGGAGGCCGCCGTCGCTGCCGCCCGCGCCGCCTTTCTGGCCCCAGAGTGGGCTGGGATGACCGCTTCCGCTCGCGGGCGGCTGCTGGCGCGTCTGGCGGATCTGATCGCCGAGAATGCCGATACGCTGGCGCGGCTTGAGACGCGCGACACTGGCAAGATCATCCGCGAAACCTCCGCCCAGATCGCCTATGTGGCTGAGTATTATCGTTATTACGCTGGCCTTGCGGACAAGATCGAAGGCGCCCATCTGCCGATTGATAAACCCGATATGGAGGTCTGGCTGCGCCGTGAACCGCTTGGGGTGGTGGCAGCTGTGGTGCCGTGGAATTCGCAGCTGTTTCTGGCGGCAGTGAAAGTCGGCCCGGCACTGGCAGCAGGCTGTACGGTGGTGCTGAAGGCGTCTGAGGACGGTCCCGCACCGCTCTTGGAATTTGCCCGGATCTTTGATCAGGCCGGGTTTCCACCGGGGGTTTTGAACGTCCTAACCGGATTTGGTCCCGATTGCGGCGCGGTGCTGACCTCTCATCCCGGGATTGATCACGTGGCCTTTACCGGTGGGCCGGAAACGGCGCGCCATGTGGTGCGCAATTCCGCCGAAAACCTCGCGTCCACCTCTCTGGAGCTGGGCGGGAAATCCCCCTTCATCGTGTTTGAAGACGCAGATATCGACAGCGCCGTCAACGCGCAGGTTTCCGGGATTTTCGCCGCGACAGGACAAAGCTGCGTGGCCGGGTCACGGCTGATCATTTCGAACGAGATCAAGGATGCCTTCCTGCAACGTCTCACAGAGAAAGCCAAAAGCGCTCGGATCGGTGCGCCGGATCTGCCAGAGACCGAGATTGGCCCGCTGTGCACCCGCGCGCAGCTCAGCCGGGCCGAGGATCTGATTGCGGCCTCCCTGTCTGCCGGGGCGCAGCTTGTCACAGGCGGTCAGCAGCTGGAGCGGGAGGGATATTTCTTCCCGCCGACCATCCTTGATTGCTCCGACGCAGCGGAGGCGCCTTGTTTGCGGGAGGAATTCTTTGGTCCGGTTCTGTCGGTGCGCGGGTTCGATACCGAGGCCGAGGCGCTGGCACTGGCCAATGACACTGCCCATGGTCTGGCCTCCGGCGTCTTCACCCGAGATCTCACCCGCGCGCATCGAATGATCCGGGGCATTCGGGCGGGGATTGTCTGGGTCAATACCTATCGTGCTGTCAGCCCGATTGCGCCCTTCGGCGGGCAGGGGCTGTCCGGGCATGGGCGTGAGGGGGGGCTTCAGGCTGCGCTGGACTATACAAGGGTCAAAACGGTCTGGCTGCGCACCAGCGATGATCCGATCCCGGATCCTTTTGTGATGCGGTGATCGCCAGAAGACTAACCATCAGGCGCGCGCTGACAGGGCCATTTGGTGGTACGGCAGGCTGCGCCCGAGGGTCAACCTCGGCGCAGCCGTATCGCGATCATTGGGGGCGAATGTCGCTGGCCATCTGGCGGCCGTCGCGCCCTTCGGTCATCTCGAAATCAACTTTTTGATTATCCGCCAGGCCGGTCAGCCCTGACCGTTCAACCTGTGAGATGTGCACAAACACATCTTTGCCGCCGCCTTCCGGCTCGATAAAGCCATAGCCCTTGGTTGTATTGAACCATTTCACGGTGCCACTCGCCATGTTCCCGTGTCTCCTTCCTTCTAGTGAGCTGCCATGAACACACGATAATTTCATGTTTCAGGGCAACATGATCGGTTCCGCCGCAGTGTGCAGACAGAACAGGTCGGGGGAATTGTCCTGACCCGGTTTTAACTTTTGCACGGACCATGTAAAAATCAAGCAAAACAGCGTGGCTCTACCATAAATTGTGCTGAGCCACCCCCTCGGGAAAGGAAAAAACGTGCAACTCTATGGATTGAAGACCTGTGACACCTGCCGCAAGGCGCTGAAACAGCTGCCGGAGGCGCAGCTGGTCGATGTGCGCGCCGATGGTGTGCCGGACGCGGTTCTCACAGAGGCGCTGGCGCAGTTTGGCGATCGTCTGGTCAATAGCCGCTCCACCACATGGCGCGGGTTGAGCGAGGCGGAACGCGCGACGGATCCCCTGGAGTTGCTCAAGGCCCATCCGGCGCTGATGAAGCGCCCGCTGATCCAGTCCGGTCCTGATCTGAACAGCGATCTGCACCTCGGCTGGGATGCAAAAACCAAGGCCGCCCTTGGCGTTGAGGGCTAGCATCCCCATGTCAGTCCTGCACTGACGGAGGAGAGCAGGAATGCGCAATGCAGCGCTGGTACTGGGCATCGTGGCCGGTTTGATTGGTATGGTGGTGGGGTTTGCAGGCTATGGCTACACCGCCGCAGTAGAGTATTTTGGCGAGGTCGACGGGATTGCCCAGCAGGTCGAGAATGTTGATCAGCTGCGGCTCTTGGCGGTGATCTCGCCGATACTGGCACTGGCGGGCGGCGCGATGGCGATCTCCCGCGCGCTGTGGGGCGGGGTGCTGCTGCTTGCGTCGGCTGCAGGGCTATATGCCGGGTTCGGGTTGAATGTCTTTACCATCTTCCCGATCTCACTGGCGCTTCTGGGCGGGTTACTGGCGTTGGCGGCGGGAAAACCGGATGAGCCGAAAGCGCATTTCTGAACCGACGTGAATAAAGGTCATGAAAAAGGCGCCGCTGCGGATGCAGGGCGCCTTTTTTGGATTCGAAAGCGGACCAGATCAGGCAGTGGCAGGCGCCGTGGCGCGCCGCGCCAGCGCATCCAGTGACAGCGGGCCTGCGCCTTTGAAGACCAGAACCAGCAGCAGGAATGTCCACATAACCCGCTGATCCACCAGACCAATGGCATTGTCAAAAAGACTGCCCAGTTTGACGCCATGGCCGGTCACATCGACGATGGTCTGCACCCAAATAAAGCCAATGGTGCCAAGGGCGGCCAGCCGGGTGAGCAACCCGACCAGGATCAGTGCAGGCAGAACATATTCTGCCACCGTCCCGGCAAAGATCACCAGTCGCTGAAAGATATTGAGCTGGGAGACATCATAGAGCACGGCCTCAGCCGCATGGGGGAAGATCTGGCCGAAGGCCCCGGCGGAGGGCGAGAAGATCGACCCATCCGTCTTCAGCCCGGCGGAGTTCCAGTAGTAAACCAACAGGACCGCCGCAAAAACCAGCCGCGCCAGGGTTGGGACGATGAACGCCGACAATCTGTCGGCCCTGCCGGTGAGAGAGGTGTAGGAGGAAACAAGCGCGTGCATCGGTTATCCTTTGCGATCTAGGTCAATGATTGCACCGCCTTGCAGCAACAGGGCGAGCGGGTGTGAGAGGTCGAAATCCGGGTGGTCGGCCTGAACCTCGGTCAGGGCCTCTTCCAGTGTGGCCCCGTGGGTAAGGGCGGTGATCCAGTCCGCGCCGCCTGCTGGCAGTTCGTGCAGAACGGGATCGAATTCCGGCCGCGTGATCAACACATCCTGCGCCATATGCCGGGGCTTGGGCGCGCCCTCTTCGGTGTTGAATCGCCAGATGTCATAGATCGGCCAGGGCGAGCGCAGCAGGGCCACGGCGGGGGCCAGCGTCAGCCCGGTGGCCATCAGTTGCTCAGGAGCAAGCGCGCCCAGACGCGCCGGGTCAACCGCTGTGGCGTCCGCCGCGTGATACGCCCGGCGCAGGGCGAGGTCGAGCCGCGCGGCATCCGGCAGATAGCCGAGATGTTTCAACTGCTCCATCCCGGCGAGAAACTCCGGGAATTCCGCCCCGTAGTGCATCATCAACGGCGAGGAGGGCGGATGGGCACGCAGGTACAGACCCGCCAGCCCGTCGAGGTTCTGCTTGCCCAGAAGCTTTGCGATCAGGGGAAAGGCGCTGTGCATTGCCTCCGTCAGGGAAACGGCGATATTGTTGCGATAGACGCTGAAGCGGCGCCCGGCAGGCCCGCCGGTCGCATCCAGCAGCCCCTCCGGCACCGGCTGCGCCGCGTCCATCATGGCGCGTGTGAATTCTGTCTGGCTCACGCTCATACCGGGACGCGCTCCAACGCGGTTGTGGCGCGGGTGGCCTCGGCGGCCAGCACGGGCCAGTCGGGCACATCGGTGTCCCATTCAACCAGCACAGGTTTGGGGCCGGATTTGGCCAGCGTATAATCCAGCAGCGCCCATACCGGATCGACAACTTCCGCGCCGTGGCTGTCGATCAACAGCGGTTTGCCGTGGTCGTCCTCATCCTCATCATGGCCGCCAAGGTGGATTTCCCCCACCTGATCGAGCGCGAAGGCATCGATATAGCCCTGAGGCGAGAAGTCGAGATTGGTGGCGGAGACAAAGACATTGTTCACATCCAGCAGCAGCCCGCAGCCGCTGCGGCGGGTGATCTCGGCCAGAAACTCTGGTTCTGACCATGTGCTTTCGGCAAAGGCCAGATAGCTGGAGGGGTTTTCCAAGAGCATCCGTCGACCGATGGTGTCCTGCACCTGATTGATATGATCACAGACCCGTGCCAGCGTCACATCCGTATAGGGCAGCGGCAACAGGTCGTTGTAGAAATGGCTGTCATGGGTGGACCAGGCGAGATGTTCGGAGAAACTCGCCGGGTTGAGCCAGCCTACCAGATGTTTCAGCCGCGCCAGATGGTCGGCGTCCAATGGCCCTTCGCCGCCGATGGAAAGGCCGACGCCATGAACGGAGATGGCAAACTGTTCGCAGAGGTGGCGCAGCTGCGCCAGCGGGCGACCACCGTCACCCATGTAGTTTTCGGCGTGGATTTCCAGCCATTTGACCGGGCCGGCATCCGCAAGGATATCGGCAAAATGTTGCGGCTTGTAGCCAACACCGGCTGCGGCGGGCAGGGAAGGGGCGGCGTCCAGCATGGCGGGTCCTCTGATCCGGTTACAAAAAGGGCGGGAGACTCCCCCCGCCCTCAGCCTTAAGTCTTTGCTTATGCAGGCAGGTCGCGCTCCAGCGGCTCCAGCGAACCTTTGCGGTCGCTGCCATCGGCCATTGCGGGCAGGTCCATGCCCTCGCAGCTGCCGGCATCCACGAGGGTCCAGGCATTGCCCTGATAGTCGACGGTCGAGGTGCCTGCGCAGGTGGTGCCGGGACCGGCAGCGCAGTCGTTTTGACCGGCGAGGGAGACGCCATAGCATTTCTCTTTGGACTGGGCAGCAGCCGGGGTGACCACGGCAGAGGTCAGCGCAGCAGCAACAGCACCAGCGACGGCGAGGGATTTTGCAGTGTTGGACATTGGTGTCTTCCTTCTTTGGGATTTGATTGCGTGGGCGGTGTTACAAGTCAGACATTAGCTCAGGCAGCGAAGCCTTTGAATTCACGAGCCTGTGTCTCACGCGGGCGTCAGCAGCTGTGACCGTATATTACAACCTTCTGGCTGCCGAACCCTTAAAACCATGCGCAAAAAGAAACCGGCCCCGCAAGTGGGGGCCGGTAAATCGGTAAAGATCAGCGAAACACTGCAGAAATGTTACAGAAGATCCGGCGGCGTTGCCTCAACCGCCAGGGCTTTTGTTACAGCGTCCAGCGCTTCGACTTTGGTCTGTTTCTCGCCCAGACGCCGGACAGAGACAGTGCGCTCTTCAACTTCGCGGTGACCAACAGCCAGAATGACCGGCACCTTGCCCACGGAATGCTCGCGGACCTTGTAGTTGATCTTCTCGTTGCGGATATCCGCCTCGGCCCGCACGCCGGCGGCGCGCAGGGTCTCAACCACTTCGTTCACATAGTCATCCGCGTCCGATGTGATGGAGGCGACAACCACCTGACGCGGCGCCAGCCAGAACGGCAGCTTGCCTGCGTGTTCTTCGATCAGAATGCCGATGAAGCGTTCGAAACTGCCAAGGGTGGCGCGGTGCAGCATGAACGGGCGGTGCTTGCTGCCGTCCTGACCAATGAAATTCGCATCCAGACGTTCCGGCAGGTTAGGATCCACCTGCAGGGTGCCGCACTGCCAGTTCCGCCCGATCGCGTCGGTCAGGGTGAACTCCAGCTTGGGACCGTAGAAGGCACCTTCGCCCTCCAGCAGCTCATACTCATAGCCCGCCGCCTTGCAGGCATCGCCAAGCGCCTTCTCCACCAAATCCCAGCTTTCATCCGAACCGATCCGCTTTTCCGGGCGGGTCGAGAGTTTGATGGTCCAGTCATGGAAGCCAAGATCGGCATAGACCTTGGACAGGAAGGCGATGAACTTGGCGGTTTCAGATTCGATCTGGTCTTCGGCGCAGAAGATATGGCCATCGTCCTGAGTGAACCCACGCACCCGCATGATGCCATGCAGCGCGCCCGAGGGCTCATAGCGCGCGCAGGAGCCGAATTCGGCCATGCGCAGCGGCAGATCGCGGTAGGATTTCAGACCCTGATTGAACACCTGAACATGACAGGGGCAGTTCATCGGCTTCAGCGCGTTCACGGCCTTTTCACGGGCGTGATCCTCGTCCACTTCAACGATGAACATGTTCTCTTGGTATTTGTCCCAGTGACCTGAGGCCTCCCACAGTTTGCGGTCCACCACCTGTGGGGTGTTCACCTCAACATAGCCGTCACGGTCCTGCATGCGGCGCATGTAGTCCTGAAGTGTGGTGTAGATTTTCCAGCCATTGGGGTGCCAGAAGATCTGGCCGGGGGCTTCTTCCTGCATGTGGAAGAGGTTCATCTCACGGCCCAGCTTGCGGTGGTCACGCTTGGCGGCCTCTTCCAGCATGTGGAGATGGGCTTTCAGCTTCTCCTTGCCAGTGAAGGCAACGCCATAGATCCGCTGCAGCATGGCGCGGTCGCTGTCGCCGCGCCAATAGGCGCCCGCGATGGACATCAGCTTGAAGGCATCGCCCGGCAGCTGGCCAGTGTGCTGCAGGTGCGGGCCACGGCAAAGGTCCTGCCAGTCGCCATGCCAGTACATCCGCAGCGGTTCATCGCCGGGGATGCTTTCAATCAGCTCGACCTTATAGGGTTCGTTGTTATCGGTGTAATGCTGGATCGCACGGTCGCGTTCCCAGACCTCGGTCCGGACCGCATCCCGTTTGTTGATGATCTCTTTCATCTTCTTTTCGATGGTGCCGAGATCTTCCGGGGTGAAGGGCTCCGCGCGATCAAAGTCGTAATACCAGCCGTTGTCGATCACCGGGCCGATGGTGACCTTGGTGTCGGGCCAGATCTCCTGCACCGCACGCGCCATCACATGGGCCAGATCGTGACGGATCAGCTCGTTGGCCTGCTCTTCGTCCTTCATGGTGTGAAGCGCGATGGAGGCGTCGGTGTCAATCGGCCACTGCAGATCCCAATGCGCACCGTTCACGGTGGCGGAGATCGCTTTTTTGCCAAGCGAGGTGGAAATGGAGGCTGCGACCTCAGCAGGGGTGATGCCTGCGTCATAGGATCGTGCATTGCCATCGGGGAAGGTGAGAGAGATTTGGGCCATTGTCTGGCTGCTCCTCGTCGGTTTGGCGCCCACAGAACGCCCGGTTGCGGGTTATGGTGTTTTGTCCCTTTGGCAGGCGCGCGTGAGGCTGTCAAGCGGGCGAGGGGCCAGCCCCTCGCGCTCCCCGGGATATTTTGTGCCAGAAGATGCAAAAGCCGGATCAAAGGCCAAGATCAACGGCCAGGGTCAAAGGCCAGGATCACGGGTCGGACTTAGGGGGCGGGGACTGGCACGCCTTCGCGGATCAGGGCTGAATAGTCTGGCGTGATGCCCTGGGCCTGCGCCTTGGCGGTGATACTGCCGCGTTTGCGCAGCTCCTCGGTGCTGTAGCCTGTCGCCAGAACCCCCTGATCATGGGCGTATTCGGGCAGGTAGCCATTGGCCAGCACCCGCCAGTCCAGCGGCACGTCCTCAACGATGGTGCGGATCATCGTCATCACCACGGTGGTGCAGTTTGAGGTCAGCGAATTATACCATTGCGGCTGCGCGGCCAGCCTGTTGGCGGCCTCGACATATTGCATCAGCAGCGCGCGGGCGGTGTCCGGATCAGTGTCGATGCGAAACAGCTGCACATCCTCACTGCGGGCATTGGTGCGGGTGCCGACCACGTCGCGTTCGTCTGCGGCGATCAGCACCAGCGTATTCGTCTTGAACAGATCCGCGATGGGGGAGAAGCCACCACCAACCTGACGCCGCACCTCCACCGACCAGGCGATATGCGCGCCATCTTCAAAGCCGAAGCTGACAATCATATGTGCCATTTCTGGCCCGGCCCAATAGGACATGAACAGATCGACGCTGTTCAGCTGGCTCAGATCATAGCTGCGACTGTCCCAGCGGGGGATGAATTCGGTCGGGGTGGTCCAGTCGAAATTGCGCACATCTGTCAGCGTCAGGATATCTCCATCGCGGGTGCCGGTGACTTGCCGCGCGACATCCGGCGACCAGTTGGCCTCTGCCGGAGGTGTGAGGCTCGCCCACCACCAGATCAGCGCCGCAAGCGCGAGACAGAAGGTCGAAAGCCCCCGCAGCGCGCGGCCCCGAATAATCGCCCAGAGGGTCGCGAGACCCAGACCTGCAAAGCCGGAGGCCGCAGCAGTGCGCCAGAGGCTGTCGACGGGCAGCCGGTACCACAGCGCCATGGCCCCCCAGACGGTGGTCAGAAGGATCAGCAGACAGAGGAGGCCGAGACAGAAAAGGCGAAGGGCACGGGGCAAGGGCTGGCTCCTGATCGTGGGGCAAAGAAGAATATCGCGCGGACCCTAGGCAGGGCGGCGATGGGTCGCAAGGCTCTTACACGGGACAAAAGTTGCCAAGCCCGAAGGCGTTGCCTGACTGCATCTTTGCCGACCGGCGTCGGGCGCGCGCTGGACCGCGGTCAAACACGCCATTGCCGTGGCACCATTGCCGTGGCAGATCTGAGGTATGTGATTTGGCATAATATCAACGCGGGGGAGACTATGACCGCAACCCAATTTCTGGACACTGATACCGGTCGCCGCCTGGCCTATCATCTGACCCCCGCAAGCGGCGATGCAACGGCGCCGGTGGTGGTGTTTCTGGGCGGGCTGAAATCCGACATGGAGGGCACCAAGGCGATACATCTGGAAGCCTGGGCGCAGGCGCGGGGATTAGGCTTTCTGCGGTTTGACTATTCCGGCCACGGTGAAAGCTCCGGCACCTTTGAAGAGGGCTGCATTGGTGACTGGCATCAGGACACACTGGCAGCGGTTCAGGCGCTGACCACGGGCAAAATTATTCCCGTCGGCTCCTCCATGGGGGGCTGGCAGGCGCTCTTGCTGGCGCGGACCCTGCCGGAGCGGGTGGCGGGTCTGGTCACCATCGCCGCCGCTCCGGATTTTACCGAGGATGGCTATTGGGCCAATTTCACCGATGCCCAGAAGGCGGAGCTAGAGACGCGCGGGCAGGTCGAACTGCCCAGCGACTACATGGAGCCATATGTGATCACCAAGCGCATGATTGAGGATGGCCGCGACCATCTGGTGTTGCGCGATCCGCTTACGCTGCCGATGCCGGTGCGGTGTCTGCAGGGGACCGCCGACACCGCCGTCAGCACGGAAACCGCCCTGCGGCTGCTGGATCATGCCAGCTGCGCAGATATGCGTTTGCAACTGGTCAAAGATGCTGATCACCGGTTTTCAGATCCCGCCTGCCTAGCCCTGATCGAAACGGCTGTTGCAGAGGTTCTGGGGCTATCTGGCACTGATGGGATCAGCTAAGCTATAGGAAAGCCACGTTGCAGGTTGCAATCTAACCTGCAGCAACATCGGTAAATAGTATGAGGCCTCCCTCATCTGGGGTGCTACGAGCAGGAGAGGACGCGATGGAGCAACGCATCAGCCTTATCACCCTCGGGGTGCCGGATATGGAGCAGGCGGCGGCCTTCTACGAGGCGCTTGGCTGGCAGCGGGCGGAGAGCCCCGATGGGGTCATTGCTTTTGACCTGATCTCGCAGACCTTGGGGCTTTATCCTCTGGCGTCACTGGCTGAGGATATGGGGCTGTCGGTTGAGGAACTGGGCACCGGGGCGATGACGCTCAGCCATAACACGCGCAGTGCCGAGGAGGTCACCACCCTGATGGCCAAGGCCGAGGCGGCGGGCGCCACGCTCCTGCGCCCAGCCGGGGAGGTGTTCTGGGGAGGAACCATCGGCTATTTCCGTGCTCCCGACAGCCATATCTGGGAAATCGCGCATAACCCGTTCTCGACGCTGTCTGATGGAGGCGCGTTTCGCTGGAACGGCTACGGGACAGAGACAGAAGGATAGGCGCAGGTGGCAGATCAGCAGGGCGGAACAGGGCAGACCAACAGGGCGCGCACAGCTGAGCATGCAGCTGACCAGGGCATTGCTCCCTTGGTGATGCTGCCGGGCCTAATGGGCACGGCGGAAGTCTTCGTGCCGCAGCTGCGGGCACTCTCCGGCGTGATACCAACCATGGTGGCGCCGCTGCTGGGGGGGGATCGGATTGAGACCATCGCCGATCATCTGCTGGCACAGTTGCCAGCGCGGTTTTCGCTGGCCGGACTGTCGATGGGCGGCATCGTTGCGATGGAAATCCTGCGCCGCGCGCCGGAGCGGGTGAGCAGACTTTGCCTGATATCGACCAGCCCCTTGCCTGATACGCCGGCGCAGGCCGCCGAGTGGGAGCCGTTGATTATCGCAGCTCGCAGCGGTCGGCTGGAGGATGTTCTGCGCGGCTGTCTGCCGGTGGACTGTCTGGCGCCGTCGCCGCAGCGGCTTGATATCCTCAACGCCATTTACGAGCAAGGCTGCACCCTGGGAACGGAACTGTTCGTGGCGCAGGCGCGGGCCCTGCAGCGGCGGACTGATCAGCAGGCGGCGCTGCGTCGTTTCAAGGGGCCGGCCCTGATCCTCTGCGGTGCGCAGGACCCGTTGACGCCGCTGAAACGACATGAATTCATGGCGGCCCTGATGCCCAACGCACGCCTCTGCGTGATTGGGGAGGCAGGCCATCTGCCAACGCTGGAACAACCGGATCAGGTGACCGGTGCCATGGCTGAGTGGCTGGCGGAGGTTGCTCCGGATCAGGACGAGAGACCGGACACGTCGCGGGATATCGCAACTATCGCTGCGGGCGCGGCCCAACCGGCAGCGCCTTCACTACCGCCACTGACCCTGACAAACCCGCTAAAGATCAGCTGAATCAGTAATTCATACGGGGGTTAGCGGAGCAGGGCTGTGCGCTCTTCCTTGCTGATCACCTCTGGCTTTGACACCGGCTCACCGCTCTCTGTGTCGAAAAACGGTGTCTCCTTCCACCGGCCTGACAGCCGCGCCGAGATCATTCGGCTCAACAGCGACATGACCATCCGTGCGGCACCTTCGGTGCGGGGCTGTTTGCCCTGTTTTGGAACAAAGGCCCGCGCGCGGATCTTCCCAAGCGCATTTTTATCGGTAAATCGATCCGACCGCAGCCCGGCAAAGGGCAGTGTGGGTTTGGCCAGCGTATTGGCCATTGGTGTGCCACAGCAGCCCGCGTACCAGCGAAACAAGCCCTTGGGGCTGAGCCGCATGAGCCGCAGCAGATCCTCACCTTGATGAAATGTCAGCCCATCGGGATTGACCTGAAACAGATCAACCGGGCCGGGGGCCGGGTCAGGCTGGTTGTGATAGATCTCATTGGCGCGGCAATCGGCGCAGAAGCAGACGATGCGGGTCCCCGCCTTGCGCGCCTCTTGCGACAGCTCGCCACGGATTTTGCCGCACTCACATGCGAAACTCAGCAGATCGGCCATTCTGGGCGCTCCTTTATGTCATCGTCCGGCCGGTTCAGACCCCGGTTCAGCCGGGCCCAGCTGTTGGCGGTGCGTCAGGCGGTTGCCTTGGCACGTTTCGCGGCCGGTTTCTTTGCCTTGCGGGCATTGGCGTTCATGAATTCGATCACCAGCGGGCGGATATTGTCACGCCAGCTGCGCCCGGCAAAGATGCCATAATGTCCCGCCCCCGGTTCCACATGGCTGGCCTTCTTCGCCTCCGGCAGGCCGGTGCAAAGATCCAGCGCGGCGATGCACTGACCCGGTGCAGAAATGTCGTCATTGGCGCCTTCGACGGTTTTGACCGCCACATCGGTAATCTTGCCGATATCCACCTTGTGCCCGGCGACGACAAACTCGTTGCGCGCGATTTCGCCCCCTTTGAAGACACGTTCCACGGTCGACAGATAGAACTCCGCCGTCATGTCCATCACCGCGAGATATTCGTCATAGAACCGGTTGTGGGCGTCGTGGTCAGAGGCTTCGCCACGGCTGACGCGCTGGATCTGGTCCATGAAGGCTTTGGAGTGACGCTCGCCGTTCATCGACATAAAGGAGCTGAGCTGCAACAGGCCCGGATAGACCTTGCGGCCCACACCCTTATATTTGAAACCGACGCGTTGGATCATCGTCTCTTCCAGCTGCCCCATGGTTACCCGGCGGCCAAAGTCGGTCACATCGGTGGGGGTGGCATCGGGATCCACCGGCCCCCCGATCAGCGTTAGCGAGGAGGGCTGCGCCCCGGGGTCCTGTTCCGCCAGATAGGCGGTGGCGGCCAGTGTCAGCGGGGCCGGCTGACAGACCGCGATCACATGGGTGTCAGGTCCCAGTTCACGCATAAAATCAACGAGATATAGCGTGTAGTCTTCAATATCGAACTTACCGGCAGAGACTGGAATGTCGCGCGCATTATGCCAGTCGGTGACATATACTTCGCAGTTTTCAATCAGGCTTTTGACGGTGGAACGCAGCAGCGTTGCGTAGTGGCCTGACATCGGCGCCACCAGCAGCACCTTGCGCGGCTGTTCGGCGCGGCCCGCCACGCGGAAATGGATCAGATCGCCAAAGGGGCGTTCCACAACCGTGTCGATCTCCACCACGTGATCGCGGCCATCGGCGCAGGTCTGGGTGTAAATGCCCCAGTCAGGTTTGGTCACCATGCGCTGGAAACTGCGCTCCGTGACCTCGCCCCAGGCGGCCATCCAGCTGAGTGCCGGATTGGGGATCGCGGCAAAAGCGGGGTTCGACGCCATCGACAGGGCCGTTGCGCCAAGCCACTGGTTGGTGTTGCGCATGGTTTCCATCAGATCGTACGACATCATGTAACGCATGTTATATCTCCATTGCGTTGGCCGCTTGGATCCGATCTGAATCCACGTGCGGTTGTGTCACAACCCATCGGACGTTTCACTGCTTTGTCGTATGATGGGCGGACAGTATTCTGCATAGCAGAAAGATTACGGGGGATTTGTTAAGATGACAACAAGCGAGAGTACGGATCCGGCAGTCTCGCCGGAACATATTGAACGAATTAAAAAAAATATGGAGCGGGTTGAGCAACTTTCAAAACGCCTGATGGATGTTCTGGCTCAGAAAAAAACTCACCCCGCTTCTCTGGATGGTCCGAATCAAGAGCTGTTTGCACGCGCAGCAACGGCTTATTGGTCGGAAATGGCGAAAAACCCAGCAAAACTGCTCGAAAAACAAGTGTCGTATTGGGGGCAGGCGGTGGTGAATTTCGCCGAAGCTCAGTCGCTTTTGGCCAAATCCTTGGAAGGTGACAGCTCGGATGACGCAGCGTCTGGCTCCCCCGCCGACCGCCGCTTTGCCAATCCGATGTGGCAATCAAACCCTTATTTCCACTTTATCAAGCAGCAGTATCTGACCAATGCCGAGGCCATCCGCAACGCCGTGGCCGAGGTCGAGGATATTGACGACATCGACAAACGGCGGCTCGGCTATTTTGCCGACCAGATCGTGCAGATGATGGCGCCCACAAATTTTCTGGCGACGAACCCCGACGCGCTGGAGAAGGCCGTGGAGACCGAAGGTCAGTCGCTGATCAAGGGTCTGGAGAATCTGGTTGCGGATCTGGAGGCCAATGACGGTGAGCTGGTGGTGCGGCTGGCGGATGAGAGCGCTTTTGAAATCGGCCGCAATATCGCGACCACTCCTGGCGAAGTTGTGTTGCGCAACGAGATGATGGAGCTGATCCAGTATCGTCCCACTACGGAAACCGTGCATGAGACCCCCATCGTGCTATTCCCGCCTTGGATCAACAAATTCTACATCCTCGACCTCAAGGCGCAGAACAGCCTGATCAAATGGGTGACGGAGCAGGGCTATACGCTGTTTGTGGTGTCCTGGCTCAATCCCGGCGCGGAGCACGCCGATCTGGGGCTGGAGGACTATATCGAGAAGGGCTATCTGAGCGCGATCGAGACCGCCAAGTCGATCTGCAAGGTCAAGCAGGTCAATGCTGTCGGCTACTGTATTGCCGGCACCACTCTCAGCCTGACCCTGTCGCTGTTGAAACAGCGGGGCGATACCTCGATCAAATCGGCGACGTTTTTCACCGCGCTGACAGATTTCTCTGATCAGGGGGAGTTCACGCCCTTCCTGCAAAACGACTTCATCGATGGGATCGAGGAGGAGATAACCAACAACGGTTTGCTGCGCTCCTATATTATGGCGCGGACATTTTCCTTCTTGCGCTCCAACGATCTGGTCTACGGCCCGGCCATCCGCAGCTATATGATGGGGGAAACGCCCCCAGCCTTTGATCTGCTGTATTGGAATGGCGATGGCGCCAACCTGCCGGGACGGATGGCGATGCAGTATCTGCGCGGCCTGTGCCAGCGCAATGAATTCGTGCGCGACGGGCTTGAACTGATGGGCCACACGCTGCATGTGCGCGACGTGACCGTGCCGGTGATGGCGATCACCTGTGAGACCGATCATATCGCCCGCTGGAAAGACTGCTATCGCGGCGTGCAGCAGATGGGATCGCGCTCAAAAACATTTGTGGTGGCCCAGTCAGGCCATATCGCGGGCATTGTTAATCCGCCGACCCGCAACAAATACGGCCATTACACCAATACCGATCTGAAGGTCGATGCCGACAGCTGGCGGGAGGGCGCCACCTTCAACGAAGGGTCCTGGTGGCCACGTTGGGAAAGCTGGCTCAAGAAGCGTTCCGGCAAACAGGTCCCGGCCCGTGATCCCGGCGATTCCCAGCATCCGCCGCTGACGCCAGCGCCGGGGGACTATGTACGGGTGAAAGCCCGCCGTCAGTCAAGCGATTGATTTTAGGTCGTTCTCAAAAATATTCTGCATTGCAGCAATAAAAATCTTGAAATGCTGCGATGCAGAAACAATATTGGGGTCATGCGAAGGCGGCAGAACGATCTGGCCGCGTAACCAAGAGGAACCAGTACAATGGCTAAGACCCAAGATTTTACCGCGATGATGAAAGACATGATGGGTGCGTTTCCGGTTGACACAACCGCGATGGAAGATGCGTTCAAAACCACCGCAGCCCTGAACGAAAAACTGTCTGGTGTTGCCCTGCAGGCCGCTGAGAAATCCGCCGAGATTTCCAATGCCTGGGCCAAAGAAACCCTGACCAAGCTGAGCGACGTCTCCAAAGCACAGGCCGAGCCTGCGGATTACGCCAAAGCAGCAACCGATTTCGCTTCCGCTTCCGCTGAAGTGGCTGCCGAGAACATGGCCGCCTTCGCTGAAGTTGCGAAAAAGGTTCAGATGGACACCGTTGAGCTGCTGATGTCCGCTGGCAAGGACATGTCCGAAGAGGCATCCGCCGCTGTGAAGAAGGCCACCAACGACGTGACCTCCGCTGCGAAAAAAGCCGCCGCTAAGTAAGCGCCGCGCGCATTTGCAAAGGGGTTTTATACTCCTCCCAACGAAATCTCTTTGCACAGAAGGGGGCAGGTCATCGGACCTGCCCTTTTTCGTTTGCTCATTTCGGTTGCCCCTTCAGGGCTTGGGAGGGGGCAGCAGTCCAGTTCCGGGAGCGGGGTGGGCTGGGTATTGGATCCGAGGATCAATTGTTGCGCTATTTAGCGTAACGCTTCCCTTTTGTTCTGCGCTCGCATAGGCTTTGCTGCAATGCATCATGTCTGGGGAGAAGTGACATGTCGGATCAGGATAAACCCTTGTTGATCAAACGATATGCCAGCCGACGGCTCTATAACACACAGACCAGCGACTACGTGACGCTGGAGGATATCGCCGGCTTCATCCGCGAGGGGCGTGAGGTTCAGATTGTCGACCTCAAGACCGGTGACGACCTGACACGCCAGTATCTCCTGCAGATCATTGCCGAACACGAAAGCCGGGGCGAAAACATCCTGCCGGTGAATGTGCTCAACGATTTGGTGCGCAGCTATATGGTGCCTGGTGGCGGTGTGATGCCGCAATTCCTGCAAAGCTCCTTTGAGATGCTGCGCGAGAACCAGAGCAAGATGGTTGAGAATATGAATGCGATGAACCCGATGGCGCAGATGCCGGGGTTTGAGGCGATCAAGGCGCAGCAGGAAGCCTTTCTGAAGGCGATGGCCGGTGGATTCTCCGGCGGCTGGCCTGCGGCGGGCACATCATCCGGCGATGCAGAGAGTGCTGAGGACGGCGACGGGCTGGATGATATCAAGCGCCAGCTGGCCGAGTTGCAGGACAAACTGTCCAAGCTGAAGTGATCCGACGCACACCCTGCGCACCTTCCTGCGACCAAAGTCGCAAGGGTGCGCGCGTGTTTTTGATCCCGTTGGCTGCGCTCCGGCGCTAGACTAAACCCGTCAGGTCACGGCCCGTTCGGTCTATCGTCGGCTTTGCCCGTCCTGTCTGCGGTGGGCCTTGTCCGGTCATTGACCACCACGCGGCGATCGCCCCAACCCAGAGGTTTCAGATGCCAGCACCCGAATTGCAGCGCTTTGATAACGTCCCCGAAACGGCGCTCGACTGGCACCAGGCGGGGAAGGAAGCCGGCAAGGGCGCGGCACTGGCCACGGTGGTGGAGACATGGGGGTCTGCCCCACGCCGGACTGGGTCCCAACTGGCGGTGGCCAGCGATGGCCGGATTGAAGGCTCCGTTTCAGGCGGCTGTGTCGAAGGCGCGGTAATCCTTGCGGCGCAGGAGGCGATTGCCTCAGGCCGTCATCAGGTCCTTGAATTTGGCGTCAGCGACGAAGATGCCTTTGCCGTCGGATTGGCCTGTGGCGGTACCATCCGCATTCTGGTTGAACCCATCGGTGGTACGCTGGCTGAGGACACATTGGCGGCTCTGGTTGCCGCTCGCGCCGAGCGACGCGCGGTGTCTTATGTGGTAGACCTCGACAGTGGCGCGGGGCATCTGGATGTGGATGGTCATACCGACCGCAAGCGTCTGGACAAATCGGGGGTTGAGGCGGACGGTAAGACCTTTGTTGCGGTCCATAATCCGCCCCTACGGCTGATCGTGGTGGGCGCGGTGCATATCGCGCAGGCGCTGGTACCGATGGCGCGCATTGCGGGTTATGACCCCGTGATTATCGACCCGCGTGCGGCCTTTGCCTCCGCTGAACGCTTCCCGGGGGAGACCTTGGTGGAGGATTGGCCGGACGAGGCGATCGCTGCCCTCGGCCTTGATGGCCGCACCGCCGTTGTACTGCTCACCCATGACCCGAAAATCGACGACCCGGCACTGGAGGCCGCCTTGCGTTCTGAGTGCTTTTACATCGGGGCGCTGGGATCAACCCGCACCCACGCCAAACGGATCACCCGCATGCAGGAGGCCGGCTTCACTGAGGACACCCTTCAGCGCATCCATGGCCCCATCGGGCTTGATATCGGTGCGGCTGGGCCAGCTGAAATCGCGGTCTCCATCATTGCCGAGATGACGGCTGTGCTGCGCGGACGCAGGTCATGATATTCGGTGAATTGCCCCTGAATGAGGCGTCGGGCTGCTATTTGGCGCATTCCCTGCAGGGCGCGGAGCATCGTATCGCCAAGGGCACCAGATTGGCGGCGCAGGATCTGGCCGATCTTGCCGCCGCTGGGCATCGTCAGTTGACCGTGGCGCAGTTGGAACCCGGTGATATCCACGAGGACCGCGCTGCGGAGATGATTGCCGCGGCGCTGCTGCCCGACCCGGAGGCGTTGGGTCTGCGGATTTCCGGTGCCGGGGCAGGGCGGGTCAATCTGCATGCGCTTGGTCCGGGTCTGATCCGGGTTGATGCCGAGCGGATCAACGCGCTGAATGCGATTGATCCGATGATCACGCTGGCGACTGTACCCGATTATCACCGTGCAGATGCGGGCGGCATGGTGGCCACGGCCAAGATCATCTCCTATGCGGTGGAGGAGGCAGCGCTTGCAGCCGCCACCCGTGATGTGGCCGGGGCGATCCGTCTGATCCCGCCGCAGTTGCGCCGCGCCACTTTGATCGAAACCCGCACCAGCGCGGAGACCCCGCCAGACAAGGGGCGCGCCGCGATGATCGGTCGTCTCGACCGTTTTGAGACGGCGATGGCCCCCCGGCAGGTGGTGCCGCACCGCGAGGCAGAGTTGACGGCGGCTTTGCAAGCGGTTGGTGCAGACAGTGATCTGATCCTGATCCTCACGGGGTCGGCCACCTCCGACCCGCTGGATGTGGCGCCCGCCTCAGTGCGTGCTGCAGGCGGAGAGGTCACGCGCTTTGGCATGCCGGTGGATCCGGGCAACCTGCTGTTTCTGGGCCATCTGGCGGGGCGTCCAGTGCTGGGCTTGCCGGGCTGTGCGCGCTCGCCTGCTCTGAACGGGGCGGATTGGGTGCTGGAACGGCTGGTCTGCGGGCTCACGGTGAGTAGCGTTGATATCGCCACTATGGGTGTTGGCGGCCTGCTGAAAGAAATCCCCACACGCCCCCGCCCACGTCGCAGCGATGCCTGAGGGGGGCTTGGCAGTGCCCCGAGATTTTTAGGTGTGATACAGAGATTAGTGCTTCGCGCCAGCAACCCACCCGTGCTTAACTTCTACCAGCGAGTTTATGCGAGCCAAGGGAGGAGTTGATGGTGAAAGTCACAATGACCGTAAATGGTCGGACTGCCAGCGGAGAGGTCGAAGGGCGCACGCTGCTGTCCGGCTTCCTGCGCGAGGAACTGGGCCTGACCGGCACCCATGTCGGTTGCGACACCAGCCAATGCGGCGCCTGTGTCGTCCATGTCGATGGCAAAGCGGTGAAAGCCTGCACTATGCTGGCAGCCGAAGCCGAGGGCGCAGATGTTGCCACCATCGAAGGGCAGGCCGCCCCGGATGGCACGCTCAACGCCATTCAGCAGGCCTTTCAGGATCACCACGGGCTGCAATGCGGCTTCTGCACACCGGGTATGGTGATGTCTGCGGCGGCGCTGCTGAAGGACAATCCAAAGCCCAGCGAGCAGGAAATCCGCGAATACCTTGAGGGCAATCTCTGCCGCTGCACCGGCTACCACAATATCGTGAAGGCGATCATGGCGGCCTCGGGTCAGGACGTGTCCGCCGTCGCGGCGGAATAACACCAGCACCTGCATATCCTGCCCCAAAGGGAGGCCGCAGACCTGTGGCCGGGAAGGCGGGCGGGCACGGTGGTCGCACAGGCTGCCCAGTTCAGAACCAAAGCATGACCAAGAGGTCTGCCTCGCGCAGACCGTCCAGGGAGGAGATTTGGACAATGCCAAAGGATACCGGCATCGGCGCCAGCCCAAAACGGCGCGAAGACGTAAGGTTCCTGACCGGAACCGGCAATTATACAGATGACATCAACCTCAATGGTCAGGCCTATGTGCATTTCCTGCGCTCGGATGTGGCCCATGGCCGGCTGACCTCAGTGGACACCGCTGATGCTGCGGCCATGCCCGGCGTGGTGCGGATCTTTACTGGCGCGGATTTCGATGGCGTTGGCGGGCTGCCCTGTGGCTGGCAGGTGACCGACCGTCATGGTGAGGTGATGCAGGAGCCGGCTCACCCGGTTTTGGCCCAGGGGAAAGTGCGCCATGTGGGCGACCCCATTGCTGCCGTTGTGGCGGAGACACCGGAACAGGCCCGCGACGCCGCGGAGGCCATCGGAGTTGAGATTGAGGACCTACCCGCCGTCATCAATATGAAAGAGGCGGTCAAGGATGGCGCCACAAAGGTGCATGATGATCTGACCTCAAACCTTTGTTATGACTGGGGTTTTGTTGAAGAAAACCGCGACGCGGTGGACAAGGCCATCAAAGAGGCAGCCCATGTCACCACGCTGGAACTGGTCAACAACCGTCTGGTCGCAAACCCGATGGAGCCGCGCGTGGCGGTGGGGGATTTCAACCGCGCCACTGGCGACAGCACGCTTTATACCACCTCGCAGAACCCGCATGTGATCCGTCTGTTGATGGGCGCCTTTGTGCTGGGCATCCCCGAGCACAAACTGCGCGTTGTGGCCCCGGATGTTGGCGGCGGTTTTGGCTCCAAGATCTTCCACTACGCCGAAGAGGCCTTCTGCACCTTTGCCGCCAAGGCCCTCAATCGCGCGGTGAAATGGACATCGTCTCGGTCGGAGGCGTTTATGTCGGACGCCCATGGCCGCGATCATGTGACCAAGATCGAACTGGCACTGGACGCAGATAACAATTTCACGGCGTTGCGCACGGAAACTTACGCCAATATGGGCGCGTATCTCTCGACCTTTGCGCCCTCGGTTCCGACCTGGCTGCATGGCACGCTGATGGCCGGCAACTACAAAACGCCACTGATCTATGTGAATGTGAAAGCGGTGTTCACCAATACCGTTGCAGTTGACGCCTATCGCGGTGCGGGGCGGCCCGAAGCGACGTTCCAGCTGGAGCGGGTCATTGACAAAGCCGCGCGGGAGCTGGGTGTGGATCCGATTGCGCTGCGCCGCCAGAACTTCATCACCGAATTCCCCTATGCCACGCCGGTTGCGGTGGAATATGACACCGGTGACTATGTGGCGACCATGGATAAGCTGGAAGAGATTGCCGATCTCAGCGGCTTTGCCGCGCGCCGTGCCGCCAGCGAGGCCAAGGGCAGGCTGCGCGGTCTTGGCGTCAACTGCTACATTGAGGCCTGCGGCATTGCGCCGTCGAACCTTGTGGGGCAACTCGGGGCTCGTGCGGGTCTTTATGAAAGTGCGACGGTGCGGGTGAATGCCACGGGCGGCATTGTGGTCATGACCGGCAGCCACAGCCACGGGCAGGGACATGAGACGTCCTTCCCACAGGTGATCGCCGATATGATCGGCATCCCGGAGGATATGGTCGAAATCGAACATGGCGATACCGACAAGGCACCAATGGGCATGGGCACGTATGGCTCACGTTCGCTGGCGGTGGGCGGCTCTGCCATGGTGCGCGCCACCGAGAAGATCATCGCCAAGGCCAAGAAGATCGCTGCCCATATCCTGGAGGCCTCGGATGCCGATATCGAGCTGAAGGATGGCCAGTTCACCGTCGCAGGCACCGATAAGTCGCTGGCTTGGGGCGATGTGACCCTGGCGGCCTATGTGCCGCATAATTACCCGCTGGAGGATATCGAACCGGGGCTGGAGGAGACCGCGTTTTATGACCCGGCGAATTTCACCTACCCGTCAGGCGCCTATGCCTGCGAGGTGGAGGTGGACCCCGACACCGGCAAGGTCACCATCGAGAGCTTTGCCGCGGCGGATGACTTTGGCAATATCGTCAATCCGATGATTGTCGACGGCCAGGTTCATGGCGGCATCGGGCAGGGCATCGGTCAGGCGCTCCTGGAGGGCTGTGTCTATGACGAGGACGGACAGCTGCTGTCGGCGTCCTTCATGGATTACGCCATGCCGCGCGCCGATGATCTGCCGTTCTACACCGTCGATCATTCCTGCCAGACGCCCTGCACGCATAACCCATTGGGCGTGAAGGGCTGCGGCGAGGCAGGCGCCATCGGCACCCCGCCTGCGGTGGTCAATGCGGTGGTGGATGCGCTGCAATCAGCGGGCAAGGATGTCACCCATATCGATATGCCCCTGAGCCCCGCACGGGTCTGGGCAGCGATGAATGGCTAAGAGCGAATAGACAAGGGCTCATGGGGGCGCTGCCTCCATACCCCCGGAGTATTTTCGGAAAGATGACTGCCGGCCAGCCGGTTTTCGGAAAGGATACGACATGTATGAATTCGAGTTCGAGAAGCCCTCGACCATCGCCGATGCGGTTAAAGCATTGGGCGAAGAGGACGCCCAAGCGCTTGGTGGGGGGCAGACCCTGATCCCGACGTTGAAGCAGCGCCTGGCGATGCCCAGCACATTGGTGAGCCTCAGCGGTATTGCAGAAATGCGCGGCGTCTGCCCGGATGGCGACGGGCTGGCCATCGGCGGCGCCACCACCCACGGCGAGGTCGAAGCCGCCACTGCTGACAGCTACCCCGCCTTGTCGGCGCTGGCGGGGCAGATCGGTGACCCGGCGGTGCGCAACCGGGGCACCATTGGCGGTTCGCTGGCCAATAACGACCCGTCGGCCTGCTACCCGGCGGCGGCATTGGCCAGCGGCGCCACCATTGTGACCAACGCCCGCGAAATTACGGCGGATGACTATTTTCAGGGGTTGTTCACCACCGCGCTGGAGGAGGGGGAGATCATCACCAATATCCGACTGCCAGTGCCACAGGCCGCCCATTATGAGAAATTTGTGCAGCCGGCCTCGCGCTTTGCCCTTGTGGGGGTGTTTGTCGCGCGCTTTGCTGATGGTGTGCGTGTTGCGGTCACTGGCGCCTCTGAGGAGGGGGTGTTCCGCTGGAGCGACGCAGAGGCGGCGCTATCGGCGAATTTCTCGCCCGATGCGATTGATGGGCTGAGTGTGGATCCGGACGGGATGATCGGCGATCTGCATGGCAGCAAGGCCTACCGCGCACATCTGGTTGGGGTGATTACAAAACGGGCGGTGGCTGCTGCGGCATAAGCCCGCCATTCTGGAATAAGAACCAGCCCCGGGGCAGCGCCGGGGCTGGTTCTTTTATCTGGAGGGGTCAGGCGCGCAGATAGCCTGACATCGTGTCGAGCAGCGTCTGCGTGCGCCCCGAGAGGTTGCGGATTTCCGACGCGATGACTGCAAACCCCTTGCCCTGATCGCCAATGCGCGCCGCCTCGATTGAGGCGTTGAAGGCGATCAGCTGAATATGACGGCCCACGGTTTCTGCATTCTCGATCGCATCACGCATCCCCTCGTCGCGGGCACTGTCGCGGGACTTCTGTGCCTCAAACATATTCTTGGTCATGTCGATCAGGAATTGCGAGACAATTGGCTCGACCTTGTAAAGCGCCTGCGCGGTGAGCGACGGCATCTCGCGCACGCGCTCCAGGATCTGGCCATCCGATTGCGTGCTCAGCACCTCGGCGAAAGGGGCCAGCGCATCAATGGATTTCTTGCGCTGGGCGCCAAGGTCAGCCGGCAATTCATATTCACTTTCCGCCAGCAATTTATCGAGCCCGGCAGTCAGCATCTCACAAGCGGCCCTGATCCTGCGTACCGATTGCTCCAGCAGCTCCTTCATGGTGTCTGGGGCGTGCTGGCTGTCTTCATTGGCCAGAACCACCAGCGCCAGAGAGGCGGCGCGGCAGGGGGCGATGGCCATGAAGGCGCTGTTTTGGACGTCGCTGAGAGGCTTCAAGGGAGGCTCCATATTTACGGTTGTTTTTGTCGGAAGCGACCGAACTCCCTTCAGGAGCTAAGGGGGGAGCGTAAAGAAAACGTGAGTATTGAATGCACCAAACCCAATTCCAGGGAAAATCTCCCCACGATCGATGCAGGCAAGAAAAAAACCCCGCACCGGATGGGGCGGGGTTTCGAATAACAGATGCTGTGGCAGAGAATTATTTCTGCGGCAGCGGGCCGATCATCATGATCATCTGACGGCCTTCCATCTTGGGCATGTTTTCGACTTTGCCCAGTTCCTTGATATCCTCTGCAACACGCAGCAGCAGCTCACGGCCCAGGTTCTGGTGGGCCATTTCGCGGCCACGGAACCGCAGGGTGATCTTCACCTTGTCGCCGTTTTCCAGGAACTTGTACACGTTGCGCATTTTCACTTCGTAGTCATGGGTGTCCGTGTTGGGACGGAACTTGACCTCTTTGACCTCGATGATCTTCTGCTTCTTGCGTGCTTCGCTTTCCCGCTTTTGCTGTTCATATTTGAACTTGCCGTAATCCATGATCTTGCACACGGGCGGGGTGGCGTTGGGCGAAATCTCGACCAGATCGAGACCGGCCTCTTCTGCCATCTGCATCGCCTTGGCGGGGTGAACCACGCCGACGTTTTCCCCTTCGGCGCCAATCAGGCGAATTTCAGGAGCACGGATTTTTTCGTTGGTGCGCGGGCCGGTGTCGCGTTGCGGCGGCGCATTATGGGGTCTGCGGGCTATGACGTCTATCCTTCTGTCACTTCGGAAAAGTGCCCGGAAAATAACGGTCCCGGGCCTGCGATTCAAGTCAATTGCGGGTATGACCGCGCATATCGCGGTTTTCAAGGTTTGTTTGCACCTCAGAGCGTCAGCAAAGGGTTAATTCTGCGCTGCGCTGATCTTGGCGGACCGGTTATGCCAGACTGGCATGGTTTGGCCGATGCGGCGGCTCGACGTTTATTCCCCTTGTAGTTTCAGCCCCCTAAGCCCAAGTGCTATGCCGCAAGCTGCGCCCATGTGCGCAGCATTTGGAGAGAGTAAGGAGATCTATCATGAAACCGATCGTCATTGGCCTGGGTGTGGGAGCCGTCGCATTGGGCGGATATTTCTATGTCTCCTCCATGGAGACCAGCGAGCCGACGCCGGAAACCGTTATCGTGACGCCAGAAGCCGAGACCCCCGCAGAGGAGACGGCCGAGACCGCTGGCGAGGTTGCCGCAGAGGTAGAGAGTGATATCGCCACTGCGGCTGAAGAGGCCGAAAGCGCTATCGAAAATTCCGTTGAGGCCGCGACAGATGCGGTGAATGAGGCCGCCGCTGCTGTGAGCGAGACGGCAGAGGAAACCGTGAACGAAATTGCCGAGGGGATCACCGATAGTGCCAACCAGTTGCAGGACAGCGCGGCGGCTGCGGTTGACGAGGCCAACGAGGGCGCAGCGGCGCTGAGTGAGGAGGCCACCGCGACAGCCGAGGCGGCTGGCGATGCGGTAGCGGATACCGCAGCTGCGGCAGAGGATGCGGCAGAAGGCGCCGCCAATGAGGTTGCAGAGGCTGCCAATGACGCCGCGGAAACCGTGAGCGAGACTGCTGAGGCTGCGACAGAGGGTGTGGCGGATGCTGCCGGTGACGCCACCGCCGCCGCAGCAGAAGGCACCGAGGCCGCCGAGGATGCGCTGCTGACACCGGAAGGTTTCAACTACGACAAGGTGATCACCATGATCGAGGAGTCCTCGATCGAGGCCACACAGAAGGCGCTGCTGATCACCACCCTGGGCCAGGCCCGCGACAACCCGGCACTGCTGGAAGCGACGCTGAAGCGTATCAAGGACGCGCTGCCGCAATAAGCGGACCTAGACAGTTTCTGAACACCAAGGCCCCCGTCAGAGAGTGACGGGGGCCTTTCTTTTGCGGTGGTCTGTCAGGTCTCGGGCGTTATGGCGCGATGCGCCGACAGCGCTGGGGCTTAGTGGGCCATCATTCCGGCGGCAATCTCCGCGCCGCTCAATTCAGCATGGAAATAGGTCGGCCAGTTGGTCACCTCTGTCAGCAACTCCGCACGATCATCGCCCCAATAGAGGTGATAGTGGTCGACTTTGGTGGGCACGATTTCATGGTCGCTGAACTGAATGAACTGAGGTGCTGCCGCGTCTCCGCCTGACTTTTCAAAGATGAAACGGACCCCCTGATTGCCTGATGCGTAGGTCAGGATTTCATATCCGTCGTTGGTGTACTGGCCCTGCACAGGCTGGCCATCGCGGAAGAATGTGACACTGGAGCCATCAATGAGAATACGCTCGACGTCCGTTTTATAGCCGACCTCATAATATGCGCGATATTCTTCGGCGGTCTTCTTCCCGCTCTCTGCTTTGTGCGCCATCACCGGATCCAGAGTGCCGTCTTGCAGAAACGGATAGACCGATTGCCAGTCGGCCTCCCAGTCAGAGAGGTTACGGGGCTGAATCTCTGCTTCGTTGATCAGGACAGGCTCTTTGGCTTGATGGCTGTGATTGTGGGTCGAGGTGGAGCTGGTGGCGGTTTGGGCCGGTGCCTGCGTGGACAGGGCGACCAGCGCGGCCACGGCAAGGAGGTCAGGTCGTTTGAGGATTGTAGGTAGCATTTACGCCTCCAGAGGTTTTGAATAAATATGTGTAATGTTACAACATAACAGTTGCGGTTTATGCCGAAAGCCGATGTTTGGCAAGGCCTGCGAAAGCATCAGAGTGCGGCATGGCATGATCGGCATTTTACCGCCTGCCGCAGGGTTGTTTCTGCCACGCAGCACAAACGTCGGCCCGAGGACCGGAAAGGGTAAGATGGTTTCGCCCCTCAGTAGGTGAGAGGTGCCGACGTGGGCCGTTAAGGCTGTAAACTGTTTGGCGCTGTCTGCTGCACAGACGTCAGCTCTTCGGTTCCGCTGTCAGTCGCTTGGCCAAGAACAAGCTCAGCCCCGCCGCTGTGAGCAGGAACACGGCACCGACACCCCATGCGACAGGCGTGGAATAGATATCGGCCACCGCTCCTGCGAGGACCAGTCCCAATGCCGCCCCCAGTTGCTGTATGAGAGATCTCAAGGACAGCATCGTGGACCTCTGACGATCTTCCACGCAGCGATGCAGAATGCTACTTGCAGGCGTTTCGCTTGCTCCAAGAAGGATGGAGAACAGAAGGAAGACGCCGACATATCCAACGATATCGCCCTGCATCGCCAAGGCCAGCTGAACACCGGCAAGACAGGACAAAAGCACCGCAAGCGTGACCGCATGGCGCCGCCTGAAGATACGGCTGAAATAGGGTGACAGCGCGGCACCAAACGCGATTGCAAAAAAGTAACCCGCCGTCAGGGTGCCAATAGCCGTATTTGCGTAGCGCGCGTCCAGCATGGGCTTTGCGTAGGTCGGCCAGATCACCTCAACCGGATTGGTCGCCATCAGGACCAGGGCCAGTGCTGCCAGAAGCATGGAGAGTGTGGGATGCCTCAGGGCAAGCGCACCCGCCTCGGCGATCACGGACGGGACGCTGGTGAACCCTTGTCTCAACGCGCTGGCATTCAACGGGCGTGGGGCTTCGGTGATGGCAAACATCGTGTAGATCAGCACAGCAATCATCACTGCAAAGCTTGCCACATAGGACACATCGTAGATGCTGAGCCCATACCTCAACGCGGTCATGCCAAACATGTCTGGGAGCAAACCTCCCAAAATCGCGCCGAAGGCGAGGCCCATGGCATTGGCGCCTTGCGCCTTTGCAAGAGCGGGCTGGACATCCACATTTGGCGCTGCGGTCCTGAATGTCTCAACAAACCAAGCATCAAGCGTGCCTGACCGTAGGGCACGCCCGAACCCGATGAAGCCGAAGGAAAGCGCCAGAACAGTGAAGTCACTTGATGACAGAAACAGCGCGAGCGAAATCAGACTGGCGATGACCGCTGCCAGAAAGACCGGTTTGCGACCAATGGTGTCGGCCAGACCGCCAAACGGCAATTCCATTGCCATCGTCGTCAGCGAGTAGACCCCGAAGAGCAGCGAAATCTGCAACAGGTCCATGCCCCGGTCGGTCAGCGCAAGCGCGACCACGGCCACTGTCAGACCCATGGCAAACCGGTCCAGAAACTGGTGGATCTGAAACACCCGGATGTGCCGTTGTGCGGTGCCTGTCAAGGCTTTGAAAGAGAACTCAATTTCTGTTGCCATGGCGCTACCATGTTCCTTTGCCTGCCTCTGCGCAATAGCGTGACCGCAGGAGGGGCGAGTGAACGGGCATAGAACCAGTCACGCGGACAGTTGCAGCGAAGGGGGCCATGTCCCGTGCTGAGGCCAGGACAGATCATGTCACCTGATCCAGTCTGCCCAAATAAAAAGCCCCCATCAGACTATGACGGGGGCTTATAATCGTTTGATAGAGAGGGCGGGTGACAGGCCACCGCCTCTTAGGATCAGTCGAGGAACGCCTTCTCAACCACGAAATGCGCTGGTTTCGAGTTGGCGCCTTCCTCAAGACCGTAGGTGTTCTCGAACAGGTCCTTGAGCTCCAGATTGAACGCCAGGTTGCCGCAGATCATCGCGCGGTCGCTTTCCGGGTTCAGCGGCGGCACGCCTAGGTCTTCAAACGCCTCACCAGAGCGCATCAGATCGGTGATGCGGCCCATCTTGGCGCTCTCCTCGCGGGTGGTGGTCGGGTAGTATTTGATCTTCTTCCAGAAGCCTTCGCCGATCACCTCATTCAGGAGCTCGTCGTCCTTCAGGCTCTCGATCAGTTCACGGCCATAGGTCAGCTCACCTGCTTCGCGGCAGGTGTGGGTGATGATCACCTCATCGAATTTCTCATAGGTTTCCGGTTCGCGCAGCAGCGAGGCAAAGGGCGCAAAGCCGGTGCCGGTGGCAAAGAACCAGATGCGTTTGCCCGGAACCAGTGCGTCATGCACCAGCGTGCCAACGGGCTTCGGACGCAGGATGATCTCGTCGCCCACCTTGATGTGCTGCAGGCGCGAGGTCAGCGGGCCGTCCTGCACCTTGATCGAGTAGAATTCCATTTCCTCGTCCCAGCTGGGCGAGGCGATGGAATAGGCGCGCAGCAAGGGCTTCACCTTGCCGGTCTTGGGGTCGGGATCGTTCATCAGCCCGATCATCACAAACTCGCCTGAGCGGAAGCGCAGAGAGGCAGGCCGCGTGCAGCGGAAGGAGAACAGCCGGTCGGTCCAGTGCTTGACCTCGGTCACGGTCTGGGCGTCGGGCAGGGCGGGCACGGCCTTGGCCGGTTTCGGGTCGGTTGCAGTGTCGGTCACAGCTTCGGTCACGGGTGTCATCTCGTTCATCGGATCCATTACCGGAGGAATATCCGGCACCTCTGATTAGTCTTTGATACAGGTCAGGAAAACCCCTGTTTTCAGAAACCGGCTCCGCGCGGGGCGCAACGGAACCGGATCTGCGGGGGTATTACCAGAAAGCGGAGAGGGCTGGCTTAGCGCGCGGCGGTGCCGCGCAGGCGGGCCTGGTAATCATGCGCCTGCCAGTTGGCACGGGCAAGCCATTGATCCTGCGGCTGACGGGCGGCCAGATCCTCGCTGATCTCCACCTCATCGAAGCCGGAGCGGCGCGCCATAGCATATTGATCCGCCAGCACATGGCCAAAGGCCCGCAGACGTCCAGTGTAGCCCGCAAGCCGCAGGCGCCGCGCCAGGGTAAAACCCCGGCCATCGGCAAAGCTGGGGAAATGAATACGGATCATCTCTAGCCCCGGCAGTTGGTTGGAGAGAACCGCCGGATCGGCATCAGGCTGCACCTCAATGGCGGTTTCGCTGTCAAAGCCCACCGTCCAGTTGTCGGGGCCAAAGCCCGCATCGGTCACAATCACACTCATCTGTCAGGCTCCTGTGCGAATGAATTTGCCATCCACCACGTGGATGCCGCATTCTTCCTTGTCTTGGTTGCGCCAGCGTCCGGCCCGCGGGTCTTCGCCCTCCTTGACGGGCGAGGTGCAGGGGGCGCAGCCGATTGAGGGGTAGCCCTTGGCCACCAGCGGGTGACGGGGCAATCTGTTTTCGTCCATATAGGCGCGCACATCCTGCGGCGCCCAATGGGCCAGCGGGTTGATCTTGATGCGCCCGGTGGGGCCTGTGGCGGTCTCTTCCACCTCGAAGAAGTCCAACGCCGCGCGCGATCCGGCCTGAAACCGCTTGCGCCCGGTGACCCAGCCATCAAACGCTTCCAGCGCCTTTTGCAGCGGCGCGGTCTTGCGCAGGGCGCAGCAGGCGTCAGTGTCAGAGAACCGCAGCGCGCCATAGGGATCTTTCTCAGCGATGTCAGCGGCGCGGATCACCTGCACATTGCGCAGGCCCAGCCGCTCGCTCACCTCCTGCTGATAGACCAGCGTTTCGGTGAACAACAACTCCGTGTCGACAAAGACCACGGGTGTCATCGGATCAATCACCGCCGCCATATGCAGCAGTACGACGGATTCCGCGCCAAAGCTGGAGACTAGCGCGATATGGCCTGCATCCTTGAGCGCGCCCTCCATCACGGAGGTGGCAGAGTGGTGGCGGAAGCGCGCATTGAGCGCATCCACCTGTGTCGTCAGTGCCTCAAGATGCGCACTGCTCGGGCCTTGGCGTGTGTCAGTCGGTAGTGCCGCTGCATTGACCATGGTGCTAAGCAACCTTTTTCTGGGCCTCGGGGTAAAGCGCGGCCTTGAACGGATCCATGCCGACGCGACGATAGGTCTGGAGGAAGGTTTCCTCGGCGCTGTCGCGCAGAGAGAGATAGGCGGTGATCAGGCGTTCCACCGCAGGCACGATTTCATCATAGGCAAAACCGGGGCCAGTGCGGGTGCCGATGGCGGCGGTTTCAGTCGCGTCGCCGCCAAGGGTGATCTGGTAGTTTTCCACCCCGGCCCGGTCGAGGCCAAGAATGCCGATGTGACCGACGTGGTGGTGCCCACAGGCGTTGATGCATCCGGAAATCTTGATCTGGAGGTGGCCCACATCATGTTCCAGTTTCAGTTCATCAAAACGGCTGGCGATTTCCTGAGCCACTGGGATCGACCGGGCGGTGGCCAGCGCGCAGTAATCCATGCCGGGGCAGGCGATAATATCGGAGATCAATCCGACATTGGCGGTGGCCAGCCCGTGCTCTTTCAGCCTGGCATGCAGCGCAGGCAGGTCCGACTTATGGACATGCGGCAGGATCACGTTCTGCTCGTGGCTGATGCGGAGTTCGTTATAGCCGAATTCTTCGGCCAGATCCGCCATTCCGCGCATCTGCGCGGCGGTGGCATCGCCCGGTGTCTGGCCATGCGCCTTGATCGAGATGGTGACGATGGCGTGGTTGTCATCGCGGTGCGCGGCCAGATTGGTATCCGCCCAGGAACGGAACACCGGATCCGCATCATAGGCGGTCAGATATGTTTCCACATTGCCACCGCGCAGCTTCGGCGGGGTGAAATGCGCCTTGATTTCCTCCAAAAGCTGCTGATCGGTGCCGTCAAAGGCTTTGCGGCGCTCTTCGAACCGCTCTTCAACCAGCTCGCGGATGGTGTCGATGCCGTTTTCTAGCACGGTGATCTTGATGCGGGCCTTGTATTTGTTGTCGCGCCGACCCAGCAGGTTGTAGACCGCCAGAACCGACTCCAGATATGGCAGCAGATCGGCCTGCGGGAGGTAATCGCGGATCACCTTGCCGATGAGCGGCGTGCGGCCAAGGCCACCACCCACAATGACCTCAAACCCGGCCACACCGTCCCGCTCCACCATGCGCAGGCCGATGTCATGGGCCTTGGTCACGGCGCGGTCGGTGGAGCTGCCGGTGATGGCGATCTTGAATTTGCGGCCCAGGAACTGGAACTCCGGGTGATCAGTGGACCACTGGCGGATCAGCTCGGCATAGGGGCGGGGGTCGGTCAACTCATCCTTGGCGGCGGCGGCAAAATGATCCGAGGTCACATTGCGGATGGTATTGCCGGAGGTTTGGATCGCGTGCAGGCCAACCTCGGCCAGCGCGTCCAGCATATCCGGCACGTCACGCAGCTTCGGCCAGTTGTACTGGATGTTCTGACGGGTGGTGAAATGGCCATAGCCCTTGTCCCACTTCTCCGCAAGCAGCGCGAGGGCGCGCATCTGGTCGGAATTCAATGTGCCATAGGGGATTGCCACCCGCAGCATATAGGCGTGCAGTTGCAGGTAGAGACCGTTCATCAGGCGCAGCGGTTTGAATTCATCCTCGGTGAGAGAACCGTCAATGCGGCGCTCGACCTGGGCGCGGAACTGGGCGTTGCGTTCGGCCAGAAAGGCGGTGTCGAAGTCGTTGTACTTATACATTTGCTGCGGCCTCCTGTTTGCCGTGGCGATAGTTGGATGGGCCGGTGCGGCGGAAGTCTTCGCGGAAATGCGTCGGCTCGGGTCCGTTGTCGCCGGATTTCGCATCGGTAAGGTAGATGCCGACCACCCGCAGGGCGTCTTTCTCCGCTTCCAGAAGGCGCAGCTGCGCCTCGGCCTCATCCTCGATCAGCTCAGCCTCCTGCAGCTCACGGCTCCAGCTATTGGTGTCGGTGAAATAGATCACATCGCCCTCAAGCAGGTCATTGGCGGTGATGATTTTCGGGGTAAAGGGACGGGGCATCAGGCAAGCTCCAGTTTCAAATCTGTCAGGGCCTGGGCGCTGGCGCGCGGGGCAAGGCCGAGGAATGTCAGCGCGGGGCCGGTCAGTTCGGCGGCGGCGAGATCGGTGGGCAGCCGCTCCAGTGTGGTTTCAACCACCCGCTGATTGGCGCGCGAGGCGTTTTCAACAATGGTCATCGGTGTGGCGCGGTCCGCGCCATGCATGATCAGGCGGCCCTGCACGAAACGCGCGGATTTCTTGCCCATGTAGATGGCGGCCACCTCACCCGGACGGGCCAGCGCAGCCCAGTCGTGATCGGCAAAGCCTTTCATGTCGTGGCCGGTCAGAAACCGCACCGAGGCATTGCGCCCGCGCTGTGTCAGGCTCTGGCCGATGGAGGCCACGGCAGCGGAGGCTGCAGTAATGCCCGGCAGGATCTGATAGGCGATCCCGGCCTCCTCGCAGGCGGTAAGCTCCTCATCGAGACGGCCATAGACGGTCGGGTCGCCGGATTTGAGGCGCAGCACCTTCTTGCCCAGACGCGCATGGGCCACCATCCGGGCGCAGATCTCTTCCTGGCTGACCTGCGGGCCGAAGCCCTCCTTGCCGACGTCCTCCAGCACGGCCTGCGGGCCTGCCAGTGCCATGATCTCCTCGCTGACCAGCCGGTCAAAGAGGATCACATCCGCCTGCAACAGCGCGCGCGCCACTTTCAGGGTCAGAAGATCGGGATCACCGGGGCCGGAGCCTGCAAAGGCGACCTCTCCCGCCACCAACGAGGCGGAGACGGACCCACAGGCAACGCCCTGCATCGGCAGGGGCGTGCGGGGGGAGAGGGTGTTTGGACCGGTCATCTGGGGCCTCATCTGGTTTGTTTGACTTACCCTTAGATATAGGAAATATTCCCCCTTATCCGCTATATGGCGCGGCAAATAAGGAAGATTGTTCTAGCTGGCGGCAGATGCAGGCGGGTTGATCCCCAAACAAGGAGAAAACAGGGATGACAGTGCGGATCGACGGCACGGACCGGAAAATTCTGGCGGAGCTGCAACGCGATGCAGGCCAGTCGCTGGACGAAATCGCCCGCCGTGTGGGCAGTTCCAAGACCCCGGTCTGGAATCGCATTCGCAAGCTGCGCGAGGGCGGCGTCATTGGCCGACAGACCATGGTGCTGGATGCTGAGGCGCTGGGGTTTGAGGCCTGTTTCTTCGTGCTGATCCGCACCTCTGCCCATGAGGCGGAGTGGCAGGCCAAGTTTTTGAAGGCGTTGCAGGACCGTCCCGAAGTGCAGGAGGCGCATCGCCTTGCGGGGGATATTGATTATATCCTTAAGGTGCGGGTGAAGAACGCCCGTGCCTATGACAATTTCTATCAGGCGCTGATCTCTGAGGTGCGGGTTCATAATGTGACGGCCCTTCTGTCGATGGAGGAAATCAAATCCACCACGCTTCTGCCGCTTGAGGCCATCGCCGAGGACTAGGTGCGCGGTTGTCTGGTGCTGCCAAAGGAAAGGGGGCGCTGCCCCCTTTTTCGTGGCCTGTCCCTGTGGCACAGCCCGCATCCCCCGGCGTATTTTGGGAAAGGTGACGCGGGCGGCGCGCGCAGCACCTGACCTGGACTGAAGGCTTGCGCGTGGCGGGCGGCCCGGCAATGGTGAGGCATTTGCTGTTGAGTTGACGTGATCATGCCCATTCCCCCCTCGTCTGAGGCACCTGCGGGTGCAGTGACTGCCCGCCTGATGTTCCTGCTGCTGTTGTTCTGCGGCACGATCTGCACCGCGATGATTGTGCCTTTCATGAGCTATTTTCTGGTCAAGGGACTGGGCTATGAGCCCTGGGTCATCAGCGTTTACGCGGGGATGGCGATCAGCCTGACGCTGGCGGCCAACCGGCAATTTGCCCGCCGCATTGATGCTGGCGCGCGGGTGTTTCCGCTGGTCGGACTGGCGGCAGCGGGGTTTGTGTTTGCCGCCGGATCACTGGCGCTGATGCCGACGCTCTGGGTGGTGCTGAGTGCCGGGGTGCTGGGGTTTGGGATCAGCTCCAGCGCGGTCTCCACCATGTTCAGCCTCGGCGGCAGTATCGCTGAGCGGCAGGCGATGGACCGGGTGCGGTTCAATGCGCATATGCGGGCCACCACCTCGACCGCTTGGATGATTGGCCCGGCTGTAACGTTTCTGATTGCGGATGGCTTTGGGCTGCGGGCGGTGTTTGTGATGGCAGTCGCAGTGTCGATGGTCTGGATCGGTTTGTGGTGGTTTACACTGCCCCGTGACATCACCGCGATGCCGGGCCGTGCGCCCGCAAAAGATATTTCCGGTCGGATCGCAGTGGCGCCGCAGGGGTTGTGGCTGGCTGCCGGGTTTGTCTTCTGCCTCTCCACTGCGCATTCGTTGACGTTTTCCGCCTTGCCGATCTTCTATGTGCAGGAGGTGGGCTTGCCTGGTTATGCGCCTGGATTTGCCTTCAGCGTGAAGACGCTTGTCGAGGTGTTTGCCATCTTCTCAACCCCGTGGGTGATTGCGCGCATTGGCATGTGGCGGGCGCTGCTGGGGGTTACCGGCCTCGCCATCGTGACAATCCAGTTGTTGGCGGCGGTGCAGAGTTTTCCGCAGATGCTGGCGGGGGCGGCGCTTGAGGGGCTGTACTACGGGTTCTATGCCAGCCTTGGTATCAGCTATGTGCAGTCCTTTGCGCCGGACACACCCGCCCGCGCTACGGCGATTTACTGGAATACGCTGATGGTGAGCGGGGTGATGGCGGGCCCGGCTGTAGGGCTGATTGCACAGGCTTATGATTTTCAGACCGTGATCCGCTGTGCGTCGGTTGTGGCCCTTGTCGCGGGGGCTGTGCTGATGGCCGGGCGTCCCCCCAGACGCCAGCCTCTCTGAGCCATGGTGGAGGGGCGGGCCGGGGTGGCCCGCCGCAGGGAACCTTAGAACTGAACCATGAGACGGGTCAGCCCGTGGAAATGGTAGCTGTTGTTGTATTCCGGCGCGGCGGCCAGTGTCAGATCCGGACAACGCTCAAACAGGATCGGCAGGGCGATCTGCATTTCCATTCGCGCCAGCGGTGCGCCGACGCAGAAATGCAGCCCCGCGCCAAAGGAGGTGTTCACCTTTGCCGGGCGGGTGGGATCGAAGCGTTCGGGATCCTCCAGCATTTCGGGGTCGCGGTTGGCGGCAGCCAGCAGCAGGGCCACCTCATCTCCGCGCTGGAATGTATGACCGAAAAGCTCAATCTCTTCATAGGCGTAACGGGTGAACATATGCAGCGGCGGGTCGTAGCGCAGGATCTCCTCCACCAGACCGTCGATACCGTCAGGGGCAAGCCAGCTTTGGTCCCAGCCCTGTTGCAGCATGGTTTTGACGCCATTGCCCAGCGAATGCACCGTGGCCTCGTGCCCGGCATTGAGCAACAGGATGCAGGTACCGATCAGCTCATCCGTCGACAGGCTCTCGCCGTCTTCTTCTGCCTGGATGAGCCGGGTGATCAGATCCTCTCCCGGGGTTTTGCGGCGTTCGTCCACATAAGCGGTTAGGAAGTCGATGAATTCCTGGCTGGCCTTTGCAGCGGCATGTTCTGTCTCAACCGTCTTGGAGGCCTGATACATCGCCACCATCTTGTGCGACCAGTCCAAGAGCTGCGGCGCCATTTCGGTGGGCACACCCAAGAGGCGACAAATAGCGATCACCGGCACCTGCGTGCAATAGGTGGTCAGGAGATCAAAGGGCGCGTCCGTGGGGAAGGCATCGATCAACTCATGGCAGAGGGTGTCCAACCCCGGCGCCAGCGCTTTGATCTCGCGGCTGGTAAAGGCGCGGAGCACAAGCCGACGCAGGCGGGTGTGGCGGGGTGGTTCGGCATCCAGCAGCGAATGGGCCTCAACCTGCAGAAATGGGGCCAGATGGGCCGGGCTTTCGCGGGCCATCTCCGGCGGGATTTCGCGGCCAAAACGGCGGTCACGCAGCAGGGTATGCACGGCCGGGTGCGAAAAGGCCGCAACCATATTGTAGTCCTGCCAATGATGCAGATGTCCCATCGCGCGGGCCTCGGCATAAAAGCCGTAGGGCGATTGGACAAAATCGGGATCGGTGGGGGATTGGGTCAATGTCTTCATCCGCGCAGCTTTTGCCAAGGCGGCTGGTCAATGCAAGGGGGGCTTTGCTACTGTGCGGCCAATGACGCAATTTCACGCACATCGGTGGATCATTCTGGCGCTCCTTCTGGGGGCGGTCGCAGCTGTTGCGGGCGGTGTCTATCGGTTGGGCTATCGCCAAGCACTTGATTCGCTTGCCGAACGCAGTGCTGCGGATCTGGCGCTGGCCTCGGATCGGGTGACAACGCAGTTGCAGGTCTATCAAGAGCTGGCAGTTTTGATGGCCGATCACCCGACACTGAAGCGGCTGGATCGGGCCGAGGCAAGGCGGGCGGCGCAGGGGCTGTTGCGTGAGGTAGCGGATAAGACGGCGGCGCTGGATGTGTTCTTTGTCGACCGGGCGGGCCGGGTCGTGGTCGCCGCTGAGGGGGTGATGGGGCGCGATGTGACCCAGAGCGACTATTTCCACCGGGCGATGCAGGGGGCGCTGGGCACGGGCTACGGTGTGCTGCAACCGGATGGGCGGCGCGCTTATATCTATGCGGCACCGGATTTCGATGTGGATGGCCGGGTGCGCGGTGCCTTGGTGGTGGTCGCCGATGTTGAGGATGTGGAGCAGACTTGGCGCGGGTCGCTGCCAGCAGTGTTTTTCACCAACCGGGGCGGTGAGGTGTTCATTGCCAACCGGCGGGAGCTGTTGTTCTGGCAGCGCAGCACCGAGGGACCGGGATTGTCACCGCCGGACGGGCGACAGGTGGCACTTAGGTCATGGGCGGAGGGCGCGCACGAGATCTGGGATCTGCGCTGGTCGCCTTATCTGCCGGAACGTGCGTTGCATCAGGCGGTGGATCTGCCGCAGATCGGCATGGTGGGGGAGATCCTTGTGGATGTGTCTCCGGCGCAGCGGCTGGCGGGGCTGCAAGCGGCTGCGGTGGCGGCGATCGTGCTGGCGCTGGGGGCGATGCTGGTGCTGGCGCTTGAGCGGCGGCGCACCCTGGCCCAAGCCAATGCCGCGCTGGAAAGCCGGGTGGAGGCGCGCACGCAAGCGTTGTCGGCTACGAATATGCGGCTGACCCGCGAGGTACAGGAACGGCAGGAGGCCGAGGCGGCGCTAAAACGTGCGCAGGAGGAGCTGGTGCAGGCGGGCAAACTGTCGGCGCTCGGACAGATGTCGGCGGGGATCAGTCATGAGCTGAACCAGCCCTTGATGGCAATCCAGCAATATGCCGAAAACGGCGCGGCTTTTGTGGGGCGCGGCAAGCCGGAGCGGGCAGGCGAGAACCTTGACCGGATTGCGCAGATGGCCGGACGGATGGCGCGGATTATCAAGAACCTGCGCGCCTTTGCCCGCAACGAGAGTGAGCCGATGGGGCGGGTGGATCTGGGGCAGGTGATTGCCTCCGCGATTGAGCTGACGGAACCGCGCCTGCGTCAGGATGGCGTGCATTTGCATTGGCAGCCGCCTGCTGAGCCGGTTTTTGCCTGGGGCGGTGAAGTGCGCCTGTCGCAAGTGTTTGTGAACCTGATCAACAATGCCGCAGATGCGATGCTGGAGCAGGTCCAGCGCGAGATCCGGATTGCGATTGAGACAGGCGAGGGTGAGGCTGATGCGCGGCTTGCGGTGACTGTGCGCGACATTGGCCCGGGCCTGAAGGAGCCGGAAAAGATCTTTGATCCCTTCTACTCGACCAAGGCGGTGGGCAGTTCCGAGGGGATGGGTCTAGGGCTGTCGATCTCCTATGGGTTGGTGCAGAGCTTTGGTGGCCATATTCGCGGGATCAATACCGGCGATGGCGCGGAATTTACCGTGGAACTGGACCGCTGGCGCGAACGCCTAGGGGATGAAGCGCAACAAAAGGATGAGGTGGCATGACCAATCGGGTTTTGGTGGTGGATGATGATGCCGCCGTGCGGGGCGCATTGGGTCAGACGCTGGAGCTGGCGGAGTGCGATGCGATCACGGTTGGGTCCTTTGTGGCGGCCAAGGATCTGATCACGCCCGATTTTGACGGGGTGATCCTGTCCGATATGCGGATGCCGGGGCGCGATGGGTTTCATCTGCTGCGCTATGCGCGGGAGGTGGACAGCGAGCTGCCGGTGATCCTGCTGACCGGTGAGGGGGATATCCCGATGGCGGTGCAGGCAATGGCGGAGGGGGCGTTTGATTTCCTTGAGAAGCCCTGCGCCAGCGCGGATCTGATGGTGGTGGTGCGCCGGGCGTTGAAAACCCGTGCTTTGGTGCGGGAAAACCGGGCGCTGAAGTCGCGACTGGAGAGCGGCGATCCGGCAGCGCGGATGATCTTTGGCACCTCGTTGCAGATGGAGGAGCTCCGGGCACGGGCGCGCGGGGTTGCTGCCACCGGGGCTGAGGTGCTGGTGACCGGCGCGCCGGGCGGGGGGATTTCCAAGGTGGCGGAGGTCATTCACCTGATGTCGCCTCGGAGTCAGGGTCCGTTTGTGAAACGCCCGGCGGCGGGGCTCAGCCCGGATGGGTTTGCGGATCTGTGCCGCGCGGCGGCGGGCGGATCGCTTTATCTGGATGAAATCGCCGCCCTGCCAAGCGAGACGCAATACGCCATGCTGGAGGCGCTGGAGCAGGGGCTGGACGCGCGGGTTCTGGTCGGCTCAGTCGCGGATCTGGCCGAGGCAGCGGCAGAGGGGCGGTTCCTGGCAGATCTGTTCTACCGGCTTGACGTGATGCGGGTGCGCATTCCGGCGCTGTCTGAGCGGCCCGAAGATATTCCGGTGCTGTTTAGCCACTATGTCGCACAGGCCGCAGAGCAGGCAGGCATTGCCACGCCGGATATTCCACAGGAGCATCTGGCGGCATTGATGGCGCAGGATTGGCCGGGCAATGCGCGGTCACTGATGTCAGCGGCGATGCGGTTTGTACTAGGGATGCCGGAGGAAGCGGCGCAGTCTGCGGAGCTGGGGCTGGCGGAGCAGTTGGCGCAGGTGGAGCGGTCCTTGCTCATTGCGGCACTGGGGCGGCAGAACGGCAATGCCTCTGCCGCGGCCAAAGCTCTGAAGCTGCCGCGCAAGACGTTTTATGACAAGCTGGCGCGCTATGGCATCCGGCCTGAAGATTATCGCCGCTGAGGGCGGTCTGGTGTGTGTTGTGATCCGCGTCTTTGGGGATGTCGCGGGGCAGTGAGGTGGCGGCGCCGCCCCGGGCGCCCCGGAAGGGGCAGGGCGGAGGGAGATGGGGCCGGGTGTCAGCCAGTCCCATGTTCGTCGACCTTTTCGTCAACTTCGGTCATTTGAACGCCCGGCCTGCGGAGGGTCTCCGAGGGCGGGCCGATCTCCGGCCGGGGCATGTGCCAGATACCCCGGATGGGTGGGCTGCGTGTCAGGCGGCCCGAATGTCGCGACACGTCCAATCTGGCAGGTCCGGGTTAAGCGAGCGCGCGCTGGGCGTGCGCTGCCTGCGCAACGGCCCAGTGCCGGTGTTGGAGCGGGTGGCGGACGGCGGGATTTGAGTATTTGAAGAAAGGTGGCGAGGGCTGATTCCGCTTGAGGAAATGTCAGGCGCTAACAGGGTGTGCGGATTTCCGCACAAGCCTACCATCACCCTGTGCGGAAAATCGCACATCAAATCTGGTGTCGCAGTGCATAAGGTGAGAATCGTCGTGCAAGTATTTGTTTGAAAATGATAAAGAGTGTTTATTTTTGATGAGTAACAAAGGCTTGAGCAGGGCCGTATTGCCCGTGATGCTGCGCTTGGGGTCTTCGCTTGGGCGAAGGCTATGGAGACATTCCGGGAGGAAAGACATGAAATTCGTAACTGCTGCCGCCACCGCTGTGGCGCTGACCATGAGTGCCGGGACCGCAATGGCGGCCTGTGATGACGGTGAGATTGTCGTCAAGTTCAGCCATGTGACCAACACCGACAAACACCCCAAGGGGATTGCGGCTTCGTTGCTGGAAAAGCGCATCAATGAAGAGATGAACGGCACCATGTGTCTGGAGGTCTATCCGAACTCCACGCTTTATAATGACAACAAGGTGCTGGAAGCGATGCTGCAGGGTGACGTGCAGCTGGCCGCGCCCTCGCTGTCGAAATTCGAGAAGTTCACCAAGCAGTTCCGCCTGTTCGATCTGCCGTTCATGTTCAAGAACATTGATGCGGTCGATGCCTTCCAAGGGTCCGAGAATGGTCAGGCGATGCTGGATTCCATGCAGCGCCGTGGTCTGCAGGGGCTGGCGTACTGGCACAATGGCATGAAGCAGATGTCGGCCAACAAGCCGCTGATCAATCCGTCTGATGCTAATGGTCTGAAGTTCCGTGTGCAGTCCTCAGACGTGCTAGTCGCGCAGATGGAAGCGATCGGTGGCAGCCCGCAGAAAATGGCCTTTTCCGAAGTTTACGGCGCGCTGCAGCAGGGCGTTGTGGATGGTCAGGAAAACACCTGGTCCAACATCTACGGCAAGAAGTTCTTCGAGGTGCAGGACGGTGTCACTGAGACCAACCACGGTGCGCTGGACTATCTGGTTGTGACCTCGGTGGACTGGCTCGACAGCCTTGATCCGGCGGTGCGTGAACAGTTCCTGACCATCCTGGGTGAGGTCACCGCAACGCGGAACTCGGAATCCACCAAAGTGAACGGCGAAGCCCGTCAGGCGATCATCGATGCCGGTGGCGTGGTGCGTGAACTCACCCCTGAGCAGCGCGCGGCCTGGGTTGAGGCGATGAAGCCGGTCTGGGAAAAATTCGCAGGCGACGTGGGTCAGGACATGATCGACGCAGCCCAGGCGATCAACGCGGGCATGTAAGAGCCGCGGCCTTAAGATCCGGGGCAGGCGCGACGACGCGCCGCCCCAATTTGCACGGTGCGCCATCCGCGCCGGTATCCCATTATCCAAACATCGAGGGAGAGCGATATGGCGGGGGCAAAACCTGGCCCGACCGGGCTTATCAATACACTCGAAGAGACGCTGATTGCGCTGCTGCTGGGGCTGATGACTCTGATCACATTTGCCAATGTGGTGGCGAGATTTGTGTTCAATTCCAACATTCTTTGGGCGCTGGAGCTGACGGTGTTCCTGTTTGCCTGGCTGGTGCTGCTGGGCGCATCCTATGCGGTGAAGGTCCATGCCCATCTGGGGGTCGATGCGATCCTCAATATGGTGTCGCCGGGCGCGCGCCGGGTGATCGGGCTGATCTCGGTCGGCTGCTGTCTGGTGTTCTCGCTGCTGTTGCTAAAGGGCGCCTATGACTATTGGGCGGTCTTTGCCGATCTGCCGCCCACTTCCGGGCGCTGGTTTCCCACCGGTTTCGATATGAAGGCGCGGAGCCAGAGTTTCTACGAGGTGCAGGATGTGCCGATGGTGAGCTTTCTGCGCTTTCTCGAAGACCTGATCAACTACGGCGATTCCTACGAGAAACTGCCCAAAGTGGTGCCCTATGTGGTGCTGCCGCTGTCGATGCTGCTGATGGTGCTGCGCTTTGTGCAGGCGGGGCTGCAGATCCTGCGCGGCGATGTGGACCGGCTGGTGGCCAGTCATGAGGTCGAAGATGAAATCGCCGAAGTGCAGGCGCAGCGCGGGGAGCACGACTGATGGATGTCGTCCTATTGTTTTCCATGGTCATTGGGCTGTTGCTGATCGGGGTTCCGATTGCGGTGGCGCTTGGCCTCAGCTCGACATTGTTCCTGCTGATCTATTCCGATAGTTCGCTGGCCTCGGTTGCGGGCACGCTGTTTGAAGCCTTTGAAGGGCATTTCACGCTGCTGGCGATCCCCTTCTTTATTCTGGCCTCAAGCTTCATGACGACGGGCGGTGTGGCACGGCGGATCATTCGGTTCTCCATCGCTTGTGTGGGCCATTTGCCGGGTGGTCTGGCGATTGCCGGCGTCTTTGCCTGTATGTTGTTTGCAGCGCTGTCCGGTTCGTCTCCAGCGACGGTGGTGGCCATCGGCTCCATCGTGATCTCAGGCATGCGGCAGGTTGGCTACTCCAAGGAATTCGCCGCTGGTGTGATCTGTAACGCGGGCACGCTCGGCATCCTGATCCCGCCGTCCATCGTGATGGTGGTTTATGCGGCGGCGGTTGAGGTTTCCGTCGGGCGGATGTTCCTTGCTGGCGTTATTCCGGGGCTGATGGCTGGCCTCATGCTGATGGTGACCATCTATGTGATGGCCAAGGTCAAGAACCTGCCCAAGGGCGAATGGCTGGGATGGGGAGAAGTTGCCGCCTCGGCTGGCAATGCCTCGGTTGGTCTGCTCCTGATCGGCATCATTCTTGGTGGTATCTATGGCGGGATCTTCACGCCGACAGAGGCCGCGGCGGTGGCGTCGGTCTATGCCTTCTTCGTGGCGACATTTGTCTACCGTGATATGGGGCCGTTGAAATCTGCGCCGAAACCCAAGGATATGGGGCAGTTTCTGACCATGCTGCCCAAAATGCTGGGACAGACGGTGGTTTATTTCATCCCGTCCTTTTTTCACGCCGATACGCGCCATGCGCTGTTTGAAGCTGGTAAGCTGACGGTGACACTGCTGTTCGTGATCGCCAATGCGCTGATCCTGAAACATGTGCTGACCGATGAGCAGGTGCCACAGCAGATTGCCACGGCGATGCTGTCGGCGGGCTTTGGCCCTGTGATGTTCCTGATCGTGGTCAATGTGATCCTGCTGATCGGCGGTCAGTTCATGGAGCCGTCGGGGCTGTTGGTGATCGTGGCGCCGCTGGTGTTCCCGATTGCTATTGAGCTCGGCATCGACCCGATCCACCTGGGCATCATCATGGTGGTGAACATGGAAATCGGCATGATCACTCCGCCAGTTGGTCTGAACCTCTTCGTGACCTCCGGGGTTGCCGGAATGCCGATGATGGCGGTGGTGCGGGCCGCACTGCCGTTCCTCGCGGTGCTCTTCGTGTTCCTGATCATGATCACCTATATTCCGTGGATATCAACCGTGCTGCCGAATGCGGTGATGGGGCCGGAGATCATAACCAAGTAGCGCGGAGCAGCGCCCCTCAGAATATGAAAAGGCCCGGGAGCAAGTCCCGGGCCTTTTCTGTCTGGCGTTAAGTCAGGGGCGTTGCCCCTCTGCGCTGGCGCGCGTTCACCCCAGAGTATTTATCGAAAGGTGACAGCGGGGGCGCGGGGTCTGTCATCTTTCCCCAAATACTCCTGCCGTGAGGCGCGTTTAGTCGCTGGCGTCGAGGGCCGCGACGATGGGGGCAAAATCTGCCGCCTTCAGGCTGGCGCCGCCAACCAGCGCGCCGTCGACATGAGCCACGGCGAAAATTTCCTTGGCGTTGCTGGCCTTGACCGAGCCGCCATAGAGCAGGCGGATGGCATTGGCAGTTTCGCCGCCGAAGCGTTTGACCAGGCTTGCGCGCAGGTCGTTGTGCACCTCGGCAATCTGTTCGACTGTGGGCACCTTACCGGTGCCGATAGCCCAGACCGGTTCATAGGCAACCACCACGGTGGTGCCGCTGGTGTCATCGGGGAGTGAGCCTGCAAGTTGCGCCTGCACCACATCAAGTGTTTTGCCCGCCTCGCGGTCCTTGAGGGTTTCGCCCACGCAGATGATCGCGGTCAGCCCAGCGGCGATGGCGGTCTTGGCCTTCGCGCGGACCGTTTCATCCGTCTCGCCATGGTCGGCCCGGCGTTCGGAATGGCCGAGGATTACGGCGGTCGCGCCCGCATCATGCAGCATTTCCGCGCTCAGATCTCCGGTGTGGGCGCCATAGGTGGCGCTGTGGCAATCCTGAGCGCCAATGTCCACCTTGCTGTCGACGCAGACATTGGCCGCGCGGTAGAGCAGGGTTGCGGGTGGGCAGATCAGCACCTCGGCCTTGGCGGACTTGCAGCTATAAGCAAGATTGCCCAGCTCGGTCAGCGCACTTGCGGTGCCGTTCATTTTCCAATTGCCTGCGGCCAGTTTCCGACGCATCTGCGTATCTCCCTCAATCGTCTGATGTTGCCTGCGGTCACCTTTTGGCGCGCGGCACCTTGCTGCTGGGTCTGTCCTAACATTGTTCGGAATTGGGAACAATTCGACTGTTCATCAGGGGCGGTGGTCAGCACATGTTGAACAATACCGAATTGAATAATAGGGGAATGCGCCGATAACCGGGCGCAAAAAGGAGGCAGAGATCTGCCTCTTTTTGGTGCTGTCTGCGCGCGACCACCCGCACATCGGCGAGATCACAGGGCCGCTCTACTGTGGATCAGCCTGCGGGCATGTCCTTGAAGCTGATCGATTCTCCACAGCCGCAGGCCTCGGAGACATTGGGGTTGTTGAACTTGAACCCGGCCTCAAGGAGCGAGACCTCATAGTCGATCTCGGTGCCGAAGAGGAACATCTGCGCCATCGGCGCGATCAGCACCCGGGCACCGTCTTGTTCGACCACTTCGTCGTTGGGGTCGGGCTGATCGACATATTCCATGGTATATTCCATGCCGGCACAGCCGCCCTTCTTCACGCCGATGCGCAGGCCGGAATGGCCGCCCTTGTCCATCAGCTTGGCAATCTGGGCCGCTGCCTTGTCGGTGATGGTCACCGCTTGTTTGCCGGGAATGCCGAACATGTCTGTCTCCACTATCGCGCGTTATCCCTAATCTAGGGGGGGCATGGCTAAGGCTCAAGGGGCTGCGGTCACAGCCCCATGCAATTGGCGTAGTAAGTGACGGTTGCGGGCCAGTCGGAAAACACCCCGACAACGCCTACATCCTGTGCCAGCACATCAAGCACCTGATAGGTGGAGGCATCCGATTGCACCACATCAGCGACGGACTGGAAATACCAGCCACCGCCGTTTTTAAGCGGGCCGGAGCGCTCCAGCGTCCAGGTGATGATATCGAGACTAGCCTCGCGCGCAGCTTTGGCATAGGGAGAGGGGACCATACGGCCATCTTCCAATGTCAGCAGCATCCAGATCGGCGGCGCGATATAGTTGAGACCCATCTCCTTCAGCTCTGGCATGGAGGGGCGAAAGGTTGCGGGATCCATGGGATCGACCTTGCCTTCGTCGTCGTCATGGCGGGCAAAGCGATCATCCAGGTAGACGGCCTGACGGCCAAATTCGGGCGTCTGGGTGAGCCAGTATTTGATGTCGCTGAGGTCAAAACTCTGCACCCAGACATCGCTGGCGGGGATCCCGGCGGTGACATAGGCGTCGATCAGTTTCTGCGCATAAGCCTCTTGCGTCATCCCGTTGAAGGGCATGGTGACGGTTGGCGCCTTCAGCTCAGGGGTGAATTTTGCGCCGAGGTTGCGGAACAAAGCGATACTGTCGGCATGGCTGAGTAGCGTCGTGCCGTCCTGATGCAGGCTGCTGCGCCAGGGGGCGAGGCCGCCCTGAAAGGCGGCGGCACTGGTGGCGGTGGGGTCACGGCTGTCCATTTTTGGGTGCAGCGTCATCAGCTCTGCCAGTGTCAGATCGCTGGTGCGGCATTCGGCACTTGCCGGAGCATCGGCGGTGGCCGGGGCAAAGGGCTGGGTGCAGCGGTCGGCAAGATCGCTGGTGAGGATATCGGTGGTGGTGTGCAGGTCGTTCTGCGAGTGGCGGCAGACCAGTTCCAGATCCTTGGTGAAGGTCACGTCGCATTCCATGATCCCGGCGCCCATGGTGGCAGCGGCGCGATTGCCCTCAACTGTGTGTTCGGGAAACATCAGCGGGGCGCCGCGATGGGCGATGGAGAAATCGCTGCGCTGAGGCGTTTGTCCGGCGCAGGATTGCAGCTTGGTCTTCAGCGCGCCATCCGGCAGGGCATCCACCAGATAGGCCGGGCGCGGGCCGTAGCTGAGTGCGATGGTGTCCGCAGGCGAGGTGTCCGCGGCGGCGCTGGCGCATAAGGGCGCGGCAAGAGCCAGGGAGATCAGACGCGCGCAGAAGGGGGATATGCGGGACAATAGGGAAACTCCAAATCATTTGGGGGCGCCCTTGGGATGTGTTGCGGCAGTATTCCGTGGATCGCACCAAGAGCGGCTGCAGGTGAGCCGCAGCGGTTTATATCTTGGATGTTACGGGGGCTTGCCTCTCCGGGGCAAGAGGGGGCGCGCGGATTGTAGCGGCCTTGCGCGACGTTCGCCTGCGTGCGGTCCCGCTTGGGCTGCGCGCGCCTGGTGGCTGTGCCTGTGTCTGCCCCGTGCAAGGGGTACGAAAAACGCGGCAGGCCAGAGGCCGTGCCGCGTTCTGTCTGGTGGAACAAGATCGGATCAGGCGGCGGTCAGGCCCCGCCATCCGCAGATGTGGTTACATGAAGCCGAGTTCGAGCCGCGCCTCATCGGACATCATGTCCATGCCCCAGGGCGGCTCCCATGTCAGCTCGACATCGCAGCTTTTGACACCGGGGACAGGAGAGACGGCATCGACAATCCAGCCCGGCATCTCGCCTGCGACCGGGCAGCCGGGGGCGGTGAGGGTCATGATGATCTTCACATCATTCTCGGCTGAGATGTCGATCGTATAGATCAGCCCCAGCTCATAGATATTCACAGGAATTTCGGGGTCATAGACAGACCGGCACGCGTCCACCACGGGCTCGTACAGCTCATGGCTGACTGAAGAGGGGGCGATCAGCGGTGTGCCTTCCAGCGGTTCGGATGCATTGGTCATTCAGGGCCTCGGTTCGTTTCCTGACAGTTTATATAGGGAAGCTGGGGGCAGGGGTCCAGTGGCGGATCGTATGTCGCTTTGTGATCAAGCGTCGCAGAAGGGTCGATTGGGTCTTGTTGCCTTAGATTGATATGTTATATCGTAACATTTCTTGCGACTCGTGAGGGCTTGTCTGCCGATTGTGCCGGGAGGTGCTCTCATCCGTCGCGCTGACCTTCAGACTGGGTATCTAATTTGATGAACGATAATCGCCTTCCTGTAACGGTTCTGTCCGGATTTCTTGGCGCTGGTAAAACAACGTTGCTCAATCGTATTCTCAACAATCGTGACGGGCGCCGGGTCGCCGTGATCGTGAACGACATGTCGGAGATCAATATCGATGCCGATCTTGTGCGCGCGCATACGGAATTGAGCCGCACGGATGAAACACTGGTGGAAATGTCCAATGGCTGTATCTGCTGCACCTTGCGCGATGATCTGCTGGCGGAGGTGCGGCGTCTGGCTGACGAGGGGCGGTTTGATTATCTGTTGATCGAATCCACCGGCATCTCTGAGCCGCTGCCGGTCGCGGCTACCTTTGAGTTCCGCGATGAGGGAGGCGAGAGCCTTTCGGATGTGGCGCGGCTTGATACGATGGTGACGGTGGTGGATGCGGTCAACCTGCGCCAAAACTTCTCCTCCCATGATTTCCTTGAGGATCGGGGTGAGACCCTGGGCGAGGAAGATGAGCGCACGCTGGTGCATCTGCTGACCGATCAGATCGAATTCGCCGATGTGGTGATCCTGAACAAGGTGGCTGACGCAGGCCCGGATGAGGCCGATGCCGCGCGCAAGATTATTCGCAGCCTGAATGCCGATGCCCAAATAATCGACGCCAATCATAGCGATGTCACGGCAGAGAAAATTCTGGATACGGGTTTGTTCGACTTTGAACGGGCGCATGAACACCCGATGTGGGCTAAGGAACTTTACGGCTTTGCCGACCACGTGCCGGAGAGCGAGGAATACGGCGTCGCGTCCTATGTTTACCGGGCACGGCAACCCTTTGTCCCGGAGCGGATATTGGCGTTTCTCAACGGTGATTTGCCGGGGGTGATCCGGGCCAAAGGGCATTTCTGGATCTCCACCCGGCCGGATTGGGTGGCGGAGTTTTCGCTGGCAGGGGCTTTGTCTAGTGTCAAACCGCTGGGCACCTGGTGGGCCTCTGTCCCGGTCGAGCGGCACCCCACCCATGAGCAGGCGCGGGCCTACATAAAAGCCCATTGGCAGGAGCCTTGGGGGGATCGCCGTCAGGAGTTGGTGTTCATCGGGTCCGGCATCGATTGGGCTGGGCTAAAGGCGCAGCTGGATGGATGTCTTGTGCCCTTGGAGGCGGCCGCTGGTCCAGATCAACTGCCGGATTACCCAGATCCCTTCCCACTTTGGAAACGGGCAGAGGCGGCGGCATGACGGTTCTTGATAGCGCCGCTTCGGATCTTGTTATGGGCTGCGACATCACTGGGGAGGAGGCGGGCTTGCGCCGCTTTCTTGATCCCGATTGCGCGGCATTGATCTGGCAGCGTGGCATGCCCGCCGATATCCGGCGCTGGCTTGAGCAGATCGATCCGGAGCGTTTGCCGCGTGGTCGTGTTATTGTGCAGCCAGAGAGCGTCGCGCGTGTCTTTGCGGAGTTCTGCGCCATGTCCGGCCTGCCGCAGGGGGCTGGGCAGGACTGGCTTCAGGCGCATGTCGCGGGGCTTGCGCGCGAGTTCTCGTTGCTGATGGATGCCAGATACCTGCGGTTCCGGTTGGATGTGGTGACCACCAATGCCTGTCGCAAATTTCATGTGGACGCCATCACGGCCCGATTGGTCTGTACCTATCGGGGCACCGGAACCCAGCTGGGGATGTCGCATCAGGGGGCAGAGCCAGCCGAGGTTCAAACGGTCGCCACCGGATCACCGTTGCTGCTGCGCGGAAGCCGCTGGCCTGCGCAACCGGCGTCTGGGCTTCTGCACCGGTCTCCGCCGATTGAAGGCACTGGCGAAACTCGTTTGGTTCTGGTGCTGGATCCGGTGACCGACCCGGACGATGAGATGGACCACCATATGGTCACGCCCGTTGGGGTGCCTCTGCACTAACGGACGCCTGTTATTGGGCGTTCATGCTACAGGTGAGCTGCCTATCCAGTCAGAAACCCCCGCCCAAAGTCTATCGGGCGGGGGTTTTGTCAGTCGTTGATATCCCGATCGAAGTGTTTCACCTGACCTTTCGGCCCTTTGAAAAAGTGGCGCAAGGTAAGCCAGGCGATCAGGGAGAGGGTGGCGTAGATCAGCAGGAGCACGGGCAGGGTGATGGTGCCGGCCGGGGTGAGCGCCAGCAGCAGCCCCACAGCGACGGCCCCGATGGCAAACCCCACGAAGATGAACCCCGGCGCCAGAACCTCAACAATGGCGAGGCCGATGGCTATGGCGATCCAGACCCACCAGACCGAGAGCAGAGCGGTCATTTCCCGACACCTTTCAGCATGTTGAAGGCATTGCCGAAAGCTTCCAATGCGTTGGCAGGGACCAGAATGGTCTGCTTGCCATTGCCTGAACCAAGGGTGTTGAGCGCCTCGACCTGTTTCAGGGCAACCTGATACTGCGCCGCCTCCAGCCCGTTTTCGGCGATCGCTTTGGCAACCACCTCTGTTGCGTAGGCTTCAGCGTCGGCCTGAATGCGGCGGGCCTTGGCGGTCTGCTCGGCGGCGTAGAGTTCGGCGTCAGCCGCCAGCTCAACAGAGCGTTTCTGGCCCTCGGCCTCGGTCACCTGGGCGCGGCGGGCGCGTTCGGCATTGAGCTGCTGCAACATGGCGTCGCGGGTGGCCTGATCGAGGTTCACGTCGAGGATCTCGGCACGCGTCACCTCAATGCCCCAGTCATCGACGGCGCTTTCGACGCTGTTCTGGATCTGACCGATCAGCTGGGATCGGTTGGATTGCACCTCGTCCAGATCCATCTTGCCGATTTCGGCGCGCACGATCCCGGCCACGGTGGTGGCAATGGCGCCATCCACGTCACGGATGCGGTAGACGGTCTTTTCCGGCTCAAGAATGCGGTAGAAGACAGAGGTATCGATCTGCACCAGCACGTTGTCCTTGGTGATGGCGTCCTGGCTCGCATTGGGCAGCTGACGTTCCAGGATGGAGACCTTATGGGCGACGGAATCCAGCAGCGGCACGATGAAGTTGATGCCCGGCCCAAGCACCGCATGCAGGCGGCCAAAGCGTTCGACCACATATTTCTCTGACTGCGGCACGATGCGGATTCCCTTGAAAATCAGGATGATCAGGAAGATCGCGCCCAGAATGTAAATGATGTTCTGCGTCAGCAGGGATAGCAGCAATTCCTCGGTCATTATGCCTCGCAATGATGTTTGTATACTATGGTATTCAATTTGGCATTCCTCACGCCGAATTCAAGATCCGACGGTGGGGGTGCGGTCTGCATCTCTATGGCCGTTGCAATAGCGGCAAACAAGGGGAACACCACTGCGATAGGCGCATGACAGCGCGGGCAAGCCCTTTTGCCGATGACACGGGCCTTCGATGAGGGAGAGACCCATGCAGACTTGAAAACCGGGCCGGGATGGGGCACATCCGGCAAGTTCTGTTGATCCCACGAGGAGGGCGGAACACGGGGTCAGGTGGCAGGTGACCCCGATTGACATTCATTCGCTGCGGCGGGATCCCGCATATGACAGCCCCGAGGAAGATATCATGGCGCCGAAAATCTCATTCGACCTGAAAGCCACCGATGGCAAGGCCCGTACCGGGGTGATCAATACACCGCGCGGGGAGATCCGCACGCCTGCCTTCATGCCGGTTGGCACAGCCGCAACCGTAAAGGCGATGATGCCGGAGAGCGTGCGTGCGACCGGGGCGGATATCCTTTTGGGCAACACCTATCATCTGATGCTGCGCCCCACGGCGGAGCGGATCGACCGTTTGGGCGGGTTGCATAAGTTCATGAACTGGGATCGGCCGATCCTGACGGACAGTGGCGGGTTTCAGGTGATGTCGCTGGCGGGCCTGCGCAAGCTGACCGAGAAGGGCGTGACCTTCAAAAGCCATGTGGATGGCTCCAAGCACGAGCTGACGCCAGAGCGGTCGATGGAGATCCAGAAGCTGTTGGGATCCGATATCGTGATGTGTTTTGACGAATGCCCCGCGCTGCCTGCGGACCGCGACCGTATTGCTGAATCAATGCGCCTGTCGATGCGCTGGGCGGAGCGGAGCCGCGAGGCCTTTGGCGATCGACCCGGCCATGCGCTGTTTGGCATTATGCAGGGCGGGCTGGAGCAGGACCTGCGCGAGGAAAGCGCCGAGGCGCTGACGAAGATCGGTTTTGAGGGCTATGCAGTCGGCGGCCTTGCGGTCGGCGAGGGGCAGGAGGCGATGTTTGATTGCCTTGATTATGCCCCCGGTTTCCTGCCCGAGGACAAGCCGCGCTACCTGATGGGCGTGGGCAAACCCGATGATATCGTCGGCGCGGTGGCCCGTGGCATTGATATGATGGACTGCGTGTTGCCGTCGCGTTCTGGTCGGACGGGGCAGGCGTTCACCCGCTACGGTGTGGTGAATATCAAAAACGCCCGCCATCAGGATGACCCGCGCCCCTTGGATGAGAAGTGCTCCTGCCCGGCGTGCAGCAACTATTCCCGCGCCTATCTGCACCATGTGTTCCGCTCCAACGAGATGATCTCCGGCATGCTGCTGACCTGGCACAACCTGCATTACTTCCAGGAGATCATGCAGGGTATGCGCGACGCGATTGCAGCGGGGACGTTTGAGGCCTGGCAAAAGGACTTCCACGACACCCGCGCGCAAGGGGATATCGAGCGGCTTTGATCACAAGCCAAAATCGACTACGCACCAGCAGTGAATTTGAAATTACGTCTTTTTCTCCAGTATGGAATTGATCCGATGAATTTTTTGACACGCGTCACAGTTTGTTTGGGCACTGTCTTGAGCCTCTCTGCATGCATGGAGGGCGGCAGCTCATCATCCCGACCGCCTAAACAGCTGAGCTTTCAAGATGTTGCCGCGATGGAGCTCTATCAGCGCGGTGGCGATAGACCCTTTTTTGATGGTGGCCTTGCTGCCAAGAGAGTCTCGGCTGCAGTGATTTTTGTTCCAGGTGGTGCAGCGCGGCATGATGCCGTCAAGGGTAACGCCGTCTACTTTCAAGTTGCCGTAGACACATCAGAAAGCACTTTCCGTCCGCCTGAGCATTTGCCGAGCAGTGTTTTTGCCGGGCTATCAAAGCCTGAGCTGGTTGCCCTTCACAGTGACCTGACTTCGGGCCGGACGTCAGGGCGCGTCTTGGGACTGGCAAAAACGGCCGCACGCCAGACAATTTGTGCCGCTGGCACGGTGAGCCTTGATGACAGACCGATCCGCGAGGACGTTCCGTTGACACCCCGGCAACAGGCCCGTGTGAATGCGGCGCTAGGCGGTCGTTTGGATCGAATTCTGGAGATGAAAAAAGCGGACTTAGACCGGCTCGGAATTGGCTTTCTCCTGAATCGTGAAACCAGACCGGTACCGAATTTCTACTACAAAACTCATCGCTACAGCGGCACCAAATCAGCTTTACTGAGGATGAAATGCTTGTTCTAGGGAGGTGTGTCGGGCTTATTGCGCTATGTATTGCCGCGTGCAGCGGGCACGAGGTTACCAAACTCAATCCCTCCGTAGACCGGATCTCTGAGGAGGGATTGACCTATCCCTCCTCAGGGGTGACCTATCTGCACTGGGACAAGGGGCATGGCTACCAAGTCACCTACTACAGCGAAAAGCATGTCTGGCTTTGGTATCCCGGAAACAGGGCTGCGCTTCGTGGGGATTGGGTTCAAGAGTTTGTCGCGGGCGAGTATTATCTCTGCTTCACCTATCCTCACAGCTCCTACAATCCCGTGACGCGTGTTGTCGGTGGTCAAAAAGAATGCCAGTTGCAGACCGTTCTGGGTGGGGCGCTTGAGGGCGCGTTGGCTGGTGATGTGTACAACTTGTCATCGGGCATGGTTCCGTATGTGCTGCACAGGAACAAACGACCTGCAGAGTTTTGAGATGCGGGCAGACTGCGTTTGACACTGGTGGAGAGCCGCTTTGAAGCCTGGCAGAAGGGCTTTCACGACACGCGTGCGCAAGGAAATATTGAGCAGATGTAATCTAAGGTGCAGGGGCGAGCGTCGGCGTTTGTCTGTGGTCCACCTATGTTTTGCGAGTGTTGTCGAAAACTTGAGCGAATGTTCACCGGCGGGGCCCGCCCTGAACACCTTTGCGCCACAAATCAGCAGTGAACTGCGAGGCAGACATTTAACGACCCAAGTGGAGAGATCCGATGAATGACACGGCTTCGACTGGACTGGCGCATTGTTCGCTGATGATTTTGCTGGCTACGGGAGTGGCGATTTTTGCACTGATGGACGACCGCTCCGATCCTGCGGCGCGGGGCGGTAGCCTCGGTCATCTGAGTGTCACGGCCATCGACTAGCACAGCTGCGGATTTGGCCGGATGCCCTATGACAAATGGAGGGTCGGGCAGACCGGTTAACAGATGTTGCGAATGGGCGGCCTCTCGGGATCGTCTTTAATCATTTGGTATCTCTGTGCCCATTTGCGCCCTTGTGGTTCGGACGCGCTGAGGGCAATGTGATCCCAAACATTGAGGCACGGCGGTTGAAATCCTTCTCCTGCTGCACCAGATAAAAAAGCCAATGAGGAGACGCACCAAAGCTGCCGACTGATCGGGGCGGGGGCGTCTTGCCAAATCGAAGGACCGAGTATGCAAGAGCCACTCAATTCATCCTACCCCGTCCTGCCGCTGCGCGACATCGTTGTGTTCCCACATATGATCGTACCGCTATTTGTTGGGCGGGACAAATCTGTGCGTGCCTTGGAAGAGGTGATGACTGACGACAAGCAGATCCTGCTGTCCAGCCAGATCGACCCTGCGGAGGATGATCCGCAATCCGATGGCATTTATAATGTTGGCGTGCTGGCTAACGTGTTGCAGCTGCTGAAGCTGCCCGACGGCACCGTGAAGGTGTTGGTTGAAGGCCATGCGCGGGTGAAGATCACCGAATATCTGGAAAACGACAACTTCTTTGAAGCGCGCGCGGAATATCTGAACGAGATGCCCGGCGATGTGACCACCGTCGAGGCGCTGTTGCGCACAGTAGGCGATGAGTTCGAGCGCTATGCTAAGGTCCGTAAAAATATCCCGGAAGAGGCGCTGAGCGCCGTTGGCGAGACCACGGAGCCGGCCAAGCTGGCCGATCTGGTGGCCGGTCATCTGGGTATTGAGGTCGACAATAAGCAGGACCTGTTGGAGACTCTGTCGGTCTCTGAGCGTCTGGAGAAGGTCTATGGCCTGATGCAGGGCGAGCTGTCGGTGTTGCAGGTCGAGAAGAAGATCAAGACCCGCGTCAAGACGCAGATGGAGAAGACCCAGCGCGAATATTACCTGAATGAGCAGATGAAGGCCATTCAGAAGGAACTCGGCGACAGTGAGGACGGCTCTAACGAGGTGGCCGAGCTGGAGGCGAAGATCGCTGAAACCAAGCTGTCCAAAGAGGCGCGCGAAAAGTCTGAGGCCGAGCTGAAGAAGCTCAAGAACATGTCGCCGATGTCGGCCGAGGCCACAGTTGTGCGCAACTACCTTGACTGGATCCTGGCGCTGCCCTGGGGTACCAAATCGCGTGTGAAGAAAGACCTGAGCCGGGCGCAAGACATTCTGGACGCCGATCACTATGGTCTGGAAAAGGTCAAGGAGCGCATCGTTGAATATCTCGCGGTGCAGCAACGCTCTGCCAAGCTGAAAGGCCCGATCCTGTGCCTCGTTGGCCCACCGGGTGTTGGTAAGACCTCGCTTGGTAAATCCGTTGCCAAGGCGACCGGTCGCGAGTTTATCCGCATCTCCCTTGGGGGTGTGCGCGATGAGAGCGAGATCCGCGGTCACCGCCGGACCTACATCGGCTCGATGCCCGGTAAGATCATTCAGGCGCTGAAGAAGGCGAAGACCACCAACCCTCTGATCCTGCTCGATGAGATCGACAAGATGGGGCAGGATTTCCGCGGCGATCCGGCGAGCGCCATGCTGGAGGTGCTGGACCCGGAACAGAACGCGACCTTCATGGACCACTATCTGGAAGTGGAATATGACCTGTCGAACGTGATGTTCCTGACTACCTCGAACAGCTACAATATGCCTGGGCCGCTACTGGATCGGATGGAGATCATCCCGCTGTCGGGGTATACCGAGGACGAGAAGCGCGAGATCGCAAAGCAGCACCTGATTTCCAAGCAGGTGAAGAACCATGGTTTGAAGGCCAAGGAGTTCGAGCTGACCGATGAGGCGCTGACCGAGATCATCCGCACCTATACCCGCGAGGCGGGGGTGCGGAACCTGGAGCGGGAAATCGCCAAAGTGGCGCGGAAATCGCTGACCAAGATCGTGAAGAAAGAGGCGGAAACCGTATCTGTCACAGGCGATAATCTGGATGACTTCCTTGGTGTTGCGAAGTATCGCTACGGGCTGGCCGAGAAAGAGGATCAAGTCGGTGTTGTGACCGGTCTGGCGTACACATCGGTTGGCGGTGAACTGCTGAGCATTGAGGCGCTACGCCTTCCGGGCAAAGGTCGGATGAAGACCACCGGTAAGCTGGGCGATGTGATGAAGGAGTCGATTGAGGCGGCATCCAGCTATGTGCGCTCAATTTCGCCGCAGCTTGGGGTGAAGCCGCCGAAGTTTGACAAGATTGATATCCACGTGCACGTGCCAGATGGGGCCACGCCAAAGGATGGGCCAAGCGCTGGTCTGGCCATGGTGACGGCGATTGTGTCGGTGCTGACCGGCATTCCGGTGCGCAAGGACATCGCCATGACTGGCGAAGTGACACTGCGTGGGAACGCGACGGCGATTGGCGGCCTGAAGGAGAAACTGCTGGCGGCCCTGCGTGGTGGCATCAAGACGGTACTGATCCCGCAGGAGAACGAAAAAGACCTGCCAGATATCCCGGATAATGTGAAAGAGGGGCTTACCATCATCCCCGTCAGCCACGTGTCCGAGGTTCTGGAACATGCGCTGACCGCTACGCCCGAGCCGGTGGAGTGGGATGAGGCGGCAGAGGAAGCCGCCGCTGCCGCCGCCGCTAAGGCCGCACTGGGCACGCCCGACGACGCGGCTCGTATGATCTGAGATTGATCTCAATTGGACAAAAAATAATAAGGCGACCCTTTACGGGGTCGCCTTATTGCGATGTGTCGAAGAGTGGACTTGGAGCGCGGAAGTGTTTGTTACGATTGGGTGGACGGCTTTGAGCCCAGACTTTCATTCGAATGTCCGCGATAGGAACGTTGGCGACACAGATTTTTGTAGATGTGAATAGTACCAACCGGCAAGAGACGAACCGAACGAACGTTCATCTCAACTCGGCAGTGGACAGTCTCATGTCTTGTGATTGCAGAAAAGAAGCCGCTATCGCTTAACGCCCTTGGTTAAGGAAAAAGCGCCCCTCACTCGAACTGAATGCGAACCAACAGGTTAGGTTAGGTTAGTTGGCTCTGTGGTTGGAAGAATTTCTAAATCCAACTATTCGACAAGGCACTACTGCACTGCCATCACGTCCCATACTTTTCCAAATAACCCTTAGTTAAGGTAAAAGCGCCATGCTCTGCGGGAATGTAAAAGGAAGTTACGATGGCCCTATTCTTCAAGTCCGCCAAGTCCATGGTCAATGAACATGATGAACTTATCCGTGTTTTGGGGCGTTATGCAGGGGTAGGGCTTTGGGATGCCATCTTGCATGAAGGTGACGCAGCGGATCCATCTAGCAAGTGGTGGTGGTCTGGTGAGTTTCGGCGATTGCTGGGGTTCGATCCAGATGATGAAGCTGCGTTTCCAAATGAAATGACATCTTGGTCTGACCGGTTGCACCCTGAAGACGTCGAGCCAACATTCAATGCTTTTGGCGAACTACTTGCAGATACTTCTGGACGGTCTGGATACGACGTCACCTACCGTCTGCGAATGAAAGACAATACCTATCGGTGGTTCCAGGCTGTGGGTGGTGCCGTACGTGACGAAACGGGCGCACCGACCCGGGCCTGTGGCGCATTGATCGACGTTGACGAGCAGAAAAATCTGTCGGAACGCGCAACTGTTCTAGACACTAATGCAGGCGTCGGGCTTTGGGATGCGGTGTTACATGATGGTGACGCAACACATCCTGACAGCAAATGGACATGGTCTGACGAGTTCCGCCGTCTTGTCGGATTTGAACCTGGTGACCATGACGGATTTCCTAACCAGATGAATTCTTGGTCTGACCGGCTGCACCCGGAAGATGCTGGCCCCACCTTCGATGCTTTTGCAGCATGCCTGGGAGATGCCAGCGGCAATACCGGCTATGATCAAGAGTATCGTCTTATGATGCGGGATGGGGGCTACCGTTGGTTTCGTGCCATCGGCGGTGTTACACGCCACCCGGATGGAACACCGGCGAGAGCTTGTGGCACCCTGATCGACATCGACTTTGAAAAACAAGCAGCCGCGAATGCGAGCAGGGCAGACAAGCTGCGCGCCGATCAACTCGCGGGAATAGCCGAGAACCTGAATAGTTCGGTCGCGAGCGCAGCAGAAAATGCAACCGCCAACGCACAGTCGGTAGCTGCCTCAACGGAAGAGCTTACTGTCGCCGTTTCAACCATTTTGCAACATGCGAATGATGCGACTGCCAGATCCAGCGAGGCATCGAGTAAAGCAGATGAGACATACCGTGCCGTCACATTGTTGAGCGAAGGTGTCGAAAAAATTGGAGCAATTGTTGACATGATCAACAATATTTCAATGCAAACAAATCTGCTCGCGCTCAATGCTTCGGTTGAAGCATCGCGTGCCGGTGATGCCGGAAAGGGCTTCGCAGTGGTTGCACACGAAGTGCGTGGCCTCGCGACACAGACAGGCGCTGCAACGGATCAGATTGGGACCCAGTTATCCTCCCTTCAGAGTGATGCCAAAGAGGCAGTCGCTGCAATCAAAAGCATTGCCGAAACACTGGGGGAGTCGACCAAGGCAACAGAGACAATAGCCCGAGGGATCGCCGAACAGGACACCGCCACGCGTCAAATCTCAGACGGCACACGCGGCGTCGTCAACGCCATTGATCTTGTTTCGAACAATATCACGGCAGCGGCCCAAAGCATTATGGACGAAAACAATCTCGATCACTCGGGCACATTGTCATCATTCGACGCAAGCATCCGGACGGAACTGCCAATTGCGTCATAGTTCAGTGCTGAGAAGACAGTTTGAGACTAGCGGTTGTCCTGAAACATACTGTCAGCAATGGCTGCGTCAGATCAAGGTCCACCTTTATACGTATGATTTCCTTCGTAATTGCGAAGGCAGTGTTTTGACGCGCTTGGCAGACGTTCAAAGTGGCAAGGTCTCTGACGATTTCTACAGGTGAGTGGGTCTTCGGCTCTAGTTACGTTGCTCGCTCGGTTTTTTGATGTCTCAGCACATCGGGAATGGGGTTCTTCACTCAAGGTGATTATTGGGCGATGCGCAGGCGGGCGCTATTTCATTCACGAGTGATATCCTCATAGTCGCCCATCCGCAGATAGGCATATTCGCGGTAGAGTTTGATGGTTGGGCGCAGACCAAAGAGGATCGACCCGATCAGAAACAGCCAGGTGGCGACATAGGTCGTGGCTTCCTGAAAAAACAGCGCACTGCCCACCACGAACAGCACCGCAGCCGAGACGTCGACAATGGTGTAGGCAATTTCGCAATAGGCGTATATCTTCTTGTGCTGGTCGCTGCGATTGCGATTGTCTGGGTGAAACATGGGCATGCGGGGCTCCTGGTGGTGTTCTTTTGTGCTGCTGTCATCAAACGCCTGAATGGCGGTTTGGTTCAACACCTGTCTGCAGGCTGGATCCGCTGGGCACAAAAAAGGGCAACCCATCTGGGCTGCCCTAGTCGCATTTCCCCGACCAAATCAGGGTTTTCCGTCTTGCGCCCCCAGGAGGGGTGTCGCCGTTGCTTAGGCGGCCTTTGGCGTCATTTTCGCCTGCACGGTGGCGATGGCGACCGCGTCGGGGCTGACATCATCTGCGGCCGCCTGCGTCAGGATTGCCGCCATGGTCACCTCAAGCGCCTCCAGCCGGTCGGCAACAAAGCTGTTGCGGTTGCGAATCTTCTGGATTTCGGTTGCGACATTGATGATGCCGCCACCATTGGCCACGAAATCGGGGGCGTAGAGAATGCCGCGCTGGTGCAGGGCCGTTGCGTCCGCAGGGGAGGCAAGCTGGTTGTTGGCGCCGCCGGCCACCAGAGCCACCTTCAGCTGAGGAATGGTGTTGCTGTTGAGAATGCCACCAATGGCGCAGGGGGCAAAGATATCCGCCTCAACGGCGTAGATCTCATCCGGGGCAACGGCTGTGGCGCCGAAGGCCTCGACGGCACGGGTGACCTGAGCCATGTTCACATCAGTGACGATCAGCTTGGCGCCAGCCTTGTTGAGGAAGTCGCAGAGATACCAGCCCACGTGACCAAGCCCCTGAACGGAGACAACCCGATCGGTGAGGTCGATTTCCCCGGTCTTGTGCTCCCATGCGGTGCGGATGGCGTTGAAGATGCCGCGGGCGGTGATTGGCGAGGGGTCGCCGGAGGCGTATTCCCCATCGGCCAACCCGGCGACGGAGGTGGTTTCCTCGGCCAGGATCGCCATATCTTCGGGGCTCATGCCCATGTCTTCGGCGGTGATGTAACGGCCATTCAGACTGTCGATGGCACGGGCAAAGGCGCGCAGCAGTTCGGGTGTTTTCTGGGTTGCGGGGTCGCCAATGATGACAGCCTTGCCACCGCCAAGCGCAAGGCCTGCGGCCGCGTTCTTGTAGGTCATGCCTTCGCTCAGGCGTTTGACATCGGTCAGCGCCTCTTCGGCGCTGGCATAGGGGCGCATCCGCAGACCACCTGCCGCTGGACCGAGTAGTGTGGAATGCACAGCGATAAAACCAGTGAGGCCGACCGAGGTATCCTCGACGCGGTAGACTTCTTCATGTGTCGAGGTGGCGACGGGGGTGAGTGTGGCTGTCATTTTTGGATTGCTCCTCCATTTCGCCAGATAATACCCTCAGGGAACCGCGGGTTTTCTCCAAAATGGCGCGCCTTGATTGTAAAGTTTAGAGATTTACGCTAATATAGGTTAGAAAATTAGAGGAAATACGTGGATAACATCGATCGTAAGATACTGGCCGCTCTTCAGGAAAACGGGCGGATCAAGATCGCCGAACTGGCGGAGAAGGTTGGCCTTTCCGCGACGCCCTGCGCCCGGCGGGTTGCCAATCTGGAAGAGAGCGGGGTGATTTCGGGCTATTCAGCGCGGGTGAATCAGACTGAGGTGGGGCTACCGGTCACCATCTTTGTCGCCGTGGAGCTGGAGCGCCAGTCCACCGAGGGGCTGCAGGCCTTTGAGGCGGCGGTGCGGCGCTTTGATCAGGTGATGGAATGCTATCTGATGACCGGGAGCCGGGATATTTTGCTGCGTGTGGTGGCGCAGGACTTGACCGATTTCGACCGGTTTCTCGAACATCGGCTGATGCGCGTTCCGGGCATCCGCAACACCCGATCCAGCTTCACCCTGCGCACAATGATCTGTCGCAATGTGTTGCCGCTGGAGTAGCGCAGGTTTTGGGGCAAAGCGCTGGGTCGAAAACCCCGGTGCGCCGGATTTTTTCGCATCCCCCCTCTTGCAGCGGCGCGCGGCGGGCGGTATCACCGCGCTCAAGGGTGATTAGCTCAGTGGTAGAGCGCTTCGTTCACATCGAAGATGTCAGGAGTTCAAATCTCTTATCACCCACCATTCTCTCTCAATTTGATAGTTTGATGTGTCTGCAGACGGCGCGCTGTCTTGTTGCGCGCGCTCTTCCCTGCCTCGGAAAACCTGTCTAGATGTTGCGACAACGCCAAAGGGCGAAGCAGCAATGAGGGCAGGCATGGCATATCCGAAAATCTGGTTTCTGCGGCATGGGCAGACGGAATGGAATGCCGAAGGGCGCATCCAAGGCCAGCTGGAATCAAAACTCAGCCCCCTGGGGATAGAACACGCCCAACAGCAAGCCAGTCTGATGGCGCCGATTCTGGCGCAGGGACCGACCTGCATTGTCTCGCCGCTGGGGCGGGCACAGCAGACCGCGCGAATTGCGCTTGGTGGTCAGCCCTATACCACCGATGCGCGGCTTGCCGAGGCGCAGGCCGGCGTGTTTCAGGGCATGACCCGGGAGGAGGTGGAAGCTGAGTATCCGGAAATCTACGCCGCCAATCCGCTGAGCCTGGATCTGTTCTGTGCGGCGCCGAAGGGCGAAGGGTATGCTGCGTTTCAGGCCCGGATTGAGGCCTTTCTGAACGGGCTGAGCGAACCGACTGTGGTGGTGGCGCATGGGCTGTGGGGGCAGGTTCTGCGCGGGCTGATCTGCGGGCTGTCGCGCGCGGAAATGGCGGCGCTGCCGAATGAACAGGGTTGTATCTATGAGCTGTCGCAGGGCAGGGAGCAGGTGCTGCGACAGGAGGAGAATTCGCAGGTGTAATTTTTTCGCAGTTTTCTGCGATTTACCTCTTGCGTCCAGCGCGGGGTTTCTCTAAATCCGCGCTCACCGGGTCGTTAGCTCAGTTGGTAGAGCGCTTCGTTTACACCGAAGATGTCGGGAGTTCGAGCCTCTCACGACCCACCATTACCCCCTTGAAAATGCTCGTATATTGCTCTGCCAACGCTTGGCTGTCGACCTGTTGGGTGTGGCCTGAGGTTAACCGCTGACTTCCGTAGGTTATCATATTTTTGATCATTGATCGTCGCATGACGGCTGGATTTGCCGGTAACACGATCTCACGCTAGGCTGCTGGTTCTCCCCTGATGATTTTATCAGCTACGTCGGGAGAATTTGTAACCATTGTATGATTTGGAGTTTATGTGATGACGTATAAGGCAATCCTCTCAATTGCGGTGTCTGTCCTGCTGGCCATGCCGGTCGCGGGGGAGGCGGGGTCTTTCAAACATGTGAAGACCGAGGCCGATTTCCTCGCGCTGGTCAGTGGTAAAACTCTGAGCGCCGACTGGGGAAGCATGCAGATTCTGCCCAATGGGAAGATCAAGGGAAAGACCAAGCAAGGTAAGATGGTCGGCGCCTGGCAATGGAATGGCAGTTTGTGGTGCCGCAATGTGCGGATTGGCAAGCAGCCGGAGCGGGGGACCGATTGTCAGAAAATCGGCGTCTCTGGAAATCAGCTGCAGTTTATCCGTGAGCAGGGCCGGGGTACGGCCGGTGTGATGATGATTTCCAACTGATCCGCACAAGGATCGTCACGGGCGGGTCAACCACGTCCGTGGCGCGCTGCGGTGGCGATGAGATTGATGTGATCTGATAGAGCGCGCGTGGTGTGTGTCTTGTTGGTGGCTGTGACTGGGTTTCCACAGGGGAATGTAGAAAAAACAATACCTTGAGGCGCAAAGCAGAGGGGTAGGTGTTTTTTTTCACGGAAACCCGAGAAAATGCCAAAACACCGCTTGACGATCCCTCGGTGCTGGGAATATTACAGCCCAACATTCAGCGGCGACGTTGGATGGAACAGCAAGCGGTTGTAGCTCAGTTGGTTAGAGTACCGGCCTGTCACGCCGGGGGTCGCGGGTTCGAGCCCCGTCAACCGCGCCACTGCTGTCCGCCCCGGATCCGGGTTAAGGGATCCAGATGAAAGTAAATGCGCGGTTGTAGCTCAGTTGGTTAGAGTACCGGCCTGTCACGCCGGGGGTCGCGGGTTCGAGCCCCGTCAACCGCGCCACTTTCATACGTTGCCCTGACGATCAGGGTCCGCCCCGGAGGGGATATATACGTCAGGCGCTTGCGTCTGATCTGCCGAAAGGCCCATGCGCGGTTGTAGCTCAGTTGGTTAGAGTACCGGCCTGTCACGCCGGGGGTCGCGGGTTCGAGTCCCGTCAACCGCGCCACTTTCTTCCAGAATTTCGGATGAACGCACCCTTCTTTGGAAGGGTTTTTGCGTTTGTGGCTGCGTACTTGGCGGTTGCAGATGCCTGCCGGGCGGGGCGTGGTGCGCGCCGGGCGCACACCACTGGTTTTGTTATGTCTTGGTCAGCGCATCCAGCACGCGAGCCCAAGAGCGGATGCCTTTGTGGAAGCTCTCCAGATCGTATTTCTCATTGGGGGAGTGGATGGCGTCGTCTTCATTGGCAAAGCCGATCAGCATTGCATCCATACCCAGAATCGATTTGAAAAAGCCGGCAATGGGGATGGATCCGCCCATGCCGCAGAACACGGCCTCGCGGTTCCATTCATCCGACAGTGCACCACGAGCGGCCTCAAATTCAGGGCGGGAGATATTCATCACCGAGGCGCGCGAGCCTTCCAGATCATTGTCCCATTTGACCTGAGTGTCTGGCTTCAGCCGGTCCTCGACATGTTTGCGGATCTTCTGGCGCAGGGCGTCCGGGTCCATGTCGCCAACCAGACGGCAGGTGATCTTGCAATGCGCCTCGGACGGGATCACGGTTTTGGACCCCGCACCATTGTAGCCGCCCCAGAGGCCGTTCACTTCCAGTGTTGGACGGGCCCATTGCTGTTCCAGCACAGAGCGGTCTTTCTCACCGTGGGCCTGCGTGTAGCCTGCATTCGAGAGATAGTCCTGCTCTTCAAACCCGCAACCTTCCCACTGGCGCAGCTGGTCCTCGGGCACCTCTTGCACGCCCTCATAGAATCCGTCGACCGCGACCTTGCCGGTGTCCTCGTCATAGAAAGACGCCACAATGCGGCTGAGTTCGCGCAAGGGGTTGAGGCCGGGGCCACCGTAATGGCCAGAGTGCAGGTCAATTCGGGGGCCAATCAGGGTGAATTCGTCCTTCAGCATGCCGCGCAGTTGTGAGGAAATGGACGGCACGCCACGTGACACCATGGAGGTGTCGCAGATCAGCGCCAGATCCGCCTTCAGCTCAGCGGCGTGCTGTTCCATGAAGGGCACCAGCGAGGGCGAGCCGCTTTCTTCTTCACCTTCAAAGAAGAAGGTGATGCGGCAGGGCAGGGAGCCGTTCACCGTCTGCCAGGCGCGGCAGGCCTCGACAAAGGTCATCAGCTGGCCCTTGTCATCGGACGCGCCACGACCACGGATAACGGTGCCGTGCGCGGTCTCTTCCAGCTGCGGTTCAAACGGTGGGGTGTTCCAAAGCTCCAGCGGATCCACTGGCTGTACGTCGTAGTGACCGTAAAACAGGACGTGCGGCAGTGAGTCGTCCTGCGGCCCGAAGTGACCAACCACCATTGGATGGCCGGGGGTGGCGCGCTTTTCCGCGTCGATCCCAATGGAGCGCAGGTCCGCCACCAGCCAGTCGGCAGCCTTGTCGCAGTCTTCCTTGTAAGCGGGATCGGTCGAAATCGACTGGATGCGCAGCAAGTCCATCAACCGTTGGGTGGCGGCATCAAGATCGGTGTCAATGCGGTCCAGGACGTCGTTCAGTGACATATTCAGGAGGCTCCTGCTGTTGTTGATTGCTGTTTGCCGGACCCTAACAGCGCCTGTCGGCAGGGGCCAGAGCAGCGCAAAATGGTCCGGGCAGACGGGGATGCGTCGGATTGTAGCGTCAAACAGGCGTTACAATTCTTGCTGCCCGGGGCGCAAAGGTCTATTTGACCTGCATCAAGGCTGGTTCGGTCCCTTCGGCGTATTTGATTGATCAAACGGAGGGTTCGGGTTATTTATTCGGTAACGTGAATATATCAGCCTGACCACAGCTTGCACCAGATCCGTTGGTGCCAACTATGCCATGGAGATGCCGGTGGACTATACCGCGAAACTCGACCAAGCGATTGATCAGCTCCACACGGAAGGTCGCTACCGGACATTCATCGACATTGAACGGCAGAACGGGCAGTTCCCCCATGCCGTCTGGACCCGTCCGGATGGCAGCAAGCAGGATATCACCGTCTGGTGTGGCAATGACTATCTTGGCATGGGGCAGCATCCCGTTGTGCTGGAGGCTATGCATGGCGCCATCGATGCTACCGGCGCAGGGTCCGGTGGCACCCGCAATATCTCGGGCACCACAGTTTATCACAAGCAGCTGGAGGCCGAGCTGGCCGATCTGCACCAGAAAGAAGCGGCGCTGCTGTTCACCTCTGCCTATATCGCGAATGATGCAACGCTCAGTACCCTGCCGAAACTATTTCCGGGACTGATCATTTTCTCCGATGCCCTGAATCATGCCTCCATGATTGAGGGTGTGCGCCGCAATGGCGGGGCGAAACGCATTTTCCGTCACAACGATGTGGCGCATCTGCGAAAATTGCTGGCAGCGGCGGACCCTGCTGCGCCCAAACTGATCGCCTTTGAATCGGTCTACTCCATGGATGGGGATTTTGGTCCAATCGCTGAGATCTGTGATCTGGCGGAGGAATTTGGCGCGCTCACCTATATCGATGAGGTCCATGCGGTTGGCATGTATGGCGCGCGCGGCGGTGGTGTCACTGAGCGGGATGGTCTGATTGACCGCATCGACATTGTGAACGGCACCCTGGCCAAGGCCTATGGTGTGATGGGCGGCTATATCGCCGCATCGGCAAAAATGTGTGATGCCATCCGCTCTTACGCGCCGGGCTTCATCTTCACCACCTCGCTGGCGCCGACGGTTGCAGCAGGGGCGGCAGCATCGGTTGCCTATCTTAAGACCGCGCCGGAATTGCGCGAACAGCACCAGCTGCAGGCCCGTATCCTGAAAATGCGCCTGAAGGGGCTCGGCCTGCCGATCATGGACCATGGAAGCCATATTGTGCCGGTGATCGTTGGCAACCCAGTTCATACCCAGAAACTGAGTGATATGCTGTTGTCGGATCACGGGATTTATGTGCAGCCGATCAACTTCCCGACGGTGCCGCGCGGCACTGAACGGCTGCGCTTTACCCCGTCGCCAGTGCATGGTCCGAAAGAGATCGACGCACTGGTTAAGGCAATGGACGCGCTCTGGTCTCATTGTGCGCTGAATCGTGCCGAAATGGCGGGCTGAATCATAGCTCTGTGTCAAATTGGTAAGATTATGGTAGTATGGTCGTAATCAAAGGGCGCAGGCGAATCGCATTAGGCGAGTCCATGACGTCCTGAATGTCGAATACGGCAGGCTAAAATGGGACAGCAGGCATGATCGGGCGCCTTACTCAGCGCAAATCGAAGACGCACGACGAATCGACGGGGCCACGTAGCTTTGACGATTATGAGCTTCGATTGGGTGACATTATGCGCGGTGAGCGAGCCACGATGGGTAAGTCGCTGCTGGATGTCCAACGTGAGCTGAGGATCAAAGCTTCCTATATCGCTGCGATTGAAAATTCTGACCCGACTGTCTTTGACACGCCGGGTTTTATTGCGGGCTATGTGCGCTCTTATGCGCGCTATCTCAATATGGACCCTGACACCACGTTCGACAGCTTCTGTCAGGAGAGCGGGTTTCAGGTGGCACATGGCATGTCGGCGGAGGCCTCGGTAAGGAAAGCCGCGGGTGCGCCCATCGCCTCCGGCATGGGCGGGCTGCGCAGTGATGCCTTCACCTCTCCCAACACCCCCTTTGTTCCGGCCACGGGCGGCTTGTTCAGCCAGATCGAGTTCCGTGCTCTCGGCTCACTTGCGGTGCTGGTGGCGCTGATTGGCGGCATCGGCTACGGCGGCTGGGCGGTCCTTAAAGAGGTGCAGCAGGTGCAGATGGCACCGGTAGAGCAAACCCCCATTGTGTTGGCTGATCTGGATCCGCTGGCGGGAGCCACCCGCGACGCGGAGGTCCAGAATGAGGATCCCGCACTGGAGGCGCTCGACCGGCTTTACCGCCCGCAAGCGCTGGATGTGCCGCTGTTGGTGCCTCGTGACGGTCCGATTGCCACCCTTGATCCGCGCGGTTTTGGAAATTTTGCCATGCCGGAGCTGCCGTCGGTTGTGCTGGCGGATGCCAGCCTCAGCTCCGAGGCACCTTTGCCCGCGATGCCGCAGGTTGTTGAAGAGACGGCACCGGCCCTGCAGATGGTTGCAGTGCGCCCCTCCTGGGTGCAGGTCACCGCCGTGGATGGCAGTGTGATTTTTGAAACCATCATGGAGCCCGGCCAGCATTTTGAAATCCCCGCCACCGAAGAGGCCCCGCTGCTGCGCACAGGCGAAAGTGGTGCGATCTATTTTGCCGTGAACGGCGCCCACTACGGACCGGTCGGCGATCGCGGGCAGGTGACTAAAAATGTGGTGCTTTCCTCAGATGCGCTCACTGAGCGTTTTGCGCTCGCCGATCTCAGCGAAGATCGCAACAGCGCGCTGGCCACGCTTGTGGCGGAGTTGCAGGCGAGCAGCCTGTCCGTCGACCCGGTCGAGGCCATCACCGAGTAGATCACTGGTACGCTAATCGGCAATTGGTTGGTGTGCGGCACCCATCCATCTCATCTACAGCATTGATCGGATCGCCCGCCCGCTTGCGACATCTGGCCCGATCCTTGCAGGAATGCCCAGCCACCATTGAAGCTGCGCCAGACTGCGCGTATCTATGCCCGGAACCCTGAACAGTGCGGACCGGACCTCTCATGTCGATCAACCATATTCGCCCCTGGCGCCATATCGAACGCCGCAAGAGCCGCCAGATCCATGTGGGTAATGTGCCCATCGGGGGTGATGCGCCGATTGCTGTGCAGACCATGACCAATACGCTGACCACCGATGTGCCAGCAACAGTGGCGCAGGTGCAGGCCGCAGCCGAGGCCGGCGCTGATATCGTGCGTGTCTCTGTCCCGGATGAAGCCTCATCCAAGGCGCTGAAGGAAATCGTCCGCGAAAGCCCGGTGCCGATCGTCGCCGATATCCATTTTCACTACAAACGCGGGATTGAGGCAGCAGAGGCTGGAGCCGCCTGCCTGCGCATCAATCCGGGCAATATCGGTGATGAGAAACGCGTGGCCGAGGTGATCCGTGCCGCCAAGGATCACAATTGCTCGATCCGTATCGGGGTGAATGCCGGGTCCCTGGAAAAGCATCTCCTCGACAAATACGGTGAGCCTTGCCCGGAGGCGATGGTGGAATCTGGCCTCGACCATATCCGCATTCTTCAGGACCATGATTTCCACGAATTCAAAATCTCGGTGAAGGCCTCTGACGTCTTCATGTCGGCGGCAGCCTATCAGCAGCTGGCTGAGGCCACCGATGCGCCGATCCACCTAGGCATCACAGAGGCGGGCGGCTTTGTTTCCGGCACCATCAAGTCCGCGATTGGTCTGGGGCAACTCCTGTGGATGGGCATTGGCGACACCCTGCGCGTTAGCCTGTCCGCTGATCCGGTGGAGGAGGTGAAGGTCGGGTTCGAGATCCTCAAATCCCTCGGCCTGCGTCATCGCGGCGTCAATATCATCTCCTGTCCAAGCTGTGCGCGGCAGGGGTTTGATGTGATCAAGACGGTGGAGAGGCTGGAGAAACGGCTGGAGCACATCAAGACCCCAATGAGCCTCTCGATTATTGGCTGCGTGGTGAATGGTCCGGGTGAGGCGCTGATGACGGATGTCGGCTTCACCGGCGGCGGGGCCGGCTCCGGCATGGTCTATCTGGCAGGCAAAGCCAGCCATAAGATGACCAACGATCAGATGGTGGATCACATCGTTGAGGAGGTCGAGAAAAAAGCCGCTCAACTCGATACCGAGGCGGCTGCTGCTGAATAGGCCGTGACATTCAATGAAAAGTCAAAAAAACGGCGCTGATATCAGCGCCCTTTTCTCTTGTCCGTTCCGCCTGTCGTCTTTCCTGAAATACTCCGGGGGTCTGGGGGCTGGCCCCCAGTCTAGCCTGTGTCTGGGGGCTGGCCCCCAGTTTAACCTGTCTCCGGGGGAACTGTCGTGATTGGCGATCAGCTGCGTTTGTCGCGGATATCGGCGACCATGATCTCCATCTGATCGGCAGGCAGATAACCACGCAGCAACTCATCGCCCAGCACAAATGTAGGGGTTCCCGAGATTGCGAGCTGTTGAGCCAATGCGCGTGTCTCCTGAAGCTGACGCGCGATTTCCGGGTCTGACATTCGCTCCAAGATTGCATCAGCGTCCAGATCCAGCCCGTCGGCCAGACGGCGCAGGGTGCCTTCATTGGGTTCGCCGCTAAGGGTGATCAGCGCATCATGCACGTCCTTATAGGCGTCATCGCCTGCGACCAGACGGGTCGCAATGGCAAAACGAGAGGTCAGCACCGAGGCCTCACCCAGAATAGGAAATTCCTTGATGATCAAGCGGATATTGCCATCGCCTGACACCAGTTGTTCAACCTCGGGGGCGGCGCGTCGGCAGTAGCCACAGCGGTAGTCCATGAATTCGACCAGAGTGATATCACCATCGGGATTGCCACCGACCCAGGAATAGCCGTCGTCATGCAGCGCGGTCAGGTTTTCGGCAACCAGCGCATCATCGCGAGCGGCCTCATCGGCGGCCTGCTGCTGTTCCAGCTTGTTGACGGCCTCCAGGATCACCTCCGGGTTTTCCAGCAGATAAGCACGGACCTCTTCGCCAAAGGCAGCGCGTTCATCTGCGCTCATGCTGCTCAGATCAAGCGCCTGAGCGGCCGGGGCGGCGAGCAGCCCAAAGGCCAGTGCCGCGGCAGAAACGGCGGGGAGGCGGGTCAAACGGGTCATCTCGATTTCCTTTTTTCATTTTGTTCAGCGGCGATCAGCACGTCTTGCGCGCGCCGCCAGGCAGTGGATCCGGTGGGCAGCTGGGCGGTTGCACGTTTGGCGTGCAGCCCGGCATCTTTCAGTCGACCCTGTAGCGCATAGCGTTCGGCGGTGGCCAGCGCAGCCATGCCGGATTGGCCAAGTTTCGCGTAGGCCTGCGCCATATCACGTAGCATGGCGGCATTGCGGAAATCCCGCGCGCGCGCGGCTTCCAGTGACTTTAGCGCCGCCTTAGGCTGACCCGCTGCAAGTTGCGCACGCCCCAGGCTGGCGAGGATCAGCGGATCACGCCCCGCCTGTTGTACCGCCCGGCTATAGGCTGCCAGCGCTGGCTTCCAGCGTCGATTTTCCATCAGGATCTGGCCCTTCAGCTCCTGATAGTAGGGGTCGGAGGGGCGCAGGGCGAGGGCGCTGTCGATTGCGCGCAGAGCCTTGTTCAGGTTGTTGCGGCGATGGTGTGCAATGGCCTCCCGCATCAGACGCACATCCTTGTAGGGCTCATCCTTGATCCGGCGCAGGGTCCATTTGGGGGAGCGGGTGAAGGCCGACAGCTTGCCACGCACCCGCGCGAACCAATAGATCGCATTGGCATCGGGTTTGGCTGTGTCGCCGTGGCTGGCGAGATACGCTTCGGCGGCGCGGATCCGGTCCCGGCTCAGCGGATGCGAGCGCATATAGGGATCTTGATTGACGGGGCTCAGCAGCTCCTGTCCGGCAAAGATCTTGTGCACATCAACCAGCCCGCGCGGGCTGACCCCGGCGCGTTGCAGAATACCGGCAGCAGTGCGGTCGGCGGAGGCTTCTTCGGCGCGGGTATGGGCGAGAAATCCGCGCAGGGCAGAGGATTGCGTGCCAAGCGCAATACCAGCGGCGGCCTCGCCCGCGCCAGCAGCGGCGGCAAGCACGGCAAGGGCTGCGCCAAGGCCAGCCGCAGAGCGGGCAGAGCGCATGTTCTGCATCCGCCGCGACAGGTGGCCATTGGTGATATGAGCCGCCTCATGGGCGATCACGGCCTGTAGCATCTCGGGGCGATCTACCTTCAGGATCAGTCCGTAATGTATGAAAATCGTTTGCGAATCCACGACGAACGCGTTGAAGGATCCATCGTTGACCACCAACACCCGGACCCGTTTGGCATTCAGACCTGCGGCACGTAGCACAGGGGCTGCCAGCTCATTCAGGCCGCGTTCTATGTCGGGATCCCGCAGCAGCGAGATCGACGCAGCCTGTGCCGATGAGGCCAAGGTGCTTGCGACAAAGCACAAAGCCGCAAGTGCCAGAGCCGGGATTGACGCGAGGCGGGAGAAGCGGTCAAAGGTCATGGCCGCACCATGGGAGATCAACATGCGAAACTCAAGCCGGTCCAACGTCGATCCCTTCATTGTGATGGATGTGATGGACGCCGCGCGTCAGGCCGAGGAAGCTGGCCGTCACATCATCCATATGGAGGTGGGCCAACCCTCAACCGGCGCGCCTGTTGCCGCGCGTGAGGCTCTGGCAGAGGCTTTGGATCACGACAGCCTGGGCTACACCGTGGCGCTGGGTCTGCCTGCGCTGCGCAAGCGGATCGCGCAGTTGTATGGTGAGTGGTATAATGTCGATCTGAACCCGGAGCGGGTGGTGATTACCCCCGGTTCCTCCGGGGCGTTCCTGCTCAGCTTTACGGCGCTGTTTGACAGTGGCGACCGGGTGGGGATCGGCGCGCCGGGCTATCCGTCCTACCGGCAGATCCTGCATGCGTTGGGGCTGACGCCGGTGGATATTGAGACCTCTCTGGATCACCGCCTACAGCCGGTGCCGCAGGATTTGACCGGTCTGGATCTGGCCGGGCTGATGGTGGCCTCACCGGCCAACCCCACCGGCACTATGCTGGACAAATCTGCGATGACGGCCCTGATCGATGCGGCACAGGCGCAGGGGGCGGCCTTTATCTCTGATGAGATTTACCATGGCATCGAATATGAGGCTAAGGCAGTCACCGCACTTGAGGTGACGGATGATTGCTATGTGATCAATTCGTTTTCCAAGTATTTCTCCATGACCGGCTGGCGCGTCGGCTGGATGGTGGTGCCGGAGGATCACGTACGGGTGGTCGAGCGGATCGCCCAGAACATGTTCATCTGCGCGCCCCATGCCAGTCAGGTAGCTGCCTTGGCGGCGATGGATTGCGGCGAGGAACTGGAGGGCAATCTGGCGGTCTATGCTCGCAATCGTGCGCTGATGCTGGAGGGGCTGCCAAAGGCCGGGTTCAGCCGCATCGCGCCGCCGGATGGGGCGTTTTATGTCTATGCGGATGTCTCTGATCTGACCGAGGATAGCCGCGCCTTTGCCAAGGAAATTCTGGATGAGGCCGGGGTGGCAGTGACGCCGGGGCTGGATTTTGATCCCAAGCGGGGAGCGACCACGTTGCGGTTTTCCTACGCGCGCTCCACCGCCGATATAGAGGAAGGTCTGGCACGGCTGACCACCTTCATGGCGGCGCGGAGATGCTAGGTCTCTGACCCTGAACATCGGGCAGGCTGGGCCGCAGGATGAGGCTGGCCATCCGGTCCCGCAATGGCCTAGTCTGCCAGCAAAATACCTGCGCAGCCACGGCCGCGCATCCTCTTCCCGTGCTCAGGATCGGGCGAAACGGGGCGTGCAAAACAGCATAATGGGCAGAGCAGTAGCCATGAGCAGAAAAACAATGGTCCTCGCGGGTTTGCTGCCGATCTTGGTGGCGGCACCGCTGGCGGCGCAGGACGCCGCTGAGGCGATCAGCGCGCCGGCACCGCAGGTGGTCTCGCAGGCAACACAGGGCTTCAGCGGCCTTGCACGGGTAGAGCCGCAGGACACTCGGGCAGAGGATCGCCGCTCCGGCACGGATATCACCCTCGGGCTTAGCCAGGGTGTGCCGTATCGGCTGTTCACGCTGGACGCGCCGCCACGTGTGGTGCTGGATTTTCAGGAGGTCGACTGGAGCGGCTTGGCGGCTGAGGCATTGACCACTGAAGATGGCATCACAGCTGCCCAATTTGGCACCTACGTGCCGGGGTGGTCCCGTTTGGTGCTGGAACTCGCGCGCCCGATGCAGATTGAGACGGCGGCGATGGACATCGATCCGGTGACGGCGGCGGCCCAACTGTCGGTGGCCTTGCGCCAGACCTCGGCCGAGGAATTTGTCGCTACGACCGGCGCGCCGCGCGATGCCCGCTGGGATCTGCCTGCGCCCACCCCGATGATCGCGCGCGAAGCCAAGGATTCGCTGGCGCCTCTGCTGATCGTGATCGATCCGGGGCATGGCGGTATTGATCCGGGGGCGGAGGCCTTCCTTCAGGGGGGGCTGGTGCAGGAAAAGGATTTGATGCTGCAATTCGCCATTGAACTGGGGGAAATGCTGGTCCGCTCAGGGCAGTTCAATGTCCAGCTGACGCGGGATGACGACTATTTTGTCTCGCTAGAGCGGCGGATTGCGCTGGCGCATCAGGCCAAGGCGGATCTGTTTCTGTCGCTGCATGCTGACAGCCTGTCGGAGGGGCGTGCCCATGGCACCACGGTTTATACGCTCTCTGAGGATGCCTCCGATGCGGCCTCTGCGACGCTGGTCGAGCGGCAGGAACGGGGCGATCTGCTGGCGGGGACCGATCTGAGCAAGGCGGACGACCGGGTGACGGATGTGCTCTTGGATCTGGCACGGGTAGAGACCCATCCCCGCAGTCAGGCGCTGGCGCGGGCATTGGTAGAAGGGTTGAAAAGCCAAGGCGGAGCAATGAACCGCCGACCGCTGCGCGAAGCCGGGTTTTCTGTGCTAAAATCAGCCGATATCCCATCGGCTCTGGTGGAAGTTGGTTTTCTGTCCAGCCCCCGCGATCTTGCCAATCTGATGGACCCGGACTGGCGTGAGCGCACGGCGCGGGGCATTCTGAACGGGCTGTTGTCCTGGCGCATCGCGGATGAGGCGACCCGCCCGCTGGTGCGTCAATAACCTCCGCTGGTCGGTCATTTCCACTGGTCACACCCTCTGTCGATGTCGGTCGGCTGCGTGAGAGCGGAACCAATGAGGCGGATGTGAGGTTTGGTATCCGGGGACAGCCCGTCGCGCTTTCCCCCTGTTTTCTCCGGGGCGGCGGCATCAATATGCCGTTTCCCGTTTTGACCCCACGCGCCGCTGCACCTATATAGGCGGCACTGCGCGAGAAAGGCTCTACAGTGGTCAGATTTATTCTATCGTTCTTTGGTTCCATCTTCAGCACCATCACGCTGGGCATCGCAATGATTGCCCTGACCATTGGTGCGGTGTTCTGGATCTATGGCCGGGATCTGCCCAGCCACGAATCCCTGGCGCAATATCAGCCGCCGACCATCAGCCGGATCTACTCCGGCGAGGGGCAGCTGATCGACGAATTTGCCCAGGAACGCCGGTTGTTTACCCCGTCGGAGGAAATTCCCGATCTGGTGAAGCAGGCTTTTATCTCCGCCGAGGACAAGAATTTCTACAGCCACAAGGGCTACGACATGCGCGGCATCGCCGCTGCGGCGGTTGAGGCTGTGCGCTCGCGCGGGGAAAACGTGCGCGGCGCCTCCACCATCACCCAGCAGGTGATGAAGAACTTTCTGTTGTCCGGTGACCGCAAGGCAGAGCGCAAGATCAAGGAATTGATCCTGGCCTCCCGTCTGGAAGAGACGTTGAGCAAGGAAGACATTCTCGAACTTTACATGAACGAGATTTTCCTTGGCCAGAACTCCTATGGTGTAACGGCGGCGGCGCAGACTTATTTCAACAAAACGCTGAGCGAATTGGCCCCGCATGAGGCCGCGACGCTGGCCTCCATGCCGAAGGCGCCGTCGGATTATCACCCCGTGCGCCAGAAGGACCGCCTGCTGGCGCGGCGCAACTATGTGCTGCGGGAGATGCGCGAAAACGGCTATATCTCCGATGCGGTTTACAAGGTTGAGGTGGATCAGCCGCTGCGCTCGGTCCAGAACGGCGATTTCGACAGCTTCCGCACCGCGCTGCCGCCCCGGGATTATTTCACCGATGAGATCCGTCGCCAGCTGTCGGAGGACTTTGGAGAAGGGGAATTCTTCACTGGCGGTTTTACCGTGCGCGCCACTATCGACGAGGAAATGCAGACAGAAGCCGCCGCTGCCCTGCGTGCCGGTCTTCAGAAATACGACCGGTCGCGCGGGAACTGGCGCGGCACCGGCGTGACCCTTGATGCAGAGGCGTTGGCTGACGAAGAGAGCTGGCGCGCGGCGCTCAGCAACGCCTCCGTACCCCGCGATATTGATCTGGGTGGTAAATGGCATCCGGCAGTGGCGCTGGAGGTTGGCGACAAGAACCTGCGTGTGGGCATCGAAGGTGTGGCCGAGATCGGATCGGTTCCACGCGCGGACATCAAATGGATGAAGGGCAGCTTCAAGGACAATATCTCCGCCGGGGATGTGGTGCTGGTCCGCGCAGTGGAGAAAGACGGCGCGCTGCAACATTGGTCGCTGCGTCAGGTGCCTGAGGTTCAGGGCGGCTTTGTCGCGATGGATGTGAACACCGGCCGCGTTCTGGCGATGCAGGGTGGGTTCTCCTATCAGCATTCGGTGTTCAACCGCGCTACACAGGCGCAGCGACAGCCGGGCTCCAGCTTCAAGCCTTTTGTCTATGCGGCAGCGCTGGACAGCGGCTATAGCCCCGCCACAATCGTGGTGGACGCACCGATTGAGATCAACACCCCGCAGGGGCTGTGGCGCCCGAAGAACTCTTCCAATAAATTCTATGGTCCGACGCCGCTGCGCACCGGGATCGAGATGAGCCGGAACCTGATGACCATCCGTCTGGCGCAGGAAGTCGGCATGGAAGTGGTTGCGGGCTATGCCGAGCGCTTTGGTGTCTATGACAATATGGGGGCCTTCCTGGCCAACTCATTGGGGGCGGAGGAAACCACGCTTTATAAAATGGTGGCGGCCTATGCGATGTTTGCCAATGGGGGTGAGCGGGTGCAGCCGACGCTGGTAGACCGGATTCAGGACCGCCGGGGCGAGACCATCTATCGCCATGATGATCGCGACTGTGTCGATTGTGCCTCGCCCGCATTGGCGGCGGGACAGGCGCCCCGGATCGTGGACAACCGTGAGCAGGTTATGGATCCGATCACGGCGTATCAGCTGACGTCAATGATGCGTGGCGTGGTGGATCGCGGCACCGCCTCCAGCGTGATTAACCTGCCGGTGCCAACTGCGGGCAAAACCGGGACCACCAACGACTCGCGCGATGTGTGGTTCGTCGGCTTTACTTCCAACATCGTGGCTGGTTGCTACATGGGCTTTGACCAGCCGCGTCCGATGGGGCGGGGGGCCTACGGCGGCACCATGTGTGGGCCAGTGTTCCAGCAGTTCATGCAGAAGGCGACAGCCAAATACGGTGGTGGTAAATTCGCCGTGCCCGAGGGCGGTCATTTCATCAAGATCGACCGCTATACCGGCGCGCGCCTTGCCGATGCCGCCTCGGGTGGCAATGTGGTGGCAGAGTATTTCCGCGATGGCGCCGAGCCGATCTTTGGTCTGGCGTTTGATGGTGGCTTTGCGATGGGGTCAAACCTGCCGCTGTTTGAGGAAGCCGCGCAGTCGGCGCGTCGCGTGACCACATCGGATGGCGGTACCGCTGTTCTGGGACCAAAGGCCACGTTTGGCACCATCAGTTCCGGCGGACTTTACTGACGCCTGCTGAGGTGAGCGGACTTATCTGAGGGGCGGGGCGTGGATATCACGACCCCGCCCGTTTTACGCTGTGCGGTGACGGGCTGCGCCAATCGCCCCACTGCCTGCTGCCCCGACTTGCCCGTAGGGCGCGGGTGGTTTATCACGCAGGCCTGATACGTGATTTCAAGGGATTGCCATGCGCGCCGAAACTCAGAACATCGTGGCCGATATCGAAAAGTCGCTGGAGCTTTTGGCGCAGCGTCTGGATTGGGAAACCGCCGAGTTCCGCCTGGAAGAGTTCAACGCCCGCGTTGAGGATCCCAACCTGTGGGATGACGCCGATGCGGCGCAGGCCCTGATGCGCGACCGCCAGATGCTGGTGGACGCCATCGACACCTATAAGTCGATCAAACAGGATCTCAGCGACAATATGGAGCTGATTGAACTGGGTGAGATGGAGGAGGATGACGAGGTCATCGCCGACGCCGAAGCAGCCCTTAAAGCGTTGAAGGAAAAAGCCGCCGAGAAGGAGCTGGAAGCGCTTCTGGATGGTGAGGCCGACAGCAACGACACCTTCCTGGAAATCAATGCAGGGGCAGGCGGCACGGAAAGCTGCGACTGGGCCTCGATGCTGGCGCGGATGTATGTCCGCTGGGCCGAAAAGAAAGGCTATAAGGTCGAACTGCAGTCCGAAAGCGCGGGCGAAGAGGCGGGGATCAAATCCGCAGCCTATAAGATTTCTGGCCACAACGCCTATGGCTGGCTGAAGTCCGAAAGTGGGGTCCATCGTCTGGTGCGGATTTCGCCCTATGACTCGGCGGCGAAGCGCCATACCTCGTTCAGCTCGGTCTGGGTGTACCCGGTGGTGGATGACAATATCGAGATTGAGGTGAACCCCTCAGATATCCGGATCGATACCTATCGTTCGTCGGGCGCGGGCGGCCAGCACGTCAACACCACCGACTCGGCCGTGCGGATCACCCATGAACCCACCGGGATTGTGGTGACCTCCTCCGAGAAGTCGCAGCACCAGAACCGTGACATCGCCATGAAGGCGCTGAAATCGCGGCTGTATCAGCTGGAGCTGGACCGTCGGAATGCGGATATCAACGCCGCTCATGAGGCGAAAGGCGATGCCGGTTGGGGGAACCAGATCCGCTCCTATGTGTTGCAGCCCTATCAGATGGTGAAAGACCTGCGCACCAGCCACGAGACCTCGGATACCAAAGGTGTGCTTGATGGTGATCTCGATGGCTTCATGGCAGCCACACTGGCGCTGAATGTGGCGGGCAAGAGCCGCTCGGAGGCGCAGGGGGACTGATCGCAGGATCGGGCTGTTCCGGATTCGCGAGCGTCAGACCAACTGGTTGAATTCAGCGAAACCCGTTTGCTCCGGCAAGCGGGTTTTCTTTGTGTTTTGGCCCGGCTAGGCTGCTGGTAACGGCCACCTAGGAGCGCCTTTTGATGAATGAGACCACACCCAGCGCCCGCGAGACTCTGCAGAACCTCTCTGCCGGTCGGCGTACCGCTGTTGCGCTGATGACTGAGACGCTGGCGCGCATCGATGCGCTAAATCCCGGCGTCAACGCAATCGTCGCGCTGCGGGACCGCGAGGTGCTGCTGGCGGAGGCTGCGGCGGCAGACAGGTCGGCGACGCGGGGACCGCTGCATGGGCTGCCCATGGCGATCAAGGATTTGGCCAATGTCAAAGGCATACCTGCGACGCAAGGCTCGCCTTTGCTGGAGGATTTTGTGCCGCAGCAGGATGACTTGATGGTGGCGCGGCTGCGGGCAGCAGGCGCTTTGATCATCGGCAAGACCAATACTCCAGAATTCGGCCTTGGCTCGCATACCTACAACCCGGTCTACGGCGCCACGGCGAACCCCTATGACCGCAGCCGCAGTTGCGGCGGGTCATCCGGTGGCGCAGCGGCGGCGCTGGCGACAGGGATGGTGGCGCTGGCCGATGGCTCCGACATGATGGGATCTCTGCGCAATCCGGCGGGGTGGTGCAATGTCTACGGCTTCCGACCGAGTTGGGGGCGGGTGCCGGGAGAGCCGCGGGGCGATCTGTTTCTGCATCCGCTCTCGACCAACGGTCCGATGGCGCGGAACCCTGAGGATCTGGCGTTGCTGCTGGATGTGATGTCAGGGCCGGATCCACGCCAGCCGCTCGCGGCCACAGCCGGGGCTGAGCTCCTTGTCTTGCCCTTACCAGAGGTGCGGCCGATGAGGATTGGCTGGCTGGCAGATTGGGGCGGGGCCTATCCGATGGAACCGGGCATTCTGGAGACCTGCGAGACGGCGCTGGAGGTTCTGCGCACTCTGGGTCATCAGGTGGAGACGCTGGCAGCACCCTTCGCTGCAGAGCGGATCTGGCAAAGCTGGAGCACGCTGCGCTCTTTCGCAGTGGCTTCGGGGCTCCGGGTTTTTGCCGGGCAGATGCCGCAGTTGAAAGAGAGTGCCCAATGGGAGCTTCAGCGTGGGCTGGCCCTGAGTGGACAGGAGATCCAAGCGGCGTCGGACCTGCGTTCAGACTGGCAGCGGGTTGCGGCGCGCCTGTTCTCGCAATACGACGCGCTGGTCTTGCCGACTGCGCAATGCTGGCCCTTCGACATTGCGCTCGATTACCCAAAGATGATTGGGGAGACCGCACTCGACAGTTACCATCGTTGGATGGAGGTGGTGACCCCCGTTAGCCTGATCGGTGTGCCCTGTCTGGCTGCCCCTGCTGGGTTTGGCCCGGCTGGTCTGCCGATGGGGGTTCAAATCTTTGCAGCACACGGGCGGGACCAGGATTTGCTGGCCTTGGGACAGCAGTATCACAGCGCAACCCATTGGCCAGACCGTCGCCCACCGCAAACGCCATTCACAACCGCCCGCTGAACAGCTGCGTCAGGAGATCTCGCATGGAAGAAAAAGCCTTTGGAGTGCCCGATTTGCAGCCGATGACGCTGGCAACGCTGGGGCAGGCGTTACGGCATGGCTGGGGTGACTTTCGTGCCAAACCGGGCTTCGGGCTGTTTTTTGCCAGCGTTTACGTACTGGCTGGGTGGATCATGGCCTGGATCACCGTGGCGACCGGCACCACCTTCTGGTTGGTGCTGGCGGCGATCGGGTTTCCGCTGATTGGACCCTTCGCTGCAGTCGGCCTCTATGAGGTGTCACATCGTCTGGAGCAGGGGGAGGCGCTGGGATTCGGGGCCATATTGGGGGTGGTCTGGCAGCAAAGCCGCCGCCAGCTGCCGTCGATCTGCGCCATTATCATCATTGTGTTTCTGTTCTGGTTCTTCCTTGGCCACATGATTTTTGCCCTGTTTCTGGGGCATTCCACGATGACCAATATCTCCAGCTCGCCCGAGGTCTTCCTGACCGCAAATGGAATGACAATGCTGGCTGTTGGCAGCGCTGTTGGTGCGATTTTTGCACTGCTCCTCTATATGATCACGGTGCTGTCGCTTCCGCTTTTGCTGGATCGGGAGGTGGATTTTGTCACCGCCATGATCACCAGTTTTTCCTATGTGCAGAGCAATTTTGTGCTGATGATCCTCTGGGCGGCTGGCATCGCTGCGGCGACATTTGTGGCGATGATCCCGGGGTTTCTGGGGCTGCTGCTGGTGCTCCCGCTGCTGGGCCACGCCAGTTGGCATGTCTACCGACTGATCGCGGCGCGGACCTGAAGAGCGGCGCCGCGGCTCCTATCTGAACCGGGTGCCGACACCCAGCAGCCGTTGCTGGAACGGGCTGAGGTCATGTTGTTCGACAAATCCTGCCCGTCGACTCGCGCTTAGGATGGAGCTGTGGTTTTGGCCCAGATGTTCATAGACCATACGTGTGACGCGGTCGGCGGTCTCGCTTTCGCGACAGGTGCGTGCGACGTAGCCAGCCCAGACATTGGCTTCCATGGCAGGTACATTGGCCAGATAGTTGAAGGACGAGGTGCGCCCGCCGCGCCGCGCGAGTGTAAAGGCGACCCCATCGTCGCAAACCGATGCGCAGCCGCGAAACTCGCGGGATTTTGCATCAGTCGGCAGCCCTTGGTAGCGCATGGCGGATTTTGCCTCATAGCCACGGACATAGGTGATACCTTCGCGGCGAAAGACCCGCACCAGCCCCAGAATATAGCGGTCCGTCCGCACGAAGCTGCGGCGCAGAAACTGGTAGAGACCGGATGGGAAAAACGCTTCGGTCATATTGGTGACGCTGGGGCCCAGAAATTCGTTCAGAAATGGTCCCTGCAGGATCTGCCCGTTACAGGAGAGCTGCGCGACCGGGTCCAGCAGGATGCGGGCATCCACATCAAAGAAATTGCAGATCCTGTCTAAGACGTCGGGCCGTGGAAAACTTTCTCCGGTCAGATATCGGTTGAACTGGGTCCGGTTGATGCCCAGACGGCGTGATAGCTCCGATATGGACGGGTAATCCCTAGCCAGTTGCCGCAGGTTGGCGCCGAACATACTGCGAAGTTCGGCAGGGGAACGATCGGGCTGGCTCACGAAGGTCTCCTCTATGTCAGCAATTTGGCTTAATACCAGATCTTGCGGTTGTCCTAGTGTGAGCATATCACAGTTGTAGATAATAGTCGCGAAGTTGACGCTATATAGCATCAATTCTGCAAAAAACGACACAAATTGGTACAGATGTTTTCTGATGTTTTCGGTGTTCCTCCTACATGATTTATCTCAAAATGGGTCGGGGCCAATGTGAGGTATGATATGATTGGTGTCGTTCTGTGGACCGACTATGATCTACGGCAGGCTGTGATCTGGTGTGAAGATCACGGGGATCTCGTCTACTATCGCTGGACTGCACTGGACGCGCCGCCTGCGCTCAGCAAGGGTGATTGCGTGGCATTCCATGTCGAGACGAAAGGTGCCTTGCGGTTGGCCGGCGATCTGCGCATCATCGAGGAAAGCCAGAGCCCGGAGCTGGCTGCCAAACTGGTTCGGGCCGAGCATGATGCCAATCTGCAGCCGCCGAAGTCCCGGTCCAAGGCAACTGTCATGTCTTGGGAGGATGCGCGCCGCGATCCGCTATATCCCAACGCTGGCGAAGCGGAAGGGAAGGAGGGCGAGCTGTCGCAAGCAGGCTCTTATGGCGTGCCGGATGTTCGCCCAGTCGGTGGTGCAACAGTGGTTTCTTTTCCGGATAAGAAGACGAGAGAGGCCCGTGCGCAGACAAAGCGGCGCAGCGGCTGACATCGGCGGCCTTTCGGCATGTATTGCGCGGTGCACGCCATTTTGGGACCTTTGGCTAAGAGCCTTGCTTAACAGTCGTCACCACATGTGAAATGCCCAACAAAGAAGGGGGCTGTGTACTGACGCAGCCCCCTTTGAGTACTCTGTAGTGCAGGTTAGTTGCCGCGCAGCAGCGCCGCAACGCCGGTACGGGCGATCTTGGTCAGCCCCAGGGGGCGCATCAGTTCGGCAAAGGCGTCAACCTTATCCGGTGCGCCGGTCAGCTCAAAAATGAAGCTGTTTAGCGTAGTATCGACAACCTTGGCGCGAAAAATCTCCGCTAGGCGCATGGCTTCAACCCGTTTGTCGCCTTCGCCTACGACTTTCACGATGGCCAGCTCCCGCTCGACAAAGGGGCCTTCCACGGTGAGGTCGGTGACCTCATGCACGGGCACGATCCGGCCCAGCTGTGCCTTGATCTGCTCAATCACTTGCGGCGTGCCTGTGGTGACAATGGTAATGCGTGAGAGATGGCCAGTATGGTCCACCTCGGCTACGGTGAGGCTGTCGATGTTGTAGCCACGACCGGAGAACAACCCGATGACACGGGCCAGCACGCCGGGTTCGTTTTCCACCAGAATTGTGATGGTGTGACGTTCCTGAACATCCGAAAAATTCGGACGCAGGTTATAGGCAGAATGGCTGGTGGAGCCTTTTTTGATATGTAGGGCAGACATTTACGTCCCTTTCCTAAAGTCCGGGGCAGGGCGATGACGCCCTGCAAAACCTGTTCGTAACCTTGGTTAAACCAGCACCGCGCCGCCGGATTGGATGACACCTTGGGTTTCGGCTTCGCCCAGCAGCATCTCGTTATGCGCCTTGCCCGAGGGGATCATCGGGAAGCAGTTTTCGTGCTTCTCCACCAAGCAGTCAAAGATCACCGGACCGTCGTAGTCGAGCATCTCCATGATTGCGTCGTCCAGATCCTTGGGGTCCTTGCAGATGATGCCTTTGGCGCCGAAGGCTTCGGCGAGCTTCACGAAATCGGGCAGCGCTTCGGACCAAGAATGGCTGTAGCGCTCGCCATGCAGCAGCTCTTGCCACTGGCGCACCATGCCGAGGCGTTCGTTGTTGAGGATGAACTGTTTCACCGGCAGGCGGTACTGCACGGCAGTGCCCATTTCCTGCATGTTCATCAGCCAGGAGGCTTCGCCTGCCACGTTGATCACCAGCGCGTCCGGGTGCGCCACTTGCACCCCGAGAGAGGCCGGGGTGCCGTAGCCCATGGTGCCAAGACCACCGGAGGTCATCCAACGGTTGGGATCTTCAAACCCGAGGTATTGCGCCGCCCACATCTGGTGCTGGCCCACCTCGGTCGTGATGTAACGGTTGCGGTCCTTGGTCAGGGCCTCAAGCCGCTCAAGCGCGTATTGCGGTTTGATGGTGTTTTCAGACGCGGTGTAGGAGAGGCAGCGGATATCGCGCCATTCCTTGATCTGGTCTTGCCATTGCGCAATCGCTGCGCTGTCCACCTTGCGGCCGCGGCTTTTCCAGACCTTCAGCACGTCTTCCAGCACATGGCCGATGTCGCCAACAATCGGGATATCTACGCGGATCACCTTGTTGATCGACGAGGGGTCGATATCGATATGTGCCTTGGTGGAATTTGGGCTAAACGCATCGAGGCGGCCGGTGATGCGGTCGTCAAACCGCGCGCCGATATTGATCATCAGATCACAGCCGTGCATGGCCATATTGGCCTCATACAACCCGTGCATCCCCAGCATTCCCAGCCAGTTCTTACCTGAGGCGGGATAGGCACCCAGCCCCATCAGGGTGGAGGTCACCGGAATGCCCGTCGCCTCGGCCAGTTCGCGCAGCAGCTGGCTGGCGCCGGGGCCGGAATTGATCACTCCACCGCCGGTGTAGAATACCGGGCGTTTGGCGGTTTCCATCGCGGCGACCAGCTCGGTGATGGCCTCCAGATCGCCTTTTACAGGCGGCTGGTAATGCGATGCGGCGGGTTTTGGACCCTGGTAGGTGCCGGTGGCGAATTGCACATCCTTCGGAATGTCGATCAGCACCGGGCCGGGGCGACCGGCTGTGGCCACGTGGAAAGCCTCATGCAGGGTGCCTGCCAGCTTCTCAGTGTCTTTCACCAGCCAGTTATGCTTGGTGCAGGGGCGGGTGATGCCCACGGTGTCCGCTTCCTGAAAAGCGTCGGAGCCGATCATGAAGGTGGGCACCTGGCCGGTCAGAACCACCAGCGGAATGGAGTCGAGCAAGGCGTCGGTGAGGCCGGTCACCGCATTGGTTGCACCCGGACCGGAGGTTACCAGAACAACGCCCGGCTTGCCGGTGGAGCGGGCATAGCCCTCAGCTGCGTGCACAGCGCCTTGTTCGTGGCGCACCAGAATGTGCCGGATATCATTCTGCAAAAAGATCTCGTCATAAATCGGCAGAACAGCACCACCGGGATAGCCAAAGACCGTGTCCACCCCCTGATCCTTCAGGGCCTGAACAACCATTTTTGCGCCGGTCATCTCACGTTTCATCTGCTTTAGCTCCAATTGGCGGCATCGTCTGTTTCGCATAAAAAAAGCCCCCGATTTCTGGTCGGAGGCGCATGGGTTCGATTATGGTGTACCGTTACCGGCCCATGCGCGTGGTTCCTACGACTACGACTAGGATTTTCATCGTCTTGGCTCCTTTAGCGTTGAAGCGGACCTTAGGACTGGGGGCGGGGGGCGTCAACAGGGAAATGAACCGAAAACACCCTGGTTCAGGACATTTTATTGCGTCAGGTCGGCGCGTAGCGACATTATTGGGGTTTCGGGTGGGGAAAATCGTGCCATTTCGGTCCTGATTTCCCTGTTTAGGGTAGGTCAGCCCTCGTGCATCGGGGGGTGTCGGGTCTTTTCCTCCACCGATATGCCCGGCTGTGGACCTAATTTACTGGTACTGCCGCTGCATCGCAGCGTTGCGTCGGCTCAGTATCTGACATTGCCATCGGGCGGGTCAGAAACTGTGACCGGTGCCCTGCAGAACGCCGTGTTCGAGCGCATAGCGGGTGAGGCCGGCGGTCGAGGAAATTCCCAGTTTGCGTTTGATGTTCTTGCGGTGGGTTTCCACCGTGCGCACGGAAATATCCAGCGCCAGCGCCACATCCTTGTTGGATTTGCCCTGTGCCAGCTCCAACAGAATGGTCTGTTCCCGCCCGGTGAGCGCCTCGCGATCAGGATCATCCTTGGGCTTCAGGGAGCCTTCGGCACCGGTGCAGAGATAGGTCTCGCCGCGCATCACGGTATCGATGGCCTGACGGATCTCTTCGGTCGGAACGTCCTTTAGCACATAGCCCATGGCGCCATGAGCCAGCGCGCTGGAGATATATTCCGGGCTGTCGTGCATCGACAGGATGAGGATACGAGTGGCGGGAGACTGTTCCAGAATGATCTCCGTCGCACTCAAGCCGCCGAGTTTGGGCATATTGAGATCCATCAGGATCACATCCGGTTTCAGCGCGCGCGCCTCACTCACGGCCTCTTCGCCATTGCTGGGAATGCCCACGACTTCGATGTCGTCGTAGCTTTCGAGGATGGACTGGATGCCCTCGGCGACCATTGGGTGATCGTCGACGATCAGAACGCGAATGGTGTTTGGCATGATCGCCCCTCATGTGGCTTGCGCGGTTCCTGTGGCCCTATGCTGTTATGACAGATCGGGCAGGGCGCAGTTTGGCTCAGGACACCCGTTTGGAGGTCGCATTGGCCGCGTCTCCGGGTGGCAGAAGATGGCTCAGCGGCAAGAGCACCTCAATCACCGTGCCGCTTTGCGTGCCCCGTGATGACAAAATCCTGAGGGTGCCGTCAAGCTGTTCGATCCGTTCCTGCATGTTGCGCAGCCCGATCCCCGGGCCACCGCGGTCCTGCACTGGTGGGAGGCCACGGCCATTGTCCGTGATCCGCATGGTGGCGCCACGGGCATGACCGCGCAGATCCATGCTGACCTCGGTGGCCTCGGCGTGGCGTTCGATATTGGTCAGCGCCTCCTGCGCAATGCGGTAAAGCGCGATCTTGGCATCTGCGTCCAAGCGGTTGCGGAACACCACGGTGCTGAACCGCGTCTCGATGCCGGTGCGGGCGGCAAAGTCGTCGGTCAGCGCCTTCAGCGCTGGCCCCAGACCCAGATCATCCAGCACACCGGGGCGCAGGTCGCGGCTGATGCGGCGGACCTCTGTGATGGCGGTGCCCAGATGCGAGATACCCTTGTTCAAGGGGGCATCGACGTGGTCGAAATCGCCGCGTGAGAGCCGCCTACGGGCATTGTCCAGGGCGTAGCGCACCCCAACCAGCAGCTGGCTGATCCCGTCATGCAGTTCGCGCGCGACGCGGCCGCGCTCCTCTTCCTGTGTATCAAAGACCCGCTGAGTCAGCTCTTTCAGCTTGGCATCGGCCAACCTGCGTTCGCGGATATTCAGCACCATGCCGGAGGCAAAGACCAGACCCAGCGCAAAGAGGGTGATCCCCCCGATATAATAGAATGTGCGGCGAATGCGGGTCTCCACCTCGGCGCGAGAGGCTGCGACGGAGGCCAGAACATCGTCAATAAACACGCCGGTCCCGATCGCCCATCGCCAGTCCTGTAATCCCAGAACATAGGCGACCATTTGCGCTTCTTCGCCGGTGGAGGGTTTTTCCCACATAAACGTGTGCCAGCCGGCCCCCTGACGGGCGAGGCGGATGAATTCATCCACCACGGGCGTGCCGCGACTGTCCGTAAGACCGCGCCAATTCTTGTTGATATATTCAGTTTGGCGTGGGCTGACCAGATTGGTCCCGTCATAGTCATAGACAAAGAAGAACCCGTCCCGGTCATAAATCATCGCGCTGAGGATCTGGGTCACCTGTTCCTTTGCGGCCTCGTCGTCCGGAGCGGCCAGCCCGTAGATATGCGAGAACCCATTCCGTGCCTGTGTCACATAGTTGCGCAGTTCGGCCATCTTGGCCTGCAACAGCTGCTGCTCCAGTGCCTTGATCTCCCGTTCGGCCAGTGCGCGCGACTGCACGGCGACAAGAACGGCAATGGCCGCCCCGGCGACAATGAGCGGTAAGGTGGCCAGCAGAGAGAGTTTCTGAGCATAGTTCGGTCGCAGGAAATCGGGGATCAGACGCATGGTCGAATCGTTACGCAATCCGATTTGAGAATCAAAGCCCCCATTGGTGCGGTCACCGCACGAAAGTCCGACGCCCCCCATGTTACCATCACGGCCTGCCCGGATTTTGGCCAAAAAATTTGGCCAAATTGCGGTTTTCTACGCAGTAGTAGGTATTCACATGACGCAGGGTGCGGCTAGGCTTGCCCCACTCGACAAGACCTGTTTCGGGCGCAGACCCGGAGCAATCCAATTAAATGGGAGGAGAAACCTATGGATCGTCGTTCCTTTTTGAAGACATCCGCGCTGGGGGGCAGCGCCGCTGCAGCAACCACTCTGGCCGCACCAGCCTATGCACAGGGCAAACGCACCCTGACCATGGTCACCACATGGGGCCGTGGCCTGGCAGGCGTCCATGACTCGGCGCAGTATGTTGCCGATGCCATCACTGCCATGTCCGGTGGCGACCTGACCGTTGATGTGAAAGCCGCAGGCGAGCTGGTCGGCGCGTTCGAAGTGTTCGACGCCGTGACCGCAGGCCAAGCCGACATGTACCATGGCGCAGACTATTATTTCACCGGCCAGCATCCGGGTTATGCATATTTCACTGCCGTGCCTTTCGGCATGACCCCGCAGGAACTGACCAACTGGTATTACCATGGCGACGGCCATGCGCTGCATGATGAACTGGGCCAGATTTTCGGCCTCAAGTCCTTCATCGGCGGCAACACCGGACCGCAGGCCGGTGGCTGGTACAACAAGGAAATCAAGGGCCCCGAAGATTTCAATGGCCTGAAATTCCGCATGCCGGGTCTGGGCGGCAAGGCGCTGGGTAAACTGGGCGCGTCCGTGCAGAACATCCCAGGTTCTGAGGTGTATCAGGCGCTGTCCTCCGGCGCGATTGACGGCACCGAGTGGATCGGCCCCTGGGCGGACGAAAAGGCCGGTTTCCAGGAAATCACCAAGACCTACTACACCGCTGGTTTCCATGAGCCGGGTGCGGCGCTGTCGGTTGCCACCAACCGTGACGTCTTTGAAGGCCTGTCGCCTGCGCATCAGAAGATCATTGAGATGGCAGCGGCCGCCGGCCACCAGTGGAGCCTGGCTCAGTTCATGAACAACAACGGTGCAGCGCTGCAGCGCCTGCAGTCCGGTGGCGTGAAGACCCTGGAATTCCCCGACAGCGTCTGGGATGCCTTCGGTGCCGCGACCAAGGAAACCCTGGACGAGTTCATGGGCGACGAACTGTTTGCGAAAATCCGCGGCAGCGTCGAAGAGTCCATGAAGGCCTCCTCCGGCTGGATTACCAAATCCGAAGGCGCGTACCGCGTTCAGCGCGACCGCGTTTTGGGCTAACCCTCTTCGAGCGGTTTCAATCGGATCCTCCGCAGCGGCGGGGGATCCTTTCGCAATTGCAGCCGGCAGGGATGGTCGCGGCCATCTGTGCCCATCGGGTCCAACGATCCGTGCGCGCCTGATTTTATCCCAAAGATGACAATCAAACGGCCCGCGCTGCACGCATTTATTCGAGGGAAAAATGCAGGACGAAAGTGGCGTTTCCTTTTTTGGAGCCTTACTGGGCGGCCTGATCTGGCTGGTTCAGAACATTGCGGGCGCCTTCTATAATTTCGGCTATGCCGTCGCCAACCCGCAGCTCTGGCTCGATTGGTCCGACAAGGCCTCTGTCATGCGGTTTGTCTACTATGGCGGGTCGGTTGAGTTCTTCTTTGTGGTGTTTACCGCGTTTCTGGTGCTGACGGCTGTCGGCATCTATCGTCATTCCATTATGTGGGGGGTCGTGCGCGGGTTGGAGGGCTTTGCCAACACGCTGGGGCGTCTGTTTGCCTGGGCAGGCCTGCTTATGGTGCTGCAGCAGATCATTATTGTATTCATGCAGCGGGTGTTTGCACGCCCGGACATGAGTTTTGGTCTGGGCATCGCGCTGGAAAAAGACATCAGTTGGTTTGCAGAAGAACTGAAGCTTTACAATGCTTTGGTCGTCTGTCTTTGCGTGACCTACACGTTTGTGCAGGGCGGCCATGTGCGGGTGGATCTGATCTATTCCGGTATCAGTTTCCGCGCCAAGCGAGTGGTGGACATGCTGGGATCACTGATCTTCATGATGCCTGCCGCAGTGCTGACGTGGATGTATGGCTGGTTCTTCCTGTGGCGCCACCTGATTGTGCCCAAACCCTCCGCCTCTGACACTCTTGAGCGACTGGTGATGAAATCACGGGCCCTGCGCTGGAACGTGGAAACCATCGGCTTCAGCCCCAACGGGTTCAACGGGTATTTCCTGTTCAAGATCCTGCTGGTGGTCTTCGCCGGTATCGTCTTCCTGCATGCCATCGCGTTTTTCTACCGCTCCTTCCTTGAGTTTGTGGAAGGGCCTGGCAGTGAGAACAAACACCTCGACAAGGACAGCCTTGGTGAAGGTGAAGAAGCCTATGAAGGCGCGCATTAAATAAGGGACAGCCCCCATGCTATTCGGACTTGATGGCGTTGAAATCGGCCTGATCATTGTCTTCTTCTGCCTCTTTGGCGGTATTCTTTCCGGCTTTCCGGTGGCCTTTGCCATCGGTGGAGCCGGGGTCATCTCCTTTGGGATCATTGCGGCACTCGACAGCGCCGGGATCCTTGTTCACCAGGCCATCGACACCTCGTCGCAGGTCTATCGGGATCTGGTGAATTCCGGCGTGAAGCCGGATACTGTGTCGGTCTTCCGATACCCCGATCTGCCACGCGTCGCCGAGGCCGTCTTCCCCCAAGGCTGGGAAGTTGCGATGGATCGCAACGTCTCCTTTATTGTGAACCGGATGAACGAACGGGTTCTGGCGGGGGCGTCGATTGAGACCCTGCTGGCGGTCCTAATGTTTGTTCTGATGGGCATCACACTGGAACGTTCCAAGATCGCCAACGACCTTCTGACCACCATGGCGCGCGTCTTTGGCCCGCTGCCCGGCGGTCTGGCAGTGTCGATTGTCGTTGTGGGCGCGTTTTTGGCAGCCTCAACAGGGATCGTGGGCGCAACCGTTGTGACCATGGGGCTGCTGGCGCTGCCAACCATGTTGCGCAACAACTATTCGCCGGAACTGGCGACTGGTGTGATTGCGGCCTCCGGGACGCTTGGCCAGATCATTCCGCCGTCCATTGTGATCGTTCTATTGGGCACGCTGGCGGGAGATCTCTACTCCACCGCGCAGGAAGCCCGCGCGCAGGAGTTTGGCTGCTCTGATGCGCTGACCTATCTTGGCGAGCCCGCGGTTGTGTCGGTGGGCACCCTCTTTCAGGCAGCGCTGTTGCCGGGCATTATGCTGGCATTGCTCTATGCACTCTATGCCTTTGGGTACGCGCTGCTGAACCCGGAAAAAGCCCCTGCGGTGGTTCTGGAAGGTGGCACCGGTGAGCCGATCACCCGTGGCGAAGGCCTGACCTGGTTCCTTGGCGTACCGGTTGCGTTGATTGCGGGTGCTATGCTGCTTGGCCAGATCAATCTGATTGGCAGCCAGAACGTCAATGTCTCTGCCTTCTCCGATGCAGGTCAGACCGCAGCATTGCGCACCAATGTTGGTGATGACTGTAAGGCCGCGATGATTGATCTGCATGGTCAGGAAGCCTGGGATGCAGCAGTGGTCGAACAGGAGGCCATTGATGCGGCTGGCGGCGTGACCCAAGCAACCAAGCTGACAGAGGAAGAGTTGGAAGCTGCCAAGATCGCCAAGATCGACGCCGCAGCCCCGATTGGCACCGGTCTGACCGTGCTGATGGTTCTGATGGGGCTGGTTCTGGCGGTGGGGCGTGGTGTTTCGCCCTCGGCCGATCCTAAGCCGCTGATCCTTGGCGCAATTGGCGTTCTGCTGATCGCGTTGGTGGATGTTGTGGCGATTGCTCCGACCACCAGCCCGGGTGTCACCGTTGTGCTGATTGCGCTGCCGACGCTTCTGGCCCTTTATGGCTGCAGGGTCGCTGCGGGACGCAGCGCCCAAAACGATCTGATCCGGGTGGTCTTTCCGCCGCTGATCCTGATTGTTGCGGTGCTGGGGTCCATTCTGGGCGGTATCACCAACCCGACGCCGGCTGCGGCGCTTGGGGCCGGTGGCGCCATTATGCTGGCGGCCTACCGCAAGCTTCAGGATCAGGGCAAATCCGGCAAGATCATCATCTGGGCAACCTTCGCAGTGGCAATCTGTATTCTGGTTGGCGTGAATTTCGATTTGCGCATCAACGGTCAGAGCGGTGTGTCGGCCGAAACGGTCATCGCCTTTGGCGTGGCCTATGGCGCCTACCTCTTTGCGCTGTTTGGCCTGCTTTATGGGTGCTGGGTGTTGTTCAAGGGCGGGGTGCTCACCCCGGTCGTGCGCGAAACCGCCAAGGTGACATCGATGGTGTTCACCATCCTGATCGGCTCGCAACTGTTGAACCTGGTGGTGATCTCTTTCGGCGGGGAGCATTACATCCAGCAGTTCCTCAAGAGCTTTGACAGCGAGTTGAAGGTCTTCCTCATTGTGATGGTGGTGCTGTTCATCTTGGGCTTCGTGCTCGACTTTCTTGAGATCATCTATATCGTGATCCCCATTGTCGGGCCGGTGATCTATGGTGGGTCGTTCGATCCGAAATGGGTGACCATCATGGTGGCTGTGAACCTGCAGACGTCCTTCCTGACGCCACCCTTTGGATTTGCGCTCTTTTATCTGCGCGGGGTGGCACCGAAGGAGGTCACCACAGGCCATATCTATCGCGGGATCCTGCCATTCGTGCTGATCCAGGTGGTGGGGCTTGGCATTCTGTGGATGTTCCCGTCGATCGTGACCATCGTCCCGGCGCTGATGCCGAACTGATCCTGTTTAATCGACAGATCAAAGGGCCCTCCAGACGGAGGGCCCTTTTTATTTCATTGATATGCCATCAAGGGGTGCCTGCCGCCCTGGGCGCATTCATTTTGGGATGCTTTCAGGCCGTAAGAGGCGCGCGAGACCGCTTAGGTAAGCTGAAGAAGATCCCAGCGATTGCCGAAGGGGTCGCGCCAGACCGCGACACTGCCGTAGGCTTCGTGGCGGGGCTCTTCCTCGAACATGACGCCTGCGGCAAGCATCGCGGCATGATCGCGGTCAAAATCATCGGTGCGCAGGAACAAGCCAACACGGCCACCGAATTGATCACCGATAATGGCCCGCTGCGCATCACTGTCAGCACGTGCCAAAATGAGGCTGCCTTGGCTGGCGCCGGGCGGCAGGATCCGCACCCAGCGTTTGCGCCCCTGGTCAATGTCCTCGGCCAGTTGCCAGCCAAGCGTTCCGCAATAAAAGGCAATCGCCGCGTCGTAGTCGGGCACGACAAGGGTGACGGCATGAAGGCTCTGCATAGGTTACCTGCTGTGGTTGCGCGAATCTGGCAGGTGGATATTGGCGACCTGTTCCGCAATCGGATCGGTCGACAGGGGATGTGCCGTGTCGTCGAAGGCGTCGGGGTCGGTCATCGGCTGCCAGGCGCCGCCGTGGTAGACCTCAAGCCCGGTGAACTTGGCCTTGTAGCCCATCTTGGCGCTGCCAGGAACCCAATAGCCGAGATAGACATAAGGCAACCCGGCCTCACGCGCGATTTCGATATGGTCCAGGATCATGAAGGTACCGAGCGAGTTCTGTGGCAGATCGGGTTGGTAGAAGGAGTAGACCATGCTCAGCCCATCTTCGAGAACATCGGTGAGCGATACAGCGGTCAGCGCATTGGTCTCACGATCGTTGTATTCCACCACCCGGCTGCGGATCGGTGTTTCTTCGATCATGGCAGCATATTCAAAGACATCCATATCAGCCATCCCGCCATCGGCATGGCGGCTGTCCAGATAGGTGCGAAACAGCGCATATTGATCTTCTGTTGCCCAAGGCGAGGTGGCGCGCCGCTCCAGCCCGGAATTGCGCTTCAGGGTCCGTTTCTGCCCCCGGCTGGCCTTGAAGTCAGCAACATTGATCCGGGCCGACAGGCAGGCCGAGCACTCCGAGCAGGAGGGTCGGTAGAGCACGTTCTGAGAGCGGCGAAAGCCCTGTTGTGACAGGCTGTTGTTGAGCTGCTCAACCCCATCCCCCTGTAGCGCAGTAAACAGCTTACGCTCCATCCGATCTGCCAGATAAGGGCAGGGCTGCGGCGCAGTCACGTAGAACTGTGGGGCAATCGGCAGAGTATGGCGCATCAGGCGGGTGGGTGTCCGTTTGGTCTTGGCGCGGAAGGTCCCGTTGTCGCATAGATGCGCTGACAGAGCGGGGCACTCTGGCCGCTAGGTTGATGCCGATGATAGCAACGCCACCGCCATGCGCCAAGAGGCCAGTTTCGATTAAGGTTTACAGAGTTTGAGTGTTGGATCGGGTTCGCGTTTTTGACCGTTGTCTCGACGCTCAGCTTGCCGGTTATCTGCGCCGGTTCAGCATTACCGTGCCCAGTACCGCATCCGTCAGCCCCTGACCGCGCGCAGACATCAGCATCATCAGGATCGAGATCACCTGCAGCACGGGAAAGGCCATCGAGATCGAGTAGCCAGCGGTATGCAGTAACGCGCCCTGACCATCAAGCTTGCGCCCCGAAAGGTCCCGCAGCTCAATCCCGGCGATAACCATTCCCCACGTGGCGGAGCCTGCCGCGATGGTGACAGCGCGGTAGATGAAGCCGATGACCAGATAGAGCAGGGGCCAGATGAACAGCCCAGTAAAGGCGGTGAAAACCACCGCAACACTGGCCAGAAGCGTGATCAAGACGCTGTCAATCAGCCAGGCGAACAGGCGCTTTGAGGCAACAAACTGGTAGAAATCGGCCTGATAGTCGGGGTCGGGCAGGGCGGTCATCACAGCCTCCTTCTGGCTTTATCTCGGTGGGATGGGGGAATGGATCTGCGGCCTACGAGAAGCGGCAGCGGTTTTGGCAACGGTAGGTGCCCCGCCCCGGATGGGGCGAGGCTGGGGGGACAGAGGTCAGTGACGCTTGCTACGACGGGAGCTGCTATCGTCGTTATCCTCATCGTCGAGTTCGATAGCCTCATCATCGTTCTGCAGCGCGCGCTCATGCATGAACTCATCGAATTCCGATTTATCCTTCGCGGCGCGCAGGCGCTGCAGGAAGGCCTCAAAGTCATGCTGTTCCTGCTCCAGGCGCTGCAAGGTGTCGGCCTTGTAGGCGTCAAAGGCGCTGTTGCCAGACGGAGTCATCGCCGACATGCCATGGCGAGCCCAGGATTTACGGCGAGCGGTGCAGGATTTCGAAAACATACGTTTGCTCCAGATCATGTAAAACAAGAGGGCCAGGCCAACCGGCCAGAAGAATACAAAGCCAAGGACCATCGCGGCGATCCAGGCGCCTTTGCCCTTGCTGTCCAGCCAGGATTCGCTGCGGGAAAACCAGCCCTGTTCGGACGGCTGCGGGGCGGTTGAGGTATAACTCGTCATCGGGGTCTCCAGGTTAACGTTGCAAGGTGCGGCGTCTATGTAAATGCGCTTCACATTATGGAATATCGGAGTCCCCGGACTTGGTTTCAAGGCTCGATGTAAATCTTTTTCACATAATGACGCCTATTGTGAGGAGTGAGTGAAAGGCAGCGGTGTAGCGGTGAGTGTAGCTGCGCTCAGCCGACTTTGACCTCTGGTTTCGGTCCCGGTTTGGTACGCTGCCGCACCGCCGCATGGCGGCTTTGAGCCCAAAGTGATCGATTCTGCGGTTGGAATGAATGGCTGCTTCAGAGATGCAGTAGCTTGATTCTGGATTTTCTATGTGCGAAATCTTAACGCCCCTCCTTTGGTGTCCAGCAACTGCTGGCGTTAAACACATCAACGGCTTTCAACAGCCAATAGAGTAAATTGTAACACCCGATGTTTAGAGTAATGAGACTAACTGCGAGAATCCTGGCAATGCCTATGCTGATATTTGGCGTGTCTGGGGTACTACTAGCGGCTTCAGGCTACTATTCGCCTAACTCCACGGGGTTTAATGCTAGTTGCATGACACAGTTGCTGACGAGCACCCGCCTGTTGGTCTTGTGTGTCGGCTCAATAGCAATTTCTTTTGCAGTTGTATATTTGGGGTATGGTTCCTATAAGCTCATATTTCTTTTGGGTTTTTTGGCTTCGACATTAATTTGGCTGGGTAACTATGAAAGTGATCTTGGAGACCTGCGAGATGCTGCAAATCTCAACAGTGACGAATGTGTGCGCCGGGGATTGGCCTTAGTAATCGTTTTTTGCGGCGGCGTTATTTTGCTGCTGACGCTAGGTCAAGCGGCCATTCGAAAAGGAAGCAATTAGGATAGGCTGTGCGATATCTGTCCTTTAATCGACGGATTTTGCAGTTCAATAGTGATTTTCGTTTGGCGGCGCCAGGTTTTCTGATGCTCCAACAAAAAAGGCAATATGAGGCCACTCCGACAAATGTCCCCCACGCCTTAGTTGGACGTTTTGAGGGGAGGTGCGCCAGTTTGAAAGAAGACATAGGCGCAGCCGCAGCGAAATGATGCTCTGTCCGCATCCAGTCCGTTCGATGATGGTTGGTGGCTGCTCTTGCGGCGAAGGTCTGCTCCATCCGTTGCTCGTGCAGCATGGGACCGCCGTCCGGCTGGCAGATTTCACGGCTTTGCAAAGGTCTCTATCTGCGCTTTGCCACCGCTACTGAAGGTGTCCGATTATGCCAAGGGAGTACGGCAGTCGATTAGTCCTCGTCATTGCCTCCATCGTCATCGGGCCGATCCTCATGCCAATAAATGTAGTTGAATAGTGCATCGAGTTCGGTGAAATCGCGAAGCTCGAGCGCCTTGCACACGGCGCCCGCGTGATCGCAATAGAGCTGATACTTGTCGGGGCTCACGCTTCCCTTCGATGGGTGAAGCGGGAATTCATCGTAGCCAGCTAGACGCAGACCCGCGACCGCATTCTGATTCATAACCGCAAAACGTGTGTTGTCCAACGTGTGCAAAATCTCGGTAAGGAGATTGATCCCAGCACCTTTGATGTTTGCAAATGCCGCGTGGAGAGTAGCGAACGCATCACGCGGCGACAAATCAGCGTGATCGATGATCGATGCCACCGCGCAGACAAAATCCTCGCGCTTCTCAGTAATGCGCGTCTTTGCGCGGTCGAGGCCGCCCGAATGAAATGACCCGATTAGATGCTCATATTCGGTCAAGAATCCATGCGCTGTTTTCCCCTTCCACGCTGCGATGGAACGAAGCTGTGTCGGCGCAACCGAAAGATTGTCCCGTCTGGCTTTCATTTGAGCATTGAACGGCGATGATGCGTCACCTTCCTGCATCATTCTCAGGAAGCCGGCTAGGACATCGAATGGCGCCTCGTCGGAATTAACAGCGTGTGAGGCGCGACGCTTTGCAAAACGCGCCCATGCAGCGTTGATCGCATGATCATTTGCATAACTATCAATCAGCGGCTTTGTCGCCAGTACAATCTCATTATTGTCGATCAAGCCGTCGAAATGACTAGTGATCTTTTCCATCATCGCGCTGCTCTCATCGTCGATCAGAAGCGACGCTTCATAATTATGAAGCAGTCCGCCTTGCGTGAAGTTCGCCGATCCGACAACGATCTTGCATCCACCGCCGGTCTCGAATGCATAAATTTTCGGATGAAACGTACTCTGGGAGTTACTGAGGTATAATTCGAGGTTGTGCTTCTTGCTCAACCGGAAGAGGGCACGAAGTAGCGCAGGATCAGTGTGATAAAAATCCAAGCCGACCGCGAACCGCGCCGCCATACCTTTAGACAACGCCTTTTCCAGTGGCGCTTTCATTTCCTTCCAGCCCGACATTTTTGCGAATGCGACCATGCATTCGAAACGCCGCGCATTCTTGAACAGTGCTCCAATCTCCGTTCGGTGGCCCGTGCAGTCGTCATTAAGCAGAAGTTGGATTGATTGCGTGTGCGCCATGCTTCCCCCTTGAATTCAGGGGAAGATTTAATGTCTTGGCGCAAAAAAAGAAAGAAGGCCGTGGCAATAGCCTCGGTCCGTTATCCACCTGTCACTGGCGAGCCTTTCAACCAAGGCACCAGCGACCAGGGGCGAGGCGCGACACGTGACCGGCATGTCCGCACTGTGTGAATTCACGGGGTTCAGAAGCTTGCTGTCGCAGCGAACGGCAGAAACATCGGGCTGCGACGCAGCACAACAGCTCAGCTGGTTGCGTAAAACGGCCGAGTTTGCAAAGGGCGCTTGCTGCGCAGTACTGACGTTGGGGCTACAAAACTGCGCTTGCGAAGAATTTCGGCGAAGTGAGCAAGTCCGTCAGAATCAGTTCCAAGTTAGGGGGTATGGATAAGACAGTCGTGTTTGATCATCTATTTGATTTTATGTAGCTAATCCCGTTCTAGGAAATGACCGTTCTGATGGTGCGCTAGTTCCAAGTTCGGTGGACTACATGGCGGTTAGAAACTCAACATAAGGGCCCTTATTGGGTTTTTGCTGCGCTGCTGTGATGGCACCGCTTTGGCTGGGGGGCTGTGCCCTCACAGCCTTACAATAAAGGCCGACAGGGCAGGTGGGCGGTGTTGTGCGCTACGATGGAGAGCCTGGGCAGCATAGAGGCAGGTAGCCCCGGATAATTTGAAACTTGAACTGTCTCAGTTTTCGACATCAGCTCTAAATTCGCCCGATTTTTAAGTTGTGCAAGACAAGCACATTTTGGCCCGAGCCTTTAAAAACCCTCTTGGAAGCTCAATTTTTTATGCCTCATCCGGGTTTGTCCGGCTTCACCCGGTTTCTTCCGGTTACTGCAATATAAAGTGTCTCCTAACAAGGATGCTGCCTGTGCAAAATTTTCGGGCCATCTCACCGAAAGCGGCCACTCACCGAACCCGGCGAGCTACTGGCAATGCTGCGGACCGCTCCAGGGGGCGCGATGCGCAGAGGGCGGGCTTTGCAATGTCTAGGGTCGCTACATAAATCTATGGCCACCGTGATTCACGAACACCGTTGAGCGGATCGATCGATGCTACCCTTCAGTATAGGCAAAGCGGACGTTGCTTCTTCTCCGTAGATACCCCATCTTCACTACAGTGAATTTTCGAGGTCAGCGTTGATGACTTTGGGTTTCACCGTCGGAGATGTTGGGGCGTGGCTGTTCATCCTCTGGGCTTGCGTGGACTTGTACATCAATCTCACCCTGTCGATGGAGGATTTCATGAAAGCAACGTTTAAGACTGGTATGGATGCTCTCGCGGTTCTGTGGGCCTAGTTGGGTGAGCAGCCACGCCAACCACAAGATGGCGGATCGATCCTGGGTTTGAGCTGGTAGACCGCGAGGGGACGGTGCAAATCCGTCCCCCCACACCACAACTGTTCAACGCCTCCGCTGGTCAATAACGCGGATATGGCAAAACGAGGCCAACACCTCAGACGAGGACGCGTTCTTTTGCAGCCGCACGCATTTTGCGGCTCACAAAACGGATACTTAATATAGTTAAACTTACCATCTACCTCGACACATCGTCGTGGAACCATCTTCTCGGTGGGCAAATGTCATCGTTGGAACGGATCATTCGAAAATCGGAAACTTGTATTCCTTGCTATTCCACTCAGACCATCGAAGAGCTTCTCGGGGCAAGCAACGAGACGAAAAGAAATGAATTGGACATACAGCTAGACGAAGTCGGTGCTAGATTTCTTGAGACAATTTCCGATGCCTTAGGCAGCATGCCAACAGACTACAGGATAACTGTGAAGAACAGCAAGGAACGCAGGCAGATCCACGAAGACATGCAGAGTTTCTCATCTGTCGGCGGCTTTGGACTTGGCGACCTTCTTCAAAAGTTTATTGGCGGAATTGGCTCTGCATCCTTTGAGGATGTATTCCAAAAGGCGCAGACAGACATTGAACGCCTGCTCGACTTTGATGTTTCAGAGTTCCCTCCCGAATTAGCGGCAATCGTCACGAGCAAGGCAGAGGCGATGATGGAGCAAGCCCGCATAACTCAGAACGATCTCTTGGAGCAATTGAGCAAAGAGGATGGCATTCGGCTTGAACAGTTGGATCCTGCCCGCATCAACAATTTTACTGGAGCGGGTGCTGTTGAACGGATCATTGAAGCAGCAAAACAACACGACGGCACCTCTGTTTTGGTTGAGAAGTTTCTTGAAGAGCCGCCGCGCATACCTTCAAATCGCACTGATGCGCACCTCGTTGATCCAAGTTGGGAAAAGATTCACCGGCTCGCTCAGTTCTTGTTCCTACTTGGTTATTGGAGAGAACCAAAACATAGGAAGGATACGGAGAGAGCGAGGATTGATTTTTCCGGAGGACAAGCCGACATTTGTCACATCGCAAATGCATCCTTCTGCGGTGTTTTTCACACTTCAGATCGGCCACAAGCCTATCTCGCGGCGGCTGTCTATGACCACCTCAAAGTCCCTACAGCAGTTCTTCTGTACACTCCGAAGACCAATGAAGAAACAATGCTGCACGCGCCCGAAAGCATCCAGGCAATTTATGAGTGATGTGTTTTCGTCCCAGTAAAGGCTGTAGTCGGGGTGAACTCCTCACAATGTCCGCTTCCTGCTGAAACAAGGGTGCGTTCGCATGTGAAGTGAATATCTGAAGACTGCCGTGCCTGCAGATGGGCAAGCATTTGGACACGCAGAATGAATGTCGCCTTCGGGCTGGCTGCGGTGATCCCATGATAGGCATAGGTACGGGACCTACTACAACTTTGGTACTGCAATGCCGCAAGGCTGCAATGAGCCCAAAGCAACGGATGCTGCAGTTCGTTCAAACGGCGGTTATCAGCGGAGGTGCGCATCATAAATCTCTGACCAACTTCATTTAGCTGCCTATCGAGAACTCAATGGAACGTGGTTGCAGTTTCAGATTTGTGCGTTCACGCAAGCTTTGCTTACATAGATGATGAATTATCATGCGCTAAGCATCAGGCTATCATTTGCGCAAACGACTTGGAGAAACACAATGAAAATTCTGATCGTAGGTGCAAACGGGCTGATTGGTGGGGCTATTGCTGACCGTCTCTCGGTCAAACATGAACTGATCCGAGCAGGACACAGCGGTGGCGACGTTCAAGTAGATCTCGGATCAAAGGCTTCTGTTGAAGGAATGTTCGAGGCAGCCGGTCCTGTCGATGCCGTCGTATGTGCGGCGGGTTTAGCTAACTTCGGAGCGTTCAAAGAACTAGATGATGGTGACTTTGATCTTGCTCTGTCGAACAAGCTGATGGGTCAGGTGAACCTTGTCCGGGTTGGCCAAAACCACATTCGCGATGGCGGTTCGTTTACCCTGACATCCGGCATCTTGTCCCAAGAGCCGTCCCCAGGTTCCAGCGTTCTCAGCATGGTGAACGGCGGGCTGGAGTCTTTTGCCAAGGCCGCAGCGCTTGAGCTTGAGCGGGACATGCGGGTGAATGTCGTCAGCCCGGATTTCGTCAAAGAGACCATGGAAATGATGGGTATGGATTCCGCAGCGGGGATTTCGGCAGCAGATACTGCCAAAGCCTACGAAGCCGCAGTTGAGGGCCAACATAACGGCGCAACACTCGCTGCGCGCGACTACGCGTGATTGATCGAGACAAGAGGAGAGGAAAAATGAAGGCTTACTTTGGAGTTGCCGCACTGGCAGCGCTTCTCGTGACCACCGGAGCCGGTATTGCAACAGCGGAAGATGACCACAATCACACGTTTGCACCTGTACCAACGGAAGCGGCAGGTCCGGCCATTGATCCAGCCATCGGTTACGCCGTTGAGGATCTGGGCGGCGGGATATACGTAGTTCACGACGGTGCCTATCAGATGATGTTTCTGACCACCGGCGAAGGTGTGATCGCCATTGATGCGCCGCCGACATCCGGTGAGAAAATTCTTGCTGCAATCTCCAGCGTGACAGATGAACCAGTCACCCACGTCATCTACAGCCATACCCACACTGACCACATTGGTGCAGCTGCGATCTTCCCGGATGATGCGGTTGTTATTGCGCAGGATGAAACTGCAGCACACCTCGCGGAGAAGAAAGATCCGAACCGCCCTGTCCCGACTCAGACATTCACCGACAGTATGACGCTTGAGGTCGGCTCTCAGACGCTTCAGCTCGACTACAAGGGTCTGAACCACAGCCCCGGCAATATCTTCATCTATGCACCGGAACAGAAGGTTCTGATGCTGGTTGACGTAATTTTCCCTGGCTGGGCACCCTTCAAGGATCTGGCTGCGGCGGAGTCTGTTGATGGCTTCCTTGAAGCCCATGATCAGGTGCTTGAATACGATTTCGACCACCTAGTTGGGGGTCACCTGACACGGATCGGGAACCGTGAGGATGTGAACATTCAGAAAGAGTATGTTGCGGACATCCTCGACGCGGCTGCCAGGGCCAACGCAGCCATGGACTTTGGGGCAGCATTCGGCGAGGCGTCAGAACGTGGTGGCGATGGCAACCCCTATGCCTTCATCAACATCCTGTTCGATAACATTGCCCAGCAATGCGCAGACGAGGTTGAAGAAAAATGGCGCGACCGACTTGGCGGTGTCGATATCTTCACACTGGGTCATTGCATGCAGGTCACATGGCATCAGCGCCTTGACTGAGGCGGGCTGTCTCTAAATCGGTCAAACTGTGTAGGCAAAGCCCGAGTGTAGTACTTTCGGGCTTTGCCATTGCTATTCAACGAAACTGAACTGGCCTTCACGGATCTTTACCGTGGCGAATTCAAAGAAGGCATGAACCCTTGCACTTCTTCTGATGTCAGGATGTGCCAACAGCCAGAGGCAAGTATCATTCTTTGTCTCCGGGGCGTGCAGCTGCTGCAACTCGGGACAAGTCCGGCCAAGGTAGCACGGCAGCACAGCGATACCGAGACCTGCACGGGCCAAGTCGAACATCCCCATGACCGAACTGGTTAAGGATACAGGGGCAATGTCCGCTTTATGAGTAGCTGTCACTTTGTTCATAGGTGATTGCCGCAGACTGTCGTCCAACTGCAGCCAGCGGTGCCGTTCCGGCGGCAGGTACTGCATAGCTTTCACATAATCCGAATGGGCATAGACCGCGTAAGAAACTGGCAACAGGTTACGGCCTATCCAGTGTTCCGGCGGATTCTGCGTTGGACGCAATGCAATATCCGCGTCACGCTGCATCAGATCCAGCGGACGGGTGCCTGTAAGCAGCCGCATTTCCACCTCAGGGTATTTGTGCTGAAAATCCCGAAACACCGGTGAAAGCAAGTACAATAGTGAGTCTGTTGTCGTCACAGACAAAACCCCTTCCAGCCGCAAATCCTGACCGCTCAGCTCACGCTGTATCCGGGTCATGCGCTCCTGAAGCTTCTGGCCATGCTGAAGAAAATACTCGCCCGCAGCAGTCATCACATACCCATGCGACAACCGCTCAAATAAGGTTACGCCAAGCCTGTTCTCCAGGCTCTCGACGCGCCGGAAGACAGTCGAATGGTTCACCCCCAGTTTTCGCGCGGCCCCGGACAAGCTTCCTGTTTCGCAGACGGCCAGCACAAAGGGGACATCGCTCCATTCTATCGTCTGTGCGTCCATGCAACTCTTCTTTGCAGCTGTTTGGAATTTCCTTGCAAGTTGTATCATCTTAAATCTGCAAGACCAACCTGTTGCTGGAGGCAATACCATGAACGACCAGACCAATATCGTGACGCTGGCTTTTTCTGATCAAGTTCGCCTTTCTTTGGTAGGCGAACTGGAGCCCAAAGTCCGGGAAATGCATCTTTTGTTCGAGAAAGTGCCGGGTTTTATTTCCGCCGATGTCGTCCGCCATCCTGGCAAGGAACACATGGGCTACACCGTACAGCTCCGGTTTGAAAATGAGGAAGCGTCGGAGCGATGGAGGGTCAACACTGAAATCATGAAGAAGCTGGCAGAAGTTGAGGCCGTGACCGGCGGAGCCGTCCACACATCCAAATGCGTTGGACTTGGCATGTGGGTAGATCACGTCGCAGGCGCGGAGCTCAAACGGCCGCCGTTCTGGAAGCAGCTCGTTTTATCGGTGTTGGGAGTATATCCCACTCTCGTCCTGCTTCGACTGATCACTGAACCTGTCGTTGGCGGATTGCCACCATTGCTCGGAATGTTCGTGATTGTGACCCTTTTGTCAGCTCTTCTGATCAATCCAATAATGCCGATGCTGAGCAGGCTGCTGCAGCCTTGGCTATCGAGGTAACTGATTCCACATGCAGCAGACTTTGCGAACGGTTCTACAGCAGACCTTACTGCGCAATCGGTCTACTGCTGCTTTGTCCGCAGTACTGACGTTGGGCCTAGGCTCCAGACACATTAAATTACAGCCAGAACAGGACGGTAGCTGCGAGAGCGATGGCCGAGAGGAAGACCTTCGGGCACCTGTCATAGCGAGTGGCTACACGGCGCCCGCCCTTCAGGCGTCCGAACATAATCTCGATCCTGTTACGGGGTTCGTAGCGGCGCTTGTCGTATCGGACAGGTTTGTCGCGCGATTTTCGACCCGGAATACAGGGTTTTATTCCCTTGTCTGTAAGGGCTTCGCGGAACCAATCGGCATCATAGCCGCGATCACTCAGTAGCCAATCAGCCGATGGAAGGCTATTCACCAAAGCTCTGGCCCCCATGTAATCGCTGACCTGCCCTGCGGATATGAAGAAGCGTATCGGGCGTCCGAGACCATCGGTAACGGCATGCAACTTCGTATTCATGCCCCCCTTGCTGCGTCCGATCAGCCTGCCATGCCCCCCCTTTTTCAACCGCAGGCTGGAGGCCGTGCGGTGCGCTTTGAGGTAGGTTACGTCGACCATGAGGGTCTTGTGATCGGTTCCCTCCGCAGCGAACCCGGTCATGATCCGAGCGAACACACCCATATCGCTCCACCGCTTCCATCGGTTGTAGAGGGTTTTTGGTGATCCATATTCGCGAGGCACATCAGACCAACGCAACCCATTGCGATTAATGAAGATAATTCCGCTCAAAACACGTCGATCATCAACTCTCGGCTTGCCATGTCTCTTCGGAAAGTAAGGCTGAAGGCGCGCCATCTGTTCGTCAGTCAGCCAGAATAGATTGCTCGTGATATACCCCTGAAACTCAGGGGCTTGAAACACGCAGCCGAGATGGCGGCAACCAAACTAATGGGGCCAGAACCTAGGCAACGCTGGGGCAGCTGGATCCGAGTAATTGACAACTCGAGCTGTCTTGGTTTTTGATGTCGGACCGATCCCAGCGCGGTTTTCAAATTGCGCAAGACAAGCGCCAACTTGGTACGTCCCCTTAGTATCGTCTTGAAACCCGAATTTTACGCGTCGTCCGGTGTGATCCGGTTTCCCCCGGTTTCTTCCCGTTACTGCAATATCAAGTGTCTCCTAACAATGAGAATGGTAAGCAACTGGTCTCGGCCGCAGCCGCGCCTTGCGTGGTGCTTTCCCAGCCCTAAGGTCGCTGGATAGGCTTTCGTCTGCACCTAAGGTAAGACCACCCTTATTACCGGGTGGTCTTACTATTTCGCTGCGCAGCAATTAATGGTTATAGATCCAGTGTCCCGCATTCCAGAATACGTAGCATTCGGCTGGGCCGAGATTGCCACGGGGACAATAGATATCATAAATAATTTCCGCCGTACCTTCTATGATGATCCCAAACCCTACGGCCACAAGGAACACGGAGCCAAGGAGGTATCGACCCTCCTGTGGAGTGTAACCTAGCGGTTGGTTCTCTTGGTTTTTCTCCCAATTCAGGTGAATGCCGTCGTTGCTCGCATATCCAGCAGCATCAAGTCCGGTCACATCAACAGCAGGCAAATCCCAACTCCAATTTGAGTTTACTGCGGGATACTGCAAGGTGGCGGACAGGTTGTACTGACCGAGATGGCGGTCTGAACGCAAATCGAAGCCAAAATCGGACGATGTTTTGGGTTGGTGAGACTTCGTCCTCTCGTCAGTGTGACTGGCGGTTTGCGACGTTGATGAGTGAGCATTATGCGAAAACTCGCGTTGGCGATGTTCCGGCAACGGACCGGCCGTGGAGGTGCCGGCACTCAGGATAAGCGCGAATGTGGTAGCGATTGTAACCAGTGGCTTTGTCATGTCTTGGTCCCTCTAGGTTGAGCGTGTCTGATGCGTTGTTGATGGAACCAACTTGGCAATTTGCGGTTCAGGGTTATTGTCGTGACACGTCAAGGTTTTGGGAAAAGGCTTCAATGTGACGCGGACTTGCTTCAACTTCCCACCATTGAGGATCTCAATCAGGGTGACGCTGATCTTGCTTCCGCTGTTCACAAAAATGCGTGGCTGAGAGCTGGCGATGATCAAACTGTGATGGCTTAAAGTCGGTCTTAGATTTAGCGGGAACGAAGGTCTGCTTTGCGTTGCAGGCCACGTTTTCCAAAGCCCGCCAACAGGACTTATCTCAGCAACGCTGGCTACTTAAAGCGGATGGAAAAGTAATGACTTGGAGCACCTTGATCCTGATGGACTATATATCTGTCTTGAAAGGAATGATCTGGTTGACACGCTTAAGGTGAGAGGGCCTCATTGACCGGTCCACTGCAAGAAACTGCCCCATACCACCCATTTGTGAGGTCGAGTAACAGCCCATGCAGACGCGGAGGCAAACTTTGAAACTCGGGATTGCCAGTTTTCTGGCAGTACTGGCATCTCAATCATCCGCCCAAAACCTAAACGGCAGAACGGTGATTGTTATCGGTGCCGGTATTGCCGGACTGGCCGCCGGGCAAGCGCTGCGCAAGAGCGGGGCAACTGTCATTGTATTTGAGGCGGGTGAGTATGTCGGCGGACGCATCCGAACAGACATGTCGTTGGGAGCACCATTTGAATATGGGGCGGGCTGGATACATGGCCCGAGCGAGGATAACCCAATCCAGAAATTGGCAGAGCACGTCGGCGGACCAAGTTTTGTTACCAATGATGATAACCTCGAAGTTTTTGGCTCGGATGGCAAACCTCTGGCTGAAGCAGAGTATGCGTATATGGATGAGACCTACGAGCACCTTTTGCGCGAGCTTAATATGCTTGTTTTGAGGAGGGATAAACGGAGCGTTGCAAAGGCAATTGCAGATATTAAGCTCGAAGTTTTGGGTAATCCGCTTGGTCAACTGCTGCTTTCAACATTCATAGAGTTCGACATCGGAGCTGGTATCGAAGACATCTCAGCCGCAAATGCCTTCGCAGATAAAGCGTTCGATGGTGATGACGCGATATTATTGAACGGATACGAGACGATCCTTGCTCCTCTAACCGAGGGATTGGACATTCACCTTAACACGCCGGTTAATCAGATCAGCTACGATGCAAATGGCGTAACGGTTGGCGACCTGCGGGCAGACTACGCCATTTGCACCGCGCCTTTGGGTGTTTTGAAAGCAAAAACTATCCAGTTCGATCCGCCTTTACCTGGTAAACTGCAAACGGCAATTTCCGAGCTTGGCTTTGGGTCTGTAACCAAGATCGCTATGAAGTTCAAAACCGCATTTTGGGATAAGGGTATCCAGTATTTTGGGATTAGCACAGAGCCAAAAGGGCGCTGGAACTACTGGCTCAACTACCGCACATTCAGCGATCAGAACATCCTGCTTGGCCTTTCATTTGGTCGTTATGCACCCATTGCAGATCAAATGGATCCATCCGAAATGACCGAAGACGCGCTGGACGTTTTGCGATCTGTTTGGGGGGATACTATTGGCACGCCCGAAGCTGTGTTGACTACACACTGGTCTGAATATCCGAATTTCAGAGGTGCGTATTCGTATCCCCAGGTGGGCGGCTCGCCAGATCAGTTCGAGATTTTCGCAGAGCCAATCGAAGACCGTCTTTTTTTTGCAGGTGAACATACAATTTTTGACTATCACAGTACGACCCACGGTGCTCTTATGTCCGGCCTGCGCACTGCGAATGCGATAACCAGGAGGTAAATCCGATCCGAAGGCGGCCATCTCGTTGTTTCGCAGCATCGGTCGCTCTGAGCTTTGGTCCGACCAGCTTCGCATATCCCAACGCGCTGTACGGCCTGACGGTGCTGTAGGGCATACGCCATTGCTGGATCAGGACTTGCGCCTCCCGTATTGGTCTTCGCAAGGAATTGCCGTCGCAGGCGGTGAAAACTGCCACCGCTACGGACGCTCGTTTTCCCGAGCGCGCCGTCACCCGGACAGAGTGATCATCCCGGGGGGCTCCTAGCTTGTGGAGTGAGGCGGTGTCGTGCCTTTCCACCCTTTGGGGCAATGGCATCTTGCAGTATTGCTCTTCGCTGACGGTTACCGGGTGGGGGGCGTCGCGGCCTCTGCACTTGTTACCTACACCTCGCCGTATTCCCGTTTAACCGCGTGGTTTCCAGCCGGACCAGAACAACGGGGCTCAAGCAAAGCCACGTCCCGGGTCAGCTTAAGACCGCGTGGCAAAGGTACGGGCTAGATCGTCCATGACCTGCACCCGGTAACGGTTGTCTTCTCCTTCCGACAAAAAGCACAGCTGTGGGTCAGCCACTGTAAGAAGAGCCATTCCGACGCTGCGGCGGTTGCTATCGGACATCACAAAAAGCCCCTGTCCTGCGCCACGGTAGCGGTGCTCTTCTATGAAACCGGGGAGGGCTTCTCTCTCGGGCCAAGGGACGGGTCCGGCGGCCGTTAGCATCTGCGCAAGGACTGGAGTGTCCTGCTGCCGGGCCGGGCGAAACGACAGGTCGCCTGCTCTGAATGTCAGCGGATGTAACAGGTGCCATTGCTCGGGCGCCATCACGTAGTCGCGGCAAGGCTCGGATGTTTCGGTGCCGTGAAAGAACATGCGTCGTGGTGCGGGGGAAATTGAAAACCCCAGGCCAGTCAGCAGTTCACGCGATGCGGTGTTTTCTGCATGGGCGGTGGCGATCAGGGGCGGAGCTGTGCTGGTAAAGCGGGCTGTGATAACCAGTTCCAGCGCTCGACGCATTAAGCCCTGGCGCCAAAATTCCGGTGCGAGCCAGTACCAGAGCGACGCTCCGATGCAGAGACCTCCCACCAGTCTGCCATGATATTCTATGACACGTAGGTTTTCACCGGAATGCATTCCATGTGCCAGAAGCTCGTGCGCTGCCTCGGGCCCGAAAGGCTGCGCCACGGCTGCAAGCCAGCGTGTGACGCGTTTATCGTTGAAATGCGCTGTGACAAGCGTCAGGTCGTCCGCAGACATCGGGCGTAGACGGAGGTCGCCATCGGTCAGAATGTCAGGAAGATTCCCCATGGTGCTCCGCTGTTCAGTTGCCGCCCTCTTTGAATTGGGCGGTGATTCGGTGCCCGAATCAAGCAAGTGATTCGGCTTTTTACAGGTTTAGGAGGATTTTCTGCGGCGCAGCAAAAAACGACTTCGAAACAGGCCGTTACAAAGCCCGGCGCAAAACGTAACGCAATTTTACATGTTTCAGGACCTGCCTGAGCAATTCGCAGAAAAACGTAGGTTTCCGTCCTTTCTAATTGCGTCAACCCGTTGCTCGGATACCCTGAGTGCCACCCGAAAACGGGGACCTGGGGAGGGGAGCCAATGCAGAAGACGTTAAGTCGACATCGCATCAAATCAATGATGGCTTCAGTTCGGCTTGTTGGATCCTGGCTTGCCGGGCAACGAATCCCATATCGCGGAAAGATCGCTGGCCATGCGGAGATGGACCTGCCGAAAAAGGTCGGACTTGAGAGTATCATCCAATCTTTCCAATGCTTTGCGGGCGGATCTCATATCCAGTGGGTCTCTGGTTTCCAGCGCACGATCAATGGCATCGCGACAGCTTTGATCGACATTTTCGGTGCTGTTGCAAATATCTTTGAGCGCCTGGAAAAAACGGAGATCGGCAGGATCTGTCATCGGATTTGCCTTTTTCTGCAAAAGTCGGCGCTGATTTACAGGGGGTGCCTATGACAGGTCAATCACGCAGTTCTGGCGAGATCATCATGGACCGGGTGAAAATTGTTCAGGCAATTGCCCAAGCCAATACTGAACAGCTGCGGCTGAATCAGGCGGCCAGCGGTTTAATGGTGCTGGATATGAAAGACACGCGGGACGGGGTGGAGGATCACACCCACGAGGATATGCGCGCACAGAACGATGCCGCGCTTAAAGAAAACACTGAGACGATTAATCGGCTAGAGGCCGAGCTTGCCGTCCTCGATGAGGAACTGGAAGCCGTGATGAAGGAGCAAGCGGAATGACACAGCACAAGCCACCGCAGGCGATGACACTTTTTGACCTGATTGCCCGCACATGGGATGTTAAAACCGAGGTGCGTGCCCTTCTATTCAATGCCAAGGGGAGCTCTCTGGCTGCGCAACTGGCGAATGGTCAACTGGCGTTTGTCTCGGTGCATGACGCCGAGAGCCCGGACAGTCGGGTCAGGGTTGAGGCGGATACGGGGCGGTCGAGCATTCGACCTAGGTCCAAGCCGTTACCACCGCCGGTTTTGAGCGAGACATCCATGGCGCGTACCGATGTGTCGCTTTGCCGGTTGGAGGAGCAGGGGTTTGCCTTTTCCCATTCCGAGACGGGAGGGCTTTGGCGTGCAACTGCGCGAGGCCAGACTCTAGCAATGACTGCGGCGGGGTCGGATACGGTCACAGCGCTCGCGACGCTTTCGCGCTCTGGTCAGTTGGCTGTTGCGCATGAGACGCATGTGGCCCTTGCAGCGGCAAGCGGCGGGGCCGAGATAGCGGATGTTTCGCTGGATCACAGTGTAGCCCGTATTGCAGTGTCTGATGATGAATCCCTGTTGGCCTGCTGGGGCGCAGGTCAAGTGAGCATCGTCCGCACCAAAGACTTGTCCTGCCAGGCTCAGATTGCTTGCGATGGTAAGCTGCTCAGCCTCGAATGGTCGCCGTGCCAGCGCTGGCTGGTGGCGGGCTGCGAAGACAAGGCAGTATTGTTGGTCGATGTGTCGGCGGGGACAGCCGACCGGATCGTCGATTTTCCGGCTTCCGTCCTGTCTGCGCAGTTCAGCGACAAGGCTAAGGCGGTTGTCGCCTCAGGTGCGTTTAGGGTCGTGGGGTGGTCCTTGCCGGATCTGCCATTCGGCGATCATACGGGTGAACCGATTGAGACGGGCAAACCTGGTCTCACAATCGTCGACCGGATCGCAGTGCATCCGAAGCGGGATCTATGCGCCGTAAGCTACGGCACCGGCCTCGTGATGCTGTCCCGTATCGGGCATCCGGATGAAATGCTGGTGCGTGAGGGCACAGGCTCGGCGGTTACTGCACTGGCCTGGTCTGACGATGGAACGCATCTGGGCATTGGTGGGGAGGACGGCAGTCTGTCGATCGCGACCTTCCCCAAGAACATGTTCAAATAATACCCAGGGAGGGAGAACAATGACACAAGCACTATCAACCGAAGAACAGAGTAAGGACCGTTTCTTTCAAGAGCTTGCGAAAGTTGCAGAAGAGATGGTTTCGGAACATGGCAAAGATTTTGCCGCAGGCGCGCTGGTTCTAGCTGCGCGTTGGGTGTCGGAAAATCGGCTCGGGACACCCGAGGACTTGAAACACTAATGGTGTTTGGCCGCCTTCGAAGAGTTCGAAGGCGGCGCCGATAAACTCTGAATCTGATTGACGATGATTGCGCTCATCGGAGCGGCCAGCCCTGCAAGCGGGTTGGGCGATGGTGCGGAATTTGCTGCCGTCTCGAGTGCGTTGGTCAGATCTGGCTCAAGCAATTGTGCAAAGGCGCAAAGTTCATGAATGCGAAAGGTGGCGAAATGCAGGCTGTCCCCATTCATCATGACCGTGCCCGGCTGACGCCGCGGCGCTTCGGTCTTGAGCACATTGCTATGGACCGCTGCACCCAGCGTGGTCAGCACCGACTTGCGCCATTTGGCGTAATCAGTGTCGGCGGAATAGTCGATGCCAACCGCATAGAGCTTTTCAGAGATCGTGCGAAAGGCGCGACCCCCGGCAATGTGACGACGCCAGAAATCGCTGGCCTCCTCGGCGCTTCGGCAGGCTGCGAAACGTTCGGCCAGTTTGCGACGGATCAGGATCACCAGTGCCATATCCACGTCTTCCGACAGCGATCGGGCGATCTGCATCGCGGGCATCGGCAGATCCGTCAAAGCAAGAAGGCGCAAGGCTGCAAGCTGTTCAGTCAATCGGGCAGAGAGCGCCGCCAGCCCGTGCCATTGATCAGCGGTCAGTTCGCCGGTTTGAACCTGACGTCCGATAGCCGCAGCCTCGTGCAAGGCGCGAACCCAGAGTACGGCCTGATCGTAGAGAAACACCAGATCAACGTCGGTGCTGGCGGGTGCCGCCTCAATGCGGGGCAGGGCACGAAACCCCGGCAGGCTGCGCAACCCCACACGCCAGCTATGGTCGAAATCCAGACCAGCGGCGGACCAAAGCTGCCGCACCCGTGCCAGAAGCTGGGGCGAAAGACCCGGATAGGAGAGTTCCGGAGCGGCTCCGTCGAGCGGAATAATACCAGCGATGGGAAAATGAGGGCTCATCTGGCTGCTTTTCCATTGTCACTTTCTTGCAGGATAGCGCGGGACTTACCCTTGGGGCTAGCGTTATATCGGCCCTTCGCACAGGAGACAGTGCCGTGCCTTTAAAGACGCAGCTGCGCGCGAAACACGGCCAGGTTTTTCGACTTGGTCAAGTTGTAAACCTGCTGCAGATGTCATCTGCCGAACTGACTGAGCATCTGGCAGCGCAGGCGCAGGAAAATCCGGTGTTGGTTTTGCGCCAACGCCGTGCGGCTTCGATGAGTGCCACCGATGTTCTGGAGATGACTGCGGTAGAGCAAGCAAACAGCCTTTACGATCATGTATTTCAGGAGCTGGCAGGGTTGATCGGTCAGGGCGGGCTGATGGAAAAAGTCATCACCGCATTGGTGGCGGAACTGGAACCGTCGGGCTGGCTGGGTCGTCCGGTTGACGCGATTGCTGAAAGCCTAGATCTGAGTGTTATGCTGGTAGAGACCGCCTTGCAGGTTGTCCAAAAACGTATTGATCCGCCGGGGCTGTTTGCACGGAATTTACAGGAATGCCTGCGGTTACAGCTGGAAGAGCGGGAGACCATGACTGCGGATATGGACGTGGTTTTGGCCCATCTTTCTGAGCTGGAAAGCGGTGGTACTGCAGCTTTGGTCCGGGCGACAGGGTTGTCAGGGGATGCCGTGCAGGATTGTCTGGTACTTCTGCGACAGCTTGACCCGAAACCGGGCACTGCTTTTGTCTCTGATCCGACGCTTACTCGGGAACCGGATGTTCGGGTTTCGCTGTCAGATGATCGGCTGGAAATCGAATATCTCGCGGCTTGGCAAGGCGACGTCGAGATTATTGATCTGCCCCGCAGCGGTCGCGCAAGTGAAGCTACAGAAGCATTGGCTCAAGCGCGATCACTGCAACATGCTTTGAAAGCGCGCGCCTCGGCGCAAAAACAAGTTGTTGGACAAATTGTGGAACGTCAGGGGGCGTATTTCCGGTTTGGCGATCAGGCTTTGGTTCCCATGACCTTGTCTGAAATAGCCCAGGAAACCGGGTTTCATCTGAGCACTGTCAGCCGTGTTTTGAATGGGCTTCTGATCGAAGGGCCGAACGGTATTGTTTTGGCACGCACTTTGTTTTCCGGCACGGCATCTGTTCGCGGAACCCAATCCAAGCCACAGGTGCAGGCGCGTATTCGGGCGCTGCTGGCTGAAGAAGACAGCAAGAAACCGCTGTCGGACCGGCGACTGACAGCGATCCTTCAGTCTGAAGGGATCGCGATTTCACGCCGGGTTGTCTCAAACTACCGTCAGGATATCGGTATCCATCCGGCAGCAAAGCGACGCCAGCGAGCCTGACGCGTTTTTTCAGCAGGTCACGGAACTTCTGAAGTCGTATTACGCCTTTGCAGAGCAGATGCGTTCCTATGCTGCTGCAGTGCAGAAATTTCAAAGATTTCCAAAGATTTGTGCTGCGTTCCGCCAGGGCTTTTGAGGTCCTGACACAGGATCGTGTAACGCAAGTGTTTCAGCAAGTGTAACGCCGAGTGTAGCGCCTGAAACAGCGTGTGTAACAAATTAAGACAATGTCTTGATGTAGCTCGTTTGATCATTTTGCCAAGAAAAAACGCACATAAAAAAATTGCAAAAAAAGAAATTAAAAAACAGTGGCTTGGATGTTTTTCCATGTCCGGCACGGCTGTTTTTCGAATTCTGGAACGGGCCTTGCCTGAATAATAGCACAAGACGCTAGCGTTCACATCGGACGCTCTAAAGAACGAAGGATAGGGAGACAGGCCAGCAGCCGCTGCACTGCAGCGGGCAGTCGATCTTCTCAACCTTTGCCGAGAACCGGCGCCTAAAGCGGGCGCTAAACCGAAACGGCAAAAGCCGCCAACCGGGTGTCGGGTAACCGGCCCCAGAGCTAAGGAGGCTCATGGCATGACTTTGACGCTAAATAAAATCACGTCCCAGCGTGGTATCTCGGTAGGGGAGGCCACCAAGAAGATCTCCGATCTCGGATGGAATCCGTCCTACGTTCAGGAAGCAGCTACCTTCCCGACCGACTATAAAATCACCAAAGCACCTCGCGATCCTATGAAGCAGGTTCTGCGCTCTTACTTCCCGATGGAAGAAGAGAAGGACAACCGTGTTTACGGCGCGCTGGATGCGGCACTTCGTGGCGATATGTTCCGCAACGTGGAACCGCGCTGGATCGAATGGATGAAGCTGTTCCTGGCAATCATCCCATTCCCCGAAATCTCGGCGGCGCGGTCGATGGCTATGGTTGCACGCCTGTCACCGGGTGAGGACCTGCGCACCGGCTTCACCATGCAGATGGTTGATGAATTCCGTCACTCCACAATTCAGATGAACCTGAAGAAGTGGTACATGGAGAACTACATCGATCCGGCGGGCTTCGACATTACCGAAGAAGCTTTTGGCAAGTGTTATGCCACCACCATCGGCCGTCAGTTCGGCGAAGGGTTCATCACCGGGGACACCATGACCGCGGCCTGCATGTACCTGACCGTGGTAGCCGAAACCGCCTTCACCAATACGCTCTTTGTGGCGATGCCTTCGGAAGCGGCACGGAACGGTGACTACGCACTGCCGACCGTGTTCCTGTCGGTTCAGTCGGACGAAAGCCGTCACATTGGCAATGGTCACTCGCTTCTGATGGCCGCGCTGAAAGAGCCGGAGAACCACCTGCTGCTGGAGCGCGACCTGCGTTATGCTTTCTGGCAGAACCATGCCATCGTTGATGCCGCCATCGGTACGTTCATCGAATACGGCACCACGAACCGCGACAAGGAAAAGGAATCCTACGCGGAGATGTGGCATCGCTGGATCTTTGAAGACTACTACCGGACCTACATGCTTCCGCTCGAAAAATATGGCGTGAAGGTGCATCACGACGACGTTCAGGAAGCCTGGAAGCGGATCACCGAAAAGAACTACGTCCACAAGGTCGCACAGTTCTTTGCCGTCGGCTGGCCCGTTAACTTCTGGCGCATTGAAGCCCAGACCGAAAAGGACTTCGAGTGGTTCGAGCATAAATATCCGGGCTGGTACGCCGAGTTTGGCGAGTTCTGGAAGTGGTATGCGAAGCTGTCGAAGCCGGGCGAAAAGGTTGTCACCTTTAATGAGGACACCGGTTACGTCTATCCGCATCGCTGCTGGTCGTGCCTCGTGCCTTGCCTGATCCGTGAGGACATGGTGGTCGATGAGATCGATGGTGAGCTGCATACCTTTGCTCATGAACTGGATCGTTGGACTGCGGTCGAGGCCTTCTCTGACGAGTTCCAGGGTCGTCCGACCCCGGCAATGGGCAAGTTCTCGGGCAAGCGTGAATGGGAAACCGTCTATGACGGCTGGGATCTGGCGGATGCCATTAAGGATCTCAACTTCGTCCGCGACGATGGTGAGACCCTGATCCCGCAGCCGCATCTGCGCTTCGACAACAAGGATATGTGGAAGCTGGAGCACGTCCGCGGCCACACCCTGGCGTCACCGCTCAAGGCGCTGCGCGGCATGTCCGAAAGCGACCGCGAGGCACACATCGCCGAGTACCGTGCAGGCTTCACCATCAATCCCTGCAACTGATCATCACTATCGCTTGGGCCGCGGAAGCGGCCCAGGCACACCCCCCTGCCAGCAGGGGGAGAGGGAGGAAACAACAATGACAGACACCTACAAGGTGCGCCTTGAACCAGTCGGCGTGGAGTTCGAGGTCGAGGACGGCGAATACATCCTTGACGCTGCCTTTCGCCAGGGCATCGCGTTGCCGCACGGTTGCAAAGAGGGCCAATGCTCAGCCTGTAAATGCGTCCAGTTGGACGGCGAGTCCGAGATGGAAAACTACTCGACATTCGCACTCAACGATATGGAGAAGGACGGCGGCCATATTCTGATGTGCCGTTCGCTAGCTCTCAGCGATCTTGATATTGAGCTGCTGAATTACGACGAAGAAGTTCTATCCAAAAGTATCCCGGTCAAGCAGTTCACCGGCCGGATCACCGATTTTCAGAAGCTCACCCATGATATTCGCGGAGTCCAGATCGAACTGGATACGCCTTTGAAATTCTGGGCGGGTCAATATGTCGACATCACGGTCAAAACCGAAGAAGGGGAGGAGATTACACGCTCGTTCTCCATGGCAAATCCGCCGAGCGAAACCCAAAAACTCGGCTTCATCATCAAAAAATACCCCGACGGACGCTTCAGCAACGAACTTGACGACGGAGGTATCAAGGCCGGAGCAGAAGTCAGCATCGAAGGCCCCTACGGAATGTGCTTCCGACGGGAAGAACGACAAGGACCCGTGATCCTGGTCGGTGCCGGTTCGGGCATGTCGCCGGTGTGGTCAATCCTGAACGACCAAGTGACCAGTGGCGAAGATCGTCCGGTTTACTTCTACTATGGCGCTCGTACGCAGGACGACCTGTTCAAGCTTGATGAGATAAATGCCATCACCGAAGCACATCCCAATGTGCAGTTTATCCCTGTGCTTAGCCATGAGGATGAAGGCAATGGATGGGCTGGCGCACGTGGGTTCGTACACGAATACGTCGACACGCATCTGCGCGATCTGGGAGTTAACGGCGAGGGGGACGTTTATGCCTGTGGCCCGCCGCCGATGATTGATGCGCTGACACCAGTGCTGTTCATGCACGACTTCGATACCGACCGCATCTTCTTCGACAAGTTCACGCCCACGTCCGGTTCTTCGGACCACTGACGGTCCGAACGCTCGTGAAGTGAACGAAAACTAAGGGAGGCAATCATGCCAGCAACATCCAGCTCAGTCGGGTCCGGTGCCGCCGGTGCCGCGGAATTCATCGGCTCCAAGAGCCGCAAATACAACTACTTCGAGCCGCGCGGCAAGCGGGCGACCCATTACGAGGATGTCACTGTTGACGTCCAGCCTGATCCTGAACGCTACCTGATCCAAAACTGGATCATTGAATTTGAGGGTGGCAAGGGCGGTGGCGCCTACCAGAAGGACAACACAGCAGCGTTGTCGTCGAACTGGCACGCCTTCCGCGCACCGGACCAGGAATGGGAGCGGACCCATTATCAGCGCCAGTCGAAGATTGAGACCATGGTGCAGAATGTAATCTCGAACGCTCGCAAAGCTGGCGCGCACAAGGTCTTCGACAGGAATTGGCAGACCATCCTGCAGAAGCACTTGGGGGCTTGGAAACACGCGGAATTCGGCCTCGGCACGTCGCTGATGCAGGCGCAGCGTTACGGCTATACCCAGATGATCAACAATGCCACGTTGACCAATTCTTCCTACAAGATGCGCTTGACCCAGGACATCACGCTGTATCTGGCCGAAATCGGCATGGATATCGACGGCTGGGATGACACTCTTGGCAAGAAGATGTGGCTGGAAGATCCGATCTGGCAGCCCTGCCGCGAGGCAATCGAAACGATCATGGGTTCGGAAGATTATCTCGAACAGTATTTCGCTATCAACATCGTCTTCGAGCCGATGGTGGGTGAATTGATCCGCTCGGGCTTCTTCATGCAGGCGGCAGCAGCCAACAACGACTTTATCACCCCGCCGGTGATTTCCGCCGCTGAGGCCGACTATGAGCGCAACCTCGCAAATACTGTCGATCTGATCCACCTCCTGGCGCACGACGAAGAGCATGGTCAGCACAACCGTGCGCTCTTCAAGGCCTGGCTCTCGAAGCACGGTGATCTGGCTGAAAAGGCTGCCGCTGCACTGCAGCCGATCTGGTCACAACCGCATTCTAAGCCGGTCTCCTTCGAGGATGTGAAAGCTGTTTCGAAAGAGCGTATCGGCAGAATTATTGCCGAGCTGGGCTTGTCGTAACTCTCTAAAAAGGAACTGAAAAAATGTCTACTGTAGCGCGCAATGCGTCCAACCAGAACATCTTCAAATCGATGAAGGACATCGATCTGACCTCTCGTGAGGTTTCACACCAGTGCGGTGTTACCATGAACGACAGCGTTGAGGCCCGTGCCATCGCTGAGTTCATGGGGGAGAACGACCCCAATGTCACGATCACCTACAACCCTGCAACCATCCGCATTGATGGTGAGGGCAAGCTGATCTTCAAAATGAACGAGATCACCGAGTTCCTGGGCCGCGAGATGACGGCTGAGACCTTCGAGGTCAACACCTCCACCCACTACGGGCGGATGGTCCGGGTCGACGACGATACCGTGATCCTGTTCGGCGACATGAATGAGGTTATGGACTACATTTGATCGCCTTCTGACCGTTCCGGGGCCTCCGCATCAGAGAGGTCTCGGGACCACAAAAAACTCAGCAAATATGCAAGGGAGGACACTATGTTCAAGACACCGGATGGAAAAGAGATTTTCGTACTCGACGGGCACACCCATTTCTGGGACGGCAGCCCCGAGAACCAATCAAATGTACACGGCAAGCAGTTTATTGATTGCTTCTATGCCTATCATACCAACCTGAGCCCTGAGGATCAGCTTTGGGAGAAGGCCAAGTTTGAGAAGTATTCCGAGGACGATATCTACCGTGACCTGTTCGTTGACGGGCCCGACGATATGGCGATCATCCAGTCGACCTACTTGAACGATTTTTACAAGAACGGCTTCTCTTCGATCGAACGTTCATCGTCGATGGCGCAACGTCACCCAGAGCGCTTTATTGTCAACGGCAGCTTTGATCCGCGCGATGGTGAAAAGGCGCTGGAATACATCCACTACATGAAAGAGACCTTTGATATCAAAGGTGTGAAAATGTACACGGCCGAGTGGAACGGCGAGAGCAAGGGTTGGGCGCTGAACGATCCTGCGGCTTACAAGTGCTTTGAGCTGTGCGAAAAACTGGGTATCAAAAACGTCCACGTCCACAAGGGTCCAACGATCATCCCTCTGTCAAAGGATGCGTTTGACGTTCATGATGTCGACCACGCGGCGACTGATTTCCAGGGCCTTAACTGGATTATCGAACATTGCGGCATGCCGCGGATCGATGACTTCTGCTGGATCGCCACGCAGGAGACCAACGTCTATGGCGGCCTGGCGGTGACCATGCCCTTCGTCCATTCGCGTCCACGCTACTTCGGAGAAGTGATGGCTGAATTGTTGTGGTGGGTTGGCGAAGACAAGCTGCTGTTCGGCTCGGATTATGCGATCTGGACCCCCCAATGGCTGGTTGAGCAGTTCTGGAACTATCAGATCCCCGAAGACATTTCGGCCGAACGTGGTGGTGTGCAGCTGACCGACGAGGTGAAGGAGAAGATCCTCGGACTGAACGCGGCCAAGCTCTACGATATCGACGTAGCTGCTAAAAAAGCCGAGCTTTCTGGCTCTCCTGTGCAGATTGCGGCGGAGTAGAGCGATGCTCGTGGCCAATCTAAAAGCAGAGTTGGAAACCGACGTTTGGGAATGTCTCGACGCAGTGACAGACCCTGAACTTGACGAGCCCATCACAGAGATGGGCTTCGTCGAGCGGATTGAGGTTACAGACGCGAAGAAGGTGCGCGTTGAGTTTCGACTTCCAACCTATTGGTGTTCGCCGAACTTCGCCTTTCTCATGGCCTTCGGTATCCGCAAAGAGGTGACCTCAATCCCTTGGGTGGTCGAGGCGGAGGTGCAGCTGAACGATCATTGCTTCGGTGAAAAGGTCAACGAGGGTGTCAATAGCGGTCGTCCCTACCATGAAATCTTTGCAGATTATTGTGATGGGGCACGGCTTGATGAGGTGGTTGACACCTTCCTCGCCAAAGCTTTCGACCGGCGTCAGGAAACTGTGCTGCTCGGATTGCAGGGGCTTGGCTATGACGCAGGAGACATCGTCTCAATGCCTCTTGAAAAGCTTCAGCGGGTGGCCTTCACCGGTGAGGAGGAGCTGCGGCAATTGCCGCGTTACCTTGATCTGCTGTTGGCTCAGGGGTTGGCGTCTGCTCCGGATGATCTGGCCTTTCCCGCATGGGACGGAGATGAGATCGCTCCGCATGAACTTGGGGCACATCTTGCCAAGCTGCGCGGCACTCGGATCAATATGGAGTTCAACGGAGCGCTGTGTCGGGGGCTTGCCAAGACGCGATATAAAGAGGTCGAAATTGGGGCTGATGGCCCGAGGTTGATCGACTTTATCGAAGGCCGGGTTCCGCCTCGGGAAGACCGCGCTGCGCGAAGTTAACTATCAGAAATATAATATAAAAATTTGAATGTGCCTGGAATTTCATCTGGGCCGATGGAGGAAGATATGGCTAAACTCATGGTACACGGCCAGACTGCTCGCAACTGCCTGGCGCGCGGCGTTGCGCGGCTGGCGGCAGCGGTAGAACCGACGCTTGGGCCCAAGGGGCTGAACGCGATGGTGGACCGCCCAGTGGGCACTCCGCTAGTGACCCGTGACGGGGTGAGTATTGCGTCGGAGATCGAACTCAGGGACCGGTTCGAAAACATGGGCGCACAAGTCGTGCGCGAGGTTTCGATGCAAACCAATGACGTGGCAGGCGACGGGACCACGACCGCTATTGTGCTTGCCAACTCATTGATTCAGCGCGGTGTTGATCTGACCGAAAAGGGGGTGAAACCAGTCGATCTTTGCAAGGGGATTGATCTGGCGGTAGCGCGGATTGTTGATGCGATTGATGCGTCTTCGCTCGATTGCGACGACCACCCAGAATATCTTGAGGCCGTTGCGCGCGTGTCGTCGACCGATCCCAAGCTGGGTGAACTGGTCGCAGAGGCCTATCGTAGAGTGGGCCGAGATGGTGTGATTTCGGCTGATTTTGGCGTCACCATCGAAACCACGATGGATGTGGTTGAAGGTATGTCTTTTGAGCGTGGATACATCTCCCATCACATGGTCACGGACCGCGAGCAGATGGAAGCTGTGCTGCGTAACCCGCTGATCCTGTTGACAGATCAGAAGATCCTGAAACCGGAGACGCTGAATTCCGCCATTTCTATTGCTGACAGCGAGGGTCGGCCGCTTCTGATCGTCGCGGAGGAGATCGCGCCAGAGGTCGTGATCAAGCTGCTGGAGACCGGCGGTGCGGGGAAATATCTGATCGTACATCCGCCAGAATATGGTCATTGGCGCACGGCCATGATGGATGATCTTGCCATTCTGACGGGCGGTGAAGTTCTGGCGCGCGATCTTGGTAAGAAGATTGAGAATGTCACACTGGCTCAGCTGGGAGGGGCGGAAATGGTTCGTTCTCACTCTTCCGGAACCTCGGTTTTGCGTGGTGAGGGTGATCCAGACGCGATCACAGCGCGTCGCAATCAGGTTCAGCGCCAGCATGACGTGGCACCGCCGAACATCGAAAAAGATAAACTGCGCGAGCGGTTGTCGAAGCTAACAGGCGGCAGCGCGATCATCTACGCAGGCGGTTTCACCCCGGTGGAGCAGAAGCGCACGATCCAGCTGATCGAAGATGCGCTCTGTGCGGTCCAGGCTGCTGCTGAAGATGGCGTGATTGCAGGTGGCGGAACGGCGTTGGCGCAAATCTCTGATTGTCTCGACACGCTGGATGCACTCGGCGACGTGGCGAAAGGGATTCAGCTGGTGCGGTCGATCCTGACCGAACCGGTCCGTCGCATTGCCCGCAATGCCGGGGCCGACATAGCTGCCGTGGCGCAGGCGGTGGCTGAGGGGCCCGCGGGCCACGGCTACAACGCTGCCACCGGTGCCTTCGGCGATATGTATGAGGCTGGCATTATCGATCCAGCCCGTGTGCCTGCCAGCGCGCTGGTCAACGCCGCCTCCGTCGCGACGTTGATCCTGACCACCGAAACTCTTGTCGGAGACCTCGACGAAGGGGAAGCCGACCCGACCGAAGGTCCCGCTCTTGGTGGCGGAGCCGAACTTTTGGGCCGCGCGTGACCCATCAATAAAGGAGAACTACTATGTCCAATCAGAAACTTGCAGGACAGACAGCAATTGTCTCGGGCGGATCCCGTGGGATCGGCAGAGGGATCGCCCTGGCGCTCGCCGCCGAGGGTGCGGATGTCGCCTTCTGTCACTACCGCGATGACGAACGAGCGGCCGAAACCGCCAAGGCCATCGAGGCGACCGGTCGTAAGGTCTATGCCGCCGAATGCGACGTATCCTCTGTCAAGGCGATCCAGAAATTCTATGCGGATGCCAAGGCTGGCCTGGGCGAGATCGATATCCTCGTAAACAATGCCGGACATAACATCACCGAGAATTTCGAAGACATCAGCGAAGCCAGCTTCGACCGGATGCTTGATGTGCATGTGAAGGGAACGTTCTTCATGGCGCAGACGGTTTTTCGCGACATGAAGAAACGCGGCAGTGGTCGGATTATCAACATCACCTCGCAACTGGCCTACAAGGGAGCGCCGACTCTGACGCACTATTGCGCAGCAAAAGGGGCAAATATGACGTTCACCCGGGCGCTGGCGTTGGAATGTGCAGGCACTGGTGTGCTGGTAAACGCGGTGGCACCCGGTGTGACCAACACTGACCTGCTGACCCCGTTGTCTCAGGAGTTGCTCGACACGCTGAAGGCGGCAATCCCGCTGGGTCGCTTTGCCGAGGTGGACGAAATCACCCCGGCAGCCATCATGCTGGCATCACCAGAGGGGAAATTCTTCCACGGCACCTGTATCTCGCCCAATGGTGGCGAAGTGATGCTCTGAGCGGGCGCTCTCGACAATACGCATATCGCACGCGGGCCGTTATCCGGCTCGCCAAGGTGCGCGCTGCCCGCGCGCCTTGCCCCGCGGGCCTGACTTCTCCCTGCGCCCGCGGGACCCCCTTTCACCTGCAATACAGAGGACACAATGGCCAAAGTCATTCATTCCATGATCCGCGTGTTGGACGAAAATCGGTCGGTCGATTTTTACCGCAGAGCCTTTGGGTTGACCGTTGCGGAACGTCTCGATTTTGACGGCTTCACGCTGGTCTATCTGTCCAATGACGAGGCGGGCTTTGAGCTCGAACTGACGATTAACAAGGGGCAGAGCGAGCCCTACGACCTGGGCAATGGCTATGGCCACCTGGCTGTCTGCGTGCCCGACGTGGCGGCGGAGCACGCACGGTTTGAGTCCGAGGGGCTGAAGCCCCGGAAACTCGTTGATTTCAAACATGACGGCGCAACGCTCGCGCATTTTTTCTTTGTTCAGGATCCCGACGGTTACGAGATCGAGGTTCTGCAACGTGCCGGGCGCTACCGGTAATCCAGATCAGACAGGGAGGACCCTAATGTCACTTAGCAAGCAAGGCATGACACGCCGCCAGTTACTTTCGCAAAGCGCGCTCTGCGGGGCTGGTTTTATTATCGGGGCAGGTTTTGTCGCCAGCAAGGCGAGCGCCTCTAATTGGGCGCTTGAGGTGGAGCATCTCAAGCCTGAAACCATGGCGACGCTTATCCAGATGGCGCGCGATATCTATCCGCATGATCAGGTCGGGGACCAGTATTATGCCGTTGCGGTGAAAGGATATGATACCGCAGCGGCTGTCGAGGGAGTTGAAGCCGGTGTCGCCGCTCTGAACGAAGCGGCCAAAGGCATGGGCTACGCCCGCTACATCGACATCGGATGGGAACGTGACCGGACTGACCTGTTGCGCAGTATCGAAGATACCGCCTTTTTCCAGCAGGTCCGCGGTGGTCTCGTGACGGGCCTCTATAACCAAAAAGCGGTTTGGCCGATCTTCGGATACGAGGGCGAGAGCTTCTCTGAAGGCGGCTATATCGACCGCGGTTTCGACGACATCAACTGGCTTTGAGGGGGGCTTGAGACATGAGCGCACCATTTGACCTGACAGACGGCAGTGTTGTTGTCGTAATTGGAACTGGCGCCGGCGGTGGCGTCCTTGCAAACGAATTGGCCCAGAAAGGCGTGTCCGTCGTCGCGCTTGAGGCCGGCGGGCGTTACCTGCCTGAGGACTACATCAATGATGAATGGGACAGTTTCGGGCAGCTTGCCTGGGTTGACCCTCGCACCACCAGCGGTGATTGGCGGGTATCAAAAGACTTCTCGGGCCTGCCGGCCTGGATCGTTAAGGCGGTCGGGGGGACGACCACCCATTGGGCCGGGGCATCGCTGCGCTTTCAAGATCACGAATGGAAGGCGCATACCACCTATGGCGATGTTGAAGGCGCCAATTTGCTGGATTGGCCGATCGATCCGCGCGAGATGGACAACTACTACACCCTTGCCGAAAACAAGCTGGGTGTGACGCGCACGGGCGACCGAGCTGGCCTGCCGGGCAACAACAATTTCAAAGTCTTCGAGAAAGGCGCACAGGCGCTGGGGTATAAAGCGGTTCACACGGGCCGGATGGCCATCAACTCTGCTGACTACGATGAGCGCCCTGCCTGCCAGCAGACAGGGTTCTGTTTCCAGGGCTGCAAATGGGGTGCCAAGTGGTCCGCTGCCTACACCGACATTCCGCGCGGTGAAGCGACCGGCAATCTGGAAGTGCGTGAGCGCTGCCATGTTATGCGGATCGAACACAATGATGAGGGCAAGGTTACGGGCGTCATCTATATCGATGCGGATGGCAACCAGCAGGAACAGAAGGCACGGGTTGTGTGTGTTGCAGGGAACTCCATCGAGAGCCCGCGGCTTTTGCTCAATTCCGCCTCTGCAATGTTCCCTGACGGGCTGGCCAACAGCTCCGGCCAGGTCGGGCGCAATTACATGCGGCATGTGACAGGCTCGGTCTATGCCGTTTTCGATGAGCCCGTGCGTATGTGGCGCGGCACAACAATGGCCGGGATCATTCAGGATGAGGCCATTCACGATCCCGCCAGGGGCTTCGTCGGTGGTTATGAGCTAGAGACGTTGGCGTTGGGTTTGCCGTTCATGGCAGCCTTTCTTGATCCCGGTTCATGGGGGCGCGAGTTCACGACTGCGCTTGATCATTACGAAAACATGGCGGGCATGTGGATCGTTGGCGAGGATATGCCGCAGGAAACAAACCGGATCACGCTGAACACCGACGTGACCGATCAGCACGGATTGCCAGTGGCCAATGTGCATTTCGATGATCACCCGAACGACATCGCGATGCGAGACCATGCCTACGCTCAGGGCAAAGCGGTTTATGAGGCAGTGGGCGCAACCCGCACCTTCCCGACGCCGCCATATCCGTCGACCCATAACCTGGGCACCAACCGGATGTCTGCCAACGCTCGCGATGGGGTGGTTAACGGCCATGGTCAGAGCCATGACATCCGCAACTTGTTTGTCTCAGACGGCAGCCAGTTCACGACCGGTGCCGCGGAGAACCCAACGCTCACAATTGTGGCCTTGGCGATCAGGCAAGCCGAATACATCGCAGCGGAGATGGGGCGTCAGAACCTCTGACCCAGCACCGCTCCACCCAATCACAAAACGAATAAATAATTCAGGAAAGTAAAGATGGACGGAAACGACATGAAAACGGCGGGCGGATGTCCCGTTATGCATGGCGCAATAAACAAAGCGGGGCGTAGCAACCGGGACTGGTGGCCGAACCAGTTGAACCTTTCGGTGCTGCATCAGCATCAATCAGTGTCCAACCCGATGCCCGAAGGATTCGATTATGCAAAGGCTTTTCAGGCGCTGGATTTGGATGCTGTCAAAGCTGACCTGACTGCATTGATGACAGACAGCAAAGACTGGTGGCCCGCTGATTACGGTCATTACGGGCCATTTTTCATACGCATGGCCTGGCATAGTGCGGGCACCTACCGGACTGCCGATGGGCGCGGCGGCGCCTCGAGCGGATCACAGCGTTTTGCGCCACTTAATTCTTGGCCTGATAACGGAAACCTTGATAAGGCCCGCCGACTGCTCTGGCCGATCAAGGAAAAATATGGCTACGGCCTGTCTTGGGCTGATTTGATGATCCTCGCCGGAAATGTCGCCATCGAAAGCATGGGTGGCAAGACATTCGGCTTTGGCGGTGGACGCGAAGACATTTGGGCACCGGAGGAAGATATCTACTGGGGGGCAGAGGCGGAATGGCTGGCCACATCCGAGACTCCTGATAGCCGTTATTCTGGTGAGCGCGAGTTGGAAAACCCGCTGGCCGCTGTGCAGATGGGTCTGATCTATGTGAATCCAGAAGGGCCGGACGGCAACCCTGATCCTATCGCTTCGGGGCGCGATATCCGCGAAACTTTTGGCCGGATGGCTATGAATGATGAGGAAACTGTGGCCTTGGTCGCAGGGGGGCATACTTTTGGTAAGGCGCATGGGGCAGGGGATACGGCCCTGGTCGGTGCCGAACCTGAGGCCTGCCCACTTCATGACATGGGGTTTGGCTGGAAGAATGCACACGAGTCCGGTCACGGTGTGCATACGACGACCTCGGGCATCGAAGGCCCCTGGACGTCGAATCCCACAAAATGGGACATGGGGTATTTTGATGTACTCTTCGGTTACGATTGGGAGCTGACAAAAAGCCCGGCGGGCGCGCAGATTTGGCACGCCAAGGGACTTTCGGACGAGGATCACGCGCCTGAAGTCGACGCTTCGGTCGCCAAAGTGCCGCTGATGATGACGACCGCCGACATGGCGATGCGGATGGACCCAATCTATGGCCCAATCTCTAAGCGGTTCCATGAAAACCCGGAGGAGTTCGCTGACGCCTTCGCTCGTGCCTGGTTCAAACTGACACACCGCGACATGGGCCCCAAATCCTGTTATCTGGGTAAGGACGTGCCTGATGAGGAGCTCATCTGGCAGGATCCGGTGCCGACCGTCGATCATCCGTTGATTGACGGTAAGGATATCATCTCGTTGAAAGCGGAACTCCTCGGGTCCGGTCTTTCGGTTGCCGATCTGGCGTGGGTCGCGTGGGCCTCGGCCTCCAGTTTCCGTGGCTCGGACAAGCGCGGTGGTGCCAATGGCGCGCGTATCCGGCTTGCCCCGCAGAAGGACTGGGAGGTCAATGAGCCGGATCGTCTGGCACATGTTCTTGATGTTTTGACTGGCATCACCAGCTCCTTTAATGGTGGCGCATCCGGCGGCAAAAAGGTGTCTCTGGCCGATGTGATCGTCCTTGCGGGTAATGCAGCTGTTGAAGCGGCCGCTAAAGCCTCGGGACACAACATCACAGTGCCATTCACACCTGGGCGCACTGATGCGGACGAGGCTCAAACCGATGCAGAGTCCTTCGATCCAATGGAGCCCATCGCAGACGGTTTCCGCAACTACGAGAAAGCTGCCTATTCAGTTCCAGCCGAGGCGCTTCTGGTAGACAAAGCCCAGCTTCTCGGTCTCAGCGCCCCTGAGATGACGGTGCTGGTTGGTGGATTGCGCAGTATAGGCGTGACCCATCAAAGTGCGGATATGGGTGTGCTTACAAAGGCTCCCGGAACCCTTAACACAGACTTTTTTGCCAACATTCTGGACATGGAGACCAAATGGGCTCCAGTCGATGGCGCCGAGCGCGTCTTTGATGGCTGTGATCGCGTGAGCGATGCCAAGAAATGGAGTGCATCACGTGTAGATCTTGTGTTTGGTTCGAATTCGCAACTTCGCGCGCTGGCGGAAGTTTATGCCAGCCGCGGCAATGAGGACCTCTTCGTCGCTGACTTTGTTGCCGCTTGGTGCAAAGTTATGAATGCTGATCGGTTCGAGTTGAGCTGACAGTTGGAACGGTGGATCAGATAGAAGCGAGCTTGGTTCGCGAATAAATTTGTCGGGGGTCAGATATAGGTCCCCGACAGGCCGCTAGATGCGAATGCCGGATCGCGATATCGCGCACTGATTGAACTCCGGAATGGGAGCACAGCCGAGACCCAAAATAAGATACATGTTGTAGTCATATTACGTCTAAACTTTTGGCAATTGACTGCACAGTCTGATAATATTTAGGCATGGGAGGAGAGATAGTGGTGGATATTTTCTCGAAGCGGGATGGTCCGCGTCTCGAGGACGTGAGGGCAAAGCGTCTGCTGTCGGAAAATGCTGGGACGATACGCAAACTTGCGGATCAGATCAGCAATGGCGGGTTCAGTCGAATGCAGGCTGATCAAGCACGCCGGAAACAACAGCCCAAGCCCGAGGGTTTGATCATCCACGACATGAAGGCGCGGGTCAATTCGGACGTGCCGGAGCCTTATGTCAAGGTCAGCCTTAACAACCGGGTTGTGCTGGTTGACAAGTCAACCGGCATGCAGATGTGTATGCTCGGCGAGATCCGCGGCAACTTCCTGTCGAAAAAATTTGTTTTGGCGACGAAGGAAAATGGTTTCCTCTCGCCGCTAGAGGGCGAGTTGGCCGCCGCGCTGGCGCATCTGGAGGGAGCGGAGATAACCGAAACGTTTGACGACCGCGCCCTAGCAGAGGCGATTGAATCCTTGATTATCTCGAAGGACGATTAATCCACAGCCTCCAAAATTGTCTCGTAATCAATCAGAAGGAATGCCGACAGAGCCGGCACCATATGCCTGTAACGACACAAGAGAACAGCGAGAGGGCGCAGCAATTGCCTGATAACTCCAGCTATTCAGAAGGCGATACCCGTAAAGCCTGGGAGAGATTTGTCTCCTCCGAGAAAGACGGCGATGGGATACCGGCGAAGGTACGAGACGAAATTCTGGCGTCATGGCGGCGTAGTCGGGAGTTCGGAGTCGACGCCGGTAGCCAAGCTTCACGAAAGGTGATTGACGACACTCAGTTGTTTCAGCGCCGAGAACGCAATATCGCGCTCCGCAAGGCCGCCTCAGCGGCCTTCAAGCGGCTTGAGCCGCATCTGAAAGAGGCCCGCACCATATTGATCCTGGCGGATAGCCATGGGGTGATCATTGACGCCATTGGCGACGAAAATGTGCTGGACGAGGGGCAGGAAATCCACCTGGAACTAGGCGGCGACTGGAGTGAGCGCTCGATCGGCACCAATGGTATCGGTACGGCGCTTAGAACAGGAAAGCCTTCTTATGTGCACGCTTCCGAACATTTCGCCGAAGGCGTACAGGCTTGGACTTGCGCAGGAGCGCCTATTTTTGATCCTCTCACCCAGAATGTGATAGGGGTCGTTGATCTGTCGGGTCCGCCGCAGATTTTCCGCCAGCATAATGTGGCGCTTGTCTTGGCAGCGGCGCGCGAGATTGAGATTGCTCTTGCAGAGCAAAAACAGATCGAACGCACGGAATTGCTAGAAGCCTTCCTGATGTCGGATTATGGCCGCGCGCATGACGGTGTGGTGCTGGTCGATGAGTCAGGCAGCGTGCTGTTCCGGCGCGGGCTGGACGACGACCCGTTGCGCCAGAGCAAGGAATTGTTGATTGGCCACAAACTGTTGCCCAAGCTGGAAGGTTTGTCAGACCAGGATATCCCCAAGCTCTTGCCACTCAACGTGGAGGCGGAAGGCATCGAGCGGCTCAAACTGGAAGGCGTCTTTCGGGGCGCCGCCCTGTTCCTCAAAGGCAAGGGCGAGGCGCAGCGTCAAGTCAGGGCAAGCTGCATCATCAGGCCGCGGATCAATGTAGCGGAGAGCGAGATTGAAATCATCGGCTCGTCACCAAAGATGGCCGATGCCATCAGCCTAGCCGAGCGCGCAGCATTGGCCAATGTTTCGGTTCTGATCCACGGTGAAACCGGGGTCGGCAAGGAATTGTTCGCACGCCTGATCCACAGCCGCCTGCCGGATGAAAATGCGCCCTACGTTCCGGTCAACTGTGCGGCGATTTCCAGCGACCTGATTGGCGCGGAACTGTTCGGTTATTCGGAGGGCGCGTTTACCGGAGCCGTACGCGGTGGACGCGCCGGCAGGTTCGAACAGGCGAACAACGGGATGCTCTGCCTCGATGAAATCGGCGATATGCCGATCGAGTTGCAACCCTACCTCCTCAGAGCGCTCGAACAGCGCGCGATCTACCGCATGGGCGACAACAAGCGGCGTCCGGTAGATGTTCGGCTGGTATCAATGACCAATCGCGACCTGCGACAGGAAATCGAGAAAGGTAATTTTCGCCGGGACCTGTTTTACCGGATCGGGGTGATGACCATCGAGGTCCCGCCTTTGCGCGAGCGTGGCAACGATATCGTGGCGCTGCTTGATCATTTCTCGCAGAAGTATGCCGAAGAAACCGGGCGCACGCCCATGACGTTTACCAACCGGGCGATGGAATTGCTCCTTCAGTACCAGTGGCCTGGAAACGTACGGGAGCTGCGCAATGTGGTCCAGCGCTTCTACCTTATCAAGTTAGATAGTTTCGTAACCGAGCGGGATTTGCCTCCGGAGATCCATGATGAGTTCGAGGGGGGCGCTGAGGATTCGCTGGAGCACATCCTCGGCGGTCATTCCGGAGACCTGGAGAGCATCGAAGCTAGTGCCATTCGCCGGGCGATTGCCTCAGAGAACGGCAACCTTACCAAGGTGGCCCAGGTTCTGGGGATATCACGTCCAACTCTGTATCGCAAAATAAAGCGGTATCACATTCGCAAGGTTTGAGACCGCATAGATCAGATGCTCAGCGCGCCCTGTGTCACCTGCGTCGGTGACAGGGGCGCGGCCTGCGCTTCACGGGGGACCTGGCTTTTGGAGACTATTCAGGTTCGCCGGTTCATGCATCCCCCTTCGGGAGGGTATTTCAGGCCAGCTGATCAAACACTTTGGCGGGATTGAGCGTAGATTGAGGATCAAACGCTGTTTTTAGCTGTCGCATGGCCGCCAGAGTTGCCATGGGTCGGCTAAGTGGCAGATGCGTGCGTTTTTCGAGTCCTATGCCGTGCTCTGCGGAAACGGTCGTACCTGTGAACTGTTGCAGCACGCCATAGACAGCGCCGTCTATGGCGGCGTGTCTGGCGGGGTCGCGGGCGGGGCCTGCCATGATGTGCAAGTTGCCGTCGCCCATATGCCCGAAAACATAGCAGGTGACACCCGGACAGTCGCTTGCGATCCGCACCTGCAACCGTTCGACATAGTTTGGGATATCGCTGAGGCGCAGGCCAACGTCGTAAGACAAGCACGGACCACTGCGGCTTTCGATCAGGTCAGCGTCCTCGCGAAGCTGCCAGATGGTGCGGCGTTGCGCTTCGGATTGGGCGACAACGCCGTCCTGCAGCAGATCGTCCTCGAAACACTGGCCCAGGAACGCTGTGAGAGCGCCCTCATGTTCTGCGTCGCCCCATTGGCCGGTTTCGATCACGCCGTAGATACCGCAGTGGGGGGACATCATGCTGTTGTTCAGATGGGTGGTGATTTCGGTGAAAAATTCCGGCCACATCGCTTCAAAAGATAGCAGATTGCCTCCGAAGGCTCTGCGGGCACGGGCCAGTACGTCGAACAACTGCTCGGTGCTGTCACATCCGATCAACGCGGTTTGCACTGAAGACGGTCGGCTGTGCAGGCGCAGGGTCGCTTTGGTGATGACGCCCAGCGTTCCTTCGGAACCGACAAAAAGCTGCTTGAGATCATAACCGGCATTGTTCTTGAGCAGTGTGTTGTTCATATCCAAGAGTGTGCCATCGGCCAGCACGGCTTCCAATCCTAGGATGTTATCGCGGGCCATGCCGTAACGGATCGCCTGAATGCCGCCGGCATTGGTCGAGACAATCCCCCCCAAGGTACAGCTGCCGCGCGAAGGCAGGTCGATACCGGGGGCCAGCCCATGCGGTTCAGCGACGTCGATCACCTGCTGCAGGGTGACACCAGCCTCAGCGGTAACAATGCCCTGCATCGGATCGAATTCCAGAATGCGGGTCATCTTCTCCAGCGACAAGGCGACCTGCCCCGGGGCCGTGGCAGTGCCTTGTACAAGCCCTGTCAGCCCGCCTTGGGGAACAATTGCCAGCCCATGTTCGGCGGCCAGCCTGCAGATTTCGCTGACCTCTTGTGCTGAGCCGGGAGTGAGCAGCACGCCGCCATCATAGCTGGCCGCGCAATAGCCGGTATTCCGCAGGGCGAGCTGCGCGCCGGTGATCACATTCCGCGCGCCGATTATTGAAGAAAATAGAGCGGAAACCTGACTTATGTCCATTGGATGTGCTTTCGATTACGCCCGATCTCAGCTGTCGGACTTGTCTTTGCGGTGCTCGTAGAGGGCCTTGGCGACGATGGCGATGGTGGTCAGAACCATCAGGATGACCGAGACCGCGGCGATGATCGGGTCAACGTTAAGGCGCAGCCCGTCCCAGATCCGTTTCGGCAGGGTGATTACGTCGATACCACTGACAAACAGGGTGACGGCAATCTCCTCCCAGGACAGCACCAGGCTCAGGAACCACGCCGAGAACAGCCCAAACTTGAGGTTCGGTAGCACCACCCAGAAGGTGGTCTGCATCCGCGAGGCGCCAAGGTTGCGTGACGCGAGCTCCAGCGATTTGTCGAGGCGCGAGGTGGCGGTCAGCATGACGATCACCGCAAAGGGGGTCACCATGATCACATGAGTCAGGATCAGCCCCGGATAGGTGTCGATCAAGCCGATGCGTGCCTGCAGGAAATAGATGATCACGGCTGATACCACTGGCGGCACCGCCATCGGCAACAGCGCCAGCCCTACCAGTGCCCCGCCATAGCGCGGCTGCCGGAACCAAAGTCCCAAGGCAAAGGCGGCGGCCAGAACCGTGGCGATCACGCTGCTGGCCAGCGCCACCAGCACGCTGTCGGAGATACTGGCGAGCCAGGCCTCGTCCGTCAGCAGCGCCTGATAGTGGCGCAGGGACCAGTCGCCCTTTGGAAGGGACAGGAACCGTTTGGGGGTGAAGGATACCGGGATCACAGCAACCAGCGGCATCAGCATGAAGAGGCCGGTCAGAATGGCGGCAAGTTTCAAAAGCCAGCCCTGCAAATTCGTTGGCTTGCGGATCATTTGACCAGCCTTTCCGGGCGGATGACCCTGAACAGCAGGCCCGCCATTACCGCGACCACGGCCAGCACTCCGATGCTGAGCGCGGCGCCAAAGCCCCAATTCGAAGTCTGGAACATCTGGATGTAGATGTATTCCGCGATCATCACGATTTTGCCGCCCCCAAGGATCGCCGGGGTGATGAAGAAGCCAAGGGCAAAGACAAAGACGATGATCACGGAGGCGAGGATACCGGGCACGGTGAGCGGCAGGAACACGTTCCAGAAAGTGAAGGTGGGACTGGCGCCCATGCCGCGCGAGGCAAGGAGCACCCGTGAGTCAATCTGGCGCATCACCGATGCAATCGGAAACACCGCGAAGGGCACAAGGAAATGCACCATGCCCAGGATCACCGAAGGCTCGGTCCTCACCAGTATGAGCGGCTCGGAAATGGCACCGATGGACAGCAATGTTTCGTTCAGAATGCCTTTGTTGCGCAGGATCACCACCCAACCAAAGGCGCGGATCAATACCGAGATCCAGAAGGGGATAAATATGCAGAGCTCCATGAACAGTTTTCGGCCGGGTGAGCCGAAAACCCAGTGGTAGGCCAGAAGATAGGCAAGCAGCACCGAGATGCCGGTGACCAGTATGCAGACGCGTGCGGTGCGCAGCATAATATTGAGTGCATCGGCGTCGGTCAGCATCCGCACATAGTTCTCGGCGCCCGGTTCGGGCCGGGAGACGGACCATCCGAAGACACCCAGAAGTGGCGCCAGATAGACCGCCAGGAACAGGGCAGGCAGTAGCCACATGGCAATGGTGTGTATATTGAACCGTGCGGCCATCCTGCTGCCCCCTCCTATGCTTTAGCTGCTGATTAGCGCCAGATATTTGTCCAGTGCAGTGCCATAGTGGTCTGCGTACCATTCCGCCTGTAGTACAATCTGACGCTCCAGATTTTCCTCCGAGCTTGCATCCACATGTTTCATCTCGTCCGAAACCAGCGCATGTGCGGCGGGGTTGGCCGGACCATTACCCAGTTCGTTCAGCAGGGTCACCTGATTGTCCGGGTTCTGAGCCAGAGCGATGAACTCCATTGCTGCCTTGGCACCGGCGGGGTTGCCCTTGATCACGGTCCAGCCAGACGGCGACACCAGCCCCTGATCAAAGGTCCAGTCGACCTCGCCTTCGGTGTCCTGTTTGGTCAGGTTCGCGCGGGTGTGCCACAGCAAGCCCATCGAGGCCTCGCCGTCGCGCAAAAGCTGCTGGCTTTCGGCGCCCGAGGACCAGAAGCTGATGATATGCGGCTTAAGCGCTTCGATCTTGGCTAGCGCGCGATCCACATCCAGCGGATAAAGCTCGGCAGGTGCAACGCCATCGGCCAGCAGTGCGGCCTCCAGCACGCCGGTCATCCATTTGTAGAGCGTGCGTTTGCCAGGGTATTTTTCCACGTCCCAGAAGTCGGCCCACGTGCGGGGGGCATCATCGCCGAACCGGGCGGCGTCATAGGCGATGACATTGCTGTAGAAATAGGACGGAACGTAGAATTCACCATCAAAGCCCGGTTCGATCTTGCTGCGGTCGACAATAGAGTAGTCGATCTTTTCCATCATCCCTTCGCGGCCCAGGCGGATCGCGGAATAGGGTTCCGCATCGCAGACGTCCCAGCGTACAGATTTGCTTTCATACTGGGTCTTCATTGAGCCTTCGAGGGGGCCGGATCCGTCGATTTTCAGCTTGTTTCCGGTGGCCGTTTCATAGGCCTCGGCAAAGGCTGCGGAGTAGGCATCAATCGCATCACCGCCCCAGTTGACCACGACCAGTTCCTTGCCTGCGGCCTGAGCGCCTGGCGCGGCGACAGTCGCGGCTCCCAAGGCCACCAGCCCGGTCAGAAATCCGCGGCGATCCAGCCTGCCGCTGCGGAAGCGCTCGGCCAGTAGCTCACAGCAGTCTCTTTGAAAGTTGTTCATTGTTTTCTCCCTGGTCATGTTGCGCCGACTGTCGCTTCGGACAGAGCAGCCCTGGTCTTGTTAATCGGCAATCACGATGCTGTTTTCGGGCGACCAACTGACCCACAGTTCACTGTCAACATGTGGCAGCGCGCCATTCGCGCTGTGAGTGGAGGCGCTAATGGTATGGCCCTGCGGTGTCTCCAGCACCAGATCGCTATGCGAGCCCTGATAGGTGGTCTGGACCACCCGGGCGGGTAGTACATTGGCCTGATCGGCAGGGTGTTCGGCGCTGAGGGTCATGTGTTCTGGTCGTACCGCGACGCTGGCGCCGCCGGCCACGTGGTTTCCCGGATTTGCAGCCGAAAGCGTTGTGCCGTCCAGATTGCCGTGCAGCAGACCGCCGCTGATGCCGGGGTTCGCTACCGGGAAGATATTGATCTGCCCCAGGAATTCCGCGACAAACCGCGAATCCGGCGCGTTATATATCTGGTCAGGCGAATCCAGCTGCATCAGCCTGCCGTTATTGAAAATTGCGATTTTATCGGACATTGCCAGCGCCTCACCCTGGTCGTGGGTGACAAAGACAAATGTGGTTCCGGTTTCCTCATGCACCCGTTTCAGTTCGCTCTGCATTTGTTCGCGCAGATTGCGGTCGAGTGCTGACAGGGGCTCATCCAGCAGCAGCACATCCGGTTGGAACACCAATGATCTCGCCAATGCCACCCGCTGCTGCTGGCCGCCGCTGAGTTGCGAGGGTTTTTTGTGGGCATGTTCAGTAAGGCCAACGGTTTCGATGATCCGCCCCACCTTCTGTTTGCGCTCGGCGCTGTCCATCTTCCGCACCCGCAGGGGGTAGTCGACATTCTGCCAGACCGTCATATGAGGAAACAGCGCATAGCCCTGGAACACCATGCCGAAATTGCGCTCCTCGGCCACCATTGCGCTGATGTCCCGGCCGTCTTTCATCAATTGACCTGAAGTCTGTTCGGTAAAGCCTGCGAGGATCATCAGAAAAGTGGTCTTGCCGGACCCAGAGGGGCCGAGGAAGGTCAGGAACTCGCCCTTGTTGATCTCCATGCTGACATCGTGCAGAGCCTTGAAATTACCATAGGACTTGCAGATGTTGCTGGCCGCGATTTGTGACACTAACTGGCTCCCCATCGTTCCTGGCCCCGGCAGGCCCTGAGCATTGGCGAGAGGATTGCAGTCAGTTTTTTTCACGTCAAATGAAAGTAATTTCCGTGTTTGAATGAGATTTTTTCATGAATTGAGCTATGACTAACTCTGCGTTTGCAGCGTGTATTCCTGGAACCAGCGCGACAGCCAGTCGATTGCCAGTTGGCAAACCCGCCGTTCCATCCGCTCTTTCTGGATAACGATGTAATAGGCGTGGGGGCCGCGAATATCGATATCAAACAGGCGTACCAGCTTGCCCTCGCTCAGCGCGTGGCGGCCCAGGATGTCGTCGCCGATGGCAATTCCAACTCCGGCAATAGCGGCGTTGATATTTTGGGTCACGTCCGAGAACATGATGCCCTTGCTCAACTCAAAGCTTTTGTTGCTGGCGGCGGATAGCCAGACCACCCAATCGCTTTGATTGCGGTGGTGCAGCAGTGGCAGTTTTACCAGATCCTCGGGTGTTCGGATGCGGCCGTGGCGCTCTAGGAAGGCGGGCGAACAGACCGGGAAAGCGCGTGGGGTGAACAGATGCTGGACGTGCTGGCCGGGCCAGTCACCGTCACCGTAAATGATCGAGAAATCAGTTTGATCGTTGAGAATATCACTACGGTCGGTTTCGTTGGTAATTTCGAGGTCTATGTTTGGGAAAAGGTCCAAGAACTCGGTGATATGGTAGGCGAGCCAATAGCTGCCAAGACCTGATGCACAGTTGATCCGCAAGGGTCCAAAGGGTTCGCTGCCGCTCAACGGAGCGTTGGCGCGTTCGACGATCTCCAGCGCCTTGCGGATATCCCGAACATATCGGTTGCCAGCCGACGTCAGCTCGACTTTTCGGCCCGCGCGGCTGATCAGTTTGACACCCAGCATTTGCTCCAGATTGCGCAATTGGTGCGAAACCGCGCTGGGGGTCACGAACATCGCCTCTGACGCTTTGTGCAGGCTGCCCAACCGCGAGACCGCCTCCAGCATCCTTAGGGCGGTCATTGACGGGTAATGCCGACGGGCATCGCTTGCGTCTCTTTCGGCCATGCTGCCCATGATTGGTACCTCTCTGCGATAGGTTTCGGTCAACATACGTGAGAAAACTTCAGAGCACAGTCGAATTTCTTTCATTTGACGTGAGAAATTTTGCGTTCTTACTGTATTCGGACAGGCTAGCCGTGCTTTCGGACATGATGGCGAGAGGGCGGGGCTTCGGGCCAGGGAAAGGACTATCGCATGGTTTCGAGCGCCGGAATCCGGTCGACCAACACACCTGAGGGGTTGCCTGCGGCAGAATTGGTGTTGCTGAATGGGCGGATTTACACCGTTGATACGGCCCAGCCCTGGGCCGAAGCGGTGGCGATCAAACACGGACGGTTCATCGCCGTTGGCAGCAACGCTGACATGGAACCTCTGATTGCCGATTATACCCATGTGCATGATCTGCAGGGGGCTTTCGCGATGCCGGGCCTGTACGACATGCACACCCATCCTGACCTTGCTCTGGGGCCGAAGTATTCGGATTATCTAGATGTAGGTCTGGAGACACCAACCCCGGAACAAGTGCGCGACGCTATTCTGGCTTATGCTGGTGAACATCCGGGCGACGGATGGATTTTCGGGAAGCACTTCGTTCACTACGGATTCCGCAAGGCGGGGCTGCAGCCAGGGCGCGACTGGCTCGACAGTTTTATCCCCGACCGGCCGGTTGCGATCATGGACCGGATGTGGGGCAGTTGCATGGCCAACTCCAAGGCCTTGGAGTTGGCAGGTGTCAGCAAGGATACGGTGGATCCCAACAATGGCTACATCGTGCGCGATCCGCTGACGGGAAAGCCGGACGGTATCCTGGTTGACGGCGCCTATGCGCTGATCATGGCAGCGATGCCGCCGCCGCCGATGCACGCTTTGACCCGGGCCTACCGTGAAGGCGCTCGGTTTCAGTCCGCCCGCGGCGTGGTGGCCACCAAATACGTTCATGTCTGCGAACGACGGCTGGATGCGCTGCGGGCGATTGATCTGGCCGGTGACCTGCCGGTACGGGTTGAGGCGGCGATCAGCTGGCAGGACGATATTTTTCCGGTGCGCCGCCGCTGGGAACTGCTGGCGGGTGAGCGGCACTATTATCGCTCCAAACGGCTGAACGCAAATGCGGTGAAGTTCCATTTTGACGGCACCTCCGAGCCCCGGACCTCCTACCTGATTGCCCCGTGGCCGAACGAAAAGACCTGGCAGGGATCGCTGAACCTGACGCCTGAGCATATCTACGATATGGTTGCGGAAATGGACCGCAAGCGGATCCGGGTAATCGCCCATTGCACGGGTGATGGCGCCTCCGACATTTTTTTGGATGCAGTGGCCGAATGCCGCCGCCGGAATGGTGTGGGCGGAATGCGCCACCAATGCGCACATTCCACCTTGCTGGATGAAGGCAACCTGGCCCGTTTTGCCGAACTGGACGTGATTGCCGAGTTCTCGCCCGTGGGTTGGTTCCCGTCAGAGTTCACCATCGGCGCGCGCTCGTCTTTCGGGGAGCGTTTGCAGGAGGCCTACAACGTGCGCGGAGTGCTGGATGCAGGCGGAGTTACCGTAATGGGCACCGACTGGCCGGTCAGCAGTATTGACCCTTGGTTCGGATTCGAAACACTTGTCACCCGCGAAAATCCCCGCGCGGAGATGGAGGGGAGGCTGGGCCAGTCAATCACCCCGCAAGAGGCGATCCGGATGCTGACCATTAACGGCGCCTGCGCCATGGGCTGCGAGGATGTGTCAGGCTCGATCACAACGGGCAAGACCGCCGATATCATCGTCCTGGATCGCAACCTTTTGGAGATCGAGGTCAAGGGCAACTGGCACAAGTCGCAGGTGCGGCTGACCATGGTAGATGGCGAGGTTGTGCATGACCCTGAGGGCTGGATGCAGGGCGCCGAGTTCGAAAGCCGCATCACCTCTCCAGTTCCAGACTTCATCCCGGCGGACATCTGATGGACACGCGCGTTCCGGTTACCCTCATCGCTGGCTTTCTTGGGTCTGGAAAAACCACCTTGATCAATACTCTTCTCCAGGGGGATCACGGGTTGAACATCACCGTGCTGGTCAATGATTTCGGTGCGGTCAACATCGACGCCGACCTGATCCTGAAGCGTGAACGTGAAGTCGTGGAGCTTTCCAACGGTTGTGTTTGCTGTTCAATCCAAAGTGATTTGGTGGCGCAGTTACAGACCCTGTTCCGGTCAGAACACCCGCCGACATATCTGTTGATTGAGGCAAGCGGCGTTTCTCAACCCGGCCGCATTGCCTCGGTGTTCAGCTATCCGCAGCTGCGAAACTATGCACGGCTCGATGCGGTCGTAACACTGCTGGACGTCGAAAACACCGACATGCTATCTGACAACTGCCAGCAGCTGGTACAGGCGCAGATCGAGGCTGCGGATATTGCGGTCCTGACCAAGACCGATCTTGTCGCAGCGCAAAGGGTCGCAGACTTCCGCGAGCGGTGGCTGTTCCCGGATCTACCCAGCTATGAGGCCTGTAAGGGAAATGTTCCGGTGCAGTATCTGCTGGACACCGGTCGACATGACCCAGACAGCTCAGCCTTACTCAAATCCAACCCAGCGGCCGGATTTTGCTCGCAAAGCTGGTCATCGCAGAAGCCGTTTCGTTATGCCAGCTTCAAATCGGCACTGGCTGCCTTGCCCGCTTCGGTCTTCAGGGCAAAGGGTGTGCTACATTGCATAGACTTTCCGGATACTCGGATTGTGGTGCAGAAGGTCGGTTCCCGTTTGGAATTCCGCAAGGACGGCCCGTGGTGCGGAACTCCTCAAACCCGGTTGGTTGCCATAGGTGAAGATAGGCTGGAGCAGGACGGTTTCCTGCAAAACCATATGGAACAATCCCTGGCCGACTGCTCTTGAAGTCATGAAGGCCTCCGCCGGACGCACCGCTGACATCAGATTTCACAATGGTTGGAGCCCCTTGCATATACTGTCATTTGGTGAGCGAGACGACAGGCTCATTCATCCCCAGCACGGCATCCTAAATCCTGACGTGTGTTCGCCAGTTGTAGCCGCCGGCAAGGACATCAACGCCGATTGCCATACTTCCATAGATCTGACCTCGGTAGGAGTAAGATGCAGGTGCTCAAATCAAAAAAATGTGAGAGCGAGAGAAAATGGGAAAAAGCATACGGCTGCGCTTTGCCATCAGACGATGTGAAATACACTTGGTGAGAGCGGCAGTCCGGCGCCGTCCTGTTCTGGACGTCCGCATGCCGCTGATCACCATATCACTCGTTACTACAAAACTGTCTGACCGGCCCCCGGATAGTAAGCGCAGCCGCAGGCTCAGGGTTAACGTATCGTTATTTAGAGAGCCATTCCGGTATTCCTTACCTTACGTCACCTTTTGCAACGTGGCAGCGCGTTGGTGTGGTTTCGTCGATTGACGGCGGCGGCATCTGATCGCAGTGTCTTGATATGGGACAGTCTATTGAAATTCAGCGCCTTCCACGGGCTTTTGATGCAGATCTGGGACAGGATGCACTGACACTTGTACCAGCTCTTCAGGGCGATCAAGCCCGTCTGGTGGCCGGCGCGGCAGGGTCCAGCCCCTATCTGAAGGAGCTTGTCAGCCGTGAGGCGGATTGGCTGGCGTCTGCGCTGGCGGATCCGCAGACCGCTCTGGCCGGTATCTTTGCGGATGTGCGAGCTTTGGCGCCCGATCAGCTGAAACCGGGCTTGCGGCGGGCCAAACGCCAGCTGGCACTGTTGAGCGGGCTCTGCGATCTGGCCGGGGCCTGGGATCTGATGCAGGTGACCACGGCGCTGACACAGTTTGCAGAGCTCTGCGCGGATGTCGCCATCAAGGCTGAAATCGCCGCCCTGATCCGCCGGAAGAAATTGCCGGGACTGACCGAGGCGGACGTCGAAACTGCAGGCGGGCTGACCCTCTTGGCGATGGGAAAGATGGGCGCCTATGAGCTGAACTACAGCTCAGATATCGACATGATCTGCCTCTTTGATGAAACGCGATTTGACCCTGATGATTTCTATCAGGCGCGTCAGGGCATGGTTCGGGCCACGCGCAATATGTGCACGGTACTGAGTGAGCGCACCGCTGATGGCTATGTCTTCCGCACCGATCTGCGGCTGCGGCCCGACCCGTCGGTGACGCCGGTCGCCATGGCGATGGAGGCGGCAGAGCGCTACTATGAAAGCCTCGGTCGCACCTGGGAGCGCGCGGCCTATATCAAGGCGCGCCCCTGTGCCGGCGATCTGAAAGCGGGTGCGGATTTCTTGCAGACGCTGCGCCCCTTTGTCTGGCGGCGGCATCTCGATTTTGCGGCCATTCAGGACGCCCATGATATGCGCCTGCGGATCCGCGAGAACAAAGGCACCGGCGGCCCGCTGACAGTGCCCGGCCACGACATGAAGCTGGGGCGGGGCGGCATCCGTGAGATTGAGTTTTTCACCCAGACCCGGCAGTTGATCGCAGGCGGGCGCGATGAAAGTCTGCGTCCCCGTGGTACGCTGGATGGGTTGCGCGCGCTGGCCGCCAAGGACTGGGTGCCACAGGATGTCTGCGATCAACTGAGCGCGCATTACGTCGCCCACCGCGAGGTGGAGCACCGGATCCAGATGGTACACGACGCCCAGATCCATAGGATGCCACAGTCGGAGGATGGTATTGCCCGTATCGCCTGCCTGATGGACCGGGATCCTGAGGCACTGCTGGCAGAGACCCGCGCGCGGCTGGAAGAGGTGCATGAGCTGACCGAGGGCTTTTTTGCCCCAGATGCCCCTGCACAGAGCGCGCCCGAGGCGGTGCCCGAAGCTTTGGACGGCGATATCTTGGCCCGCTGGCCGACCTATCCGGCGCTGCGCTCGGCGCGCGGGGCGCAGATCTTTGAACGGTTGAAACCAGAACTTCTGGCGCGGCTGTCACGCACCGCCCAACCGGCGGAGGCGCTGGTGGCGCTGGACGGGTTTCTGGCCGGGCTGCCTGCGGGCGTGCAGCTGTTTTCGCTGTTCGAGGCCAATCCGCAGCTGATTGATCTACTGATTGATATTGTCGGCACCTCGGGAACACTGGCGAGCTATCTGTCGCGCAATTCCAGCGTGTTTGATGCGGTGATTGGCGGGTCGTTCTTTGATGACTGGCCCACGCGCGCTGAGCTGTCGCAGTCGCTGGGGGCTGTGCTTGCGCAGGAAGAGGACTATGAAACGCAGTTGGATGCCACCCGGCGCTGGTGCAAGGAATGGCATTTCCGCATCGGTGTGCATCACTTGCGCGGGTTGATTGATGCGGCCACGGCCGGGGCGCAATATGCCGAACTGGCGGAGGTTGTGATCGCAGGGCTGGCGCCGGTGGTGGTGCAGCAGTTCGCACAGAAACACGGGCACCCGCCGGGGCGCGGTGCGGCGGTGCTGGCGATGGGCTCGCTCGGGGCAGGGCGGATCAATGCGCTCTCGGATCTGGATGTTATCGTGATCTATGATCCGGGCAGCGATGAGGCCTCAGACGGACCACGGCCACTTGCGACACGGCCTTATTATGCGCGGCTGACACAGGCGTTGATCACGGCGCTGACCGCGCGGATGTCGCAGGGCCAGCTTTATGAGGTGGATATGCGGTTGCGGCCCTCCGGGACGCAGGGACCGGTGGCGACCAGCCTGGAGAGCTTTTGTCAGTATCAACGCAATGACGCCTGGGTCTGGGAGCATCTGGCTCTGACCCGCGCCCGTGTGGTGACGGCGGTGCCCTTGGCAGGGGCCGAGGGGCTGGCCGAGGATATCACGACCTTCCGCAGCAGCTTTCTGGCCGCGCCACGCAGCCGAAAGGAGGTCCTGCCGGAGGTGGCCAAGATGCGCGCAAGGCTCGCCGCCGCCAAAGTGCCGAGCGGGCCATGGGATGCCAAGACCGGGGCGGGTCGGATGATGGATATCGAGTTGATCGCCCAGGCTGGCATACTTCTGAGCGAAGCGACCGGGCAGGATGTGGCCTCTGGTCTGGAGGGCGTTGTCGCCTGCGGCTGGCTGGATGCCGCAGATGCTGCTGAATTGCAGCGCGGCTATGATCTATTCTGGTCGGTACAGACGGCGGCACGGCTGGTGTCGGGAAAGGCCATCGATGCGCAGACATTGGGCGAGGGCGGCGCGCTTTTCTTGTGTCGCAGCACCGGGTACGCGGATCTGGCAGCTTTGGAAGCGGATTTGACGGCGCGCTATCAGACCTGCGGTGAGATCATCGCCGCCGCATTGGAGAGAGAAGGGGCCATCGGTCATGACGAGTGATGCGACAGCAGGGGCGCAGGTTGACAGTCTGGACCCCAAGGGGCTGATCCGGGAGAGTTTTTGCATCGACGGCATTCAGAACGGGGAATGCCGCAGTATTTTTCTGGACTGGGCGCTGAGTCTCCCCGATGGGGTTGATAGTCGGCAGGCCATGTCAGCTCTGCTTGCAGAGGTGGCAGCAGATCACCCGGATCACCCGATGACGGCCGTGTTACGTGAGGGGCTGGAGAGCGCCGCCAAACCCCGCAGGCGCGGCGGCTGGCGGTCGCGCGCGCGGTGAGCGGTCGGGCGCCGCGCAGGTGCCGACCGCAACGCGTGCCGCAAGCCTGTATGACGCAGACGATCTGCGCCTGATCCAACAGGCTCTTTCAACGGGCAGAGGTTGGGAGTAAGAGGGGCGCATGACAGCTTCTTCCTCCGCGCCCGAGCGCGCCCGCGTAAAACTGAAACCCAAAGCCAATGCCCGGGCTCTGCGCCACGGCTTCCCTTGGGTTTATGCCAATGAGCTGGTCACCGACCGGCGCACCCGCAAACTGGCCCCCGGCACGCTGGCGGTGCTGGAAGATGACGGTATGACGCAGATGGGTCTGGTCGCGGTCAATCCCGAGAGCAAGATCATCGCGCGGATGCTGGACAGCGACCCCGCCGCAGACCTCAGCGTTGATTGGTTCTCCGCCCGCCTGCGCCGCGCGCTGGAGCTGCGCGAGCAGCTGTATGACGCGCCATTTTACCGGCTTGTCCACGCCGAATCCGACGGGTTGCCCGGCGTGGTGATCGACCGGTTCGGCGATACCTGCGTGGTGCAGCCCAATGCGGCCTGGGCCGAGGCGCATCTGGACGCGTTGACCGAGGCGCTGGTGGCCGTCACCGGGGTGACAACCGTGCTGAAAAACGCCTCTGGTCGGGCGCGCAGCCTGGAAGGGCTGGATGACATCAGCACCGCCCTGCGTGGCGCGGCCCCAGAGGCCGCAGTTAAGGTCCAGATGAACGGTGCCACATACATGGCGGATCTGACCGGCGGGCAGAAAACCGGCTTGTTCTACGACCAGCGCGACAATCACGCCTTTGCCGCGAAACTGGTCAAACCCGGCGCCAAGGTGCTTGACGTGTTTTCTCATGTCGGCGGCTTTGGTCTGGCGATGCTGGCCGCCGGTGCGGCTGAGGCAACCTGCGTCGATGGCTCCGCCCCGGCGCTGGAGCTGGCAGGGCAGGGCGCTGCGGCCAGCAGTTTTGCAGACCGGTTCACGGCGCGGCAAGGCGATGCCTTTGAGGTGCTGACACAGCTGGGTGAAGAAGGCGCGCAGTTTGACGTGGTGATTTGTGATCCGCCCGCCTTTGCCCCCTCAAAACAGGCACTTGAGGCCGGTCTGCGTGCCTATGAGCGGATTGCCAAACTGGCGGCACCTCTGGTGGCACCGGGCGGCTATCTGGGCCTGTGTTCCTGTTCCCATGCGGCAGATCTTAGCCGCTTCCGCAACGCCTCTGCGCGCGGGATCGGGCGTGGCGGTCGTCGCAGCCAGCTGCTGCACACGGGCTATGCGGGTGCGGATCATCCGCAGCTGCCTCAGCTGGCTGAAAGTGGCTATCTGAAGGCCGTGTTCTTCCGGCTCGACTGATCTGACGCGGGTGTTCTGGCGATGAAACTGCTCTTGGATGCCTGCGTGCTCTATCCGACGGTGATGCGGGAGATGCTGCTGGGCGCGGCCCGGATCGGCCATTTCACCCCGCTCTGGTCGCCGCGCATCCTGGAAGAATGGGCGCGGGCGGCGCGCAAGATCGGCCCTACGGGTGAGCCGCAGGCGCGCGCTGAAATTGCGCTGATCTCCGCCGCCTGGCCGAAGGCAGCCATCGCTCCGACACCAGCAGTTGAGGCACGCCTCTGGCTGCCCGACAGCGCTGACATCCACGTGCTGGCGTCGGCGATCGTCGGTCATGCGGATGCAATTGTGACCGTCAACAACAAGGATTTTCCCCGCCACACGCTGGCGGAGGAAGGGCTGGAGCGGATCGGGCCGGACCAGCTGCTTTATGATCTCTGGCTTAAGGACCCGGAGGGCCTCTCGGAGGTCGGCGCATCCGTCCTTGCGGAGGCCAACCGGCTCTCCGGTGGCGGATGGGAGCTGCGCCCGCTGCTGAAAAAGGCCCGGCTGCCGCGGCTGGCGAAGGCTCTGGTCCGCTAGGCCGGGGTGGTCAGACCTCGCTGAGGATCTCGGCAGCGATCTCAAAGGATCTGAGGCGTGCCGCATGATCATGGATCTGGCCGGTGATGATCACCTCATCCGGGCGGTACCGTTCAAGAATGGACGACAGCTCCGTACGCACGCTGTGCCTGCTGCCCGTCGCAGACATCCGCAGCACCTCATTCACGCCTGCAAGCACGGGCGCCGGGATATGGTCGGTGATATCATCCACGGGGGCGGGCAGTTTGCCGGGCTTACCCAGACGCAAGCGGGCAAAGGCCTGCTGCATCGTCGTGCGCAGGCGGGTGCCCTCTTCATCGCTCTCGGCAGCAAAGACATTGATCGCCATCATCGCATGGGGTGCAGACAGGTTGGCGGAGGGTTGGAATTGGCGGCGGTAGACCTCCAGCGCCTCCTCCAATGCGGCGGGCGCGAAATGCGAGGCAAAGGCGTAAGGCAGCCCCAGATGCGCCGCCAGCTGCGCGCCGTAAAGGCTGGAGCCGAGCATCCAGACCGGCACATGGGTGTCCTGTCCGGGGAAAGCACGCACCGCGCGGCCTGGATCGTCAGCGCCCAGAAATCCCATCAGATCAATAACATCCTGCGGGAAGCTGTCACCGGAGGCATGGTCATGGGCCATACCCCTGCGCAAGGCGCGCGCCGTCTGCATATCGGTTCCGGGCGCGCGGCCCACTCCCAGATCAATCCGGTCGCCATGCAGGCTTGCCAACGTCCCGAAAGCCTCCGCCACCATATAGGGTGCATGATTGGGCAGCATGATACCGCCGGCTCCGACCCGGATTGTCTGCGTCTGGCTAGCGATATGGCCAATCAGCACCGCCGTCGCAGCGCTGGCGATGCCCGGCATATTGTGGTGTTCGGCCAGCCAGTAGCGGTGGTAGCCCCAGCTTTCGGCCTTCTGGGCCAGCTCGGTACTGTTGCGCAGGGACTGGGCAATGGTCTGGCCTTCAGGCACGGGAGCAAGATCAAGAACAGAGTAGCGCATGGGGGCTCCGGTAGATTTCAGTCCCGTTGCTGAGGGAGATCGCTGGCAAAGGGGCGGGACGACAATTGTTACCTTCCCATGTGGGGAAGGTTGGTTGTCCTGGCAAGAGGCGTGAATTCTTTGAGGGTGGTTAATTTTTATTAACCAATTTTTTCAGATCATTGCCGGATGAAGCTCATGCATTGGGCCTGTCCCACTTCGCCTCCAACCGGTCGAGGGCGGCGATGCGTTCCTCGGTTTTCGGGTGGCTCATCAGCCAGGCCGGGGCCATCCCGCTGCGGGCCTGTGTGAGGTCTTCGAGTTTGCGAAACAGGCTTTTCTGCGGGGCGATGCCGATGCCGGATTTGGTGAGTAGGGCGGCCGCATATTCGTCGGCCTCATACTCATCGCTGCGCGACAGCCGGGCGGCTAGAAGCGAGGTGAGAACATTGGCGATCCACGGCCCGACGAAAGGCACAAAACGGCCAATGATCAGCATCAGCGCCGTGCGCAGCGCGTTCTGGCCGGAGAAATCGATCATCCGTTTCTTCGCATGTCCCAACGCCACATGCCCCAGCTCATGCGCGATGACCGAGGCGAGTTCGGTATCGCTGACCTCGCCATTGCGGTATTTGCGATAAAATCCGCGCGTGATGAAGATCCGCCCATCAGGTGCGGCCAGCCCGTTCACCGGGTCGACCTCATAGATATAGACCGGGATATGGTTGATCCCGAGTGCCGCTGCCATCCGGTCCGTCAGCTGACGCAGGCGGGCATCGGCCAGCTCGGTGGATTGCTGATCAAGGGCACGATGGGTGCGCCAGACCGACAGGCGATACATCACCAACCCGTAGATCACGGCCAGAAGGATAGGGGTCAAACGCAACATGGTTCAGGATATGGGGCTGGGACAGGGACGGGGCAAGGCGTGGTGTTTAGCTGCCACGGGCGGGTTTGGCGGCGCGGCTCTCTGCCTTCACCTCATCCCAGAGGGCATCCATCTCCGCCAGATCGCTGTCTTCGGGACGTTTGCCACGAGCGGCGAGCTTGGCCTCCACGCCCTCAAACCGGCGGGTGAACTTGGCATTGGCGGCGCGCAATGCGGCCTCCGGCTCAACCCCCAGATGGCGGCCGAGATTGGCCATCACAAACATCAGATCGCCGAATTCCTCCTCGACCTCCGCTTGGCTCAAACTGTCACGCGCCTCGACCAGTTCGGCGGATTCCTCGGCGATCTTGGCGATGACATTGTCGGCGGAGGGCCAGTCAAAGCCAACCCGCGCGGCGCGTTTTTGCAGCTTATAGGCCCGCAGCAGCGCCGGTAGGCCGACCGCGACTCCGTCCAACGTGCCCTGCTGCGCCTTGCCCGCACGTTCCGCGGCCTTGATCGTCTCCCAGTCGGCAGTCTGCTGATCGGCGGATTTCTCTCGGCTCTCATCGCCAAACACGTGCGGGTGGCGCGACACCATTTTGTTGGACATGGTGGTGACCACATCCTGAAAGGTGAAATGCCCGGCCTCTGCCGCCATCTGGGCATGAAACACCGACTGAAACAGCAGATCGCCCAGCTCACCCTTCAACTCATCCCATGCTTCGCGCTCAATTGCGTCGGCAACTTCGTAAGCCTCTTCAATGGTATAGGGCGCGATGCTCGCGAAATCCTGCTCGATATCCCAGGGGCAGCCGCCCTTTGGATCGCGCAGACGGCGCATGATTTCCAACAGCCGTTCGATGCCGGCGGTTTCATTGTGGATGAGATCGGTTTCGGGCATTGCGGCGGCTCTTGTTCCAGTGTCAGATGCATCAATCCCGAGTCTGACCAAGGAGTCCACCCCCATGCCGGTTGTGAACCGAATTGCCAATTACGCCGACGAGATGAAGACCTGGCGTCGGCATCTGCACCAGATCCCCGAGCTGGCGCTGGACCTGCCGAAAACCGCGGCCTTCGTGGCCGAGCGGCTGCGCGAATTTGGTGTGGATGAGCTGCATGAGGGCATCGCGACCAGTGGCATGGTGGCGATCATCAATGGGCAGGGCCATGACGCAGGTGACGGTCCGACCATCGGATTGCGCGCCGACATGGACGCGCTCCCGATCCCTGAGGAAAGCGGTGTTGAGTATACCTCGGGCCACGCCGGCAATATGCATGCCTGTGGTCACGACGGTCACACCACCATGCTTTTGGGGGCCGCCAAATACCTTGCGGAGACGCGCAACTTTACGGGCCGTGTCGCGCTGATCTTCCAACCAGCGGAGGAAGCCATCGGCGGTGCCCGTATCATGGTCGAAGAGGGCATCATGGAGCGGTTCAACATCGGCGAGGTCTATGCCCTGCATAATGCGCCGGGTCTGCCGGTGGGGGCTTTCGCCACCACGCCGGGGCCGTTGATGGCGGCGGTGGATAGCTTCCACATCAACATTCAGGGTGTCGGTGGCCATGGGGCGATGCCGCATGAAACCCGCGATCCGGTGATGGCGGCCTGTGGTATGGCGCAGGCGATCCAGACGATTGTATCGCGCAACCACTATGCGCTGGATGATCTCGTGGTCTCCGTCACCCAGATCCACACCGGCACCGTCGACAATGTGATCCCCGACACTGCCTATATCAACGGCACTGTCCGCACCTTTGATCCGCGTGTGCAGGAGATGGTGATGCGGCGGATGAAGGAGATTGTTGCCGGTCAGGCGGCCAGCTACGGTGTTGAGGCTGAGCTGGATTATGAGGTCGGCTACCCCGCCACCATCAATGACGCGTCCAAGACGGGGTTCGCGGCCAGCGTCGCGGGCGAGGTTGCAGGCCCTGAGAATGTGGAGGCCGAGGCCGGGCGCGAAATGGGGGCGGAGGATTTCTCCTACATGCTTCAGGCCCGCCCCGGCGCCTATTTGTTTTTAGGGCAGGGCGACAGCGCGGGGCTGCATCATCCGAAGTATGATTTCAACGATGAGATCGCGCCGATTGGGGCGTCGTTTTTCGCCCGTCTGGTCGAGAGAGCACAGCCGACTGCCAAGCTGTCCGCCGACGGGTGACAAGCTCAATGGGGTCGGCTATCTGATCACACATCCGGTGCAGACAGGGGAGGCGCAGAATGGCGCTAGAAGACGCAAAGCACATGATCGATCACGCCTTTACGCGTGAGGATATGAAAGGTCTCAGCTTTGAGATCACCTTTGGTGGGGCAACGTCTTTCCTGCGACGTAAATATACCAAGGATCTGACCGGGGTGGATATTGCGGTTACAGGCGTGCCGTTTGATCAGGCGGTGACCAACCGGCCCGGAACCCGGCTGGGTCCCCGCGCCATCCGCGAAGCGTCTTGCTTGCAAAGCCCGGATGAACCCTATGGCTGGCCGCATAGCCCGCTCAGCACGCTGGCCATCGCCGACTATGGCGATCTGGCCTTTGATCACGCGGATGTTCCGGCCTTTCCCGCTGCCCTGACGGATCATATCCGGGGTATTCTGGCGACCGATACGGCTTCGGTCGTCTTGGGCGGGGATCACTATATCAGCTTCCCGATCCTCAAGGCCTATGCCGAAAAATACGGCCCCATCTCGCTGTTGCAGTTTGATGCCCATACCGACACCTGGCCCGACGACAATATGGACCGGATCGACCATGGGACCATGTTCTACAAGGCCGTGAAATCCGGCATCGTGGATCCCAAGACATCCGTTCAGGTGGGGATCCGCACCACCAATGACGACACGCTGGGTGTGAACATCATCGACGCGCCCACCGTGCATGAGATCGGCCCGGTTGAGACCGCGAAACGGATCAAGGCGATCCTTGGCGACCGACCAACCTATCTGACCTTTGACATCGATGCGTTGGATCCGGCCTATGCGCCCGGCACCGGCACGCCGGTCTGGGGCGGGCTGACCTCGGCTCAGGCGGCCCGTATCCTGCGCGAAATCGCCGGCATCAATATCAAGGGCGGCGACGTGGTGGAGGTTTCCCCTCCGTTTGACACCACCGGCGCCACCGCCATCGCAGGCGCTCATGTGGCGACCGAAATTATCTGCCTTCTTGGCTGGAATATGAGAGACAATGACTGACTTCAATCAGCCGATCAGCGGCAATGATCTGGCCCGCTTCTCCGGGCCGAACACCTTTATGCGGTTGCCACAGGCCACCTCGCTTGACGGGCTGGATGTGGCCATTCTGGGTGTGCCGATGGATATCGGCACCTCCTGGCGCTCCGGCACCCGCTTTGGCCCCAAGCAGATCCGCGCCGAAAGCGCGATGATCCGCCCCTATAATATGACCTCCGGGGCCGCGCCATTTGATAGCCTGAATATCGGAGATATCGGCGATCTGGCGATCAATACGTTCTCTCTACCCGACAGCCTGCGCATCATTCAGGAGAGCTATAGTGCAATCCTGTCCAGCGACGTGACACCTGTCGCGATGGGCGGGGATCATTCGATCACCCTGCCAATCCTGCGGGCCATTGCCGAAAAATACGGGCCTGTCGCGCTGGTCCATGTGGATGCCCATGCGGATGTGAACGACGATATGTTCGGCGAGCGTGAGACCCATGGCACCGTGTTCCGCCGCGCCTATGAAGAAGGGCTGATTGTCGCCGACAAGACCTATCAGATCGGGCTGCGCGGCACCGGCTATGGCGCGGACGACTTCAAGGAGGCGCAGCGCTGGGGCTTCCAGCACTTCCCGGCCAGCGAATTGTGGAACCGCTCGCTGCATGGAATGGGTGCGGAAATTCGTCGCGATATCGGCAATAGGCCGGTCTATGTTTCCTATGATATTGATAGTCTTGATCCGGCCTATGCGCCGGGCACCGGCACGCCGGAAATCGGCGGGCTGACCACACCGCAGGCGCTGGAGCTGATCCGGGCCTTGCGGGGGCTGAATATTGTGGGTTGCGATATGGTCGAAGTGTCGCCGCCTTATGACACCTCGGGCAATACGGCTTTGACAGCGGCCAATCTGCTGTATGAGCTGCTCTGTGTGCTGCCGGGTGTGACAACAAAATAAGGCAGGCTGTCCAGTGGCAGCCGCCACGAGGGAGAGCGGATCACATGGGTCGAGTGATGATATTTGTCTGGCTGAGCATTGCGGCGCTTGTCGTGGTGCTCGGCTTTATCCGGCTGGCGCCCAGCGACCCGCTGGACTGGAACACGCAGCCGGAATTTAGCGAGGACAAGACCTTTCGCGGCGGCGTGTTTCGGGTGGTTCGCAGCGGTGAGGACGGGCTGGAGCGGTTTCACGCGGTCGCCAGCAATGCCCCGCGCACCCGTGTTCTGGCTGGTTCGGTCGAGGACGAGATGGTCACCTATGTGACCCGCACCCGGTTTCTGGGATTTCCCGACTATACCACGGCGCGGCAGCATGGTGCCCTGCTGAAGGTCTATGCCCGGCTGCGTTTTGGTCGCTCCGACCTGGGCGCCAATAATGACCGTATCAACAGCTGGATCGCGCAGATGGAGCCGACGCCACAGTAGCTGCACTTCCTGCCGGACCAGATGATGCGCCGCACGCGAGGTCGGCAGGCTGGGGTCAGATCCGGGGCAGGGGGTCGGTCGGGACCGATAGATCTGGTGCCGGATCGGCCTCAGCCGCAAGACACCCCTTTTGCACCTCGCGCCACATCGGCACATTCAGCGACATCTGGCATTGTGCGGTGAACATGCGCCCATCGACCTGCAGGCAGATAAACTCCCCCAGCTCGATCCGGCTGCCGCTCTTGTCGGTGCAATAGCAATCAATCGTGCGTCCGTTCGGGGCTGTCACATCCGCTTGGACTGTCGTCGCGGTGGCATAGGACAGCAGCACAAGACCAAGAAGCCGCGTCAGCTGTCGGCCCAAGGACCCAAACCTGCGTTCCGGCAGAGCCGGGGCAATGGCGCGCTGCGGCATGCGGCCCGCTCCTGCGATATGAGGACTGGCATGTTGCATGGCCCTAGCATATCACAAGGGCAGCTTTCCGCCAAAGACAGATCAGAACGGACATTGCGCGCATGATCCCCGAAGACCGCCTTGAACAGATTTTGCAACGGTTCCAGTATCTTGAGGCCGCAATGGCCGAGGGCGTTGCCGGTGCGGACATCGCGGCTCTGGCCAAGGAATATTCCGACCTGCGACCGGTTGCGGAGCAGATCTCTGCGTATCGCCGTCTGATCGCGGATCTGGAGGAGGCCGAGCAGATGCTGGATGATCCCGATATGGCAGAGCTGGCCGAAGAGGAATTGCCGCAGCTGCGCGCCGCCGTGCCCGAGGCAGAACACGCGTTGCAACTGGCGCTGTTGCCCCGCGATGAGGCGGACGCCCGCCCGGCGATGCTGGAAATCCGCCCCGGTACCGGCGGCGATGAGGCGGCCCTTTTCGCAGGAGACCTCCTGCGCATGTATCAGCGCTACGCCGAGGCACGGGGATGGGGCTTTGAGATCATCGAGGAGCAGACAACCGAACTCGGCGGGCTGAAAGAAGTGGTGGCCCATGTGAAGGGCGAAAACGTCTTTGCCCGGCTGAAGTATGAATCCGGGGTTCACCGCGTGCAACGGGTGCCGGTGACCGAATCCGGTGGCCGCATTCACACCTCCGCCGCCACAGTGGCGGTGCTGCCGGAGGCTGAGGATGTGGACCTGCGTATTGATCCCGGCGATCTGCGGATCGACACCATGCGGGCCTCAGGGGCGGGCGGCCAGCACGTGAACACCACCGATTCCGCCGTGCGGATCACCCATATCCCGACCGGCATCATCGTGGTCAGCTCCGAGAAATCTCAGCACCGCAACCGGGAAATTGCCATGCAGGTGATGCGGACGCGGCTCTATGATCTGGAACGGCAGCGGATCGACAGTGAGCGCTCAGCTGATCGCGCCAGTCAGGTAGGCTCAGGTGATCGCTCAGAACGGATCCGTACCTATAATTTCCCACAAGGCCGCATGTCCGACCACCGCATCAACCTGACGCTCTACAAACTGGATCAGATCATGCAAGGCGATCTGGACGAGATTATAGACGCGCTGACGGCGGATGATCAGGCGCGGCTTCTGGCCGAGATGGGTCAATGAACGCGCCAGAGACAGCCGCTCAGGCGATGGCCGCAGCGGCTGCGCGACTGCGCGCAGCCGGCGTGCCTGACCCGGCGCGTGATGCGCGTGTCCTGCTTGCCCACGCCGCCCGGATTGAGGCCAGCCGTGTCACCTTGATTGCACCCGAAGATCTCGCGCCGGAGATTGCCGAACGGTATGAGCAGCTGATCGCTCTGCGCGCCATCCGTGTGCCGGTCTCGCATCTGATTGGTGAGCGCGAATTCTACGGGCGACGTTTCAAGGTCTCCGGCGATGTGCTGGATCCACGCCCGGAAACCGAATGCCTGATTGAGGCGGCACTGGCCGAACCCTTCTCGCGGGTTCTGGACCTGGGCCTTGGATCGGGCTGCATTCTGGTCACCCTGCTGGCAGAGCAGGCCGACGCAACCGGTGTCGGCGTTGACCTGAGCGAGGCCGCCTGTCTGCAGGCCAGCGCCAATGCGGTGCTGCACCGGGTTGAGCCGCGCGCCGAAATCCTGCAATCAGACTGGTTTTCCGCAGTGGACGGCCAGTTCGATCTGATCGTCTCCAACCCGCCCTATATCGCGCTGGATGAAATGTCCGATCTGTCGGACGAAGTGCGCACCCATGAGCCTGAGATGGCGCTCACCGATGGCGGCGACGGGCTTGGCGCCTATCGCATCCTTGCGGCGCAGCTTGGCGGGCATCTGGCGCCGCAGGGGCGGGTGTTTCTGGAAATTGGCCCCACGCAGGGCGCTGCGGTAAGCGATTTACTGTTTTCGGCAGGGCTAAAAGAGGTCCGTATCATTCAGGATCTTGACGGACGTGACCGGGTGGTTTGTGGTCGCGGCTGTGACGAAAACGCCTCCTAAACCCGTGAAAATCGCCCGAATTTGCAGTTTCGTAAGAAAAAGCACGGATAATAGCGCCTAACCCCTTGTCTGAACGGGCGTAACATGATTATTCAAAGAGGTCGCCTTCGGGCGAGGTCAAGAATACCTCCCGGCGACATCAAGCCCAAAATGGTCGATGATCCGGCGCAGAGGCGCGCCGATATGGGTCCACGACAAATACAATCAAGGCTGACGTTAGGCATATGAGATCGTCCAAATCACGTTCGCGTTCCAAGTCGAACCGGAATCGCCCTCAAGGCGCAAATGTTGTCAACCGCGTGTTCGACAGCTCCGGCCCGGAAGGTAAGGTTCGCGGAACGCCGCAACAGATCATCGATAAATACAATCAGCTGGCGCGCGATGCCCAGTTGAGCAATGATCGTGTTGCCACCGAGAATTTCCAACAGCACGCTGAACACTACCTGCGCATGCTGAACGAGGCCCAACGCGAAATTGATGCACGCCGTGAAGAGCAGGAGCGGCAGAACCGCGAGCGCCAGGCGGAGCGGGATCGCGAACGCGCAGAGCGGCTGGAGCGTCAGGAACGCGAGGCGGGCAATCGCAGCGATGACCCGGCAGCGGCCCCTCAGCCGGAAGTGATGGACCCGCGCGACAGCAACGGTGACAGCGGTCTGGTAGAAACCCCCGAGAGCCGCGATCAGGCTGCAGGCGAGGGCGACAGCAAGCCGCAAAAGCCGCAGACCCGCAAACCGCGCAGCCGCAAGCCCAAATCAGAGGGCGGCAAGCCGGACGCTGGCAAAGCGGCCGAGTCCAAAGGCGATGACACCGCCGCCACTGCCAGTTCGGAGAGCGCGCCGGCAGACGCAGGCGAGGCTGCCCCGGCCCCGGAGCGCAAACCCGCGCCGCGCCGCAAGCCCAAGCCGAAACCCTCAGCCGAGGATGCGCCTGAGGCCGCAGAATAACGCAGCGCGGAATACTGCATTGCAATAGACAGACAAAAAACCCCGGCCTGAAATCAGGCCGGGGTTTCTCTATCTGTGATGACCACTAGGCCTGCTTGCTGCGCGTCGGTATCGCAGCCAAACCAACCTATGGCGACTTAGTCCAGAGGCTTCAGGCTGCGGGCCAAGGCGCAGAAATCCTCCAACCCAACCTGTTCAGCGCGCTCGGTTGGCGGAATGCCAACGGCATTCAGGTGATCTTCAATATCGGGGCTCACGCTCTTGAGGCTGGCGCGCAGCATTTTGCGGCGCTGGTTGAAGGCAGCGGCGACCACCTTGTTCAGGGTGCCGGCGTCTGCCGGATAGCGCGGCGCCTCAAGCGCTTTCAGGTGTACCACTGCGCTATGGACCTTGGGCGGCGGGCTGAACGCCTCAGGCGGGAGCGACAGAACAATCCGCGCATCAGCGCGCCATTGCGCCAGCAATGCGAGACGCCCATAGGCCTTGCTGCCCGGCACGGCCACGATCCGCTCCGCGACCTCGCGCTGGAACATCAGGGTCAGGCTCTGCCAGAACGGCGGCCAGGCCTTGGGCGTTAGCCAGCGCACCAGCAACTCGGTGCCGACGTTGTAGGGCAGATTGGCGGCAATGCGGATCGGCGGCGTCAGATGGGTGAGGGGGTTCACCTCCAGCGCGTCGCCTTCGATCACCTGCAACCGTCCGGGATAGGCGTCGGAAATCTCCGCCAGCGCGGGGATGCAGCGGCTGTCCTTCTCCACCGCCAGGACGCGGCGCGCGCCCTCGGCCAGCAGACCACGGGTCAGACCGCCGGGGCCTGGGCCGATTTCCAGCACGTCACATTCGCTGAGATCACCCGCCTGCCGAGCGATTTTGGCGGTCAGGTTCAGATCCAGAAGAAAGTTCTGGCCCAGCGATTTGCGCGCCAGAAGCTGGTGAGTCTCGATCACCTCACGCAGGGGAGGAAGGGAGTCGATAGCGCTCATATCATCGTTACCTTGGGACGGGGCGCGAGGGTCGCGCCATAGTTTTCATGCCTCCGGCGGGGATATTTCCGGCCAGAAGAAGTTGCAAGGGCCAGCGTTCAGTTGCTGGGTCGTGCGCGGGGTCAGCTGCGCGCCATGGACTGCGCCAGCCGCAGCGCCTCAATCAGGCTGGAGGGGTTGGCGATGCCTTGACCGGCGATGTCGCAGGCGGTGCCGTGGTCCGGCGAGGTGCGGATAAAGGGCAAGCCCAGCGTGACATTGACGCCGCGATCGAAATCCAGCGTCTTGATCGGGATCAGCGCCTGATCATGATACATGCAGATCGCCGCGTCATAGCGGGCGCGGGCCGCCGCATGGAACATGGTGTCGGCGGGATGCGGCCCGGACAGCGTGTAGGCGCCGCCCTGCATATCGGCAATCAGCCCGCGCATCCAATCCAGCTCTTCATGGCCCATGGCGCCCTCTTCCCCTGCATGAGGGTTGAGACCCGCAATTGCAATTCGCGGGTGCGCCAGGCCAAACTGGTCGCGCAGCCCCTGGGCTGTGATCTCAATCGTGGCCCGCAGGCGCGCGGCGGTCAGCGCCTTTGGCACCTCTGAGAGGGGAATGTGAATGGTCGCAGGTACCACCCGCAGTGCCGGACTGGCCAGCATCATGACCACATTTTGCACATTGCCGAGATGGGCGAGGAATTCTGTATGACCGGGGAAGGGAAACTGTGCCCCATCCATCAGCGCTTTTTTGTGGATTGGCGCAGTGCAGAGCGCACTGGCCTCACCGGATTGCACCAGCGCGACACCGGTCTCGATGGCGCGGATGACACCGGCGGCATTATCGGGGTTGAGCTGTCCGGGCACGGCCGGGGCGGCAAAGTCGACCCGCAGCACCGGCATCGCGCTGGCGCTGACATCGGCGGCCTCAGCGGCATGATCGATTTCTTGCCAGTCTGTTCCCGTGGGCAGGTGCGCCGGATCCCCCAACCACAGGAAGGGGCAGGTGGCGCGCAACTCCTGCCAGGCTTTCACCGCCAGTTCCGGGCCAATGCCCGCCGGTTCCCCACAGCTGAGCGCGATGGGCAAGGGGCGGGCAGGCGTGCTCATTCGTCGCTGATCCGTGCGTCAGCTTTCAGCTGCTCCAGCAGGCTGTCGGCAAAGGCTCCCAGCCGCTGCTGGGTCAGCGCGTTGCCGACGCTTTCGCGGCTGGCGTCGGCATTCACCTCAGCGGTGCGACCACAGAGCATCAGCAGCATCAGGGTCTGGCCGTTGTTGCGGGTCAGCGCCAGCGAGGTCTCATTGGGGTCCAGCTTGGCCAGTTCAATGGCGATATCCTGCGGGATTTCCGCCGGGGCGAGCGTTTCGCGGTCCAGCACGGAGGGATCCTGATCCTTGGCCACGCCGTAGAGGTCGTCACAGGTGTCGATGGCGTTGATGACCTTGGTGCCAGCGGCCAGCGCCTCGGGGGTGCGGCCTCCGGGCAGGTAATAGGCTGCATATTCGATGGCGGCATAACTTGGCGCCGCGCCAGAGGTTTCGCGCAGATCACGCAACTGGAACAGCGCAACGGCCCCATCCAGCGGCAGCGGGGCCGTCACCTCGCCCGGACGCAGGCCCAGAACCACCTGTTGCAACTGCGGCGGCAGGTTTGTGAGCGGCATCCAGGGCAGGCGGCCGCCGCTCTGCCGGGTGGCCGTTGCGGAATATTGCTGCGCCGCCTGAGAGAAGGCGCCGGTGGTGGTGATCCGGCTCACCTGTTGGGCGATGTCCTCAACCTGGGCTGCGTTCTGCGCGTTGATCGGCATGATCAGCTCAGACAGCAGCACCTCAACCCCGCCAGAGCCGGACAGCCCCATGGCGCGGTCAATTTCTTCCTCGCTCGGACGGGCCTGCGCCAGATAGCGGGCGGCGATATATTCGCGCCATGCAATGCCAACGCGGGTGAAATCGCGCAGGGTTTCAGGTGCGACGCCGTTCTGACCCAGCACATTCAGGAATTCCTGCAGGCTGAGATTGGCGCGCCCGGCCAGCTCAGTCATGCCTTCGACGATCTCTTCTTCGGTCGGTTCAATCCCCGCCTGGGCCAGCACATCCAGCTTCAGCCGATCAAGGATCAGATCCTCGCGGGCCTTTTTCTGCGGATCGCCGGGATCGCGCAGCAGCGTCAGAAAGCGGGCGCGCTGCTCCAGCTCATAATTGGTGACCACGGCGTCGTTTACCGTCACAGCCGGGGCAAACAGCCCCTGCGCCACCGCAGGTGCGGGGCCAAACATGACCGCCGTTGCCAAGGCAATGGCTGCTGCGCTCTGGCTTAGGCGCTGAACGAAGGGGGCCGCATTATGGGGCCGGAAACTCAGGTGTTTTTGCATGATCGCCTGTACTTCTTGCTGCCGCTGTCCACGGAAAACCCGTTTAACGCGATGGTAAAGCCGAAATCCGTTGTCGGCTCAACACTTGTTGTCGATGTATAACGCCGGTTGACCGAAAGATCGACCGTCACGCATTCATTGGAATAGACCAGTCCCAGCCCGGCGCGGGTGGCACGGGCGTCTGAGATGTCGTAGCGCAAACTGGCACTGGCGGTCCAGCCGGGGGTGACCTCATAGGCGCCGTCAAACCAGAGTTCGGAGACCTCTTCGGAGCGGCCTTCGGCGGGATCGGTCCCCAGCCACATATAGGTGCCGGTCAGGCGGCTGCGGTCGGTCATCCAGTCGCCGCGCACCTCTGCCTTGGAGAAGTTGAGCGAGCCATTGAGCAGCCCGCGCGTGGTGATTGCCAGATCGTCATTCAGCTTCAGCTGCGCCGCCATCAACAGGTCAGAGGAGGTGCCGCCAAGGCCGGAGCTTTTGGTGAACCGGCCATCGTCGCTGTCGCGAAACACCTGACCGATGGTGGCAGAGGCCTGCCAGCCACTGGGGGAGAACCGCGCCCAGTTCAGCCCGTAGACCACGGTCACCCCGTCTTCGCGCGCATCCGTGGCTGGAAACCGCGACAGCTCCAGCAGGTTGCCGCGATCAAATTCGACAAAGTTGCTCTCGTCGTTGGGCACGGCTGTATCGCCGGTATCGGTCCAGCCGATTTGCAGGATCGGTTCCAGATATTGCGTCGCGCCGGATTGTTCACGCCGGGTCATCGGCAGGCGGAAGGTCAGCGCACTGCGTGGGCTGAAGCGCGAGGTCTTATTGGCGAACACGCTGTCATCATAAACCGCGAAGGCATCTGCCGCAGCCCCCAGCGACCATTCCGCGACCAACCCGCTGCCAAAGCGCCAGCTGCGCTGCCAGTCCACATCAAAGGTGGCGCGCCCAACATCGCGCCCACCGGGATCGGTCAGATTGCCCTTGATGTCGGATGTGCGGTTGTGGCCGTGGGTTTCCAACGACAGGCGCAGCTCGCCGCCGATCTGGGTCGGAAAGAACCGCTTCTCATAGTAGAGGTTGCCGATGGAGGAGGGGATCAGATCCTGATTTTCACTATCCCGCAAGGTCTTGTAGGAAATTGCGCTGGCCCGGAACAGGCTGTCACGCTGAACCTTGGACACCACCACCTCGGAGCGCAGCCGGTCCAGATCCTGCAGGCCATAGTCCACCAGATAGGCATCATCCGACACGGTCTTGAGGTCAAAGCGCAGTTTGAACTCATTGCGCAGATCAAATGTCCCCTCGGCAAAGACATAGCCGCGATCCTCGCCCCGGTACAGTTCATCGCGGGTATAGGCGCCGTTGATTTCGATCTCACCCCGCCGGAATGCCTGCCGGTACCGCATATCCAGCGTCCGCGTGCGCGACGAAAGATAGGGCGATAGTGTCAGGTCGCGATGTGGGCCGATGGTCAGGAAATATGGCACCTTCACCCCGGTGCCGAGGTTGGAGGTCGTACGGATAGACGGGATCAGAAATCCGTTGGCGCGCTCCAGCGTCGGATCCGGCAGGCGAATACCGGGAAAATAGAAGATCGGCGTATCCAGCACCCGCAGCTGCGCGTTCTCAAGATAGAGCTGGCGTTCCTGCTGATCGTGGGTGATCCGCTCGGCCCGGATCTGCCAGAGCGGCGGCCGCCCATCGTTGCAGACATGGCAGGAGGTAACAGCGGTTTTGTAGAGCTGGGTATAGCGACCGCCAACCCGTGTCATTTGCAGCGAGGCCAGTTGCAGCTGCTGCTGGAACACCATCCGCGCGCCGACAAGCAGACCATTGCGCAGGTCGCGGTCCAGCTCTGCGGCGTCGGCCAGAATGGTGATATCACCGCCTTCGTCGATGCGAATAGGGCCCTCGATCTGCAAGGCGCCTTGCGTCTGATCAAAGGTGATCTTTCGCGCGGTCAGCCTGATATCACCCTGAAACGCCTCAACATTGCCCTCGGCCACCAGGGTGCGCTCAGGGGTGATGAACAGCTGATCCGCCACCAGAATTGCAGGGGCGTTATCTGCTGGTGCGCTCACCGCGCCCAGCGGTGCGCTTTGGGCGCGGGCGCTCTCTGGCAGGGCAAACTGACCCAGCGCCAACCAAGGCAGAACCGTCGAAAGCAACAGGGCGCGGCGCATGTTATCCGTCCTCGGCATGTAAGAGTAACCCCATCGTCAGCAGGATCGCGGCCACCGGCGGTGCCCAGCCGGCCAGCGCCACAGGGATCTGACCATTCTCCCCCAGGATCTGCGCGAAATTGCGCAGGAAATAAAGCCCAAAGCCCAACAGCACCGCAGTCAGCACCGCCAGCCCCGTGCCACCAAACCGCGCATGGCGCATGGTGAAGGCTGCCCCGACCAACGCCATGGCGATCAGGAACAAAGGCCGCGCAAGTTCGACCTGCAACCAGACCTCATAGCGTTTGGTGGAAAACCCCGCCTCTGAGAGTTCGCGAATTGTGGCGGGCAGATCGTAAATTGAGATCCCCGTCGCGGTGCCCAGCGTGTCACGGATCCGTTCCGAGGTCAGCGTGGTCGACAGCCGCAAGACAGGGTGACGCTCGGCATTGGTCTCGGGGTTCACGCCGACAATCAGCGGCCAGACCTTGGCCTTGGTCAAAACCCAGTCACCGTCATCCAATGCAGCCTCTTCCGCCAGCGTCTGACGGATCGGGCGCCCTTCCGGTCCGTAGGACAGGATCGTCACATCATAAAGCGTGATATTCTCAGTATCGCCGCTATAGCCGGTGGCATGAATGACCGATTGTCCCTGCGCGCCACCCTGCCGCAGCCACAGCCCTTCACCAGTAAGCGACAGCGCCGCCGGGCCGCCGTTGCGATAGGTCTCCGCAAGGTCGCGGTAGCGGTTGGAGGTCGCCGCCACGATCGGGTTCAGCGTGCTCACGGCCAGCACACCAATGAGAGCCGCCAGCAACACCGGCGCGGCCAGCGCCCGGATGCCGGAGCGGCCAATGGCGCGGGTCACCACCAATTCGCTGCTGCGGGCCAGCCCGATGAACAGCACGATGGTCGTCAGGATCATGATCAGCGGCAGAAATTCACTCAGCGCGGCCGGCGTGTTCAGCAGGGTGAGGCCGAACAACTGGCCCAGCGACAGATCCTGCGCCTCAAACCGGCGGATTTGCTCGTTCAGGTCGATCAGCATCACAAGGGTTAACAAAACCCCGCAAATCACTGCAAACCATTGAAGAAACCGGCGCGCGTAATAGAAGTCGAGGGTCATGTCGCACGCTCCCTGCGGGTATGGCGGCTGCGAGCCAGAACTGGCCCCAGTGGCTTCGCTGCCAGTTGCAGGAAGACCAGCCCGACCAGCAGCCCGATCAGCGTTGGCAGGTAGATCAACGGCCAGAGATCCGCGTTCTGTAGCACCGGTTCCGACACCACGCCGCGAAGCCCCTCAATGAAGATCAGCAGGACAAAGGCCAGCAAGGCCTGCCGCCAGACCCCAAAGCGTGAAAACCCGCCCAGCATCAGCGCCGCAAACCCGATCATCACGACCGCAACACAGACCAGCGCACGCGCAAACCGAAGGTGCAGCTCCTCCGCCAACGCCCCCGCACTATAGGGACCATCGGCAATCAACTTGGCGCGGTCACGCAGCAATTCCAGGCTGGGAATGGCGCGAATATTGCGGGTTTTTTCTTCAGCTTTGTTGGCAAGGCTACTGATATCATAGGAAAAATCGGAGAATATGGTGGATGAAAGACGTTGAGTCTCAGCGTCGATGCGCTGCGACATACCATCAACCATCACCAGATGTGTTTTCTCACCGTCGCGCACCAGATAGGCCTTGCCGCCGGTGTAGGTGACGCTTTCAGCCGGGTTGCGGCGGTCCGACAGAAACACATCGTTGAGCGTGCCATCCGGATCAATCCGCCCGATGTAGAAGGTCACGCCCCGCGCCGGATGCAGGAAATCGCCCTCGCTCAACAACTTGGCGGTCACATTGCGGGCAACTTCGGATTCGCGTTGCTCCAGCGTGGCAATAGACGCCGGCAACAGTATATGGGTGAGGATCGACATCATCGCAGCCGTGATGAGGCCAAAGACCAGTGCAGGCTTGGCCATTTGCCAAGGACTGGTGCCGGTGGCACGCAAAACCGTCAGTTCGCTCTCGCTATTGAGCCGGTTGGTCACCCAGACCGAGGCGGCAAAGGCCGCAACCGGCAGCACCATACGCACCAGATTCGGCAAGGCGAGCGCGGTGAATTCAAGGAAAACCAGAGCCGACTGCCCATCACCGATCAACCGGTCAAACAGCACCACAGCGCGGTTGATCCAGAACACAGCCACCAGAATCAAGGCAAAGAACCCGAAAAACAGCAGGTATTGGGACAGCACATATCTGTCGTATCGTGACACGCGATCCCCCCAGATCCTACTGCCCTTGTTTTGAGGTGACCTTAGAGGATTTCATTGCCGGGGAAAACTGCATTCTGAACGCGCGCGACAGTCAGCCGGTGGCGGTCTGATACGCGGCGGCCTCCACGCCATCTGTGCCGAGGGCGGCGCTAAAATATATCTGACCCTAGTCATCTCCACGCAGGCAGGCTACCTGTTGGGGATTGAGGAATTGACCCCGCGAACTGACCCTGACAGGAGCCCCGAATATGCGTCCGCTGACCCCCACTCGTTTTGTCGAATTTGATCCCAAGACCCTCTCAGATATCGAGGGCCGCGTGGTGGTTCAGATCACCCCCGAAGGGACATTGGGGCAGGCTGCGCGCACGGCGAACCGGCTGACCAAAGGTGCGCTGGCGCGTCTGGTCGAGGCCAAGAGCTTTGAGAAGGCCAAATCCGGCGATGTGATCTCGCTGGCCTGGCCCGCAGGCATGAAGGCCGAGGCTCTGGACATCCTTGTGACCCCGCGCCGGATCAGTACCATCGAGGCGCGCAAAGCCGGCGCCAAACTGGCCGCCCGCAGCGGTGGCAAGCCGGTGACGGTGATGGCGGGCTCCATGCCGCGCGCCGCAGATCTGGCGCTTGGAATGGCACTGCGCGATTACCGTTTTGACGATCACAAAACCGCTGACAAGGACCCGTCCGAGGCCGAGGTGGTTATCGCCCATAAATCCCCCGCTGATATCGAGGCCAACTTCGGCCCGCTGGCAGCTGTGGCCGAGGGCGTGCATATGACCCGTGATCTGGTCAATGAGCCTGCGAACGTGCTGACCACCACCGAATTTGCCAATCGTCTGGCAGAGATGGAGAGCCTCGGCCTCACGGTTGAGGTGCTGGAAGAGGACCAACTGGAAGAGCTGGGTATGCGGACGCTGCTTTCGGTTGGGCAGGGCTCTGACAGCCCCTCCAAGGTGGTTGTGATGCAGTGGAATGGCGGCGACAACGATGCCGCCCCGCTGGCGCTGGTGGGCAAGGGCGTTGTCTTTGACACTGGCGGCATCTCGCTGAAGCCTGCGGCGGGCATGGAAGATATGACTATGGATATGGGCGGTGCTGGCGTCGTTGCGGGCACCATGCGCGCCTTGGCCCTGCGCAAGGCAAAGGCCAATGTTGTTGGGCTTGTCGGGCTGGTGGAAAACATGCCGTCGGGCAATGCGACCCGTCCCGGCGATGTCATCAAATCGATGAAGGGTGACACCGTCGAGGTGATCAACACCGATGCCGAGGGCCGCTTGGTGCTCTGCGATGTGATGTGGTACGCTCAGGAGCGCTTCAAACCTGCGGGCATGATCGATCTTGCCACTCTGACTGGCGCAATCATCATTGGCCTCGGGCATGAAAACGCCGGTGTGTTCTCCAATGATGACAACCTTTGCAATGCCTTCCTCAAGGCTGCCGAGGCAGAGGGCGAGGGCGCATGGCGGATGCCGCTGGGCAAGGCCTATGATGATCTGCTGAAATCGCGCATCGCGGATATGAAAAACATCGGTGGCCGCGCTGCGGGCTCTGTCACCGCAGCACAGTTCCTGCAACGCTTTGTCAAAGACGACACCCCATGGATCCATCTAGATATTGCCGGTGTGGCCTCCGTTAAAAGTGATACCGATTATGCGCCCAAAGGTGCCACCGGCTGGGGTGTCATGGCGCTCAGCCGCCTTGTGCAGAATATGTTCGAAGCAGAGTGAAACAGGCAGCGTGGGGCAGGCGGAGACGTAAACCATGGGTGCGGCCTATTTTTACCATCTGACCCGGCGGTCCCTTGAGGAGACGCTGCCGGTGCTGCTTGAGAAGGCGCTTGGCGCTGGCTGGCGCATTGTCGTGCGCGGCGTGGACCTGCCACGGATCACGCGGCTGGACGAGCGGCTGTGGCTGGGGGCGGAGGATCAGTTCCTCCCCCATGGTCTGGTCGGCGGCCCCCATGACGCGCTTCAGCCTGTCCTGCTCAGCCATGAGACCACGCCGGTGCCTGGTGCAAGCTGCCTGATGGCGGTGGATGGGGCCGAGGTCACGGCGGAGGAGGTCACTGCGTTGGAGCGTGTCTGCATCCTCTTTGATGGCACCAACCCGGACGCGGTCGCCCGCGCGCGGGTGCAGTGGAAATCCCTCACCGATGCGGGCTGTTCCGCGCAATATTGGTCCGAAGAAAGCGGGCGCTGGCAGAAAAAAGCCGAGAAAACGGCGGGCGCCGACTAGGGTCAGGACCCATCAATCCTGCACCTCTGGTTCGACTGATTTTGTCTCTGACAAGGAACATGTCCGCAGGAATAGTGGTTCTATTTCAAGGAGATGTGACACGGCTCAGAGGCAAAATCAGCCAAATCCCCGGACGTGCGAACCACTGCAAAGCAGTGGCTTTGAACGCTTGGAATTGACACCGCCAGTCCCGGCGCGCTCAAAACCACTGCATTTTTTGCCGTTCGCGCGCCAGTGATGCAGGATTGATGGGTCCTGACCCTAAAGCGCAGGTCTGCACCTGCTCAGCGGGTCAGGATCAGTGACCCGTTGCGGATCTCGATACTGGACCAGCGTTGCAGATAATCCATCCCTAGAAGGGACTGGTCCATCTGCCCCTCATTGACCGAGAGGGTAATATTGCGGTCTGTGATGTCGCCTAGCGACATGCTCTCGACTTTGGCCAAGGCAGTGCGCACCTCGCCATTGGCGGTGCGTGCGCGTCCCAGATAGGCCAGATCATCAGGGTTCAGGCCAACCCGCCGGGCGTCTTCTTCGTTCAGCACCACGGCGCTGGCGCCGGTATCGACCAGAAACTGCACCGGCACGTCGTTCACATCCACGGTCAGGTAATAATGCCCATCGCGGGCGCGGGGCACATCCACGCGCCCCTCATCACGCATCACCACCTGCTGTGGCTGAACGGTGCTGCGGATATCCTCCCAAAGCCCGTAGCCCGCAATCACCCCAAGAAAGATGAACGCCCAGATTGCCAGCTGCTGCACGGTCTTGCCCAGCCCATGTCGGTTTTGCACGAACACCCAGGAGCCAACGGCCACCAGCAGCAGCAGCAGATAAATCAGCCGTGGGGTGTCGATCGCGTCCAATGTCTGTCTCCTAGGGAATATCTGTGCTCCCCTTCAATATGGGGAGCGTTCGGTCACTTGCGATGGGTTAGCCCCCGGCAAAGCCAAAGGCACGCAGACCGTCCAGCACAAACTGGACCGACAGCGCAGCCAGCAGCATCCCCAAGAGGCGGGTCACGACGGTAATGCCTGTCTTACCCAAAAGCCGCTCAAACAGGCCGGAGAACAGGCACATGACCAGCAGGATACCCAGCACCGCAAAGACGACGCCCATCACCATGGCAAACCCGGCAAAACCCGGCTGCTGCCCGGTCAGCAGGATCACCGTCGCGATGGAGCCGGGGCCGGCAATCAGCGGGATCGCCAGCGGGAAGACAGAAGGATCGTCGAAATCATCTTCCTCGCTGCGGTCCTCACGCCGCTTGTTGCGGCGCTCAAACAGCATGTCGAGGGCGGTCAGGAACAGCAAAACGCCGCCCGCGATGCGGAAAGCCGCCATGGAAATCCCGGCAAACCCCAGCACCGCCTCACCAAAGGCAGCGAACACTGCCAGCAAGATCGCCGCCGTCACAGTCGAGCGCAGGGCAATCGCCCGGCGCTGCGCCGGTGTCATGCCTTGCGTCAGCGCCAGAAAGATGGGGGTCAGGCCAATCGGATCCACGATCACAAACAGGGTGACAAAAGAGGTGATCAGAAAGGCCGTATCCATCACAGCGCCTCCGCTTTCTCAAGCTTCTCCACGGCCTTCAGCCACAGATCCTCTGCCCGATCCTGCGCTTCCATCACTTCGGCGTATTTGCGTTGCCAGACCACGGCCTCATCCTTGCGCTCTTCGTCATAGAGGGCCGGATCGGCCAGCTTTTTAGCCAGCTTGTCCCGCATTTCACTGACCTTCTCCAGCCGTGCTTCACCTTTGCGGACTTCGGCGCGCAAGGCAAGCAGCGCGTCGCGCGAGGGGCGTTTGGGCTTTTCGGCCTTTGGTTTGGATTTGCCTGCGGGTTTGTCGCGTGTCAGCAGCAAATCGCGGTAGGAGGGCAGATCCCCTTCATAGGGCTTCACCGTGCCGCCGGAGACCAGCCACAACCGATCCGCCACAAGACTGAGGAGGTGCATATCGTGGCTGACCAGAATGACCGCGCCGGAATAGGCGGTCAGCGCCTCAACCAGCGCTTCGCGGCTTTCAATATCCAGGTGGTTGGTCGGCTCATCGAGGATCAACAGATGCGGTGCGGGCAGGGTGGCCAGGAGCAGCGACAGACGCGCCTTTTGCCCACCGGAGAGCCGCCCGACCTCCGTATCCGCCTGATCGGACCCAAGACCAAACCCCGCCAGCCGCGCGCGCAGCCGGGCCTGTCCCTCATTCGGGCGTTCGCGTTGCAGATGCTGCAAGGGGGTTTCGTCAATATGCAATTCATCCACCTGATGCTGGGCGAAAAACCCGATCCGAAGCTTGCTGGATTGGGTCATCTTGCCGCCCATCACATCCAGGCGCCCGGACAGCATTTTCGACAGGGTCGATTTGCCCTCACCGTTTTTGCCCAGAAGCGCGATCCGGTCGTCCTGATCGATGCGCAGATCCAAGCGGCTCAGGATCGTAGTGCCGTCATAACCGACCGATGCGCCCTCGGTGGCGATGATCGGCGGCGACAGCTCTTCCGGTTCGGGGAAGGTGAAGACCGTGCGCGCCGCATCTTCGGGCGCGCGGATGGTTTCCATCTTCTCCAGCATCTTCACCCGGCTTTGCGCCTGTTTGGCCTTGCTGGCCTTGGCTTTGAACCGGTCCACGAACGCTTGCAGATGCGCGCGGCGCGCGTCCTGCTTCTTGGCTTGCGCGGCCTGATTGGCACGGTTGGCTGCGCGCTGGCGGGCAAACTGATCGTAGTTGCCGGAATAAAACGTCAGCCCGAGGTCTTCCAGATGCAGGATACCGTTCACCGAGCGGTTCAACAGCTCGCGGTCGTGGCTGATGATGATCACGGTGTGCGGGTATTTGACCAGATAGGCCTCCAGCCACAGCGCGCCTTCCAGATCCAGATAGTTGGTCGGTTCATCAAGCAGCAGCAGATCCGGCTGCGAAAACAGCACCGCTGCCAGTGCCACCCGCATCCGCCAACCGCCGGAGAAATCCGAACAGGGGCGCTGCTGCGCCTCATAGTCGAACCCCAGCCCCTTCAGGATCGAGGCGGCGCGCGCCTCCGCCGACCAGGCATCGATATCGCTCAGCCGCGTCTGAATTTCGGCGATACGGTTGGGGTCCGTTGCGGTCTCTGCCTCCGCCAGCAGCTCCGCCCGCTCGGTGTCGGCTGCCAGCACCGTCTCAATCAGCGACACATCCGAGGCCGGGGCCTCCTGTGCGACGCCCCCTATACGTGATCGGCTGGGCAGGGAGATACTGCCGGATTCCAGCGACAGCTCATTGCGGATCAGGCGAAACAGCGTCGTCTTGCCGGTGCCATTGCGGCCAACCAGCCCGACCTTGTGGCCTGTGGGGATCGTGGCGCTGGCGCCATCGAACAGAAGACGGCCTTCGACCGCATAGGAGATATCGCTAATACGTAACATAGGGGCGGTGTGACCCAGCGACCCGGTGCTGTCAATCGGCCACGGCACGGCAGATGGGGCAAAGCGCGCCGCAAGGCGGGGGAACGGGTATATATGTCGCGACTTTGGCCCGCTGATGGGCCGCGTCGGGCAGGGGGAGTGCAACAACCCCCTTCCCATGAGGCGCAAGCCATGTTAGGCGGCGCGCGAAGTTTCCGGCCCCGGGAGGTCCTTTCCGCGGCCCAATATGCAGGAGTATGCCAAATGGCTCTGGAACGTACCTTTTCGATCATCAAACCCGATGCAACCCGTCGCAACCTGACCGGTAAAATCAACGCCAAGTTCGAAGACGCAGGTCTGCGCGTTGTCGCCCAAAAGCGCATCCACCTGACCAAAGCGCAAGCGGGCGAATTCTACGCCGTACACGCTGAGCGTCCGTTCTACGACGAACTTTGCGAATTCATGGCATCCGCGCCGATCGTTGCTCAGGTTCTGGAAGGCGAAAACGCCATCGCGAAAAACCGCGAAGTCATGGGCGCAACCAACCCGGCCGACGCTGCTGCGGGCACCATCCGCGCTGAGTTCGCCGAATCCGTTGGCGAAAACTCCGTTCACGGTTCCGACGCACCGGAAACCGCTGCGGTTGAGATCGCGTATTTCTTCTCCGGTCTGGAACTGGTCGGCTAAGCCACCGCTGTTTCAGCAGGAAGACAAGAGAAAGGCCGCGCCGGAGCATCCGGGGCGGCCTTTTTCATAATATACCTGTTGGTGCGAGATATACCTGTTGGTGCGAGCGTCAGTGATGTCGGTCAACTGTGACGCAGACGTTTCTCGCCTGTGCTGCTTACGGTCGCTCTACCGCTGCGGCGATGCAACCGGTGAGGCAGGTTACGGGCGGCCTTCAATGTCTTGCGGGTTGGGGCGTTGATATGATCGAACCCCCTGCGGGCCAGCCGTATGGCCAAAGGCTCGCCCGCCATCGTCTTTTTTTCGAGATGCCGCCTCAGAATGGCAACATTACGCAAATTGGCTTTCCAGCCGATGTCGAACAGATCGCCCACCAAGGGGATCGTGCCGATCACCGCGTCAACGCCAATGTTACCGACCATCCGCGCAAGTGTACCGGGTGACGCGCCCATGCGGTAGCCGGACAACACGATATACCCCGCCGGTGCCAGTGCCAGCGCGTCGCCGACACCCGGAACCAGTCCCAGGATGCTGTCCCAGCCGATCCGCGCGCCCAGAACAGGCACGCGGAAGGCGCGGTCCATGCCATGCGCCAGCCGCTCAAGCGACTGAAGGCGCTCCTCATGCGGGGTGTCGACATTAGGCATGTTGGGGTTCCCGTGCGATCACCCAGACGGCGTGAACGATGCCGGGGATATAGCCCAGCAGGGTCAGCAGGATATTCAGCCAGAAATGTTTGCCCAGACCGACTTGAAGAAAGACGCCCAGCGGCGGTAGAATAACGGCGGCGATGATACGAATAAGATCCATGATAGCTCTCCCAAAGTTTTGGTTGCTGTTACAGACACAACTCGCGCAGCTTGGGAATGGTTCCACTTTTCACTGCCGCTCGATCACACCGATCTCATTAAGCGCACGCTCGAATTCCGACTTACGGTCATCAAAGCTGCCAGCTTTCAGCGCATCAAATCGTTTGCGCAGCTCTGCTTTCTCGGCCCCTTTACAGTCGTTCCAGGGCCGCCCCTGCAGGGCCATCACCAAGACGTAATAACCGATGAAATGCGGCCGGTTGCCCGCCTCCAGCAGTCGGGTATAGGCCGCATCCGCCCCCAGCGCGCGCAGCGCCTCGGCAGAGGGGATGCCCGCCTTGGTGCAGGCCGCCTCAAAGGCAGGGCCAAGATTGCGGATGGAGGATACAGGAGTGGACATACCGGGAACATATCCGCCGGACGCTACTGTGTCACGGTGAGATTTTAGGGAAATTTGAAACATTTCTATGATGAATTGCACAGAGGTCGAACGCTAAGGTTGTGCTGGCGCTATCCTTTTTCGCGCCCGGAAACACCCACTGGATAGAAGATCGTGATCACTGAAGACCTTAATGTGAGATCAACACGCCCGCTCTGGGTCATCCCAGAACCGTCAGGATACGCCGAAAGGACTGCAGCATGATCTACCCTATCATTCTCGCCGGAGCCACAGCTTCCGATATCGCCAGCAGCGCAGATATGGTGCCCATGCATTTTGAAGACGCCACGGGTGTCGAGAGCCGCTTTCAAACTGTCCTGTCGGCTGTTGCCGCGCCTGAATTTCAGGCGCCGACAGTTCTGACCAGTGATATCTTTGCTGAGGTGGTTCACACGCAGATGGAGGCAACAGGCATCACCGGGCAGTTGCTGCTGGAACCCGGAGCCACCAAAACCGCTGCAGGTGTGATCGCGGCTTTGCATAGCCTGCGGGCAGCGGCTGACAGTCTTGTTCTGATCCTGCCTGCGGATCAGGATTTTGATGACGCCAACCAGCTTCAGGATGCTTTGGCTCAGGGGGTTCTGGCAGCGCAGCAGGGCGATATAGTGATGTTGGGGGTGCAAACGGATCGTGCTTGCCGCAGCCATGGCTACATTGAATGTGCCCGCAGCTTGGTTGCCGATGGCGTCACCCCGGTCAGCAAGTTCCTCGATCAGCGCAACCCGGCCTTCGATGGCTGGCGTGAACAGCCTGCCGCAAAGCTTTGGAACACTGGCATTTACCTTGCCCGGCTCGACACGCTGCTGGCAGCCTACAAAAAGCATGCCGCCCGGATCCTGATGCCGAGCAAGACGGCGGTTGCCCGAGGCCTTCAGGTTGACGGTATCTTGACGCTGGACGCCGAAAGCTATCGCCGCTCCCGTGACATCCCCTTTGAAAATGCGGTGCTGCGCCATCTTGATGGTCTTTCGGTTGTGGAACTTGATGCGGGCTGGAATGAACTTGACGCTTGGCAGGTGGAGCCTGAGGTCGCCAGCGATGCCGAATGGGAGGCTTGGCTGTCCGGTAGCGTCTCCGGTGAGGCTGGCTGGTGCAAAACCCTGCCGCATAGCCGCAGGGCGCCTGCCGAACGCCCCGCCGCCACAATGCGCGAGAGCAGCGATGCCGCGACGTTGGCTAGCTGGTATAGCGATCAGCTGCGCGAAGGGGGGGCTCGCACTGCCGACCAAGGCGCGATCGAGAGCTGGGGTCACAGCGAGACTCTCGATATGGGCGCGCAGCATATCGTCAAACATTTGACTGTGTTGCCCGGACAAAGCCTGCCGCTTTCGGTGGCAACCCTCGGCACCCATTGGCGGGTGGTTGAAGGATCCGCAATGATCTCGTCGCAGGAGCGGGTACAGATGGTCTGGCGGGATCAGAGCCTCACCAGCGGCGGCGAAATTCAGCAGATCGATAATATCGGCATTCGCCCCCTGCACCTGATCGAAGTGGCGCCGGCCCGCAGCGTCCGGATGGCAGAACGCAGGATCCTGTCTGGCGTTGCTTAGAGGCCCAACCGGACCACCTGCAGGGGTTACTCATCAGCTCACCAGAGAGACACGGGCCGCAGTATTTCGCGGCCCGGTTTGCCTTTGGTCTGGACCAAACATCTAGCTCCTGAGGGACGGTGCGGAGAGACGTGCCTCGCTCCCAGCAGGCCGCAATGCCTCCACCGCATCGTGCTGGCTCAGGAAGACCTTGCCAGTGAGGTGATCCAGCAGCGCCCCGCGCCGCAACCGGTCCATCACCGGCCCCTTCACCTCTGACAGATGCAGCATCACGCCCATCTCTGACAGCCGGTGCATGATTTCCTCTAGGGATTCCAGTGCACTGAGGTCGATGTCGTTGATCGCGGCGCAGTGCAGCACGACATGATCGATGACAGGGTCATCCGCCACCCGCCTGTGGATGCAATCCTCCAGAAAACGAGCGTTGGCAAAAAACAGGCTCTCGTCGACGCGCAGGGTCAGCAGGCTGGGGTAGGTCTCCACCTCATGGCGCAGGATATTGCGGAAGTGTTCGGTGCCCGGCACCCGACCCACCTCGGCAATATGCGGGCGGGAAGATTTGTAGAGATGCAGCAAAATCGACAGGACCACCCCAGCCGAAACGCCCGCCTCGACACCCATCAACAGCGTCAGCGTGATGGTGGCCAGAACAGCGGCAAAATCTGCTTTGGAATAGTCCCAGCTCTTGCGCAGGATAGAGAAATCCACCAACCCCAAAACGGCGGTGATGATGGTCGCGGCAAGGGTCGCCTTGGGCAGGAAGTAGATCAGCGGCGTTAGGGCAACGGCGGCAATTGCCAGCCCAACTGCGGTGAACGCGCCCGCTGCAGGGGTTTCCGCTCCGGCATCAAAATTCACCACTGAACGGGAGAACCCACCGGTCACCGGAAAGCCGCCGGTAAAAGCCGCGCCAAGGTTGGCGGTGCCCAGTCCGATCAGCTCCTGATCCGGGTCGATCCGCTGCCGCCGCTTTGCGGCGAGCGTTTGCGCCACGGAAATCGATTCCACAAATCCGATGACGGAAATCAGTACCGCAGGTAGCAGCAGCTGCGCCAGCAGATCCTGTGACAGATCCGGCAGAGTGAGGGGTGGCAGCGCTTGCGGCACCGCGCCGACAATCTTCACACCACTTTCTGCCAGCCCTAGTCCCCAGACGGTCAGCGTGGTCACGACAACCGCCGCAACTGGCCCGGCTTTGGTCAGAAAACCCGCCATGCGCGTCCCGACCCCGAGCCGACGCAGGGCCGGGTTCAGCCCGCGCCGCACCCAGAACAGAAATGCTGTCGCGCCGCCGCCGATCAGCGCGGTTGGCCAGTTGAGCTGCGGCAGATGCTCCAACAGTGACAGGACCAACTCCGGCAGCGTATGACCTTCGGCTGTGATCCCTAGCAGGTGCTTGATCTGACTGGTGGCGATCAGCACGCCGGAGGCGGTGATAAATCCGGCAATCACCGGATGTGACAGGAAATTTGCTAGAAACCCCAGCCGCAGCAGCCCCATCGCCAATAGGATCGCGCCCGACAGCACGGCCAGCGACAGGGCCGCAACCGCGTAGCCCATGCTTCCCTGTGCGGTGATTTGGCTGAGGCTGGCGGCAGTCATCAGCGACACCACGGCGACGGGGCCCACCGCCAGCGCCCGACTGGTGCCAAACACCGCATAGAGCAGGATTGGCACGATTGAGGCATAAAGCCCGGCCTCAGGCGGCAAACCCGCCAGCAACGCATAGGCCAGCGACTGCGGGATCAACATGATGGTGACAATCACCGCTGCGATCAGGTCATTGGTCAGGGTCAGTCGGTCATACTCCCGCCCCCAGGTCAAAAGCGGGACATAGCGGGTCAGGAGAGAGGGCATTCAGGTCTTTCTTTGCGTGTCACGTGCAGTCTGGCAGCGGGAGGCGTGTCAAACTCGTAGGTTCCCTTGAACGACAGCGCCAGGGGGGGGCAAGCTGCAGACTGCACAACAGGTTTGGGATCAGAGCTTGCAGCTGCGCAAACCAAGCATCGTGTAGACTGGGCAGCTGCGGGTGAGCGCCACCAGAAGCATCACCACCCCGACAACCACCGACAACACCGTGGCCCAGGTTGCGGCAAAAATGGCAAATCCGCTGACAAAGGGCGCGGCAATGAGGGCCACGCCCAGCATCAGGCGTATCATCCGGTCGAGGGTGCCGACGTTTCTGGTCATCTTATCTACTCCTTGGCGATATCTCCCCACCACAAACAGCAGATGCCTTGTCGATGTCTGTGACAAAGTCACCCTTGCGCAGGTGTATCGTCAAATCCGGGGGGGCCGGTGGGTTAGCGCCCGGCCAGCTGCTGCAACGCCTCGCGGTTCACCAGGTCGATACTGCCACGCGCCAGCTGCACCCAGCCACGGCGCTGAAACTCCTGCATCTGGCGCGACACCACCTCGCGGGCGGTGCCCAGATCCACGGCCAGTTGCTGATGGGTCACCGCCAGATGATCATCTGCTCCGGCCAGATCCAAAAGCCCCTGCGCCAGCCGCACGTCAACGCGCTGAAACGCAACCTCGTCAATCACCAGAAACAAATCGGTGATCCGCTTGGAGAAGGCCGAGAAGACAAAACTGCGGAACTCTGCCGAGGTGGCGACCAGCGCGTCAAACACCGAACGGGGCAGGGCAGCGGCGGCAACATCTGTCTCGGCAATGCCTTCTGCTGCGTAATCCTCATAGGCCAGCAGGCAGGCGGTGGTCAGCACACAGCTTTCGCCCGCATTGATCCGGTACAGCAGGATCTCGCGCCCGCTGTAGGAAACCTGCTGCACCCGCACCGTTCCGTCCAGCAGGAACAGCATGTTTTCGGGTGATTTGCCGGGTCCAAAAATCACTGTGCCTTTCGGCACGTTTATCTGCACGGCCTCAGCGAGGATATGCGCCTTGGTTTCTGCATCCAACCTGGCCAATCCGGCGAACCGATCAATCCAGAGGGGGTGTGCCGGGGTCATAGCTGTCATTCCGTTCTTGCCTGCGCCATTCTGCCATCTTCACCTGCGGACCAGAGGTTTGACCCTGCTCAGCCCTGTCAAAGCCCGTTGAAACAGGCTGTGCAACGGCTTTTTCAGCGGTTAGCATAAACCGGCGCTATTCTGAAAACCTGAGACCTGTCGCCGCGCTGCGGCTTTCTGCCACCTGCAAATCTGCGCTCCGGTATTAGCTTTGTCACAAGAAAAAAGGCCACCCCACCACTGTTCGTACTCCAAACCGGTCGGGGGTGGCACCGAATTCTAGGAAAGAGACCAGATATGTTTGATGGGCTGACAGCCGAGACACTGGCACGGATGCAGTTTGCGTTCACTGTCTCGTTTCACATCATTTTCCCGGCGTTCTCCATCGGTTTGGCCAGCTATCTGGCTGTTTTGAACGCGCAATGGCTGCGCACCCGGGATGAAACCTACTACACCCTGTTTGAATACTGGAAGAAGATCTTCGCGGTTGCCTTTGGCATGGGGGTCGTCTCCGGTATTGTGATGTCTTACCAGTTTGGCACCAATTGGTCGGTGTTCTCCGATAAGACCGGCCCGGTGCTTGGCCCATTGATGGCCTATGAGGTGCTGTCTGCGTTTTTTCTTGAGGCCGGGTTCCTCGGCATCATGTTGTTTGGACGTGCTCGTGTAGGGGACAGGCTGCATATGTTCGCCACTGCCATGGTGGCCTTTGGCACGTTAATGTCAGCGACATGGATCCTGAGTGTGAACAGCTGGATGCAGACGCCTGCAGGATACAGCATCAATGACGTGGGCCAGTTTGTGCCAGAGGATTGGTGGCAGATCGTCTTTAATCCCTCTTTCCCCTACCGCTTGGTGCATATGGTGCTGGCGGCTTTCCTCACCACTGCGCTGGTGGTGGGGGGCGTTGGTGCCTTGCACTTACTGCGCGACAAAACCGATGCAGCGGCGCGACGGATGTTCTCCATGGCGATGTGGATGCTGGTGGTGGTCGCCCCGCTCCAGATCTTCGCCGGGGACACACACGGGCTGAACACACTGGAACATCAACCCGCCAAGGTGATGGCAATGGAAGGTCACTATGACAGTCACCCTGAGGGGGCACCGTTGATCCTGTTCGGGCTGCCAAATGCCGAAACCAAGTCAATCGACTATGCGATTGAGATCCCAAAGCTCTCGAGCCTGATCCTGAAACATGATCTGAACGCGCCTCTGGCCGGGCTGGACACCATTCCGGACGAGGACGAGCCACCGGTCGCGATCCTGTTCTGGAGTTTCCGTGTTATGGTAGGCCTAGGCTTTGTGATGGCGGGTCTTGGGCTCTGGTCGCTCTGGGGGCGTTTACGCGGGCAGCTCTATGACAGTCGCTGGCTGCACCGCGCTTCGATTGCCATGGCGCCGATGGGGTTCGTCGCAGTTCTGGCCGGTTGGATCACGACTGAGGTTGGGCGCCAGCCGTTCACGGTCTATGGCCTTCTGCGCACCTCTGACAGTCTGGCGCCGGTGTCCGCACCTGCGGTCGCGGCCTCGCTGACAGCGTTTGTGATTGTCTACTTCTTCATCTTCGGGGCCGGAACCTTCTACATCCTGCGCATGATGAACAAGGCACCTGCGACCCGCAATCTTGGCCTACGTGACGGGCCGGTGCGGGCGGCGGGGATCACCCCGGCGCAGCAGGTCGACCCAGACATCACCGATGATCCCACCCCGCAAGGCAACTGACAGAGGTCCTTACTATGTTGTTTGAACTATCCTTCATCTGGGCCGGGATCATCGCCTTTGCGGTGCTGACCTATGTTGTCCTTGATGGTTTCGACCTTGGTGTCGGCATCCTGTTCCCCTTTGCCACCTCTGAGCGTGACCGTGCCACCATGATGAACTCCATTGCGCCGGTTTGGGACGGCAATGAGACCTGGCTGGTGCTCGGCGGCGGCGGGTTGTTTGCGGTCTTTCCACTTGCCTATGCGGTGATCATGCCCGCGCTCTATATGCCCATCACCCTGATGCTGCTGGCGCTGGTGTTTCGTGGGGTAGCCTTTGAATACCGCTGGCGCACCACCCGCTGGCGCGGCGTCTGGGACAGCGCGTTCTTCGGCGGTTCCGTGGTGGCCGCCACCATGCAGGGCATCGCGCTGGGCGCGTTGGTGCAGGGAATCGAGATCGAAGGCCGCGCCTATGCAGGTGGTTGGTGGGACTGGCTGACGCCGTTCTCGGTCCTCACCGGGCTGGCTGTGCTGATGGGATATGCGCTGTTGGGCGCGACTTGGCTCAATATGAAGACCGTGGGTGAGTTGCAGCACCAGATGCGCGGCTATGCCCGCTGGCTTGGTGCCGGAACGCTGGCTGCGATCGCTCTGGTCAGCCTGCTGACACCGTTTCAGGATCCGGAGTATTTCCGCCGCTGGTTTAACCTGCCCGGTAGCCTGTTCAGCCTACTGGTGCCTGGACTGGTCGCGCTGTGCAGTTACGCGCTGTTTCAGGGGCTGAAGGGCACGCGGGATGCGCAGCCATTCCTCGCAGCACTTGGCCTGTTTGTCCTCAGCTTCATCGGGATCGGTATCAGTTTCTACCCGTTCATCGTACCACCGGGCCTGACCATCGCGGAGGCTGCCGCGCCGGATGAAAGCCTGATGTTCACATTGGCTGGCGCAGCGGTGCTGGTGCCACTGATCCTGGGCTATACCGCTTATGCCTATTGGGTGTTTCGCGGCAAAATCAACCCGGAGGAGGGCTACCATTGATGCAGGGAAAGCCCGCGGAACCCTCTCCTGCGCGCCAAGCCCCACAGCCCGAACCGGGTGCGCGGCGCCCTGTTGGTCGGCTCTTGTGGTTCGCGGCGATCTGGATTGCCAGCGTCGCAATTCTCGGCTGCGTGGCCTATGTCATCCGCTGGGCGGTGGTTCCCTGATCTCGGCAACCGGAGCGGGTTTATACGCCCATCATCCGCGCCGGACAGTATATTCAGGACTAAGAAAGCGCACTCAGTCACGGGCTGGGTGCGCATTCATGATTGAAGCCACTCCTACCAGATATGGTAGACGCCGGCTGGCGGTTTAGAAGAGGCCCGCTTCCTTCGCGGTCAGCGCGGCTTGGGTGCGGTTCTTGGCCTCAAGCTTGCGGCAGAGCGTGCGGACATGCAGCTTGATCGTGACCTCCTGCAACTCCAGCTCGCGGGCGATTTCCTTGTTCGACAGGCCGCGGCACAACCCGTCCAGCACCTCTATCTCGCGTGGGCTCAGCTTATCGGCGAGCGGGTGGGCAGGCGCCTCTGCCTCCTTGCGCATCAGCTCAACCGGGACATATATTTCCCCGGCGCTCATGAACCGCACGGCATTCAGAAGCGACTGCGCACCCATGGTTTTCGGGATGAAGCCGATAGCCCCGGCATCCAACGCCTCCTGCGCGGTGCGGCTGGGCGCACTGCCGGAGATGATCGCAACGCCCTTGCCACCATTGGCCTTCAGCGCGGTGCCTAACCCGGTCAGCCCCTGCATGCCGGGCATGTTGTAATCCAGCAGAACCAGATCATAAGGCCCGTTCTCTTCAATCTCGCTCAGCGCGCCGGGCAGATCGATGGTTGAGGTCACGGCAGCGCCGCCTTCTGACTTCAGATAGGCGGATATTGTTTCGCGAACCATGTCGTGATCGTCCGCCAAAAGAATACGCATGTGAGCTCCTGCTAAGTACCGACTTGGGTGTTAGGGTAACCGTAATTTGGTTGATAAAATGTCAATCGCACTGGATCTGGGCCAGAGTGGCCTTTGGCTGCGGGTCCGGCAATGGTTTGGGCAGCGCTGTGGATCCCGACGCCATGGGCCATTTTGCCCTTTTACGGGCGCAACCGCACGTGAAATCGACCTCTGGTGGCAAAAAATCGCAGTTCTGGTTACGAATCCTATACCAAAGAATAGCACTCTATCCGCAGGAACAGATGCCCGGCGCGGCGGTTTGTGACAGGTTGGAACCAGATCAGAGATGTGCATCACGGTTGGGACACCACCCTTATCCGCTGGGACGCACGGGCAAAAGGATTGACGCTATGAAACACTGGCACCTTCACATCGCGGCGCTGTTCGCAGCTGTTACACTGCTTTGCAGCCTGCCGTCCGGCGCAGCACAGGCATCTCAATCGGGTGCGCCCGTACTGACGGTGGCCATCAAACCTGCCGATGGCGGTGACATGCAGCGGCATGAATTTTCCATGGAGGAGCTGCGCAACCTGCCGGTGGCGCAATTTGATACCCGGACTATCTGGACTTCGGGAGAGCAGGCTTTCACTGGGGTGAGCCTATCCGCACTTCTGGCCCATGTTGGCGTCGCCGAGGGGCAGTCCGGTGTCGTGGTGGCCCGGGCGATCAATGATTACGCCGTCGAAATTCCCGTCTCTGACGCCACCAACGGAGGTCCGATGGTCGCCTATGAGCGCAATGGGTCGTCCATGTCGGTGCGCGACAAGGGGCCTTTGTGGATTGTCTACCCTTATGATAGCGATCCTACATATCGCACAGAGGCGGTTTATTCCCGCAGCATTTGGCAGCTTGAGGAGATCACAGTAGGCCAATGACCGGCACAAACAGAGGCCCTTCATAGGTGCGGCTCAGGGAGAACCCTTTGGTGTCGCGCAGCGTCCTGATCACCGTGGGCTTGGTTCTTGCCTTGCTCGCGGTGCAGTCTGTTCGACTGGGGCGCGAGGTGCTGGTGCGCCTTGAGGTCCTCTCTACCGCCGCAACCGACAGCCTGCAGTGGACCCTGTCTCAGGCCGAAATTGAACAGCTGAAGCTGGAAAATGTAGTCCTGTCAGCGCGCGATGCGCAGGATTTGTCGCAGGTCCGCCGCGAATTCGATATTCTCTACAGTCGCGTCGCCACCATTCGCGAAAGCCAGACTTTCAAATCCGTGCGCGAGGCCCCGGAAAACGCCCACATCCTGCAACGGATCGTGGCGCGGATCGATACGTTAATCACTTATATCGACGGCCCGGATGAGGCGTTGCTGTTCGGCCTTCCGCAGGTCGGCGAGATCCTGCGGGCAAACCGCGATGATTTGCGGGTGCTTGCGCTTGCGGGGCTTGCTGAACATGCGCGCACGACAGAGGAAAAACGCCTCAACCTCTTTGCGATCCTGTCCCGGCTGGCGTGGGTTGTGCTGGCGCTCTGCGTGGCGCTGGCGCTAACCGCGCTGATGATGGGGCGGCTCTATCAGCGCGGCAAACGTTTGGCCGAACGCACCCGCTTCGCGGTTGCGAGGATGCGCGCCATGATCACCTCCTCTCTGGATGCTATCCTGGTTGTTGGCGACGATGGCCGCATTCAGGAAGTGAACGGCGCGGCGGAGACGATTTTTGGCTATTCAAAAGGGGAGGCGACCGGCGCCGATATGGCGGAACTGATTGTTCCTGACCATCTGCGCGATGCGCATGAGCAGGGTATGCAGGCCTATCGTGCGGGTGGGACAGCTAAAGTCATCGGCCAGGGCCGTGTGCAATTGGAGGCCAAGCGCAAATCGGGTGAGATCTTCCCGGTGGAGCTGTCGATCATGGCCAGCCAATCAGCCGAAGAAACCGTTTTTGTCAGTTATCTGCGCGATATCTCAGACCGGATCGCCGCTGAGGAAGAATTGACCCGCACCCGCGATGAGGCGCTGGCAGGCGAGCGGGCAAAGGCAGATCTTCTCACCGTGATGAGCCACGAGATGCGAACACCTCTGACCGGTGTCCTTGGCGCGGTTGAGTTGCTGGACGCCACCCCCCTGTCGGCGGATCAGCGCGGCTATCTGTCGGCGATCCGCACTTCCGGCGACAGATTGATGGCCCATGTCGATGATGTCCTGCAGTTGTCGCAGTTGGAAACGGGCGTCGACTATGAACATCAGCGCATTTTTAACCTACGCGATCTGGTGCAGGAACTGATCGACACACATCAGAGCGTTGCGCGCCATGGTCGCAATGATCTCAGTCTGCATTGCAATCTTGGCGCCAGTGGAGATGTGCTCGGGCGCCCGGTTGCGCTGAAGAAGATATTGGTCAACCTGATCGAGAACGCATTGCAATTCACCACCGATGGGGCGGTGTCGGTCGATGTGCAGCGCCTCGGAAAGGGCGATACGGTCGAGATCAGCATCGCGGATACCGGTGCTGGTATTGCCGAACGTGATCTGGACCGGATTTTTGAGGATTTCATTCGCCTTGATGCGAGTTACGCGCGCAGCAGCGAGGGCACCGGGCTCGGTCTGGCGATCACACGTCGTATCGTTGAGGCGCTTGGCGGCGACATCTCCTGCGAAAGCGAGCTTGGGGAGGGGAGCCTCTTCACCATCTCGTTGCCACTGCCGGCCTCCCATGCCGGGGGGACGGTCGATGCGGCACCCGCCGAGCCGACGCCGATGCTGACCGCGTCGCACGCCCCGGGGCCGCAGCAAAGCGCGGACATCAGTCGGTCTGAGGACACGTCGGTGCGGATCCTTGTGGTCGAGGATAACGAAATCAACCGGCTTCTGGTGGAGCGGATGCTGACCAATCTTGGTCATCAGGTGGTGCTGGCCTCTGGCGGGGCTGAGGGTGTCGCCGCTGCGCGCGCCGAACGCTTTGATCTTATTTTCATGGATATCAGCATGCCGGAGGTAGACGGGATTGAGGCCACCCGCCAAATTCGCGAGCAGCATTTGGCAGATGGCACGCAGATCGTCGCACTCACCGCGCATGTGGCCGCGCGTGATCATGCGAGGATACGTGACGCCGGGCTGGCCGAAGTGGTGACCAAACCGGTTAGCAAAGCAACGCTTGCTGATGTGATATCGCGCTGGGTCAGCCGCGACCGAGAAGGCGGCGATGTGCCCGCTGCGTCGATAGCAGCCGCAAAGCGAGAGCAGGGAGTTGCCGCAGCACCAGGGCAGACGGATGTGGGTTTCACGGATCAGGGGTCAGATATCACACAGTTTTTTCAAGCCCTTGGGGCCGAACGCGGCGCGCAGTTTCTTGCCGGGTATCGGGAGGAAGTTGATCAGTTTCTCAGCGATCTGCGCAAAGCACAAACGCTGGATGCTGCGCAGCGGCAGGAGGCTCACCGGCTGGCTGGATCGGCTGCCGTGCTTGGGTTCACTGAATTGAGAGAGGCGCTCCTGACCATCGAACATATCGAGGCGGAAGAGATGCCGGACTTAATGGCCCTTGTGAGTGAGTGGGAACTGGTCAGCGGCGAGATTTCGGCAGCGCTTCCGGGAAAGGCCGTAGGCTAAGCCTTTGGTGGGCTGATCCTCAACGGACCTACTACAGAGAGGAAAGAGCTCGGCTTGGCGCGCAACAGCGCCCCGCCCAATTGCGGTGGCGGATGCCAATGAAACGAAGGCGCGCCAGCCCGCGAACTGGCTTCTGCAAACGCAGTAAAAAACGATGGCCCGCCACGGCCCCGATAGGGAGCCGATAACGGGCCAGTATCTCAATCTGACATTAGGATGCGCCGCGAGTTACACTGGCGGTTTTCCCTTCAGCGCGCGCATGACCATGGCCACCACAAAGAGGACAAGGAAAATGATGAACAGGATTTTTGCGATACCAGCCGAAGCTCCCGCGATACCACCGAAACCAAGCAGGCCCGCGATCAGTGCGACGACCAGAAATGTAAGTGCCCAACCAAGCATTTTCTCTCTCCTTCAAAAGGTTAGTCCACAATGCGTAGATGCAGAGGTAACGCGTCAGGGGCCGAATTGTTCCCGGCTGTTGCTTTCGGTGCAGTATGTTGCGGCGGTAGCCAAGCTTTGATCACCGCAGCAGAAAACGGGCGACACAGCACTGGCCAAGGATAAGAACCGATCTCTGCAGCCTCCAGTTCAGCCTCTGCGGCAGTGCCCATCAATACCAGTTTGCCATCACGTGCCAGTACGATTTGATCCAGCTTCAGTTGGTCCACTAGCGCGATCCCGGCCTCGGCAAACACCACCGCAATAGTGTCCTGGCGACAGATGTCGGCAATCGCTGCCTCAATCGACAGATGGCAGATCACCTGCGCATCGGTGTGAAGCTCATGAATCGTGTCGGAGATATCGCAGGTGGTTAAATAGTCTTTTGACGCAATAACATAGATAGCGCCCTTGGCTGCGGTCGAGGGGACCGGCGGATTGTCTTGCATAGGGGAGTGGCCTTTCGTTTCGTGCATATTGTGCCGAACTGGGCTAGGCTTGCATTAATCTGTGACATACCACCGAAGGGGATTCTGCATTGTTGACCACCGACTGCCAGGACTGCCCGCTGCGAAGCCGCGACATCTTCACTCCGATGAGCAAGGAAGAGTTGACCTTCACCCAAGGGTTCAAGACCGGTGAATTGGTGGTCGATCCCGGGACAACCATTTTGCTGGAAGGCTCAAACAGTCCGCAGGTCTATACGGTCCTCAAGGGGATGGGCACCCGTTACACCACGCTGGAAAATGGGCGCAGGCAAGTCATCAACTTCATCTTTCCCGGCGATTTCATAGGCCTGCAGGCCGGCCTTATGGGCGAGATGAAGCACTCGGTCGAGGCGACAACCAGCATGACCCTCTGCGTGTTTCGCCGGTCTGAGATTTTTCGTCTGTTCGAACAAAATCCCGCGCGCGCCTATGATCTGACCTGGATTGCCGCTGTGGAGGAGCATTTTCTGGGGGAGACGATTGCATCCCTGGGACAACGCGATGCCTCGCAGCGCATTGCCTGGGCTTTGGTGCGGATCTACCTGCGGCTGCGCGCGGTCGGACTGGAGGAGGGGCACACGGTGCCACTGGCCTATCGCCAGCAGGATCTGGCGGATGCACTTGGGCTGTCGCTGGTGCATACCAATAAACGGCTGAGAGCACTGCGTGAGGAGGGGTTGGCTGAATGGCAGAACGGTCTTCTGTCCATCACCGATCTGAACACCCTCGCGGAGCGGGCATTGATCGATCTTGAAAACCCGGAACGCCGTCCTTTGATCTGATTGCAGGTCTGTCGTATTGCTGTCTGCGTTTTGGGAAGGGTGCTGGATATCCCGCGGGATTTGATGGTATGGGCGCAGAAACTGCCTGTTGCGCTGATCATTGAGATCAATCCCCGACGAGACATCTCCAGTTAAGACGACCCTTGACGAAAAGAACCCTGACATGACCGATCAGACCAACGCCTCATCTCCGCTGCCCGCCAGCGCCATTCGCCACGCGGCACGCCTGTCAGTTGCCCCCATGATGGATTGGACCGATCGTCATTGCCGCTATCTGCACCGACTGCTGAGCAAAGAAGCGTTGCTTTATACGGAAATGGTAACGGCGCCTGCTTTGGTGCGGGGGGGCGCGCTGCATTTGCTGGATCATTCCGCGCAGGAGCATCCTGTCGCGCTGCAGCTCGGGGGATCGGATCCGGTCGAGCTGGCTGAGGCGGCGCGTTTGGGGGCGGAGGCGGGCTATGATGAGATCAATCTGAACTGTGGCTGCCCCAGTGACCGGGTACAGTCCGGCGCCTTCGGCGCGGTGCTGATGAAATCGCCGGATCTGGTGGCAGAATGTGTCGCCGTCATGCGGGCGAAGGTTGATGTCGAGGTCACCGTGAAGTGCCGCATCGGCGTCGATGATCAGGACCCGCAGGACGTGTTGCCCGTCTTTCTGGAGCGCATCCTGGCCGCAGGTTGTGAACGGGTCACGATCCATGCGCGTAAGGCTTGGTTGAAAGGGCTCAGCCCCAAGGAAAACCGCGACATCCCGCCCCTGGATTATGATCTGGTGCATCAGATGAAGGGGGATTTCCCGCAGCTTCATATCTCGCTCAACGGCGGCGTGGCGACGCTGGATGAGGCGCTGCCGCATCTGGAACGGGGCCTTGATGGTATCATGATTGGTCGCGCGGCCTATCACCAGCCCAGCGATATCCTGTCACAGGCGGATCTACTGATCTACGGAACGGGGCAAGCTTCGGATCCGGTGGCCGTGGTGGGGCAGATGTTGGAATATATCGACAACCAGATGGCTGAGGGCGCACGGTTGCATCAGATCACCCGGCATATGCTGGGGCTGTTTGCAGGGCGGCCCGGTGCGCGCAACTGGCGGCGGGTGTTGTCAGAGGGCGCAAGTCGGCCGGGGGCGGATACGCGACTGGTGGAAACCGCGCTGGAGCAGGTGACGGGGATCGCTGCCTGATCCGGCAGAGGCCTGAATGTGGGCTGATCAAGCACCATGTCTGCGAGACCCTGCGACCACGGGTCACTGCTGCAATCGGCTGACCCGCAAGAAATCCTGAGACAAATTTGCGCTCACCCTGTAGGGGAGAGATCGGACTTTCGCCCGCACCGTCCTTCACGATGGATCCACGTCGGGCCGGAATGCCGACCGCCACTGAGGAGAGCCGCCAATGTCAGCCCTGACCACCAGTCTTGTGACCACCGCCGCCCTGCTGCCGGAGCCTGCCGTACTGGCGCAGATGGCCGGCCTGCTGATCGTGACCGGCGCGGTTGCCGGTGTTCTGGCGGGCCTGCTGGGGGTTGGTGGCGGCATCGTTCTGGTGCCTGCGTTTTTCTATGTCTTCCAGACGCTTGGCTATGGCGGTGATCAGCTGATGCAGATGTGTCTGGCGACCTCGCTTGCGACGATCATTGTGACCTCCCTGCGCTCGGTGATGAGTCACAATAAGAAGGGTGCGGTGGATTGGGAGATCCTGCGCGGCTGGGGACCGGGGATTGCCATCGGCGCCATCATCGGCGTCACGGTGGCATCCTCGCTGCGCTCCACCACATTGCAGGCGCTGTTTGGCGTGCTGGCGTTGGTGATCGGGCTTTACATGGCTTTTGGGCGCGCAGACTGGCGGCTGGGACAGGAGATGCCAAAGGGCGCACGGCGCATGGTTCTGTCGCCGATGGTGGGGTTTCTGTCGGTGCTGATGGGCATTGGCGGGGGCAGTTTCGGCGTGCCACTGATGAGCCTGCATGCAACGCCGATTCACCGCGCGGTGGCGACGGCGGCGGGCTTTGGCGTGATCATCGCGGTGCCCTCGGTGATCGGGTTTCTGTTCCTGCCTGTTGAGGCATCGGTGCGCCCGCCGCTCACCGTTGGGGCGGTCAATCTGGTCGCCTTTGTGGTGGTGATTGCGATGACGCTGATCACCGCCCCTTGGGGGGTGAAACAGGCCCATGCGATGGATCCGAAACCATTGAAGCGCGTGTTTGCGGTGTTTCTGATCCTGGTGGCGCTGAACATGCTGCGAAAGTCGCTCGGTTTTTGATTTTTGTTGAGGTTTCGCAATGATCTGGCAGGATTTCTTAACGCGAGGATGGTGTCACTTTCCCGCCGATGCAGCGACCTTGGCCTGGGCGCGATATGCGCATCAGGCAGGCGTTCAGGCGTTAGCGGATCCGGCGAATGCCGACTGGCTGCAATGCGAGGGGACCTGGTTCATTGGGGTAGATGCGCTGCCCAATGATGCGCGTGGTCAATTGCCCGCTGGTCCGGCACTGGCGGGGCCAGCCATCGATTTTATCAACTGGCATCTTGGGGGGCTGCCGGATCTGCATCGCGGGCAGGTGTCTTCGGTCTTTCCCGGATATCCTCGGCCCCGTCCGGGAGAGGATGAGGCGGCTTTGCGCTACCGGATCAAACGGGATGCGGCCCATGTCGATGGGGTGAAGATGTTCGGCGATGCCCGTCGCCGCCGGGTGGAGGAACCGCATGCCTGGGTCCTCGGCCTGCCGTTGAACGACAGCAGTCCCGATGCCTCACCTCTGGTGATCTGGGAGGGCAGTCATGTGATCATGCGCCGTGCCTTTGCACCGGTGTTCGACGGCATCCCATCGGAGCAATGGGGCGAGGTCGATGTGACCGACGCCTATACGGCCGCCCGCAAGCAGGTGTTCGAGATCTGTCCGCGTGTCACGGTGTCGGCAAAACCGGGGGAGGCCTATCTGATGCACCGGCTATGTCTGCACGGTGTTGCGCCCTGGGCAGAGGGCGCCAGCGCACCTGAAGAAGGCCGCATGATCGCCTATTTCCGACCTGAGATGGCGGATTGGACAGATCCGTCGCGGGGTTGGTTGTCTTAGGTCAGTAACCCTGCCGAAATGTTTCGCGTGCGAAACAATAGGTCAGGGGTTGTTCCGCATGATTTTCAAAAGGTTACCGAGCTGCGCGCGGCTTTCGGTGGCAGAATACTGTGCGTTGTCAGCCCGCTGTCCGTTGCCGCGCAACAGTTGCCGCGCGCCGCGTTAGCTGCGGTTTAGGCGGGCGTTGCGGCCGCCGCGGCGCTTGGTCAGCTCCTTGGCACGGTCGGGCAGGGTCTCCAGCAGCTCGGCGCGTTCGGCGTTGCTCATTTTGGACCAGCGGGTGATCTCATCAATGGAACGATAGCAACCGGTGCAGATCCGCGCTTCCGGGTGGACGACACAGATTTGGATGCAGGGCGATTGCACCTCGTCACGTTTCCAGACCTCGTCGCTCATCAGCTTTATCCTGCCTTGATATGGCGCATCCGGTCGAGCGCCCCTTGCAGGATATACGAAGCGGCGACGTGATCGATCACCTCTGCGCGACGTTTTCTGCTCGTATCCGCCTCCAAAAGCGCTCTTTCGGCGGCAACCGTGCTTAAGCGTTCGTCCCAAAAGCCGATTGGCAGCTCTGTCAGCTTGGTAAGATTGCGGGCAAAGGCGCGGGTTTTCTGACAGCGCGGTCCTTCGGTGCCATCCATATTGCGGGGCAAGCCCAACAACAGTGCTCCGACCTCACGGGCTTTGACGATTTCGAAGAGGCGTTCTGCATCCAGCGTGAATTTCTTGCGCCGGATGGTTTCGAGCGGGGTGGCGACGGTGCCCATCCGGTCCGAAATGGCGACGCCCACGGTCTTATCGCCAAAATCCAGCCCGGCAATCGGAGTGAAATTCGGGACGGCCGCCGCAAAGGTTTCAAAGTCGTCGTAGATCATTGGGATAGTCCTGCCTGTTTGGCGGCGGCGGTGATGGTGGCGAGGGCCTCGGGCACCTCGGCGAAGACCTCTTGCGCCTCGGCATAGATGGCTTGCGCGCGCTCGGTCTGGTTCAGCACCGTGAGGGCGCCGATCAGCCGCGCCCATTCCTGCGGCGTGCCACCTGTGGTGGCCAGCCGGTCCGAGAGGCCCTCAACCATGCCACGGATCATCTGTTGGCGGTCTTCAACGCTCATGTCTTCCGCGGCGGCGATATCATCGGCGCTGGGACCTGCAGCAGGGGCGGCGGGGGCGCGGCCCGGTGCAGGCACGCTGCCGGGGGTGATCGGTGTGTACTCAACACCGGCGCGATAGGCGATATCCTCAATCTGGGCAGTGATGGCGGTGACCCATGGCGCGCCTTCCGGTCCCATGGCGAGGGTTTCGCTCCAGACCTCATAGGCGACATCAGGGCGGCCGATCTGGGCCATCATCAGCCCCCAGTAGTAGCGCGCACCGCCATCGAAGCGGTCAAGTGTCAGGGTGGTGCGCAGGGCGTCTTCTGCCTCCGGGGAGACATAGCCGCCTGCGGCCATGATCTGCAGCTCTGCCAGCTCGCCGAAATCGCGGGCCTCAACATCGCCGGACATGATGCGGATGTAGTTTGCCTTGGCTTTGGCAGCGGCGGCGAAATTGCCGAGGTTGGCCTCATGCTGGGCCAGCAGTGCTTGACCCTGCGCGTCGTTAACGCGTTTGCTGGCCGTGTCGCGCAGCTGATCAACCAGTGTGGCGTAGCCCGGTTCTACCACGCGGGTGGGGCGTTCCGGTGCGTCGGCCTCCGCCTCAGCCTGGGTGGGGCGGGTGGCCGCGCGTTCCGCGGCGGCGTCGATGCGCAGTTGCAGGCCAAGGTCGCTGTAACCCGGCGCGCCGAGATTGGCATAGAGCAAGTAGGTGCCGCCGCAGACCAGTCCGATCAGCGCGATGGCCGCAGCACTGGTCAGGGCGCGGGGCTGGGTGTGGCCGCTGGCGGCGGCCTGGACCTGAGCGTCGGCGCTTAGGATGCGGCGGGAGATTTCGGTTCGGATACGCTCGGCATCGCTGGCCTGCAGAACCCCGCGCGCCAGATCCTTGTCCACATCGCGCAATTGCTGGCGATAGACCTGCAGGTCATAGGCGGCGGCCGGCTCGCCGCTGTCGCGTCCGCGCAGCAGCACGAGGGACAGCAGCGTGGCGGTGGCCAGCGTGATGAGGCTGATAACGATCCAGAAGGTCATGGGGGCTCCCGCAGTTTCAATCCCATGTATAGCGGTCTGGGGTCAGAAAAAAGGCCAAACGGCTGCGGCGCGCTGTCCCGGCAGATGGTGATGAGGATGCAAATGGTGCGTTGAGCCTGTGGTGTCTTTGCTGCCTGATGTCGCAACCATGCATGATTGCGACGATAAACGGCGCAGGTCAGCCTTGTCTGTGGTGCATACCCGTTAACAGTCTCGAACCACGGATTCGCCCATGAAACGTTATTCTGCCTTTGCTGTCGCGCGTGAGGCGCTGCGCTACCACACCGGATGGGAACGCGCCTGGCGCTCTCCCGAACCCAAACGCCACTATGATGTGATCATCGTCGGGGCCGGTGGCCATGGTCTGGCCACGGCTTATTTCCTTGGAAAGAACTATGGCATCACCAATGTCGCGGTTCTGGAAAAGGGCTGGCTGGGGGGCGGCAATACCGGGCGCAACACCACCATCATCCGCTCCAACTACCTTCAGGATCCCTCGGCGGCGATCTATGAGAAGTCGCGTTCGCTCTATGAGACGATGAGCCAGGACATCAACTACAACGTGATGTTCAGCCCGCGGGGCGTGATCATGCTGGCGCAGACTGAGCATGAGGTGCGCGGCTACAAGCGCACCGCCCATGCCAATGCGCTGCAAGGGGTGCAGACCGAATGGATCGAGCCTGCGCGGGTGAAGGAACTGGTGCCGATCATCAACCTCGAAGGGCCGCGCTATCCGGTTCTGGGCGGGCTCTGGCAGGAACGCGGTGGTACCGCGCGCCATGATGCGGTGGCCTGGGGCTATGCGCGGGCCTGTTCCAACATGGGCATGGACATCATCCAGCAGTGCGAAGTCACCGGTGTGCGCAATGAAAACGGCCGTGTCGTCGGTGTGGACACCACCAAGGGGGCCATCGACTGCGACAAGCTGGGCATGGTGGTTGCGGGCAATTGTTCGCATCTCTCCGAAATGGCCGGTTTCCGTCTGCCGGTGGAAAGCGTGGCGCTGCAGGCGCTGGTGTCTGAGCCGATCAAACCCTGCATGGATGTGGTTGTGATGGCCAACACCGTACATGGTTACATGTCCCAGTCCGACAAGGGCGAGATGGTCATCGGCGGCGGCACCGACGGGTTCAACAACTACACCCAGCGCGGATCCTTCCATCATATCGAGGAAACCGTGCGCGCCCTCAATGAGACCTTCCCGATGGTCAGCCGTCTGAAGATGCTGCGCCAGTGGGGCGGGATCGTGGATGTAACGGGCGACCGTTCACCGCTGATCTCCAAGACGCCGGTTGGCAATATCTTTGTCAACGCAGGCTGGGGTACCGGTGGCTTCAAGGCGATCCCGGGCTCCGGCTGGGCGATGGCGGAACTGATGGCCACAGGTCATTCGCCGTTGGCCGAAGAGTTTTCGATGATGCGCTTCAAAGAAGGCAAATTCATCGACGAGAGCGTCGCAGCGGGTGTGGCACACTGATGCCGCGCACCGTCGCAAAATTCTTGGAAGAATTTTGCCGAGGATCTTCGAAAATCCTTGGCCCCCAGTTGGAGAGGTCCGCACAATGCTGATCCTTGAATGCCCGTATTGCGGCGTCAAAGCCGAAGAAACCGAACTGGCCGCAGGTGGCGAGGCGCATCTGAAGCGTTTTGGCCCCGGTTCGTCAGATGAAGAGTTTCATGACTATCTGTTCATGCGCGAAAACCCCAAGGGGGTGCATTTTGAACGCTGGCGTCACGCCAATGGCTGCGGCAAGTGGTTCCATGCTGCGCGCTGCACCACCACGCTTGAGGTCTTTGGCACCTATTCTGCACAGACCACGGAGCCGCCGCAGGAGATCCTTGACGCGGTCTCGGCCAAGCGTCCCGGTTGGACATGGCGGGATCTGAAATGATCGCCTCTCTGAACGTTATCCCCCTTTTCGTCGCCCTCTCTTGCGAAAGGTCCGCCACATGAGCACGCGCCTTGCCAAAAACGGCCGGTTGATCGACCGGTCCAAACAGATCGAATTCACCTTCAACGGCAAGCGGATGAAGGGCTATGCAGGCGACACACTGGCGTCTGCCCTGTTGGCCAATGACCAGATGATGGTTGGCCGCTCGTTCAAATATCACCGTCCGCGTGGTCTGGTGGCAGCTGGTCCCGAAGAGCCCAACGCCCTTGTCGGGCTGGGGACGGGTGATCGTTTTGAGCCGAACCAGCGCGCCACCACGACCGAGCTGTTCTCGGGCCTGTCGGCGCAGTCGCAGAACCACTGGCCGAGCCTTGAGTTTGACGTCGGGGTCGCCAATAACGCGCTGGCCCGGTTCCTGCCTGCGGGTTTCTATTACAAGATGTTCATCCACCCGCGCCCCTTGTGGAAACATGTCTATGAGCCGATCATCCGTCACTCTGCCGGTCTGGGCAAGGCGCCGGACAAGGAGTTGAAGGACGCCGACACCTACGAGCATTTCTATTATTTCGTGGATGTACTGGTGATTGGTGGCGGTGTGGCCGGTCTTCAGGCGGCCAAGGCGGCGGCCAGCTCCGGTGCCAAGGTGCTGCTGATCGAGCAGAACAACCATTGGGGTGGGCGTGCGCCGGTTGATGGCGGCACCATTGATGGGATGGAGCCAGATGCCTGGGTTGAGAAAACCCTCGCCGAGCTGCACGCCATGGAGAATGTCACCCTGCGCGACCGCTGCATGGGCGCAGGCGTTTATGACCACGGCTACGCGCTGGGGTATGAGCGTCTGACCGATCATGCGCCGGGGCAGGGTGGTCCGCGCCACCGTCTGTGGCGGATCCGGGCGAGCCAGATTGTCACGGCAACCGGTGCCATCGAACGGCCGCTGTCCTTTGCCGGGAATGATGTTCCGGGCGTGATGCTGGCGGCCTCCATGCGTGATTATGCGGTGAACTGGGGGGTGACCCCGGGCCAGAAGGTCGTGGTCGCCACCAACAATGACGACGCCTATCGCACCGCAATTGCGCTGCATGGCGCGGGTGTTGAGGTGGTCCGCGTGCTGGACGCTCGCGACAGCGGCGGTGGTGCTTTGATGGAAGAGGTCCGTCAGCTGGGCATTCGTGTTGAATGTGGCCGGGCCATTGCCAAAGTGAAAGGCGGCAAGCGCGTCACATCCGTGGCGATCTGCGCCCAGAACGGCGAAGGTGGCGCGCAGGAGGAGGTCGAGGCCGATGCGGTGGCGATGTCCGGTGGCTGGTCGCCGGTTGTGCACCTGTGGTCCCATTGCGGTGGCAAGCTGGTCTGGGATCAGGCCCATGCGAATTTCCGTCCCGATGCCTCGCGTCCGCCGCTTGGTGCGGATGGCAATGGGTTTGTCATCGCTGCGGGTGCTGCCAATGGTGCCGCTGATCTGGGCGGCGCGCTGAGCGATGCGCAGGCCGCAGGTGAGGCGGCGGCGAAGGCTGCTGGCCGCAAGGTCAAAGCGGCTGCCGCTCCGGTCGGAGAGGCGCCGGTAGAGAAGGCGATGGAGCCGGTGTGGCTGATGCCTGCCAAGGCCGACATCAAGCTGCGCATGAAGACTTGGCTGGACTATCAGAACGACGTCAAGGTCTCAGACGTGCAGCTGGCGGCGCGCGAAGGTTTCGAAAGCGTCGAGCATACCAAGCGTTACACCACGCTGGGCATGGCGACCGATCAGGGGAAGCTCTCCAATATCAACGGCTTGGCGATCCTTGCTGATGCGCTTGGTTCTGAGATTCCGCAGGTGGGCACCACCACCTTCCGTCCGCCCTATCACCCGATTTCGATGGGGGCGATTGGCGGTGAGGCGCGCGGTGAGATCTTTCAGCCGCTGCGCAAGACGCCAATGTATGACTGGCACGACAGCAATGGTGCGGATTGGGAGCCGGTGGGCCAATGGCGCCGTCCCTTCGCCTACGTCCGCTCCGGCGAGGGCCTGCATGACGCGGTGAACCGCGAGGTGAAGAACACCCGCGAGAACCTCGGCCTGTTGGATGCCTCGACCCTGGGTAAGCTGATCGTGAAAGGTCCCGATGCGGGCAAGTTCCTCGACATGATGTACACCAACATGATGTCGACGCTGAAGGTCGGCAAATGCCGCTACGGTCTGATGTGTTCGGAGAACGGGTTCCTGATCGATGATGGCGTGGTTGCGCGCATTGATGAGGATACCTGGCTCTGCCACACCACCACCGGCGGTGCCGAGCGGATCCATGGTCATATGGAAGAATGGCTCCAGACCGAATGGTGGGACTGGAAAGTCTATGTTGCCAATGTGACCGAACAGCTGGCGCAGGTTGCCGTGGTTGGCCCCAATGCCCGCAAGGTACTGGAGGAGCTGAACGAGAAAGCGGGCGGCGGCATGGATCTGTCCAAGGAGGCACTGCCCTTCATGGAATGGCGTGACGGGGAGATTGGCGGCTTCAAGGCGCGGGCCTACCGGATCTCCTTCTCCGGTGAGCTGTCCTATGAGATCGCGGTTGCGGCCTCGGACGGGCAGGCGTTCTGGACCGCCTTGATGGAGGCGGGCAAGGAATTCGGTGTGATGCCTTATGGCACCGAATGTCTGCACATCCTGCGGGCCGAAAAGGGCTTCATCATGATCGGCGATGAAACCGACGGAACGGTTATTCCGCAGGATCTGGGCTTGAACTGGGCGCTGTCGAAGAAGAAAGAGGACTTCCTCGGCAAGCGGGCGCATACCCGCAGCCATATGGCCGATCCCGATCGCTGGCAGCTGGTGGGTCTGGAAACCACCGATGGCTCGGTCCTGCCGGATGGCGCCTATGCGGTGGGCAATGGGGTTAATGCCAATGGCCAGAAAAACACCATCGGTCGCGTGACCTCGACCTACTACTCCTCAAACTTGGGCCGTGGCATTGCCATGGGTCTGGTCAAGCATGGTCCCAAGCGGATGGGGGAGATCATCGAATTCCCCGGAACCGACGGGACAATCTACAAGGCCAAGATCGTTGATCAGGTCTTTTACGACAAGGAAGGGGAAAAGCAGAATGTCTGATCCTGTCAGCGCAATGAATGGTGCGAAGTTCTCCGGTCTGGCGCAGATCGAGGACAGTGGGCTGCAGGGGATGATCACCCTGCGCGGCGATCTGGCATCTGACACCCTAAAGGCGGCGGTTAAAGCCGCCGCAGGGGCGGATGTTCCAGCCAGCGGTCAGGTGTCGCTGTCCGATGCGGGCGGTGTCGCCTGGATGTCGCCGGATGAGCTGCTGTTGCTGGTGCCCTATGCAGAGGTTGAGGCGAAAGTCGCCGAGCTGTCAGAGGCGCTGAAAGGTGAGCATGCGCTCGCAGTGAACGTCTCTGATGCACGCGGCGTGTTCCGCCTCTCTGGTGAGGATGCCCGCGAGGTCTTGGCCAAAATCTGCCCGGTGGATATGTCGGTTGAGGCTTTCAAACCCGGTCAGTTCCGCCGGACCCGCATGGCGCAGGTGGCTGCGGCCTTCTGGCTGGACCATGATGGATCATTTCACATCGTCTGCTTCCGTTCCGTCGCCGGATATGTCTACAACTTGTTATCTGCAGCTGCACATCCACAATCTAAGGTAGGCGTGTTAACTGGTTAAGGCAATTTAGCCTTGTAGCGAGTTTTACGCCCAGCTACAGTGTCCCTGGATTTCCGGGGGCACTTTTTATTTGGTTTTGTTGGTCCGTTGCCAACCTTGATTCGCTATCACCGCCAAATCGGGAGTTATTATGTACAGAGTGGTTTGCCACGCTGTCTTAACTGGTGGGGAGATGATATGCCCAAGGTTGCTGACCTTTTGCTACCAATCGCGCGGCGGTTTGGTCTTGTGGCCGGGCTTGCACTCGGTAGCGGTTTGGCGACCCCAGCGATGGCATTGGATGGCATGTATACCTGCGCCGTGACATCGCTGTCTGGCCGGGGCTGGATCCCACCACAGATCAGCCTTCATTTTCATGATGAATGGACCGCCGAAGTGGTGCATTCCGGCAATGTCAGCGCTCTGTCCGGGCGCCCGCTGAAGGCAGGTTTTTTCCGCATAAGTGATGTGTCTTATCGGGTCAGCTGGACGGTGGTCAGTGCCTCGGTCGGCAATGGGGCCGAGGCGGTGAAGACCCATTATCGCGCCGTGTTCAACACCCAGAACAAGAAGCTTTCAGTGCAGGTGATCTCCCTTGATAGCGGGGCAAAGCCGCCACGCGGGATCGGGCAATGTGTCCAGGTGACCAGTTAGCTGATGATGTCGCGACTGCGCCGTAACGACAGCCGTTGACAATCTGGTGTGCAACTGTCAGGCGAGTGCCTGATTTAGTATGCGTCCAGAAGAGAGCACAGGCTTTACCAATGAAAACACTGATCAAAACCGCCGCCGTCCTCGGCACCCTGTTTGCTGCAGCACCTGCCTTGGCCGCGCCAGTGACCTATGATTGCACCATTCAGTCTTATGAGAGACACGGCTGGATCGCGTCGCGCGTTCTTGTTTTTGTAGACCACGACGAAAAAGTCAGCGGCGTGATGGATGGCATTATCGCCAGTCGTCAGAAAACCCCGATGATTGTGCCTTATGATCAGCGCTCCAAGCAGCGATTGAAGTTGAAGTGGACCCTGAACAACCTGGGTTCGAGCCAAGGATCAACAAAAGTCACATATTCCGCGACTATGGACGAGCCGCGTATGAAGTTGTCGATTTCTGCCCGTGTGCATGGCGCAGATAATCGTCCCTCTGGCAGCGGCCCTTGCAAGCGCAGTGACATCAAGCTGAACTGACGTGAAGGCGCGCCAATGGCGCAGCTTCGCGGGTCGTGTAGCAGGGTCTCAGGCAGCGGTGTTTTGCAAAATGCCGCGGATATTTTTTGGTGTTTCCCCGGCTTGGTCTTGACCAAAGGGGACACCAGCCGCATGTATCTGCCTAGAAACGCAACAGATACTACAGGGGGCCCAGATGGCTTTTGAACTTCCCGATCTTCCTTACGCCCATGACGCGCTTGCATCCAAAGGCATGTCCGCCGAAACGCTGGAATATCACCACGACCTGCACCACAAGGCTTATGTCGACAACGGCAACAAGCTGATCGCGGGTACCGAGTGGGACGGCAAGTCCATGGAAGAGATCATCAAGGGCACCTATGACGCGGGTGCCGTCGCCCAGAGCGGCATTTTCAACAACATCTCCCAGCTGTGGAACCATAACCAGTTCTGGGAGATGATGGGGCCGGGCGAAAGCAAGATGCCGGGTGAGCTGGAAAAGGCGCTGATCGACAGCTTCGGCTCTGTTGATGAGTTCAAATCGCAGTTCTCCGCCGCAGGTGCGGGTCAGTTCGGCTCTGGCTGGGCATGGCTGGTCAAGGACACCGATGGTGGCCTGAAAGTGACCAAGACCGAAAACGGCGTCAACCCGCTGTGCTTCAACCAGACCGCACTGCTGGGCTGCGATGTGTGGGAGCACTCCTACTACATCGATTTCCGCAACAAGCGTCCGGCTTATCTGACCAACTTCCTCGACAATCTGGTCAACTGGGAAAACGTCGCATCGCGCATGTGATCGCAGTGCAGCAGCATTAAGATTTGGGCCTCGTCCGCTATCGGACGGGGCCTTTTTTGTGCCGTGATCAGGGGGTCCAGTGGAACAAATCTCCACGCTCAGCGGTTGTGTTGGTGAACCCACAACACATGGAGGACCGACATGGCAGACCGCGTCAGATCACAAGATGGCCGTCAGGAAACCAAGGAGACCCTTGGCGCTGAAGGCAGTGTTTCGCATGGCGGGCGCACCGGGGGTCGGCTGGCCCGCGAGGTCGCGACCGAGGATGAGGAAAAGCGCGCCATGGAACGCCCGGCAGGTGCGACACGGGTGACTAAATCCAATGAGCAGGAGGATCAATAATGGCACAGCTTGACCACGGCACCTTTGTGCTGGTGACCGACAGCGAAAAGGCATTGCTGCTGCAGAACACCACCGATGCGCAGAACCCGCATCTGGAGGTGCGCCGCAAGGAAGAACAGGACAACCCGTCTGACATTGACCAATCCGCCAATCGGCCCGGTCGAATGCATGACGGTGGCCCTGGCCAGCGCTCGGCGCTGGATGATACCGACTGGCATGAATTGGCCAAGGAACGGTTTGCCGATGACATTGCCGATCTGCTTTATGAGCGGGCGCATAAGGGCAAGCTGGGGAACATCGTGCTGGTGGCCTCGCCGCAGGTTCTGGGCAATCTGCGTGGCAAGCTGCACAAGGAAGTGCAGGATCTGGTCACGGCGGAAATTCCCAAGACGCTGACCAATCACCCGATTGATGAGATTGAGAAGATCGTGCAGCAGGAGCTGGCGGCCTGACCGGTGCCAAGCGACCGACGAAATATGAATTTAGAAAACGCGGTGCTGTGAGGCGCCGCGTTTTTCGTGTCTCGCAGTGGTCCGTGCTGCGATCTTGCCGGATCTGAACGTCAGTCGCGCAGGATTGCCAGCGCATCCTCAATAGTGCTGACCCAGGTGAGCGCCTCTGTGGTTTCCGTGCCGGCGAACCCTTCCGCCACCACATGCTCCACCAGGGCCTTCAGCGGATCCCAGTAGCCATCAATATTTAGGATCAGGATCGGCTTTCCATGCAGTTCCAGCTGGCGCCATGTCAGCGCCTCGAACAATTCGTCCAGCGAACCGGCGCCACCGGGCAGCACCACTACGGCATCAGCGTTGTAGAGCATCACCTTCTTGCGCTCATGCATGGTTTCAGTGACCACATAGGTGTTAAGATCGGTCTTGGCGACCTCGCGACGAACCAGATGCTCGGGGATCACGCCGAAGGTCTGCCCGCCTGAGGCTTGTGCCGCACGTGCCACCCGGCCCATCAGACCGACATCACCGGCGCCGTAGACCAGCCGTTGGCCTTGGGCCGCAAGCCCGGTTCCGAGCGCCTCGGCAGCCTCGGCGTAGGCCGGGCGGATCCCGTCGCGCGATCCACAATACACACAGACGGAATGAATACGCATGGCAGTCACCTTTTTTGTTGTGTTCGGAGGCGAAATAAGTCGTCCTTTGGTCCCTGATAGCGGCATTGAATGGCTGGCTCAAGCAAGCGGGGGGCACATCCCGCAGGATCGACAGCGACGGGGCCTCGCGAAGGGGTGGTCGACGGTCGGAAGGGAAGGAAGATAATGACGGATGTAACGGGCAAAGGCGGGCTGTCCGCAACCGCCATCGGCGGCGCTGCGGCGGTGGTCGTGGTGCTGGGCGGGGTGATTTTCCTGCAATGGGGCGCCTCGGAGCAGACAGAGGCGCCGCGCAGCACTGCGGGCACCGGGGACAGCGCGGTTATTTCGCCTTCGGCCAGCTCCGATGGCGCGCGTGCGGTGCTCGTCCCGGCCGAGGAGGCCCCAGTTGTGCAGACCCCCGCGGTGACTGCGGAGGCGGACAGCACGGACGCCACTGCGCCCGCTGGCGAGGACGCTGCGGAGGACGTGGCCGACGGTGATACCTCGGCGCAGGCGGCGACGGATGCGAGTCAGGACAAGGATGATGGACTGTCCTTGAGTGCGCCGCAGATGGATCTGGCGCGGTTTGAGACCGACGGCAGCGGCATGGTCGCGGGGCGGGCGACGCCCGGTGCAGTCGTATCGCTGTTGCTGGACGGGGTTGTGGTAGAGCGGCTGACGGTGCCCTCCGATGGCAGTTTTGTGCTGTTCACCACCGTTGCCCCTTCGACGCGCCCGCAGGTGCTTTCGCTGGAGGCGGTGCTGGGGGAGGCGGTTCTGCCTTCGGATGCGCAGTTTATTCTGGCCCCCGTGGCTCAGGTTGAGGTGGCGGAAGCCCCGATTGCTGAGAAGCAGGTGGCGGACGAGGCTGTAACCAGTGAGCAGGCGACTGGCGAGCAGGCGGCAGACGCCGCATCGGCGGTGGCTCTTGAGGGAGATCGTCCGGCTGGTGGTACTGCCGACACGGACATCAAGCTGTCTGGAACGCAGGAAGCCAGCGACGGTGATATTGCAGTGGCCTCACCCAAGTTGGCTGAGGCTGTCGAAGCAGCGGCGGATGCGCCAACTCTGCCGACTGTGGAGGTCGGCGAAGCGAGCAGCAAAACTGACGACCCCGCCGTCGCGGCGGCTGCGGGTGACGCCTCTGATGTGACGCTGGACGAGACCGTGACAGCCGCCGACAACACACCAGCGGCGGAAACGCAGGCTGTCAGTGCCGGGGATGATAGCCGCGATGAGGCGCAGGATGTGGGACCTGTGCAAGTTGCCGAGGTTGATGAACCGCAGTCGGATAAGACACCGGAGACCGGGAAGGCGCCAGATGATGCGCCCGCGCAGAGGGCGGTGCTGCGTTCTGATGCCAGCGGTGTGACGCTGGTGCAGCCGCCGACGCCGAGCCTGGCCGAGGCACCGGAGGCCGTGGCGCTGGATACTATTTCCTACGATGCGGAGGGCGCAGTGGTGCTAAGCGGTCGGGTGCGCTCCGATGCGGTGGTGCGCGCCTATCTGGACAATGCGGCGGTTGCGGATCTGCCGGTGGATGAGGAAGGGCGCTGGTCCGGGATCCTGCCGGATGTGGCGCCGGGGATTTATGCGCTGCGGCTGGATGCGTTGGACGGTGAGGGCAAGGTGCTGAGCCGTCTTGAAACCCCGTTTAAACGGGAAGCGCCTGAGGTGCTGCAACCGCCGGTCGAGACTGCCGCCACCGATCCCGCAACACCGGACGCAGCCCCCACCGGGGCGAAACCGCTGGTGCGATTGGTGACCGTACAGGAGGGCGATACGCTCTGGGCAATTTCGCGGGAACGCTACGGTGACGGGCTGCTCTATGTGCGGGTGTTTGATGCCAACCGACAGGCGATCCGGGACCCGGATCTGATCTATCCGGGTCAGGTGTTCTCAGTCCCGGTGCAGTAAGGCCATGGTCTGATCCCGCCAGGGGGCTGCATTCCGAGCCGCCTCTCAGCCAGAAGATGGGCCATGATATAGGGGCTGCGCTGGTCAAACTGCCACGCGGCCCCTATGTCAGAGGTCTTGCAGTAAGGACATGTGATGACAGACAGCGATATGACAACCGCGCAGGAGGAGCGCCGCTCCGGTCTGCGCACGTTGCGCCGTGTTTTCCCCTACCTTTGGCCCGAGGGGCAGGCCTGGGTCAAATACCGTGTTGTGGCGGCGCTGGCTGTGCTGATTTTGGCAAAGCTGGTCGCGGTTTACACGCCGATGCTTTACAAAGGTGCGGTGGATAGTCTGGCGGGTGAGGGCGTGCCGCCGCTGGCGTTGGGGGCGGTTGGGCTGACGGTGGCCTACGGGATGGCCCGGATCCTGACCACTGGGTTTCAGCAGCTGCGCGATGCGGTGTTTGCTCCGGTTGGCCAGCGCGCCCTGCGGCGTCTGGCGCTGGAGACCTTTCGCCATATCCACCGCCTGTCGATGCGCTATCACATCACTCGCAAGACTGGCGGGCTGAGCCGGATTATCGAACGCGGTGTGAAGGGGGTGGAATTCCTGCTGCGCTTCCTGCTGTTTTCCATTGGTCCCTTGGTGCTGGAACTGGCGCTGGTCGCCATCATCCTCGCCGTGATGTTCGACATTTGGTATCTCGTGGTGGTGGCGGTGACGGTCGGGCTCTATGTCTGGTTCACCTTCGCGGTGACCGAATGGCGGGTGACGCTGCGGCGCGAAATGAACAAGCAGGACACCGATGCCAATCAGAAGGCGATCGACAGTCTGCTGAACTACGAGACAGTCAAATATTTCGGCGCCGAGGATCGCGAGACCGAGCGCTATGATGTCGCCATGCGGGCCTATGCCAAGGCAGCACTGAAGACGGCCTATTCGCTGGCATTCCTGAACTTTGGTCAGAGCCTGGTGATCACCGGCGGTCTGGTTGCGGTGATGGTGATGGCGGCAATCGGGGTCCAGCAGGGCAATCTGACGGTGGGCGATTTTGTCATGGTGAACGCCTATATGATCCAGATCACCGTGCCGTTGAATTTCCTTGGGACCGTGTACCGGGAAATCAGGCAGAGCCTGGTCGATATGGGCGAGATGTTTGATCTGATCGAACAGGACCCGGATGTGAAGGATCGCGACAACGCCAAGGTCTTGCAGGTCAACGGCGGGGCGATCAGCCTGGATAATGTGGAGTTCGGCTATGACAGCGACCGCCAGATCCTGAAGGGCGTGAGCTTTGAGGTGGCGGCGGGGCAGACGGTGGCCATCGTCGGCTCCACCGGATCGGGCAAATCCACCATTGGGCGGCTGTTGTTCCGGTTTTATGATGTGACACGCGGCGCGCTGCGCATCGACGGGCAGGACGTGCGCGAGGTCACGCAAAAGAGCCTGCACGCCGCGATTGGCGTGGTGCCGCAGGATACCGTGCTGTTCAATGATACCATCCGCTACAACATTGCCTATGGCCACGCTGGCGCCACCCAGCAGGAGGTCGAACAGGCGGCACGCGATGCACAGATCCACGACTTCATCATGCGGCTGCCCGAGGGGTATGAGACGCAGGTCGGCGAGCGCGGGCTAAAGCTGTCGGGCGGTGAGAAGCAACGGGTGGGCATTGCCCGGACACTGCTGAAAAACCCGCCCATCCTGCTGCTGGATGAGGCGACATCGGCGCTGGACAGCGACACCGAGCAGGAGATCAAGGAGGCGCTGTCACGGGCCGGGCAGGGGCGCACGGTGATCACCATCGCGCATCGGCTGAGCACGGTGGCGGAGGCCGACCAGATCATTGTACTGGAACAGGGTGAGATCGCCGAGCAGGGCACCCACGAGGATCTGCTGGCCAAGGACGGGCGCTACGCGCATCTGTGGCAGCGCCAGCAGTCGGATCAGGACGCGGGCTGAGAACGCTCTGAATACTCAACATTGCGGGGTTTGCGTCAACGGCGCCTGCATCTGCATGGCTAGCCGCTGACATAGACCCCGTCCTTAGGTTTGTAGAAGATCTTCTGATTGTGTAGCCGCCCCAAGAGATCGTGGATCTGGCGCAGGCTGTCCTCGCGGCTGTGACCGGCGATACCCTGCGCTTGCTGGTTGGCATCGGCCAAGCTGTCTCGGGTGCGTTGCAGCGCGGCTTCGATCAGATCGACATCGGCGATGGTCAATTCGAACATATCATTGAAATCGGGCATGGGCTGGATCCTCTCTGTTGGGGTGGTTCTGGCGGTGGAGATTTGCCTGCCGAAACGAACAACGCCCCGCGAGGGCGGGGCGTTGTTGGGTTATTCAGCGGCGCGAAGTGGTGTTGACGGCGGGGTTTCGCGGTCGCGTTCGGGTGTCTTGGCCTGCGGGCTGTCCGGGCTCGGCTCTGCCTCCCACAGGATTTCCGTCGTGGGCAGGGTGCGGGCCTTGGTGGCCAGTCGCATATCGCGGGCAATCCGGCTGGACCGGCCACGGGTGATCCGGGCGAGCAGGCGTCCAAGCGCGCCAACGTAGATCCAGAGCCACACCCGGATCGCCAGCAGCGAAGGCGTGACCAGCAGCGTCAGGATCGTTGCGATGCCAAGACCGAAGACCACCGCCGTTGCCAGCTGTTTCCACCACAGCGAGGTCGGGCTGTCGATCGAATAGCCGCCATTGATGAAGTCGAGGCTGAGCCCGAACATCATCGGTGCCAAACCGGCCATCGTGGTAATGGTGGTCAGGAGAACCGGTCGAATGCGCGCCTCGGTGGTGCGAATGATCGCCTCAATCCGCGGCATCTTCTGGGCGTATTCCTGATAGGTATCGATCAGAACGATATTGTTGTTCACCACGATGCCCGCCAGCGCGACGATACCGGTGCCGGTCATGATGATCGAGAACGGCTGCTGCATTACCATCATGCCGATCAGCACGCCGGTGGTGGAGAGCACCACTGCAAGAAGCACCAGCACCGAGTTATAGAAACTGTTGAACTGCGCCAGCAGGATCACGAACATCAGCGCCAAGGCACCGGCGAAGGCTTTCATCAGGAAGGCACCGGATTCGGCCTGTTCTTCCTGATCACCGGTCCATTCCCAGGTGATGTCCTTGGGCAGCGGGTCGGTGTCCAGCCATTCTGTCAGGGCGGCGATACGTTCATTGGCATTGAGGGCCACAACGCGGGCGTCATCGTCCAGCGCGGTCTGAACCGCCTCAAGACTGTCAGCGCTGGCGAGGCTGCGCAGCTTCAGCGGTGCGCCGCTTGGTCCGGTCAGGTCGCTGGCGCTGGTGTCGGTGCCCTCGGCGAGGGATTTGACGTAGGCCAGCGTTTCCTCTGCACCGTTGTCCCCGCCGGTGATGACCACCTTGGAAAGGCCGGGTTCGATATCCGCCTTCACGTCGTAGTAACGCTGCTGCTGGACACGGTTGATCTGTTCCAGTTTCGGCACTGGCTGGCGGGAGATGAAGTTCGACAGCGGCACCAGGCCATCTTCGGTGCGCAGTTTCATCACATCCAGCGTAGAGAGCACGCGGTCCTCTTCCGGCAGGCGGACGCGGATTTCGATTTCCTCATCCGAGCTGTCGACGCGCATGGTATCCAGAAGGATCCCGCGGGTGACCAGCTGCACCATAGCGCCAACGGTGGCGACATCGGCGCCGTAGCGGCCGGCCTTTTCAACGTCGACGTCGATCTGCCAGTCAATGCCGGGGAGGGGCAGACTGTCTTCGATCAGGTCCAGACCGGGGGTTTCGTCAAACCGGGCGCGAGCAGCCTGCGTAGCGGCAGTCAGCGTGTCCCAGCTGTCGCCTTTCAGGCGCAGATGGATCGGCTTGCCAGAGGCAGGTCCCTGCGCCAGTGCGCGGATCTCAGCTTCGAAACCGGGCAGTTTTGCCAGCTCGGTATTGATCTCCTCAATCACGGTGTCGCCGTCGAAATCGGTCGCTGTGACCTCGTGGGTGAACCAGCCGTTGAACCAGGTTTCAGTCTGGGTCGGGCGATCCTCCCAGGGGATGATCTCGAACTGCACCTGACCCACGGTGTCGGGCGGTGTCTGCGCGCCGGAGGCATCGGTGTTGAGCCCGCCTTCACCTGCAAAGGAGAAGACATTGACCACCGCCGGATGCGACAGGATGACCTGTTCGGTCTGGCGCACCATCTCATCCTCTTCCATCAGCGAGGTATTGCCACGTGCCCGGACATAGGCGGTGGCCTGTTCCGGTTCGGATTCGACAAAGAACTCAACGCCGTAGTTGTTGGTCGAGAACAGTGTGAAAACGGTCATGATGGAGAAGGCAACAGCCCCGATTGCGACGAGGGGCATTACCGGATTGCCAACGATGAACTTAATGAAATGGCCAAAGGGCGTGTGTTTGTAACCGGCGTTGACCGATTTTTCCGACCTTTGCAGGCTGGTAGCGCCCAGCGTGACAGAGGCGCCGAAGGAGGCCAGAACAAAGACCAACGCGCCAAAGATCAGCGCGGCCACATCCGGCACATCCGCAGGCAGCAGGTAGCTGCCATTCAGCATCTGCATCGCGCCTGCAAACATGCCCCAGAGCATCACGGGCACCAGAGCCGCCCGCAGCCACCAGGGGGCAACGGCACGCAGCCCATCGGAGAGGTTTTCAAACAGGCGGCTCATCCGGCCGGTGACACCGCCCATGACCGGCAGGTAGATCAGTGCCACCACCAGAGACGCCGACAGAACAAAGATCAGGGTGACCGGCAGCATGCCCATGAATTCACCGGGAACGCCGGGCCAGAACAGCATCGGCAGGAAGGCGCAGAGCGTGGTCGCGGTGGAGGAGACCACCGGCCAGAACATGCGCTGCGCCGCCTCGACATAGGCGTGCATCGGGCCGGTGCCTTCCTTGATGCGTTTGTCCGCGTATTCAACCACCACGATGGCGCCATCCACCAGCATGCCCACCGCAAGGATCAGACCAAACATCACGATGTTGGAGATGCTGATCCCCATCACAGCCAGCAGCGCAAAGCACAGCAGGAAGGAGGTCGGGATCGCAAAGCCGACCAGCAGGGCCGCCCGGCTGCCAAGCGCTGACAGCACCACAATCATCACCAGTGCGACGGCGGTCAGAACCGAGCCTTCCAGCTGGCCGACCATGGAGGCCACGACGCGGCTTTGATCGTTTGAGGTGCCGACGGAGACGGCTGCTGTCAATTCCGGCGGCCATTTGGTCTTGGCTTCAGCTAGCGTTTCCTTCACCAGATCAACGGTGTCGATCAGGTTGTAGCCTTTCCGCTTCACCACCTGCAGGGCAACGGTGTCCTCACCGTTGAACCGGGCGGTGCCGCGACGGTCCTCGAAGGTGAAATTGATGGTGGCGAGTTCTCCCAGGGTGACCACGCGGTCGCCATTGGTCTTGATCGGCAGCTCATAGATATCGCGCACGTCGTCAAAGGAGGAGGGGATCTTCACCGAGAAGGTGCCCTGATTGCTCTCGACTTCGCCCGCGGCGATCAGCTGGTTGTTGTTCTGCACAACGGTGATCAGCTCAAGCGCCGTGACGTTATAGGCTTCCAGCCGCAGGGGATCGATCAGCACCTCGACCATCTCGTCGCGATTACCGGCGATCCCGGCCTCAAGCACCGGTTCGAGCGCTTCAAGGTCGTCCTGCAGGTCCTTGGCGATCCGAGCCATTGTCCGTTCCGGCACGGCGCCGGTCAGGTTGACAATGACGATGGGGAATTCGGAGAAGTTGATCTCGTTGATCGAATATTTCTCAGCGCCTTCGGGGAAATCCGCCTCAGCGGCATCCATCGCATCGCGGACGTCTGCCATGATGGCGGTCTTGTCCCAGCCGAAATCAAACTCCAGCGCCACACCGCCATAGCCTTCGGCAGCGGTGGAGGACATTTTATCGAGCCCGTCCAGATCCGCCAGCTCAGTCTCCATCACCTTGACCAGCAACGTTTCGGCATCCTCGGCAGAGATGCCGGGGAAGGGGACGGAGATGAACAGAGCCGGAATTTCGATGTCCGGTTCGCCCTCTTTCGGGAGGCTGGCATAGGCAAAGCCGCCGACCAGTAGCGAGATGGCAATGAATGCCAGGATCATACGGGCCCGTTCTGCGGCCCAGCTGACGATACCGGTCATTGGGATACCTCTTTATAGGTGGGCGCGACAGAGACGCCCGCAACAACAAAATCTTGTCCCACAACAATCACGTCGGCCTTCTCCGGCAAGCCGCCCACCCAAACGCCGCTGGCTTCGTCGCGCAGCAGCTGGATCGGGTAGAACCCGACGGTCATGTCATCTTTTACCACACGCACGCCCAATTGGCCGTCATTATTCAGGGTCAGCGCCGACTGAGGAAGGTAGTGCGCCTTGGCGCCCTCGGCTGAGATTACGATATCGGCGGTCTGGCCGTCGCGGATCGCAAGATCAGGGTTGGGCACGGTGATTTCCACCTCGAAGGTGCGGGTGGTCGGGTCGGCGGAGCGGCTGATAAAGGTCACTTTGCCCTCAACATTTCGGCCATTGGCCAGTTCTGCCCGCGCGCCCGCGCCGATGGTGACGCGGTTCACCTCGGTTTCGGGCACATAGCCGACCAGCTTGATGGTCTCCAACTGGATCACGGTGGCGCAAAGGCTGCCGGGCTGCATCAGGCTGCCCAGCTCGGCGGTGTCGCTTTCCAGCAGCCCGTCGAAGGGGGCCAGAATGTCCAGACGCGCCAGCTCCTTCTCGGCGGCGGCAACCTGGGCAGAGGCGGCCTCAATCCCCGCGCTGGTGGTTTCCAGACCGGTTTCAGCAGTGGCCACGCCAGCCACGGCGGAGCGTTCCGCCGCCTGCGAGGAGGCAAGACGGGTTTCAGAGGCAAAGCCGCCCTCGGAGAGTTTAGCGGCTGCTGTCAGATTGATCTGCGCTTCCTTGAGGCGGGCGCGGGCCTCGTCCAGACGGGCCTGCGCTTCGGGGACACGGATTTTCGCCTCGCTCAGCCGGGCCCTAGCTTCCAACAGGGTGGAGGGGCGCGTGCCGGGATCCAGCTTGCACAGAAGATCGCCTGCCTTCACCTGCGCGCCCTTGCGCAGCGGTTCGGACAACACGGTGGAGGTGGTTTCGGAGCGGACTTCGACTTGGCGAATAGCTTGAGTCTGCCCGCGCAGGACAACCGCGCTGTCGATGCCGCGGGCGGTGCTGCGCAGGGCAACTACGCCGACGCCTGAATTGCCGGTCTTGTCAGCGCTGGTGGCCCGCGCGGCCGCAGTCTCTGCTGCCGTGGCCGTTGTTTTGGGGGCGTCGGACGGGGCGGAGGCATCGGCGGAGGCGGTCTCATCGCTGATCTGCTCGCCACGGGCAAAGGCCAAAAGCGCATCCCGCTCAATCACGGCATAATACAGGCCTGCTGTCACTACAGCAGCAGTCATCAGTGGAATTACACGCATCTTGGGCCTTCCTAATACATATTCATCCCATTCGGGACATATAGAGCCACTCAACAATCATACCATTAATGGGTATGTTCGGGCGAACTGGCGCTAAGTGATATGCGCGATATAAGTATTGTCCATACTAAACTCTGTAGTTCAGTTCACATTTTTTGCCTTTTTGGAGCAGTTTGTGCCCACGCCGGGGTATCACGGCCACTTGGCTTGGCATCGGTTGCACTGTAAGAGAAGCAGAACACAGGAAACTTTCCGGCGGCTGCGGGGGCGGTTGTCGGATCTGCCAGGGACATTTTCATGAGCGACACCGACAGCTTTATCGATGAGGTGACAGAAGAGGTCCGCCGCGATCGCCTGTTCAAGATGCTCAAACGTTATGGCTGGATCGGCGGCGTTGCGGTGGTGCTGATCGTGGGTGGGGCGGCGTTGCGTGAATATAATCGCGCCCAGACCGAAGCTGCATCGCAGGCGCTTGGCGATCAGATGATTGCCGCGCTGGACAGTGATGACAGTGCCGCACGGGCGACGGCGCTGGATGCAATCAGCGCTGAGACTGCCGGTGGCGATACCGTTCTGAAGTTGTTGCAGGCGGGTGCCTTGGCCGATGCCGGAGACCGTGCGGCGGCTGTTGAGCGCCTGAATGCAGTTGCGCGCAATGGTGAGATGCCACTGATTTATCGTCACATCGCGACCTTCAAGGCGCTTGGTCTGCAACAGGAGAGCCTGCCAGCCGCAGATCGCCGGATCCAGTTCGAGGCGCTGGCCCAACCCGGCGCGCCGCTGGCGCTGCTGGCACAGGAACAGCTTGCGCTGATTGATATCGAAGAGAACAACACTGACGCTGCCATTTCGCGGTTGCAGGAGATTATTGCCTCCGCCGGTGTCACCTCGGACTTGAAAGACCGTGCTTCGCAAGTGATTGTGGCGCTTGGGGGAGCGCTGGAGCCGGTGGCGGCGACAGAAGGCTAAGATCAATTCGGCGCCGATGGGCGCTAAGACAACGTGCAGTAAAAGTGCAGTAATGGGGCAGGGCAATGACGGCAGTAACAAGCTTTTGGGGCGCGAGGGGCATTCTGACTGGGAGCGCATTGGCGTTGATCCTGTCCGCCTGCGCCGAGCCTGAGGTCATCCTGCGCGGTGAGCGTCTGGATCTGCGCGATGACAGCGTCACCGTGGTCAGCAATGAATCCCGCGCCATTGCGCTGCCTGCAACGCGCAACAACGCGAGCTGGCCACAGGGGCCGGGCATTGAAGGGCTGCGCCCCGCCCATCCGGCGCTGGCCGCTGCGCCGCGCGCAATCTGGTCCACCTCTATCGGCGACGGTGACAGCCGCCGCCAGCGCATCACTGCCACACCCGTAGTGGGCGATGGCCGCATCTACACGCTGGACAGCGGTGCCAAAGTCTCCGCCGTCAGCCCAGCAGGGGCGCTGCAGTGGCAAAGCGAGTTGCTGCCTGCGTCTGACAGTTCAGGGCAGGCCACCGGTGGCGGTTTGGCCTATGATGGTGGCGTGCTTTATGTCTCATCGGGCTATGGCGTGCTGACCGCGCTGGATGCGGCCAGCGGCGCTACGATCTGGCGGCAAGAACTGGAGGCCACCGGCTCTGGTCAGCCAACGGTGCGCGACGGTCTGGTCTATCTGGTGGCCGGGGATGATACCGGCTGGGCGGTGCATGCCAAGGATGGCCGTATTGCCTGGCAGGTTCAGGCCACTCCCAGCCCCTCGAACATTCTGGGCGCACCAGCGCCTGCGGTCACCTCTGATCTGGCGATCTTCGCCTTTGGCTCGGGTGATCTGACCGCGACCTTCCGCAAGGGCGGTCTGCGGCGCTGGAACGCCTCCGTGGCGGGTAAGCGGATCGGGCGGACAATTTCCCGCATCAGCGATGTCACCGGCGCGCCTGTTGTGTCCGGCAACCGGATGTATGTGGGCAACCAGTCCGGGCGAACAGCGGCCTTCGACCTTGGCAGCGGTGACCGGCTGTGGACCGCGCCCCATGGGGCAGTGGATCCGGTCTGGGCGATTGCGGGCAATGTGTTCCTGATCAGCGACCTTGGCCAGCTGGTGCGGCTGGATGCGGACAGTGGCGCGGGGGTCTGGGCGACGGATCTGCCCGGATACCTCAAGGATAAACCCCGTAAACGCGGCGCAGTGGTGGCCCATCACGGGCCGGTTATGGCCGGTGGTCAGGTGGTTGTGGCCTCAAATGACGGGTTCCTGCGCTTCTTCAGCCCCGAAAGCGGCGCACTGCTGCGCAGCGTGGCGGTGCCGGGCGGTGCCAGCACAGCGCCTGTTGTGGTGAATGGCACGCTTTATGTTGTGTCCACCAAGGGTGAATTGCACGCTTTCCGATAGCGTTTTGATGCGGTAGGAGAGATTTACGCAGCGATGTGCTCTGGCAGGGCGCGCGCAGATGCGCTATGGGGCGCGTCTGAATCGCAGAAAGTTGGTCTGATGTCTTTTACCCTCGCTATTGTGGGCCGCCCGAATGTGGGCAAATCCACATTGTTCAATCGTCTCGTCGGCAAGCGGCTGGCGCTGGTGGATGACCAGCCCGGCGTCACGCGCGATCTGCGCGAGGGCGAGGCGCGACTGGGCGATCTGCGCTTTACCGTGGTGGATACCGCCGGTCTGGAAGATGCCACCGACAACTCGCTTGAGGGGCGGATGCGCCGCCTGACCGAGCGGGCTGTTGATATGGCCGATATCTGCCTGTTCATGGTGGATGCCCGCGTTGGCGTGACCCCGGTGGATCAGATGTTTGCAGAGATCCTGCGCAAGAAATCCGCCCATGTGATTCTGGCCGCCAACAAGGCGGAGGGCAATGCCGCCGATGCCGGCGTTCTGGATGCCTGGGGCTTGGGTCTGGGTGAGCCGATCCGCCTGTCTGGCGAGCATGGCGAAGGTCTGAATGACCTTTATTCGCAGCTGATGCCGCTGGCGGATGAGTTTGAAAAACGCGCGGAAGATGACAGCCCCGAGATTGACGTCATTCTGGATGAAGACGCCGACGAAGAAGATCTGTTGGTGCCGATGCCGACCCGCAACAAACCGTTGCAAGTGGCTGTTGTGGGCCGTCCGAACGCGGGCAAATCCACCCTGATCAATAAGATCCTGGGCGAGGATCGCCTGCTGACCGGGCCTGAGGCGGGGATCACCCGCGATGCGATTTCGCTTCAGATCGACTGGCAAGATGTGCCGATGCGCATCTTTGATACTGCGGGTATGCGCAAGAAGGCCAAGGTGCAGGAGAAGCTGGAGAAGCTTTCGGTTTCTGACGGTCTGCGCGCGGTGAAATTTGCCGAGGTCGTGGTGGTCCTGCTGGATGCTGCGATCCCGTTTGAGCAGCAGGATCTGCGCATTGCCGATCTGGCCGAGCGGGAAGGCCGCGCGGTGGTGGTCGCGGTCAACAAATGGGATATTGAGGATGAGAAGCAGGAAAAACTGCGCAACCTCAAGGAAGCCTTTGACCGGTTGCTGCCGCAGCTGCGCGGCGCGCCGCTGATCACGGTTTCGGCAAAGACCGGCAAGGGGCTGGACCGTTTGCACGCAGCGATCATGCGCGCCTATGACGTCTGGAACCGCCGGGTGCCAACCGCGGCGCTGAACCGCTGGCTGACGGGAATGCTGGAACAGCACCCGCCGCCCGCCCCACAGGGCAAGCGCATCAAGCTGCGCTACATGACCCAGGCCAAGACCCGCCCGCCGGGCTTTGTGGTGATGTGTTCACATCCCGACAAGATGCCTGAGAGTTACAATCGCTATCTGGTCAACGGGTTGCGGCAGGATTTTGATATGCCTGGCACGCCGATCCGTCTGACGCTGCGCTCGCAGTCGGACAAGAACCCCTACAAGGGCAAGAAAAAGGCGCCGCCGTCGAAGCTGCGCAAACATCTGGATGGCCGCCGCAACTAAGCGCGCAGCGGCCCCCCCCTACAGCGACAAGAGGCAGCTTTCCATTTCGAAGGCTGCCTTTTTTCATGGCAAGCGCGGGTTTGCGCTTGCGCTGGCGATGTAGAATTTGACCCCAAGCCATTGGCCTTGCTAGGCTTCACTGTAATTTATTGAAATACCGGCGGGCTGTTGCCAAGTTTGTAGGGCGCAGAGCGGCCATGACCGGGGTATTAACCGTGGCGTCGGTGTGCTGCGCGCTTGGTGGCAGATCACCATTGGGTCGCGTCATCGTGGCGTCACACTGCGTCTCTAGGGAACATCCCATGGATTTGAGAGCATATACGCGGACATATTGTGACAAGGACAACCGGCTGGCTGCACTCAGCTATTTCGGCACATTTGCAGTCTACTTTTTGTCGCTGACGGTTGCGATCCGCTACGCAGAAACCTGGTATCTGATGCTGCCTGCAGGGGTGGTTTTTGCCTTTGCAGCGGTGCGGCTTTACGTGCTGCAACATGACACCGGGCATCATTCGCTGTTTGAAACCCGGCAGCAGAACGAGATTGCCGGTCATGTGCTGTCGCCGTTCACCTTTGCCCCGTTTGAGGTGATGAAACAGAACCACAATGAGCATCACGCCTATGTCGGCAACTTGGAGCACCGCGAATCCGGTGAGATCCACACCATGACGCTGCGCGAATGGCAGGCGGCGGGCTGGGCGCAGCGAGTGGCCTATCGGCTCTATCGCAATCCGCTTGTGCTGGTGCCACTGGGGGCGGCGTTTACCTATTTTATCCGCTACCGTTGGCCAAAGAACACGCTGCGCTTTGGGGTGTTGGGGGTGATCCTGCATAATGCGGTGATCGTGCTGTTGCTTGCGCTGCTCTATGCCGTTGCGGGGGCAACAGGCGTGCTGGTCTGGCTGGGGTTTTCCTTTCTTGGCGGTATGATCGGTGTCTTTCTGGTCTATCTTCAGCATAACTTCGAGGACACTTATTGGGACCGCCGACCTGACCTCAATCCGCAGGTCGCGGCCCTTCAGGGATCCTCCTGTCTCGATTTTGGCTGGTTTTTTGACTTTGCAGTCGCCAATATCACGCTCCATGATATCCATCATTTCAACGCCCGCATTCCCAGCTACCGGCTGCGTCGCTGCCATCACAACCTGCCGCCGGAGATCGCACCACGCCGGATCAAGTTTGCTGAGGCGATCCGCGCTATGGGGCTAAAGCTCTGGGACGAAGATCAACAGCGGCTGGTTCCGTTTCCGCCCGGGAATGTGCCGGGGGCACTGACCACGGCCACAGGACAAACCAACACGCAGGAGCCTTCATGACATCTATTGCCAAACTTCCTGGTGTCGGCCCCGCGCTGGCGCGGATCCTATCGGAAAACGGCTACGCCACGATTGAGACTGTGGCGGGGAAATCGCCGCAGGAGCTGAGCAAGATCCCACGGATCGGCAAGCTGCGCGCGGCGAGATTGTCCGCAGAAGCAAAGAAAGCTCATGGGGAAACCAGTCCAGAGCAGGGCAAACCTGCCCGCCGTGCCAACGGAGATGCTCCAGCGATGCCGAATGGTGCAGTGCAGGAGAAATCCGTTGACCGTGCCGAGGCAGATAAGCTCAGTTCAGCCCTTGCCGCGGCTGAGGCTGCCCGTCGTGCAGCGGAAGCCAAGGCGGAGAAAGCTGTGCTGAAAGCAAAAAAATCCGCGAAGAAAGCCGCTGCGCTCGCCGAGGAATTTGCCGCCGCAAAGGTGAAAGCCAAGGCGAAGGCCAAGCGGGTGAAGGCCAAGGCCAAACGCGCGATTGAGAAAGAAAAGGCCAAGGCGAAGGCGATCCTTGAGGCTAAGCATAACCCGAAGAAAGAGGCGCCCTCAAAAGACAGCGGGAAGAAAGACAGTGGCAAGAAAGATGCGTCCCCAAAGGCGCCGACCAAGAAAGCGTCAGCCAAAAAAGACGCAGCCAAGAAATCCGTGGCGAAAAAGCAGCCTGATCCGGGCGTTGCTGTGAAGTCTAAGAAAAAGAAGTAGTGCTGCCGGGCGCAGGGCTGAGAATGAAGAAAACCGACGCTGTGAGGCGTCGGTTTTTACTGTTTGTTAAGAGGTTGCGCGTGGTTCTTAAACCAACGCGCCCTCCGCCGTCAGGGTCAAACGACCGCCCAGATAGGGGGCCAGAACCTCGGGCAGTTTGACGGAGCCGTCTTCCTGCTGACCGTTTTCCAGCACCGCAATCAGGCAGCGCCCGACCGCCAGACCAGAGCCGTTCAGCGTGTGCAGATATTCCGGTTTGCCGCCATCGGCGGGTTTGAACCGCGCATTCATGCGACGGGCCTGAAAATCACCGGTGGTGGAGACAGAGGAAATCTCGCGGTAGGTGTTCTGACCGGGCACCCAGGCCTCAATGTCAAAGGTGCGGCGCGCGCCAAAGCCCATGTCCCCGGTGCAGAGCACCACGGTGCGATAGGGCACGCCCAGCTTCTCCAAGAGACCTTCCGCGCAGCGCAGCATGCGCTTTTGCTCATCATCGGATTGGGTCGGATGCACGATGGAGACCATCTCCACCTTCTCGAACTGGTGCTGGCGCAGCATGCCGGAGGTGTCTTTGCCCGCGCTGCCCGCCTCGGAGCGGAAGCAGAGCGTATGGGCGGTCATGCGGATCGGCAGGGCCGCCTCGTCCAGCATGTCGCCCGCGACGGAATAGGTCAGCGGCACCTCGGAGGTGGGGACCAGCCACCAGCCATTGGTGGTCTGATAGCTGTCATCGCCGAATTTCGGCAGCTTATCGGTGCCATACATCGCCTCGTCACGCACCAGTACCGGGGAGTTTACCTCCGTGAGGCCGTTCTCATCCACATGGGTGTCGACCATGAACTGCGCCAGCGCGCGGTGGATGCGGGCCACAGCGCCTTTCAGCAGGACAAAGCGGGAGCCGGAGATCTTTGCGGCGGTTTCAAAATCCATCGCCGCCGCGACACCCTTGATCTCAAAGTGTTCTTTGGGGTCGAAGGAGAAATTGGGGATCGCCCCCCATTTGCTGACCTCGACATTGTCGTCCTCATCCGCGCCCGCTGGCACGTCCTCGGCCGGCAGGTTGGGAATGCGGGCCAGCACGTCGGTGAGCTTGGCGTCCAGCTCCTTGGCCTCGGTCTGCAGGGCGGCGACTTCGGCTTTCTTGCCGGCCACCTCGGCGCGCAGACGTTCGAATTCGGCGTCATCCCCCTTGGCCTTGGCCGCGCCAATGGCTTTGGCCGCCTTGTTCTGATCGGCCTGCGCGGTTTCAGCCGCCTGGATCTTGGCCCGGCGGGATTCATCCAGCGCCAGGATGTCAGAGGACATCGCCGCATCCCCACGCCGCGCCAAAGCGGCGTCAAAAGCGGCAGGGTTCTCGCGGATCGCGCGGATGTCATGCATGGGGGTTGCTCCTAAAGCGTTGAATCAGTGCCGCCAGCATATGCCGGATGGGGGCGGGAAGGGGAAGGGGGCGCGAGGTTTTGCCGCCGGGGTGTTGTGGGATGGCACGTTAGGGGGCGGGGGGAGGCGTGTAGTTGTCGGGGTCTGCCTGCCATTTTTCCCATTCATTTCTTGCTTCAATTGCAGTCATTCTCAGTGTTGGCCAATGGGCGGGCCAGTTAGGGCTATTCGGCCCGTCTCCGCCAGGCAGGACGGTGCCTGCAGTTCCAAAACCACTTCTGATTTGTTCAAATTCAATTTCTTGGTTGGAGAGATCAATACCGTACAGCAAACTAGCCGAGAGTTCTGCTCCACTGATTTTTGTGTGAGTGCCAAACAGTGCACTGCTCAAATTGGCCCCTTGTAACTGTGCTTGGTAGAGGTCCGCGCCATCCATATGAGCAGCGCTGAGGTCGACTCCTTGTAAAAGTGCCCCACTCAAGTCTGTTAGCCGCAACTGCGCGTGGCTTAGGTCCGCTCTTTGCAAATTGACACCGCTAAGATCAGCCCAATGCAATTTTGCAAAGTTAAGGTCGGCCTCCTGCATCTGTGCTTCAACGAAATGCCCGCCCTGCATACATGCAGCAGATAGGTCGGCTTTCTCCATATGTGCCTTGTGAAAATCTGCCCACTGCATTTGGGCGTAGTACAGATTTGTTTCTTGTAATTGTGCGCCGTTGAAGCCCGCCCCTTGCATGTGTGTCTCAGCAAGTCTGGCTCCGGAAAATTGCAGTCCGCCTAGGTCGAACTTCTGAAGATTGGCTTGTCGTAGATCGATGGTTATTTCGTTAGGACACACTCCTTCTATCTGTTTTAACCGGCCTAGAACCCGCACCGCATTTTCCATGTCGGATCGTTTGACCGTTAATTCAAATGCCCAATTTTGCAATTCCACAGGGGTCGCATCCTTTGGCGGTATCTCTGGTGGCACCTCGCGAGAGAGTTCGCGCACATAAACGCTGAGCAGTCGCGACACTCGGGGCGCTGTGTCGGGACGCTCGTTCACCAGCCCTTCCAGTCGATCGATGGCGGCGTTGCGCCGGGTTATGTCATCTTCCCAGATATTTTGTTTCCGCTCTGCGTCCCAGCGCTGGCGCATGGCGTGCAGGTCTTCGGTGGCGGCGTTGATCTTGTCGTTGAACAGGGATTCATCAGCAGTCTTGTTGGCCTCGCGCGTCAGTCGGATCCGGATCAGGGTGAAAGGCAGCGCCACCACCGCGCCAAGAGTCGCGGTCATCGCCGCCAATCGCAGCAAGGCGAAACGGGCAGATGCCTCTGCCGCCGGATTTTGAGGGACCGCAAACCAGATCAGCTCCCACAGCATCAGCAGCAGGCCACCAAACAGTGCCAGAAAAAGGCAAATCCACATCAGGGCAAGCATCAGAAACAGCCCGTCAGGTATCTGCGCCGCCCCGAGATAGATTTTCAGGCGATCCAGCGGATCGGTATGCTTGCCCTCCGTGCGGGGCATGACTGCATAGACACAGATCACCGCGAGTGCGAAACCGGTGAGGGTAACAATCGCCCAAAAATACTTGGGATCAATTGGCAGAGTAAGTTCGGTCATACGGGCAATCTGGTTCTGAAATAGGATGCGATCACCCTCTCACCGCGCCTGCATCGGGTCAACGGCGTTTGCGGTATCAGATAAGGCTCCCTTAGCCTTGCAAAGCCACCGGTCAGCGCATAGGTTCCCCTGCAAAATTAAGGGCGTCTGAAGCGCCTGTCACACAGAAGGAATATCCCATGGAAGGTGGCGCACTCGCCCAGTTTCTCCCGCTCATTCTGATCTTTGGTATCATGTATTTCCTGCTGATCCGTCCGCAGCAGAAAAAGCTCAAGACGCATCAGGCGATGGTCGAAGCGCTGCGCCGTGGCGATCAGGTGGTGACCCAGGGCGGCATCATCGGCAAGGTGGCCAAGGTCAAGGAAGATGGTGAAATCGAAGTGGAAATCGCCGAGGGTGTCAAAATCCGCGTGATCAAAACCACCATCGCACAGGTTCTGAACAAGACCGAGCCGGCAGCGTAAGTAGCCCCGCTTAACCAACTGAAAAGGCAGGGCAATGCTGCAAATTGATCTCTGGAAGCGGGTTCTCATCTGGCTGGTCTGTGTGACCGGCCTTTTGCTTGCCCTGCCAAATGCGTTTTACACGCGCGTCGAGCAGGCCAATGACGCCGCCGCCGAAATAATCGCCAAGGGCGAGAGCCCCGAGCGGCTGGAGGTGGCGGAACAATGGCCGTCCTTCCTGCCGTCGTCGCTGGTCAACCTGGGTCTGGATCTGCGCGGTGGCGCGCATCTTCTGGCCGAGGTGAAGGTCGCGGATGTGTACGCTGCGCGGATGGATGCGCTCTGGCCTGAGGTGCGTGACGCGCTGCGCCCTGAACGCGCTGAGGTTGGCACCTTCCGCCGCCAGCAGGCACCGGAGGGGCAGATTCGTCTGAAGATCTCCAAGCCCGAGGGCATGGCCCGCGCGCTGGAGGTTGTCCGCGCCCTGGCCAATCCGATCACCAGCCTGACCGGCGCCGGGGCCACGGATATCACCGTGTCCGGGACCGGTGACATTCTGACGGTGGAGCTGAGCGAGCAGGAGAAGCTGGCCTCTGATGACCGCACGGTGCGGCAGGCGCTGGAAATCATCCGCCGCCGGATCGACGAGGTGGGCACGCGTGAGCCGACCATTCAGCGCCAGGGCAGCGACCGGATCCTGATCCAGGTGCCGGGCATCGGCTCTGCGTCTGAACTGAAGGAAATCATTGGCACCACCGCGCAGCTGACCTTTAACCCGGTTGTGGGCCGTGGCAGCGATGCCGACGCCAATGCGGGCGTGGGCAACAAGGTTGTGCCGTCGCTTGATGAGGACGGCGTGTTCTACACCGTTGAGGCCGCGCCGGTTGTGACCGGTGAGGAGTTGGTGGATGCGCAGCCGTCGTTTGATCAGAACGGCCGCCCGGCGGTCAGCTTCCGCTTCAACACCACAGGCGCGCGCAAGTTCGGTGACTATACGGCGGAAAACATCGGCTCTCCCTTTGCGATTGTTCTGGATGAGGAGGTGGTCTCCGCCCCGGTCATTCAGGCGCATATTGCAGGTGGTTCCGGGATCATCACTGGCAATTTCACCATTGAGGAAAGCACCAATATGGCGATCCTGCTGCGCGCAGGTGCCTTGCCTGCGGGGCTGGAATTCCTGGAAGAGCGCACCATCGGCCCGGAACTGGGTCAGGACAGCATTGACGCCGGTAAGGTCGCGACGATTGTGGCCTTCGTCGGGGTGCTGGTGTTCATGGCGCTGAGTTATGGTCTGTTTGGCCTCTTTGCGAATGTCGCGCTGATCCTCAACATCGGCCTGATTTTTGGCGCGCTGAGCCTGATTGGCGCGACGCTGACCCTGCCGGGCATCGCGGGTATTGTTCTGACGGTTGGTATGGCGGTGGATGCCAATGTGCTGATCTTTGAGAGGATCCGCGAGGAGCTGAAGGCTGGTCGGGGTCCTGCACGGGCCATCGATGAGGGCTATTCCAAGGCGCTGAGCGCCATTCTTGACGCCAATATCACAACCTTCATCACGGCGGTGATCCTGTTCGCCATGGGCTCTGGCCCGGTGCGCGGCTTTGCGATTACGCTGGGGCTGGGGATCATGACGTCGGTGTTCACTGCGATCTTCGTGACGCGGGTGATCATCGTGATGTGGTTTGAACGGCGCCGTCCGAAAACGATCGAGGTCTGATTATGCGGTTGAAACTAATTCCCGAAAACACCTCGTTTGATTTCTTCAAGCGCTGGAAACTCTGGCTGGGCATTTCTGCTGTGATGATCGTTGTGGGTTTTGCCTCATTCGCTTTGCAGGGGCTTAACTACGGCATCGACTTCCGGGGCGGTACAACCATCCGTACCGAAAGCACCACGGACATTGACGTGGGCACTTACCGGGCTGCGCTGGAGCCGCTGGAGCTGGGCGATATCACCATCAGTGAGGTCTTTGACCCCACTTTCGGTGAGGATCAGCATGTGGCTATGGTGCGTATTCAGGCGCAGGCCGATGGTGAATCGATCTCTGGTGAGATGATTGCCGAGGTAAATGCCGCGCTGGACACCGTGGCGCCGGGCATCAAGTTTGTGTCGGTGGAATCCGTAGGCCCCAAGGTCTCGGGTGAGCTGGTGCAGACAGCTGTTCTGGCGGTTGCGCTCGCGATTGGGGCGGTTCTGATCTACATCTGGCTGCGCTTTGAATGGCAGTTTGCGCTGGGGGCCGTCGCGGCACTGGTGCATGATGTGGTGCTGACCATCGGTGTTTTCTCCGAACTCCAGATCAAGTTCGATCTGGCGATCATCGCGGCGCTGCTGACCATCGTCGGCTACTCGCTGAACGATACGGTGGTGGTGTTTGACCGGGTGCGCGAGAACCTGCGCCGCTACAAGAAGAAGCCGCTCGCGGAGGTTCTGAACATTTCGATCAACGAAACCCTGAGCCGGACGATGATGACCTCGGTGACCACATTGCTGGCGCTGGTCTCGCTTTATGTGCTGGGTGGTGACGTGATCCGGGGCTTTGTCTTTGCGATGATCTGGGGCGTTATCATCGGCACCTATTCGTCGATCTTTGTCGCCTCCACCATCCTGTTGTGGCTAGGTGTAAAGCGGGATTGGACGAAGCCGAGCAATACCACCGGCAACCAGTTCGCCAATATTGACGCCTGACCGGCGTCAAGTGATATGAGCATCAGAGGTCGTAGCCCCGGGCTGCGGCCTCTTTTTGTTGGTGCCTTGGTGTCGCGCTATTTTGTCAGCGGGGCTGACATGTTATGCAGCCGGGCAGGGCGCGGTCACATATCCGCAAGCCGACCAGCTACAGAGGATGCACAGCATGCGTTTGAACGAAGTTGCCTATACCGACGCCTTGCCGATTGATGGCTACGGTCCGGGGTTCTTTCGCGTTGGAGGGGAAGTGTATCAGGGCGATATCCTGACCGGGGCAACGGGGACCACGGGGTGGGGCGGCTATGAGGACGCTGATCCGCTATTGGCACTAGCAGGTGAGGTTGACGTGCTGTTCATCGGCACCGGGGCTGAAGTTGCGCATATCCCGGCAAGCCTGCGCCAGCAACTGGAAGGGGCCGGGATCGGGGTGGAGGCGATGAACTCTCCCGCTGCCTGCCGGACCTATAACGTCCTCCTCTCAGAAGGTCGCCGGATCGCCCTTGCGGCGCTTGCGGTCTGATCACCTGTCCATGATGGAAACAGGCTTGATCTGGCGCAAGGACAGGCCGCGCGGGATCAGGTTTTTCGACCAAGAACCAAAGAGGTAGGCGAATTTCATGACAGTGACCATCGCAGGGCTGAGCATCGCGCGTGGCGGCGTGCCGGTGCTGGAGGGCGTGAATTTCGCGCTGACGCCCGGGCGGGCACTGATCCTGCGGGGGCCGAACGGCTGTGGCAAGACCACGCTCTTGCGTACCATTGCAGGGCTGCAACCGCCTCTGGCAGGTGAGATGACATTTGACGGGGCCGGAGAGGAAGACGACATCGTCTACGCAGGCCATGCCGATGGAATAAAACTGACCCTGACGGTGGCGGAGAACCTGAAATTCTGGGCGGCAATCTTTGCCACAGGCGATATTGATGCCGCGCTGAATGCCTTTGATTTACGCGACCTGCGGGACCGACCTGCGGGAGCCTTGTCAGCGGGTCAGAAACGCCGTCTGGGGCTGGCGCGTTTGATGGTCACCGGGCGGCGCTACTGGATATTGGATGAGCCGACGGTCAGTCTGGACCGGGCCTCGGTGCAGCAGTTTGCGAATGTGGTGCAGGGGCATCTGGCGGGCGGCGGTGCGGCGTTGATTGCCACTCACATCGATCTTGGCCTTGACGGCGACACGCTGGATATCAGCCGGTTTCGCGCGAAGCTGCCGGATCTGGACAACTTCGACGGAGCCTTCCTGTGAGGGCGCTGTTGCTGCGGGACCTGCGGCTGGCCTTGCGCGCAGGCGGCGGCTTTGGTCTGGGGCTGGCGTTTTTCCTGATCGTGACGGTGCTGGTGCCGTTCTCTGTCGGGCCGCAGTCAGAGCTGCTGGGCCGCATTGCCCCCGGTGTGCTGTGGCTTGGTGCGCTCTTGGCCTGCCTGTTGTCGCTGGACCGGCTGCTGGCGCTGGACTGGGAGGATGGCACATTGGATCTGATGGCCACCGCTCCGCTGCCGCTCGAAGCTGTCGTGACGATCAAGGCGCTGGCCCATTGGATCACCACTGGCCTGCCGCTGGTGCTGGCGGCCCCTGTGCTGGGCGTGCTGCTTAACCTGCCGACCGCAGGCTTTCTGTGGCTGGTTGTCTCGCTGCTGCTGGGCACGCCCGCGCTGTCGGTGATCGGTACCTTCGGCGCCGCACTCACAGTGGGGTTGAAGCGGGGCGGGCTGTTGATGTCACTTTTGCTACTGCCGCTTTACGTGCCGACGCTGATATTCGGCGCAGAAGCGGCGCGGCGGGGTGCGGCAGGTATGGCGGTGGAGACGCCGCTCTTGATGCTGGCCGGTATTTCGGCCGCCACGCTGGCGCTGCTGCCCTTTGCCAGCGCCGCCGTCCTACGCGTCAATTTGCGCTAGGATGAATGAATTGAGATCCCTTCAAGCAAGAGCTAAATAGCCACTATGTCGATCTGGGAATACGCCAATCCAAAGAAGTTCCTGACCACATCGGAACGGGTGATGCCTGCGCTGTGGGTCTCGGCCTCTGTGCTGTGCACGGTTGGGCTGATCTGGGGGTTCTTCTTCACGCCTGATGACTACCGTCAGGGCTCTACCGTCAAGATCATCTTCCTGCATGTGCCCGCAGCACTGATTGCGATCAACGCCTGGTTCATGATGCTGGTCGCCTCGCTGATCTGGGTGGTACGCCGCCATCACGTGAGCGCGCTGGCGGCAAAGGCTGCGGCCCCCATCGGGGTAGTGATGACGCTGATTGCGCTGATCAGCGGGGCGCTCTGGGGCCAGCCGATGTGGGGCACCTGGTGGGAATGGGATCCACGCTTGACCTCGTTTCTGGTGCTGTTTCTGTTCTATCTTGGTTATATCGCGCTCTGGGAAGCGATCGAGGACCCGGATACTGCCGCTGATCTGACCTCCATCCTGTGTCTGGTCGGCTCGGTCTTTGCGGTGCTCAGCCGCTATGCGGTCAACTTCTGGAATCAGGGGCTACATCAGGGGGCGTCGCTGTCGCTGGACAAGGAGGAGAACGTGGCGGATGCGTTTTCCAACCCGCTCTATGTCTGCATGATTGGCTTTGGCCTCTTGTTTCTGGCGCTGGTGCTCTATCGTACCGGCACAGAGATCCGCGCTCGTCGGATGCGCGCCCTGATGCTGCGGGAAAGGATGCAAGCATGATGCCGGATCTTGGAAAATATGCGGTTGAGGTGCTGTCCTCCTATGCCGCTTCTCTGCTTTTGTTACTGGCACTGCTGCTGATGACATTTGCTCGTGGCCGTAGGGTACGGCGCGAGATGCAGGAGATGGAACAGCGAATGCAGAGCCGGGGGAATGCGCACAATGGCTAAGGTTTCTCCTGTGATGGCGTTGCCGGTGCTGGTCTTTGGCGGGCTTGTCGCGCTGTTTCTGGCTGGAATGTTCCGCGACGATCCCGAGAGCCTGCCGTCGGCGCGCGAAGGGCAGACGGCGCCGCCGGTTGTGCTGACCGCCTTTGCTGACGACCCCGGATTTGATGATGCCACCCTGCGCGATGGCACTGTAAAACTGGTGAATTTCTGGGCCAGCTGGTGTGGTCCCTGCCGAGTGGAACACCCGAGCCTGGACGCATTGTCCGAGGAAGGGCTGGCGATCTACGGGGTCAACTACAAGGATCAGGAAGACAACGCGGTTGGGTTCCTTGAGGAACTGGGCAACCCCTATCGCGCCATCGGCCGGGATGAGGCCGGACGGATGGCGCTGGATTGGGGCGTTTATGGCGTGCCGGAAACCTATGTGATCGACGGGAAGGGCACCATCATCCTGCGCTTTGCGGGTCCCATCACACAGCGGGTGATTGACAGTACATTGCGCCCGGCGTTGGAGCGTGCGGCGCAGAACTGATCCGTGTCCGGTGCCGCAAGGCGCGCAATTGGACACAAACCCAAGCGGGTCAATTTTTGGCGCCACTTCTTGGTGTCAGCCAAGCGTATAGGTGCGGAAGATCTGCTCATCGTGGATCAGTTCGCCCAGACGCTCAAAATCCCCCTTTTCGGCGCGCCAGGTCAGATAGGCGCTCTGGGCCTCGCTGCTTTCCCAGATCTGAAAAATCACCATCTCTTCGCGCTCTGGGGCCAGCAGCAGATGTGCCTCGATACAGCCAGGAAACGCGCGGGTCTCCGGCATCATCGTCTGCGTTATTTCAACCAACTCGTCGAACAGGCTAGGAACCGCTTTCACGGTGACGATAATGGCTTCTTTTTCAGGGGTATTTGTCACGGTTTATCCGTTTGTGGTTGCTTTGCTACCGGGGTTGGCAGGGCATGTTTTGTTGTCTTAGACGCAGATAGTGCATCGTGATGGGCTGACCATCATCTCGAATGCTAGACTGCTAAACGCTGTGCCGTCCAGACAGAAGTTAACGTAAGGGAAGCCAGAGTCGCAGGTGCCCTTCATACGGGTGCCGGGAAGTAGGTCTTCGTATCATAAATAAAAACGGGCACCGCTGTGGCGCCCGTTTTCTGTGTTTGGGTCGCAGGAAACCTGCGCCAGTTTTACGATTTGGCGAGGTTGCGCAGCACGTAGTGCAGCACGCCACCATGTTCGATATATTCAATCTCTGGCGCGGTATCGATACGGCACTTCAGGGTGATGGTCTTGGTCGTGCCATCGCCATAAGTGATGTCGCAGGAGACCTCTTCCTGAGGTTTGATGGTGTCCAGACCGTGGATCGAGACGGTTTCATCCCCGGTGAGCTTCAGCGATTTGCGGGTGTCGCCACTAGTGAACTCAAACGGGATCACACCCATGCCAACCAGGTTGGAGCGGTGGATGCGCTCAAAGCTCTCGGCGATGACAGCCTTGACGCCCAGCAGGGCCGTGCCCTTGGCCGCCCAGTCGCGAGAGGAGCCCGCGCCATACTGCTCACCACCAAAGACCACCAGCGGGGTGCCCTGTTCCTGATAGGCCATGGAGGCCTCATAGACAGAGGTCTGCTGACCATCGGGGCCCTTGGTATACCCACCTTCGACGCCATCCAGCATCTCGTTCTTGATACGGATATTGGCAAAAGTGCCGCGCATCATGATCTCGTGGTTCCCACGACGTGAGCCGTAGGAGTTGAACTCACGCGGCTGTACCTGACGGTCCAGAAGATACTGGCCAGCCGGGGTGGTAGTTGCAAAGGAACCCGCAGGGGAGATGTGGTCGGTGGTGACCATATCGCCAAGGATCAGCAGCGGTTTTGCATCCTTGATGTTTGAGATGGTGCCTGGCTCAGAGCCCATACCCTGGAAGTAGGGCGGGTTCTGGATGTAGGTGGAGGCTGCAGGCCAGTCATAGGTTTCCGCGTCGGTGGTCTCCACCGCCTGCCACTTCTCGTCACCTTTGAACACATCGGCATATTTCGACAGGAAGGCTTCGCGGGTCACGGTCGCTTCGACCAGATCAGCAATTTCCTTCTGGGTCGGCCAGATGTCTTTCAGATAGACGTCATTGCCGTCCTTGTCCTGTGCGATCGGATCTGTTGCCAGATCGATGTCCATGGTGCCCGCCAGCGCATAAGCGACAACCAGCGGCGGCGAGGCCAGGTAGTTGGCGCGCACATCGGGGCTGATGCGGCCTTCGAAGTTGCGGTTGCCGGACAGGACGGAGGTCGCGACCAGATCACCCTCGGCGATGGCGTCGGACAGCTCTTGCTGGATCGGGCCGGAGTTGCCGATACAGGTGGTGCAGCCATAGCCGACCAGGTTGAAGCCGACCTTGTCCAGATCTTCCTGAAGGTTTGCGGCCTCCAGATAGGCGGAAACCACCTGCGAGCCGGGCGCAAGCGAGGTTTTGACCCAGGGTTTGCGATCCAGGCCCAGTGCAGCGGCCTTGCGCGCCACGAGGCCTGCACCGATCATCACATAAGGGTTGGAGGTGTTGGTGCAGGAGGTGATCGAGGCGATCACGACCTTGCCGCTTTCCATGGTGTAGTCTTCGCCTTTGACGGCGACTTCCTTGCCCATGGGCCGCTTGAAGGTCTCTTCCATTTCCTTGCGGAACGCAGCCTTTGCGCCGGTCAGGGCAACATAGTCCTGCGGACGTTTCGGGCCGGAGATCGCAGGCACGATAGTGCCCATGTCGAGGCTCAGCGTGTCGGTGTAGATCGGAGCATAGTCCGCATCGCGCCAGAAGCCGTTTTCCTTCGCGTAGGCTTCGACCAGCGCGATACGGTCTTCGTCGCGGCCGGTGTTGCGCAGATAGCGGATGGTCTCATCATCGATCGGGAAGAAGCCACAGGTCGCACCATATTCGGGCGCCATATTAGCGATGGTGGCGCGGTCTGCCAGCGGCAATGTGTCCAGACCCTTGCCGTAGAATTCTACGAATTTGCCAACCACACCTTTGGCGCGGAGCATTTCCACAACCTTCAGCACGAGGTCGGTACCGGTGGTGCCTTCGACCATGGCGCCGGTCAGCTCAAAGCCGATAACCTCAGGGATCAGCATGGAGATCGGCTGACCCAGCATCGCGGCCTCGGCCTCAATACCGCCAACACCCCAGCCCAGAACGGCTGCGCCGTTGACCATTGTGGTGTGGCTGTCGGTGCCGACCAACGTGTCAGGATAGGCGACCATATCGCCGTTCTGATCTTCGTCCGACCAGATGGTCTGGGCCAGATATTCCAGGTTCACCTGGTGGCAGATACCGGTGCCCGGAGGCACAACGCGGAAGTTGTTGAACGCGCCCTGACCCCATTTCAGGAACTGGTAACGCTCCATGTTGCGCTCATACTCGCGGTCGACGTTCATCTGGAAGGCGCGCGGGTTGCCGAATTCATCGATCATGACGGAGTGGTCAATAACCAGATCAACCGGGTTCAGCGGGTTGATCTTCTGGGCGTCGCCACCGAGCGCCTTGATGCCGTCGCGCATGGCGGCAAGGTCCACAACGGCGGGAACGCCGGTGAAATCCTGCATCAGCACGCGGGCAGGGCGATAGGCGATTTCGCGAGGGTTCTTGCCGCCGTTGGCGCCCCATTCGGCAAAGGCCTTGATGTCGTCAGTGGAAACCGAGAAGCCGCCGTCCTCAAACCGCAGCATGTTTTCCAGCACCACTTTCAGGGCGGCGGGCAGTTTGGCAAAATCCCCAAGACCAGCCTCGGTGGCTGCGGGGATCGAGTAATATGAGATTGACTTGCCACCCGCGCTCAGCTTGCGGCGCGTCTTGGCATTGTCCTGTCCGACGGTGATAGGCATGTTTGGCCTCCCTCTGGGATGTGAATACAGGGAATTCGCTACCGGCTATCTGCAACAGGTCGGGCGTGCATTCAATAGCTGAAACGCCGCAGATGGCATTTTTGTATGCAATAGTACACAAAATTTGTGCGAACGTCGCATTTCGCCTCAAATTGCCCTGCGCACGACGGTCTCAAGAATGATTGATTGGTCATTTCAATCCGGCGCCGTTACATCGTTTGATCAGAGCAAAAAGGGTTCGTTGCATGAAATTTATCGCATCGCTTGTTATGGCCATGTGGATGACACTGCCGACCGGGGCCGCCGCCCAGAGCAGCGGACCGGCCACGGATCTGGTGGTGGTGGAGCTTTTCACCTCGCAGGGCTGCTCCTCCTGTCCGCCTGCCGATGCGTTGCTGCAGCAGCTGACGGCGCGGCCGGATGTACTGCCCCTGGCACTGCATGTGGACTATTGGGACTATATCGGCTGGAAAGATCAATTTGCCGACCCATCCCATACCCGCCGCCAGAAAGGCTACGCCCATGAGGGCGGCCGCCAGATGGTTTACACACCGCAGATGATCGTGAACGGTCAGGATGATGTGGTCGGGGCCAATGCGATGAAGCTGAGTGATGTGATCGCCGCACATAAGGCACGCTCAACCCCCGTTGCGATCACCATCGATGGCACCCAAAGCGGCACGGGCGGAATCGCCGTCGAGCTGCGCCGGGCAGATATCGCACCGGTGCTGTCCGGCCCGATTTCGGTACAGCTGGTGCGATATGCGCCGCTGAAAACGGTCGATATTTCTCGTGGTGAGCTGGCCGGTCGGCGACTGGATTATGCCAATGTGGTGGAGCAGCTGGACCGTGTCGCCGAATGGGACGGGCAGGGCACATTGCAGTTGACAGTGACGCTGACCGATACGCGTCCGGCGGCGCTGCTGGTGCAGCAGGCGCCCTATGGTGCCATCCTTGCGGCGGCGACGCTCAACTAAGCGGCATCCCGGGGTCAGTCAGGGCTGGACCTTGGACCTGTCGGCGAGGATTTCGGGATCGGCACATAGGGTTTCCAGCGGCGATGGACCCAGAACCATTGCCCCATGTGCTGGCGCACCAGATCCTCCAGCCGTTTGCAGACGGTGGTTGTCATGGTGACCGGATCAGACGGGACGATCTCCTCCTGCACGACAATCTCAAAATCGAGCCCGTTGGGCTGGCGAATGGCATAGACCGGGATCATCGCGGCCTTATATTTCAGCGCCAGCTCTGCTGGCACAATGGACGTCACGGCGGGTTCACCGAAGAAATCAATGTTGACCCCGCCATGGGCGTGCAGGTCCGCGACAATCGCAATGATGCCGCCCTGTTTCAGGTGACGGACCATCTCCATCATGCCGCGTTTGCCCTGTTCGAACATCGGTTTGCCGGTTTTCTCAATGGCCCGCACATAGTGGTCGTTGAAATAGGGGTTGGCCATCCGGCGATAGAGCGCCCCCATGGCAAAGCCACGTTTGATCAGATTGGCGCGGGCGGCGTCGTAATTGCCGAAATGGCCGGTGACCAGAATGACCGGTCGCCCCTCTGCGCGGGCACGGTCCAGCGCAGGCAGGCCGGGGCCGGAAATCGGTGCCGCCCGGGCGCGCTCCAGAAACGGCTGTCCGGCGTATAGTTCAGCGACGACACGGCCGATATTGTCGCTCACCTCATCACAGAGCCGGGCGACATCCGCCTCCGGCAACTCAGGGCAGGTGAGCGCAAGATTGTCACGGATCCGTTTGTGAAATCCTACCAAGGGGGCAGCCTTGCGCATCACCCAGCCCATTGCAGGAACACGCTTTTCATAGGGGATCAGCCCAAGCGCCCCGATAAGGCCACGCAGCGCCAGATTGCTGGTGTAGTAACTGGCACGACGGCCGAAGGACAGGGTGGAAGGATCAACGGGCATGTCCGGACGGCCTGCAATTGGAGAGACAAATTCAACGGCGACCATAAACGCCAGTGCGGAGGGGCACAAGCAAGCCCGACTCTGATCCGCAGTCGTTGGCTGTCCATCGTGCAACTGTCTCGCCGACAGCGCTCTGGGCTCTCTTGTGGCAAGAAATCAGAGAGGGATCCGTAGGCAGGGGATCGGCAAGGAGTTGGCTGGATCAACTATAGTTCGGACACACAGTCGCGGATCCGCCGCCGCGTCCCGCATCGCCCTGCATCTTGTCCCATCGAGGATCAGGTGCTGGCAGGGCGCTTCGCAGCTGAGGTGTGAGGCAAGGAACACCGGGCGAGATCCCTGTGATCTCGCGGTGGCCATAGTTAAAGGCCTAGTCTTCTTCGTCTTCCTCGGCGGAGCGAAGCTCAACCTCACCGGAGTTCACCAGCTCCCGCAGGGCGTTGACGATGGTGCTCATGGCGCCTTCTCCGACGCTGCGTTTGACCTTGCCGCGCTCGCTCACCTCTTCACGGATGTTGTTGGCCATGCGGCTGGACATATTGGCCAGCATGAATTCACTGGTTTCAACATCTTCCTCGTCGGTGGCAAAGGCGATGGCGGTGACCAGATCCTGCTGCGCCAGAACACGGGCGATTTTTGGCACATCCACCGGGCTTACCCGCTGGGCGATCAGCGCATAGGTGAAGATCGACTTGCGCACGTCGCCAGCAAATTCTTCATCTTCCTCATCAAGGGCGGTCAGCACCTCGTCGCGTTTGCCAGCTGCGGCCTGTGTCAGGATCGCGCCCATGCGCTGGCCCGGGGTTTCGTCAAAGGCGACCTCAGGCCGCGCTTCGATCTGCGCGGCGAGGGATAGGCCGATGCGGTCGACGGTATCCGGTGTCACGGCGGCGGTCTGGCTGACGGCATAGGTGATGCGGCGCGCGACCGGGCCGGGCAGGTGGATCAGCATCTGCGCTGCCTTGGTGGTGTCCAGCTTCGACAGGAGAACGGCGGCGACCTCGGTACTTTCGGCCTCAGCCAGTTCGGCGAGATCCTCTGGCGGCAGGGCACGCAGACGCTCCCAGGGGTCGCCAAACTGGCGCACGCCCGCCTCCTTGCGCAAGCGGCTGGCGGTCTGGCGGCTGATCTTGCCCTCCATCGCGGAGAGCGCACCGGCCAGCCCGTTGGGAAAGGACAATCCGACATTGTCCAGCATTTCAGCAAATTCACCGGCCACCTCATGCAGGGTGTCGCGGTCGATCAGCCCCATGCGGCCCATCTGCTGTGTCAGTTCGATTTGAAGATCATCGGGCAGGGATTCTAGCGGGATATCCGCGCCCTCATTCAGCAGAAGGCGGACCACGATCGCTGCTTTTGCTTTGCCGCTAAGCTTGGATTTGGCGGGCATGCCACCACCCATTGCGGGCATATCCAGCGCGCCGCCACCGCTCATGCCGCCCATTCCCATATCGCCGCCGAGGTCCCCGCCGAAATCCATTCCGCCAAGCGGAGCAGGGGCGGAAAAATCACCCAAATCATCTGAGGAGGCCGCCATGGGAAGCGCCAAAGCATTTTCATTCTGCATTTATGAGCCCTAGCCAAAAAGATTCTCTTTCTGTTGTCTCCAATCTAGGGGCAAAGCAGTAAATAAATGCTGAAAATCAGTAGCTTTGCGTCTGTCCGGACAAAAGAGCGTCCCGCAAGGAAACTTCGGCCCAACTGCCGCTGCCGCCGGTGGCGCGGATGATTTTCCACTGCTCCAGTGCAAGCCCGTATTTTCCTTCGGTTACAAACCCTTGACCCATGTAGGAGCGCGCAAGGTGGTTCTGCGGATCCCGCGCGATGGCTTGAGTGTAATAGGACATCGCCTGATCAGAATAGCCCTGCTTACGATAGGTGAAGCCCCAATAGGTCAGCACTCGGCTATCCGTTTGGTCAGGCATCGCCGCAAGCACGGCCTGGGCGTCGCTGTAGCGCCCGGCATAGGCGAGCTCGCGCACCGCGTCATACATCTCATCCGGGTCCAGGGAGGATTTTTCGGGCGCAACGCAGCGCTGTTTCTGATCGTCCCAGACCTTCGCGCCCTTGCAGGACTTGGTCGTGTTGGTTGGTTTCGGCGCGGCGCTGTCATCGCTTCCGGCGGCAAATGCGCCGCTGGCAAATGCCGCAGCGAGCACCAGCGCGGTCAGGGTCGCGCAGCTGGCGCGCATCGCAGATGCAGGCAGAGAGCGGGCATTAGGGGCATTATGTGTCAGCATGGCAGGCATCAGTTTGTCCTTTTGTCGCGCGCGCCGCAGGTCTGCGGCCTGTTGGATCGATTCACCTTAGACGGTAGATCGCTGCTGCGCGATAACAAGACGGTGAGACGTGATCCCAGCGCTGTGTGACCAAAGGAAAAAGGGCCGCTCTGTCTGTGACAGAACGGCCCCGGATCTGTAGTGAAGATCGCCGACGGCTTAGGCGCCAAACACCCGCTTGAAAATCGTGTCGACGTGTTTGGTGTGATAGCCCATGTCGAATTTCTCGTTGATCGCCTCTTCGCCAAGGGCGGCAACCACATCAGCATCCGCCAGCAGCAATTCGCGGAAATCAACGCGGTCTTCCCAGACTTTCAGGGCGTTGCGCTGCACCATGGCATAGGCATCTTCGCGGCTGACACCGGCCTGCGTCAGGGCCAGCAGCACCCGTTGTGACATCACCAGACCCGGGAATTTATTCATGTTGTCCAGCATGTTTTCCGGGAAAACCAGCATCTTGTCGATGACGCCAGCCAGACGGTTCAGCGCAAAATCCAAGGTCACGGTGGCGTCGGGGCCGATGCCGCGCTCAACGGAGGAGTGCGAGATATCGCGCTCATGCCAGAGAGCGACATTTTCCATTGCCGGGATCACCGCCATGCGCACCAGACGTGCAAGACCGGTGAGGTTTTCCGTTAGAACCGGGTTCTTTTTATGCGGCATCGCGGAGGAGCCTTTCTGCCCCATGGAGAAGAATTCCGCCCCCTCCAACACCTCGGTGCGCTGCATGTGGCGGATTTCCACCGCGATGTTCTCGATCGAGGAAGCGATCACCCCCAGCGTGGCGAAGAACATTGCGTGACGGTCACGTGGGATCACTTGGGTCGAGATCGGCTCGGGGCTCAGGCCGAGCTGCGCACAGACGTGTTCCTCTACGCGGGGGTCGATATTGGCAAAGGTGCCAACCGCGCCGGAAATCGCGCCAGTGGCGACTTCGCTGCGTGCGTTCTGCAGGCGCTGTTTGTTGCGGTCCATCTCGGCGTAGAAACGGGCAAAGGTGAGACCCATGGTGGTGGGCTCTGCATGGATGCCGTGAGAGCGGCCAACACGCACGGTGTCTTTATGCTCCAGCGCGCGTTTTTTCAGCGCGGCCAGTACCTTGTCCATACCACCCAGCAGGATATCGGCAGCGCGCACCAGCTGCACATTGAGGCAGGTGTCCAGCACGTCAGAGGATGTCATCCCCTGATGCACGAAACGCGCTTCTTCAGAACCTACATGCTCAGCGAGATGGGTCAGAAAGGCGATGACGTCATGTTTGGTGACGGCTTCGATTTCGTCGATGCGGGCAACGTCGAATTCGACATCCTTGGCTTTCCACACCGCGTCGGCGTTTTCGCGCGGGATCACACCCAGATTGGCCATGGCTTCGCAGGCGTGTGCCTCGATCTCGTACCAGATCTTGAATTTGGTTTCCGGCGACCAGATGGCAACCATTTCAGGACGGGAATAGCGGGGGATCATGGGCAGCAGCACCTTTTCATAGCAGGGCAGAAGGGAAGCGGATGATGCCGCGGGTCTTAGAGCAGCATGCCCTACAGGGCAAGGGCAGGGCGGTGCGCCGCGACAGAAAGCCCGCAAAAACAGGTTTCTTCTGGCCTGAAAGCTCGCGTGAAAGTCTGGGAACCATTCAAGAATGGGAGAGAATGGCCCCGGTCTGCACAAAATCAGCAGTACCAAAGAGCTGTTTGCGCGCCCTTTGGCGGGGTGTCAGTGCTCCAGGTGCTTCATGGCCCCTTCGGATCAGAAGGGCAGATGCGCCGGATCCACCTCCGCCTCCGGTTCTGCGCTATCCAGACGGGTGGTAACCTTGGCCCCGTGTTCCAGCGTGCGGTGGACCGGGCAGCGGTCGGCGATCTCCAGCAGTCTGGCGCGCTGCTCCGCATCCAGATCACCGGTCAGATAGATGACGCGGGTGAACTGGTCGATCTGCGCCGGACCTGAAGGCAGCGCGTCCTGCGCATGAACTTTGTCATGGCAGACATCAACGCTGACCCCTTCCAGGCGCCAGCCCTTGCGGCGGGCATACATGCGGATCGTCATGGAGGTGCAGGCGCCAAGCCCGGCAGAGATAAACCCATAAGGCGTCATGCCGCGATTGCTGCCGCCATAGGCCAGCGGCTCATCCGCATAGGTGTGATGGCGCGGGCCAGATTGGATATCCTGTAAGAACCCATTGGGATCCGCCTCAGTGACGCGCAAAACGCCCTCAGGCGCGCCGGGGGGCGGTGCGGGGGGCGACAGATCGATGTAGCGCCCGGCCCAGGCAGCGATGACATCAGCGGCATATTCCGCATCGCGAGGCCGCGAGATCAGATGGTCGGCATCATCCAGGGTGATGAAGCTCTTGGGGTGTTTTGCGGCGACAAAGATATCGGCGGCATTGTCGATACTGACAGTGGCATCCAGCGGCGCGTGCATCACCAGAAGCGCGGCATCCAGATCGGCAAGGGCGCTGGTCAGCGCTTCGCTGCGGATATCATCGACAAATTGCTTGCGGATGAGGAACGGGCGGTCGGCCAGACAGACCTCAGCGGCGCCTTCGGTCTCAATCTGATCCAGCGCCGCACCGAACTGATGCGCCACATGGGACGGGTCAGAGGGCGCGCCCAGCGTAACCACCCCGCGCACCGATGGCAGCCCGGCCCGCGCCCGCAACACTGCCGCGCCGCCAAGCGAATGCCCGATCAGCAACGATGGCGCCAGCCCACGCCCGGCCAGGTACTGTCCTGCCGCCACCAGATCGGCGACATTGGAGCTGAAGTTGGTGTTGGAGAACTCACCATCGGAATGGCCAAGACCGGTGAAATCAAACCGCAATACGGCAATGCCCATCGCGGCGAGACGGGCCGAGATCCGACGCGCTGCAGGGATATCTTTGGAACAGGTAAAACAATGGGCAAAGAGTGCTGAGGACAGGATCGGCCCTTCGGGCAGGTCCAGCCGCGCAGCCAACTGGTCACCGGAGTGGCCGGAAAAAGAAATGCGTTCGGTGGGCATATCGCTCGCCTTTATTTGGGGGTCACTCTAAGGTGCGGCGACTGGCGCGCGGGTACAAGGCATCCGCCGCCCACGTCACGGGAAGGTGAGGGATATTGACAACAGACCACTTGACCGACACCTGCGCAGGTATCGGAAAATTCGCGCCGCAGGATGCGCGTGATCGCGCGATGTGGCAGCGGCTGACCGCGTTTTGTGCGCGTGAGCCAAAGGCGTTTGACCGCGATCCGGCAACCGGGCATGTGACCGGATCAGCCTTTGTGATGTCACCGGATATGACGGCTGTGCTTCTGACCCATCATGCCAAACTGGACCGCTGGCTCCAGCTCGGGGGGCATTGCGATGGCGTTGCGGATGCGCGTTTTACCGCCCAGAAAGAAGCCTATGAAGAAAGCGGTCTGGCCCGGATCAGCCTGCTGTCTGATCATGTGTTCGATATTGATATCCACGAGATTCCTGCCAGCAACCGCGAGGCGGCGCATCTGCACTATGATGTGCGCTACCTGTTTCGCGCCGAGGCGGGGGATATCCGCGCCAGCGCGGAGTCAAAGGCACTGGCCTGGGTGCCGCTGGCAGAGCTGGCGCAGTATAGTCAGGCAGAGAGTGTGCTGATCCTACGGGATAAGCTGGCCCGGTTGCAAAGCGGAGGCGCGTGACCGCGCCACAGGGACAGCGGCCGTTCCCCATAAGGGGCACGACCGCCGTTTCCCACCGTTCATTGTGACGGGGCATCACAGCTTTCCCATCAGTGCGGGATCAAAGGGGTAGGTGGTGAGATTCTCATATCCGTCCTCTGTGATCAGCACCTGATCCTCCAGCTTGATCGAGAAATCGCCGCCTTCGGGGCTGACCAGCGCCTCAACACAGAGGACCATGCCCGGCTCGAGATCATAGTTGAAAGCGCCCTCGACCATGGCATCCGGGTAGGCCACCAGCGGCCATTCATCGCAAAGCCCGACGCCATGCATCATGCAGCCGTATTTCTGTTTCTGAAACTGGGCATCCAGCGGATGGCAGTTGCGCGACAGCTCTTGCAGGTTCACGCCGGGTTTCAGCATGTCCATATTGCTCTGGATATGCTCGACCCCGTGCTGCATGGCATAGACCATATCTGCGGGCGGGGGGCGGTCACCGATCCACCAGCTGCGGGAAATATCGATGCAGATCCCGTAGGAGCCGACCAGATCGGTGTCAAAACTGACGATTTCATTGTTCTGGATGATCCGCCCGCCACATTCCTGAAACCACGGGTTGGTGCGCGGGCCTGAGGTCAGCAGTCGGGTTTCGATCCACTCACCACCGCGCCGGATGTTTTCGGCGTGCAGCACGGCCCAGACGTCATCCTCGCTGATCTGGCCACCGGGAATGGCGCTGCGGGCATAGCGCTCCATCTCGGCGACGGCGGTCTCACAGGCGTGATTGGCGCAGCGCATGGCGAGGATCTCATCCGGGCCTTTCACCGCGCGGCATTTCTCGGTCAGCTCTTCGCCGGGGAAGACCTCAAGCCCCTGCGCCTCAAGCGCGCGCAGCCCGTGCAGCATGATCTTGTCCACCGCAAGACGCGTGTTGCCGCCGCTATGCTCCGCCAGCAATGTGCGCACCTCATTGGCGAAGGCATCCGCCGCCACATCCACCTTGTCGCCGCGATCAAAGTAAAACAGATCGGCCCCGGCCCGCTGTTCGCGCACCAGCGGGTTGAATTCACTCAGAAACGGTGCCTGTTTGTAATCCCACATCACCATATAACCGTCGGCGCAGATCAGCAGTGCGCGAAATGGATTATGGGTGTTCCACAGCTGCATATTGGTGGAATCCGTCGCGTAGCGGATATTCATCGGATCAAACACCAACAGTCCGGCATAATCGCGATCATTGATGAACCGGGTGAGCCGCTCCCAGCGATAGCGCCGCATGGCCTGAAGATCGGGCAGTTGAAGACCCGCAGCCGCCCATTCGCCAAAGGCCAGCCGGGTCGGCCCAATTTCGACCCGGTCCTGATCATTGGGGGTATTGTCGCCAAGAGTGGCACCGCGCGTGGGGTCGATCTTGCGGGTGTCGCGGTAATGCTCGTTCATCTCTGGCTCCGTAGTCGACATCGTCTTGAATTGGATGCTGTACATCTCTGTCCAATGTGATCCGTGCCGCGCGGATGAGTCGCTACCAAATGCGACCGCGCAAACGGTCGTTTTCAGACAGATGTGTTCGGGGCAGCGTGTCTCACGTCGCGGGTGGCGCTACGCCTCTAGCTTGCTACAAAGTGTCATGACTAAGATTCTGCAAACCCGCCTGCCGTATAATCCGCTGGAAGAGCGCAAGCTGCCCGGTATCCAACCATTGTCGCCGGAGGACTGGTTGCATTTTGATGATGCTTACGCCGGGCAGATGGCGGAACGAGAGCGGCTGTTGCAGCAATGCCGTACGCAGGTCCTGTATTGCGCGCCCGAGGCCATGCCAGCGGCCTCTGAGCTTTTGGAGGCGGTTTTGGCGCAGCTCTACCCGGATACTGCCCGGACCCATGTGACCCGCCCGGATGGGGTCAAGGTGGCATTAGATTGGCAGGATCCGCTGGGTACGCTTGGCCGGATTACCCAGCAGGATTTCTGCATCCTGGAAAAACCGGAGGGCGCGCCGGAACATGTGTTGACTGGCGCAGTTCTGTGCTTTCCCGCAAATTGGACGCTGGCGGAGAAAGCAGGGCGGCCACTGATTGCCATTCACGAGCCGGTCGATAGCTATGATGCTGGCATTGCTGCGCGGGTGCAGCGGCTGTTTGACGGGGTGCAGGTGGGGCGGCCGATGTGGCGGTTCAATGCGTTGTGGTACGCCGATGCGACGCTGCATCAGCCGCGCCGTGTCAGTGGCGATCGCCCGCGTCCCGGCGCAGAAACTGCGGGGTATATGCGCAGTGAGCGGCAAACCATCCTGCGCCTACCACGTAGTCGCGCCGTTGTTTTCAGCATCCACACCAGCGTCGTGACCCGTGTGGATGTGATGGCCCAGTGGGGGTCATCGTCGGCCTAACCGCAATTGTCTGCCCGGCGTGAGACCAGGAGATGGTCTAGAAGGCGATGGCAGCCGAGCTTTGCAGTGCAAGAAGGGCCGTCGCGCCGCAGACAATGTGAAGATGGCCACGCAGCTGCGGGCTGCGCAGGAGATGGACGGTGGTTGCGATTATCCGCTGCGGCATAGCTGCCAGAACACCGCCCAGCCGAGCAACCGCGGCTTCACCGCCGCGCGGATGTGCCATAACAGCTTTGGCGCGCGCCCGAGCTCGATTGCACGCCTCGACAGCATGACGCCCGGTGGCTCGGGTGTCTGGGGACTGCAACATTGCGGCGTAATGTTCTTCCAGCTGCGCAACCGTTACCTCCACCGGCTCAAAACAGGCACGTCCCCGTAGGCGCCCGTTTTCAACGGGTTTGGGACCGTCAGAGGGCAGTGGCACGGGCGGCGGAGTATCAAGGGCGGCGTCAATCGGTGTTGCAACAGGGGCGTCCGCTTCGGGTGTTGTTTGCGGGCTGAGCGGGGCGTTCGACTTGGCAGCTTTGCTGTCGGCGATATCTGCGGCGATTTCGGTCACAGGAGAGATGTCCAGCGTGGCGTGGTCTCCAACAGCCTCTGCGTGGGGTTCCACCTGCGTTTCCGCGTCTTCAAATACCCCAAGGAAAGCGTCCCGTGTCAGGGTGAAGGGCACATGCAGCCAGTCCACTGTCGCCACATCCAGATCCTCGGCCAGGCGGCGCAGGATCATCGCCAGCAACATCTCGCTCAGTTCAGTATCGCAGTGGTCCGGGTGATTTGGGGTCAGTGTCACGCCAAGCGAACTGCGCAGCGGTGTCTCGGTGCTGTCAGTGCCGACGGCACTGGCCTGCGTCGGTTTGATCGGATGGCGGCGGTAGCGCAGTTCAACCCGGTAGTGATCACAATCAAGGCGGATCAGATTGGGGTTTCGCGATTGGAACTGGCGCACGCTGTGGCCGTATTCTTCCAATGTATCGACCACAGCAGTCGAGCCGCTGGACAGCGCATCTGGGTCCCGGATTTCAAAACCCAGCTTGCCTTTATACTGATCTACCTGTGTCACCGTCAGGGTCCTCCGCTCAGGTGCTTCAGCAATTAAGTTAAAATTTGAAATGGCAGAAAGTGAGGCGGTGACAGCTGAGAGGTAAAAAAATCCTTTCCAATTTGAGGGTAGTGTTGCGATTTCTTTAACTATTTGAAAATTAATATCAAAATAATCATCTACCCTGTGCGCCTCTTTGAACTTGGGCAAGAACTGGGCAGCTGACGGCCATATTGATGCCGTAGCCCTTACAAATCAGGCGTGAGGCCAACAGTGTTTCCGATTGAGTGACGCTAGGTCAATTTTGAGCGCTTGCGCGGAACGATCGGGCTGCGCCGGGGGAGGGGTGGCAGTGTTGAAAATATGAAATCCCGAGCGCGCGACAGCCTGGTCGGCAGCCAATGCGTCAACCGGGGGCAGTGTTACAGGCGGAGGGGGCGCATCAGTCAGACAAAGTTTGGCCGCGAGCCGGGGCTGGGGGGCTGCAAACGGCGGGGGCTTTGCATACGAAAAAGGCGCCCCCAACAGATGGGAGCGCCCAGTAAATCTGCGTGATCGGGGATCAGCAGCTGTAGTACATGCCGTATTCCACCGGATGCGGCGTGTGTTCGTAGGTTTCCACCTCTTCCATCTTGAGGGCGATATAGCCTTCGATCTGGTCTTTCGTGAACACGTCACCCTGCAGCAGGAAGTCGTGATCGCCAGCCAGCGATTCCAGCGCTTCGCGCAGGGAGCCGCAGACGGTGGGGATGTCGGCCAGCTCTTCTGCGGGCAGATCATAGAGGTTTTTATCCATGGCTTCGCCCGGATCGATCTTGTTCTTGATGCCGTCCAGACCGGCCATCAACAGCGCAGCGAAGCACAGGTAGGGGTTGGCCGCCGGATCGGGGAAACGGGCCTCGACGCGCTTGGCTTTCGGGCTTTCGGTCCATGGGATCCGCACGCAGCCGGAGCGGTTGCGGGCGGAGTAGGCGCGCAGAACCGGCGCTTCAAAGCCAGGGATCAGGCGCTTGTAGGAGTTGGTGGACGGGTTGGTGAAGGCGTTCAGCGTCTTGGCGTGCTTCAGGATCCCGCCGATGAAATACAGCGCCTCATTGGAGAGGTCAGCATATTTATCACCTGCAAAGAGCGGCTTGCCGTCTTTCCAGATCGACATGTTGACGTGCATGCCGGTGCCGTTGTCACCATAGATCGGTTTCGGCATGAAGGTCGCCGATTTGCCATAGGCGTGGGCCACGTTGTGGATCACATATTTGTACTTCTGAAGCTCATCGGCCTGTTTGGTCAGGCTGTCAAAGATCAGACCCAGCTCGTGCTGGCAGGAGGCCACCTCGTGGTGGTGCTTGTCTACCTTCATGCCCAGGCGCTTCATGGTCGAGAGCATCTCGGAGCGCAGATCCTGAGCCTCGTCAATGGGGTTCACCGGGAAGTAACCGCCCTTGATGCCGGGACGGTGGCCCATGTTGCCCATTTCATATTCGGTATCGGTGTTCCAGGAGGCGTCGGTGGCGTCGACCTCAAAGGACACTTTGTTGATGGTGTTGGAGAACCGCACATCGTCAAACAGGAAGAATTCCGCTTCGGGACCCATATAGGCCACATCACCGATGCCGGAGGATTTCAGATAGGCCTCGGCCTTTTGCGCGGTGCCGCGCGGGTCACGTGGGTAGGCTTCGCCGGTGTCGGGCTCAACCACGGAGCAGTGGATGCAGAGGGTTTTTTCGGCGTAAAACGGATCGACATAGGCGGAGCTGGTGTCGAGGATCAGTTTCATGTCGGAGTTTTCGATCGACTTCCAGCCAGCGATGGAGGAGCCGTCGAACATGAAGCCTTCTTCGATGAAGTCTTCGTCCACCAGGTCGACATCAACGGTCACGTGCTGGAGCTTGCCCCGCACATCGGTAAAACGGATGTCGACATAGGCGATGTCTTCGTCCTTGATCATCTTCAGAACTGCGTCTGCGCTCATTTCAAATGGTCCTTCTGATCTTGTCATCTTGAGTGTATCTGGGCTGCCGCACCCATCAGCGACGGTGGGCACCCCTGTGTTCTGGTGTCAGGTTCAGAGCGCGTCCGAGCCGGTTTCGCCGGTACGGATGCGGATGGCCTGCTCGACGGGCGAGACAAAGATCTTGCCGTCACCGATCTTGTCGGTCTTGGCTGCGGCCACAATGGCTTCGATGGCGGCGTCGACCTGATCGTCGTCCAGTACCACCTCGATTTTCACCTTCGGCAGAAAGTCGACGACATATTCCGCGCCACGATAAAGTTCGGTGTGACCTTTCTGACGGCCAAAGCCCTTGACCTCGATCACCGACAGGCCTTGCACGCCGACGTCCTGCAAGGCTTCCTTCACCTCGTCCAGTTTGAACGGCTTGATGATGGCTTCGATTTTTTTCATCGGGATGGCTCCTCGCAACCTTGTCGAGAGAGGTCAGATCACTTCTATTGGGCAGGGACAATAATAGCCGCAAGCGCTGCGGCGAAACTGTGCATGATTTCTCGATGGCTGCCTAAAAATTAAGCACAGCGCCTGATTTTCGCGCATTTTTGAATCGCGACATGACCACGACAGGAAAAAGAGGCCCCTGACATGACCGAACTGCTGACCGCCGCCCAGATGCGCGCCATCGAACAGGCCGCCATCGCGTCCGGTGAAGTCACCGGGCTGGAACTGATGGAACGGGCCGGGCAGGGGGTGGTTGGGGCCATCTTAGAGGAGTGGCCGGAGCTGGATGCGGATATAGGCCGCAAGGCTGGGGGCGCTGCCCCCCGGCCTTCGGCCTCCCCCCGGGATATTTCAGGCCAGAAGATGGGCAGCGGAGCCCGCCGGCGTGCAGTGGTTTTATGCGGGCCGGGCAACAACGGCGGCGACGGGTTTGTGGTGGCGCGGCTCATGAAAGAGCGCGGCTGGGAAGTGGAGGTGTTTCTGTATGGAGACCCGGACAAGCTGCCACCGCATGCGAAGGTGAATTATGAGCGGTGGCGGGAGTTGGGTGCTGTCAACGCCTGGGATGCGCAACGGGTTGGCGAGGAGGTTGCGGATCTCTTTGTTGATGCGCTTTTCGGCGCGGGCCTGAAACGGGCGCCTGCGTGCGAGATCCTTGAACCGCTGACCAAGCTCTACACCGAGGGCAAGACATTCGGGCGTATGGCTGCGATTGATGCGCCAACGGGGCTGTGCATGGACAGCGGCCGCGCGCTTTGTCCGGAATTCGGGGCGGTCTGGAGTTGGCTTACCGTCACCTTTCACCGGCCACGTATCGGCCATTTCATTGATGAGAGACCGAGTTACTGTGGGGCAGTGAGGACCGTCGACATTGGGCTGGGCGGGCATGATTGGGGTGAGGCTGCACGACAGGCATTGGCCGACTTTCATCGGCTTGAGAAGGGCCGAGGAATGGGGCGGGTCGTTGCTACTCTTGTGTCGCCCGAACTGGTCTCGCCGTATCTTGGGAAAGAAACGGAGGAGCATAAGTATACCCACGGCCACGCCCTCGTCCTCTCCGGCGGCCATGGTAAGACCGGCGCTGCGCGGCTGGCCGCTCGCGGCGCGTTGCGGATCGGGGCTGGACTGGTCACGGTTGGTGCGCCACGTGCGACGATGATGGAAAACGCCTGCCAGCTGACCGCGATTATGTTGCGACAGATGGATGGCGCGGATGAGCTGCGCACGCTGTTGCAGGACAGCCGTATCAACGCGGTTTGTCTTGGGCCGGGGCTTGGGCTGGACGCTGATCGTGAGGGCTTAGTTCTGGAGGTCTTGCAGGCAAACCGCGCCACGGTTCTGGATGCAGATGCGCTGACGCAGTTTGAGGACCGCGCTGAGGTGCTGTTTGAGGCTTTGCAGGAAAACTGTGTCATCACCCCGCATGGCGGTGAATTTGCGCGGCTCTTTCCAGATCTGGCAGAGAAACTGAACGCGCCAGCCACAACCGGCCCCGCCTATTCCAAGGTGGACGCCACCCGCGAGGCCGCCAAACGCGCGGGCTGCGTGGTTCTGTTCAAGGGGCCGGATACGGTGATCGCCGCGCCGGATGGGCGCTGCTCTGTCAATTCCGCCCATTACGAGCGGTCCGCGCCCTGGCTGGCGACCGCCGGATCGGGCGACGTGCTGGCCGGGTTTGTCACAGGGTTAATGGCGCGCGGATTGGACCCGATTCAGGCCGCAGAAACAGCTGCATATCTGCATGTTGAATGCGCGTTAGGCTTCGGCCCAGGGCTCATCGCTGAGGATCTGCCGGAGCAAATCCCGGCTGTTCTTCGCAGGTTCGACATCCCGTAGACGGAGGATGGATTCAAAGTATGGAAAAGTTTGCCCGAAGGTCGCTTTCCCTTTTGCATCCACCGAAAAGCTTTGCTATTGAGCGCCTCACGGTGGGTCTGCCCATCGTGAGGATGCGGGTGTGGCGGAATTGGTAGACGCACCAGATTTAGGTTCTGGCGCCGCAAGGCGTGGGGGTTCAAGTCCCTTCACCCGCACCATTTATCCCCTGATACTGTTGAGTAATTTCATCATTGCGGGATTGCGGTCCGCACTCTGGCCCCCACTTTGTTGTTCGCTGGGGGTCTGGAATAGGTCGTCAATCTGAGAGACACCCGTTGCATCAGGTGTCTCCCGTCCTTTTGTCTCGAACCGATGCGATGGTCTCTTCCCCATCACGCTGAGCGGGCGTAGGTATCGCTGTCATCAAAGGTGGTGTCGGCCCAATCGTCGGTAGCGGGCGGCGGGGTGCGCTCCTTGACGCGACTGGCGGGATCAATGGCGAATCCCGAAACCGCCTGGACCAATGTCTGGGCCTCCTCGCGCAGCATCTGGCCAGCAGCGGCGGTCTGTTCCAGCATGGCGGAGTTTTTCTGCGCATTCTGATCAAGACTGACAACCGCAGTGTTCACCTCCGAGAGCCCATTGGATTGCTCGACCGTGGTGGCGGCAATCTGCTCGACCTTAACCACCACTGCCTCGACCGAACTCTGGATGGAGGCGAGGGCTGTGCCGGTTTGATCGACCAGTTTCACGCCCTGTGCCACCTCATGGGTGCTGACCTCAATCAGTTGGTTGATTTCTTGCACCGCATCGGCTGAGCGCTGCGCAAGGCCGCGCACCTCGGATGCGACGACCGCAAAACCGCGACCGGCTTCGCCGGCGCGGGCGGCCTCGACCCCGGCGTTCAGCGCCAGAAGGTTGGTCTGGAAGGCCAGATCTTCGATCAGGTCGGTGATCTTGGCGATGGCGCCGGAGGAATCCTCAATCCGCTGCATCGCGCTGATGGTCTGGCTGGCCAGTTCGCTGGTGGTGCGGGCTTGGGTGAAGGCGTCGCGCACGATGTCTTTGGCCTGTTCTGACCCCTCGGCCGTGCCGCGCACGGTGTCACCCAGCGTTTGCAGAGCGGCGGCCGTTTCCTCAAGGGAGGCGGCGGAGGTTTCGCCCCGGCGCGAGGCGTCATCTGCGGCCGCGGCGATTTCTGCGGCGGTAGAATTCAGGACTTCGCTACTGTGCGACAGTTGCTGCACCATTCCGGTCAGATTGTCGCGGAGGTTATCAGCCGCGTTGGCGATCTCCTTGAAGATGCCCTTCTGTCCAGCCGGCATCCGTTGGGTCAGATCGCCGGCGGCGAGCGTATCCAGAACCTGACGAATGGCGCCCAACCCGCCCTCGGCGGCGTCGCCAATGGCATTCACGCCGCGGCCCAGCTCCGCAAAGGAGCCGCTGGCCCCCTCCACCTGCAGGCGTTTGGAGAAATCACCGTCGGCGCAGGCGCGGATCACCTCAGCGATATCACGGGTCAGCTTGTCCTTCGTGGCATTGTCGGCGCGCAGATCTTCGACGGCGGCGGCAATGGTGGACACTTCCCTGATGCGCGATTGTGGGGCAGGGGTGGAGAAATCGCCGGACATGATCTTTTGCAGGACCACATTGACCCGCGATAGCGGGCGCGAGATGCCGATGGCCAGGAAGAACGCCACCACGACAAAGACGCTAAGCCCGCCAAACCCAGCCTTAAGCGCATTCGAATTCGCTGTAGCGATTGCCGCGGCGGCGCTGGCATGGATCGTGTCCAGCCGTGCAGTCGTCTGATCATTAATAGCGGCCAGCACCGGTTCGGCGGCCGTCTCAATGGCGTCCAGCGCCTTGTAGTGGTCATCGATCTGAGTGACTTCCTCAGCATAAGCATTGAAGGACTTCTGATAGCTGGTCAGCAAGCTGCCGATCCGGGCGCGCTGTGAGATGTTTTTGTAGTAGCTGCCAGGAAAGGCGCGGAACTCATCCACCCGTGCGTTCAGCCGATCGATGTATTTTGTGGCGTGGCGCATGATGAAGTCTTTTTCATGACGGCGCATCATCAGCATTTTGACTGTCATGTCGGGTTCAGCAGTGTCTTTCAGCGCCGTCTCAATGCTGCGGACGGAGCTGCGCAGCGCCCCCTGCAGCCCATCGGTTTCGTCAAAGCCCAGCTTTTCCTGACTGGCGACCACCTCGGCAAAACCGGCCTCATAAGCGGTGATCGCTGCGGCCAGCTGGCGCAGATTGTCTGAGGCCTCCGCCATGCCGTCCAGCGCTGAGATCTGGTTTTTTGCACTCTCAATCCGGTTGGAAAGATGCGCCATCGTATCAGCCTGCGTGGCGAGGATGTCGTGGCTTGGTTTCAGGCGAAAGCTCATCTCCACTAGACGGGTACTCTGAAAATCAACGCTCACCTCTGACAGTGTTTGTGCAAACCCTTCGACGGCAGTAACCTCCGCCTCGATCTCTGTGCGCAGCTGTTCCGTGTAGCGTGACAGTCCGATCAGGGCGAACATGACTGCGCTGGCCAGAAAGACGATCAGAAATATGGCCGTCTTGATGGAAGTCTTGAATTTCATAGTCTAAGTACCTGTTTTATCGATCTGTCACGGCTATCGGCAGGCTGTTAACAAATTATGGAAACTTGCGAAAAATCTGTATGTTTCATACCCTCAGAAGACAACTGCCTGCACCGGTTTTACATTCCGCAATGCCCGTTGCGCGGTTGAGCGGTTTTTTTGGGTTGATCGGAAGAGACTTGTGGTCGCGGCCTGAAGATCGGCAGGGATAGCGGATAGCAGGCCAGGGACCAGAAAGCTGGGGACGGAGTTCACAATTCTGAGAGAATTTCCGCTGTTGCTGGCAAGGGAAGCGACGCGACATATTTCAAGAGTACAGTCGCGAAAAAACGCGTGATAGCACCTGCGCCAGGTCAGCCCCTCAGGGATGGAGAGGGAGCTGCCCTGTACAATATTGGAGCATCTCCTCATGAACACCAGATTTGCCTCTCACCTCGGGGCGACGGCCTTGGTCTCCGGGCTTTTTGTCGGCCTTGCAGCGCCTGCGGTGGCCGGACCAACCTATGAGAACAACTCGGGCGGGACCTTCCGCTACTATGGTCAGTTCACCCCCTCCTTCCAGTCGTTTGACGACGGCGGCGACGATTTCAGCGCGCTTGTCGACAATGCCAATTCAAACTCCCGTATCGGGTTCTGGCTGGAACAGCCCTTCGGCGAGAATACCCTGCGGTTCAATTTTGAGACCGCGTTTGGTCTGCGCTCTTCGGATGGCGTTGATCAAAATGGCCGTCCTCAGAACATCAGCTGGGACCGCACCCGGATCCGCAAGGTCGATATTCAATATGCGACGGCGCGCTATGGCACGTTCTCTTTCGGTCAGGGATCCATGGCCTCGGATGGGTTGGCGGAGTCTGATCTCTCCGGAACTGGCGTGATCCAGACCTCCTCGATTGCGGATTCTGCTGGCGGTTTCCTGTTCCGTACCTCTGCTGGTGCGCTTTCCGGCGTCAGCATCGGCTCGGCGTTCCGCAGTCTTGACGGTGGCCGTTTGGGCCGGGTGCGCTATGACACACCGGAGTTCAGTGGCTTCACCGTGTCGGCGTCCTACGGTGAGGAAATTCTGCGCTCGAACTCTGACCGCGAAGCCTATGATGTTGCGGTGCGCTACACCAATGATGACCTTGGTGACTTTACCATCAATGGTGCCTTGGGGGCGGTGTGGAATGAGAACGGCCCCGGCACCAAAACTCGTGATATTGTAGCCTCTTTTGCGGCACTGCATGAGCCGTCAGGCGTGTCCTTCGCTGTTGCTGGCGGCGACCGGGATACAGGCGGCGATTATGCCTTCGCCAAGCTGGGCTACACCGCGAATTTCCTGTCCGTCGGGGCGACCTCCTTTGCGATCGACTACTATGACGGCTCCGACATGGTCACCAGCGGCGATAGTGCTGAATCCTGGGGCGTCGCGGCGGTTCAGAATTTCGACAATCTGAACCTTGAGACTTATGTCGCCTACCGCGACTACTCCTACTCAGATACCAGCGCGACCAGCTATCAGGACTCTTCGTCCATTATGGCAGGGGCCCGCTGGAAGTTCTGATCCAATCCATCGGGGCAGGGCGCTCGCATCAGGTCGAACGCAGCGGCCCCCTCGGACCTTCACCGGTAGCACGTTATTAAAACACGCCCCTCTGGGCGTGTTTTTCTACTTTAGGGGCCAAAAAACGCCGCATCCGGCCCGGTCGAGGCCGCTCTTGAGGCAATCCCCCTTGCGCCGCCGCTCATGTGCAAATAGAAGGCCACAAATTGTCTGGGGGAGCGCCTGCGCGCGCGCCCCGAATCTCTATGGGGAATATGATGCAGGTCACCGAGACGCTGAACGAAGGTCTGAAACGCGGTTACGCGATCACCGTCACCGCCGCCGAGCTGGACGCAAAGGTCAATGAGAAACTGGTCGAGGCACAGCCCGAAGTCGAGATGAAAGGCTTCCGCAAGGGCAAGGTTCCCATGGCGCTGCTGAAAAAGCAGTTCGGCCAGCGTCTGATCGGCGAAGCGATGCAGGAAACCATCGACGGTGCGATGAACAAGCACTTCGAGGAAAGCGGTGACCGTCCGGCGATGCAGCCCGACGTGAAAATGACCAACGAAGACTGGAAAGAGGGCGACGACGTCAACGTCGAGATGTCCTATGAGGCGCTGCCTGAGATCCCCGAAGTTGATCTTTCCGGTGTTGAACTGGAAAAGCTGGTTGTGAAAGCCGACGACGCGGCCGTTGAAGAAGCGCTGGCCAACCTCGCGGAAACCGCGCAGGACTTCGAAGCCCGCGAAGACGGTGCCGCAGCAGAAGATGGTGATCAGGTTGTCATCGATTTCGTTGGTAAGGTTGACGGCGAAGCCTTTGATGGCGGCGCAGGCGACGACTACCCGCTGACACTGGGCTCCAACTCCTTCATCCCCGGTTTCGAAGAGCAGCTGGTCGGCACCAAAGCGGGCGAAGAGAAAGACGTAACCGTCACCTTCCCCGAGGAATACCAGGCCGAGCATCTGGCTGGGAAAGAAGCCGTGTTCTCCTGCACCGTGAAAGAGGTGAAAGCCCCCAAAGCGGCAGAGATCAACGACGAGCTGGCGCAGAAATTTGGTGCCGAAGACCTCGCTGGCCTGAAAGGTCAGATCTCCGAGCGTCTGGAAGCCGAATACGCCGGTGCGGCCCGTGCTGTGATGAAGCGTGGCCTGCTGGACAAGCTGGACGATCTGGTCTCCTTTGACCTGCCGCCCTCGCTGGTCGAAGCAGAAGCCAAGCAGATCGCGCACCAGCTGTGGCACGAGGAAAACCCTGAAGTTCAGGGCCACGACCACGACGAGGTCGAAGCTACTGACGAGCACAACAAGCTGGCCGAGCGCCGCGTGCGTCTGGGCCTCCTGCTGGCAGAACTGGGCCAGAAAGCCGAAGTCGAAGTGACCGACGCGGAAATGACCCAGGCGATTATGCAGCAGGCACGCCAGTACCCTGGTCAGGAACGTCAGTTCTTTGAGTTCATCCAGCAGAACGCTCAGATGCAGCAGCAGCTGCGCGCGCCGATCTTTGAAGACAAAGTGATCGACCACATCGCCGAGCAGGCAAAAGTGGACGAGAAAGAAGTGTCCAAGGACGATCTGCAGGCTGCTGTTGAAGCCCTGGAAGACGAGTAATCAGACATCTCGGGCCTGCGCGCTGGCGCAGGCTTTTGCTTCTGACTTTGGAACAGGCCGCCCCCGTGGGTGGCCTTTTTCTTTATCAGCTCTACCGGTCCCGCCCGGATCGGTTGGGGCGCCCCGTCACAAGCAAAAACCGCCCTTGGGTTTATCCAGGGGCGGCGTGAAATAACGTCAACTTGGTCTCTCCGACCGTCGTCGGAAACGAGTGTCAGAACAAAAAGTTATCGGAGTTTGACAACTCCGCCACCGAAACATTCTCCACGGTTACAACCACGTTGTCGAAGGCCATCACAACGTGGTTGCCTTTCGCGGTGAAATCGACCTGATCGAGGGTCTCAGCCCCGCTGAGGATATCGATCTTGTCGGTTCCGATCTCGAAGTCGCGGATCCGCGCGCGCCCGTGATTGCTGCCGAAGGCAAATGTATCGGCGCCGTTGCCGCCGATCAGCAGGTCATTGCCCTGCTGGCCGAACAGCTTGTCATTGCCGTTGCCGCCAACCAGCGTGTCATTGCCTGCACCACCGCGGATCGTGTCAGCCCCATGGGAGCCATTCAGCTTGTCGTCACCACTCTGTCCGATCAGGCGGTCCCGACCGCTGCCGCCGCGCAGATCATCGTCTCCGGCGCGTCCTTGGAGCCTGTCATTGCCACCTCGGCCTGAAATCAGATCATCCGCTCTGGTTCCGTCAAGCACATCGCGGCTGACAGTTCCAAGCAGGGTTTCACCTACCTCAGGCTCGCCCATATCCAGCGGCGCGTTACCACCTGCCTTGCGATCCTGCCAGAAGGCGATCAGCGCGTCGGCGGTGGGGCTGTCGTAGCCGCCAAAATCCTTGACATATTTCAGAATCGAAGTGCCGTATTCATCTGTCGACGCGGTGTCGCTCAGCAGCAGCGTCGCCAACCCGGAAGCACCGCGCAGATGCGCCGCGGCCATCAACCCGGTCAGGGACAGGGTAACCTCAACCATGGCGCCATTCACATCGCGGTAGGAGATAGTTTCGCCTACGTAATCGGCGAGGCTGCGCCCTTGCTGGCCAAGATAGTGGCTGAGCATCTCGAAATTATAGCCAAAAGCCTCATTGATGGCCGTATCCTGCGCGGCATGGGTCTTGAAATCATCGAGGCTGTTTACGCCATTCTTACCGGTCCAGGTGCCATCCCAGCGGTTGATGCTATCACCGCCCAGGTAATAAAAATCATCCCGGTAATAACCGAGGTCAATCAGTAGCGCCTCGCCAAACTGATAGCCGACAAAGCCGAGCGAGTTGGTCGAGTGATAGGCCATATCGCGCCATTGAGTGGCGTTCAGCTGACCCCAGCTGCTTAGCCCCGGATAGAAACTGCCGATCGGAGCACCGGCCCATTGTGTCAGCTGTGCGTCGCTGATCTGGCCCGCATCATAGCGGTCCCGGTCCCAGCCGGATTCAAACGCCAGAAGCGCATTACGAAAGTCGTTGAAACTGCCATTCGGCATCGTCACTGCTCCTCTTGCGTATCAACCGTCTTGACGCGGACTGCTGGTATTCAGCGTTGTCCGACACATGGCATGCCGGAAAACTCTGTCGCAAGAAGGGGGCAGAAATTTGGCAAACAAATGCCTAAAAAAGAGTAAGCAGAGCGTAATTTTGCTGGAAATTTGTAAAAATTAACCTTTAGGGCGCGCCGCAACAAATAGTGTGCAAGCGGGGCGTGTGCGCCTAGATCTACCGCCCGGTGACGTATCGCCGGACGGCAGGAATCGGTTTATTTCACTCAAAACGGAAACAGTTTGTTCACAGCGAAATCCTGTAGCGAGCAAAGCCATCCGGCCCTTCGCCCGCAGGTTCAATGGCAATGCTTTCAACGCTGTCGACATAGCCCGCCGCTTTGGGGCCGGTGTCAAACAGCACGGAGGTCCCCTCCAGCGGGGCGAACCGCCAGTTGGCATCCGCTCGCGGGCTGATGGTGCCTTTCTCAACGATATAACGCACGATCACGTCGCGGTTGGTGTCGGGCCCCTCAAAGACGACTGTATCCCCCATCGCGCCGGGGAAGGCGCCACCGCCGCCTGCACGATAATTGTTGGTGGCGATAATGAATTCCTGCGCGGGGTCGATCGGCGCGCCGTCGAACTCAAGATTGACGATGCGATTGGCCTCCGGGTTTTCCAACGCGCCCTTGGGGCCGAACTTCGACGGTTGTGACAGATCGATCTGATAGGTCACCCCGTCAATCACGTCAAAGTTGTAGCTAGGGAAGGCCGGGTTTAGCAGCACCTGATCCGCCTCACCTGGGGTGATCTGGTTGAACATACCAGCGGAACGTTCCAGCCAGTCCTTGACCTGAGCGCCGGTTACCCGCACCGCACGGGCGGTGTTGGGGTAGAGGTAGAGGTCGGCGACATTCTTGATCGCCACATCGCCCTTGGGCACATCGGTGTAATACTCCGCACCCCCGCGGCCGCCAGCCTTGAACGGGGCGGCGGCCGAGAGGATCGGCAGCCCCTCATGTTCGGTGCCTTTCAGCATCTGCTCAATGTACCATGTCTGGGCAATCGACACGATTTGCACTGAGGGATCATCCGCGACCAGCGCAAAATAGCTGTGCAGCGGTGCGTCAGTCTTGCCTACGGCGCGGCGCACATATTGCAACGTCTCGTCATGTTCCTTCTGTACGGCCGCCAGCACTGCCGGGGCGCTTTCGACCAATGCGGTGATGGACCGGTCCTCTTTGCGCCGCGAAATGGGACGTGCCTCTGATGCATGGCCAACCACGCGCCAGCCGGATCCGTCACGCTCCAGCATCAGATCGATCAGACCCATATGGCTGCCCCAGAACCCGCCCATGGTGGCAGGGGTGCCGTGGATGGTGCCCTTGTCCACATCAACGCCTGCGAAATCGGCATAGGTGGAGGAGGGGAAGACCAGATGCGAATGGCCGGTCATAATGGCGTCGATGCCCTCAACTGCCGCCAGCGGTACGGAGGCGTTCTCCATCCCATCAGCTTCCTGCGCGCTGCCAATACCGGAATGTGAGAGCGCGATAATGATATCGGCACCTTTTTCCTTCATCTCTGGAACATAGGCGCGGGCGGTTTCCAGAATGTCGCGCGCCTGTACGTTGCCTTCGAGATGGCGGCGGTCCCAGTTCATCACCTGTGGCGGGACAAAGCCAATGAGGCCGATCTTGATCGCATGTGTATTGCCTGCGCCATCAGTCAGCTCGCGCTCCATAATGACATAAGGCGGCAGCAGGGTTGTGTCGTCGCGCGGCCCGGCGCCGGTTGATTTGGCAACATTGGCGCAGACCACCGGGAAATCGGCCCCGGCGAGAGATTTCATCAGGAAATCCAGTCCGTAGTTGAATTCATGATTGCCCAATGTCGAGGCATCAAAGCCAACCGCATTCATCGCCTGAATGACCGGATGGGTGTCGCCTTCCTTCATGCCACGCTCATAGGCGATATAGTCGCCCATCGGGTTGCCTTGCAGAAAATCGCCATTGTCCAGCAGCAGCGAATTGGTCGCCTCAGCGCGGATATCACCGATCAGTGAGGCGGTTCGTGCCAGTCCGACCGTGTCGCGCGGTTTGTCGGCGTAGTAATCATAGGGAAACACATGCACATGCAGGTCAGTGGTCTCCATCAGGCGCAGATGCACCTGGTTGGAGGCGGCCTGAACAGAAAACGGATGCAGTGCAATAAGACCGGCACTGCCGGCCAGAAAGGACCGGCGATCAAGTTGGATAGGCATTTTTCACTCCGACGTCTTTTTATAATAGACATCCATGCTAGCAGAAAAATGCGTATCGTCATGTGACAGTTTTGCGCTAACAGGCTCGGCGGCAGCCTGTCGCGCAGATCTTGAAGAACTTTTTTATCAGTTGGTTATGTTTGATATTTCAAGGGCGCAGCCCGGTTTCACGCAGCATGCCCCGGCGTTTAGCAGCGTAATAGTAGCCACGTGAATAGTGCTTCACCGCCTGATCATAGCTGCCATCAGACAGAAGCCAGGCCCCGCGCAGATACTTGACCGCGTATTTCAGATTGGTGTCCGCATCCAGAAGATCCTTCGGCCTGCCCCGAAATCCCATGGAGCGGGCGGTGGCGGGCAGGATCTGTAACAGCCCGTAATAAGGCCGGTTGATGGCCCAAGGGCGATGGGTGCTCTCGCGGATCGCAAGCCGGTGCACCAAGGGGCGCGGCACCTCGTACTGGTCGGCCCAGAAATTGATCTTGCGGCGCAACTCGGGTGTTTCGTTGGGGTAAAGGGGCGGCTCCGCGGCGTGCTCCGTTGCGGCGGGTGCATCGCCACAGGCGGCAAGGGCCAGCGGGCTGAGAAGGAAGGCCAGAGCCGTTCTGCGATCAATCATGGAAACTGCCTGTTAGATCCCCGGTCTGGCCGGGCCGGGCGCAGATTAGGCCGGGGGCGGGATTTGGGCAAATGGCAGATATCGGCATCGGCGGATATCCCCGCTCTTGGTGGTAGAGGCTGAGGGTTGGGCGTAGCTGGTTCAAATTTTAGCGGCTATTCAATTGTGCTTTGCCCTCGATGTGCCGCAGGATTTTTGCGCGCATGAACCGGGCATCGCCCCGTCCCAACACGGCTCCCGTGCCTGCGGCCCGCTTGGGATGCACATGCAAAGGGGCCGCGAGGGGGAGCCTTCGCGGCTCCGCCTGTGCCGTCAGGACTGAATGACCCTGTGCGGATTGTGCTGGGTCAGTTCAGCCGTGATCAACTCTGCTGGCACAAGATCGCTGATAGTCTCGCCCTTATGGCGCGGGTTCTCAAAGCTAAAGCCCCGCAGCAGCCGCAACAGCAGACGGCGGCGCAATGCGGTTTCTTCCCGGATCAATTCCTCTTCCATGGTCACCCCCAGATGACTGCATATCGTCGAACACAGACGCGTGGGCACAAGCCCACGGCGGGGTTCAAGACTGGTCAAAACCAGCGAAGATGAGGTTACCAACGTAAAGCTTTATGCGGTGAGTTTGAGGAGATTTTGATCTGTCTGCAGATCGCAGTATCTGACAGGTCACACGAAAAAGGCCGCCCCGGATGGAGCGGCCTTTCTCAATGTCGGATAGATCCAAGGCCGATCAGGCGTTGGTCTCTTCGTCGTTTGCAGCCGGGGCTGCATCGTCGTCATCGTCCGAAGCGGCAGAGCCGATATCGTCGAACAGCTCGGAGATTTCGAATTCAGCAGCGGCTTCTTCTTCAGCGGCCAGCTCTTGAATCGATTTGCCCGAGGCTTGCAGCTCAGCTTCTTCAGCGGAACGTGCAACGTTCAGTTTGATCTGAACTTCGACTTCAGGGTGCAGCTTCACAGCAACGCTGTGCAGGCCCAGATCCTTGATCGGCGAGAGCAGAGCGATCTGCTTCTTGTCGACCGAGAACCCTTCTTCGGTGGCTGCGTCTGCGGCGTCACGGGGGGTGACGGAACCGTAGAGCGCACCCGCGTCAGAAGCGGAGCGAATCACGATGAACTGCTGACCGTCCAGCTTTTCTGCCAGAGCTTCCGCTTCTTTCTTGGTTTCCAGGTTGCGCGCTTCCAGCTGCGCTTTCTGGTCCTCAAAACGAGCGATGTTGTTCTGCGACGCGGTCAGCGCCTTGCCTTGCGGCAGCAGGAAGTTGCGTGCATAGCCGGGCTTGACGTCCACGACTTCGCCCATTTGGCCCAGTTTGGCCACACGTTCCAGAAGGATAACTTGCATGTGCTTATCTCCTTACTTCACGGCGTAGGGCAGCAGGGCGAGGAAACGGGCGCGCTTGATAGCACGGGCCAGTTCACGCTGCTTCTTTGCCGAAACGGCGGTGATGCGCGAGGGCACGATCTTACCACGTTCGGAAATGTAGCGCTGCAGAAGACGGGTGTCTTTGTAGTCGATTTTCGGCGCATTGTCGCCCGAGAACGGGCATACTTTACGACGACGGAAAAACGGTTTGGCTGCCATGGTTTAGCGTCCTTTTCTCAAGCGTTGATCAGCGGCGCTCACGACGCGAGTCGCGCTCATCGCGCTTCTGCATCTGAACCGAGGGGCCGTCTTCATGTGCGTCAACCTTGATGGTCAGAACGCGCATTACGTCATCATGCAGGCGCATCAGACGCTCCATTTCCTGGATCGCCGCTGCGGAGGCATCGGTCTTCAGGAAGGAGTAGTGGCCCTTACGATTTTTGTTGATCTTATAGGCCATCGTCTTGACGCCCCAGTACTCGCTGTCGACCAGGCTACCGCCGTTGTCGGACAGAACAGCACCGAAATGTTCGATGAGGCCTTCAGCTTGCGAGTTGGACAGGTCCTGACGCGCAATCATGACATGCTCGTAGAGTGGCATGTGAACTCCAGTTTGTGTCTAGGCGCATTTCATAGACAGGGCGGTTGATCCTTCCGCTGCCCTGTCACGAGAGTCTGCGCGGATCGAAAATGTCGCGGAAGGAAGCCCCCATATACAGGTTGCCGCCAAAAGGGCAAGCGTCGTTTGCTGCACACCTCTCAGGCCGGGAGTGGAAGCGCAGGACACATATAATCAGCGGCGGTCGCAGCGGGGATCCAAAGTACGCGCATTTCAATGTGAACCAAATTTTAGCAAAACCATGCCAGGTTGAGTGTGGCTGAAGACAGACACCTAAAGGACCATGCGGGCAGGGCGTTGAGCTGGTCCTTCCGGCGATGGTTACCCGCAAAGACCTGTGGACGCGACCACTATTTACCGCATCTGCGCCCAATTTCGGCCCCAATGCTGGCGTCAATCTTGGTTAACAAGGTGTTAACCGGTCAGCCAGACCCAGACCAAGGCGCAGAAAGCGCCGCAGAGAAGGCAGGACAGACCGACCGCGTTAAGAGTGAAAAGGGACCAGAGATGAGCATCATCGAACCATCCGATATCGGGTTTCAGCCTGCGCATCAGGCTCAATTTGGTCATGCGATGCACGGCACCTCAACTCAATCCTACATCAGACAGTCCCGTGCTGCGCGGCGTCTGGCGGATCTGGCCCGTTCCACACCGTTGAACCTACAAGTGCAGGCCAATTGGCCGGTCCGCTCCATCCTGCTACGCATTCTTGGTGGAGGGATGGTGCTCGGCTCCACCGGGCTGTGGCTGCTGCCCGATGCTGGGGTCGATCCGCAGATGTCGTTGATCCGGATCGGGGTTTCCATCGCCTTCCTCTTTGTCGGGCTGATCTTGCTGACCACACATCATCCCGACAGTCAGCCGGAGGCGTGTTTCGACCCGGTCCGTTGCGAGCTGCGGATTCTGCGCAAATCCCGTAGTGGTGCCCCCCGCGTTGTCCTGCGCCGCAGCTACGCCAGCCTTGGCGGTGTGCGCCTTTCGGCCAATGCCATTGCGGTCCTCGACAGCGACGGGTCCGTTTTGATGGAGTTGCCGATCGACAGCACCGACACCCGTTTGCGGCTGCGCGATCAGCTCAATGGCGCTTTGCCCATTCTCAGCTGACCACTCACTAAGAAGCCGGCCTTATAGGTGGTGCCGTTGCTGCTCTGCCTCGGCCCATATCGTGTCACTATTCTGTGCCGCCACCCATCACAACTGCGCGAGAACCTGCCACTCTGCACAGATGCAGCTTTGGTTGTTCATCTGAACACAGATAGTGTTGGGTTTTGCGGGCTTCCCTTTCGGGCGAGAAAATCCTCAACTGGGAAGCGATGTTACACGGTCCAATGGAGCCAAGATTATGAAAACCACTCTTCTCGCTGCCGCCCTGATGGGCGCTGCCGCCACTACCGCTTTTGCCGCACCCGAAGCCTATAATCTGGATGCGAGCCACAGCCAGGTGGTGTTCAGCTACAACCACCTTGGGTTCTCGACGACCTATGGCATGTTCTCCGGGTTCGAGGGTGAGATTGCCTTTGATCAGGAAAACCCCGAAGCGTCCAGCGTCTCGGTCTCAATGCCGGCAAAATCGATGCTGACCGGTTGGGAAGGGCGTTTTGATCATTTCATGTCGAAGGATTTCTTTGGCGCTGATGACAAGGAGATGATCACCTTTACCTCCACCGGTATCAAGGTGACTGGCGAGAATACCGCCGAAATCACCGGCGATCTGACCCTGAACGGCGTCACCAAATCCGTGGTTCTGGACGCCAAGCTGAACCAGGTTGGTGATCACCCGATGGCGGGCAAGCCCTGGGCCGGTTTCGACGCCACCACCACGCTGCTGCGCTCCGACTACGAACTGGGCAAATTCGCCCCCTTCGTCAGCGATGAGGTCGATGTGAAAATCTCGGTTGAGGCAATGAAAGCCGAATAAGCCGGATGCCCGACGGCGGAATCACAAGACCCGCCGCCCAACAACTTGAAACCGCTGCCCCGACGGGGTGGCGGTTTTTGTCGTTGGAGCATGATGGTCCGCTGTGAGCCCAAAATTACAAAGCTCAAAGAGTGGCCATTTGGTCTTCTAACAGCTTTCCCCAAGTGAAGATTTCAAACGTCCTATGCTCTGGAAAGTAGAACGGATCATTGGTCACCAATTCTTCAACTTCTGCTTTACTGTCGACTTCAACGACCCATAAGGCTCCACAAAAAGCACCGTCAGGGTCAGGTTTCAGCCCACCACCTATCAGTAATTCAGGGTGTTTTTTCGCGTATGCCACGTGCGCGTCCCGAAGGTCCTGCCGTGATCGCACAGCAAGCATGTCTGCGGTATCCGTAAAGATTACAACCCAGCGTGTCATTGGCATCTCCTTCATTTGAGATTTACGATACCTTGCCCTGAAATCTGGAAGTAGGGCCAGTTCGTGTTCCTCGTAACTCCATGTCCTAAAGGCAGAGAAGTCCGCTCAGCCGACTTTGACCTCTGGTTTCGGTCCCGGTTTGGTACGCTGGCGCGGCCAACGGCGGCAGTGAGCCCAAAGTGCCGACCTATTGCGTCGCAGCTTATGTCCGCAATAAACTCCCAGAACCGGCAGATGCAAGTTGACGCAAAGTATATGGAGGCCGTAGCTAGTGACCGTTGAAGCAATTGAGAATCTCGCTGACTTTGTTGTTTGGTCCCGAAAGTGCTCAAAAAAATTTGGACTTCGACGCGCTACTCTTGAAGTTTGCTTTAGGGGTCAATCACTAACGGACTGGACACTGAAACCCAGCTTATACAGGGGGTTTGTCCCTCCAGAACTTGAACGCGAGCTTATCAGAGACTTCAAAACGCATGCTTCCGAGTTCTTGAGCAGCGATCAACGCTCAGACGTTGACTGGTTGTTTCTCGCTCAACACCATGGTGTCCCAACACGTCTCTTAGACTGGACCCTGAACCCTTTGGTCGCCCTTTATTTTGCTTGTGAAGACCACACACGCGGAGAAAACGGCAAAGTGTTCGCGTTAAACGCTTGGGAACTCAATAAAACCTCGTGTGGTATGCAAGCTGTGCCTGCTACAGACTCCGAGGTTTTTCAAGACTATGTCTTGCCGCTGAACGACAAAGCGGTTCAGCGGACCGTTCGCGCTCAGCAGCCTTTGGCCGTTCGTCCAAACTACCTGTTTCGTCGCTCAAACGCACAAGCTGGTTCGTTTACAATTCATGGATCAAAAACACAGGCTTTGGAGAAGACCCAGTTCGTTAGAAAAAACCACCAAGCTTGCTTGGCCCAAATTGAGATCAAAGGTGAGAAGAAACTCAATTTATTGAGAGAACTATATTCCTTTGGTATTCATAGGCAGTCACTGTTTCAATCAATAGACTCAGTAGGTGATCGGGTTAAGTTTCGATATTCAAACGACTACTTCGACAAGCGTAGATGAGGGAATAGGCTTCTCCTGGCCGGTGCCCGATGCTTCTCGAGAGGCAAGCAGCCATTGACCTCTATGGCCCAAATGGCAGCTTTGTCCGCATAGCTGACCAAGACACTGTATGGATACCCTCATCCATCAGCAGTGTGCCTGCTACAGCCCCCTCAGGGCGCGCGGCTGGCGGTCAGGTCGACGGCGATTGTCACCGCATAGGCCAGCGAGCCTTCGTCCTGCACACCGCGTCCGATGTTGAAATCCAGCCGGTTCACTTCGGCGCTGCCGGACATCACTGCGGTGTCACCGTTCAGATTGAGCGTGAAGGGCAGGCTCAGCGGCACCTCCTGGTCGCGGATGCGCAGGGTGCCGTCAGCGACATAGCCCTCCGCCAGCCTCTCAATCTCGGCACGGAACTCGGCGGTGGGGTAGCTGGCACTGTCGAAATAATCCGGACCCATCGCCTGATCGGTGACCGATCCCAGCATCAGCGAGGGGATTGCCACGGAGACGGTGACCGTGCCTGCCGGGCCGGGGGCGTCTGGCTCCTCAAACGCGATGCTCGCCTGCCATTGGTCGAACTGGCCGCGCACCTCGCTGCCCATCTGCACGATGGCAATGGCGAGAGTGCCGTCCTCAACCACCCAGCTACCAGCGGGCAGCGCCTCAGCGGGGGCGGCATCTGTGGCGACATCGTGGGTATGATCATCTCCGTGGGCGGCAGTGTCGGCTGGCCCATGGCTATGCGGCGCATAAAGTCCGAAGGCGCCGCCACCCGCCAACACCAGAACCCAGATCACCAGCGCCATAAGAAACGGCAGGGTACCATGAGGCGTCTCGGCCTTGACGGTGACCTTAGGCGTGCGCCCCGGCAACATCCGGCGCAGGGTGGCGTCACGGTCGACCACCTCATGTTTCAGGGCACCAGCGATATGCAGCCCCAGCGCCACCGCGAGGATCCAGACAAACAACCAGTGCAACCCGCCGAACACCGCAGCCACCGCCTCCGATTTCGGCACGAACGGCAGGCTCTGGCCAAAGGGCCACCAGATCGGCGCAAAACCTGTGGTTGCTGCATGGTGGATCCAGCCCGTCAGCGGTGCGGCAACCAGCGCACCGTAAAGCAGCCAGTGCACCACCTCCGCCAGCACCGTCTCAGCCCGTCGGTCGGGGTGGAGAGCGACTGGCTTGGGCTGGCTCAACGCCCAGAGAATGCGCAGGAGCGCAGTCAGAAACAGTGCCAGCCCCAGTGTTTTATGCAGTGAAAATAATAGCGCGGCGCGGGTTAGCGTGGCCTGTGATCCGTCAAAATCGGCGCTCTGGATATGATGCGCCAGATCATTGGCGAAGTACCCCAGCGGAAACACCGCCAGCATCAACAGGGCGGTCAGCCAGTGAAACCCCTTGGCAACGCTGCCATAGTGATGGGCGGTGTTGTGGCGGGCGACGGGAGAGCTGGCAGGGGAGGACACGTCAGGGAAAACCTTCTCTTCAAGAGTGACAGGATCACCCTATCTTCTCAGCCGGTTGAGACAACACGCATCTCTGTCACCTGATGCACAGGCTTGGTGCATCCGCGCAAGGCTGTGCTTGTACGCAGCGTCACCTGCGTCTAAACCCGGTGCAACGCAGATGTGCAGAGAAGATGAGGTCTCAGATGACAATTGCATTCGTGTTTCCAGGGCAGGGCGCGCAGACCATCGGCATGGGCAAGGCTCTCGCAGAGGCTTATCCGGCGGCCAAAGCGGTTTTTGACGAGGTGGACACCGCATTGGGCGAGGCGCTGAGCCAGCTGATCTGGGAGGGGGATATCGAAACCCTGACCCTTACGCAGAACGCCCAGCCGGCCCTGATGGCCACGTCGCTCGCTGTCATGCGCGCGCTGGAGGCTGAAGGCGTCAGCATCGACAAGGCCGCCTTTGTTGCCGGTCACAGCCTCGGCGAATATTCCGCATTGGCCGCAGCAGGGGCGATTTCGGTGGCCGATACAGCACGCCTGCTACGCACTCGCGGACAGGCGATGCAAAGCGCCGTACCAGTGGGTGAGGGCGCAATGGCCGCCATTCTGGGGCTGGACCTTGAGGCCGTGCGTGCCGTCGCTGAGGAGGCCGCACAAGGCGAGGTCTGTCAGGCCGCCAATGACAATGATCCGACCCAGGTGGTGGTCTCCGGCGCCAAGGCTGCCGTGGAACGCGCGGCTGAAATCGCCAAGGAAAAAGGCGCCAAACGGGCAGTGATGCTGCCGGTCTCGGCACCGTTCCATTGCGCGCTTATGCAGCCTGCCGCCGATGTGATGGCCGAGGCGCTGGCTGATGTGGCCACTACATCTCCCGCGGTGCCGCTGATCGCCAATGTCCGCGCCGATGCGGTGCGCGACCCGGATGAGATCCGCAAACTGCTGGTCGAACAGGTGACCGGATCGGTGCGCTGGCGCGAAAGCGTGCAGACCATGGCCGCAAAAGGTGTCACTGAATTTTGGGAAATCGGCGCGGGCAAGGCGCTCTCCGGCATGATCCGCAAGATTGACCGCAGCTTGACCAGCCGTCAGGTCGGTACGCCCGAGGATGTGGCTGCCATTACCGCGGGCTGAACGCGGAATTTTCATTAAATTCCGGCCCGTTTTTTCCAAGAAAACGGCGAACTGCGGGCCGGGGATGAGACAAAGGAAAACCATATGTTTGATCTGACTGGCAAATCTGCCCTCATCACCGGCGCGTCCGGCGGCATCGGTGGTGATATCGCCCGCGCGCTGCACGCAGCCGGTGCCACTGTAGGCCTCTCTGGCACCCGCGAGGCGCCGTTGCAGGAGCTGGCCGCCGAGCTTGGGGAGCGCGCGCATGTGCTGCCCTGTAACCTTTCCGATGCGGAGGCGGTCGAGGCGCTGCCGAAACAAGCCATCGCGGCGATGGGGTCCGTTGATATTCTGGTCAACAACGCGGGCATCACCCGCGACAACCTCTTTATGCGGATGAAGGATGACGAGTGGCAGAGCGTGCTTGAGGTGAACCTCACCTCCACCATGCGCCTGTGTCGCGGCGTGCTGCGCGGCATGATGAAGGCACGCTGGGGCCGGATCATCAATATCTCCTCCATCGTCGGGGCAACCGGCAACCCAGGTCAGGGCAACTATGCCGCCGCCAAGGCCGGTATGGTTGGCATGTCGAAATCGCTGGCCTATGAGGTCGCCAACCGTGGCATCACCGTGAATGCGGTGGCGCCCGGCTTTATCGCGACCGCCATGACCGACAAACTGAACGACGCCCAGAAAGACGCGATCCTGACCCAGATCCCCAGCGGACGCATGGGCAACCCTGAGGAAATCGCCTCAGCCGTGTTGTATCTGGCGAGCGCGGAAGCAGGCTATGTCACTGGCACCACGCTGCATGTGAACGGCGGTATGGCGATGCTCTGATCCGGGGGCTGATAGCTCTTTGGATGAGGCGCCAGAGGCCCGAGTCAGTTGCCCGTCTCCGGTTCGTCCGGCGGCGGGTTTTTCATTGTAGACGCCCGCTTCAATCGAGTGGATATGTGACGCGGATATCTCAGGACTCGTGCCAGATCCCGGCCCGCCTCGGTGGCGATTTGCCGGAGATTTCGGGTCATTTTGCGATGGGTTTGCGTATGATTGCCGGGAGTATCGGGCAAAACGCTGCCTTGTGGTCCGGTGTGTCCGGCTGAAACCCGCTGAAAAATAATGCAAAAATTGCGCCTGTGGCCGACATGGGATGAAAAACATCGCATACAAGTCTTGCATGTGCCGCCGCCTGTGGCCAAATGCTCATCCTGTTGCCTGAGCCTCAGGTAACAGGCTTTGGGTTGACGGTCGCAGTGATGCTGCGAAATCGTTTGCCTCTGCGTCGGTCTGTGTTATAGGCGGCGCATATTTGCCATCTGCGGGTCCCTGCCGGACCGGCAGGGGGCATGTTCCGCTGTGCGGGACACGATCGCCCGCATCGGGCACAACCACGCCGCCCCGAGCGGGCAAGGGCAGAACCGGGCGAAGGCCTGACAAACCGGGCGAATGCCTGAAAAGATGAGGAATTGACATGAGCGACGTCGCAGACCGCGTAAAAAAGATCGTTGTGGAACACCTGGGTGTTGAAGAAGACAAAGTGACCGAGAACGCGTCGTTCATCGATGATCTGGGCGCAGACAGCCTGGATACCGTTGAGCTGGTCATGGCCTTCGAAGAAGAGTTCGGCATCGAGATCCCCGATGACGCAGCCGAGACCATCCAGACTTTTGGCGATGCGGTGAAGTTCATCAGCGAAGCTTCCTGATCCCACCCAATCGGTGACGATCACAGACGGCGCTTTCCAAGCAGGAAGGCGCCGTTTTGCATTTGTGGCCGTTTCCGACCCATGCGAGGTCGGGTTTTCTCCTTAGGGGTGATCAGTCTCCGTGCTAGCCTTGGTGAAACTGCCGACGACAGGAGGGCATAGCGATGATGATCTACCCCACGATGGAGCTGAAGGACGGGCGCTGCGTGACGCTGGACAAGGGGCGGCTTGATACCGCCATGATCTGGCATGTGGACCCGGTGGCCACCGCTTGCAGCTTTGCGGCCGATGGCGCCGAATGGATGCATCTGACGGATTTTGATGCCATTGAAGGCGACAACCGCAATGCTGAGCTGGTGGAGGAAATCATCCGCACAGCGGGCATTCCCGTGCAGCTGGGCGGTGGGATGCGCAGCCGCGAACATGTCGAACATTGGATCGACAAGGGGGCAGGCCGCGTCGTGGTTGGCACATTGGCCGCGCAGGATCCGGAGGTGGTGCGCGCCTTGACCCGTCTTTACCCGGATCAGATCGTGCTGGCGGTGGATGTCTGGGAAGGTCAGGTGATGACCGATGGCTGGCGTCAGGCGGGCTCTTTCTCGCCTGAAGGCTTTATCGACGCCTTTGCCGATTGCCCCTTTGCAGGGATCATCATCACCGACATCGAAAGCGATATGAGTGATGTTGAGGCGCAGCTTGGCCTGATCGCCGGACTGGCAGAGAAGGCCCGCACGCCGGTGATCGCCAGCGGTGTCGTGCGCACCGCCGATGATGTGGCGCGGCTGAAATACATCGGCTCGGTCTCCGGGACACTGGTTGGACGGGCGCTGTTCCGCAAGACATTGACCCTGACGGAGGCATTGGAAGAGGCGGCCCCCAGCCGCGAACCCGTGGCCGAGTTCCGCTGATTGGGTTAGAAACGAGCTAAGATCAGGCGAGGGTTAGCGCCAGGTCAAACGTCGAAGCTCCAGAGAGGCTGCGTAGGCGACTGCGCAGCCTCTCGTCGTCTTACGTTGCTGGTCGCTGTCGCAGGTGTGGCTCATCCAGCGTCAGGAGGGCAGCGATGGTCTGAGTTCTGCGCGCCCGGGGTGTCAGCCGGAGACCGCGCTGTTTGGCTCCAGATCGGGTGACCTGTCGCCGCGCGCGATCCCACGCTTGGCAGATGACGATGCCCGGCGGAAACCAGCCAGTTGCCTTACAATATCTTTGGACAATCGATCCTTGAACTGAATGCCGAAATAATTGGCATTACACCATTGGATCTGGCCAGACAGGTCAACCTGAGGCACATCCTTGGGTAGATTCAACGAGATCATTTCCCCGACTGCACCGACGATATCGGATTTGATCTTTGCCCCTTCTTGACTGATGTCCAGTAGTGTGGCGTCTGCTTCCTCTTCTGCGTACAGCAGATGGCAGTCCAGATTGCAGGTATGCCGCTTGCGCCGCCGCTTCAGCGTGGTCATGCGTCGCTCAAACAGGATAAAGCAAAGCGCTCCCAGCGCCACCAATCCCAATGAACCCACCGCCGCAGTTGTGCTGGAAATTTGCCCAAGGGCGGGCAGCGCCCCCAGATTGCCCCCCATGTTTTCTTTTTTATGGGCATTCTGGCAAGGCATGCGGGCAAGCTCCCGACGGTAGGCCGCCAGCGTTTCACGGGCGAACAGCTTAACCGACGTCCGCTCTGCTGTACGCCGATCCTTGATTGACAAAACCCGTAGCAGGCTGCGCTGCTGGGCGATCAGATTGTTGGTGGCCTTGGACAGTTCACGCAGGTTTTCGCGCTGCATCCCACGCTGCAGCTCCGTCTTGGAGGTATTGGATAAAAATCGCTCCAGCTCCTGCACGGCGCGCGAATTGCGGCCGGTGCGCAGATATCCCAGCATGTCCTCACTTGCGAGAGTCAGGGTCATCAATTTATTGAACACCCGACACTCCCGGGCGGCGAGCGGTTCAACGCTCAGGAAAAGAGCAGTCACGATCACAAGGGCGAATAGGCTCACCCCCCACACGCACGAAGGTCGGCGGTGTGCCGTCCGCCGACCCTTCCGCAAATCGGGGTCTGATGACGCGGGGCGCCTGAATAATAAATGTATTTTCACCATTTACGCCTTGCCCCAGAGCCGTAGATCCAGACTTTGCGCCCTGCCAGGCAGGCGCGCATGCTGCGTCGCAGGTGTCGTTGAACCGGCATCACCCGGTGAGACGCGCTGCGAAACACCTTAAGAGTATATGCGTGGAGTTAATTGCAATCTAAGAGTGTCATTAAAATAGCGTGAAACCGCGCAACTGTTCCGGCTCTTGCACCTTTGCGCCAATCCAAGCTATTTGGTGACAAATTGCCGAGGCAAAGGAGGGCAAGAAATGCGTCGAGTAGTAGTCACCGGGCTGGGCCTGGTCACACCGCTGGCCAGCGGCGTCGAAGAAAGCTGGTCGCGGTTGCTGGACGGGCAGTCCGGCGCGGGTCCGATCACGCATTTTGATGCGGTCGAAAGCGGCGTTGCCACCACATACGCTTGCGAGGTTCCGCGCGGCGATGGCTCCGAGGGCACCTTCAACCCCGACGATTGGGTCGTGAAGAAAGACCAGAAAAAGATTGATGATTTCATCCTCTACGGCATCGCTGCCGCAGATATGGCTGTGCGCGATGCGGGCTGGACGCCTGAGGATGAGGAAAGTCGCCTGCGCACTGGCGTTATGATTGGCTCCGGTATCGGTGGTCTCAGCTCGATCGCGGACACCGCGGTGATGATCAAGGAGAAAGGCCCCCGCCGGGTCTCGCCCTTCTTCATTCCGGGCGCACTGATTAACCTGATTTCCGGTCAGGTCTCCATCCGCTTTGGCTTCAAGGGGCCGAACCACTCCGTTGTGACCGCCTGTTCCACCGGCGCCCACGCCATTGGCGATGCGGCCCGTCTGATCAAATCCGGCGATGCCGATGTGATGATCGCAGGTGGCGCCGAAGCGGCGATCTGTGAGATTGGCATTGCGGGTTTCAATGCCTGCAAGGCGCTGTCAACCAAACGTGCGGACGACCCCAAGGCCGCTTCGCGCCCCTACGACGCAGACCGCGACGGGTTTGTTATGGGCGAGGGTGCGGGCATCGTGGTGCTGGAAGACTATGAGCACGCCAAGGCCCGCGGCGCCAAGATCTATGCCGAGGTTCTGGGTTACGGCCTGTCCGGCGATGCCTACCACATCACCGCACCGTCCGAGGACGGCGAAGGCGGCGAACGTTCCATGCGGGCGGCGCTTGCCAATGCCGGGCTTGAGCCGAAGGACATCGACTATATCAACGCCCATGGCACCTCTACGATGGCGGACACCATCGAACTGGGCGCGGTTGAGCGGATGATGGGCGATGCCGCAGGTAAGGTCACCATGTCCTCGACCAAATCCGCTACGGGCCACCTGTTGGGGGCGGCAGGCGCGATTGAGGCGATCTTCTCCATTCTGGCGATCCGCGACCAGGTGGCCCCGCCCACCATCAACTTAGACACTCCGGCTGTGGAAACCGCCGTTGATCTGGCCCCCAATGCCAAGCGTGAGCGCGAGATCAATGTGGCGCTGTCCAATTCCTTTGGGTTTGGCGGCACCAATGCATCGGTCCTGTTCGGAAAGCCTGAGTGATGTGGCGCAGCCTCGCCTCTAATATGCTGACGGTCCTGGTGGTGATGCTGTTCCTTCTGGGCGGCGTCATCCTCTGGGGGCAGTCGCAATATACCTCGGAAGGTCCGCTGGAGAGCGCGATTTGCCTGCGGGTGCCGTCTGGCTCCAACATGTCGCGGGTCAGCCGTGATCTGGAAACCCAGGGTGCCATCAATTCTGGGCCGCTGTTCCGTGTTGGGGTGCGTTATGCCGAGAAAACCGGTGAGCTGAAGGCCGGCAGCTATCTGGTGCCAGCTGGCGCCTCGATGGAAGCCATCGTCGATCAGATCACCCGGGGCGGCGCCAGCAGCTGCGGCACTGAAATTGTCTATCGCGTGGGCGTGACCCGCGTGCTGGCAGAGGTGCGCGAGCTGGATCCGGCCACCAACCGCTTTGTTGAGCGCGCGGAATTTGTGCCGGGTGTCGATGAGGTGCCCGCTGTCTACAACGAGAAGAAAGCCGACGCCGACACCCGCTACCGCATTGCGCTGGCGGAAGGTGTCACCAGCTGGCAGGTGGTGGAATCGCTGAAGGCGATGGATATCCTCGAAGGTGAGCCAGGCGACCGCCCGGCGGAGGGGATGCTGGCACCGGACAGCTATGAGGTTTCCCCAGGGGACAACCGTGCTGAGATTCTGGCCGAGATGCAGGAACGTCAGGTGCTGCGCATCAATGCTGCCTGGGAGAGCCGCTCGGACCGCGCGGCGGTCACCAGCCCTGAGGAGATGCTGATCCTTGCCTCGATCATCGAAAAGGAAACCGGTGTTGCCGAAGAACGCCGTCAGGTGGCCTCGGTCTTCACCAACCGTCTCAATCGCGGCATGCGGCTGCAGACGGACCCGACAGTGATCTATGGCGTGACCAAGGGGGAGGGCGTGCTGGGCCGTGGTCTGCGCCAGAGCGAGCTGCGCCGGGCAACCCCCTGGAACACCTATGTGATCGAAGGGCTGCCGCCGACCCCTATCGCCAATCCCGGCATGGCCAGCCTTGAGGCAGCGGTGGACCCCGATCAGGGCGATTACCTGTTCTTCGTCGCGGATGGCACCGGCGGTCACGCCTTTGCGGTCACTCTGGAAGAGCACAACCGCAATGTTGCCAAATGGCGCGAGATCGAAGCCGAGCGCAACAGCAACTGATCGCAACCGCAGCATAAAATAAATCTGGAAAGGGACGCTTTGGCGTCCCTTTTTTCTTGCGCGCACCCGTTAACTCTATCGTAGGGAAATCAGGTGTTTCCTTAATAAATTCGGCGGCTTGCGCCCGATACTTCAGGTGGTGAATTTTGACTTTTGCGCTGCTTTATGCCATGCTCTCAGGGTAGCTGGAAAACTGACTGATCCGCCATGCGGAGGCCTCATCTGGGCCTGCGCATCTGGCTGGGTCCGTGGTTTTGCGGATGGAGGTCCCATCACTATGAGGCCCCAACCATGAGCAGTTACACACCGGAAAACCGGCTGGCAAAAACCGCCGATCTTCTGTTCTCACTCCACAGCTCCATTGAACGGCTCCGTCAGGAGGCGGAGCAGATGCTCGAACGGCTAGCCTGCGATGCAGAGGAGGGCAGCAGCACTCCGCGCATCGCCAAATTGGAAAGCCTGATCCGTGACAGCCAGAAAGTGGAGAAAACCCTTGTCGAACAAAGTGAACAGCATCAGGCCGCAGCCGGGCTCGACATCGAGAGTGCCCGCAGCGAAATCGAAGACCGGCTGGCTCGCCTGCGCGCCAGCCTCGACACAGACGATGTTTCTGGACCGGCTGAGTGATCATGACCTCTGCGCGATGCCCTATCTCTTTGATCTCTGGGCGCTGCCACATCAGCTGCCACCAGCGGGCGACTGGCGCAGCTGGGTCTTTCTTGGCGGGCGGGGGGCTGGAAAAACCCGTGCCGGCGCCGAATGGGTGCGTACGCTGGCCGAAGGGCCAACACCCTTGTCCGCTGGTCGCGCCCGCCGCATCGCGCTCCTTGGGGAAACCTACGATCAGGTGCGTGATGTCATGGTACAGGGCGACAGCGGCCTTCTTGCCTGTACGCCCCCCGATCGGCGCCCGACGTGGAAAGCCACCGAACGACGATTGATCTGGCCCAACGGGGCGACCGCACAGGCGTTTTCCGCCCATGACCCGGAGGCGCTGCGCGGCCCGCAGTTTGATGCCGCCTGGGCGGATGAGCTGGCGAAGTGGAAACGCGGGCAGGACAGCTGGGATATGCTGCAATTTGCCCTGCGCCTTGGCGATGATCCGCGCGTCTGCGTGACCACAACGCCGCGCAATGTGGGCGTGCTACGCGACCTCCTCGCCAGCCCTTCGACCGTGCAGACCCATGCCGCAACGGAGGCCAACCGCGCCAATCTCGCGGCTTCTTTCCTTGAGGAGGTGCGCAACCGCTATGCGGGGTCCCGCCTTGGTCGGCAGGAGCTGGACGGCATCCTGTTGCAGGATGTTGAGGGCGCGCTTTGGACCAATGCGGGGTTGGTTGCCGCGCAGATCGCAAAGGTCCCAACACTGGACCGGGTGGTGGTGGCGGTGGACCCGGCGGTGAGCGCGGGCAAACACTCCGACGCCTGTGGCATCGTGGTGGTGGGCGCAACCCTGCAGGGTCCGCCACAGGACTGGTGCGCCTATGTGCTGGCCGATTGCACGGTGCAGGGCGTCGGCCCGCTCAGCTGGGCGCAGGCTGCCATTGATGCGCGTGACCGCTACGGTGCCGACCGGGTGGTGGCGGAGGTCAATCAGGGCGGCGCGCTGGTCGAAAGCCTGCTGCGCCAGATTGATCCGCTGGTGCCCTTCACCGCGCTTCACGCCAGCCGGGGCAAGGGGGCGCGGGCCGAACCAGTCTCCGCACTCTATGAGCAGGGGCGGGTGCGCCACCTGCCGGGGTTGGGCGCGCTAGAGGATCAGCTCTGCCAAATGACTCCGCGCGGCTATCTGGGGCAGGGATCGCCTGACCGGCTGGATGCGCTGGTCTGGGCGGTGAAGGAGCTGATCCTGACCCCGGCCAACCGCCACCGAATGCCCCGCGCCCGCATGTTGTGAGCTGACCATGCCCCCACCGACAGCCCCGAAACGCCCGCAGTGATGCGGGCGTTTTTCGTTTGACCACAAAGGTTTGCCTCGGGTGTTGCGCGCCCGGCGCACGCCTTGCTCAAATCTTATTCAATTCCGGCCGTCATAAAGGATTGCAGCAAACAGGGGGCGGGATTTGCCCGGTCCCGCAAGTTCAAGCAAAGGAGTGGCCCATGGTCTTTGACCTCCTGCGGCGCAAGCAACGGCCCGTCGAAACCAAGACAAGCGCCGCCGCCCGTGTGGTGGCTTGGCATGGCAGCACCGGTGGCACAGGTTGGAGCCCGCGCGACAGCAGCTCATTGACGCGTAGTGGGTTTGCCGGCAATCCGGTGGGCTACCGTGCCGTCAAGATGATCATTGAGGCCGCCGCCGCGCTGCCGCTGGTGTTGCAGGATGGCACACAGCGCTACGACAGTCACCCGTTGCTGGCGCTGCTGGCCCGGCCGAATGCCGCCCAGGGCCGGGCCGAGCTGCTGGAGGCGCTGTTTGGCCATCTGTTGCTCTCTGGCAATGCCTATATCGAGGCGGTCTGTGACCCCGACGCGGGTTCCGCGCTCCCGGTTGAATTGCACGTGCTGCGCCCCGACCGGATGAGCGTGGTGCCCGGCAGCGATGGCTGGCCAGTGGCCTATGATTACAGCGTGTCGGGTCGCAAACACCGCTTTGATGTGACCATGCCCTGCGCTCCGATCTGCCATCTGCGCAGTTTTCATCCGCAGGATGACCACTACGGGTTGTCCCCGATGCAGGCAGCCGCCATGGCGGTGGATGTCCACACCTCCGCCTCGCGCTGGTCGAAGGCGCTTCTGGACAATGCAGCCCGCCCCTCTGGTGCATTGGTCTGGACCGGAAGCGATGGTCAGGGGTTGATGGCGGAGGATCAGTTTCGCCGCCTAAGTGATGAAATCGAAATGAATTTCCAGGGTGCACGCAACGCGGGCCGTCCGATGGTGCTGGAAGGCGGGTTGGATTGGAAGCCAATGGGTTTCTCGCCGTCGGATATGGAGTTTCACCAGACCAAGGACGCCGCCGCCCGCGAGATTGCGCTCGCGCTTGGGGTGCCGCCGATGCTGCTGGGACTGCCCGGCGATGCCACCTACGCCAATTACCAAGAGGCCAATCGCGCCTTTTATCGTCTCACCGTCTTGCCGCTTGTGACCCGCGTGGCGGCGACCCTGTCGGATTGGCTCTCGCGCTATCAGGGGGCTGCGGTGACGCTGAAACCGGATCTGGATCAGGTGTCTGCATTAGCCTCCGAACGCGAGGCGCAATGGCGCCGGGTTGCCAGCGCCGATTTCCTGACCGTGGCGGAGAAACGCCGCCTTCTGGGCCTGCCGCCACAAGAGGAAGGGGACCGCGATGACTGAGATCCCGATCCCGCCGTTTGAATGTTCTCCGGGGCTGCGGCTCTCCGCCCATGAACGCATCGCTGAGATTCAACGAGAGGCGATGAATCGTCGGCTCGACCGGCTGGAGATGATGATGGAACGGATGGAAAAGCGGCTCTGGCTCACTGTCTACGGCGTAGCCGCTGTCATTCTGGCACAGGCGTTCCAGTCCTTTCTGGTGGTGCAGTAATTTACATGAATTCAATCAGATATAAGGGGAAGGTGATGCGACATGATGAGCATCTGGAACATAAATTCGCGCGCTTCGGCGAGGATCTGACCATCGGGGATGAGACCGACGATATGGTCACCATCAGCGGCTATGCCAGCCTGTTTGGCCGGGTTGATAACGGCGGCGATCTGGTGCAGCCCGGCGCTTATCAAGCCTCGCTGGAACGGCTCTCCAGGGCCGGGATTGCGGTGAAGATGCTCTGGCAGCACGACCCGGCGCAGCCGATTGGCGTCTGGGATGAGGTCCGCGAGGATGCCCGTGGCCTGCATGTCACGGGCCGTATCCTGACCCGCACCCAGAAGGGGGCGGAGGCGGCAGCGCTGATTGGTGCCGGCGCGCTGGATGGTCTCTCCATCGGCTATCGTACCCGCCGCGCCACGGCGCGCAAAGGCGGCGGTCGCTGTTTGGCGGAACTGGACCTCTGGGAGGTGTCGCTGGTGACCTTCCCGATGCTGCCCACCGCCCGGGTAACCGCCACCGCACAGCCCGTGACAGCCGCCAAATCGACGTCCGCGGAGCCGGATCTGAGCGATCCCGGCGAGACACCGCAGATCTGGCGCGAGGTGATCGAGATGCTGCGCAACGGCGCCAGTCTCGCACCCCTCGGCTGAGCACAGCGCCGTTTCCCGTCTTCTCCAACCGACCCAAAGGACTGACAGATGAGCCACACCCAATCCCATAGCGACCCAACGGCCCACCCCGATGCGGCCCCGCAGGAGGTCAAGCAGGCCGTTGCCGACTTCGTGCATAATTTCAATGGGTTCAAAGACAAAATTACCCTGAAACTGAAACAGACAGAAGAGCGTATGACCATGCTGGATCGCAAATCTCACTTTGCCAATCGCCCCCCGCTTGCCGCCGCTGATGCGGGCGCGGCCCCCCATCAAAAGGCGCTGGATGCCTATCTTCGTTCCGGCGATGATGCCGCCCTGCGCGGTCTTGATCTGGATGCCAAGGCGATGAACACCACCGTCAATGGCGATGGCGGCTATCTGGTGGATCCGCAGACTGCCGAGAGCGTGAAAGCGGTGCTCTCCAGCACCGCCTCAATCCGGGCTGTGGCCTCCGTGGTGACGGTGGAGGCGACCTCTTATGACGTGCTCATTGACCATGGCGATGTGGGGCACGGCTGGGCCAATGAGACCGGCGCCGTGACCGAAACATCCACCCCGGTGATCGACCGGATCACCATCCCGCTGCATGAACTCAGCGCGCTGCCCAAGGCCTCACAGCGGCTGCTGGATGACAGTGCCTTTGATATCGAGGGCTGGCTGGCAGGACGTATCGCAGATAAATTCTCCCGTGCGGAGGCCGCCGCCTTCATCATGGGGGACGGTAATGACAAGCCAACCGGCATCCTCTACCACCCGGTGGTGGCCAATGACAGTTGGAGCTGGGGCAACCTCGGCTATATCACCACCGGTGTTGAGGGCGATATCGGCGATGGCGATGCGATCATTGATCTGGTCTATGCGCTTGGCGCGCAGTATCGCGCCAACGCCAGCTTTCTGATGAATTCCAAAACCGCAGGCCTGCTGCGCAAGCTGAAGGACGCTGATGGCCGCTTCTTGTGGTCCGATGGTCTGGCTGCAGCGGAACCGGCGCGGCTGATGGGCTATCCCGTTGTCATTGCTGAGGATATGCCCGACGCGGATGTGAACGGCTATGCCGTGGCCTTTGGCGATTTCGTGGCCGGCTATACCATTGCCGAACGCCCGGATCTGCGGGTGTTGCGCGATCCCTTCAGCGCCAAGCCGCATGTGCTGTTTTATGCCACCAAACGTGTGGGCGGCGATGTCAGCGATTTTGCTGCCATCAAACTGCTGAAATTCGGCCTGAGCTGACGCTTGGACCGATGGCGGGACTGGTTCTCCGGTTCCGTCTGCGGATGCGCGCCCCGGCCACTGTCGTCCAGCTGCTCCCCTTCCGTCCCACGGCAGCAGCCCGGCGCGCATCCGTGCCTCAATCCGATCCACCAGACGCAGCCCCGCGCGAGTAGCCCCTGAAAGAACAGCCGTTGGAGTGAAATGATGATGTTAAGCGAAGTGACACCGGTGCCAGAGGCAGCCCTGCCGCAAGAGGCGTTCAAGGCGCATCTGCGTCTGGGCACCGGGTTTGATGAGGCGGGTTTGCAGGAGGCGGTATTGATCAGCTTCCTGCGCGCGGCCATCGCGGCGATTGAGGCACGCACCGGCAAGGTATTGCTGGCGCGGGATTTTCTGCTGACGCTTTCGACCTGGCGCGATCCGCAGGTGCAGGCCTTGCCGCTGGCGCCGGTGCAGATGATCCAATCGGTCACGCTGGTTGGCTCCGACGGGGTCGAAGTGCTGCTGGAGGCCGGGCGCTACCGGCTGGAACCGGACAGCCAGCAGCCCCGGCTGCGCCCGGTTGGTGGGCCACTGCCGGTGATTGCCAGTGGGGGTGAACTGCGGATCCTGATCCGGGCCGGCATGGCCAACAGCTGGGCGGCGCTGCCCGGTGATCTCGCCCAGGCGGTGCTGATGCTGGCGGCGCATTACTATGAATTCCGCGATGATACCCGGTTGCAGGGCGGGTGCATGCCCTTTGGTGTGACCAGCCTGATTGAGCGTTACCGCGCCTTGCGGGTGAGCTTGGGGGTGGGGGCTGCTGGGGACCGTGGCTTTGGCGGTAACTTCGGGCCGGGAGCAGACGCATGAGCCGCCGCACCACCGCGCGCCGCGCATCCGCCGCCACACCACGTCTCAACCGCTGTCTGGCGCTGGAAGATCCACGCCGCACCTCGGACGGCGCGGGCGGGTTTCTTGAGGCGTGGCAATTGCTTGGCCACCATTGGTGCGAGATGCGCGCGCTCACCGGGCGCAGCACCGATCAATCCGGCACCAGTCTTTCGTTACAACGCTATCGGATCACCCTGCGCGCTCATCCCACTGGCAGCCCGGCCCGGCCACGTCCCGACCAGCGCCTGCGCGATGGCGCCCGGATTTTTCGCATCGATGCGGTGGCCGAAGGCGACCCCGATGGCCGCTTCCTGACCTGTTTTGCGACCGAGGAGACAAGCGCATGACCTATGCCCTGGCCCTGCCATTGCAGGAGGCGCTGTTCCAGCATCTGAGCGCCGACCCCGATCTGACCGCAGCGCTGAATGGCGCAGTTTATGATGCGCTGCCTGCCGGCACGCTACCGCAGACCTATGTGACCCTCGGCCCGGAGGAGGTGCGCGACCGCTCAGATCGCAGCGGCGCCGGCGCTCATCACCGGGTGGAGATCAACGTGCACACCGATACCGCCGGCTTTGCCGGGGCCAAGGCGATCGCGGCCTTGATTTGCGATAGCCTGACGGCGGCTGCGTCAGCGCTGACCCTGTCACGCGGGCGGCTGGTGGGGCTGTGGTTTGAGCGCGCAAACGCCAGCCGCAACACCTCCGGTGGCCGTCAGATCCGCCTGCGTTTTGCCGCGCGGCTGGAGGATATCTGACCGTCCAAAATAAGAGGTAATACAAATAAATCAGATAATTGCGCATCACAGTTGATGTTTTTGCGCCGTGCTGCCTGCCTTTTCAACCATAGGAGATCACCACAATGAGTGTCCAAAATGGCAAGGATCTATTGGTCAAAGTCGATATGACCGGCGACGGTCAGTTCGAAACCATCGCGGGGCTGCGCGCCACGCGTATCAGCTTCAACGCTGAAAGCGTCGATGTCACCAGTCTGGAAAGCCAGGGAGGCTGGCGTGAGCTGTTGTCCGGCGCCGGGGTGCGTTCGGCCAATATCTCCGGCTCTGGTATTTTTCGCGACGAAGGCACCGATGAGAGGGCGCGGCAGCTGTTCTTTGACGGGCTGACCCCGGCATTTCAGGTGATCATCCCCGATTTCGGCATTGTCGAAGGCGCGTTTCAGGTGACCGCCTTGGAATATGCCGGCAGCCACAATGGCGAGGCGACCTATGAGCTGTCGATGGCCAGTGCCGGGGCGCTAGTCTTCACGGCCATTTAAGGGAGGCGGTGCGGATGGATCCCCATGTGCAGACCGGCTCTGGTGCCAATCCCCACACAGGCGAGGTGGCGCTGGGGATCAACGGCCAGATGCTGCCGCTGAAACTGACCCTTGGCGCACTTGCCGCTTTGGAGTGCGAGTTGCGGACCGGGTCGCTTATTGACCTCGTGACCCGGTTCGAGGGCGGCGGCTTCTCCGCGGCCGATGTGCTGGCGCTGCTGGCGGCAGGGTTGCGCGGCGGCGGTCACACCCTCAGCGCTGCCGAGCTGGCCGCTGTCGATATTGACGGCGGCCCGATGCAGGCGGCGCGGGTCGCTGCACAGCTCCTGGCGCGCAGTTTTGCGCTGCCGGAACTGGTGACCCCATGACGCCCCAGCAGCGCCCCACAGATGGACAAGGAGCCGGGCTTGATTGGCCGGCACTGATACGAGCGGGGCTGGTTGGGCTGCGCCTCACGCCAGATCAGTTCTGGCGCCTCACCCCGGCAGAACTGCGGTTGATGCTGGGACAGGACATGGGCGCGGTGCCACTGGGCCGGGCGGGTCTGGATCAGCTGATGCAGGCCTTTCCCGACCCCGCAGCGCCAACACCCAAAGAAACAGGAGCAGTAAGCGATGAGTGACACAGGACTGAATGCGCTGGACCAGCAGAGCGAGGCGCTGAGCGACAGCCTCGGCGATGCGGCAGGTATGGCGGCCACATTCGATGCGGAGCTGCGCCGGGTGCGCGCGGCCTTCGTCGCCACTGGCAAGGATGCCGAGACATTGGAGCGCGGCATGTCCAAAGGGCTGCGCCGCGCCTTTGACGGGGTGGTGTTTGACGGCATGAAACTCTCCGATGCGCTGGACACCATGGCGCAATCGATGATCCAGACCACCTATTCGACCGCCATCAAACCCGTGACCAGCCATGTGGGCGGGCTGCTCTCTGACGGGGTGGGTAAACTGATGAGCGGCATTCTCCCCTTTGCCGATGGGGCGGCGTTTTCGCAAGGAAAGGTGATGCCCTTTGCCAAAGGCGGTGTTGTGACCGGGCCGGTGAGTTTTCCGATGCGCGGCGCAACCGGCCTGATGGGAGAGGCAGGCCCGGAGGCGATCCTGCCGCTGACGCGCGGCGCCGATGGCGCGCTGGGGGTACGCAGCCAGGGCGGCGGCGGCACCTCCGTTGTGATGAATATCCAGACCCCGGATGTGCAGGGGTTTCAACGCAGTCAGGGCCAGATTGCCGCCCAGCTGAGCCGCGCCCTCACGCGTGGCAATCGCAACCGCTGAACCGGAGGGCAGCAGATGAATTTTCACGAGGTCAGATTTCCCGCGTCGCTCAGCTTTGGCTCCATTGGCGGGCCGGAGCGCCGCACCGATGTGGTCACGCTCGCCAATGGGCATGAGGAACGTAACACCCCCTGGGCCCACTCACGCCGCCGCTATGATGCGGGGCTGGGCCTTCGGGGGCTGGAGGATATCGAGGCGCTGATCGCCTTTTTCGAGGCGCGGCAGGGCCAGATGTATGGATTTCGCTGGAAGGATTGGTCGGATTTCAAATCCGCCCGCGCCACGCAGGAGGTGGCCTTCGATGATCAGGTGATTGGCATGGGCGACGGGGAACAGCGGGTGTTTCAGCTGAGCAAGACCTATCGTTCCGGAAGCTATGCCTATCAGCGCCCGATTGCGAAACCAGTGGTGGGCAGCGTGCGCATCGGGATTGAGCAGGACGCCCTGCAGGAGGCGGTGGATTACACGCTCGACAGCACGCTGGGGACGATCACGCTGGCGCATCCGCCGGAGGCCGGTCTGGCGGTGAAGGCAGGGTTTGAATTTGATGTGCCGGTGCGTTTTGACACCGACCGCATTCAGACCAGCGTGGCGTCCTTTCAGGCGGGCGACGTGCCCAATGTGCCGGTGGTGGAGGTGCGGGTCTGATGGCGGGGGTGAGCGAGGCGTTTCAAACTCATGTAGCAGGCGGCCTGACTACGTTGTGTCGCTGTTGGCTGGTCACCCGCAGCGATGGGGTACAGTTCGGCTTTACCGATCATGATTGCGATCTTCGGTTCGAGAGTGCCGCAGAGGGCGAGGCTGGTCTGTTGTTTCGCGCAGGCACTGGCCTGACCGCGCGCAGCCTGCAACAGGCCACCGGGCTGGCGGTAGACAACACCGAGGCGCTTGGCGCGCTGAGCGATGCCGCCATCCGCGAGGAGGAGATCGAGGCCGGGCGCTTTGATGGCGCGGAGGTGCGCTGCTGGCTGGTGAACTGGGCTGATGTCTCGGTCCGCTGGTTGCAGTTTCGCGGCAGTTTCGGCCAGATCCGCCGTGCCGGTGGCGCCTTTGAGGCGGAGCTGCGCGGCCTCACCGAGGCACTCAATCAACCGATGGGGCGGATTTACCAGAAACCCTGCACGGCGGTGCTGGGCGATCGGGCCTGCCGCTTTGATATGACCACACCGGGCTATGCGCTGGAACGGGCCGCAGAGGAGATCCGCGAGGGGCAGTATTTCAGCTTTGCCAGCTTGCCAGGGTTTGAGCCGAACTGGTTCACCTCTGGCCGCCTCACGGTGATGAGCGGGGCGGCCAAGGGCCTGTGGGGCTGGATCAAACAAGATCGCCAGCAGGTCGGGCGGCTGGGACAGGACGCAAACGCGCCGGATCCGAATGTTGACCATCGCCAGCTGACCCTGTGGGAGCCGTTGCGCGGCAAGGTTCGGCCCGGCGATCTGCTGCATCTGGCGGCGGGCTGTGACAAGCGGCTGAAGACCTGCCGGTTGAAGTTCAACAATGGTGTCAACTTTCAGGGCTTTCCCGATATTCCCGGCGAAGATTGGGTGATGAGCGTGCCCCGTCAGAGCGGCACAAATACCGGCGGCAGCCGCAGATGAGTGGCGCGACGGGGGTATCCCGCACCGAATTGGTCGCGGCAGCACGGGGCTGGCTGGGTACGCCTTATGTGCATCAGGCGGCCACACGCGGAGCGGGGTGTGATTGCCTTGGCCTGATCCGGGGGCTCTGGCGCGAGATCTACGGGCAGGAGCCTGAGGCAGTGCCGGGCTACACGATGGACTGGTCCGAACCTCAAGGTGAGGAGGCATTATGGCAGGCCGCGCTGCGCCATCTCACGCCCAGACCCCTCACCGATGCGCGCGTGGGTGACGTCATCCTGTTTCGGATGCGCCGGGGGGCGGTGGCCAAACATATCGCGCTGCAAACCGAAACCGGCGCCATGCCGCGATTTATCCATGCCTATAGCGGCCACGGGGTGATTGAAAATGCCCTGAGCCACCCGTGGCACCGGCGGATCGTGGCGCGGTTTTCCTTTCCTGATGTTGATGCTGATGAGGTGACGTGATGGCGACCATTCTTCTTTCTGCGGCGGGGGCAGCACTTGGCGGCTCGGTTGGCGGGGCTGTGGCGGGCCTGTCGTCGGTTGCGATTGGCCGCGCGCTTGGCGCCACGGTTGGCCGCGCGATTGACAGCCGCCTGCTGGGCGCGGGCAGTGAGCCGGTGGAGACCGGTCGGGTGGAACGGTTTCGCCTGACCCATGCCAGTGACGGCCAGCCAATTGCGCAGGTTTATGGCCGGATGCGGGTGGGCGGACAGGTGATCTGGGCGTCAGAGTTCCGCGAAACCTCCACCACCAGTGGCGGCGGCAAAGGCGGCGGTGCGCGCCAGCCCAAGGTGACCAGCTACAGCTATGATGTCTCGCTAGCGGTGGCGGTCTGCGCCGGGGAGGTGGCCTCCATCGGGCGGGTCTGGGCCGATGGTGAGGAGGTGGCGCCGAAGGATCTGAATATGACCGTCTATCGCGGCACCATGGATCAGCTGCCCGACCCGGTGATGGAGGCGGTGGAAGGCGCGGGCGAGGTGCCCGCCTATCGCGGCACCGCTTATGTGGTGATGGAGAGCCTTGCACTGGAACGATTTGGCAACCGGGTGCCGCAGTTTTCTTTTGAGGTGCTGCGGGCGGAGCAACCCACCTCCACCACCTATGATCAGGATCTGGCGCAACTGGTCCAAGGCGTGGCGCTGATGCCGGGAACGGGGGAATACGCGCTGGCGACAACGCCGGTGCATTACGATCATGGGCCGGGACAGGCCAAACCCGCCAATTCGCACAGCCCCTCGGGGGAGACGGATCTGGTGACCTCGCTCACCACATTGGGGGAGGAGCTGCCCGCCTGTGGCGCGGCCTCGCTGATTGTGTCGTGGTTCGGCGATGATCTGCGCTGCGGGGATTGTACCATCAAACCCAAGATCGAACGCCAGCATATCGAGGGGGCAAATATGCCCTGGTCCGTCGCGGGGCTGAGCCGGACCGAGGCGGAGCTGATCGCGCGGCAAGAGGACCGGCCGATCTATGGCGGCACCCCCACCGATGCTTCGGTGATTGAGGCCATTCGCGCACTGCAGGAACAGGGCAAGCGGGTGATGTTCTACCCGTTTATCCTGATGGATCAGATGGCGGGCAATGACCTGCCTGATCCCTGGAGCGATGAGGTCGGTCAGGCGCATCTGCCCTGGCGCGGGCGGATCACCCTGTCGCGGGCACCGGGACAGCCCGGCAGCCCCGATGGCACGGCTATGGCACGGGATGAGGTGCAGCAGTTCTTTGGCACAGTGACGGCGGCGGATTTCACCGTGGCGGACGGTGCTGTCAGCTATAGCGGTTCGCTAGAGGACTGGGGGCTGCGGCGGTTTATTCTGCACAACGCCGCGCTTTGTGCGGCGGCGGGCGGGGTTGAGGCGTTTTGCATCAGCTCTGAGATGCGTGGGCTGACCCAGATCCGCGACGAGGCGGGCTTTCCCGCGGTGGCGGAGCTGCGCGCGCTGACGCAGGAGGTGCGCCAGATCCTTGGGCCAGACACCAAGATCGGCTATGCCGCCGATTGGTCGGAATACTGGGGCTATCAAAGCCCGGAGGGGGATCGCTATTTCCACCTTGATCCGCTGTGGGCGGATGAGGAGATCGACTTTATCGGCATCGACAACTACATGCCGCTGTCCGACTGGCGCGAGGGGGAGGATCATCTGGACGCCAAAGCGGGCACGCCCAATATCTATGACCTCAGCTATCTGCGGGCCAATGTCGAAGGCGGCGAGGGCTATGACTGGTATTACCACTCACCCGAGGCGGAGGCAGCCCAGATCCGCACGCCAATCACCGATGGGGCTTATGATGAGCCGTGGATCTGGCGCTACAAGGATATTCGCAACTGGTGGTCGAAACCGCATCACGACCGGATCAACGGGGAACGTGCCGCACTGCCCACCGCCTGGGAGCCTGAGAGCAAGCCGATCTGGTTCACCGAACTGGGCTGTGCGGCCATCGACAAGGGGACCAATCAGCCCAACAAGTTTCTGGACCCCAAAAGCTCGGAATCAAAGCTGCCGAAATTCTCTGACGGGCAGCGAGATGACATGATGCAACTGGCCTATCTGCGTGCCCTTCTGGGCTATTGGGGGGAGGCGGGGAACAACCCGGTCTCAGAGGTCTATGGCAAGCCGATGCTGGACATGTCCAACGCCTATGTCTGGGCCTGGGATGCGCGGCCCTTTCCAACCTTTCCCAATGCGGTGGAGGTCTGGAGCGACGGCGAGAATTACCTGCGGGGGCATTGGCTGAATGGGCGGGTGGGGCAGCGCACGCTGGCCTCGGTGCTGGAGGAGATCTGTGCGGCCTCAGGTGTGAGGGCGATTGATGTGAGTGACCTGCCTGCGCTGGTGCGGGGCTATGCAATCAGCGATGTCGGCGAGGCCCGCGCCGCCCTGCAACCGCTGCTGTTGCGCCATGGTGTCGATGCCATCGAACGCGACGGGGTGTTGCGGTTCCGCCTGCGCAACGGCCGACAGGATGCCACGCTGGATCTGGCGCATCTGGTCGAAGGTCAGGAGCTGGACGGGGTCATCGAACAGACCCGCGCTCCAGAGGCGGAGCTGGCTGGCCGTATGCGGTTGCGCTTTGTCGAATGGGGCGGGCGCCATGATCTGCGCGGCGAGGAGGCGATCCTGCCCGATGAGGCCACCCATGCCGTGAGCGACAACGAACTGCCAATGGCCCTCACCCGCGCCGAAGGGCGGCAGGTGGTGGACCGCTGGCTGAGCGAGGCGCGCATGGCCCGCGATACCCTGCGGCTGGAACTGCCGCCCTCCGCCATGGCGCTGGGCGCGGGGGATGTGATCCGCCTGCCGCTTGCGGGGGCGGTTGCCGAACCCGGCGCGGACAGTGGTGCGCAGGCGCGTTACCGGATTGACCGGGTCGAACAGGGCGCGGCGCAGCTGATCGAGGCGGTGCGGATCGAGCCGGAGAACTACCAGCCCGCGCCGGTGCCGGAGGAATTGCCCGGTGTTACCGCTTTTGCAGCGCCAGTGCCGGTGCTGCCGCTGTTCATGGACTTGCCGCTGATCAGCGGCGATGAGGTGCCCCATGCGCCGCATCTGGCCGTCACGGCGCAGCCCTGGCCGGGGTCTGTGGCGCTTTACGCTGCGCAAAGCGATGCCGACTACCTGCTGGAGGAGGTTCTGGCCGCGGCCTCTACCATTGCCATCACCAATACCGCACTGTCTGCGGGCGCGCTGGGCCGTTGGGAGCGGGGGGCAGATCTGGAGGTCGATATGATCTCCGGCCAGTTCCAGAGCCGCGACCGGATGGCGGTGCTGAATGGCGCCAATCTGGTGGCGATCGGGGATGGCACCCCCGGCAATTGGGAACTGATGCAATTTGCCGAGGCGGAGCTGATTGCGCCGGGGCGCTACCTGCTGCGCGACCGGCTGCGCGGTCAGCAGGGCAGCGATGCGCGGATGCCGGTGTCCTGGCCCAAAGGGTCCTATGTGGTGGCGCTGGATGGCACACCACAGCAGATTGCGCTGGCCGCCAACCAACGGGGGCTGAACCGCCATTACCGCATTGGCACCGCCCGGCGGTCCTATGATGACCCGAGTTATCTGCATCTGGAGGCAGCCTTCGCGGGTGAGGGGCTGAGGCCTTATGCGCCGGTACATCTGCGCCAGCAAGGCGCGCTGGGCTCTGGTGCGGTCGGGCTGAACTGGATCCGCCGCAGCCGCATTGATGGTGATCGCTGGGATCTGGCGGAGATCCCCTTGGGCGAGGATCTGGAGCGCTACCGCCTGCGGGTGCTGCGCGGCGGTGAGGTGCTGCGCGAGGAGCTGCTGGACCGTCCGGTCTGGAGCTATCCGCCAGCGGCGCAGGTGGCGGATGCAGTTTCACCCGGCGACCGGGTTGAGGTGGCGCAGGTCTCGGCCCGCTACGGTGCCGGGGCGGTTTCTGCCCTGCGGCTGGTCTGAGGAGGGGCGGGGATGCGACGGCCTGTCCTGCCCGGCGACATCACCAGCACCGCCCGCGCCCTGCTGGTGGTGGCCCCGGCGCAACGGCGCGCGCTGTGCCAGCGGATCTTTGCCGGGGCCGGGCAGGCGCTGCGCCATACGCGCCGCACCCGGCGGCTCTGCCCGGATTGGGGGGATGGCTCTCTGAGTGCGGCGGCGCGGAAATTCACGCTGGCGGATGAGCCGTTTTATGATGCGCCGGAGTACCTGGTCTGCACGCGGCTGGTGCTGGCCCATCTGGCCCGGCATATCCGCCTGACGCAGGAAGGTGATGATGCCTTCTCCCATGAGATCTGAAACTTGTGAAGGCTTCAAAAGGCGGAGAACCCGGGCTGCACAGGTGGTTTGCGCAGCTGCGCGCCTGCGGGAAAGCCGCCCTGATGGCAATGAAAACAAGGGGCTGGCAGTGTAAACCGATCTGACAGATCAGAACAATCAACAGATCCGATGGCTGTCATCACGGATTTGCGGTTGGCCTTTTTGCGCTTACACAGGTATTCTGGGCGCCAGCACAGGAGGCAGAGCCATGCTTGAGACGCGCCACGCCGTCAGTTCCGTTGATCCGGTTTGGGATCAGATCACCACCGAGGCGCAGGAGGCCGTGAGGCGCCAGCCGTTGATGGGCGGGCTGATTCATGCCTGCATCCTGCATCACACCTCGCTTGAGAAGGCGCTGTCCTATCGCATCGCGGCGAAGCTCTGCTCGAATGAGATGTCGATGGTGATCCTGCGCGAAATCGTGGACAAGGCCTATGGGGAAAACCCGGATTTGATCGCCGCTGGACGGGCCGATCTGATGGCCGTCTATGAACGTGATCCGGCCTGCCATCGCCTGTTGCAGCCGATCCTCTATTTCAAGGGCTATCAAGCGGTGCAATGTTACCGGGTGGCCCATTGGCTGTGGACCCAAGGCGATTACGACCTGTCCTATTTCTTCCAGATGCGAATTTCCGAGATCTTTGGCGTCGATATCCATCCGGCGGCGCGGATCGGCCGGGGCATCATGATTGACCACGCCCATTCCATCGTTATCGGTGAGACGGCTGTGGTGGGCGACAATGTGTCGATGCTGCATTCGGTGACCCTGGGCGGCACCGGCAAGGAAGAGGAAGACCGCCATCCGAAGATCGGCGATGGTGTGCTGATCGGGGCCGGTGCCAAGGTCCTGGGCAATATCAAGGTCGGCCATTGCAGCCGCATTGCGGCCGGATCCGTCGTGCTTCAGGAGATCCCGCCCTGCAAGACCGTGGCGGGCGTTCCGGCCAAGATCGTGGGTGAGGCGGGCTGTGATCAGCCCTCGGTGAGCATGAATCAGGTGCTCGCAGGCGGCAAACCCCCACAGTAACGCGGCTCTGTTTGCCTGAGACGGGGCAGCGGCCTGCCTCAGGCGCGCGGCTGTAGCTGCGGTGTCGCCAAGTGAGTATTTTTGGAAAGATGACGATGAAGAGGGGGCGACGTGGTCGGCCCCTTTTTTCGTGGGCTGGGCGGAGTTGTGCAGTTAATCGCAGGGGTGTTGCTATCGGCGTTTTTCGTCGGTGGCCGGGACGTCATAATGCTGTCCTCGTGTCAGCCCCATTTGCGATGTTGTACTCGGAGTGAATGGTGTAATTGGGCTGGCTGCGATCAATGAGCGGCTGCGACAAGTCGCGGTATCGCAGCAACCCTGCTGCCGCACCGCCGCATGGCAGCAGTGAGTCCATATCGACTGATGCTGCAGACCCAACAAAGGTCCGCTAGCGAGTTTCCGTCAAACTTGCCCAGTAATCAGGGATCAACTCAATCGTTTTTTTCAATTCCGGATCGCCTGCAGTTATTTGCTCACGGCGAACGCCTAGGGTGGCGCTTACTCTATTCGCTAACTCGAAAACAAGACGGCAGGTTACGCCTTGCCTGTCAGTTTCGGCCGGGTCGGGGCTATAGAAACATGTGACCCGTCCAGGCCCGAGCGCAGTGTCAGAGTATTGTGCGGTCAGTTCCGGTTCGTCTCGGTCAGATGGGCCAGGCGTCGCATCTCTACGTAGTTCAAATTGCATCGTCGGTATGTCGCGGCACCAGATACTATCGGCCTGATCTGGGCGGATTTCGCGACACCAATGATCCACTTTTTCTTGCGTGAGGCAGTAGTCGTTTCCCGAGCGACAGTCGTGCTCTACAGGTGAAACGTTGATGGTTCGAAAATTGATAGGGTCGCGACGTTCATGCAGGAGTACGTCGTTTGGCTTGGTGAAACCGGAAACGGGGTTGGTTAGGTTTGTTGAGCATCCGAATAGCCCAGCTTGAACATCCGGCGCACAGTCGTCGAATACGTGGAGGCGAGGACTCGCTGGAAAAGCAACCTGATGCTCCGCCAAGGTGCCCGTGAAATCCGCGCGGATGATTTCAGCGGCCCGAACATCTTGATCCTCAGCTAAATGGCGCTTTGCTATTTCACGCTGCGCGACTGGCCAAAGTGTTAGCGATGCTGTCAGCCCCAGGATTGCAATCCCAGTTGCCCATGAGGCCCACCTTGATCGCTGGTGCCCGATCCACAACACAATCGAAGCGCCAGCCATGCCGAGTGCAGCGCTGCTTGCCACAAATGGAACTAGCATGATGGGTCCAAGCGCGAAGAAAGCAAAGTTCAGAACCGAACCAATGCCCTGCACAGGAGCATTGGCTGGTCCCAGCAGCAAAACCAAAGGGACGACACCCAATATTACTCCCCAGTTGAGAGCTTTGCGCGGGTTTCGAATAAACCGCAGAGAAAGTACAAACCCGATGAGAAATCCAAGAAAAATATATAGAAGCATGTCGACCAATAACACTCTCGTAGGGCCGATACGCAAGGACTATTGGGTCTTTGACGAGCCCCAGTGTTCAAGAGCAGTCATTGGCGCAGCCGCAGCGAAAAGGCGCTTCGTCCGCGGAGTGGAGATCACATGATATTTAGCCGGTACAGGCAGAGCGCGTCCGGAGCGCGCGCTTCGGATACTGGTGCACACCCAATTTCGCCTCTGGTCTATCGCGGGATGCCCTTGTGGGCCATCTACACAGGTGCTGCCAACCCAACACCCGAGCCGTATAAAAAAGGACCGGAGCACTGCCCCGGTCCCTTCTATGTCTCCGTTGATTTACGGGGTTCAGGCCAGCATCATCATCGGGTTTTCGAGATTGTCCTTGATCGCGTTCAAGAGTTCCGCGCCAAGGGCGCCGTCGATGACGCGGTGGTCGACGGACATGGTCACGGACATCACGGTGGCCACGGCGAGTTCGCCGTCCGCACCCACAACCGGTTTCTTCACCCCGGCGCCCACGGCGAGGATGCCTGCGTGCGGCGGGTTCACGATGGCGTCGAAATTGTCGATGCTGAACATGCCGAGGTTGGAGATTGCGAAGGAGCCGCCCTGATATTCATGCGGCGCGAGCTTGCGGTCGCGGGCGCGTTTGGCGAGATCTTTCATCTCGGTCGAGAGGGTCGATAGCGATTTGGTGTCGCTGTCCTGCAAGACCGGGGTGAACAACCCGCCCTCAATGGCGACGGCGACGGCCACATCGGAAGATTTCATCTTCAGCACGCGGTCCCCGGCCCAGACGGCATTGGCGTCCGGCACGGCCTGCAACGCCAGGGCACAGGCCTTGATGATGAAATCGTTGACCGAGAGTTTGACGCCGCGGGCCTCCAGCTGTTTGTTCAGCTCGCCGCGGAACTTCAGCAGGGCATCCAGCTGGATGTCGCGGCGCAGGTAGAAATGCGGCACGGTCTGCTTGGCCTCGGTGAGGCGGGCGGCGATGGTCTTGCGCATGCCGTCCAGCTTGACCTCTTCAAAGGTGCGGCCTTCGTACATGCGGGCGACCTGATCGGCAGAGGGGCCTGTGGAGGCCGCTGCAGCCGGGGCTGCGGCGGGTGCAGGAGTGGCGGCTGCCGGGGCTGCGGCGGCCTGGGGTTTGGCGTTTTCCACGTCGGCCTTCACGATGCGGCCACGGGGACCGGAGCCTGTGAGGGCTGCGAGGTCCAGACCCTTGTCAGCCGCGATGCGGCGCGCAAGGGGGGATGCAAAGATGCGGTTGCCATCGGCACCCTGCGGGGCTGCCGGCGCGGGTGTTGCTGCGGCAGCGGCCTGAGCGGGCGCGGGAGCAGTGTCCTCGGACGCCGCAGGGGCGGCCTCGTCTGCTGCGGCTGCAGGGGCAGCCGGGGTGGTGCCGATGTCATCGGCGCTTTCGCCCTCTTCCAGCAGCACAGCGATGGGGCTGTTGACCTTCACGCCTTCGGAGCCTTCGGGGATCAGGATCTTGCCGACCACGCCTTCGTCGACGGCCTCAAACTCCATGGTCGCCTTGTCGGTTTCGATTTCCGCCAGCAGGTCGCCGGAGGCGACAGTGTCGCCTTCCTTCACGAGCCATTTGGCGAGCGTGCCTTCCTCCATGGTGGGAGAAAGCGCGGGCATCAGGATTTCTGTGGGCATCGCTGTCTCTCCTTACCGGTAGGTCACTTGTTTCACCGCTTCGATCACCTCATCGGTGGTGACCAGCGCGTGTTTTTCGAGGTTGGCGGCATAGGGCATGGGCACATCCTTGCCGGTGCAGGTGATGACAGGAGCGTCGAGGTAGTCGAACGCCTCCTGCATCACCACGGAGGAGATGTAGCTGCCGACGGATCCCTGCGGCCAGCCTTCCTCAACGGTGACCAGACGGTTGGTTTTCATCACCGATTTGATGATGGAGCCGGTGTCCATCGGACGCAGGGTGCGCAGGTCGATGACCTCCGCGGAGATGCCGTCCTCGGCCAGTTTCTCGGCCGCTTCCAGCGCATAGGTCATGCCAATGCCGAAGGAGACGATGGTGACATCCTCGCCCTTGCGCCAGATCCGGGCCTTGCCAAAGGGCACAGTGTAGTCATCCAGCTTGGGCACATCGAAGGATTTGCCATAGAGGATCTCATTCTCGAGGAAGATCACCGGGTTGTTGTCGCGGATCGCGGTTTTCATCAGACCTTTGGCGTCGGAGGCGGAATAGGGCATTGCCACCTTCAGGCCGGGGATCTGCATGTACCAAGCGGCGTAGTCCTGGGAGTGCTGGGCGCCGACGCGGGCCGCAGCACCATTGGGGCCACGGAACACCATGGGCGCGCCCATCTGACCGCCGGACATATAGAGCGTCTTGGCGGCGGAGTTGATGATGTGGTCAATCGCCTGCATGGCGAAGTTGAAGGTCATGAACTCAACAATGGGACGCAACCCGCCAAAGGCCGCGCCAGTGGCGATCCCGGCAAAACCATGTTCGGTGATTGGGGTGTCGATCACGCGTTTGGCGCCGAATTCATCCAGCAGCCCCTGGGAGATCTTATAGGCACCCTGATATTCGGCGACTTCTTCACCCATCAGGAAGACATCATCGTCGCGGCGCATCTCTTCGGCCATGGCGTCGCGCAGCGCTTCGCGCACGGTGGTCTGCACCACCTCGGTGCCCTCTGGCCAGTCGGGGGTGTCATCCACCTCCGGTGCGGCGGGAGCCGCGGCAGCAGCCGCGGGGGCCGCGGGCGCCGAAGGTGCCTCTGCCGTCGGGGCTTCATTGCTGGCCGCCGGGGCCGGGGCGGCATCGGGGTCGTAGCTTTCGCCATCCTCCAGCAGCACGGCGATGGGGCTGTTGACCTTCACGTTTTCGGTGCCCTCGGCGATCAGGATCTTGCCGACGGTGCCTTCGTCCACCGCCTCAAACTCCATCGTGGCCTTGTCGGTTTCGATCTCGGCCAGGATATCGCCGGAATTTACGGTATCGCCCTCTTTGACCAGCCATTTGGCCAGGGTGCCTTCCTCCATGGTCGGCGACAGGGCGGGCATCAGGATTTCAGTTGCCATATCGTGTTACGTCCCCTCAGGCGGTTTCTTGCGGCAGTTCGTCCGCATAAATATCGGTCCAGAGTTCTTCGAGCGCCGGTTCCGGGCTTTCCTTGGAGAAATCTGCGGATTTGTTGACGATGTCCTTGATCTCTTTGTCGATCGCCTTGAGGTCATCCTCGGTCGCGTGCTTGCCGGTGAGCAGCATATCGCGGACCTGTTCGATGGGATCGCGTTCCTCGCGCATTTTCTGCACCTCTTCGCGGGTGCGGTACTTCGCGGGGTCGGACATGGAGTGACCACGGTAGCGGTAGGTCTTGACCTCAAGGATATAGGGGCCTTTGCCCGCGCGGCAGTGGGCGACGGCGCGTTCGCCGGCCTCTTTCACCGCCAGCACATCCATGCCGTCCACTTCTTCACCCTTGATGCCGTAGGCCTCGCCGCGTTTCCACAGGGCAGGGGATTTGGTGGAGCGCTGCACCGAGGTGCCCATGGCGTATTGGTTGTTTTCAATCACGAAAACCACCGGCAGGTCCCAGAGCTGGGCCATGTTGTAGGTCTCATAGACCTGACCCTGGTTGGCCGCGCCATCGCCGAAATAGGCAAATGTCACGCGGTCGTTGCCTTTGTATTTGTCGGAGAAGGCAAGACCTGCGCCCAAGGGCACCTGTGCGCCGACGATGCCGTGGCCGCCGTAGAAATGTTTCTCCTTGGAGAACATATGCATGGAGCCGCCCTTACCCTTGGAATAGCCGCCTTCGCGACCGGTAAGTTCCGCCATCACACCATTGGGGTCCATGCCACAGGCCAGCATATGACCGTGGTCGCGGTAGGAGGTGACGCGCTTGTCGCCGTCTTCTGCGGCGGCCTCAAGGCCAACCACAACCGCTTCCTGACCGATATAGAGGTGGCAGAAGCCGCCAATCAGACCCATGCCATAGAGCTGGCCGGCCTTTTCCTCGAATCGCCGGATCAGCAGCATCTCGCGGTAGTATTCGGTCAGCTCTTCGGCAGAAACGTTTGGTTTCTTGACACTTTTTCTCGCAGCCATAGTGGCGGGCTCCCCCTTAAGGCTAGATAGTTTAATGCTAAACTAGTTCATAATGGATTTTGTCACGTCATGCGAGTGTTATTATGACGTGCCGTCACCAAGGGGTAAAGGCGATGGGGGCTTTCGTCTCAGACGGTGGGCGAGCGCGGGGTGTTGCGCGAGGGGACATACGGGACTGTGATCCTGCGCCCAAAGGGGCAGGCGCCCGGGCCGGACCGCAAAGCAAAACGCCCGCAAGCGAGGCTGCGGGCGGTGCTACATCGTCGATTGTGCTCTGGTCAAAGAGCTGCTTAGCGGATGACAATCTCATCGGCGCGCAGCAGGCCGAGGACCGAGCGGGCCTGCTCATCCAGCAGATCCAGATCGAGGTAGTCATCCGACAGCCGGTGGGTGAGATTTTCCATCTGCGCGGTTTCGCGTTTCAGCTGGTCGAGATCCTGACGCAGCGCTTCGGCCTCGGCCTGGATCTCGACCCGCCTGAATAACCCGAAGTCCCCCTGCACAGCGGCAAAGGTGAAATACGCGCTGAGCGCAAATGCAATCGTTGAGAAAACGAATGCGCCGAGAGAGGGGCGGGTGCTTCGGGTCACGGTGGATAGCCTGTATGATCTGCTGCTCAAGTCTTGCGCCAGTTTGTCCGGCGTCTGCAACAATACTGCCACAGCCATATGGTTTGTGAAACGTAAAAATTGTTAATTTTGAACATTATCAGTCAAATTCACACCCCAACCGCGTGGCTGGGGTATGAATGGTAAACAGATGGTTAACGCCCGTCGCGGATTGTCGCGATCTTAACCTTTTGGGGCGGCGAAGGGGTCAGGTCGATGACTGACCCCGCGCCTGATTCAGCCTTCGAGGGCGGCAACGCCGGGCAGGGTCTTGCCCTCCATCCACTCCAGAAAGGCGCCGCCGGCAGTGGAAATATAGGTGAAATCATCAGCGGCCCCGGCCTGATTGAGGGCGGCCACGGTGTCACCGCCGCCTGCAACGCTGACTAGCGCGCCGGCTTTGGTGAGGCCGGCGGCCTGCTGGGCGGCGGCGTTGGTGGCCGCATCAAAAGGCGCGATCTCAAAGGCGCCCATCGGACCGTTCCAGATCAGCGTTTTGGAAGCGGCGAGCGTATCGGCGGCAGCGGCGACGGTCTGCGGGCCTGCATCGAGGATCATCGCATCGGCCGGGCAGGCGTCTGCGGCGACGGTTTCATTCTCGGCGCCTGCTTTGAATTCGCGCGCGACGACAACATCGACGGGCAGGAGGATCTGGCAGCCTTGAGCCTCTGCCTTGCTCAGGATCTCGCGGGCGGTATCGGCCATATCATGCTCACAGAGGGATTTGCCCACATCGATGCCCTGTGCCGCGAGGAAGGTGTTGGCCATGCCGCCGCCGATCACCAGATTGTCGACCTTACCCACGAGATTGCCCAGAAGTTCAAGTTTGGTGGAGACCTTGGCGCCGCCAACAACGGCAGTGACCGGGCGCTGGGGCTGGCCAAGCGCGGCTTCCAGCGCGGTGAGTTCAGCCTGCATCAGGCGACCGGCGCAGGCAGGCAGCAGGCGGGCCAGCGCCTCGGTCGAGGCATGGGCGCGGTGGGCGGCGGAAAACGCATCATTGCAGTAGATATCGCCCAGTTTCGCAATCTCTGCCGCCAGATCGGCGTCGTTCTTTTCCTCGCCCGCGTGGAAACGGGTGTTTTCCAGCAGCAGCACGCCGCCTGCGGGCAGGCCCGCAACAGCGGCATCGGCAGCAGGTCCACGACAATCGGCGACGAAGGTCACCGGCGCGCCGAATGCGGCCTCAAGTGCCGGGACCAGTGGGCGCAGCGACATCTCTGCGACGACCTTGCCCTTGGGGCGGCCAAAATGGGCCAGCAGAATTGGCGTGCCACCGGCGGCGAGGATATCCTTGATCGTGGGGGCGACGCGCTGAATGCGGGTGTCATCGGTGACGCGGCCATCCTCAACCGGGACGTTGATATCGACGCGCACCAGAACGCGTTTGCCTGCAAGGTCCATCGTGTCGAGTGCGGTCCAACCCATGGTCATATCCTTCTTTGGTCTTGGTTTGAGGCGTCGGCTGCGGAAACTGCGCCGCAGGCGGTGTTGGCGCGATGTTTCGGGGCTTTTTGCCGCCCAGTCAATGCTCCGTGACCAAAGCTCCCTTGGCAATTGCGGGCGCTGGCCTTAACTATCGGGCAAATGCAAAGAACAGGAGCGCCACATGGCCGAGATCAAAGACCCCGAAAACACCATCATCATGGAGCTGAAAGACGGCAAGGTGGTGATCGAACTGCTGCCCGACGTGGCCCCTCAGCACAGCGCGCGTATGAAAGAGCTGGCCCGTAGTGGCGAGTATGACAATGTGGCGTTTCACCGGGTGATCGATGGCTTCATGGCGCAGACCGGCGACGTGCTGCACGGCGATATGGAAGACGGGTTCAACCTGCGCATGGCGGGCACCGGTGGCTCTGATCTGCCGAATGTTCCGGCGGAATTCTCCAAGCTGCCGCATGATCGTGGCACGCTGGGGGCGGCGCGGTCGGCCAATCCGGATTCGGCCAACTCGCAGTTCTTCATCAACTTCAAGGACAACCACTTCCTGAACGGTCAGTACACCGTTTATGGCCGCGTGATCGAAGGCATGGAACATGTCGACGCCATCACCCGTGGCGAGCCGCCTGCGAACCCCGACCGCATGGTCAGCGTCAAGGTGGCCGCAGATGTATAAGCTGGCAGCCGTTTTTGCGCTAATGGCGGGTCCGGCACTGGCCAGCGGTCTGGAGATCGCGGTTGAGGGCGAGGGCGCCAATGGCACCATCAAGATCGACCTGTTTGAGGATGTGGCCCCCAAACATGTGGAGCAGATCACCGCGCTGGCTGCAGAAGGCAAATATGATGGCGTGGTGTTTCACCGCGTGATCGAAGGCTTCATGGCGCAGACCGGTGATGTGGAATTCGGCAAGCTGGGTGGCGACATGCGCCGCGCGGGCATGGGTGGTTCTGAGCGGTCGGACCTGCCGGCCGAATTCTCCGATCTGGATTTTGATCGTGGTGTGGTCGGCATGGCCCGCTCGCAGAACCCCGACAGTGCGAATTCGCAGTTCTTCATCATGTTTGCCCCCGGGCATTTCCTGAACGGTCAATATACCGTTGTGGGCAAGGTGACCGAGGGCATGGAGGTGGTTGATACCATCAAACGTGGTGGCGGTCAGAACGGCGCCGTTGTGGGCCAGCCTGACGTGATGAAAACGGTCACTGTGACTGAATAAGCCTTGGCGCGCGTGATCTGGTGATCCGCAGGAGTAATTCGAACGGCCCGTACCCTGGTGGTGCGGGCCGTTTGCTGTTTGCCGCCTGTCACGGGCTTGTGCGGTGCATGTGAGGCGGATTTGCGGCAGGCTATACGCGCGAGTGGCTGGGGGGCGATCGCGGCCGCAGGGAGGAGGCGAGAGATGACGCAGAGGGTGGCAAAACACGCATCTGTTCTGTCGGGGCTGTTTCTCTGTGCATCCCTGATGATGGCTTATGCGGATCCGGCCCAATGGGTGCGGGAGTGGCCGCAAACGGATTTCCAGCGAACATCTGTGGTGGATTGGGCGGAGATCAAATCTGGTGGGCCGCCAAAGGATGGCATTCCGGCGCTGAACGATCCGGCGTTTCACGCTGCGGCGCAGGCCAAAGGGCTGAGCCGTGCGGAACCGGTGGTGGTGCTGGATCTGCCAGGGCAGGCGGCACGGGCCTATCCGCTGCGCTATCTGATCTGGCATGAAATCGTCAACGACCGGGTGGGTGGCATGCCGGTTGCAGTGACCTATTGCCCCCTGTGCAATTCGGCGATGAGCTTTGATCGGCGGGTGGCCGGTCGCACCCTCAGTTTTGGGGTTACGGGCAAGCTGCGCCAGTCCGATATGGTGATGTATGACCGCGAGAGCGAGAGCTGGTGGCAGCAGGCCACCGGAACGGGCATCGTGGGGAAAATGACGGGCCAAGAGCTGCGGCAGCTGCCGAGCTGGCTGGACAGCTGGCAGGGGTTTCGCGCCGCCTATCCAGAGGGGCTGGTGATGGCGGAGCCGCGTCACAACCGCAGCTATGGCCGTAACCCTTATCAGGGCTATGACCGGTCGAACTGGCCGTTTCTTTATGATGGCACTCCACCACCCCATGGCATCGCTCCGCTGGCCCGCGTCGTGCGGGTGGGCGACCGAGCCTGGCCGCTGTCACGGCTGGCGGAGGCGGGTGAAATCGAAGAGGTGGGTGTGACGCTCAGCTGGCGGGCCGGGCAGGCCTCGGCGCTGGATGCGGGGCACATTGGCAAGGGGCGCGATGTCGGCTCGGTCCGGGTGCGGGGGCGTGACGGCGCTGATCTGCCGCATGATGTGATGTTTGCCTTTGCCTATCACGCCTTCTGGCCCAAGGGGCACTGGATGCTGGAGTAAGAGGCGGCGCTGTGGGCTGGGCATAAAAAAGGGCGCACCAATAAAGGCGCGCCCAAGGCCATATTCTGAGAGCGGTAACTGATCAGAACAGGAAGTTATCCGTATCCATCAACTGGTCGACGGTGGTGCCTTCAACCAGAATTGAGGCATTGGCGAAGGTGATGTGCACATTCTCACCCAGCTGCTCAAAGCCGAGATGCTCGATGCGGTTGGCGCCACGAGTGATCTGGATCAGATCCTCGCCGAGCGTGAAATCCGTGATGGTGTCATGGCCGTTGTTGCGGGCAAAGACGAATGTATCGCCGCCGCTGCCGCCGGTCAGCCGGTCATTGCCATATTGACCTATCAGCCGGTCGGCGCCATCGCTGCCAAACAGCGTGTCATGGCCGCGCCCGCCGATCAGCAGGTCATTGCCCGCATCGCCGCGCATCACATCATGGCCAGCCCCGCCACTGAGCCTGTCATGATCGGCGCCGCCGGTCAGCGTGTCATTGCCCCGTCCCCCGACAAGGCTGTCATTGCCATCGCCACCAGACAGCAGGTCACGTCCACGCCCGCCGTTGAGGCTGTCATCGCCCGACCCGCCCTCCAGCGTATCGACGCCATTCCCGGCCTTCAGCGTGTCGTTGCCCGCATTGCCGCTCAGACTGTCGTGGCCGCTGCCGCCGATCAACAGGTCATCGGCATTGTCATCCGGCCCCACGTCATTGTCGCCGCGCAGGGTGTCATTGCCCGCGCCGCCAATCAGCGTGTCACTGCCGAGGCTGCCGCGCAGATTGTCATCGCCCGCCTTGCCGGAGAGGTGATCATCATCAAGCCCACCATCAAGGAAATCGTCATTCTTGCCCCCGGAAAGCCGGTCTTCCCCGCCGCCACCCAGCAGAAAGTCCTTGCCCGTACCGCCGGTGATTGTGTCATTGCCGCCCCGGCCATGGATCATGTCTGAAACGCTGGCGTTATCTGCATTGGTGCTGATCAGGGCCTCATCCGCGCTGCCGCCTTCCTGAATGTGCAGAGTCTGATTGGTGAGCCGCACCGTTTCCACGTCAAAGAGCATGTCACGCCCTTTGGTGGTGGTCAGCAGCGCCCCGGCGCTGTCGCCAAAGGTGAAACTGTAAGTTTGAACACCGTCGCCCAGAACCAGCTCATCCTGACCGGCGCCGCCAAAAATGGTGTCATCGCCGTCGCCGGCACGGAACGTGTCATTACCGGCAAACCCATTGATCCTTTCGCCGCCGTTCCAGGCTGAGGAGATGATGTCATCCCCGGAAAGAGCCACCGCGAGCAATGCGTAGAGATCCCCATCTGCAATCATCTGCGAGGGCAGGGTAAAGCCGCTTACCGACATGATCAGCGACTGGTCATAAAACAGACCAAAGCCATTGAGCGGGCTGTCGGGGCTCAGATTGCCGCTCTCATCAAAGCTGAAGCTGCCCTGAAACACCATGACAAACGCACCATATTGCACCGCGATCTGGGTGTCTGTAGCGCTGAGAACCGCGACCTTGGTGAAATCGAAGTCACTGAAATCGAACGGCGGCGCCACATTTGACGCGGCCGTGACGAGAAGTTCTGCCATGGTCTGACCTACTGCTTGAATGCCTGATGCATCTTTTCGATGCTTTTGCGGTAAGCCTAGGCGGGAGACTTTGATCTGGGAAGGTTGCTGTTAATGAATTCTTAACCTTTGTTAAGCCTGTTGCGAAAATTCTTCACACCTGGATTGGTCGGCGTGGCCTTGACGAATAGGAAAAGGCGCACCCCTTGCGGGATACGCCTTTGATTTCGGGGATCAGTGGTCTCCGGCACAGAAGGGGCCCGACACAGAGATCAGAACAGGAAGTTGTCCGCATCCTCAATCTGCGCCAGCGTGCTGTTTTCGAGCAGGATTGTCACATCGGCAAAGGTGATCTGCACATCGGCGCCTTGGGTGGAGAAGGTCAGGTCATCCATTCCGTCGGCGCCGCGACCGATCTGGATACGGTCCTCGCCGACAGTGAAATCGGTGATGATGTCGGTGCCATAGCCGCGATGAAAGACAAATGTGTCGGCATGAGTGCCGCCGGTCAGGGTGTCATTGCCCTCTTGGCCGATCAGTCGGTCCTGCCCGCCATCGCCATAGAGACGGTCATTGCCCCGACCGCCAAGCAAGCTGTCCCAGCCGGAATTGCCGCGCAGTACATCATGACCGTTCTGCCCACGCATATTGTCGTTGCCGCCACCGCCGATAAGCTTGTCCCCATGGGAGCCACCAACGAGTGTGTCATTGCCCAGATCGCCAGCCAGCCAGTCGCGACCGGTGCCACCGAGGAGGACATCTTGCCCATCGCCGCCCTTGAGCGTGTCGTGACCCTCACCACCCAGAAGATGGTCGCTGCCGTCTTCACCCAGCAACATGTCACGCCCTGAGAGACCAGAGAGCGTATCGTTGCCGCGTCCGCCGAGCATCATGTCGCTGCTCAACTGAGCATCCCGGTCGCCGCTCAATGTACTGCTGGAACTGCTGTCGGTACGCAGCGCGAAGGTGCGATTTGCAAATTCCAGCTGTTCAATCGAATAGAGAGTGTCACGACCATCCGCTGATTCCAGCGTGACGATGCCGTAGCTCGAGGACACCGTGGCTCGACCGAAGTTGTCGTGGACGATCATACGGTCAGTGCCGCTGCCGCCGTTCAAATAGTCATTGCCAACGCCCAGACTGATGACATCGTCACCTCCGTATGCCAGCCAACGGTTTCCTTCGACCATGTTGGAGGTAATTGTATCATCGCCTGTCAGTATGGCTGCTTCCAAGGCTGCTCCGCTTGACGTGCCGAAGCGATAAAAACTCATTGAAAAATCGCTCAAGACGTAGACCGGCGTGCCATTGGAATTGACGGCCATCGACTCAATCGTCCAGAGATATGGGGAGGAGGCCGCGAAGTTGCCTGTAAGCGTGATGCTGGTGCCAGTGGGGCTGGTAAAAAACAACTGATTGACTGACCGGCTGTTCAGGCTTGCGTCGTCAAAGCCTAGGTCGCTGAAGTTATTCAGCGACAGCGTACCTGTCGGGTCATTTACGGTAAAAATAGCCATTGTCTAAAATATTTGTCCTGTTTGCGGTGGCGGTAGGCCTGATGCCTGCAAATTTACCTATTCCCTACATTCAGCAACTTATAGGTGCAAGGTCCAGCATTTCAGGTGGTGCGTCCTCCCCACGCGACGTTGCGTTCGCTTGGCCTATGTGACTTGGTGATGATATTGGATCCAAATACTCTTTTCATACACAAAAAACGCCGCAGGGCGTGACCTGCGGCGTTCGTGTTTTACCAGGGGCCCGAGGGCCGTGCGCGATTAGCTGTCGGATTTATGCGCCGCGGTGGCTGCGGAGACGGCGGCTGAGGGGGCCGGTGCCGGGGCAGCGGCGCGGGGCGCTGCGGCTTTGCCGGGGTTCAGCGGATCGTCCTGACGCTGAACGGAGCCTTCAAAATGGGCGCCGCTCTCAATCGCGATGGTTTTGTGAATGATGTCGCCTTCAACGCGGGCGGTGGAGGTCAGGCGCACCTTGAGGCCACGCACACGGCCAACGATACGGCCGTTGATCACCACGTCATCAGCGGTCACTTCGCCTTTGATGGTCGCGCTTTCACCGATGGTCAGCAGATGGGCACGGATGTCACCTTCGACGGTGCCTTCGACCTGAATGTCACCGGTGGTCTTGAGATTGCCGGTGATGTGCAGATCCGAACTGAGCACGGATGCCGGGGGCTTTGCCTTGGGGGCGGTTGCCTTGAAATCGCTGGCGGGCGGAACCGGAGCGGAAGACGGCGCAGGTGCCGCAGGGGTTGCTTCGGCCACTTTCTGGCCGGGCTCGTTGATTTTGCTCTTAGAAAACATTTCTCGCAGCCTTGATATAGATCATCGGGTTTACGGGGTTGCCATTGACCCGAACCTCATAGTGGAGGTGGGTCCCGGTGGACCGTCCGGTGTTACCCATATCACTGATGTGATCCCCGCGCGAGACCCTTTGACCGACCTTAACGCGGATGTTTGAGTTATGGGCATATTTCGTCTCAATGCCAAAGGCATGTTGAATTGTAACAAGTTTTCCGTAGCCGGATTGCCAGCCCGCGTGGGTCACAACTCCATCCGCGGTGGCGAAGATATCGGTGCCGGTGCGGCCCGCGAAATCGGATCCCTTATGCAGCCGGCGACCGCCTGTTTTGGGGTCACGGCGATAACCGAAGCCGGAGCTGCGGCGCACCAAATTCATGTTTACCGGCGAGGCAAAAGGCGCTTTCTGTGCGGCCAGGCGATAGAGGTTCAGCTTGTTCATCTGGCGCAGCAGATCATTGGCGCGCAGTTCCTCGCGGGTGGGTTCCTCACCGCGGGTGGACAGGGCTAAAGGGCTGAGCGGACCGCCCTGACCGCTGTAGCCGCGCCGCACCTGCTCCAAGATGCGGTCGGTGGGCATACCGGCGCTGCGGAACATTTTGTCCAGCGGCGCGACGGAGACTTCCATTGCCTCTTCCAGCTGACGGAAAATCTGGTCGTTGCGCTCATCCAGCAAGCGCAGTTCCAGTTCCAGCGCGTCGCGCTGTTCGAGGGCGGATTGGGCGTTGGCCTCAATCTGGTCGCGCTGTGCGGCCGTTTCAGCCAGCGCGTCGGCCATGAATTCCATCTGGACCGGGGCGCTGACGGCCATCATCTGAGCGGGGCTGTCAGCGGCGGTTTCCTGCTTTAGCGCCACCAGTGCGTCGCGTGCGGCCTCACGGTCTTTCATGGTCTGGCGCAGCGTGGTCTGGATCACCTCGATCCCGGTTTCGAGTTCCCGGCGGTGGGTTTCGGAGGCCAGCAGCTCCGATTGCATGGAGGAAATCTGTGTCAGGGCGGCGTTGAACCGTTCCTGGGCGGCCAGCGCCTCGGCGGCGCGGTCGTCGCGTTCGCTTGAGAGCGCATTGAGCCGGGCGCGGTAGGTCATCTGATCGCGTTTGGCCTGCTCACGGAAATTGCCGGAGCCGATGCTGTCCATCAGCACAATAGCGGTGGCGACAATGGACCAGGCGACCAGCAGCGCCATGCCTGCAAAGGCGAAGAGTTGGGTTTCTGAGCGGAGCCGAATGAAGCGCGTGTCTGAGTCGGACTTGAGGAACACCCGCCGTTCCGGAAAGCGGCGTTCGAGAAATGCGTGAATTTTGATTGCCAGACGTGTCCGCACACTTTGGTCCTTAGTCCTGCCCCAGTTGTGGCGCTGCGGTCCCCGGCGCTCCTCCTGCCGGTTTCATATGGACAGATCCGGTCCCATCGGAGCTGTCCTGATTGCAGTGCCAGGCCGCGTTAGCGCGCCATGGCGAAAGGGAATAGCCAGCCGGATGGGTTTGGGCAAGCCTGTTGACCCAGTGTTCGGCGGGTCCGCGCGGAAACGGCGCGGTAGCTGCTGGGATTGGACGCGAAATGAGCGAAAATTCGCCGATCTCTGTCAAGATCGACCGCATAATGATAGCGCAGGCGGGCCGTCGGCGACCGTAAAAAAGAACAGCCCGCCGATGATAGGCAGACCGATTTTATCTGTGACGGGCAAAGGTTTCGCGGCATTATCGGGGCCTGGTTGTGGCCCGTCGGGGTTAGCGCAGTGCCGGTGGTTTGACAGGAATTTCATCCGCCAGTGGCCAGTAGAAATCTGGCGGGATGCCGGCCTCGGCGCGCTTTTCCTCGTTAAAGGGCGGTTTCAGATGGCCGTGGAAATATCTGCCCACGAGGTCATGAAACACCTCCTTCGGGTCCAGATTGTCGCGCCCGCAGAGGAAGTGGAACCATTTCGAGCCATAGGCCACATGGCTGACTTCCTCTGCGTAGATCACCTCCAGCGCCTCAACCGCCTGGGTGAGCTTTGCCTTGCGGAAAACCTCAATCATGCCGGGGGTGACGTCCAGCCCGCGGGCCTCAAGCACCATGGGTACGACGGCGAGGCGGCCCATCAGATCCTCGGCGGTGTCTTCAGCGGCGCGCCACATGCCGGCATGGGCCGGCAGTTCACCATAATGGCTGCCCAAGGCCTCAAGACAGTCGCACATCAGGTTGAAATGTTTGGATTCTTCATCCGCCGCTTTGACCCAATCGTCAAAGAACCCAAGCGGCATTGGCACATGTGAGAAGCGCGCAATGATATCCCAGTGCAGGTCAACCGCATTCAGTTCAATATGGGCGACGGCATGCAGCAGCGCCTTGCGCCCGGCCTCGGATCCGGGGCGGCGGCGGGGCACATCGCGTGGGTTCAGCAGTTCAGGTCTGTCGGGGCGCGCGGGGTGCAGCGGCGGGTTGGCAGTGCCGACCTCGATCTTTGCCGCATCACCTGCGCGATAGGCAAACCAGTGCGCGGCGTGGCGGCGCGACAGCGCGGTCTTCTCGCGCCCGTCAGCGGTGGTCAGCACCTGCTGCGCCATTTGCGCAAGGCTGAGCGGGTTGTCAGGGCTGTCTGCGTTGATCTCTGGGGCGTCGCTGGTCATCTTCGCGGATCCGTTTCGGGGTGGGCTGTTTGTGGCCATTCCCTGCCACCGGGCACGCCGACCTGCAAGCGGATAGGCAGCCCTGCGCCCGGTCAAGGGCGCATATGCAGGGCCACCTGAATGGCGATCAGAGCGCCTTAGCAGCCTCCAGCACCTCGGCGACATGGCCGTCGACCTTCACTTTGCGCCAGATCTGGGCGATTTTACCTTCGGCATCAATGAGGAAGGTCGAGCGCTCGATCCCCCAGTGTTTTTTGCCGTACATGTTCTTTTCTTTCCAGACGCCATAGTCCTCGCAGGCGGTGCCATCGGCATCGGAGAGCAGCGGCGTGGTCAGGCTGTGTTTGGCGACGAATTTATCGTGTTTGGCAACCGGATCCTTGGAGATGCCGTAAACTGCGGCACCAGCATCGGCAAAGGCTTGCAGGTGTTCGGAAAATCCGATGGATTCCTTGGTGCAGCCCGGAGTATCATCGCGGGGGTAAAAGAACAGCACGACGGCCTTGCCGCGCAGCTCCTCCAACGTCACGGTGCCGCCGCCATCGCGGGGCAGGTTAAAGGAGGGTGCGGGGTCTGAGGGGGCGAGCATAAATCGAGGTCTCCAAAACGGTTTCGCAGGGTTTGCGTGACATAGTTAGGCCATCACAGGCAAAGGGAAAGCAAGGATTAAACCAGCCTCACCCACAGCGGTGGATCCTGAACAGGAGCCATCTTCCTCTGCGCCGGTGGATGCCGCGCAGGATGTCGGGCCCATTGGGGCAGCGGCTGCGGAGGGTGTGGCTGTTGCAAAGGCGGTGCCGCCGCCGGAGGATGTGGTGTTTTTCGGCCCGGATGAGGAGGTGCCGGAGGTGACAGAGGCGCCCGAAGGGCAAGAGGCTGAGGCCGAGCGCAGAATGCGGGACGAGGCGGTGCCGCTACCGGGGCCACAACCGTCCGATGGCATTTCTGCCGGCGATCTAGTCAAGCCTACTGAGGAGGATGCAGACCCAGTGGCTGCTTCCGCGCCACAACCCGCGCCGGATGCCAGAACAAAACCAAAATCCCGCATCCTGCGCCGGATGCTGCGCAGTGCAACCATCACCGCTGTGGTTCTGGCGATGCTGGCGGGTGCTGTGGTGTTCCTGGGGCTGGGGACGCGGTTTGACGCGCCGGATTGGCTGCGCGACCGGGTGGAGCGGCGAATTGAGCGGCATCTGGGCGGGTTGAGCATTGAATTCGGGGCCATTCATCTGGTGGTGAACCGGGGCTGGCGGCCCCGTATCAGCCTGCGTGATGTAACCCTGCGCGATGAAACCGGCGCGCGGGTGGCGCGGCTGGCGGATGCGCAGGCCTCGCTGGCGATGCGACCGCTGCTGCGGGGGCAGATCCGCCCCAAGACCATCATGCTAAGCGGGCTTTATGGCACCCTCAGGCGGGACAACAGCGGCGGTCTGGCGCTGAGCCTGGCCGAGGGGGAGGCACCGCTGCGGCAGGCCGCCACCCTGCCGGCGCTGATTGAGCAATGGGACAGCCAGCTGGAGCTGCCGGTGCTGTCGGCGCTGGTCGAGGTTGAGACCGAGGCGCTGACCTTGCGCTACGAGGATGCGCGTTTGGGGCGGGTCTGGACGCTGGATGGCGGCAGTATTCGTATGAACCGCAGCGGTCAGGATATCGAACTGGCGGCTGGGTTCTCACTGCTGAGCGGGCGCGATTATGTTGGCACGGTTGAGGCGAACTACAGCTCTGCGATTGGCGACAAGGCGGCAGAATTTGGCGTGCTGGTCAATTCTGTGGCCAGCAAGGATATTGCCGCACAGAGTGCGGCCCTCGGCTGGTTGGACGTGCTGGACGCGCCGATCTCAGGCTCCCTGCGCGGCGCGATCCGCAGTGATGGCGCGTTACTGCCGGTGTCAGCCAGCCTGCAGATTGGCGAGGGGGTGATCCAGCCCACCGCCGCCACCCGGCCGGTGCCGATTACCGGCGCGCAGAGCTATTTCACCTATCTGCCGGACCGCCAGGAGCTGCGCTTTAACGAGCTGTCGGTGAACAGTGGCTGGGGCTCCGGCACCATGGAGGGGCGGGCGCGTCTGATCGGGGTGGAAAACGGCCAACTGACGGATCTGGTGGGGCAGCTGCGGTTTCAGGACCTGAGCCTTAACCCCGCGAAACTCTATGATACGCCGCTGGATCTGGCCGGGGTGACAGCGGATTTTAAGCTGGAGATGGCCCCGTTCCGCCTGCGACTGGGCGAGATGCTGGTGCGAGACGGGGACACGCGGATCCTGCTGGACGGCGAAATTTCTGCCGGGCAGGCGGGCTGGGACTATGCGCTGAACGGGCGGGCCAATGGCATGTCGGCTGACCGGTTGAAGGAGGTCTGGCCGGTGGCCGCACCGCCAAAACCGCGCGAATGGGTGCGCGAGAATCTGCTGGCGGGCTATGCGCGCGATGTGAATTTTGCCATGCGTGGCAGCGGAACGGCGAAACCCTTTGTCTATCTGGATCTGGCGTTTGAAGATGCGGCGGTGAAATTCCAGAAATCGCTGCCGCCGCTGCGCGAGGCCGCCGGGCAGTTCAGCCTCTATGGCAACCGGTTGGTAGTCATGGCGACGAAGGGTTGGGTAACGGCGGATCAGGGCGGCCGCGTCGACGCGGCGGGCACTTCCTTCATTATCCCCGATACCTCGGTGAAGGATGGCGCGCCGGGAATTGCCCGGATTGAGGCTGCGGGGCCGGTGACGGCGGCACTGTCGCTGCTCAACCGTCCGCCGTTGTCGGTGATGGATAAGGCGGATCTACCGGTGGATCTGGCCTCCGGTCAGGTGGCACTGAGCGGCACGCTGTCCCTGCCGCTGCGCAAGGGGGTCACACCTGAAGAGATCACCTATCACTATACAGGTCGGATCCGCGATGCAGCCAGTGATGTGCTGGTGCCGGGGGAGAGCCTCTCGGCAGAGGTGCTGAGGCTGAGCGGCGATCAGGACCACGTGCAGATCGAAGGAGACGGCGCGCTGTCGGGGGTGCCGGGGAGCCTGATCTGGCGGCAGGCCGTGGGTCCGGCAGCGGAGCGGGCTATTGCCGCGGCGGCGGGTCAGGCACCGCCGGTGCGGGTCAAAGGCACAATTGAGCTGTCGCAGGACACTGTTGATACCCTTGGCATTGGCTTGCCGAAGGGGTCGGTCTTTGGTCGCGGTGAGGGCCGCTATGACGTGGTGATCAACAAGGGCGCGGCGCCGAAGCTGACCTTGGAGAGCGATCTGGCGGGGCTTGGTCTGCGGATTCCGGCGCTGAGCTGGCGGTTGAGCGAGGCGGGCACGGGGCGGCTGCAACTAAGCGCGCTATTGGGGGAGACCCCGCAGGTGGAGGCGCTCACGCTTGAGGGGGCGGGGCTGCGGGCATCGGGTCGGGTGACGCTTCAGCCCGGCGGCGGTCTGGAGCGGGCTCGGTTCGATCAGGTTGAGCTGCGCAACTGGTTCCGTGGCACGGTCGAACTGGTCGGGCGCGGCAGTCGTGCGCCTGCAATCAACGTGCTGAACGGGGTGCTGGATCTGCGACAAATGCCGGACGGATCCGGTGGCAGTGGCAGCAGCGGTGGCAGCTCCGGGGGAGCGGGCCCGATCACGCTACAACTGGACCGGATGCAGGTCACTGATAGTATTGCGCTCACCGGCTTTGGTGGGCGGTTTTCCACCACGGGTGGGTTGAATGGCAACTTTACCGCCGCGCTGAACGGACAGACCGGCGTTAGCGGTGTGGTGGTGCCGAAGGATGGCGGTTTTGCCACCCGGATCCAGTCAGAGGATGCAGGCGGGGTGTTCCGCGCGGCGGGTGTGTTGCGGCATGGGTCAGGCGGAACGTTTGATATGTCGCTGGTGCCTGCCCCCGGCGCGCCCGGTGAGTATGACGGCCAGATTGAAGTAAGGAACACACGTATCAAGGACGCGCCATCAATGGCGGCGCTGCTCAATGCAGTGAGCGTGGTTGGGCTGATTGATGCGCTGGCCGGACAGGGCATTTTGTTCACCACAGTAGAGGCGAAGTTCCGGCTGGGGGCGACCCATCTGATCGTCCATGAGAGCAGCGCGGTGGGACCGTCGATTGGTCTCTCCATGGATGGTAATTATGATCTGGAACGCAGCGTGCTGAACATGCGGGGGGTCATCTCACCGATCTATTTGCTCAATGCGGTGGGTCGGGTGTTCACCCGCAAGGGTGAGGGGCTGATTGGCTTTGCCTTCACCTTGAAGGGGGCGGCGGATGATCCGCGCGTACAGGTAAACCCGCTGTCGGGACTGGCACCGGGGATTTTCCGCGAACTGTTTCGAGGTCCGGCGCCGAGACTGCCGGGGGAGGACCCCCCCAGCACCGTGGTGCCACGGGCCGAGCGTGACCGACCAAGCTATTCTGTCTCTCCGGGTGAGGATCGCTGAGATCAGCGGTTTGCAGCAGGGGCTGCGCGCGGCGGGAAAACCTGTTGGCCAAGTGCGGCGCAACCGCCTATATCGCAGCTTATGAAACTCAGTGATTTTGACTTCGACCTCCCCGATGACCGCATCGCAACCCGCCCGGCGGTGCCGCGCAGTTCTGCGCGGCTCTTGGTGGCGGAGGGTGACCATATCAGCGATGCCCGCGTGGCCAATCTGGGCCAGTGGCTGCGGCCCGGCGACCGGCTGGTGCTGAATGATACCAAGGTGATCCCCGCGCGCCTCAGCGGGTTGCGCCACCGCGACACCGCACAGGGGCCGATGGCGGCGAAGGTAGAGGTGACGCTGCTGGATCCGGGTGCCGATGGCAGCTGGGCGGCGCTGTTGAAGCCGTTGAAGAAGGTCAAGCTGGGCGAGGAGATCATTTTCTCCGATGCGCTGAGCGCGACACTGGAGCGGATTGAGGACGGGCAGGGCCATCTCAAGTTCAATCTGAGTGGGACCGATTTTGATGCCGCCTTGGCTGAAGCCGGCGCGATGCCTCTGCCGCCTTATATCGCAGCCAAACGGCCCGCGGATGAGCAGGATAAGACCGACTATCAGACCGTCTGGGCGCGCAACTCAGGCGCGGTGGCAGCCCCTACGGCATCCTTGCATTTTGACGATGCGCTCTTGGCGGAACTGCAGGCCAAGGGGGTCGAGATCAGCTATGTGACGCTGCATGTGGGCGCAGGGACCTTTCTGCCAGTGAAGGTGGAGGATGTGACCACGCACCGGATGCATGCCGAATGGGGCCGCGTCAGCGCTGAGGCGGCAGCGGAAATCGCTGCGACCAAGGCGGCAGGCGGGCGGGTGATTCCGGTTGGCACCACGGCGCTGCGTCTGATCGAAAGTGCGGGTCAGTCGGGTGCGATCCAGCCCTGGGAGGGGGATACGGATATCTTTATCTATCCCGGCTTCACCTTCCATGTGGCGGATGCGCTGATGACCAATTTCCATCTGCCGAAATCGACGCTGCTGATGCTGGTGTCGGCGCTGATGGGACAGGACCGAATCCGGGCGATTTATGATCATGCCCTGGCTGAGGACTACCGGTTCTTTTCCTATGGTGATGCGTCGCTTTTGATCCCGCCGATGGCGGAGATGTCGCAGACCTGAGGCGCAATTTCAGCGAGAAACCGTATTCACCGGCCTGACCTAAAGTTGGGCCGGGCAGTGTTGTCACCGGGTCTGCGATGAGCACACCCGGTTTTTGGTTCTCTTGGTCATGAAAATGCCAAGGGATTCCGTTCATAACGGGGCGCGGTGATGGCGCTGTCCGTGACCAGTTCAACAACCCCAACGAGGGGCCAGGGCCTGTTAGGCGTGCTCTGGCACAGACAAGCAAAGTAGGAGAGACGGGCAATGTGGCAGGTGCTGTCGAGCGCATGGGCGCTGCTGTTGGGTATGGGGATGCTGATGATCGGCAACGGTCTGCAGGGCACGCTCCTTGGTGTGCGGGGGGATATCGAGGGATTCTCCACGCTGCAGATGTCCTTTGTCATGTCCGCCTATTTTGTGGGCTTCCTCGGCGGGTCCCGACTGGCGCCTGAGATGATCCGTCGGGTGGGCCATGTGCGGGTCTTTGCGGCGCTGGCGTCGTTTATTTCAGCGGTGATGATTCTGTATCCCGCGATCACCAACCCGGTGGCCTGGATGCTGGGCCGTGTGGTCATCGGATTCTGCTTTTCTGGCGTGTATGTCACCGCAGAGAGCTGGCTCAACAACGCCTCCGACAATGCCAATCGCGGCAAGGCGCTGTCGCTTTACATGATTGTGCAGATGGTCGGTATTGTCAGCGCGCAGGCGCTGATGCTGGTGGGCGATCCCTCCGGTTATGAGACCTTTGTGATTGCCTCGGTGGTGGTTTCTGTCTCCTTCGCGCCGATTCTGCTGTCGATTTCGCCGACGCCTGCCTTTGACCGGACCAAGCCGATGTCGCTGCGCCAGCTGATGGACGCCTCGCCGCTGGGCTGTGTCGGCATGTTCTTGCTGGGCGGTGTGTTCTCGGCCCAATTCGGCATGAGCGCGGTCTATGCGGCCTCTGCCGGGCTGAGCCTGACGCAGATCTCGATCTTTGTCGCGACCTTCTATGTGGGGGCCGTGGTGATGCAATATCCGCTGGGCTGGATGTCGGACCGGATGGATCGCCGGGTGCTGATCCTGTTTGGCGCGGCGGTTGCGGGGGGTGCGGCCATCGGCGCGATGCTGCTGGGGGCGCAGTTCAACTTCCTGCTGGTTGCGGCCTTCCTGATTGGCGGCATGACCAACCCGCTTTACTCATTGCTGATTGCCCATACCAACGACTACCTCGACTATGATGACATGCCGGCGGCCTCTGGCGGGTTGGTGTTCATCAACGGGCTGGGGGCTGTGGCCGGACCACTGATCACCGGTTGGATGATGGGTGACAGTGTGTTTGGCGCGCCGGGGTTCTTCCTGTTCATGGCGGTACTGCTGCTGATACTGGCGGTCTATGCCGGCTATCGCACGACTCAGCGTCCGGCCATTCCGACCGAAGAGACCGGGATCATGTCACCAATGGCACCAACCGGGTCACCTGTTGTGGTTGAGTTTGCCCAGGAATATGCAATTGAGACGGAGATCGAGGAGCAGGAAGCCGCCGCTGAAGCTGGGTGATTGCGCTAACTGGCGGGATTTGTGGTGAAATTTTCACGAAACTGTCGTGTATGACGCAAATCGTGACGGGCTTCCCCTTGTAAAATCTCTGCAAAAGCGTCTGAATTTCAGGACGGTATCTATGTGGAGGCAGACCTATGACAGGTCCTGAGGAGATCCTAGACTTCTGGCTCGTGAGCACGAGTGAGAAGGGCTGGTATATGCAGGATGACGCGCTGGATCAGGAGATCCGGCGCCGGTTCGAGACGACGTGGGAGGCTGCCTGCGAGGGCAAATGCGACCACTGGCGCAGCGGGCCGAAGGGGGTTCTGGCCTATATCATCCTGACCGATCAGTTCCCGCGCAATATGTTCCGGGGGCAGGCGCAGGCCTTTGCCACGGATACGCTGGCGCTGGCGGCGGCGAAATGCGCGATCAGCAAGTCCTGGGATTTGAAGATCGACGAACCACAACGGCAGTTTTTCTACCTGCCGCTGATGCACTCAGAGAACCTGTGTGATCAGGAACGCTGTGTGCGGCTGATGCTGGAGCGGATGCCCAAGAACGGTGCCTCCAACCTGCTGCATGCGCGGGCCCACCGCGAGGTGATCCGGCAGTTTGGCCGCTTCCCCTATCGCAATGAGGCGCTGTCACGCAGCAGCACGGCGCCTGAAATGGATTACGTGATGGCTGGCGGCTATGGCAGCACCATGCGCAGTTTGCAGGCCGCAAGCTGAGGTCGTTGCTTTCGGGCTTGCCTGAAACGCATCCTGCCCTGACACTGGTTTTGCGCCGCGCCCCAAGGACCGGGGTGCGGCGCTGCTGTTTCTTGCATGGCTGCTATGAGCCTTCACTGGATGATTGCAGTGCAGCGAGAAATAGTTTAACGGTGAACTAGTTTTTGATCCAGCTTGGCGAGGAACCACCATGGCCGCAGAAACCTATGACGTGATCGTAATCGGCGCAGGCCCGGGGGGCTATGTGGCTGCCATCCGCGCTGCTCAGCTGGGGCTGAAGACCTGCATCGTCGAGCGCGAGCATATGGGCGGCATCTGTCTGAACTGGGGCTGCATTCCCACCAAGGCGCTGTTGCGGTCGTCTGAAGTGTTCCACCTGATGGAGCGGGCCAAGGATTTCGGCCTCAAAGCCGACAACATCGGTTACGATCTGGACGCGGTGGTGAAACGCTCTCGCGGGGTGGCGAAACAGCTGTCCTCGGGCATTGGTCATTTGATGAAAAAGAATAAGATTGCCGTTGTCATGGGCGAGGCGACGCTCCCGGCCAAGGGCAAGGTCTCTGTCAAAACCGAGAAGGGCACGCAGGAGCTGGCGGCGAAGAATATCGTGCTGGCCACCGGTGCGCGCGCGCGGGAGCTGCCGGGGCTAGAAGCGGACGGCGATCTGGTCTGGACCTATAAGCATGCGTTGGATCCGGTGCGGATGCCGAAGAAGTTGCTCGTCATCGGTTCCGGTGCAATCGGCATCGAATTTGCCAGCTTTTACAATACGCTGGGCGCTGACACGACTGTTGTTGAAGTCATGGACCGGGTGCTGCCGGTGGAAGACGCGGAAATTTCTGCCTTTGCCAAGAAGGCCTTTGTCAAACAGGGCATGAAGATCATGGAGAAAGCCATGGTCAAGCAGCTGGACCGCGGTAAGGGCAAAGTCACCGCCCATATCGAGGTTGGCGGCAAGGTCGAGAAACAGGAATTTGACACGGTGATTTCCGCCGTGGGCATTGTTGGCAATGTCGAAGGGCTGGGGCTTGAAGAGCTGGGCGTCAAGGTCGACCGCACCCATGTGGTTACCGACGAGTACTGCCGCACGGGCGTCGATGGCCTCTATGCCATCGGCGATATCGCCGGTGCGCCCTGGCTGGCACATAAGGCCTCCCACGAGGGCGTTATGGTGGCCGAGCTGATCGCGGGCAAACATGCGCATCCCGTAAAGCCCGAGAGCATTGCCGGCTGTACCTACTGCCATCCGCAGGTTGCCTCCGTCGGCTATACCGAGGCGAAGGCCAAGGAACTGGGCTATGACATCAAGGTCGGCCGCTTCCCCTTCATCGGCAATGGCAAGGCGATTGCGCTGGGTGAGGCAGAAGGCATGGTGAAGACCATCTTTGACGCCAAAACAGGGGAACTGCTGGGCGCCCATATGGTTGGTGCGGAAGTGACCGAGATGATTCAGGGTTATGTGGTCGGCCGCCAGCTGGAAACCACCGAAGAAGACCTGATGAACACCGTCTTCCCGCATCCGACGCTCAGCGAAATGATGCATGAGAGTGTACTGGATGCCTTTGACCGGGTGATCCATATGTAAGCTGGTCTTGGCCCGCTAGATTGAGATGACAGGAACGCCCGAGGCATCGCTTCGGGCGTTTTTCTGTGTGGTTTTTTGGACTGAGGCGTTCAGCCTGTCTGGCGCTTCGCTGTCAGGCGGGGTATGTCCTGCGCTTCGGCCGGTCCTGGCGGATTTCCTGCGCAAGGCGCAATTGCATTGAGGGCAGCCCCATGAACACACCCCATATCCGTGAACCACAGACCCGCTGGGGTGTGGTGATGATAATCTGGGCCGCCGGTCTGGGCGCTGCGGCGCAATATGGCAAGATCGCGATCATCTTTGACCAGCTAAGCCTGCTATATCCGGTGGCGGGGTCCACGCTCAGCCTAGTGGTCACCATGGTCGGTGTGCTTGGCATTCTGCTGGGCGTGGTTGCGGGCGGGTTTGTCGCCTCCTTCGGGTATCGCCGCAGTCTTGTGTGGGCGCTGTGGATCGGGGCGGTGATGTCGGCGCTTCAAGCGCTGCATCTGCCCTATGGTCTGTTTCTGGCAACACGGCTGATCGAAGGCCTGTCGCATTTGGGGATCGTGGTGGCCGCCCCGACGCTGATCCCGCAGATCTGCAGCCCACGCCATCGCGGCACCGCGCTGTCGATCTGGAGCACGTTCTTTGGTGTCTCCTTTGCGCTGCTGGTGTGGTTTGGCCTGCCGTTGGTTGCGGGGTTTGGCCTGTTGTCGCTGTTTGGCGCCCATGGGCTGATGATGGCGTTGCTGGCACTCGTGCTGGGACATGTGTTGAAAACGGTGCAGGTGCCCCCCCGTTTGCCGCTGGCCAAGCTGGCGGACCTACCAGCGCTGCATCTGGAGATCTATCGCTCCCCGGCGAAAGTGGCCCCGGCGGCGGGCTGGCTGTTCTACACCACCTGTTTTGTCGCCTTGCTGACGGTGCTGCCGCCGCATCTGGATGCAGCCACGCGCGTGGGGGTGATCAGCGCCATGCCACTGGTCAGCATCGCCACTTCAATGACGCTGGGCGTCTGGCTGCTGCGGCGGATGGCGGCTGTGCGCGTGGTGCAGGCGGGGTTCCTGCTGGCCGCTGGTGGTGCAGTCTGGCTGCTGCTGACGCCCGGTCTGCCGCTGGCTTGCATGGCGCTGGCGGTGGCCTTTGGGCTGGTGCAGGGGGCGAGCTTTGCCTCCGTGCCGCAGCTGAACGCCGAGGCGGCGGAGCAGGCGCAGTCCAATGGCGCGATGAGTCAGGCGGGCAATCTGGGCAATGCGGTTGGCACACCGCTGATGGTGGCCGCGGTTGCCTTTGGCGGCTACCACGGGATGATGACCATGGCGCTGATGCTGTTCGTCGGGGGCTTTGCCGTACATGGAATGCTGGCCCGTCGACGCGGGCAAACCGCAGCAATCTGAGCGTGTTCGCGCTCCGTTCTCATTTTTCTATTGGAGACTCGGCGCGCAGTCCCTATCTGTAGGGTCGGACACCACCCGCAAGGGCGGGTGGCGTTGAATTTGGGGGCAGTATGGCTGAGTTGAAATCGATCGAAGTGCGCGGTGCGCGCGAGCACAATCTGAAAAACATCGACGTGGATATTCCCCGCGATCAGCTGGTGGTGATCACCGGATTGTCTGGGTCGGGCAAATCCAGCCTCGCGTTTGATACCATCTATGCCGAGGGTCAGCGCCGCTATGTCGAGAGCCTGTCGGCCTATGCGCGCCAGTTCCTTGATATGATGGAAAAGCCGGATGTGGACCACATCAGCGGCCTATCTCCTGCGATCTCCATTGAGCAGAAGACGACCTCGAAAAACCCGCGCTCCACCGTGGGTACGGTGACCGAGATTTACGACTATCTGCGGCTGCTGTTTGCTCGTGCCGGCACGCCTTATTCGCCTGCTACCGGCCTGCCGATTGAGGCGCAGCAGGTGCAGGATATGGTGGACCGGATCATGACGCTGGAGGAGGGCACCCGTGGCTTCCTGCTGGCTCCGATCGTGCGCGACCGCAAGGGCGAGTATCGCAAGGAATTCCTGGAGCTTCGCAAGCAGGGGTTCCAGCGGGTGAAGGTTGATGGCGAATTCTATGAGCTGGACGAGCCACCGACATTGGACAAGAAATTCCGCCATGACATCGATGTGGTCGTCGACCGTCTGGTGGTCCGTGAGGGATTGGAGACCCGGCTGGCCGACAGCCTGCGCACCGCGCTGGATCTGGCGGATGGGATTGCCATTCTGGAGACGGCCCCTCGCGCGGCGGAGGGTGAAGAGACGCCGGAACCCGAGCGGATCACCTTCTCTGAGAACTTTGCCTGCCCGGTCAGTGGCTTCACCATTCCTGAAATTGAACCTCGGTTGTTTTCCTTCAACGCGCCCTTTGGGGCCTGCCCGGAGTGTGACGGTCTGGGGGTTGAGCTGTTCTTTGACGAGCGGCTGGTGGTGCCGGATCAGAGCCTGAAGATTTATGACGGGGCGCTAGCGCCCTGGCGCAAGGGGAAATCGCCCTATTTCCTGCAGACCATCGAGGCGATTGCCAAACATTATCAGTTCGACAAGAACACCAAGTGGAAGGACCTGCCCAAGAAGGTGCAGGAGGTGTTCCTGCGCGGCTCCGGGGATGAGGAAATCAAGTTCCGCTACGATGAGGGTGGCCGCGTTTATGAGGTGACCCGCGTGTTCGAAGGGGTGATCCCCAATATGGAACGGCGCTATCGGGAGACCGATTCCAGCTGGATCCGGGAGGAGTTCGAACGCTATCAGAACAACCGCCCCTGTGGCAGCTGTGACGGCTATCGCCTGCGCGAGGAGGCTCTGGCGGTGAAAATCGCAGGGCTGCATGTTGGGCAAGTGGTGCAGATGTCGATCCGCGAGGCATTGGCCTGGATCGAAGATGTGCCAAACCACCTGTCGGCACAGAAACAGGAAATCGCCCGCGCCATCGTGAAGGAAATCCGCGAACGGCTCGGCTTCCTGAACAATGTCGGTCTGGAATATTTGACGCTGAGCCGCAATGCCGGGACCCTGTCCGGCGGTGAGAGCCAGCGGATCCGGCTGGCGTCGCAGATCGGCTCCGGCCTGACCGGCGTGCTCTATGTGCTGGACGAACCCTCCATCGGCTTGCACCAGCGCGACAATGACCGCCTGCTGGAGACGCTGAAAAACCTGCGGGATCAGGGCAATACGGTCATCGTGGTGGAACATGACGAGGACGCGATCCGCGAGGCGGACTACGTCTTTGATATTGGGCCAGGGGCCGGGGTACATGGTGGCCAGATTGTGAGCCACGGCACGCCGGAGGTGGTTGCTGCTGACGAAGGCTCGATCACCGGGCAGTATCTGTCCGGCAGCCGCGAAATTGCCGTGCCATCCGTACGGCGCAAGGGCAATGGAAAATCGGTGAAGGTCGTGAAAGCCACCGGCAACAACCTCAAGAATGTCACGGCGGAGTTCCCGCTGGGCAAGTTCCTCTGTGTGTCCGGGGTGTCAGGCGGGGGTAAGTCCACGTTGACCATTGAAACCCTGTTCAAGACCGCGTCCATGCGCCTCAACGGCGCGCGTCAGACCCCGGCGCCTTGCGAGACCATCAAGGGGCTGGAGCATCTGGACAAGGTGATCGACATCGACCAACGGCCGATCGGGCGCACGCCACGTTCAAACCCGGCGACTTATACCGGCGCCTTCACTCCGATCCGTGAGTGGTTCGCCGGGCTGCCGGAGGCGAAGACGCGGGGCTACAAACCGGGGCGCTTCTCCTTCAATGTCAAAGGCGGTCGCTGTGAGGCCTGTCAGGGTGATGGTGTCATCAAGATCGAAATGCACTTCCTGCCGGACGTCTATGTGGAATGCGAGACCTGTAAGGGTGCGCGTTACAATCGCGAGACGCTGGAAATCCAGTTCAAGGGCAAGTCGATTGCCGATGTGTTGGATATGACGGTGGAGGATGCGCAGCAGTTTTTCCAGGCGGTGCCGTCGATCCGGGACAAGATGGACGCGCTGATGCGGGTGGGCCTTGGCTATATCAAGGTGGGCCAGCAGGCGACCACCCTGTCGGGCGGGGAGGCGCAGCGGGTCAAACTGTCGAAGGAGCTGGCCAAACGCTCAACCGGGCGGACGCTCTATATTCTGGATGAGCCCACGACGGGTCTGCATTTCGAAGACGTGCGTAAGCTGTTGGAAGTTCTGCACGAATTGGTAGAGCAGGGCAACTCTGTTGTGGTGATCGAGCATAATCTTGACGTGATCAAAACCGCTGACTGGATCATTGATATCGGCCCGGAAGGTGGCGATGGCGGCGGTGAGATCGTGGCGGCAGGCACGCCAGAGAATGTGGCCGCAGCAAAGGGCAGCCATACCGGTCATTACCTCAAAGAAATCCTCGACGCTCGCAGTCTCGCGGCGGAGTGATCCGCCGCAGGTTTTGCGGTACCCCTCGGCGGGTCTGAGCCCACAAAACGAAGCGCCGCCGACATTCTGTCAGCGGCGCTTTCCACAGAGCTGGATTGGGACGGTGCAGCACCCATCGGGGGGGTGGGGGAGAGCCTGCGACCGAGGATGTGCAGGCGGCAGATGCCACGAACCAAAGTCTTTAATCCAATTGGCGTGGAAGTCTTCTTTTCAGAAGCCAAACGAACCTGTGTAAATGCGACGAAATAGACGAAACCGGTGGGGGGATCAGTGTCGTTTCTTACGTATTCGCAAAGGATCGCTTCTGTTAATTGTTTCCTTTCCCATTCTGTTTCCATTGTTAAGTCCCACAGGTTATCGGCCTGATGCCAATTGACAGGTGGTGTCCGGATTGCTTCCAGAGGGAGGGGCCGTTTCTAGCCGCATCGTCAGGGGTGATCAGATATGTCGTTGATCTAATGGTAGGTTGGCATATGGGTTTTCATGCGTCTAGGAAAAAGTTAACGCGTGCGGCGGCGTAAAAATGAGAATTTTATATTTCTTAACCGCGACCTGTCGTGATTGTTGAATTGTTAACGAATATTTCTCGACCAGATGCTGAGGTTTTTACGGCGGTTTATTCAGGAAAAGGCAGCTGGTGTATTTACCGTGTTAAACGCCAATTTAATGCAAAACGCCGCAACCCGGTCATGGGATGCGGCGATTTAAATTTTTTACGAAAGCGCGCGGATCATCAGGATCACAGCGGCCCCCCTTTTGTCGGTGGGCGGTGCCGCTGCGGTGACGCCGGATCAGTCGTGGCGGCTGCGCCCCTCAAAGCGGGGCAACATGGCGCTGAAATCCTTGCCTTCGCCGCCTTCTTCCTCAACAAACATGGAATAGAGCGCCTGCGCCAACGCCCCCATCGGGGTGTCTGCATCCGCACTATGGGCGGCTTGCTCTGCCAGGCGCAGGTCCTTCAGCATCAGCTCAGCAGCAAACCCGGGCTGGTAGTCATTGTCGGCAGGCGATTGCGGCCCGACGCCGGGGGCCGGGCAATAGGCGTTCATCGACCAGCTATAGCCCGAGGAGGTGGAGACCACATCGAACATCTTCTGCCGATCGAGGCCCAGTTTGTCGGCCAAGGCAAAGGCCTCGCAGGTGCCGATCATGGTGATGCCGAGGATCATATTGTTGCAGATCTTCGCTGCCTGACCCGCGCCGGCCTCGCCGCAATGCACGGCCTTCTGCCCCATAATGTCAAACAGCGGTTCCGCCGCTGCAAAGGCTGCAGCGGAGCCGCCGGCCATAAATGTGAGCGTGCCACCTGAAGCGCCGCCAATACCGCCGGAGACCGGGGCATCGACAAACATCAGGTTGGCGGACCCTGCCTGATCAGCCACCGCACGGGCGCTGTCGACATCAACGGTGGAGCAATCCACCAGTGTGGCGCCTGCGCTCATGGCGGGGATGACGTCATCTGCTACCGTGCGCAGGATCTGACCATTGGGCAGCATGGTGATCACCACCTCGGCGTCGGCCGCGGCCTCCGCGGCGGAGGCGGCCATGGTTACGCCCTCAATGGAGACATCAGCCATGTCAAAGCCGGTGACGCGGTGGCCCGCCTTGGCGAGGTTGGCCGCCATCGGGCCACCCATATTGCCCAGGCCGATAAATCCGATGTTCATGTGTTCTCCTCCTCAAACTGCAGCGTCTGCGTCGCCAGCGGCATCAGCATCTGGCTGACCGCCGTGGCAGGCACCGCGCCGTCGGCATATTGCCATTTAGGCTGGCGGTCCTTGTCGATGATTTGGGCGCGGATGCCTTCCAGAAAGTCGCCTTTCTCCATAGCACGATGGGTGAAGCGGTATTCCAGTTCAAGCGCCTTGCGAATGCCTATGGTGCCAAGGCGCAGCCGGTGCAGCATCTCAACCGTGGCGGCCATCGACAGCGGGGCATTGCGGTGCAGAGTTTTCAGCGTCTCATCGGCGAAGGTGCTGTTGTCCCGATCAAGCGTGGTTAGAATATCGCCCAGCGTCTCACCGGCGAAGCAGTGGTCGATGGTGTCGCGCAGCGCCTCCAGACGACCCTTGGGAGCGGCTTTTGCGGCGTTCGCAAGGAGATCGGCGCGGCCGGAGTGTTCCAATTCGGCAATCAGATCTGGCCAGCGGGCTTCGGGGATGTAGTGGTCCGCAAAGCCTGCGTAAATCGCGTCCGCCGCAGACATCCGTGCCCCGGTGAGGCCGAGGTATTCTCCCAGCCGCCCCGGCGCCAGGGCCAGCATCAAGGTGCCGCCAACATCGGGGATAAGGCCAATGCCAACCTCGGGCATGGCGATCTTTGTGCTGTCGCCAACAATGCGATGGGTGCCGTGGCAGCCGAGACCGACACCGCCACCCATGACAAACCCCTGAAGGAAGCTCACCACCGGTTTGGGGTATTCGAAGATCCGCGCATTCATGCGGTATTCATCACGCCAGAACCGGCGGCCATAGTCATAATCGCCACTGGTGCCAGTCTCGTAGAGTTCAGCAATGTCACCGCCGGCACAGAAGGCTTTCTCGCCCTCGGCGTCCATCACCACCAGATCAACGGCATCGTCCTTGGCCCAGGCCTTCAGCGCGGCGTCGACGGCCATGCACATGTCATAGCTCAGCGCATTAAGCGCCTTGCTGCGGGTGAGGGTGATCCGCCCGGCGCGGCCGGTGACGCGGATATCAATATCGCTCATGGCTGCCTCAGTGGTTTTCGGCCAGAAGATGGCGCGCGGTGATCACGCGCATGATCTCATTGGTGCCCTCAAGGATCTGATGGACGCGCAGATCACGCACCAGTTTTTCGATCCCGTAGTCCGCGAGATAGCCGTAACCGCCATGCAGTTGCAGGCATTGATCAACGACCTTGGATCCGGCTTCGGTGACGAATTTCTTCGCCATGGCGCAGTGTTTTGACGCATCGGGCGCGCCCTGATCCAGCTTCCACGCCGCCTGACGCAGGAACACGCGGGCCGCCTGAAGTTCGATTTCCATATCCGCAAGGCGGAATTGCAGGCCCTGAAACTGATCAATGGGTTTACCAAACGCCTTGCGCTCGGACATATATTGCAGGGTCATGGTCAGCGCCTGCTGGGCCGCGCCGAGGGAGCAGGAGGCGATGTTCAGACGTCCGCCATCGAGACCTTTCATCGCGTAGGTGAAGCCCTTGCCCTCTTCTCCGACCAGATTTTCGGCGGGGATTTTGCAATCGTCGAACTGAACCTGGGCAGTGGGCTGGCTCTTCCAGCCCATTTTATCCTCAAGCCCGCCAAAGCTGAGGCCCGCGGTGCCGTCTTCGACATAAACGGTGGAGACACCTTTGGGACCGTCTTCGCCGCTGCGGACCATGCAGACATAGGCGTCGGAATAGCCGCCGCCGGAGATGAACGCCTTGGTCCCGTTGAGGGTGTAGCCCTCATTGGTTTTGGAGGCGCGGGTTTTCAGCGCCGCAGCATCAGAACCGGAACCGGGTTCCGTGAGGCAGTAGCTGAGCACGGTCTTCATCGACAGGATATCAGGCATGATCCGCGCCTTCATCTCGTCGCTCGCAAAACTGTCGAGCATCTTGGCGCACATGTTGTGGATCGACAGGAAGGCTGCCACCGACGGGCAGGCCATCGACAGCGCTTCAAACACCAAGGTGGCATCCAGTCGGGACAAGCCCGCGCCGCCGGTCTCCTCGGAAACATACAGCGCGCCAAAGCCCAGCTCCCCGATCTGCGGCCAAAGAGATTTCGGAATGGTGCCCTCGGCCTCCCACTGGCGGGCGAAGGGGGCGATATGCTCCTGTCCAAAGGCGAAGGCCATATCGAAAATGGCGGTCTGTTCCTCGGTCAATGCGAAATCCACAGCGTGTCCTCCCTCGTGTGAACGCAGCCCGGCCCGGATATGACCCGCCGGAGTCGTCATGAATTGAACGGTTGTTTATTTTTTAGCGACCCAAGGGCATCAGGGCAAGCCGCAGCGGTGCAAAGCTGCAGTGCAGAAATATCGGTGTGATCCGGGTTTTGCAGCGCGGGCAAGTTCATTGCTGCAAGGAGAAGCCTCAGCCCCTGAGTGAACCGTTTCTTAGGTATTTTCTTTCAAACTGACCGAAATTTATCAAAAACCGTGGCGCATTGCAGCCGCGGAGGATCAGCTGAGGGCAGACTTTCGATGAACAAGCCATTGCGTACCAAACATCTTTCGAACTCGGCGCGTCGCAAACTGGAAGCGGAGATGCAATCGCCAGCAGTATCCCTCAAGGCAGAGGCTGGCCAGGCCTTCATCGAAGGTGACTACCAGCGTGCGCGTGAGTTGACGACGCAGGCGCTGGTCTTCGAGCCGGATAATGCCACGCTGCATGCGGAGATTGCGTCGAGCTTCATGCAGGAAAAGAAATACGAACTGGCACTAAAGCACCTGATGGGCGCACTGAAACTGGAGCCGACCAACCCCAAATGGCTGAGCGCGATCGGGACCATCTTGTTTCTGATGGATAAGCTAGCTGATGCGGTTGGTTTCTTCGAGGCAGTGTATCAGCTGGATCCGGAAAATGCGATGAACGTCTCGCGTTTGGTGCAATCGCAGATGAACCTTTGCGACTGGACCGTTTATGAAGACCAGAAAAATAAATTGAGAATTCTGGACAACGACCCTGCCAATGGGGATCCATTCACCACGCTTTTGTATGTCGATGACGCGGCATTCCAGAAGAAACGCGTGGTTATGAAAACAAAGAAGAAAGCGACAATTTCGGCACGGAAGGTTGCGCGTAAATTCGACCGTACTCCGGTTTCGGATAGAAAAATCCGCGTGGGGTATTTCTCCTGTGATTTCTTCAACCACGCGACAATGTTCCTGATGGCGCGCCATTTTGAGCTGCATGACCGGGATAAATTCGAAATCTACATCTACGACTATAGCGAAGAACCGGATAATGTGATGCGTCAGCGTGTGCTGCGCTCAGCCGATTTCTATCGGAAGATCCAAGGTGTGAAAGACGAAGATGTCGCCGAACTGGCGCGAGCGGATGGCCTTGATATCGCCATTGATTTGAAGGGCTACACCAAGCATGCCCGGCCCGCGATTTTTGGGTTTCGTGCAGCGCCAGTGCAGATTTCATATCTGGGCTATCCAGGCACAACTGGCATGCCGACGATGGACTATTTCCTTGCAGATCCCATCACTGTCCCAAAAGAGGGGCGGCGCCATTTCTCAGAGAAAATCCTCTATATGCCGAACTGTTATCAGGTGAATGATAACAGTCGAGAGCATCCCGAAAACCGCCCAACACGGGCCGATATGGGGCTGCCGGAAGAGGCAGTTGTGTTCTGCGCGTTCAACAACCACAATAAGGTTACCCCGGTCGAGTTTGATATCTGGATGGATCTGCTGAAGCAGGTGGACAACAGCGTTCTGTGGTTCCTGGCTGCCGCTGATGTTGTGCGTGCCAATATCCTGAAGGAAGCTGCGGCGCGCGGTGTGCCTGCGGATCGCATTGTTTTTGCTGGCCGGTGCAGCACGCCTGATCACGTGGCCCGTCTGCCTCTGGCTGATATCTTCCTCGACACATTTGCCTGTAATGCCCACACCACAGCGAGTGAGATGCTGTGGTCTGGTGTGCCTGTGGTCACCAAACCGGGGGAGCAGTTTGCCGCCCGTGTTGCGGCCAGCATTGTGACGGCGGTTGGTTGCCCTGAGCTGATTGCCGAAACGGATGAGGCGTATCGCGCATTGGCACTGCGTCTGGCCACCCGGCCTGAGGAGCTTAAGGCGCTGCGCGAGAAGCTTGCTGCGAATATCTCTACCACGCCGCTTTATGATACTGAGCAATATGTTCGGGATTTCGAGGCGCTGATGGAAAAGGCGATCCTGCGCTATGATGACGGTCTGAAACCGGATCATCTTAGCCTCGCTGACGGCAAGGTCTAACCTCCGCGAAGACGCAAGGTGCGTTGCGACCAGGCACGGGCTGTCTGCTGTTGGATCCCGCGTTGGGGGTGATCAGACTGACCACATAAAAAGCGCGTCCCGGAATGCCGGTGCGCGCTTCGCTGAGTTGCAGTCGACTGGTTTCTGCTGCTTGAGGTTCGACCTTGGCAGATAGAGCCGCGTTGGTGGCATCCCACGTTATGCGCTGGCGAATAGGCAGCGGGTCTATCTGCTGGGCTTCGTCGACGTCTAAAGCAGGCGCACCTGGGTGCCGACCTGGACCATTTCATAGAGCGCTTCGACGTGCTGATTATAGAGGCCGATACAGCCGGAACTGCTTTGCCGTCCGATCTTGCGGGTATCATGGGTGCCATGAACCAGATAGGCGGGCCAGCTGAGGTACATGGCGCGGGTGCCCAAGGGGTTGCCAGCGCCGCCATCCATCCGCAGGGGCAGCGAAGGGTCGCGTTCGCGCATCGAGGCTGTCGGCGTCCAGCTCGGGTTCTTGGCCTTGCGCACCACCTTGGTGTAACCGCGCTTGGTCAATTCCTCTGTCATCGGCACGGAGGAGGGGAACAGCCGGTAGGTGACCCCATCACCGCCCCAGTAGTGCAGCGCGCGCGAGGAGATATCGGCCAGCATACAGCCGACGCCCAGCTCATCAAAATGGTCCTGCCAAGCCTGCTGCTGGAAGGAAGAGATGTTGCGTTTTACCGGGATTTCGGTCTCGATCTTTGGCTCTTCCACCGGGAAAGCGTCGCTGGATTGCGCGCGCAGCAGGGTCGGGGTGGCCAATGTGGCACCAAGCCCGGACAGGGCGGCGCGGCGGGTCATATGAAGTTTGCTCATGGTATCCTTCGGCGGTCTGCTCGGACATGCGGCCTTTAATTAAGCATGGCACCGCGATTTCCTAGGGGCCGGGCGGTGATTTTCGCCAGCCTCACAGGGTTGTGTAACCTCAGGATGCCACAAATGGCGAAATCCCGCCGTTGTGACTGATAGCAGGCGGGATTGTCCGCCCCAGCTGGCAACGATCAGCCGTAGAGCTGACGGACCTGCGCGAAGGACAACAGGCGTTTGCTGTTCTCATCCCAGAGATGCAGCCGGGCGTTTGCGAGGCTTTCGCGGATGGTCATCCGGTTGCCCTCGGCCAGTTCTGCATGGTCGCGCAGCACCTGCGGGAGGCGGTAGAAGGGGATACGGCTGTAGAGGTGGTGCACATGGTGAATGCCGATATTGGCGCTGATCCATTGCAGTACAGGGGGCAGCACGTAATGTGAGCTGCCGTGCAACGCTGCGTCATGCAGTTGCCAGTCCTCTTCCTGTTCCCACTGGGTGGTCTCGAACTGGTGCTGAACATAAAACAGCCACAGCCCGGCGGTGGCCGCAAGCAGGGTCGCTGGGACGAAGATCAGCAAAAGCGGCATCAGCCCGCCGAAATACCAGATCGCGGCCAGCGCAATCACGATGGTGAGATTGGTGCCCATCGCGCTGATCCAGTAACGGGCCTGTCCCATCAGACCATAGGGAATACGGTTCTGCAGGAAAAACAGATAGCCAGGCCCGATAGCAAACAGGGTGACCGGGTGGCGGTAGAGCCGATACATCAGACGGCCCCAACGGCTTTCGGCGCGGTATTCGGCAACGGTCATTGTATGGATATCGCCCATGCCACGTTTGCCAAGGTTGCCATGGGTGCTGTGATGGATCGAATGGGTGCGGCGCCAGACGTCATAAGGCGTGAGAGTCAGTACACCGATGATGCGCCCGACCCAGTCACTGAGCCGCCGGTTGCTGAAAAACGAGCCATGGCCGCAATCATGCTGAATGGTAAAGAGCCGCAGAAGGAAGGCCGCGATCAAAACCGAAAGGCCCAGTGTCAGCCAGTAGCTGACCGAGAGTGACCACCAGGCCAGCGCCCAGAGCAGCACAAAGGGGACAACGGTGACGGTCAGTTCAAACAGGCTGCGCAGCATATTGGGCTCGCGGTACTGTGCGAGGATCTTGACCCAATCACGCGCCGTCTTCTCAGCCATCTGCGGCCCGTTCTGCTTTTGGGACATACTTATCTGCCTGTCGTTTCACTGCCTCTGGCAGACCGGATAGACTACCGGTGGTATTGAGCAAGTAAAATCCGTGCCAAATGCGATGAAATCACGCGCAAGTGCAAAGAAATACAGGGAGTGCGGCGCGGCAACACCAATTGCAGACACATGCAATGCAAAAAGGCCCCGGCAGCGCCGGAGCCTTAAATTGCAAGCGGATTGACTTAAAAATCAGTCCATCGCCTTGAAGTTGAATTCGCCACCTTCTTTGATGCCCGAAGGCCAGCGGGAGGTCACGGTTTTTGTCCGTGTGTAGAACTTGAAGCTGTCCGGGCCGTGCTGGTTCAGGTCGCCGAACATGGATTTCTTCCAGCCGCCGAAGGTGTGATAGGCCAGCGGCACAGGGATCGGCACATTGATGCCCACCATGCCGATATTGACGCGGGACGCGAAATCGCGCGCGGTGTCGCCGTCACGGGTGAAGATCGCGGTGCCGTTGCCGTATTCGTGGTCCATCGCCAGCTTCAACGCTTCCTCGTAGGTGCTTGCACGTACTGTGGACAGCACCGGGCCGAAGATCTCCTGCTTGTAGATGTCCATATCGGTGGTGACATGGTCAAACAGATGCGCGCCAACGAAGAAGCCGTCCTCATAGCCCTGCAGTTTGAAGTCGCGGTTGTCGACAACCAGCTTCGCCCCCTGATCAACACCAGACTGGATCAGGCCCAGAATGCGCTCCTTGGCGGCTGCGGTCACAACCGGGCCGAGGTCGACGTCGTCGCCTGCGGTGTAGGGGCCGACTTTCAGCTTTTCGATGCGCGGGATCAGCTTTTCGATCAGCTTGTCGGCGGTTTCCTCACCGACGGGAACGGCAACCGAGATCGCCATGCAGCGTTCGCCAGCCGCGCCAAAGCCTGCACCGACCAAGGCGTCTGCGGCCTGATCGAGATCGGCATCGGGCATGACGATCATGTGGTTCTTTGCGCCGCCAAAACACTGGGCGCGTTTGCCGTTGGCGGTGGCGCGGGAATAGATGTACTGCGCAATCGGGGTGGAGCCCACAAAGGACACGCCCTGGATGATTTCACTGTCCAGAATGGTATCAACCGCTTCCTTATCACCGTTCACCACCTGGAATACGCCTTCGGGCAGGCCGGCCTCAACGAACAGCTCGGCCAGCATCAGCGGCACGGAGGGGTCGCGTTCAGACGGTTTCAGCACCACAGCGTTGCCGCAGGCCAGCGCCGGGCCGACGTGCCACAGCGGCATCATGGCCGGGAAGTTGAAGGGCATGATGGAGCCAACAACACCCAGCGGCTGACGCATGGAATACATGTCGATGCCGGGGCCTGCGCTATCGGTGAATTCCCCCTTCAGCATTTGTGGTGCACCGATGCAATATTCGACCACTTCCAGACCACGCTGAAGGTCGCCCTTGGCATCCGGAATGGTCTTGCCGTGCTCACGGGAGAGCGCCTCGGCCAGCTTGTCCATGTCGCGGTTCATCAGCGCGACCATTTTCATCATCACGCGGGCGCGTTTCTGCGGGTTGGTGGCGCCCCAGGCCGGCTGCGCGGCAGCGGCTTTTTCGATCGCATCGGTGGTTTCCGCAGCGCTGGCCATCGGGCACTGATACTGCACGTCGCCGGTTGCGGGGTTGAAGACATCGTCAAACCGGCCGGAAGTGCCGGAGACCAGTTTGCCGTTGATAAAGTGGCCGAGCTCTTTCATCGGATCCTCCTCTGTTCATCTTGGCGATATCCTAGGCTTGCAAAAAACACTGGAAAAGAGGAAAGATCTCAAAGAGGCTTTGCAGGAACGCAAAGGTTAACAGAATGTTGACGGCAGGAGGAGGGAAAGCTCATGGATCCACAATGGGATGACATGCGGGTGTTCCTGGCAGTTGCACGGGAAAGCAGCCTGTCAGGGGCTGGGCGGATCCTGAAAATGGACCCGGCCACCGTAGGTCGGCGGATTTCCCGCTTTGAAGAGGCGCTGGATACGCCGCTGTTTGTGAAATCGCCGCAGGGCTATGCGTTGAGTGCAGCCGGAGATCGCCTGTTGGGTCATGCCGAGGCGGCAGAACAGGCGATGCGCGCGGGGCAGGAGGCCTTGGTTGGTCCCAGCGACACGCTGTCCGGGCAGATCCGTATCGGGGCGCCGGATGGCAGTGCCAATTATCTGCTGCCGCAGGTCTGCGCCAAGATTGGCGCCGAGAACCCGGATTTGGATATACAGATCGTTGCTCTGCCGCGGGTCATCAACCTCAGCCGTCGCGAGGCTGATATGGCTGTGACGGTCAGCGCGCCCACAGCAGGTCAGTTGCTGGTGCAAAAGATCACCGACTACAAACTGCACCTGGTGGGATCACGTCACTATCTGCGCGAACATCCGCCGATCAACACGTTGGAAGATCTGAAAGACCACAAGATGATCGGCTATATCCCAGACATGATCTTTGACCGTGAGTTGGATTACCTCAATAACCTCGGCATCGAACGGGTGGCGCTGGCCTCCAACTCGGTGTCGGTGCAGATCAAACTGGCGGCGGAGGGCACCGCGCTCTGCGTGGCGCATGATTTCACGCTGCCGTCGCATCGCTCCCTGCGTAAGGTATTGACCGACAAGATCAGCCTCAGCCGCAGTTTCTATCTGGTGCGTCATCAGGGAGATCAGCGCAGCGATCGGCTCAATCGGTTTGCCCAGGCGTTGTCAAAAGGCATACGCGACGAAGTGGTCAGGCTGGAAGGCTTGACTTGATGCCGCGATAGGGCAACCCTTGGTGGTACGCAAGAAAATTACAAAAAGGAGCGCCTATGCTGGTTCAATTGATTCTGAAGTCCAAGGCTAGCTCTGGGGTGGTTACCATTGCTCCCGAGGCAACCATATCTGAGGCAGCCAAGCTGTTGGGCGATCATAAGATCGGGACCGTGGTGGTCTCCAGCGATGGCGAGACCGCGGACGGGATCCTGTCCGAGCGCGATATCGTGCGGGAACTGGCCCGCAGTGGCTCCGGCTGTCTGAGCAAACCCACCAGTGAGTATATGACCCGTAAGCTGGTCACCTGCACCAGCCAGTCCAACGTCGAGGATGTGTTGAAACAGATGACCGAGGGACGGTTCCGCCACATGCCAGTGGTGGAAGACGGCAAGCTGATCGGTCTGGTGTCGCTCGGCGATGTTGTGAAGGCACAGCTGGCTGAGGTTGCAATGGAGAAAGATGCCCTTGAAGGCATGATCATGGGTCACTGACCCTACGCTTCGATGGCGGCCAAAGCCTGTGTCGAAGCCCTGACGTCACGGCGCAGGAGCGGCTCGGTATTTCCACGCTCTTGCGCCCCGATGACAAAAATGTTTGCTTGCGCGCATCCACCCAGCAGGCAGGAGAGGCCCCATGCGTATTGGCTTGTATCCCGGCACATTCGATCCCATCACATTGGGGCATATAGATATTATCCGCCGGGCCAGCGCTCTGGTGGACAAGCTGGTGATCGGCGTTGCGATCAACCGCGACAAGGGGCCATTGTTTTCGCTGGAAGAGCGTGTCGCCATGATCGAGGCGGAATGTGCCAAGCTGAGCGAGCAGACCGGCACCGAGATTGTCGCCCACCCGTTTGAGAACCTGCTGATTGATTGTGCCCGCGACGTCGGCGCGCAGATCATTGTTCGAGGTCTGCGGGCGGTGGCTGATTTCGAATATGAATTCCAGATGGTCGGCATGAACCGGGCACTCGACAGTTCGATTGAGACGGTATTCCTGATGGCCGAAGCGCGGCATCAGGCGATCGCGTCAAAACTGGTGAAGGAAATTGCGCGGCTGGGAGGTGATGTCTCCACATTCGTGACGCCTCTGGTCGAAAGCGAGCTGCGCCGTCAATTGGGCAAGTGACGCGCGCCACATTGATCGGATGCCAGGGCGGTCCCATTCGGGGCCGCTTTTTGTTGTCTGTCCGAAAGATCAGCGCCAGAAGGCGATCCAATCGATCAGTTCAAACAAGCGTTTGCCCAGAAAAACCATATGTTCAGTGCCAAACAGCCAGAGGTCCACGGCAACCGCGGTCAGGATCAGCAGCGCAAGAAAGAGGGCAACTTTGTTGGTCATGATCCCGGCTCAAAACAAGATACGCCCGGCCAGATATGCCTGACCGGGCGGTGTCTTACAAGTCGCGACGCTGCCAGAGGGCGCGCTAGGCCTGCGTCAGGATTTAGCCCAGACGTCCCATTGCAACGGCCACGTCCGCCATCCGGACGGAGAACGCCCATTCATTGTCATACCAGGCCAGAACGCGCACCAGACTGTTTTCCACCACGCGCGTCTGATCCGGAGCAAAGATCGAGCTGTGTTCTGTGTGGTTGAAGTCAATCGACACCAGCGGCGCAGGTTCATAGCCGATCACGCGGGACATATGGCCCTTGGCGGCTTCGCTCATGATGGCGTTGATCTCGGTCACGCTGGTCTGCTTGCTGGCGCGGAAGGTCAGATCCACGGCGGAGACATTCGGCGTCGGCACGCGGATCGCGGATCCGTCAAGACGGCCCTTGAGGTTCGGCAGCACCTCACCCAGCGCCTTGGCAGCACCTGTGGTGGTCGGGATCATCGCCATCGCGGCGGCACGGGCGCGGTAGAGATCGCTGTGGCGGCGGTCCAGGGTTGGCTGGTCCCCGGTGTAGGCGTGGATCGTGGTCATGATCCCGCTTTCAATGCCGACAGTTTCATCCAGCACCTTGGCAAGCGGGGCCAGGCAGTTGGTGGTGCAGGAGCCGTTGGAGATCATCCGGTCGCCGGCGCGCAGCTTGTCGTCGTTGACGCCGAACACGATGGTCTTGTCGACATTGGTGCCGGGTGCAGACAGCAGCACCTTCTTGGCACCCCGTGCCAGATGCGCCTTCGCCTTCTCGCCGTCGTTGAACTTGCCGGTGCATTCCAGCACAACGTCACAGCCAGACCAGTCCAGCTCATCCATGTTGTAAGTGGAGAACATCTGCATGTCGCCCCGGCCTAGGTTCATGGTGTTTTCACCCAGGGTTACCTCACCGGGGAAACGCCCATGCACGGAGTCGTATTTCAACAGATGTGCCGCGGTCTCCAGCGGGCCGGTGGCATTCACCTTGACCACTTCGATATCGTCCCGGCCAGAGGCTGCGATATGCGCCAAGGTGCAGCGGCCGATGCGGCCAAACCCGTTGATCCCGACTTTGATGGTCATATGCGTATCTCCAAGCGAGCAAGAATTGCCCTCGCTATAGCGACCATTCCCCCGGGTCAAAAGCTTAAAAATGGCTTTATTCCAGACTGTTAGCGCAAAACTTAACTGATTGCGGTAACAGAATTGACTGATTGCGATAACGTATCCGTCGGTGTGTGACTGTATAAGATCACAACGTTTGGCGCAGAGCGGGAACAAACGGGCCGCTCAATGTCTTGTACCTGATAGACGATAGGATAGGGTGGGCCAAAATGCGCGCGAATGGAAAAGGGGACCGGGTATGAGCGGTTTGTTGGCTTTGCTCGATGATGTGGCAGGCATTGCAAAGGTGGCCGCAGCATCAGTGGATGACGTGGCGGCGGCGGCGGGGAAGGCCGGGGCGAAAACTGCTGGCGTGATCATCGACGACGCGGCAGTGACACCCAAATACCTGCAGGGCTTCGCCCCGGCGCGCGAATTGCCGATCATCTGGCGCATCACCCGCGGGTCGCTGTTCAACAAATTGATCTTGCTGATGCCGGTCGCCATGTTGCTGGCCAATTTCGCGCCCTGGCTGATTACGCCGCTGCTGATGCTTGGCGGATCCTATTTGTGTTTTGAGGGAGCGGAGAAGATTTTTCACGTGCTGTTCCCGCACGCAAGCCACGCGGTCCACGAAGATATGAGCGTCAAGGATCCCGGCCATCTGGAAGAGCAGAAGATCAAGGGCGCGATCAAGACCGATTTCATCCTGTCCGCCGAGATCATGACCATCGCGCTGGCCGCGATTGAGGCGCCGAATGTCTGGATGCAGGCGGCAACGCTGGCGGTGGTTGCCATCGGGGTGACGCTGGCGGTCTACGGCTCAGTCGCAGTGATCGTGAAGATGGACGATGTGGGGCTGTATCTGGCGGGCAACGCACCAACGCCCATCGGGCGCGGGCTGGGCCGTGGGCTGGTGAAATTCATGCCGGTGCTGATGTGGATCCTGTCGGTGGTCGGCACCGCAGCGATGCTCTGGGTTGGCGGCTCCATCATTATCCATGGGCTGGAGGTGCTGGGCTTTGGCTGGCTCGGTCACCACATTCACGACTGGGCCTATGCCGTAGGTCACGCGGTACCTGCTGCATGGGAAGGTTTCGCCGAGTGGAGTGCCAAGGCAGCGATGGACGGTGTGTTCGGGCTTGCCTGGGGGCTGGTTCTGATCCCGCTGGCGACGAAGGTTGTGGGGCCGGTGATTGCGGCGATTTCAGGGAAGAAGGCCAGCCACTGACCAGAAGGCCGGTGCAAAGCACGATCAGCGCTCACCCTGTGGGGTGGGCGCGGGTGAGTGTTCGCGATTGGAGCTATCCTGCCAGGGCGACCTCTAGCCGCCGCGTTGAAGTATCTCGGCAACATCTATCAGCTTTGCAGCGCGTTCACATAGGCACTCAGCTTCATTTTGGTCAAGCTGCGTTGCTGTAGGCTTTGGCCCCATTCGGTTTCAGAGCCAGTAGATAACTAGGGCTGCAAACGCGATTGTTGACAGGAAGACTTATGAGCATCTGACGTATCGTGCCGCAACCCGCCGTCAGTCCTTCAGCCTGCTGAACATACTCCCAATCACTACCCAGGAGGGCATCGCGATTGATGAAGGTAATTCCGCTCAGAACACGCCGGTCACCGCCCCGCAGCTTGCGGTTGGCCTTCGGTACATAAGGTTCAAGATGGGTTATCTGTGCATCCGTCAGGCAGAAAAGATCAGACATATCGCCCCGCGTATTTTGAACTGTGGATTACGCTACCACCAGTAATCAATGTATCCTAAGCCTGTTTTACAGCCGCCGTTAGCTCGGTTGCAGCATGTTCGCTTACGGATCTCTTGAACCAGCAAGGCCCGCTCAGAGCTGACTTTCACGCATCGCACGTTTGAGCCGATCTGGCTCATTGGCGTTTCTAGCCGCTCGCTCGCAGCATACTGGATATCTCAGATGCAGAAAATTGCTCGCTGCCCCGTGGGGCTCAATGTGTCGACTGATCAGGGTTTCGGCATAGGTTGACCAGTGCAGGCTCAGGGACCGAACTTTGTCGGTACTGACCGCCTACGCGGAATGGTTCCACAATAGCGCCGACTTTGTAGCCGGTAGCGGGCCTGCCAGGGCACTGGTCAGCAAAAGCCCTATACCCTTGAAAGTGTCCGCTCCATCAGGTGATACCCTGTTGGAGCAATCTGTTCACGAAATTCAGGATCATGACTGACCAGTAGAACCGCCTGGTCAAGCTCTTTCAGAATCTCAGCCAGCCGCGCATAATTTTCTGGATCCAGTGCATTGGTCGGCTCATCCAATATCAGCACTTCCGGTTCCATTGCCAGAACCGTAGCCAGCGTCACCAGCCGTTTCTCACCGCCCGACAGCTTGTGGGTGACCCGGTCGCGCAGGTGCATCAGCCCCAGGCGAGACAATACTGCGTCAACCACCGCCAGGGCTTCCTGCTTGGATTTGCCCAGATTCAGCGGACCGAAGGCGACATCCTCGGCCACAGTCGGGCAGAACAGCTGGTCATCGGCGTCTTGGAAAACGAACCCCACACGGCGGCGGACTTCGTGAAAGTCCGGTTCACTGCTGCATGGTTTTCCAAAAGCGGTGACGGTGCCGCGATCGGGGGCAATCAGTCCCATAATAATTTTCAGGAGCGTCGATTTTCCTGCCCCATTTGGCCCGACTATCGACAGCCGTTCTCCCGCTTTCAGCGTCATCGAGGCGCCTTCCAGCACCGGATCAAGCCCAGGGTAGGCAAAATGAATATCATTCAGATCAAGAAGCAGCATAGGCGGCCTCAGCCAAGATCAGGGCAGTTAGGGCGGCGGAAAGCGCCGCGACGAAGAACCAGTCGGCTCGTCTCATACTGAAGTTCTCCAGCAGAATGATGCGGCCTGAGAACCCCCGGCATTTCATCGCTGCCAGAATGCGTTCCGACCGTTCGATGGCGCGCACCAGCATCATGCCAACCAGATAGCCGTAGCTGCGGTAGGTATGCCAGTTGGTGCGGGGACGGAAGCCGCGCAGTTTCATCGAGGTGCGCAGGCGCTGGTATTCCTCGCGCAGGACGTCGATGTAACGGATGGTGAACATCATCAGATGCACCAGCCGCTCTGGCGTTTTGAGGGCAAAGAGAGCATGCCCCATCGTCACAGGTTCCATGGATCCGACCAGCGTCATGACGGCGAGGATGACGGCATTTGCGGTCAGGGCAATCTCGGCCGCGCGGAGCAGGCCCTCCAAGCTTGCTTCCAGTCCCCATACAGAAAAGACTGGGCTGCCGGGAACAGTGAACGGCAGCAGCACCAGCATGAAAATGATGAAACTGTCCATCATCGCCATCCGCTTCAGCGTTTTCCGCGGCGGCAGACCGGAGAAGGCCAGCAGCCACATCGACAGGCCAAGCGCAGCTGACAGCACCCAAAGGTTGCTGAGCGAGACCACCACGACGGCATAGACCGCAGTCATTACGATGCGCATCCGCGGGTCAAGCGCGGTGACCTTGGCGCGGAATGCGCCGGTGCCGCCCAGCGGTTTTTCGTCGCCGGTCAGTACATAGGTCATGCGCTGCTGCCAATCTTGCGCCGCGCGGCGATGTAGAAGCCCAGTCCGAACAGCCCGAAGATATAACCAATGCCGCCAAGAATAGATTGGAAATCCGACTTGTTCTTAAACGCGGTCAGCTCCTGCCGGAGCGGGCGCAGTTCATTGCGCATCATGGTGGCAAGCTCAGCGCGGGCTTGGTCGGACAGGCCTGCAGCCGTGGCAACCGACGGGACTACAGCGGTGCTGGTCGCCGCCGCAGGCGCTGTCATGCTTTGGCTTTGGCCCATAATCTGTGCGACCTCTGCGGCGTCCATGATGACTTCGGCAACATGGCCGGCACCAAGGTCGCCGCGAAAGATATGCGTCACCGGTTCTGACGGGGTGAACAGGAAGAAACCGTCAGCGTTGGTCCTGGTTTCACCCAGTTTGCCGCCAGCTTCGTCAAAAACCTCTATCAGCAAGTCCGGAGCCATATCTCCGTTGGAAAAGCCGACTTCGCCCTCAATGTCTGATCCCGATGGAAACACCGAGGAAATCACATTGTGCGCCAATGCCGGCAGTGGTGCAAGCAGGGCTAGGATCAGCACGCAGGAGCGGATCATGCCAGGCTTCCTTTCGTGTCAAAAAACAGTTCGGGCTTCACCCGGCGGGCCAGAAAAATGGCGGCGCCGGACAAAAGCGCCTCGATCAGCATCACCGGGATATGGGAAAAGAACACAAGCTTGGCCGCCAGGATGAACTCGTCACCGGACAGCATCAGCGATACCGCAACTGCAAGGGTCGTGAGGGCAATTGCTGCACCGCCGCCGATGCCGCCCCAGATTGCGCCCTGCAGCGGTGAGCCGCGCGCCACCAGCGGGCGAAACATCAAGCCGACAAGAACAGCGGGCAGGGCAATATTCACGGCGTTCACGCCCAATACGGTCAGCCCGCCGAAGCCGAAGAAGACCGCCTGCAGGAGAAGCCCGACAAACAGGGCCGGGAAGGCAGCCCAGCCCAGCACCAGCCCTGCAAGCCCATTCAGGATCAGGTGAACCGAACTGGGCCCGATCGGGACATGGATCAGGGAGGCCACAAAGAAACTGGCCGACAGAACACCTGCCGCAGGAATACGCTCCAGCGGCAGGTTGCGCAGACCCATGGCAATACCGCCGACGGCGGCAACAGCGCCGCCGATCACAACCGGGTTCGACAGTGCGCCGTCTACGATATGCATAGGGTCAGTCTCACTTCAGCTCTTCAGCGTGGATCCACAGCACAGCATCCTGGCTGAGTTCCTTGCCCTCATGCTCTGTCGCCGGACCGGACCCCAGAGCCGCAAAACCCCAGTAGCCTGCTTTTGGAATACCAAAGGAGAACACGCCGTTCTGGTCTGCGATGGCAACAATCGCACCGCCTGGCATCTCACCCACGGTGGGGCTGGTGGTGGAGAATTTATCGAGATCTGGCTCCGCCGCCATGAACTCGATTTCAATCTCGGCACCGGAAACCGGCTTGCCATCTGCCAGAACCTGGCCGGAGAAGGTGGAGCCGACGATGACGTTGTAGGGCTTGTTCAGCGGCAGAATCTCGGTCGCGAGGCCCGCGGGCTGGTCCCAGTCGGTGGGCAGCGTATTGCGGTTCAGAACAACCTTGGAAATCTGCTGGATGTAGATGTCTTCGCTTTCCTCATAGTAGGGTGCGGGCACAGTCACCACGACATAGTCACCCGAGCGCTTCACCGGCACGGACGCCTTATAGGCAGAAGCCTCGTTTTCAGCGCCTTTGAAAATGGCGGCTTCGAGGCGGTCCGACAGGTCGGTTTTCTCGCCCTTGTGGATCATGAAGAATTCTTCCGGCGTGCCCATGTCCATCGCATGGCCGTTCGCCATCGGGTGCCAAAACACCAGCCCCATCGGTACGTCGCCGGGCTTCTCGATCAGCACGCTTTCGGTATAGTTTAGCTGGAAATGCGCCGACGCAGCGGCGGGAAGTGAAATGGCCAGAGCAGCGGCAAGGTAGTTCAGTTTCATATCGTCCTCATTCGACGATGCAGGCGCACCCGCAATCAGGAATGAACAACGGGGAGTAGTGGCACGGGATAGCCTGAACGGCACACGCGCCAGACGCGCACCCCGGCGTCCGGTGGAAAAGGGCCGTCGCCCCGCAAGCGGAGCCTAAGCCCTTGTGTCCGGCAGGTCTCCTGACTCGCGGGTCTTGGTTCGGCTGGCCTTCCCGGGACAGATCCCAGTGGCGTATTCAGCGTCACTCACCGCTCACAGTTGCGGGGGCAGTCACGGATTTGGTCCCTTTTGGGTACGCCGCACCGTGTTCCCTATTTCTTCCGCTGCGCATTGAAACACTCACGGAACCGATCACTCTCGCTGAATGGCAAACGGGAATTTCTGAGTCAAGAGAATCATAAGCTGTTCAATTGGGCGATCGGGGCCGATGGTCTTTTTTCCTGCAGCGGCGCAGGGATCGACAGGCAGATATGTTCTGATCAGAGGGCCACGGAAACGTTGCCCCTAGCATTTTGTATGCCCAATCAATCATCCTCACTTGAAAACTGGAAAGACGAATTTGGTGATATGGATGCCAAACCGGGGGTGTTTTCTCCTCAGGTTGGGAATTCTCCCGCTTGACAGAACAATTCCTGGTTGCCTAAGTCTTGGCCATTCTGGTCCGGCTGGGAGACCACCCGGTTAATAGGGAACACGGTGAGGTGTAGCCAAAAGGCGCCGATTCAGTGACTGCCCCCGCAACTGTGAGCGGAGAGCAATGCTGCGATATGCCACTGCCCGAGGGGCGGGAAGGCGCGGCAAAGCCTCGACCCGCGAGTCAGGAGACCTGCCAGGATGATCACCCTGTCCGGGTGCGGGGCGCGCCAAGGACAACGGACTTCCGTAGTGGTGGCAGTTTTCACCGTCTGCGGGGGCAAAGCCTTCCAAAGACCAAAATTTTGAACGTGCTGCCCGGCATGGGCAGTCGCTTGGCCTGCGCTTGCTGCGCGGGCCGGGAGGAATGGAATATGCGCAAGGTAAGCTTGTCTCTGGCCGCCATCCTGGCCGCCGTCCCTGCAATCGCAACCGCTCAGGATGAAGACGTCACCAATCTGGCGGCGATCATCGTCTCCGGGGGCTTCACCCCGGTCGAGGCCCAGCAGTACGGCCGCTCAGTCTCAGTCCTGACCAGCGAAGAGATCAAAGATCGCGGTATCACCACGGTCCAGGATGCGCTGCGCTCAGTCCCCGGCCTGATGGTGAATGGCTCCGGCGACAGTTTTACCCAGGTCCGCATCCGGGGTGCCGAAGCCAACCACACGCTGATCCTGATTGACGGCGTCGAAGCCTCGGGCGGTGACAGTGAGTACATTTTGTCCGGTCTGGACACTGCCAATATCGAGCGGATCGAAGTTCTGCGCGGCCCCCAGTCGGTGTTCTACGGCTCCAACGCCTCGGCCGGTGTGATCAACATCATCACAAAGTCCGGCGGCATCGGAACAGAATACGGCGGCAGCGCGGAAGCGGGGTCCGACGGCTACCGGGCCTCGGCCCGGGTTTCGTCGCGGACCGAGCGCGGCGGTATCGCCTTAAGCTTCGCCCATGACAATGACGACGGCTATGACACCTCGGGCGATGGCGGTGAAGAAGACGGCATCCGCCGCAATACACTGCAATTGAAAGGCGACTACCTGGTTACCGACCGGCTGAAACTTGGCTTTAACTTCCGCACGTCCGATGAACGCTATGACAGCGATCGCACCTCATTCACCGCAACGGATGCGGTCAGCTATGTCGTGGATGATCCAACGCAATTCAGTGACCGGGATGAGCAACTGGCGCAGGTCTATGCTGAACTGGACACATTGGGCGGGCGTCTGAAGCACCGCCTGGCAATCGAACGCACTGACTTTGACCGGTCCTTCAATGGCGGCACGCCGACTGAAACCACGACCGAAGCTGCAAAATACCTGTTGAGTTTTGGCCTGAGCGGACAGCGGGCCGATGAGGCAGATCATCTGCTGAATGCCATGCTGGAATGGGAGGAAGACAGCAGCAGCTCCAACCCGGCCTTCGCACGCGAAACCAAGTCGTTTGCTCTGGAATACCGCGGCAGCTTTGCCAATGGCCTCGATCTGCAGCTCGGGGTGCGTCACGATAACAACAGCGTATTCGAAGACGCCACTAGCTGGACTGCCAGTGTTTCCTACACCTTTGCCGGCAGCGGCGTACGCCTGCACAGTTCGGCTGGAACCGGTGTTGTGAACCCCTCTTACTTTGAGCTGTTTGCAAACAGCTCATTCGGCTCCACCACCTACCTCGGCAATCCGAACTTGCAGCCGGAGGAAAATCGCAGCTTCGATTTCGGGGTTGAAGTGCCGTTCCTTCAAGGGCGCGGTCTGGTTGATTTAACGTATTTCGACGAGACGCTGACAGGAGAGATCGAGAGCTACATGGTGAATGCAACCACGTTCTCCTACCGCAACCAAGCCGGTGACAGTGATCGCAAGGGTGTTGAATTGGCGGCAAGCCTGGAAGCCAGCGAATACCTCGATCTGCGCCTGTCCTACACCTATCTGGATGCCACCAACCCTAACGGCTCGGTCGAGATCCGTCGCCCGGAGCACGAGCTTTTGCTGAGCGCCACACTGGATATTTTCAATGGCAGCGGCTCTGTTACTGCGGACATCCGGCATGTGGCGGGTAATTGGGACAGCCAGTTCTTCGGCTCTTATGCGACAGCTGAGCTGCCGGACTACACCACCGTCGATGTCGCTGCTCAGTATGAACTGACAGATAACGTGGTGCTGACCGGGCGTGTCACCAACCTGTTCGACGAGGACTACGCGGACGTCTGGGGCTACGCCAAACGCGGTCGCGCGGCCTATGTCGGCCTGCGGGCTTCGTTCTGACCCATGCGCAGGCTGCCCGGCATAGCTCTGGCCCTTTTGTGGGCCGTCACTGATGCTTTTGCAGGGCCGTCGCGCGTGGTGTCGATGAACCTTTGCACGGACCAGCTGGCGATGCTGCTGGCAGCGCCCGGCCAGCTGGCCTCGGTCTCCTACATCGCGCGGGACACGCGCGCCTCGGCTATGGCTGACGCGGCCATGGCTTATCCCGCCAACCACGGGCTGGCCGAAGAGATTTATCTGCTGCAGCCCGATCTGGTGATTGCCGGCGCCTATTCGACACCTGCCACCACGGATATGCTGCGCCGTCTTGGCGTGCCGGTGGTGGTGTTCGAGCCCGCCAGCTCGCTGCAGGATGTGCGCGCACGTATCTTGCGGATGGGTCAGGTTCTGGGCCGCGAAGAAGCGGCCCGCGCACTGCTGGCGGACTACGACCAGCGGCTGGCAAAGCTGGAGCAAGCAGGGCCGGAGGCGCCACGCGCCGCGCTCTATGCCGCCAACGGGTTCACTTCCGGCAGCATGACACTGGCGGGCCAGATCCTGCGCGCGGCGGGGCTGCGCAATATCGCGGATGAGCTGGGGTATGCGCACTCCGGTAGTATGCCGTTGGAACTGCTGGCAATGGCGGCGCCCGAATTGCTGATCGGCACGTCGCCCTATCCGCGCGCCTCGCGCAGCGAGGACAATCTGGCGCATCCGGTGGTGCGGCAGCTGGCTGGCCGCAGCGGCGCCGGGCAGATGCGCGATGCGGATTGGGTTTGCGGCACCCCGCATGTGCTGCGTGCGGTGGAAAGTCTGGCCGCAGAGCGCCGCCTGTTCATGGAGAAGGAGAGCCGGGAATGACCCGTCTGATGCTGGTTCTGGCAGTAGCGGTGCAGGCACTGTTCCTGCTGTCGCTCACGGTGGGGCCGGCTGATGTGGGCGCGCGCGAAAGCCTGGCCGCTCTGTTTGACGAGGGTTACGGGCCGCTTACCCTGGTGATGCGGGAAATCCGGCTGCCGCGTGCGCTGCTGGCGGTGATCATCGGCGGCGGACTGGGGCTGGCGGGGGCGGCGATGCAGGGCTATCTGCGCAACCCGCTGGCTGAACCGGGACTGATCGGTGTGTCCTCCTCGGCGGCGTTGGGGGCAGTGCTGGCGATCAACACCGGCTTGGCGGCCACGCTGACACTGGGCCTGCCTCTGGCGGCGCTGGCGGGTGCCCTGGGTGGGGTGTTTCTGGTGATGGCGCTGGCCGGGCCGCAGGGCGGCTCGCTATCTCTGATACTGGCAGGGATTGCGATTTCGGCGATGGCAGCGGCGCTCACGTCGCTGGTGCTGAACCTGTCGCCCAACCCCTTTGCCGCCAATGAGATTGTGTTCTGGATGATGGGCTCGCTGGCGGACCGTTCGATGCTGCATGTCTGGCTGGTGCTACCCTTTGCACTATCGGGGGGCGCGATCCTGCTGACACTGGCGCGGGGTCTGGATGCGCTGACCCTGGGCGAGGATGCGGCGCAGACCATGGGGATGAACCTGAACCGGCTGCGGCTGCTGCTGGTTGTCGGGACGGCCGCCATTGTCGGCGGCGCCACTGCTGTGGCGGGCGCTATCGGCTTCATCGGCTTGGTGGTGCCGCATATCCTGCGCCCGTTGGTTGGCGGCCAGCCGTCGCGGCTGTTGTGGGCCTCGGCGCTTGGCGGCGCCATTATGCTGCAACTGGCTGACATTGCGGTGCGGATCATCCTGCCGTCGCGGGACCTCAAGCTGGGAGTGGTCACCGCCCTGGTCGGCGCGCCGCTGTTCCTGCACCTGATCTACAAGACGCGGAAGGGGCTGGCATGAGCGTGCTTTCGGTCCGGAACCTCTCCGTTACCTTGCGAAACCGCCCGGTGCTCGGCGATGTGTCGATTGACATCCAAGCAGGTGAGTTCGTCGGCCTGCTGGGGCCGAACGGCGCAGGCAAAAGCAGCCTGATGCGCGCCGCCCTGGGGCTGATCCCGGCGCAAGGGCACAGCACGCTGGCGGAGATGAGTGCCGCGGAACGCGCCCGCGCGGTAGCCTGGATGCCGCAATCGCGCGAGATTGCCTGGCCGATCCCGGTAGAGCGGCTGGTGGCACTTGGCCGCCTGCCGCATCTACCTCAGGGGCTGCGGCTGCCGCCTGGTGATCAGGCGCTGGTCGATCAGTCGATTGAGCGCATGGGGCTCGGCCCGTTCCGTCAGCGCGCCGCATCCCGCCTCTCCGGCGGCGAGCAGGCCCGCGCGCTGATTGCCCGTGCGTTGGCGCAGGACACGCCGCTGCTGATGGCGGATGAACCCGCCGCCGGGCTGGATCCGGCGCACCAGATCTCCACCATGGAGGTCTTTGCCAGCCTCGCTGCCGAAGGCCGGGCCGCGCTGGTCTCGCTGCATGATCTGGGGCTGGCGGCGCGCCATTGCACAAGGCTGATCCTGCTGGCCGAGGGCCGCATCCTGGCCGACGGGCCACCCGCCGAAGTGCTGACACCGGACTTGATGGCGCGCGCCTTCGGCATCTCGTTCTGGCATGAGACAACGGCGCAAGGGCCGGTGTTCCAGCCGCTGGAGGTTCTGTGATGGGCACGGTCACTCTGGACCGCCCCTGGATCGAGTTTGACCTCGGCGCCGAGGTGCAAGTGCTGAGCTGGGCTGTGAACCGCCCCGGCCTTGTGACCGCCCGCCGCATCCTGTGGCGCGAAGTCCGCAACAGCGACCTGCCGTGTGATCTGGATGTCGCCGAGTGGTTCGCAGGTGAACTGTTGCAGAGGGGCTGCGAGGATGCCGTGGCCTTCCTGACCTCGCGGGATGTGCGCCGCTATTGCGAGGCCTCAGCCACTGTAGAAGGCATCAGCGCTCAGGCGGTGGCCACTGTCGGCCTGTCCAATGCCGAAAAGGCCGGCAGCCGGATGGATTACGCCAGCCGCAACTGGGGCACCATCAATGTCGCCCTGCGCCTCTCCCAAGGGCTGGCCCACGCCGCGCTGATCGAGGCGATGAGCATTGCGGTCCAGGCCCGCACCGCAGCAGTGATGGACGCTGACATCATCTTGCCAAACGGAACGGCGACCGGCACTGGAACCGACTGTGTCGCGGTGGCGGCACCGGCTGGTGCAACCCCTTATGCCGGGCTGCATACCGCCACCGGCGAAGTCATCGGCAAAGCCGTTTATCAGGCCGTCCACACCGGCGCCTTGGAATGGAAAACAACCAACAGGAGGGCAGCACATGCCTGAGCTTCAACAGGTGCTGAAAGACGCGCTGATGCAAGAGGATTGCGGCTGGAACATGGGCTCGTTCGGCGCCATTGCCGAGTTCCACCATGTCTATGGCGATCCGGCCCCGCAGGAGCATGCCGGGCTTATGCAGGTAACCCCCCGTGGCGGCGTGCGCATCGATACCCTGGAGGGCGTGCGCCCGGTCGCCTATGAGACGCTCAGTCCAAAGCCGCACCGCTGGACGCAAGCCGTGTCGCTGTGCCTGCCGCATGACGCCGCCGCGATGAACCAGCGCGGTGCGCTGACCGCGCTTGGCCCCGACGAAGATGCGCTACGAGACGAAGACCGCGGCGCCCAGTTGTTCGACATGGGGCTGGGCCAGTACCAGGCGGATTTCTGCATCCGCACCGCCGATCCCGAACTGCTGGAAGTTCTGAACGAAAACGCCGGCAGGTCGCTATTTGAGCACGGCAACCCGGCGATGGGGGCAATTTTAAAGCACCATCCGCACCGGGTGCTGCTGACCCGCCTCGGCCGGGTTGAGGTCTATCAAATGATCGGTGGTCCCGACACCGGCGGCAAATCCCCCGAAGGCCCGCACACCCATGTGCTGCCCAAACTGTTGCGTGCCGAGCGCACCCATTCCGCCAACACGCCCATCCCCGAAGGCTGGGTGCCCTGCTGCGGCGTCCATCCTGAGAACCCGGCGATAGGCCGCCTGGGCGAGGAAAAGGTCTTCAACCGCGCCGCCTTTGACGCGTTTCAGAAACTGCTGAGCACTTGGGGCGCCGAAGCATACTGCCAGGGCAAGCAGGCGGTCTGGGAGCTGCTGAAGACGGAGCTTCCGGCTGAGGATGCCGTAGAGCCCGACACCCGCGAAGGCCGGGCCGGCTGGCGCAATGGCATCCGGCAATGGCAGGTGCTGCACGGCCCGAACCGGCTGACCGAGGCTTACGCCGAACGCTTTGACCGCGGCACTGAGCAAACTGACCCGGAAAACCCGGGCCACTGACGGAGGCTGCGATGACCCTTGTTCTTTTCCTCGATCTCGTGGCCCGCAACGGACTCGCACTTTAGGTGATCGCGACGATGTCCTGATGGCTTCCACTGTGGTGGACGCCGTGCCGTTTTAGATGATGCGCGAGGGCGGCATGAAGGCTGCTGGCTTAGGTAGCAGCGGCAGCGAGCAAGTGGCACTGGCAGCCCCCCGGCTGAGCCACCGCAGCAGCTTGCCCCGACTGCTGCTCCGGCTGTGCCTTCTGTCCCGCAAGCGTCGGCACTGTCAGGTCACCTGTGATTGCCGCTGCATCCGTTACGAACACAGCACAGCTGCGCGGTAAGTACCAACGTCCCACCACGTTCGCCCGCAGCAGCGCAACCTCTCCATCTCGCGACGCCCAAACGGAAAGTATGCAAGAGCAAGCTGTCGGCAGCCGCCGCCAACAGGCTGGCGTAGATGCCCCGCCACCAGATTTCGAAGCCTCACGGCCAGTCTCAAGAACGGCTGGGACGCAGCAGTCATCTCGCGGATCAGGTGGCAGAAACGCTCGCCACGCGGCGGAGGGGGAGTACCGTTGAACCTGACGGTGTCAGCCCAGGGGTGTATTTTGTCCGCTCAGCTGTTCTCCTGGGGGACTTTGCAATGGCGGTTTAGCAGGGGGGCGTTGCGTGCTCCTGAGCAGTCTGCCAACTCTTGCTTTGCAGGAAACATTGCAGCTCCTCCTCGTTCATGCGAACGCTTTCAGCGTTTCATAAAGCTCAGGTTCAATCGGAATGCCCTGTTCTGTCAGACGCAGTTTGTTCGCCTCGCGCAAGGCGTTCGGTAGGCAGGCACCGTCTTGATAGATGATCGGGGCTAGAGGCGCGGTGATCGTCTGATCGAAACTGCCGCCAAATAGTCTACCCGGATCGAAGACCACAAAGAACCGGCGGTCGTCCGTAGGGTTGCGCCATTACCCGTAGAAATCCCCTGGTCCGACCCCCGGTTGGCCTCCGGCCGGTCCCGCATCGCACTTCGAGCAATAGGATGATGCTGAACCCCTTGACCCGCCGGCAGGAGCGATTGAACTGGCTAGCCTGGCCTTTGCTCCTTGGCCGCGAGATCAGGTGCCTGAACCCTGCGTCAATAGCAGGGTGGGTAAACTCGATGCTGTGGGTCACGCAGTGCCTGCCGCCTGGGCGGGCTTTTCCGAGTGGAGCGTCAAGGCTAAGATGGATTGGGTGTTTGGTGTGGCCTGGGGGCTGGTTCTGATCCCGCTGGCGACCAAGGTTGTGGGGCCGGTGATTGCGGCGGTTTCAGGGAAGAAAGCTGCGCACTGATCGCCTACCGATGACTGGAACGATGTCTGTTGTGAGCCCAGACCGGACTTTTCGCTTCTGTGCTGCGTGCGCTCGCAGCACGGAAACGTCTGCCGTTGCGAAAATCTGGATGCGACGATGCGGCGTTAGGAGCGGACGTTTTCACCGCTAACAGTAGTCTCGGATGGGCAGGCACTGCATTGCGCACAACGCAGTCATTCTTCTGACATCTTCGAATGACAATAGCGTTGATACGACCAAATTCCTATTAAAGATCATTCTACGAACGCAAGGATAACAAAAGAGTGAAAGATTGCACAAAGCTTATAGTGTTCAAGACGTTGGGGCTGTCTTTCGTGAGTTTATCAGCTCTACTCGTATTGGGGTTTGGTGCAATAGCCGAAACTTGTGTGGCAGCAAACGGTGCTAGCCGTGAGGGGATTACGATTTGCGACTTAGGGGTGCTGCCAGGAGGAAAATCGAGCTTCGCGAATGCGGTCAGTGAAGACGGATCCACGATCGTTGGCGTGAGTGGCTCGTCTCAAGGAGATCGCGCATTTCTATGGACTGAAGAAGGTGGGATGATTAGTTTGGGAACACTCCCTGGAGGTTCCGAAAGCCAGGCACAAGATGTGAACGCTGACGGCAGTGTTATCGTAGGAAGCAGCGATACCGCCGAAGGACAGCGCGCTTTCATTTGGACCAAAGAAACCGGAATGCTCGTCCTTGATGACACTATGATGGATATTAAATCATCAGCTAGGGCGGTCAGTGCCGATGGAACGGTCGTGGTGGGATCAACGGGCGGCACCGCTGACCGCAGGGCATTCCGTTGGACCAATGAAACCGGAATGAAAATAATTGGCACCGAAGAGCTGGGCAAAGATAGTGCCGCGCTTGGTGTGAGTGACGACGGTACCACAATTGTCGGTAGGGTGGATTTTAAAGCGTTCCGTTGGAATGAGGCGCAGGGGATCGCCCTGATGGCACCAGAAGAAAGTTCGGTGGCCTTTGATGCATCCAATGACGGGACGATAATCGTTGGCGGTATGGGGCCTGTTTATAGCAAAAGGAAAGCCGTCCGATGGAACAAAAGCGGCGCGGGCCAAGATGTTTATTCAAATCCCGATAGCCTGCGCTCTACGGCGCTCGACATTAGCCCAGAGGGAAAGGTCATCGTTGGAGCGATAGATAGACACACGGCCTACATAAAAAGGCACGATGAAGAACTGACTATCCTTGGCGGGCTGAACAGGGGTGATGCCGATTTTGTTAGTGATGTAGCTAAGGGAAGCGGCTTAGGCGGCACCATCATAGTTGGATCGTCAACAGGTTATCACGGGCACCGTGCCGTCCGATGGCTACTTTCGGAGTGAAACAGCGACGGGCCGGTTTAGCTCTGGCACTTGATCTCGGATTTCGATGGCTGCTTCGGTGAAATGCGCTGAATCGAGACGAAAAGCCTGCTGCAACTGCGAGGTAATGCTACGCTAGCGAAATTGGAAAATCTAAGGTCGCTTTGTCCGCGATCCGTGAGTTCGTCCACCGCTAAAATTTGCGCTTGCAGCGAATGTCGGCAATACGGGCGCGACCGTAGCATTCCGAGAACGTGCTCAAAGTCGGCTTTGGGTCGCCTCGCGAGGGCGACCCGAGATTGCTAGATTTCAATGGTCTCGGCAATTGTTAGCGCGTCCTCCAGTTCGACGCCTAGATATCGGACTGTGCTGTCCATCTTGGTGTGTTCAAGTAGAAGCTGAACTGCACGCAAGTTGCCTGTCTTCTTGTAGATCTGGGGCACCTTCGTTCGCCTCATCGAATGTGTGCCATATGCGCTCGCCTCAAGACTGATTGATGTGACCCAATCGCGGACAATCCGCGCATACTGGCGTGCTGAAATATGCAGGCGCTCGTGGAAGCGGCTAGGCCAGAGGTACTCCGAACCGACCATAAGCTCATCTTCCATCCACTTCTCGACTGAAGCGCGTGTTCCTTCAGATATCTCAAACCGCACAGGCTTCTGAGTTTTGCTTTGCAGGACAGATGCTCGTTCCTTGATCTGACCTGAAGCCATGACATCGACGACTTTCATCTTCACCAGATCACAGCTGCGCAGCTTGCTGTCGATCGCCATGTTGAACAGTGCAAGATTGCGATGGTTTTCGGCCAATTCAAGTCGAACACGGATTGCCCAGACATGCTTCGGCTTCAGTGGCCGTTTCTGGCCAACGATGCGGCCTTTGTTCCAGGCCGGGCGAAGTGCGCGAATGGCTGGTAGGTTTGGTGTTTCCATGACTGATCCTCCAATCCACCATGCCCTCCACAACGACAACCCGACGTTGACGAGGTACCATATCACGAGATTGCTGCGCTACCTTCGAGGTCGGCAGAGGGCCCAGTTTGGCCGATGCTGCGGGATGGACGAACTGGCGCAATGCGCAGATAGAGACCTTTGCAAAGCCGTTAGATCCGCTGAGACCGTTCGTTGTAGTTGGCAATACTAGAGCCGACACTAAACGCTCAAGATCAAGCCAGGAACCGTCAAGTGGATAGCTCGCTTAGTCTAAGCGACCGCCGCTTGGCGGCGACTAGCGTTGCACAGTCCAACCAGAAGTGCTTACAAGTCAGCAAGCAGACACGACATTTTGGGCCTTTCACAAAATATTCCTTGTGGGGAATACTCGCGACTACTACAAACAGAATAAATGAGAGGTGAATAAAATGGGCAAGCTCCAAGGCAAGGTTGTAGAGGTTCGAGCATCGAGCTTGGATGAGCAATCTCCGAAGATTGGTGAGGCTCTCAAAGAGATTCGGAAACTTTCTGGATTGACGCAAGCCGAAATGGCCGAACTGCTAAATGTTGGACAGGCTTCCGTATCAAAATTCGAGAAGGGCCGCACCGATATGCAGCTCTGCACAGTCCAGAAGTACGTGGAAGCGCTTGGCGGGACACTTCGCGTGAGTGCAGCCTTTGATGCCGGTAGCTCGTTGTGTCTACACGTGCGCGAAGCGTTTGATGTTGAGCTTGACCATGAAGACCAACTGGTACTTCCGATTTTCACTGAAGAACCATTTCGACCTCACAGGGATGTTGTGCTCAGTATTCGACCGAAGTTTAGTAGCCGCATAATGTCGGGTGAGAAGACTGTTGAGCTACGGCGCAGGTTTCCTAAATCTGCGCCAAAAGGCACAATTGCATACATTTACTCGACATCTCCGGAGCGCGCGATGGTTGGGGTGGCGGAGATTTCGTCCGTCAGGAAATTAGCCATCGAAGAAATTTGGCGACGTTACGCAGATGTGGCATTCATTGAGCGGCCGGAATTCGACCGCTACTTTGAAGGTCTTGATGAGGGTTTTGCTCTTGAGTTTGCAAATGCCCGACCGTTCGAAACACCTTTAGAGCTTACCGACCTAAGAGAACGATTTGGCTTTGAGCCCCCCCAATCATTTTTGTATGCTAAACGCGATCTAAGAAAGTTCCTAAAAGATGAGCACTCAGTCGTATCTCATTGATACGAACATCATCATCGGCCTTGAAGACAATCACACCGTCAAACCCGCCTACGCCAAGTTTTCCCAGCTGGCGGCAAAGCACAAAGTTGATGTCTTAGTTCATGAAGCTGCACGCGATGATATTAATCGCGACAAGGATGCGGCCCGCCGCGCTATTTCGCTGAGCAAGGTCGACAAGTTTCAGATCCTAGAAAAGGTCAAGGGAGTAACCAAAGACGATCTTCAGCAGGCATTCGGCAGGATCCGAAAACACAATGATGAAGTCGATGCCATCCTGCTCCATGCGCTCTCCATTAATGCCTCAGACTTTCTTGTAACGGAGGATCAGGGGCTTCACGAACGAGCGCAAAAACACGCGCCGGACCTCGCTAACCGCGTGTTGTTCATAGCCGACGCGGCTCAGCTCCTTACAACAACCTACGAACCGCGCGCCGTACCCATCCGGCATGTTGCGGATGTTTCTGCCCATACGATACCGATTACCGACAGTTTTTTTGACAGTCTTCGAGAAGGGTATCCTGAGTTCAATGATTGGTGGAAGACGAAATGTGTAGCGGAACGGCGCCCTTGTTGGGTCGTATATGACAACGATGAGATTGCCGGTCTGATTGTCCGCAAGGACGAAACCGGATCTCAAACCGACGCAACGCGCAAAGCGCAAAAGATATTGAAAATCTGTACTTTCAAGGTCAGCCCAGAAAAAAGAGGTATCAAATTGGGCGAGCTGCTTCTCAAGAAAGTACTGTGGTTTGCGCAAAAGAATGCCTATGACTTGGCTTATTTGACGGCATACCCGGATCAAGATGCTCTTATCGCCCTGTTAGAGTTCTATGGATTCGAGAAGACTGGAACCAAGGGTTCAGATGGTGAACTTGTTCTCGAACGTTCGTTCTCGAATACACAACTGACCCGTATCGATGGCACCTCAGTCTACGAAACAGATCGAAGAAGCTATCCGCGTTTTGTTGCCGATGCGGGCGTACGTGGTTTTGTTATTCCAATCAAAGAAGACTACCATGACGTTCTTTATCCAGACCTTCGCGATGCGCGTCAGCCGGATATGTTTCGCGACACCAGTCATGGCGCCGGTCCAAAACGGCCAGGTAACACCATTCGAAAGGTTTACCTCTGTCGCGCGCCATCAAACCTTGGTGCGCCGGGATCAGTTTTGTTTTTTTATAAAGGAAAATCGATTGAAAATCCGTCCCAAGCACTAACGGCGGTTGGTATTCTTGACGATTTTTCGCTCGCAACGTCAACGAAAGACCTTATGAAGCTGACTGGTGGTCGGTCTGTTTATAGCGAAAGAGAACTGGAGGACTATCAAGCTACGGCCGATGATCCAGTGAAGGTCATAAATTACCTGCTCGTCGATTACATTGATCCGCCGATCTCGCTGGAAGAGTTGCACGATACTGGGATTTTTGGGGGACACCCGCCACAATCAATCGTCGAGTTGCGGGGTCGGCGACTTCGCGAAGCCTTGGATCGCTGCAACTTTGGGTTCCCGCTTTGACGCGTAGAGTTGGCATTGTTGCCGGTATTTCCGGAGTTGGGAAGACGTGGCTACTCAAGAAAGTAGGCACGGCTATCCCGATGCAAATTCTCTCTGCAAGCACTCTGATCCGCGACTCACTCGTGCAGAAGGAGGAACAATTGACGCCCTAGGACCACCTTCGCGCTCGCAACATTGTCGAAAACCAAGCTGCTCTGATCGAAGCGTTCAACCGATACGTTGATCCTGATACGACTCTCGTCATTCTGGATGCACATGTTGTCATTGATACTCCCGATGGGTTGGTTCATATCAGCTCTGATGTTTTTCGCGAGATAGCCCCCGACTTCGTGGTCTTTGTGAAAGGTGAACCTCGAAAGATTCACCGAAACCGTGAATGTGATGCGAGCCGGTCCCGACCCGAGCGGAGCGTCGATCATCTAGAAAAACAGCAAGAGATCGCAATCACGGCTGCGCGCGATATCTCAGATAACTTGAGCATACCAATCTATTTTGTGAACGGTGGCGATGAAGAGGCGCTAGCCCGAGTCTTGACCGTCGCTCAAAAGGTTAATCCCGATGTCTGACAACAAATCCATAGCATTTTGGTGCGAACGTGCGGCCGCCGACGCGGCAGTCCAGACGGAGTTTCATGTCAATCTCTGGCATTTTTCAGGTACCAAACGCCGCGACTTTATTGAGATCGGGGTAATGCCCAGCGACGCGTCGGCATTGTCGGCAATCCGAATTTTTGTTCCCTTTCCGTTGCAACGTGAAGATATTCAAGACCTTGGGCCTGAGTTTGCATCTACTGAACTTGCGCAAGGTATTTTCAACGAAACCTTATCTTCGACAAAGAAACCGAACGGCAAGTCTGTAGAGTTGAAAGTCGGTGCCAACAACTATTGCCATGTCCATCTCTTCTCACCTGAAGACGGCTCAATCGATCCTTGCGAACTCAACGTTGTGGAGAAGGACGGGGGTACTCTGATCTCGATTACATCAATGGCATTGGGGTCCCTTGCAAGACAATCCAACGGCAACCCAGAAAGTGGTTATTTTCGCCTAAGGCTCCTGCCGCCCAAGCACGATACCCGCCCGTTTGTGACCGCAATCAAACCAAAAGACAGAGCCTGGACCAGCGGCTTTGAAGAGATCGAGTACATCGATTGTCGCTTAAACGAAGCTCGCACACTTCCAACGTCAGTCGAAGCATCAGCAGATGCCGCTCAACATGGTCTTGCTGATGTTTCTCGTATCGTATTCCTAGCCGTCGTCCCCGTGGCTTCATCGATCACATCATCCCATGCCGAGTGGCACAAAAGCCGTTTACTCGAAACCCAGATTTGGAAGGACTATGTCCCCCACGGCTTGGAAGATGGGATGGTAGTTTATCACTGGCGCAAAAAGTTCGAGGATAGGGGGCAAAATACGCTTCAGGGCTTTTCAGCTTTCGTGAAGTTGCAGACCAGAAAGACCAGCCTGATGGTCATTGGCATATACGTTTTGGTCGCGCTCGCACTTGGTGTCGTTGGCAGCTTGACGGCGAGCGCTGTTCAATGGTGGGTCGGTGGCGCTGGTGGCTCATAAGCAATCAGCTTTTTGAACGACTGCAACTGAAAACCAACAGTCTAATTTCTGCACTCACAACGTATGTCCTCATTGGGCTGGCTGCGGTGATGCCACGATAGGCGCAAGTACGGGATCTACTGCAGTTTGGTGCTGCAACGCCGCAACTCCGGTTTGAGCCCAAACCTGTTGTCGCGTATGTCACCCGAAAGCGATATTAATTCGGCATGACGATTCCATCTTACATTCAGGGCTTACGCCGAAAGATCGGTCATGACCGTCTCCTAATACCGTCAGTTGCGGCCATCATTCATGATGATGTAGGGCGACTGCTGTTGCAGCGGAAAGCCGGATCTGAAGGTTGGAGCTTGCCCGCCGGTGCAATTGAACTTGGGGAGCCTCCTGAAGCAGCCCTGAATCGAGAAGTGTTTGAAGAGACGGGTTTTAAGGTGATTTCGGCATCGCTCACTGGCGCGTTCGGGGGCAATGAATTTAGGTATACCTATCCGAATGGGGATCGCGTCGAATACACCGTGCTGTTGTACCGTTGTCGTGTTGAGTTTCCGGCAACAAAGCCTGTAGACCCCGAAACAGTAGAACTGCGTTATTTCGGTATAAATGATGCGCCGTCATTAGCCCTACCTTATCCTCAGTCTGCTCTGTTTGGATAACAGCAAAGTCCCGCACAGCAGCCATTCCACAACAATAAGGGCACCCGGTTGGGTGCCCTTCCTCTTTTTGCGTTGTAGCGTTTGTTAACCCAGCAGCTCTTTCACCTTCGCGACGGTGTTCTCTGCCGTGATGCCGAACTTCTCGAACAGCTCGCCAGCGGGGGCGGAGGCGCCGAAGCGGTCCATGCCGACGAAACCGGCTTTCTTCTCCTGGCCGCGTTCGCCCATCAGCAGGCGATCCCAGCCGCCGGCGCGCATGGCGGCCTCGATCCCGACGCGGACGGGGCCTGCGGGCAGGACCTTGCGGCGGTAGGCTTCGTCCTGCTCTGCGAACAGTTCCATGCAGGGCATGGAGACGACGCGGGTGCCGATGCCCTCCGCTTCCAGTTTCGCCTTGGCGTCCAGTGCGACGGAGACCTCGGAACCGGTGGCGATCAGGATGACCTGACGCTTGCCCTCGGCTTCGGCCAGAACATAGCCACCCTTGGCTGTGAGGTTGCTGAGCTTATGCTCGGTCCGCACGGTGGGCAGGTTCTGACGGGTCAGGGTCATCACCGAGGGGGTGTCCTTCGCGGTCAGGGCGATTTCCCAGGCCTCTGCGGTCTCCACGGTGTCGGCGGGACGGAACACATAGGTGTTCGGAGTCGCGCGACAGATCGCCAGATGTTCCACCGGCTGGTGGGTCGGGCCGTCTTCGCCGACGCCGATCGAGTCATGGGTCATGACAAAGACGGTCGGGATCTTCATCAGCGCCGCCAGACGCATCGCGGGGCGGGCGTAGTCGGTGAAGCAGAAGAAGGTGCCGCCATAGGGGCGCATGCCGCCGTGCAGCGCCATGCCGTTCATTGCGGAGGCCATGCCGTGCTCACGGATGCCCCAGTAGACATAACGGCCCTTGCGGTTGTCCGTGTCAAAGATGCCCAGATCGCCGGTCTTGGTGTTGTTGGACCCGGTGAGGTCGGCCGAGCCACCCACGGTTTCCGGCATGATCGGGTTGATCACTTCCAGCGCCATCTCGGAGGATTTCCGGGTGGCCACCTTTGGCTGGGTCTCGGAGATCTGCTTTTTCAGCGCCTTGACTGTGGCGGAGAGTTTCTTCGGTGCATCAAGGTTATAGGCGCGGTTAAAGCGGTCCTGTTTCTGCTGGGAGGCTTCGGCAAAGCGGGCTTCCCAAGCTTCGCGTTCGGATGCGCCGCGCTGGCCAATGGCTTCCCATTGGGATTTGACGTCTGCGGGCACATCAAACGGGCCTGTGGTCCAGCCATATGCCGCCTTGGCGTCCCGCATCTGGTCCGCATCTGTCAGCGCGCCGTGACCCTTGGAGGTGTCCTGTGCGGCGTGACCCAAGGCGATGTGGGTTTTGCAGGCGATCATCGAGGGTTTCTTCGATTTCTTCGCGGCGGTGAGCGCCTCGTCGATGGCCTTGGGGTCGTGCCCGTCGATTTCGATGACCTGCCAGCCGGAGGCCTTGAAACGCTGCACCTGATTGGTGCGATCGCTGAGTTCAACGGTGCCATCGATGGTGATGTTGTTGTTGTCCCAGAGCACGATCAGCTTGCCCAGGGAATGACGGCCGGCAAGACCAATGGCCTCCTGGCTGATGCCTTCCATCAGGCAGCCGTCGCCTGCGATCACATAGGTGTGGTGATCGACCAGCTTGCGGCCATACTGCGCGCGCTGCATTTCCTCTGCCATGGCAAAGCCGACAGCATTGGCGATGCCCTGACCCAGCGGGCCAGTGGTGGTTTCCACCGCATCAATCAGGAAGTTTTCCGGATGACCGGCAGTCAGCGCGCCCATCTGGCGGAAGTTCTTCACCTGATCCAGCGTCACCTGCGCGTCACCCATGAGATAGAGCAGCGAATAGATCAGCATGGAGCCGTGACCGGCGGACAGGATAAACCGGTCGCGGTCGGGCCACTGGGGATTGGCCACATCGAATTTCATGTGTTTTTCAAACAGGACGGTGGCGACATCGGCCATGCCAATCGGCATGCCGGAATGGCCCGAATTTGCCGCAGCAACGGCATCAAGGGTCAGGGCACGGATGGCCGCGGCCTTGGTCCAATGTTCGGGGTTTGCGTTGCGCAGGGCTGTCAGATCCACTGGATTTTTCCTCTGGGTTTTCGGCAGACTGAGCGCTCAATAGCAGTGATATGGCAAAGATCAAGCGTTTGCGCGGCTTCCTGCGCGAAGTTGACGCTGCAAGTGGTTGAAAGCAAACAGGGGGTAATTTATCCCTGCATGAACTAAGCTGGATGTGTAGCGTCAGATCCGCCTTGATTCGCGCCCTGGATGCAAAGCAGGCCGCCGAGGGGGGGACAAGAGCGCGGCACATGGGACCGGCGGACAAGACCGGCAGACACTCACGGGGTCGTAAAGGGGCAGGCATGGAGCAGATCGAAGAATTGCAGGGTCGGATCCTGGCGGCAATGGATCGGATTGGAAGCGGTGCTGCGGCGTTGCAGACCAATGCGCGGGCCTCGGCGGAAGCGCATGCGCAGGCCCAGGCGGAGGCGCAGTCCAAGACGGATGCTGCACAGAATGACCTCAGCCGCGCGCTGGAAGAGGAAAAACTCGCCAATGCCCAGCTGGAAGAGCGGCTGAAAGTGCTGCGTGCCAAGCTGGAAGAGGCCGAGGCACAAGCGCCCCCGGCTCCCGGCGCCGATATCGGCGAACTGGCTGCGCTGCAATCCGAGGTGGAGTTGCTGCGCAATGAGCTGAGTAATACCAGCGAGAAAGACGCGCTGAAGGCAGAAGTGGCGCGGCTGAAACAGGAAATGGAAGTTCAGGGCAACGAGGCGGCCACTGCACGCGAAGCCCTGCAGGACGAGCTGGACGAGGCGCAGGCCTCGCTGGCGCGAGTGCAGGAAGAACTGGCCGAACAACCGGATGATCTGGGGGCGGCGGTCGACACCGCTGCACTGGAGGCCGAGACAGAGGCGTTGCGGCACCAACTTGAGGCCGCACAGTCTGACGCCGCGCGTGCCACAGCCGCGCTTGCGGAACGCCCCGCAGGCCCGAGTGCTGAAGACATCGTGCAGCAGAATGAAACGCTGTTACGTCTGGATGCGACGCTGCAAGAGCTGCGGCAGAGCAATGATCAGCTGCGCGCGTCCAATGCGGCCCTGCGGGAGGCGAATGCAGCGGGCGTTGGCGACGCGTCGTTGATTAACGCGGCGCTTCAGGCAGATATCGATGCTTTGACCGCCGCACGGGCCATTGATCAGGCTGAGGTCAATGCTGTATTGGCCAGGCTGGAGCCGCTGCTCGGGGCAGAGGCGACCGTCGCCGACCCGACTGAGGCGCCAGTTGCAGACACCGCAGTCATGTCCGCTACGCCGCCGCCGCTTACTGCCCAGCCCATGCCCGAAGGGGAGGAAATCTGATGCCCGAAGTCACTATTCATATCGGGGGTCGCGGTTTTGAAGTCTCCTGCCAGGAGGGAGAAGAGAGCTATCTGCATTCCGCCGCCAAAATGCTGGATGATGAGGCGCAGGTGCTGTCCGACCAGATTGGGCGGATGCCTGAGGCACGGATGCTGTTGATGGCGGGGCTGATGCTGGCGGATAAAACGGCGGCTGTTGAGGACCGCATCAAGGAGGTCGAGGCAGAGCTGGCGGAACGCAATGCCGAATTGGCGGAGCTGCGCGCAGCGCCAGCACCGGAGCCGGAACGGATTGAGGTGCCCGTTGTGCCACCATTGGTGACCGAGACATTGGCAGAGCTGGCCGCGCGGACCGAAGCGCTGGCGCAGGAGCTGGAAGAGCAAACCGCAGCAAGCTAACGGGTCCAGCCAGAGAGTTATTACATGATATAATCACCGCAGGCTTCTGGGTTTGCGGTGATTTTTTATATGGACGGCCTTATCGTCCAGACATGAAGTCTAGCAGTAGCGTGCCGAGCAGCTGGGCAAGGGCGGTCTCTGCCACGTCCTCTCCGACAATGTCCGCAACAGCCCGACGATATGTCGACAGTGCAAGCTGCATCGCCTCATCCGCGGCGATCTCCTCGGCGGATTTACCGCGCAAATAATCGAAAATCAGCGCCATCTCCCGGGCAAAGCCCGGTTTTAGCATGTCCTTTAGCTGCGCCAGTTTCTGTGCCTGGGTTGCATCCGGCGCTGGAATCAGCGCGGTCAGGGACCCCATCACCTGATGCGTGCAGGCCAGAAACAACGCCTCCTTGGTCGGGAAATAGTGATAGAGCGCGCTTTTCGACAGGCCGAGATGCGCGGCAATCTTGCGCATACTGCTACCGGCATAGCCATGGTGCGAAAAATACTCTGCCGCACGGCGGGCGAGGTCCTGGCTGTGGGCGTCGTGGTCAACAATCTTCGGCATTATTTCGTCCATATGGTCGAAATAGAATTGACAGAGCCCAGACGAACTGTCCAATAGTTTTTGTAGACCAATTGGACGAAATACCCGCCAGATCCGAAGTATGGACGCGGCGGAAATCACGAAGGGACATTCGAATGAGCAGCAGCTATGGCGGTGTTGACCGCTCCCATGGGCGGTCGTTGCGCAGCAAACTGTGTTTTGCAGCCTTGCATGCCGGATCGGTGTCGGTCTGTCTCTGGCTGGCATTTGGCGGGGCGGGCTGGCCGGATCCCATGCGTGCGAAACTGCTGGCCGGGGCAGCTGTGCTGTATTTTCTGCGCCATCTGGTGACGCTGTTTGTTCTGCTTCAGCGGAAGGTCGATCTGTCTGAGGGACTAGGGCTGGCGGCGTTTATGGCGGTTTTCGAGATTGGGTTTCTGCTGTTGGGCGCGGGGATGATCTCCGGCGAGGCGGCGCCGTTTGGTCCATGGGACATTCTGGGTGGCGTGCTATTGCTGATCGGATCCGCAATCAATACCGGGGCCGAGCTGCAGCGCTGGCAGTGGAAAAAGCGTCCAGAGAGCAAGGGGCATTGCTACACCGGTGGGCTGTTTGCCTATGCGATGCATGTGAATTACCTTGGCGACAGCATTCTGTTCACCGGATGGGCCATCCTGACAGCCTCGCTTTGGGCGGCAGTGGTTCCAATGCTGATGACCGGCATGTTCATTTTCTACCATATTCCGGCGTTGGACCGGTATCTGGCGGATCGCTACGGGGCGGAGTTTCGCGCCTATGCTGCGCGGACGGCGAAATTCCTGCCATTTGTCTATTGAGGTGGCTCGATCGCAAAGCCCCGCCAGAGCGCAAAAAAGCCTGCCACGCAGACCGTGGCAGGCTTTTTCATTGTGGTGCTGAGCCAATCACTTCGGATCGGCTGCTGCAAAATCAGCCGTTGGCTTCGCGGATTTTGTCAGCGGCGTCCTTGTCGAAGGCAACGCCGTTTTCAGCAAACATGCCGTCCAGCTCACCAGAAAGGGTCATCTCGGTGATGATGTCGCAACCGCCCACAAACTCGCCTTTGACATAGAGCTGGGGGATCGTCGGCCAGTCGGAATAATCCTTGATGCCCGCGCGGAGTTCCTCATCAGCCAGCACATTCACATCGGTGTAGTCGACGCCAATGTAATTCAAAACGCCGGCCACGCGGGAGGAGAAGCCACATTGCGGCATATCCTTGGTGCCCTTCATGAAGAGCACGACATCGCTGGCTTTGACGGTTTCGTCGATGCGGGTTTTTACGTCGGTCATATTGCGTTTCCTTTTGGCGGATGGGCCGATGGTCCGTTGGCCGTCATATAGGCACAAAGAGAGGGATTGCCAATCGGCACTGGGGAATTCGGGTGGCGCTGTTACTTTTTGCCCTTGGGCACAAAGAAGCGGGCGTATGCGTCCGGGTCCTTGGGCACCTTCCAGGTCCGCATTGAACCACCGCCCATGCCTGACTGATAGTCCGAGCGTAAGGTGTGGTAATCTGGATCGGTCTCATCCTCTTCAATCGGCGCACGGCGCTGGCCAATCAGCGCGACAAGCGCGGTCATGACAACAATGCCGAGGATCAGAAGGGACATGAACAGCGACATGGCGGGCTACTCGGGCGCCTTGGTGGTCAGGGCGAGGGCGTGCAACTCTCCGTTGGCGCCATCCATCTTGCCCTTCAGCGCGGCATAGACCGCGCGCTGCTGCTGGACACGGTTCTTGCCGCGAAAGCTCTCGTCGATGACCATCGCGGACATATGCACACCGTCATGGCCGCCAACCTGAATTTCCGCATCTGGAAAACTCTCGCGCAGCAGGTCTTCGATTTCTTGGGCTTGCATCGGCATTGGGGGGATGTCCTTATTTCTAGCTTATGGAAAATGTAGGGTGCTGCAGGGACCTCTGCAAGGCGGATTAGCCGCGCGGCACCACATAGGGTGCAAGGCGCGGCACGAACTCAGGAACCTGCGCCAGGGCGGCCTGCACCTCCGGTTCCTCGAAATCCCAGATCGAGGTGCCGTCGCGCACGGCAAGGGTCTCACTCAGGCGGGTCAGCTCCGCCCGCAGTGCGTCGGGAAGTGTCAGGGCGGCGGCCGCCTGCAAGATCAGCAGCGCCTCATGGATGGGGCGCAGGACACGCAGGGCATGGGTCATATGTGGTAGGAGGTCAGGATCGTCGCGCCATGTCTCGCCCTGAAACAGCACCTCGGTCACCCGCTGCCCGGCGCCAGCGCAGGAATAGGCGATACAGCCGCCAAATCCACGGGTGTCCAGATCGGCATGAATGGTGCAGTTGAAACAGGAGGGCGAGAGGTTGGGGCAGGGGTGGTCCGTCTCCTTCAGGATCGCAAAATCCTCGTCTTCCTCAAACGGGTAGGCCACACAACAAAGCGCAGCGCAGCGGCTGCAATCGGCTGTCAGTTCGGGGAAGTCGATCTGTGCTGACTGGCCGGGCAGGGGCATTGGGTCACCTGAGAGAGGTCAAAAAAAGGGGTGGGATGACGCCGCCATCCCACCCGGTATTCGAGTGCTGAGGACTATGCCCCAACGCTGGCTGCCCTTAGGCCACAGCAGCGGCAAAGCTCGAGCGGAAGACGTCTGCCAGTTCGGTCAGAGGCGCCTCTGAGCCGCCGATCTTCACCATGTCGCCGCCGAATTTGCCGACGCTGGTGACCGTGACACCGGCCTGACCTGCGGCCATCATCAGTGCCTCGGCCTGATCGAAGTTGCAGGCCACCAGATAGCGCGCCTGATCCTCACCAAACACGGTCGGGGTGTCGCCCGCGTCGATCTGCACGCCAACGCCGGCGCCTTCGGCCAGTTCAAAGGCTGCCATGGCCAGACCGCCGTCACCGAGGTCTGTGCAGGCTTTGATCAGCTCACGGTTGGCGCGGATGAATTCACCGTTGCGCTTTTCGGCGTCCAGGTCCACCGCCGGTGCGTCGCCGTCCTCGCGGTTGAACACTTCGGCCAGCAGTGCCGATTGGCCAAGATGGCCGATGGTGTCACCGATCAGGAGGGCGATGTGACCGTCACGGACTTCGCCTGTGATGGCTTCCTCGCCCGCAGCGATCAGGCCAACCGCGCCAATGGTGGGCGTGGGCAGGATGCCCTGACCGTCGGTTTCATTGTAGAGTGACACATTGCCGGACACGATCGGCATATCAAGGGCTGCAACCGCCTCGCCGATGCCTTTGATGGCGCCAACAAACTGACCCATGATTTCGGGCTTCTCAGGGTTGCCGAAGTTCAGGTTGTCAGTTGTTGCCAAGGGCTTGGCGCCAACAGCTGTCAGGTTGCGATAAGCCTCGGCCACCGCCTGTTTGCCGCCCTCGAACGGGTTTGCCATCACGTAGCGCGGAGTCACATCAGAGGTGAAGGCCAGCTGTTTGTCGGTGCCATGCACGCGCACAATACCGGAGCCTGCGCCGGGGCGGCGCGCGGTGTCGCCCATGACCGTGGTGTCATATTGCTCATAGACCCATTGTTTACCGGCATAGTTGGGGCTGGAGATCAGCGCCTTCAGACCGTCAATTGGATCAATGCTGGGCACATCCGCGTCGGTGAGGGCCTCAGGCGCAGGCGTCTCTACCCAGGGACGGTCGTATTCCGGCGCGGTGGAGGCCAGTTTCGACAGAACCAGATCAGCCTTCACTTCACCATTGTGCAGGATCAGGAAGCGGTCTTCGGCGATGGTCTCGCCCACGATGGCGAAATCCAGGTCCCATTTCTCGAATACCGCACGTGCCTCGGCTTCCAGATCTGGCTTCAGCACCATCAGCATGCGTTCCTGAGATTCCGACAGCATCATTTCATAGGCTGTCATGTTCTCTTCGCGCTGCGGTACGTCTTCGAGGTTCAGCTTGACGCCCAGCTTGCCCTTGTCGCCCATCTCGACGGCAGAGCAGGTGAGGCCTGCGGCGCCCATGTCCTGAATGGAGATCACAGCACCAGTCTGCATCAGCTCCAGCGTGGCTTCCATCAGGCGTTTTTCGGTGAAGGGGTCGCCGACCTGAACGGTGGGGCGTTTTTCTTCGATGGTGTCGTCGAATTCAGCGGAGGCCATGGTGGCACCGCCAACGCCGTCACGGCCGGTTTTGGCACCGAGGTAGACAACCGGCATGCCGACGCCGGAGGCGGCGGAGTAGAAAATACTGTCAGTTTTGGCGAGGCCGGCCGCAAAGGCGTTTACGAGACAGTTGCCATTGTATGCGGGGTGGAAGCGGACCTCGCCGCCGACGCACGGCACGCCGAAGCAGTTGCCATAGCCGCCGATGCCCTCAACCACGCCATTGACCAGCTGGCGGGTCTTGTGATGGGACGGCTCGCCGAAGGACAGCGCGTTCATTGAGGCGATGGGCCGTGCGCCCATGGTGAAGACGTCGCGCAGAATGCCACCCACCCCGGTCGCCGCACCCTGATAGGGTTCGATATAGGAGGGGTGGTTGTGGCTTTCCATTTTGAAAACAACGGCATCGCCGTCGCCGATATCCACGATCCCTGCGTTTTCTCCGGGGCCACAGATCACTTGCGGGCCGTCGGTTGGCAGGGTGCGGAGCCATTTTTTCGAGGATTTGTAAGAACAGTGCTCATTCCACATGGCCGAGAAAATGCCCAGCTCCGTGAATGTTGGCTCCCGCCCGATGATTTCGAGGATCAGATCGTATTCCTCGGGCTTCAGCCCGTGGTTGGCAATCAGTTCAGGCGTGATGGCGGGTTCTTGCATCCGTGTAACGTCCCCAATGGCTGCGATTGCGCGCCTTTTAGGGCAAGGAGGGCCAAGGGGGAAGGAAAAAGCGCAAGGCGACTGCTGGCGATTTGGCGCGCTGCGTCACTGGAGGTGGTCAGATATGGAAAAGGGCCAGAGCCGCTGCGGCTCTGACCCAAATCTGATCCCCGGCCCCGCACGATGCGGGGGTGATCACTGTCTGACAGTGCCGCTTAGTTCAGGACGGAGCCATCAGTGAGCTTGTCGGGGTTTTCGTTGGCGTAGGTTTCCAGCATGGTCCGCAACTCACCCGTGGTCTGACCCATGCGCAATACGCCGTCGGTTTCCCACATGCCATCAAGGTTGAAGCGCAGGCCGCTCAGCTTGTCAGAGAAGCTGTCGCGGAATTCCACCAGAATTTTGCGATCGGGACCCGGCTCTGTACCGACCTCGACAACCTTGCCGAGGAACACGCCGTTCACGTCAACCACGGGCGCGCCCATAAATTCGATATTTTCCTCAAGGAATGTTTCGCCCGCATCATTCGGGGTGGCGTTTTCGGTCAGCACTTCAGCGCTGGCGGCGCCGGTCATTGCGATCAGGGCGGCGATAGAGGTCATGCGAAGCATTTTTGCTCTCCTTCAAGTCAGATACATCGTTGTCTTGTGTTCTGGCTACTCAACGGGATGTGTCAGTCGAAGGTTCCTGATTTTTTCGAAATTGGCTGGCTAATATGCGGTTGTTAACCGAATTATCATCATTCAACCCTCTGATAAAGATCATTAAGTTAGGCTTCTGTGGTCAGGAGAAATATGTGCCATCAGAATAGTGGCGACGACGGTTTCCCTGCCGATGGGCGCAGCATCTATACGTGAAGGGGCTGTAATTCCGGCAGTGGGGGTGAAATTTTCAGCAGTCAGATGACTATCACATGCGAGAGCCAACCGAGACTGGATCAGCTGGTTGACGGGCACGCGGATAGTTGTGACGCTTCAGATGCGAATATCGCCAGACTTGGGTCATAGAACGAGTATCGGCCAAAAAAAAGGCCGAGCACTAAGCTCGGCCGAAGTCCAACAGGGAGGTATGAAGGGCGACAGTGTCGCTGCCTTCGAGAGTTGATTTAGGGGTGCATTGCGCCCCGATCAAGGGCAATCAGACTTGGAAAATGGCAAGGCCGCCATGCATTTTTTGCATGGCTCGACACATGTCATATTTTGCCCAGTTCTTTCATATGCTTGCGATGTGCAATAATCTCATTCTGGACGAAATCCCGGAATGCGGAAATCCGCCGGGAGTGGCGCAATTCTTCCGGGTAGGCGAGATAGACCGGCACATCGCTGGTATCCTCTTCCTGCAGAACCGGCACCAGATCAGGGAAATCCTCGGTTACGTAGTCCGGCAACACCCCAATCCCGAGGTCATGAATCACGCCCTGTAGCACACCAAAGTAATTGTTCACTGTCAGCAGGGAGGATGGGTTATGCGTCATGAGTTTCTGTACCAGAACAGCGGCAGAGCCAACCTGAGCAGAACGCGGGTTCTGGCAGATCAGCCGGTGATCAACGATATCTTCCGCTTGTTCCGGCGCGCCGTTGCGTTCAACATATCCGCGTGAGGCATAGAGCTTCATCTGTACGGTCATCAGCCGCTTGCGGATCAGATCCGCCTGGCTGGGTTCCTTCATGCGGATGGCGACATCGGCCTCGCGCATGGGCAGGTCCAGCACACGTTCCTCAAGCATCAGATCGATTTTCAGATCCGGGTATTGCTCATAAAGCTTGGTCAGGCGCGGTGCGAGCCAGAGCGTCCCAAAGCCAAAGGTGGTGGTGACGCGCAGCTCTCCGAATACCTCTTCTTCGCTGTCGCGAATGCGGGCGGAGGCGGCCTCAAGCCGTTTTGACATGGATTTGGTGGCGTCAAACAGCAGCTCCCCCTGTTCGGTTAGAATCAACCCCCGCGCGTGGCGGTGAAACAGCGTTGAACTCAGGCTTTCCTCCAATGCGCGAATCTGTCGGCTGACCGCCGATTGCGACAAGTTCAGCTTGTCGCCTGCGTGGGTCAGACTGCCTGCGTCCGCCACTGCGTGAAATATTCTGAGCTTATCCCAATCCATACCCGTCACTTTCGATGCCTCTGTTGCAGCCTATATGAAATGTATCGAAACTTTCAATTTGATAGGGGGGTCAGAAACATATTCCGGCAAAAAACAGTATACAGGTCAGCAATTATGACCTAATATCATGTCAAGAAGTGCAAGCTAATCGAGGTTGGGGAGGCCCAGGATGAGCACGCAGAAAATTTCTCTGAACGACAAATTTGACCTGACAAAATCGCAGGTGATGCTGAACGGCACGCAGGCGCTGGTGCGCCTTATGCTGATGCAGAAACACCGGGATAAGGCCGCGGGGCTGAATACGGCCGGTCTGGTCACCGGCTATCGCGGCTCACCCCTTGGTGCGGTCGATATGCAGATGAAGCGGGCCGAAAAGCATCTGACCGCCAGCGATGTTACCTTTCAGTATGGTTTGAACGAGGATCTCGCCGTGACCGCACTCTGGGGCGCGCAGCAGGCTGAGGTCCGGGGCGAGGGCAAATACGACGGTGTCTTTGGCCTTTGGTATGGCAAGGGACCGGGGGTCGACCGTTCCGGTGATGCGATCCGGCACGCCAATATGGCGGGCTCCTCCAAACACGGCGGTGTTCTGGTTGCCATGGGCGATGACCACACCGGTGAAAGCTCCACCGTGTTACACCAGTCGGAATGGTCGCTGATGGATTGCTACCTGCCCATCGTCAGCCCCGCTGGCGTGCAGGAAATCCTGGATTATGGCGCCTATGGTCTGGCGCTCAGCCGTTTCTCGGGGCTCTGGGTCGGCCTGAAGACGATGAAAGACACGATCGAGGTCACCTCGGTCGTTGATGGCGATCCGGACCGGATGAAGCTGGCCACGCCGGAGTTTGACATGCCGGCAGATGGGCTGAACATCCGTCTGGATGACGACCGGTTCCGGCAGGAAAACCGGATCATTGACTACAAGCGCTTTGCGGCGGAGGCCTTCAGCCACGCCAACAAGATGGACAAACGCATGTGGGGCAAACCCGGTGCCAAGATCGGTTTTGTTGCGGCGGGTAAGAACTGGCTGGATCTGGTCCATGCCATGTCGCTGTTGAACATCGATGAAACCATGGCCGAACGGCTAGGCATTACCACCTATAAGGTCGGCCAGACCTGGCCCTTGGACATGAAGGGGTTCAATGCCTGGGCCGAAGGGCTGGACCTGATTGTTGTGGTTGAAGAAAAGCGCAAGCTGATAGAGATTCAGATCAAGGAAGCCATTTTCGATGACCGTCGTGGCCGTCGTGTCTATGGCTGGTACAAAGGCGGGGCAGGGGCCATGCACCGTGAGGAACTGTTCCCGACCAAATACGCGCTCGACCCGATCATGATCGCGGAAAAGCTGGGCCAGATCCTGATCGAAGAGGGGCGTGAGACGGAGGCCATCCGGGCTGGTCTTACCGCGCTGGATGATGCCAAGCGTGCAGATAACGCCGAAGAGATCGCCGCCCGCCTGCCTTATTTCTGCTCGGGCTGTCCGCATAACTCCTCCACCAAACTGCCAGACGGCAGTCGCGCCTATGCGGGGATTGGCTGTCACTTCATGGTGCAGTGGATGGACCGCGAAACCACCGGCTTTACCCATATGGGGGGCGAGGGTGTGAATTGGGTCGGTGAGGCGCCATTCTCCACCCGAAAGCACGTGTTCCAGAACCTTGGCGATGGTACCTACAATCACTCTGGTGTGCAGGCGATCCGTGCGGCGCTGGCTGAAGGGACCAACATCACCTTCAAGATCCTCTATAATGACGCCGTCGCCATGACGGGCGGGCAGGAGGCCGAAGGTGGGCTGACTGCGCATCAGATCGCGCATGAGCTGACAGCCATGGGAATGAAGACCATCGCCGTGGTCTATGACGAGAAAGAAGACGTCGACGCCAAGCTGTTCCCGGCCGGTATGCGGATGCATGAACGGGCGGAGCTGATGGCGGTGCAAAAGGAAATGGAAACGGTCGAAGGCGTCTCTGCCATCATCTACATCCAGACCTGCGCCGCTGAGAAACGCCGCCGTCGTAAGAAGGGGCAGTTCCCCGATCCCGATCAACGCGTGTTCATCAACTCGGACGTTTGCGAAGGCTGCGGTGATTGTGGCGTTCAGTCCAACTGTGTGTCCATCGTGCCAAAGGAGACCGAGTTGGGCCGCAAGCGGGCGATTGACCAATCGTCCTGCAACAAGGATTTCAGCTGCGTCAAAGGTTTCTGCCCGTCTTTCCTGACCATTGAGGGCGCAAAAATTCGTAAGGAGCCAACCGCCGCTCTGGATCTGCCGGACCTGCCAAAACCCGACCTGCCCAGCATCACCGGCACCCACAACGTTGTGATCACCGGGGTTGGCGGCACTGGCGTTGTCACCATCGGTGCGGTGCTGGCGCAGGCGGCGCAGATTGATGGCAAGGGGGCTGGCATGATGGAGATGGCCGGCCTCGCCCAGAAAGGCGGCGCGGTGCATATCCACTGCCGGATCGCCAACAAGCCCGAAGATATCAGCGCAATCCGTGTTGCCACTGGTGAATGTGATGCGCTGATCGGAGGTGATCTGGTAGTCTCTGCCGGGGCAAAAACCATCGGCTTGATGAAAACCGACAAGACCGGTGCGGTGGTGAACAGCCATGAGATCATCACCGGGGATTTCACCCGCGATACCGATTTTCAGATCCCCAGCGACCGCTTGCAGGTCGCGCTTGAGGCCCGGCTACGGGATCGGCTGGACCTGTTTGATGCCTCTGAGCTGGCGCGCGCCAGCATGGGGGATTCCATCTTCTCCAACATGATGGTGTTCGGGGCGGCCTGGCAACGCGGTCTGCTGCCGATCAGCCTTGAGGCTATTCAGGAGGCGATCACGCTGAATGGCGCAGCGGTGGAGCGCAATCTACGCGCCTTTGACATTGGCCGCTGGGCGGTGCTGTACCCGCAGGAGGCTGCGCGCCTGTCGGAGCCGAATGTGGTTGAGCTGCCAAAGACCGTTGAGGAACAAATTGCCTTTCGCAAGGGGCATCTGACCGACTATCAGGGGCAGCGTCTGGCCAAGCGCTATGGCAAGATGCTGGATGGCATCGCTGATAAGTCGCTGCAAGAGGCGGTGGCCAAGGGCTACCATAAGCTCCTGTCTTACAAAGACGAATACGAGGTCGCGCGGCTGTTGCTGTCGAGCCGGGAAAAGGCCGAGGCAGAGTTTGAGGGCGATCTGAAGATTTCCTATAATCTCGCGCCGCCAATGCTGACCGGCAAGGATCCCGACGGGCGGCCGAAGAAGCGCAAATTTGGCCCCGGTCTGGAGCGCGGCCTGCGGCTGCTGGCGAAGTTCAAAGGTCTACGCGGCACGCCGCTGGATGTGTTTGGCTATACCGCTGAACGCAAAATGGAGCGGGCGCTGATTGCGCAGTATGAGGCCGACATGAAGGAATGGCTGCCCAAGGCCAGCCCCGAAATCATGGCGCCGCTGATTGCGCTGGCGGAATTGCCGTTGGAGATCCGGGGCTTTGGTCCGGTGAAACAGGCCAATGAAGCCAAGGCTGCAAAACGCCGCGAGGAACTGCTGGCCGCATTGCGTCATGGTGGCACCGAGTTGAAGACCGCCGCAGAGTAATCGACTGTATCCCCTAGGGTCAGGACCCATAAAACACCAAAAGAACGCTCCGGTTTGCCGGGGCGTTTTTGTTTGCTCCATCGCGTAGGACCAGAAAGACACAGGATGGCGGGCGGGCTGTCGTGTGGTTGTTACCTCGGTTGTGCAAACTGGCATACCGGCTCTATAGCCGAAATCGGCAGCAGGCTGCCCCGACGTAAGACCGCGATTGAGATCACGAGGCCCATCCCATGTTTCCCACCCGCAGCACGCACGGCAACATGAAAACCCATTCATCCGGGAGTATTTCGCGGCGCGAGGCGATGCGCAGCGCGCGCGATCTCTCCTATGCGCATTCGGCTGAAACACGGCCGGGGCGCGCGATGATCCGGGTGATGGAGAACGCCACCGGTCGGCTTCAGCTGATCAAACGCGCCGAAGGCTATGAGGCGGATGTTGCAGCGGGGCAGAGTTTTTGGAATGTCATGCGCGCGCGTTACGGATTGCAATTGGAGGTGGTGCGCGGCGCGCGCTCTCATATCCCGCAAAATCAGCCTGTGGTGGTGATTGCCAATCATCCTTACGGTATTCTGGACGGGCTGATGCTGGGGCATATCCTGTCTGAGGCGCGCGGTGATTTCCGTATTCTGGCCCATCAGGTGTTTCGCAAGGCTGATGATCTGTCCCGCGTCATCCTGCCGATTGATTTTGCCGAGACCAAGGCGGCGCTGAAAACCAATCTTGAGACCCGCAAGGCGGCTTTGGAGTATCTCGGACAAGGGGGCGCCATCGGGATTTTCCCCGGTGGCACCGTATCCACCGCCGCGCGGCCTTTTCTGCGGCCAAAGGTGCCGCCTATGGACCCGATGTGGCGCGGCTTTACAGCGCGGATGATTGCCAAATCCCGCGCCGTTGTGGTGCCCATCTATTTTGACGGCCATACCTCCCGACTGTTCCAGATGGCCAGTCATTTACACCCGACCTCGCGTATGGGGCTGTTAATCAAGGAGTTTCGCAAGCGCGTCGATACGCCGGTACGCGTCTCTATTGGAACATCGATCTCGCGCGATGTTCTGGACTCGCTAGCAGGTGACGCAAAAGCAATGATGGATTTCCTGCGCAAAGCCACGTATGAGCTGTCACCAACGCCACTCAAATCCTATGACTACGGATATGAGTTCGAGGAGAAACACCGCGCCTGAGCGCACAGCGAGAGAGACAGATGGCTGTAGGTATCTTTGATTCCGGCCTTGGCGGGCTGACCGTGCTGAATGCCGTGCAGGAGCGGCTCCCGGATGTGGACTTCCTCTACTATGCGGATAGCGCTCATGCGCCTTATGGTGTGCGCGATGCCGAAGATATTTATCAGCTGACCAAAGCGGCTGTTGAGGATATGTGGTCCAAGGGCTGCAATCTTGTGGTCCTGGCCTGCAATACGGCCTCTGCGGCGGCGCTGCGGCGGATGCAGGAAGCCGGTGTCCCCGAAGGCAAGCGTGTGCTGGGCGTTTTTGTGCCTCTGATCGAGGCGCTGACAGAACGGCAGTGGGGGGACAACTCCCCGCCGCGCGAGGTGGAAACCAAACATGTCGCGCTTTTTGCGACCCCGGCGACCGTTGCCAGCCGTGCGTTTCAGCGTGAGCTGGCGTTCCGCGCCATTGGCGTCGATGTGGAGGCGCAGGCCTGTGGCGGTGTGGTCGATGCGATCGAAGATGGCGATATGATCCTTGCCGAGGCGCTGGTGCGCAGCCATGTTGATGCGCTGAAACGCAAAATGCCAGAGCCGCAGGCCGCGATCCTTGGCTGCACCCATTACCCGCTGATGGAAGAGGTCTTTCAGGCCGCACTTGGCGCGGATGTTCAGGTGTTCAGCCAGGGCAAACTGGTTGCCGACAGTCTGGCGGATTACCTTAAGCGTCACCCGCAGATGATGGGGCAGGGGCAAGGGGGGTATTACACCACCGGTATGCCCGCTCGTGTCAGCGACCGCGCGACGCAGTTCTTGCGACGAGAGATGATCTTTCAGGCAGCTTAAGCGCAAACGCCCCGGAACCTTGCTTCAAGCTTGTTCTAGGTCAAAGTGCGCAAGGCTCTGCCCCTTTATTTCTCTCCGTAGATGGTTGCGGAACCGACATATCACATCGAAAGACGAGGTCTGACATGACCCATAAAGTAGCTATTCTGGGCGCCTCCGGTTACACGGGCGCCGAACTGGTGCGGCTGATTGCCCAGCATCCCAATATCGAGATCGCGGCCCTCTCCGCGGAGCGCAAAGCCGGTATGACCATGGCCGAGGTGTTCCCGCATCTGCGCCATCTGGAGTTGCCCCGGCTTTGCAAGATCGGTGAAATCGACTTTTCTGGCATCGACCTGTGTTTCTGCGCCCTGCCGCATAAGACCAGCCAGGAGGTGATTGCCGCCCTGCCGCAGGATCTGAAGATCGTCGACCTGTCGGCGGACTTCCGGCTGCGCGACCCGGATCAGTATGAAAAATGGTACGGCAACCCCCACGCCGCGCTGGCGCAGCAGGAAGAAGCAGTCTACGGCCTGACCGAGTTTTACCGGGACGAGATCAAATCCGCGCGTCTGGTGGCCGGCACCGGCTGTAACGCTGCGACGGGGCAGTTTGCCCTGCGCCCGCTGATCGCGGCCGGGGTGATTGATCTGGATGAGATCATTCTGGATCTGAAATGCGCGGTCTCTGGCGCGGGCCGGTCGCTCAAGGAAAACCTGCTGCACGCCGAGCTGAGCGAGGGCTACCACGGCTATGCCGTCGGCGGCACCCATCGGCACTTGGGTGAGTTTGATCAGGAGTTCAGCAAGATCGCAGGCCGCCGGGTCAAGGTACAGTTTACCCCGCATCTGGTGCCCGCCAATCGCGGCATTCTGGCGACGGTCTATGTCAAAGGGGACGCGCAGGCGATCCATGACACCTTTGCCAAGGCCTATGAGGATGAGCCGTTTATTGAGCTGCTGCCCATCGGAGAAGCGCCCTCAACCCGGCATATCCGTGGCTCCAACTTCTGCCACATCGGGGTAGCGGCGGACCGGATTGAAGGCCGCACGATTGTCATCACGGCGTTGGATAACCTGACAAAAGGTAGCAGCGGTCAGGCCTTGCAGAATGCCAACCTGATGTTAGGTGAGGAGGAGACAACCGGGCTGATGATGGCGCCGCTGTTCCCCTAACGACCCAAAGGTCTGGCGCAACATGCGCCGGACCCACACCTTAAGAGGCCGCGATGAAGTCACTGAAAAAACAGCGCCGCATCCAGATCATCGCGCTGACCACCGTGGCACTTGTGGTCGCCACGGCGCTGATTGGCTATGCCATGCGTGACGGGATCAATTTCTTCCGCTCCCCCAGCCAGGTGATCGCTGAGCCGCCAGAGGCCAGCGAGGTGTTTCGCATCGGTGGTCTGGTGGAAGAAGGCAGCATCATACGCGGTCAGGGCGAGACGCTGCGCTTTGTGGTGACAGACGGCGGCGCCTCTGTGCCGGTGACCTATACGGGCGTTCTGCCCGATCTCTTCTCCGAAAACCAAGGCATGGTCGGTACCGGTCGCTACGTCAATGGCACCTTTGAAGCCTCCGAAATTCTTGCCAAACATGATGAAACCTACATGCCGAAAGAGGTTGTCGACGCGCTGAAAGAGCAGGGCGTTTACCAAGAGCCGGAAACCTAAATTCCCTCTGCACGAGCGCGCACCTCAAGGGTGTTGCGCCCTCAGCGCGCGCTTAGGTCCAGGTGCGCTCATTTTTGACTGTCATGCTGGTGTCCCACTCCAATTGAAGGGACTGACCCATGCAAGACATCAAGGCCATCGCTCAGGAAATCGTTGCCCGCGAAGGCGGCTATGTTGACGACCCGGATGATCCGGGTGGGGCCACCAAACATGGCGTGACATTGGGAGCGCTACAGCGTCTTGGCATGGATCTGACGCGCGATGGCCGTATCGACAAGGCGGATGTGGCCGCTGTCAGCCAGGCGCAGGCCGTGGACCTCTATATCCGTCACTATTTCAACAAACCGCGCATCGCAGCCCTGCCGGAAATGCTGCACCCCTCGGTTTTTGACATGTATGTCAACGCCGGGGCCAATGCGGTGCGGATCCTGCAACGGCTGCTGGTGCAGATGGGATATGAGCTGGCGGTGGATGGGCGGATTGGTCCCAAAACTGCCGGGGCTGCCCGCGCTGCGGCCAAGGTTGGCCGGGTGGCGCTGCGTGATGCCTATGGCGTGGCCCGGCGCAACTATTACTTCCGCATCGCCGATCGTCGCCCGGCCAGTCGCAAATACGCGCGCACCCGCAAAGGCGGCAAAGGCGGCTGGATCCTGCGGGCAGAGAGTTTCATCTCGCCGCGATACCACCTGAGCGAGGCCGAATTTCAGGCGCGGGTGTCGTCATGGGGCTGATTGCGGATGTGTTGCGGGGCCTGTTCGGGCGGGAGCGCAATGTGGTTGCCGAAACGCTGGAGGTGTTTCGCGAAAATGCAGAAGCCGGTGCGGTGCGGGATCACGCCAGCCGGGCGGATGCGCTGGCGCAGTTTACAGCGGAATTCGCCCGCAGTCAGGCCGGGCAGGGCCCCGTTAGCCGATTTGATCGCTGGATGGATGGCGTGAACCGCATGCCACGTCCCTTGCTGGCACTGTCGACATTGGCGCTGCTCGGCTCAGCCATGGTGGACCCATTGTGGTTTGCCGCCCGAATGCAGGGGCTGGCACTGGTGCCGGAACCGCTCTGGTGGCTGCTTGGGGTCATTGTTTCATTTTACTTCGGCGCGCGTCAGCAGTTGAAAAGCCAAGGCTTCCAGCGTGAGATTGCCGCCAGCCTGGCACAGGCCCCCGCCGTGGCGGCAAATGTGTCCCGGATCAATGAGCTGCGGGCGTCTGAGCCTGCGGCCCCCGATATAGATCCTGAATATGAACTGGTTGAAGATAGTACTGTAACTTCAAATTATTTAAAAGAAAATCCAGCTTTGGATGAGTGGGTTGAGCTATCAAAGGTGGCCAAGTGAACGGTTGTTACGGGCTGTTCTCAGAGGCACATAGGCCGAGACACTGCGGCGTGAGGACGCGCCGATTGCGATTGGCGGCCTTGCCGGATCGCCCTATAGATAGGCTATGATTACAGAACTCGGTCACTTCGCCCTTATCCTCGCTTTTGTGATTGCCATCGTCCAGATGGTGGTGCCGCTGGTTGGCGCCCATTTCCGCTGGCCGGGCTGGATGTCGGTTGCGGAGCCCGCCGCGCAGGCGCAGTTCTTCTTTACCGGCTTTGCCTTTGTGGCGCTGATGTGGGCGTTCATCACCTCCGACTTCTCGCTGCGGCTGGTTGCGCTCAACAGTCATTCGGCGAAGCCGATGCTCTATAAAATCTCTGGCACCTGGGGCAACCACGAAGGCTCGATGCTGCTGTGGGTGCTGATTGTCAGCCTGTTCGGGGCGGTGGCCTCGGTGTTTGGCAACGGCTTGCCACCAACACTGAAGGCGCGAGTGCTCGCGGTGCAGGCGGCGATTGGTGTCGCGTTCTTTGCCTTCATCCTGTTCACCTCGAACCCGTTTCTGCGTCTTGCGGTGCCGCCGTTTGACGGGCAGGGGCTGAATCCCCTGTTGCAGGATCCGGGCCTCGCCTTTCATCCGCCGTTTCTCTACCTCGGGTATGTGGGCCTGAGCATGGCGTTTTCCTTTGCCGTTGCGGCCCTGATCGAGGGCCGTGTCGATGCCGCTTGGGGGCGCTGGGTGCGGCCCTGGACGCTGGCGGCGTGGATCTTCCTCACCATCGGTATCGCGCTGGGGTCCTGGTGGGCCTATTACGAGTTGGGCTGGGGCGGGTTCTGGTTCTGGGATCCGGTTGAGAACGCGTCCTTCATGCCCTGGTTGCTGGCGGCGGCGCTGCTGCATTCCGCCATTGTGGTTGAAAAACGCGAGGCGTTGAAAAGCTGGACCATCCTGCTGGCGATCCTGGCCTTTGGCTTCTCCCTGATCGGCACATTTATCGTGCGCTCCGGGCTGTTGACCTCGGTCCATGCCTTTGCCAGTGACCCGGAACGTGGGGTGTTCATCCTCTATATTCTGGCGTTTTTCACCGGTGGCGCGCTGTTGTTGTTTGCGCTGCGCGCACAGGCGATGCAGGCCAAAGGCGTCTTTGGTCTGGTAAGCCGCGAAACCGCGCTGGTGGCCAATAATATCCTTCTGGCGGTGAGCTGCTTTGTCGTCTTCTTCGGCACGCTCTGGCCGGTGGTGGCCGAGATGGCCTTTGACCGCAAGCTGAGCGTCGGGCCGCCGTTCTTCAATGCAGCCTTCACCCCCTTCATGGTGGTGCTGGGGGCGATCCTTCCGGTGGGCGCGATGCTGCCGTGGAAACGCGGTCTGCTGGGACGCACGGCCTGGCGGTTGCGCTTTGTCTTTGCGCTGGCCGTCGCACTTGGCGTGCTGGCCTGGGCGATGCAGACGGGGCGCTCCGGGCTGGGGCCGATCGGGTTGTTTATCGGTGTCTGGGTGGTCGTCGGCGCTTTTGCGGATCTTTGGCTGCGGGGCAGTGCGACCGGGCGTTGGCAGCGTCTGCTGCGCCTACCGCGTGCCGACTGGGGCAAGGCGCTGGCTCATGCAGGTCTAGGGGTCACGATCTTTGCCATCGCTGGGCTGACCGCCTGGCAGGATGAGGATATTCGGATTGCCGAGATAAACCGGCCCTTCAACGTCGGGGCCTATACGCTGGAGTTGCAGGATGTGCGCCGCGTGCAGGGCCCTAATTACCTCAGCACGATGGCGGATATCGAGGTGACACGGGCGGGGCGTTTCGTGGCGCTGCTGAACCCGGAGAAACGGGACTACCCGGTTTCGCGCATGCCCACCACCGAAGCCGCAATCGACTACCGGTTCCTGCGGGATCTCTATGTGGTGATCGGCGACCAGCAGGCCAATGGCGGCTGGACGGTACGGACCTATATCAAACCGCTGGCCAATTGGATCTGGGGCGGCTGCCTTCTCATGTCGCTTGGCGGTCTGCTGAGCCTGACGGATCGGCGGTTCCGCGTTGCTGCCGGTGCGCGCCGTCGCCCGCGTGAAGGAGTGCCAGCGGAATGACACATGCGTTTCTTGCCCGGCTGTTGCTGTCGTTGACGCTGCTGGCCCCAATGGTGGTGACTAGCACCCCGGCGCTGGCGGTCGAACCCGACGAAATTCTGGAAGATCCGGTGCTGGAGGGCCGCGCGCGCGCGCTGTCCAAGGACCTGCGCTGTCTGGTGTGTCGCAACGAGAATATCGACGAAAGCAACGCCGATCTGGCCCGTGATCTGCGCCTTCTGGTGCGCGAACGCCTGGTGGCAGGCGACAGCAATGATGAGGCGATGGATTTCATCGTGGAGCGCTACGGCGAATATGTTCTGCTCAGCCCCCGGGCAAGTGGCGCCAACTGGCTGCTCTATGCGGCTGGTCCCCTGATGCTGGTGCTGGCGCTGATACTGGCCGGGGGTTATATCCGCACCCGCAGCCGCACCCCAAGCGCGGAGGATCCCGGCGCAGAGGGGCTCAGCGCGCAGGAGCGGGCGCAACTGGATCGTATCCTGAAAGACTGACCATTCGATGTCGGTGGTTTTCGATGCCACGGGCTAGGGATCGCGTGGGCCACAACCCTTCCGGCACCGGGCGACAGGGGCACACCGTTTTGGTGGTTTTGCCGCGAGAGGTTACGCGGCGTTTGCCTTTTCCTGCGGGCTTGCATAGGCAAGTCTGCGAAAAACCTTTAACCACGAGGCCCTTTGATGGATTACCAGGAAATTCTGTTCTCGCTGGAAGACGGCTTGGCCGTTGTGACGCTGAACCGCCCCGCCAAGATGAACGCATTGACCGGTCTGACGCGGGCGGAAATCACCCATGCGATGCAACGCGCCGGCAAAGAGGCCCGGGCCGTGGTTCTGACCGGGTCCGGCGTGTCGTTCTGTTCGGGTCAGGATTTGTCCGATGCGGCAAGCCAGGGCAAGCTGGATCTGGAGCGCACCCTGCGCGATGAATACACCCCGATGCTGGAGGCAATCTACAACTGCCCGGTGCCGACCATTGCTGCGGTCAACGGTCCGGCGGCGGGCGCGGGCGCCAATCTGGCGCTGGCCGCAGATGTGGTGATCGCAACCGAGAGCGCCTATTTCATGCAGGCCTTTGCCCGCATTGGCCTCATGCCAGATGCCGGTGGCACCTGGTTCATGCCACGGCAGATGGGCATGGCAAAGGCGATGGGGGCTGCACTGTTTGCCGACAAGATCACCGCCAAACAGGCCAGCGACTGGGGCATGATCTGGGAGGCCATTCCGGATGCCGAATTCGACGCCCATTGGCGCGCCCGTGCGGCATATCTGGCCTCCGGTCCGACCCGTGCCTTTGGCGCGATCAAAACGGCAATCAGCGATGGCTATGGCAACAGCCTGCCGGAGCAACTGTCCGAAGAGGCGCATCTGCAAGGCCAATGTGGCAAGACCCGCGACTTCATGGAAGGGGTTACGGCCTTCATGGAAAAACGCCCTGCGAAATTCGAAGGACGCTGATCCGTCGCGATCCGCGTCTGATCATTGACAGTACAAATGAAAAAACCCGCCTTCCTGACATGCAGGGGGCGGGTTTCTTTTGCTGCGTTCGTGCGGGCTACGCCGGGGCGGGCCAGATCAATTGACCCGACCTCAGCGGAGTTATGTATCAGCCGCTGCGGGCAACCAGCGCCACATGCTCGGCCAGGTTGAAGGTGGTACCGGCATTGATCAGACGCACCACTTCCTCGCCATTGGCCACCAGGAAGGCATCGGTGCCGCCATCGTCATTGGCGCGGGTGACCACGTCCAGTTCCGGCTCTTCCTCGTCTTCATCGTAGTAGTAAACCACGCGGTCATCATCTGCGGTGAAATCGGTGATGGTGGCCTGCTCATCCTCGCTCAGCCAGGCGCCGGTCTCAAAGCTGTCACTGCCATTGCCACCGGTCACCGTGTCGTTGAGGCCAAAGAGCACCGCGTCATCGCCTGCCCCTGCGTTGATGGTGTCGCCTTCGCCGTCCTGATCAGCGGTGTAGTCGTAGTTCAGCAGAGTGTTCACCTCTTCAACAGTCGCGGGCGGCGGGGTGCGGCCCTGGACCAAATCCTCATAGGCACCTTCATCCAGAATTCCGGCCGCGAGAATAATGTCATCGCCCTGACCGCCAACGAGATGATCCGCGCCGCGCGCATCGATAAGGATGTCATCACCCGCGTTGCCGCGCATGAAGTCATCGCCGTTGCCGCCGATCATACGGTCTTCGCCGTCGCCACCGAAGATATTGTCATCTGCCGAGCCACCATCTAGCGTGTCATCTCCGGCGCCGCCTTCGATAGTGTCAGGACCACCGCGGGCATCGATATTATCGTTACCGGCGCCGCCAAGCAGGGTTTCGCTGCCAATGGTACCGAGCAGTAGGTCAGCTCCGTCGGTGCCCTCGACAACGGCTTCATTGTTGTCTTCGTTACCGCTTTCGTTGGCGCCGGACTCGGCGCTGTCGGAGTCATCGGAATCATTGATGATCACGCCAGCCAGCAGGCCAACCCCAAGCAATGTCATGAGCATAAGCACGGTGCGTCTCCCGTTAAGGTTTAATTAGTAATTGGTGACATGCCTATGCAGGAGGTGGAATTTCGTCAATCGAAACCCACCGTAATTGAGTAAAATGCGATCAAATAGGTTAACCAAGTTTCCGGATTGGAAACAGCAGTTAGGTATCCTTTTGATTGTGGCACTCACCGAAAGGCGTGTGGATGCAATCAAAAGGTGTATCTCTGGGTACAGGCGCGGCAACTCTGTTGTGCCTGCATGGTGCCGGCAGAAGACATGAAAAAAACCCTGCCTTGGGGAAGGCAGGGTTTGAAGTTTTCTGTCGCCGATTATGCGGTAATACCGCCTGCAATCAGCGGCTTTCGATATCGATGTAGTCGCGGGCGGTTTCGCCGAGGTAGAGCTGACGCGGGCGACCGATTTTGTTCTGTGGATCCGCGATCATTTCTTTCCACTGCGAAATCCAGCCGACGGTGCGCGACAGCGCGAAGATCGGCGTGAACATCGAGGTCGGGAAGCCCATCGCCTCAAGAATGATGCCGGAGTAGAAATCCACGTTCGGGAACAGTTTCTTCTCGATGAAATATTCATCGTTGAGGGCGGTCTGTTCCAGTTCCTTGGCGACTTGCAAGAGCGGGTTGTTTTCCACGCCGAGCAGTTCCAGCACCTCATCGGCGGATTGCTTCAGGACCGTGGCACGCGGATCGGTGTTCTTGTAGACCCGGTGGCCAAAGCCCATCAGACGGAACGGATCGTTCTTGTCTTTGGCGCGTTCAATGAACTCGGGGATGCGGTCAACCGAGCCGATTTCCTTGAGCATCTCCAAGCAGGCCTGATTGGCGCCACCATGGGCCGGCCCCCAGAGGCAGGCGATGCCCGCCGCAATACAGGCGAACGGGTTGGCACCGGACGAGGACGCCAGACGCACGGTCGAGGTTGAAGCGTTCTGTTCGTGGTCTGCATGCAAGATGAAGATCCGGTCCATTGCGCGCGCAAGGATCGGGTCGACATGATATTCTTCTGCCGGAACGGAGAAGCACATGTGCAGGAAGTTCGCCGCGTAATCCAAGTCGTTGCGGGGATACACAAACGGCTGACCGATTGAATACTTGTAAGCCATCGCAGCGATGGTGGGCAGTTTTGCGATCAGACGGATCGCGGCCACTTCACGCTGCCAGGGGTCGTTGATGTCGGTGGAATCGTGGTAGAAGGCCGACATGGCGCCGACCACACCCACGAGGGTCGCCATCGGGTGCGCGTCCCGGCGGAAGCCACGGAAGAAGTTGTGCATCTGCTCGTGCACCATGGTGTGACGGGTCACACGGGTCTCGAAATCTTCCAGCTGAGCCGCGGTCGGCAGTTCACCATAAAGCAGCAGATAGCAGACTTCGAGGTGGTGCGATTTGGATGCCAGCTGGTCAATGGGGTAACCACGGTGCAGCAGTTCGCCCTTGCCACCGTCGATATAGGTTATGGTGCTGTCGCAGCTCGCAGTGGAGGTAAAGCCGGGATCATAGGTAAACACACCGGCTTGGCCATAGAGCTTGCGGATATCCAGAACATCGGGCCCGGTCGTCGGCGAGAAAATGGGAAGCTCGTAAGTTTCGCCATTCAGGCTGAGCTGGGCGGTCTTCTTTGTATCGGTCATAGATGTCCCTTCCTGATACAGGCACGAAAGCGGGGGAGGCCCCCGCCTTATGCAGGCAGCACCTGCACGGCAATCGCGCAGGTGAGGTCATAGCGGTACCGACTTACCCAGCGGTTAACGACAGGGTCAGCCAGCAACGTCGGAGAGTCGGGCCAGTGTTTCGTCCCGGCCCAGAATCAGCATCATGTCGAAAACTGAAGGGGTTACCGCACGACCAGCCAGCGCCGCCCGCAAGGGACCCGCCAGTTTGCCGAACTTGGTATCCTGTGCTTCTGCAAATGCGTTCAGAAGCGTCTCCAGATCGTCTCGGGACCAGCTAGCATTTTGCAGCTGCGGCGTCAATTCACTCAGTATACCGTCGGATACAGATGCAAGGGCCTTAGCGGCCTTTTGATCTGGCTCAATCGGCCGTGAAGTCAGGATAAAATGAGCTTTTTCAAGCAGCTCGGGGAATGTCTTGGCACGATCCTTGAGGCAATACATCGCACGTTCAAGATCGTTTGACTGAACGTCATTTAACTGCGGCTTGTCAGCCGCTGCCAAATAGGCCTGAAGCTCATTCCGCAGTGCAGCATCATCGCTGATGGCGATATGCTGACCGCAGAGATTTTCCAGCTTTTTCGTGTCAAACCGCGCCGGGCTTTTGCCGATGCCGTTAAGGTCGAACCAGTCGCGCGCCTGCGCATCGGTGAAAAACTCATCATCGCCATGGCTCCAGCCCAGACGGGCCAAATAGTTGCGCATGCCCGCAGCCGGATAGCCCATCGCCTGATATTCTTGCGCGCCCAAGGCACCATGCCGTTTGGACAGCTTTTTGCCATCGGGACCGTGGATCAGCGGGATATGCGCCCAGACGGGGACATCCCAGCCCATCGCCTCATAGATCATCATCTGACGTGCGGCGTTGTTGAGGTGGTCATCGCCCCGGATCACATGGGTGACGCCCATATCGTGATCATCTACGACAACTGCCAGCATGTAGACAGGTGTCCCATCAGAGCGCAGCAGGATCATGTCGTCCAGCTGGTCATTCTTGATCGTGACATCGCCCTGAACCTCATCGCGGATCACTGTGGTGCCGTCCTGCGGGGCTTTGATGCGGATCACATAAGGCGCGTCTGGATGACCGGCCTCTGCCGCATCGCGCCAGGGCGAACGGTAGAGGGTCGATTTGCCCTCAGCCTTTGCCTGATCGCGGAACGCCGCGATTTCTTCCTGCGTGGCAAAGCACTTATAAGCCTTGCCCGCCTCAAGCAGCTCACGGGCGACCGCGGCATGGCGCTCGGCGCCTTCGAACTGGCTGACCACCTCACCGTCATGATCCAGGCCGAGCCAGGCCATGCCTTGCAGGATCGCGGCCGTCGCCTCGGGGTTGGAGCGCTCGCGGTCGGTGTCTTCGATCCGCAACAGGAATTTGCCGCCGCGGCCACGGGCATAAAGCCAATTGAACAGCGCAGTGCGCGCGCCGCCGATATGCAGATAGCCGGTGGGCGAGGGGGCGAAGCGGGTGACGACCGGTTTGGACATGGGGGTGATTTACCTTTTGGAAACCATGGAAGGGCTAATTTTGTCGCCTGTCTACCGAGCCAGAAGGCAAGGAGCAAGCATGCGCGCCCTGGGCGTCCTTGATGGTCTGCTGCAATCCCAGCGCGGGGATCTCTTTCCCTGGGTGCCGGTTTTGTTCGGGGTTGGCATCGGGCTGTTTTTCTCACTCAGGTTTGAGCCGGATCTGGCGCACTATCTTTGGGGCGCTGGGCCGGGCTGCGTTGCACTGGCGATGCTGTGGCGCGGCGACCAGCAGGATGCTGTGGTCTTTCTGGGCTGGGTTCTGCTGCTGGTCACGCTCGGGTTTGCCACCGCCGGGTTGCGCGCGCATTCGGTTGGCGCGCCGGTGCTTCAGTACCGCAGCTATGGCGCGGTGGAGGGGCGGGTGATTGCCATCGACCGCTCTGCCCGTGACCGGTTGCGGATCACGCTGGATCAACCATTTCTGGACCGCATCCCGCCTGCTCAAACCCCTGCGCGGCTCAGGCTGTCGTTGCCGGACGGGGCAGCGGTTCCACGCATTGGCGACCGGGTGATGACCACAGCCCATCTGATGCCACCACAAGGCCCTGTTGAACCGCATGGTTTCGATTTTCGGCGACATGCCTGGTTCCAACAGCTCGGCGCGGTGGGGTACACCCGTGTGCCGGTGCTGATCATAAACCGCGGCCCGCGTGACCTGCCGGTTGAGCAATTGCGCCAGAAGCTCTCTACCGGCATTCGTTCGCAGATGCCGGTGGCGACCGGCGGTTTTGCGGTGGCCATTACCACCGGCGATCGTTCGGCGATCCCACAAGCGGCGCTGGAGGCGTTGCGGGCCAGTAACCTGGCACATCTGTTGGCAATTTCGGGGCTGCATATGGGGTTGCTGGCCGGCGTTGTCTTTGGCGGGCTGCGGTTGTTGTTGGCGCTTGCACCAGCCGTTGCGCAGCGTATCGACACCAAAAAACTGGCGGCGGTTGGCGCCTTGCTTGCGGCCAGTGCCTATCTGTTGCTGTCTGGAATGCAGGTGGCTAGCACGCGGGCCTACATCATGGTGGCGATGATGCTAGGAGCGGTGCTGCTTGATCGGCGGGCGCTGTCCCTGCGCGCGGTGGCGCTGGCGGCAATAGTGATCCTGCTCTTGCGTCCGGAAAGCCTGCTCAGCCCAGGGTTCCAGATGAGTTTTGCCGCCACCACCGCCTTGATCGTGATCTTTGGTAGCCTGCGTGACCGGTTGAGCCCTACGGGCCCGCGCTGGCTGCGACTGGTGACGGGGCTTGTGCTGTCCTCGCTGATTGCCGGATTGGCGACCGCGCCATTTGGAGCTGCTCATTTCAATATGATTTCGCATTACGGGTTGCTGGCCAATGTTCTGGCTGTGCCTGTAATGGGCGCGCTGGTGGTGCCAGCTGCTGTTCTGGCGCTTTGTCTGGCGCCAGTGGGGGCGTCCTGGATTGGTCTTACACTTATGGATCTGGGGATCAGCTGGATTCTGTTTGTTGCTAATTGGGTCGCCGCCCTTGATGGGGCGCAGGGGGCGGTGCCGATGCCGCCTGCTCCGGTGCTGCCACTGGTGGCTTTCGGTGGGCTGTTGCTTGGGCTTTGGCGGGGGCGGTTGCGCCTTCTTGGTGTGCCGGTGCTGATTGGGGGCGCGATGATCTGGTATGGCAACCCGCGCCCTGCGGTTCTCGCGGCGCCCAATGGCGGCATCGTCGGGGTCCTGACGGCGGAGGGACGGGCATTATCACGCGCTAAAGGGCATGGCTATGCAGCGGAACGTTGGACGGAAAATGACGGCAGTTTGCAGACACAGGAGGAGGGCGCGCAACTATGGCCGCTGATTGCCGGACCAGAGGCGCCCGGTAAATCGGTCACGGCATATCTGGCGGCGACGGATCAGCGGCTGACCCATGTGATGGGCAAGGCAGCGGCTGAGGCAATGACCGAATGTGCAGCCGATGAGGTGATCATAAGTGCCAAGCCCGTGGCACCGGTCGGCGGCTGCCTGGTGTTTGACGAAGACGCGCTACATCGCATGGGGAGCGTGCAGATGGATGCAGAGGGACGCTGGACTTCGGCGCAAGATGTGGTGGGAACCCGGTTGTGGAGCCGTGATCCGGTGAAGTCACGATCAAGCCATTGACACTAGCCTAAAGACAATAGGATCAAGGCCAATATCCATCCAAGCCTTGGATCACTCAACCTTCAGGCGTTGGTGCTGCATCTATGTAGGCTTTGTGTCTGGTTCGTGTGTGATCGCGCAGCGCCGAGTACGCTCAACGATGTTGTCATGATAGCATCAAGAGGTGAGCAGAAACACAGGCAATCAACCGTCTGGTCCGCGCGCTTTGTTCGTATCGCTTCGTCCGTGCCAGTTTGCACGTCACGACCCGCGTCGAGTTGCCCGTATCGAAGTGCGGGTCTTATCTATGCGTTTGTCCGTGACATTTCTGCGCGCGACGTCGCTCAGTAGGTGCGGATAAGGCCAACGAGACGGCCCTGAACCTTCACCTGATCTTGCGGGTAGCGGCGGGTTTCATAGGCGGGGTTCGCGGCCTCCAGCGCAATGGTGCTGCCCTTACGATAGATGCGTTTCAGTGTAGCTTCCTGTCCTTCGACGAGGGCAACCACCACATCGCCGTTGTCTGCCACAGCCGTTTCCCGGATTACAACGATATCGCCGTCATTGATCCCAGCCTCGATCATAGAGTCGCCGCGTACCTCCAATGCGAAATGCTGGCCTTGCGCCGAAAGCATGGAGGCGGGCACCGCGACCTGATGGGAGACCTGATTGATGGCCTCAATCGGAACGCCTGCTGCTATGCGGCCCATCACGGGCAGTTCCATCGCGGCGATCATTGCAGGTGCCGACACCTGATTGGCAGGCTCTGGTGTAGAGGATGAGGCTTCCGCAGTCTGAGCCGCATTGCCGAGGCTGTCCGGCAGGCGAATAATCTCAATCGCGCGGGCCCGATGGGCGAGACGGCGAATGAAGCCGCGCTCCTCCAGCGCGGTGATCAGCCGGTGGATGCCGGATTTGGACCGCAGATCCAGCGCCACCTTCATCTCATCAAAGCTGGGCGGGACGCCATCCTTCTGCAGGCGTGTGTGGATGAAATCCAGCAAATCCAATTGCTTCTTCGTCAGCATGACATCCCTCTCAACCGCTCGATGTTTCTCTTTGTTCTACGCATGTTCCCGTTTTGTGTCAACGGGTCCTTGCGTAAAACCTGTCATATCCAGCGGAATTGACGATGAATTGTTGGCAAAGTGAAAGCGGGTCGCCCTGTCAGATCACAATATAGGCGAGCGGTTCCCCCTTGCCTCGGGGGGGATCATGCGGGGGACGAATGGCGAGGGCGTTTGCCTCGGCCAGAAGGGTCAGCCGGGCGCTGTCCTGATCGTCGAAGACATGCAGATCGCCGCCGCTCAACCTGGCGCGCATATAATGTGTCCGTGGGCCGTTTGCAGGCAGGTCATGAGCCAGATTTGCCGTCGCCGGCTGCTGATCCAGAGGTGACAAACCTTGCATCACGCGCAGCATGGGCAACAGGAAGATATGCCCGCAAACCATTGCAGATACGGGATTTCCCGGCAGTCCCACCATAGCGGAGCGGCCCAGCGTTCCAGCCATCAGCGGCTTTCCCGGGCGCATCGCAACCTTGTAGAACGCGCGCGACATGCCAAGCCCCTCGGTCACCCCGGCGACCAGATCGTGATCCCCAACCGAGGCCCCGCCAATGGTGACGATCAGGTCGGCGTCCTGCGCCAGATCCAGCGCCATGCGAAGGCTGCTTTCGGTGTCGCGGGCGATGGGCAAAATCCGGGGCTCAGCACCTGCAGCGCTCAGCATGGCGTCCAGCCCAAGGGTGTTGGAGGCGATGATCTGATCCGGGCCGGGGCTTTCGCCGGGCAGGACCAGCTCATCCCCGGTGGAGATCAGCGCCACTGTTGGTTTGCGGTGCACGGGCACCTCGGCGATGTTCATCGCGGCGAGCAGGGCGATATCTGCCGGTGTCAGCATGCGTGGCGAGTCAACACTGGTGCCGATCTGAAAATCGCCACCCTTTGCGCGAATGTTATGGCCAGGTCCGGGATGGTCTGTGATGGTCAGCAAGGATCCGGTAACACTGGTATCCTCTTGTATAACAACGAAATCAGCGCCTTCAGGCACTGGTGCGCCGGTGAAGATCCGCACCGCCTGGCCGGGGCCGACGCGCCCCTGAAACCCATGGCCCGCAGCGCTTTCTCCGATGACTTTGAACATTGCATCCCGCTCGACCTCTGCCGCCTTTACGGCATAGCCATCCATAGCGGAGGCCGCAAAGGGCGGCTGGTCCCGGTTGGCGGACACAGGTTTTGCCAGCACGCGGCGGGCAGCGGCGCGCAGGGGAACGATTTCCACTTCAAGCGGAGCCACCAGATCTAGCAGCGTGGTCAATGCGTCGGAAACTGAGATCATTTAGGCCTCGTATCGTCCTGATTTTCCGCCATCTTTCAGTGTTACACGGATGCCACCGATCTCCATCGCCTTGTCGACGGCCTTGGCCATGTCATAGACCGTGAGGGCGGCGGTGGAGACCGCAGTCAGTGCCTCCATTTCGACGCCGGTTTGGCCCGTGGTTTTCACGGTGGCCGCGATGCGGACGCCGGGCAGATCGGGATCGAGGGTCAGGTCCACAGCAACCTTGGTTACGGGCAGCGGATGGCAGAGCGGGATGAGGTCCGGTGTCTTCTTGGCCCCCATGATGCCCGCGAGCCGTGCCACCGACAGGACATCGCCCTTCTTCGCGCGACCTTCTGAAATGATATCAAAGGTTTCGCGTGCCATGGTGATGTGGCCCTCAGCAGTGGCGATCCGCGAGGTGACCGCTTTGTCCGAGACATCGACCATATGGGCGTCGCCGCTGCTGTCGAAATGGGTGAGGGACATTACATTGCCCCCGGCATCAGCGGATTTGCGAGGATGTCACGGGTCGCAGCCGCAACGTCATCCTGGCGCATCAGGCTTTCGCCGATGAGGAAACTGCGTGCGCCATAGCGGGCCATATCAGAGAGATCCTGTGGCGTGGACAGTGCGCTTTCGCAGACGATGGTGCGGTCGGCAGGAACCAGACGGGACAGGGTGCGGGTGGTGTCCAATGTGGTTTCAAAAGTTTTGAGATTGCGGTTGTTGATGCCAAGAAGAGGCGATTTCAGCTTGCAGGCGCGATGCAGCTCTTCTTCGTCATGGACCTCCAGCAGGACGTCCATATTCCAATCAGCGGCGGCGGCTTCCAGTTCTGCTGCTTGCGTGTCGGAAACTGAGGCGAGAATGATCAGGATACAATCGGCACCAAGCGCGCGGGCTTCAGCCACCTGATAGGGATCATACATAAAATCCTTGCGTAGCGCCGGGAGGGCACAGGCGTCGCGCGCCTCCGTCAAAAAGGATTTCGCGCCTTGAAAACTGGGGGTATCGGTCAGCACGGAAAGACAGGTTGCACCACCTGCCTCATAGGCCCGGGCGAGGTCTGCGGGGTGGAAGTCTTCCCGGATCAACCCTTTGGAAGGGCTGGCTTTCTTGATTTCGGAAATCAGTCCGTAGCCTTCGCGGCTGGCCTGCATCAGCGCCTTGGCAAAGCCACGCACCGGGCTGGCATCACGGGCTTCGGCCTCAACCGCTTCGAGGGGTTTGGCAGCCTTGTCGGCGGCGATCTCTTCCAGCTTGTAGGCCTTGATCTTATCCAGCACTGTTTCAGTCATCTTGACGCCTCCCGTCACGCGTTCCAGTCAATTGTTGGCTGGCCCTGCTCAGCAAGCCAGCGGTTCACCGTCGAAAAGGGGCGCGAGCTGAAAAAGCCACGCCGCGCAGACAGTGGTGAGGGGTGCGCGGTCCTCAGGATAAGGTGATCACCCGGCTGGATATATTTTTCAAGCCCTTGGGCCTGTTTCCCCCAGAGAATATAAGCTGTGGGGCGCTGGCTGGACAGGTTGAGAACCTCATGTGCGAGTTGCTGCCAGCCAAGGCTTTTGTGGCCGTTGGCCTCGCCTGAGGGGACAGACAAGACGGTATTGAGCAGCAAAACGCCTTGACGTGCCCAGCCGCGCAGGTCGCCTGTGTGACGTTCAACACCAAGATCGTCGTGCAACTCTTTGAATATATTGTTCAAAGATCTTGGCAGCGGACGCACGTCGGGTTCGACGGAAAACGCCAACCCATGGGCATGACCGGGCGTTGGATAGGGGTCCTGACCCAGAATGACCACGCGGGTTTCTTCCGGCGGGGTCAGCGAGAGAGCTGCAAGGCGCTGATCCGCTGGCGGGAGGATATCGCGCGGATCCTCGGCCACCGCCGCCGCAATTGCCGGGTAGCGGTCAGCAAAAAACGGCAGGTCCGCCCAGCCGCCCAGATCGGGCAGGTCTGGGATCATGTTTCGGCGGCAGCCGTGGTGATCCGGGCAACGGCTTCGATCTTGCCCCGCGCCGCGCCACTGTCGATGCTGGTTCGGGCCATCTCAACGCCGGTTTTCAGATCACTTGCTGCGCCCGCCACCACAAGGGCTGCAGCAGAGTTCAGCAAGACGGCATCGCGATAAGCAGAGGGTTCACCAGCCAGAAGGGCCTCAAACGCCTTGGCGTTTTCTTCGGGCGTTCCGCCAACGATGGCTTCAAACGGGTGGGGCGGCAGGCCTGCGTCTTCGGGGTGGATTTCCATCTCCGTCACGCTGCCATCCGGGTTCAGGGCGGCAACCCAGCTGACGCCAGTGATTGTCAGCTCATCTGTACCGTCGGAGCCGTGGACGAGCCACGCCTGCTCCGATCCCAACTGGCCAAGCGTTTCCGCCATCGGGCGGATCAGATCGCGGCTGAACGCGCCGGTCAGTTGGCGTTTCACACTGGCTGGGTTGGTGAGCGGGCCAAGGATGTTGAAAATCGTGCGCGTGCCAAGTTCCTGCCGGGTGGGCATCACATGGGCGATGGCGGGGTGGTGCATCGGCGCCATCATGAAACATATACCGGTTTCACAGAGCGCCTGTTCAGCCACTTTCGGGCCGACCATGACATTGATCCCCATCTGACCAAGCGCATCCGCTGCGCCGGATTTCGACGACAGATTACGGTTGCCGTGTTTGGCAACCACGGTACCGGCCCCGGCCACGACAAAGGCGGTTGCGGTGGAGATATTCAGCGTGCCCTTGCCGTCGCCACCGGTGCCGACGATGTCCATCGCGCCTTCAGGCGCCCCAACGGGGTTGCATTTTGCGCGCATGACAGCCGCTGCTGCTGCGTATTCGTCGACAGTTTCGCCCCGTGTGCGCAGGGCCATCAACAATCCACCCATCTGGCTGGGCGTGGCGTTGCCTTCAAACAGATGGGTAAAGGCGGCCTCGGCCTCATCCCGGCTCAGGGCGCGCTCCGCAGCGGCATCAATCAGCGGCTTCATTGCGTTGCTCATGCGGGCACCTTCATCACGTTGAGGAAGTTCTTCAGCAGCGCGTGGCCGTGTTCCGAAGCGATGGATTCCGGGTGGAACTGCACGCCGTGGATCGGAAGCGTCTTGTGCTGCAGGCCCATGATGGTGCCATCTTCAAGCTCTGCTGTGACTTCAAGACTGTCGGGCAGGGTGTCGCGGTCAACAATCAGCGAGTGATAGCGCGTCGCCTCAAACGGCGAAGGCAGCCCGGCAAAAAGGCCCGTGTCGGTATGATGCATGGTGCCCATCTTGCCGTGGACGATATCTTTGCAGCGCACAACATTGCCGCCAAAGGCCTGTCCGATGGTCTGATGGCCAAGGCAGACGCCAAGCAGCGGGGTTTTGGTCTCAGCTGCAGCCTCGGTCAGGGCAAGGCAGATACCGGCCTGATCCGGATCGCAGGGACCGGGTGACAACAGAATGCCGGCCGGGTTCATCGCCATGGCCTCTTGCACATTCAGCGCGTCATTGCGGCGGACCTGCACGTCAGCGCCCAGCTCCCCCAGGTAATGCACGAGGTTGTAGGTAAAGGAGTCGTAGTTGTCGATCAGCAGCAGCATAGTCGCGGGCTCGTTTAAGGGCTGGCGGGCCGGGGCCGCGCCGCAGTATAGTGGTCGCAACATACATGTTCAGGGTTGCGCGGCAGCGTCAAGAGCACATCACCAACAGCAGGCGGGCCAAGCGTGCCCGACCGCCTTGGTGTGGCCTGGCCAACAGAATGCGACCGGTTCCAGAAGGCAACGAGAGGCAGGACAGAGATGCGAGGGTTTCTTGGAGGCGTGAGTTTCGGGGCCTTGGTGGCCGCAGGCGGCGCCGTGGTATGGTCGCTTTCGGTGCCCTTGCCCAAATCGGTTGAGGTCAGCGTCGCCGAACCGGCCCGCAGTGAAGTGCAGGCCCCGGCGGCGGAGACACCGGTCGACAGCGCGGGGAGCGATCCGGATCTGGTGGAAACACCTCCAGCAGCGCTGGACCCGCAAGTGGTGGGTGATGATCTGGCAGCACTTGCAGATGCCGATACTGATCCTGCCAGCCGACCGGAAGTGGGCACAGAGCTGGGCAGCGGGGATCGCGCCGCGCCCGGTGGCGTCGGCGCGCCGGCAATCGATGTGGCGCGGGATGCGCCCGTTACCCCGGTTGAAGCACTGCCCGCACCCAATGCCCCCAGTCAGGAGCAGCGTCTTGTGGTGGTGTCTGAACCGGCGCAGCCACCGGTGCCGCAGACTGCAAACGAAGCACCATCCCGGCTGACAACCGCGCCGGATCAAGCCGCTCCCGAGCCGTTGGGGCAGGACCCGTCCACACCATCGGCCGAGGGGGACGATGGCGACAATGACGCCTCCGCAACCGCAAACCTTCCGGTGCCGGATGTGACAACCGGTGGCCCGGCCCTCAGCACGATAGAGGCCGGGGACGATCAAGGACCAGCCTTGGGAGCTGTACCTGGCCCGACGGCGATTCCCGTGGTGCCGGGGCTGGGGCAGGCCGGGCCAACGGAGGTGGGCACGCAGCCTGCCGCAAGCGCTGAACCTAGGACGGGTGCCGAAGACCAAGGCGAGGAGGCCGGGGCGCGGCGGATTTCCGATCTGCCAACAACCACCCCCACGGCAGAACCGGGCAACACAGTAGATGCAACGGGCAGCCGCCCACGTATCGGCACCCCGGTTCGCCCGCTGACGGAGCGGGATCAGGCCAATGCACCGGCGGTCGGAAGTCAGGCCAGTGCGCAGACGGATGGGGTGCCGTTTGAACGCAACGCCGAAGCCTTCACACCGGAGGCAGACCGTGCCCTGATGTCGATTGTTCTGATCGATGATGCCGATGCGATAGGTGCTGAGGCCTTGCAGGATTTCCCCTATCCGCTGAGTTTTGCGCTGGACCCAAGGGATCCTGAGGCGGCGGCGAAGATGGCACGCCACCGCGCCGCTGGTTTTGAGGTGATGCTGATCGCCGATCTGCCCCGCGATGCCGCGCCGCAGGATGCTGAGACGGCGTTGCAGGTCTGGCTGGAGACCCTGCCAGAGGCCGTCGCTGTGTTGGAAGGGGTCGAGACCGGGTTTCAGGGCAATCGTCCGCTGGCTGATCAGATGGCCACGGCGCTTGGTGCAATGGGCTATGGTATGGTGACGCAGGATGCGGGTCTGAATACTGTGCAGAAACTGGCGCTGCGCGAAGGTGTGCCCGCCGGCGTGGTGTTCCGTGATTTCGACGGCGCCGGGCAAGACCCACGCGCGATACGGCGCTTTCTGGATCAGGCTGCGTTTCGCGCCGGGCAGGAGGGGGCCGTGATCATGCTGGGCCGGGTTCAGCCGGATACGATTTCCGCCTTGCTGATCTGGGGCCTTCAGGACCGGGCAAACCGGGTGTCTTTGGCGCCGGTATCGGCCTCTCTGCGGGCAAAACTGCAGGCGGAATAAACGACGCGGCAGGTGGTTTTCGTGACAAAGGCGCCGCTCCGGTTGGAGCGACGCCTTTGGTGCCTTCGGCGAGAGTATTTTGAGAAAGGTGACGGGCAGGCGCTCATAACAGGGTGCCCGCCCAGCCTTTGACCTAGCTGTTGCCGCTGCCGGTGAAGCGGGCCGCATCCGCAGCTGCGCGGCGGATGGCGTTGGATTTATGGACTGTCTCCATATATTCCGCCTCCGGGTCGCTGTCGTAGACAACGCCGCCGCCTGCCTGAATGTAGAGGTTCTGGTCCTTGACGATGGCCGTGCGCAGCGCGATGCACATATCCATGTCGCCGCCTGCCGAGAAATAGCCAACACCGCCACCATAGACACCGCGTTTTTCCGGTTCCAGCTCATCGATGATTTCCATCGCCCGCACCTTGGGCGCGCCGGAGACGGTGCCTGCGGGCATTCCGGCAAAGAAGGCGTCGAGCGCGTCCTTATCCTCGGCCAGCTCACCGACAACATTGGAGACAATGTGCATGACGTGGCTGTAGCGCTCGATGATGAACTTCTCGGTTGGGCGCACGGTGCCGATTTTGGCAACCCGTCCAGTGTCGTTGCGGCCCAGATCCAGCAGCATCAGGTGCTCTGCCAGTTCCTTCTTGTCGGCGAGCAGATCCAGTTCCAGCGCTTTGTCTTCTTCGGGCGTGGCACCGCGTGGACGGGTGCCGGCGATCGGGCGAATGGTGACCTCCTGTCCGAAGACGCGGACGAGGATTTCCGGAGACGCGCCCACCACCTGAAAGCCGCCGAAGTTGAAGTAGAACATGAACGGCGAGGGGTTGGTGCGCCGCAGGGAGCGATAGAGCGCGAAGGGCGGCTGGCGGAATTCCTGCGTCCAGCGCTGTGCCGGCACCACCTGAAAGATGTCGCCTGCGCGGATGTAGTCTTTGGCCGTCTCCACCGCGGCCATATAGCCGTCTTTGGTGAAATTGCTCACGGGCGGCGCAACCTCATCGGCATCGCCGAGATCGCGGCTTTCGGCGGGCATGGCGCGTTCCAGATCGCGGACCGCGTCCATCACCCGCTCGGCGGCCTGAGCGTAAGCCGCCTTGGCCGACTGGCCATCGCTGGCCCAGGCGGGGGAGACCACTGTCACCTCCCCTTTGACGCCGTCAAGCACCGCGATGACAGAGGGGCGTAGCATCAACGCGTCAGGTAGGCCAAGGGGATCGGGGTTCACGTCCGGCAGATGTTCGACCAGCCGGATCATGTCATAGCCAAGATAGCCAAACAGGCCGGCTGCGGCCTGCGGCAGATCATCGGGCAGGTCGATTTTGCTCTCTGCAATGAGGTCACGCAGGCAATCCAGGGGATTGCCATCCAGCGGCTCATAGGCATCGGCGTCAAAGCGGGCAGACCGGTTGAGGGTCGCGTGTTCTCCGTGGCAGCGCCAAACGAGATCCGGTTTCATGCCAATGATGGAGTAGCGCCCACGCACCTCGCCACCGGTGACGGACTCCAGCATGAAGGCGTCCTTCTGGGCGCCTGTCAGCTTCAGCATCAGGGATACCGGCGTGTCGAGATCGGCGGCAAGCCGGGTGTAGACGACCTGGTTTTCACCGGCCTCATAGGCCTTGGCGAAGATGTCGAAATCGGGGGTCAGGGCCATTTCGGTCTGCCTTGATTACTGGAAGTTGGCCCGCACGGCGTTGAGCGCCTGCGGGTCGATGCGAGGCGCAGCGCGGGTCTGGGAATCTTGGACGAAAGCTTCGAACAGAGCCTGTGCCAATGCCTGATCAAGCTGGGTCCCCATCGCCTCGGCCAGCGCCGTCATTTCTGGCGTATCGGCGACCGGCAGGGTCTCAGTGAGGCGCACCACAACAGTGGCGGTGTCATCGCTGACCACGGCAACCTCGCCCTCTGCCAGTTCAAAAACACGGGCCATCAGCTGCTGCGGGGCGGCGTCGATATAGGCGGCGCGGGTCAGACCGGTCTCTGACGTCAACTCAATACCCTCGGGGAGGTCAGCACCGTTGCGCAGCATATCAGCCAGACGCTCGGCCTCGGCCTCCAGGGCATCCTGCAATCGTTTGCTCTGCCATGCCGCGCGCAGTTTCTCCTGCGCATCTGCGAAGGGTTCGGGGCGCGGGTCCAGGTCCTCATCCAGGCGGATTGCAAACAGGCTGCCATCCTCAAGGAAGGCCACTTCTGGGAAGTCTTCGGCAGTAACGGTGGATGCGGCCTGACGAAAACCGTCATAGGCGGCGATGCCATCAGTGCTGCCGCTGTGCCAGTCGACCTTGCCAAGTTCCATGCCGGGTTCGTCAATCAGCTCTTCCAGTGTCGCGCCACCGGCCAGCATATCGTTGATCTCCTCAGCGCGGGTTTCGATAAGGCGGCGTGCACGGTCTGTGGCCAGTTCAGCGCGCAACTCGTCCTTGACGTCATCAAGCAGGGTCACGCGGGCCTCAAGACGGCCATTGACGCGGAACAGGGCCGGGCCGAGGTCGCTGTCGAGCGGCCCGACGACATCGCCGACCTGTGCGGCAAAAACGTCCTGACCTGCAGCGCCCAGGTCGCCCATGGTCAGATCGCCCAAATCCACGTCCTGCAGGTTGAGGCCACGATCCGCGACCAGCGCCTCGAAGGTGGTGCCGTTGATATCAAGCTGTGCCTTGGCGCTGTCGGCGGCGTCCCGATCAGCAAAGACCAGACGTTCCACCAGACGGCGTTCGGGCACTTGATATTCGGCGCTGCGGTCGTTGAAGAGCTTCTCAAGCGCTGCGTCGTCGATCTCGATCTCATCCACCAGCGCGTCGGGGCGCAGGGCGGCATAGGTGATCACCTTGGTGCGGGGTAGGGTGAACTGATCGATATTGGCGTCATAGAAGGCGCGCAGCTGGTCTTCGCTCGGCTCGACCGCGGTGAGGGCGACGCTGTTTTCGCTGACTGTCAGCCAATCAAAGCTGCGGCGCGCGCCGACATAGCTGGTCAGTGTGCCGCGCAGGGTGTCAGGCATCTCAGTACCGGCCATGATGGCACCCTGCACAAGGGTGCGGGCAGATTCGCGGCGCAGGTCGGCCTCAAACGCGGCCTCGGTCAGGCCGATATTGTCGAGTGCATACTGGTAGGTGTCGCGGTTGAAGGCGCCGGTGCCGTCCTGAAAGGCCGGGATCTGACTGATTTCGTCAAACAGGTTCTGATCACCGATCGACAGGCCAAGATCGCTGCTTTCCTGATCCAGGGCGGCAATGGCAATCAGACGCCCCAGCACGGCACGATCCAGACCAAGCGCGGTCATCTGCGCGATAGGGATGCGCTGGCCGGTCTGCGCCTCAAGCGCGCGCTGTTCGCGCTGCAGTTCGCGAGCGTAATCATCGACTGACACCTCCTGATCGCCAACCACGGCGACGGAGGAAACAGAGCCTGTGAAATTCACGGCGCCAAATCCGGCCAGACCGATAATCAGCATCCCCATCAGGATCCAGACAAAAGTATTTGATAGTTTTTTCATGCCTGCAGCCATGATGTCCTCGTATTGCCGGTCGCCGAACTGCGCCGGGCAGTCGGGAATGCTAAAATGTCGAGGCTCTGAATACGCTGCCACCTTGCAAGGAGCAAGGGACGACTGATCAGCGTCCGTGTTCAGTGCCGGTGAGTGGGGGGGATGGGTCAGGCTGTCCAGTTTGCCAGTCGGTCAAAAAGCGTACGGATGCCATGGGTGTCGACATTGGCAAATGCAATGCGGAACTGCCGTGTGCCGTTGGGGTCATTCTGCGGTGAGAACATGCTGCCGGGCAGCATCAGGACACCGGCCTCTCTCACCAGACGTCTGGCCAATTCCTCCGAGGAAGCCGCAAAGGGATGTGCGACATAGGCGAAATATGCACCACATCCGAGAAGTTGCCAGCCCTGCGCAGCAAGTGGCGCAAACCCAGCCTCAATCGCGGCGCGGCGGCAGAGCAGTTCCTCCCGTTCACCCGCGAGCCATTCATCGAGGTTTTCCAACCCCCAGAGCGCGCCGGTCTGTCCCAGCTGGGCTGGACATATGGTGACGGTATCGAGGAATTTCTCCATTTCCAGCAGATGGTCGGGGTGGGCGGCGATCGCGCCGAGGCGATGGCCGGTCAGACGGTAGGCCTTGGAAAAGGAATAGAGGTGGATCAGCGTATCCGACCAGTTCGGATCCTGAAACAGCGTATGGGGCGGGCCGTTGCGGCTGTCAAACTCGCGGTAGGTTTCATCCACGATCAGTGCCAGACCATGGGCGCGGGCAAGATCATAAAAGCGCTTCACCAGACCGCCGGGATACTCCACGCCGCAGGGGTTATTCGGGGTCACCAGAACAATTGCGCGGGTGCGGTCAGTGATCAATTTTGCGGCGGCATCGGGGCAGGGCAGCATAGCCTCTCCCACAGGCAATGGGCACGTCTCTACCCCTTGCATATCGAGCCACATTTTATGGTTGAAATACCACGGCGTTGGCAGGATCACCTGATCACCCTCACCACAAAGCGCGGCGATGGTCGCGGCAAAGGCCTGATTGCAGCCTGAGGTGATGGCCACATCTGCCGCAGACAGATCAGCTGCATAGTGACGGTTCATTTTGTCAGCGAGGGCTGCACGCAGCTCATCCCGGCCAAGCACCGCACCATAAAGATGGCTGCTGTCGTCGTTCAGGGCCGCCTCAGCAATGGCGCGGCGTAGCCCCTCGGGAGGTGGATCTGCTGGTGCAGCCTGGCTGAGGTTGAGCAGCGGCAGGTCATCGGGCAGAGCCAGCCCCTGAAGCCAGCGTCGGGATTCGACAATCGGCGAGACAAAGGTGTCGCGGGTGCGGGCGTTTGGGAAGGAGGCCTGTGGCATGAGTGTTCCTGTTCTGCGTCAGCGCCGGTGGGTGCAACGGTGGCGCCTGTTTGGATCACTCCGCCGCAAGTTCAGAAGTTTTGCAAGGGGCTTTGGTTGAGGGTGGTCAAATGGATAGCCCACAGTTGCGCGCAAAAGAAAAAGACGCCCCCGAAGGTGCGTCTTATTAAATGAATTGCTTGGATCCGCAGAGATCAGTCGGTGCCGCGATAAGGCTCGACATATTGCAGTGCCATATCCCAGGGGAAGAAGATCCAGGTGTCCTGGCTGACCTCGGTGATGAAGGTATCGACCATCGGGCGGCCTTTGGGCTTGGCATAGACGGTGGCAAAATGTGCCTTGGGGTACATCTGGCGCACCAGTTCCAGGGTTTTGCCGCTGTCGACCAGATCGTCGATGATCAGTACGCCTTCACCGTCGCCCATAAGCTCTGCGTCAGGGGCTTTCAGCACTTCGGCCTGTCCCTGATCCTGATGGTGGTAGGATTTCACGCCGATGGTATCGACGATGCGGATGTCCAGCTCGCGGCTGACGATCATGGCAGGAGCCATGCCGCCACGGGTGATGGCCACAACGGCGCGCCAGGCGCCATTGTCCGGCCCTTGCCCGTCCAGACGCCACGCCAGCGCGCGGCTGTCGCGATGCAGCTGGTCCCAGGAAATATGAAAGCCTTTTTCATGAGGCAGACGGTCGGTCATGTTTTTGATGCTCCTGTTAGGATCTGGCGTCGGGATCGCACGTTCCCCCTCAGAGGGCGGCGATCTTGACGCCGAGGGCGGCGAGCAGGCCGCCAAAGACCCGGTCGATCACATGTTTCAGATTGATATACCCGCGGCGCGTTTTCTCAAAGGAGAAGATACGGGCCACGAGGGTGTTCCAGGTGACTTCACCGAGAAAGATGCAGGCCAGCAGTGCTGCAAGCGCAAGAGAGCTGCTGCCCTCGGGCACCGTGCCGACAAAGACTGCGCCGAAAAACGCAGCGGGTTTCGGATTGGCCAACTGGGTGAAGATGCCAAGGCGAAACGCGGCAAAGGCCGTTTGCGGCAATTGCGCGTCGCTGTCTTGTGACATGGGTTCACTGGCATGACGCCACATATTCCAAGCCATGTAGATCAGGAATATGGCGCCACCCACCTTCAGCAGAGTGAGAAGGAACGGCGCATAGTCAAGCAGAAGGTTCAGTCCGAACAAGGCCGCTGAGGCCCAGAATACCGCACCGGCGCCGATGCCAATCGCCAGCGCCAGACCACTGCGCCAGCCATGGGCCAGGCCAACGCGTGCTGCCATAAGGACAGCAGGGCCGGGGCTGATGGCCGCCATCAGGCACAGCAGGACGGAAGCGGTAAAGGCGGCAAGTGTCATAATGCGGTCTCTGTCATTGGAAGAGGCGCGCGTGGGCCGCGCGCCTGCTGTGTCTTGCTCTGTGGTGCAGATGCACAGCATCTGCTGGACCCGTGTTTATTTGCGCCCGGTTGCCGCGTCGATGTCGGGGGCGTCGACTGCCTTCATCCCGACGACGTGATAACCAGCATCGACGTGCAGGTTCTCCCCGGTCACCCCGGAGGACAGATCCGACAGCAGATAGAGCGCTGAATTGCCCACGTCATTGATGGTCACGTTGCGGCGCAGTGGCGAGTTGAACTCATTCCACTTCATGATGTAGCGGAAATCACCGATACCGGAGGCTGCCAGCGTCTTGATCGGGCCGGCCGAGATTGCGTTGACGCGGATACCATCCTTGCCCAGATCCTCGGCGAGATATTTGACCGATGCCTCAAGCGCCGCCTTGGCTACGCCCATGACGTTATAGTGTGGCATCACCTGTTCGGCGCCATAGTAGGTCAACGTCACGGCGCTGCCACCTTCGGACATCATCTTTTCGGCACGCTGCATCACCGAGGTGAAGGAATAAACCGAGATATCCATGGTCATCTGGAAGTTGCTGCGGCTGGTGTCGACATAGCGACCGCGCAATTCGTTCTTGTCGGAAAAGCCAATGGCGTGCACCAGAAAGTCCAGTTTGCCCCATTTCTCTTCAAGCGCGGCGAACAGCGCATCGACGGAGCCTTCATCGGCCACATCGCAGGGCAAGACTATATCGCTGCCCAATTGCGCCGCCAGCGGGTCGACGCGTTTTTTCAGGGCCTCGCCCTGGTAGGAAAACGCAAGCTCAGCGCCGGCGTCGGCGCAGGCTTTGGCAATGCCCCACGCGATGGATTTGTCATTGGCAAGGCCCATGATGAGGCCACGTTTGCCGGCCATCAGTTGACTAGACATGCAGGTTCTCCGCCTGTGATCTTCGAATTAGACGACGTTTAGTCTGTCCCGCGGAGCGCTTCAAGAGCGCTGTCTCTTGTCGTGGGCTCGTTGTCGACTTAGGTTGCCCCCAGTCATGCGCATTCGCGCGCCAGCCAACCCAGACAAAACAGACCATGAGGTGCGCCATGTCCGATCGCAGCGGTATCTTTGCGGGAGAGGATCCCTTTGCCATTGCCCGTAATTGGCTGAGTGAGGCCGAGGAGAGCGAGATCAACGATCCCAATGCGATTGCGCTGTCCACGGTCGATGCAGATGGTCTGCCGAATTGCCGGATGGTCTTGCTGAAGGAGATCGAGGACGGCGCCTTTGTCTTTTATACCAATTACGAGAGCGCCAAGGCGCAGGAACTGGACGGGGCGGGCAAGGCCGCGTTTGTCATGCATTGGAAATCGCTGCGTCGTCAGGTCCGTGCGCGTGGGATCATCACTCGTGAGAACGGACCGCAGGCAGATGAATACTATAAGTCCCGATCTCTCAAAAGCCGTTTGGGGGCCTGGGCCTCGGCGCAGTCGCGGCCCCTGTCCAGCCGTGGGGCCCTCATGGCAGAGGTGGCAAAAGTGACTGCAACCAAAGGATCAAACCCTGATCGCCCGCCATTCTGGGGCGGTTACCGGCTAACGCCTCTGGAGATTGAATTCTGGGCGGATGGCGCTTTCCGCCTTCATGACCGGTTTGTCTGGCGGCGCGAAACCCCCGAAGCGCTTTGGACCGTGGATCGGCTGTGCCCCTAGGTTACGCGCGAAAAATAGCAGAATTGTGATATTGGTAGGTGTTTTTAGCTTGAACTTCGTTCCGAGAATAGAGCATCACCTACGGGTTAAAAACTGAAGAATACGGTGGACTACGGCAGTGGCAGAAGACTTGAGCAGTTTGCAGCAAATACGCGGGCTGGTAAAATGGTTCGATCCGACCAAAGGGTTCGGATTTGTCGTCTCTGACGAGGGCGGACCAGATATCCTGCTGCATGTGAACGTGCTGCGCAACTTTGGCCAAAGTTCCATCGCGGACGGGGCCGAAGTTGAGCTGGTGACCCATCGCACCGAACGCGGTGTTCAGGCCGTGGAAGTTCTGTCGATCACGCCTCCGACACGCGACGATAGCCCTGTGCTGAGCGATTTTGCCGAGATGGATTCAGATGTTCTATATTCTGAGCCATTGGTCCCTGCGCGGGTGAAGTGGTTTGATAAGGGCAAGGGCTTTGGCTTTGCCAATGTGTTTGGGCGCGATGAAGATGTGTTTCTGCATGTCGAGGTTCTGCGCCAGTCCGGCCTGTCGGAGCTGCAGCCAGGGGAGGCCTTGGGAATGCGGGTGATCGATGGCAAGCGAGGCCGCATGGCGGTTGAGGTGCTGGCCTGGGAAGCCGCTCTACTGGAAAAGCAGGACTGAGAAGATGCAGCCCCTCTGGATCCGAATGTCAGGCCCGGTCATGCGCCGATTGACAGCAGGAGCCAGAGCTTCCCTAGTGTGTATGATGTCTGTTGCCGCAGTTGTGGCAGCGGAGAGCGCGTCGGCCCAAAGTGGGACGGACGCCTGCCAGCCCGATCAGGTGACGCTGCGTGGACCTTGGGGGCAGACCCAATTTACCGTGGAAATCGCTGATTCTATTGAGGAACGTGCCGAGGGGCTGATGCATCGGCCGCATATGGCGCGTGGCGCTGGTATGCTGTTTGTCTACGAGGCACCGCAGCGGGCCAGTTTCTGGATGAAGAACACGCTGATCCCGCTGGATATGCTGTTTGTCGATGTGACCGGAACGGTCCGGCATATCCATCACCGGGCGATACCCGGTGATTTGACACCGATTCCCGGTGGCGACAACGTCTTTGCGGTGCTGGAAATCAACGGTGGTCTAGCCGCACGCTACGGGATTTCTGTCGGTACTGAGCTGCGCCACGAAGTTTTTTCAAAGACAGGTGCAATTTGGCCCTGTTAGGGCTTTTCAAATCAGATTGGCAACGCTAGGAAGGCGCACGGTCCGGGGCGTGGCGCAGTCTGGTAGCGCACCTGTTTTGGGTACAGGGGGTCGTGAGTTCGAATCTCGCCGCCCCGACCATTTCATCCCTAGGGATGTAACGTAGACGCCGACTTGCCTGTTTCAGGCGGTCGGCGTTTCGCGTTGTGGACCCTCTGAAGTCTGGCATCGAATATCCAGAAGATGACTTCACATGCGACGAGAACCCATCGCACCAAACCGTCAACCATCGGCGAATGGGGCCGGAAGGATTCCACCCTTTCTATGCCCTGTGGAGATTCGAATTGATTTCCAAATCGTCACCAAAATCGCCTCAGTGGCGATCCCGTTAAGGACTAGTTAACCAACTGTTGCGCTTTAGCGTCGAATTGATTTCGAGCTTCTTGTTCACGTGGAAAAAAATCATCTTGGCGCACGCACTATTTTTCCTGCGGGCATTTCACTTTCTCAACCCTCGGCCAGGTTGTGTCGCGCTGCTATGATCCAACGTCATTACCGGCATCCCTATCACACGATGCGCGGCAACCCCCTCTCTTCAAGAGGATTTCTCGTATCAAGACTCCGATCATGCGACGACCGGCACAGATGTTGTGATCAACTTTGAATCGCAGCTTCGTGATCGACCTCAGACCATTAAGCCATCGTCAACGAAAAAGATGGTTAGGAAAGCCTAAAAATGGCGTTGACCCCATATGCCGGAATACGCCAAATTGTATACGTCGGCTGATGTAGCACAAAATATGGTGGATTTTACCCGGTGCTGCACCACGCCAAGCAAAGCATCAAGCGCTAGCTGAAATAGGGTTTCGGCCCTGACTCGCATCTTCTATGAGATGCGCAACAAGATGTTTTGTCGTGAACGACGACGAGGGATGCGCCGGGAAAAAGGCGTGATTTGTGACAGTGGGACTGCAGAAAAGAGGCAGATGGCATGAAGATTGAACGGAAATTCACAAAATCTGGGCAGGACGCATATGCCGATCTTGAGTTTGTTCCTGCAACCTCGGAGATCCGCAATCCGGACGGTACCATCGTTTTCCGTCTTGAGGGCGTTGAGGTTCCAGCAGGCTGGAGTCAGGTTGCCAGCGATGTCATCGCGCAGAAATATTTCCGTAAGGCGGGCGTGCCCAGCAAACTGAAAAAGATTCGTGAAAAGGGCGTTCCTGAATTCCTCTGGCGCTCTGCTCCGGCGGGGGGCGATGTGGAATTTGGCGGTGAGACCTCTTCCAAGCAGGTATTTGACCGCCTCGCCGGTGCCTGGTGCTATTGGGGCTGGAAAGGGGGCTATTTCTCCACCGAAGAAGACGCGCGTGCCTATTTTGACGAGATGCGTTACATGCTGGCAACCCAGCGCGCCGCGCCCAACAGCCCTCAGTGGTTCAATACCGGTCTGCACTGGGCCTACGGAATCGACGGTCCGGCGCAGGGGCACCACTATGTCGACTATAAAACGGGCAAGCTGACCAAATCGGACAGCGCCTACGAACATCCCCAGCCTCATGCCTGCTTTATTCAGTCGGTTTCTGACGATCTGGTGCAGGACGGCGGCATCATGGATCTTTGGGTGCGCGAAGCGCGCCTGTTCAAATATGGCTCCGGCACCGGCACCAACTTCAGCCATCTGCGCGGCGAGGGGGAGCCCCTGTCCGGTGGCGGAAAATCCTCTGGCCTGATGGGATTCCTCAAAATTGGTGACCGGGCGGCGGGCGCCATCAAATCCGGCGGCACCACGCGTCGTGCAGCAAAAATGGTGATCGTCGATGCGGATCACCCCGATATTGAACAGTTCATCGACTGGAAGGTGATCGAAGAGCAGAAAGTGGCGTCCATAGTCGCCGGCTCCAAGATGCATGAGAAGATGCTGAACGGCCTGTTCGAGGCCATTCGCAGCTGGGACGGTGCCGAAGCCGACGCCTATGATCCTGCTGTAAACGACGGGCTCAAGAAGGCCATTCGCGAGGCAAAGAAGGTCGCGATCCCGGAGACATATGTCAAACGCGTGCTGGATTATGCCAAGCAGGGCCACACCTCGATCGAATTTCCGACCTATGACACCGATTGGGACAGTGACGCCTATAGCTCGGTCTCGGGCCAGAACTCGAACAACTCGATCCGGGTCACCAATGCCTTTCTGCATGCGGTGAAGAAAGACGCCGACTGGCAGCTGATCAATCGCGTCGATGGCAAGGTTGCGAAGACCGTGAAGGCCCGCGATCTGTGGGAGAAGGTGGGCCATGCAGCCTGGGCCTGCGCCGATCCCGGGATCCAGTTCCACGATACTGTCAACGAATGGCATACGTGCCCGTCTGATGGCGAAATTCGCGGCTCAAACCCGTGTTCGGAATATATGTTCCTGGACGACACCGCCTGTAACCTTGCGTCGCTGAACCTGCTGACATTCCTCAAGGATGGTGCGTTCCAGGCCGAAGATTATATGCACGCGTGCCGTCTGTGGACCGTGACGCTGGAAATCTCCGTCATGATGGCGCAGTTCCCATCGAAGGAAATCGCGCAGCGTTCTTATGATTTCCGTACGCTGGGCCTGGGCTATGCCAATATTGGCGGCCTGTTGATGAACATGGGCTTTGGCTATGACAGTGCCGAGGGGCGCGCGCTTTGCGGAGCGCTGACGGCGATCATGACCGGCGTGTCTTATGCGACCTCCGCCGAGATGGCGTCGGAACTTGGCCCGTTTGCCCGTTATGAGCAGAACGCCAGCGATATGCTGCGGGTGATCCGCAACCACCGGGCGGCTGCGCATGGGTCGGTTGACGGCTATGAAGGTCTGGCCGTGAAGCCGGTGCCACTCGACAGTGCGAATTGCCCGGACCCGCGTCTGGCGGAACTGGCGATGAGCAGTTGGGATGAGGCGCTGGAGCTGGGCGAGCGCCACGGGTTCCGCAATGCGCAGGCCACTGTTGTGGCTCCCACCGGCACCATTGGTCTGGTGATGGATTGCGACACCACTGGGATCGAGCCTGATTTCGCGCTGGTGAAGTTCAAGAAGCTGGCCGGCGGCGGTTATTTCAAGATCATCAACCGTTCCGTGCCGGCAGCCCTGGAAGGCCTCGGATATTCTCCGGCCCAGATCGAGGAAATTGTCTCCTATGCGGTGGGACATGGCACAATCGGCAACGCGCCGGGCATCAACCATACCTCACTGGCTGGCCACGGGTTTGGCCCGGCGGAGCTGGCCAAGGTGGATGCGGCCCTGGAAAGCGCCTTTGACATCCGCTTCGTCTTCAACCAGTGGACGTTGGGTGAGGATTTCTGCACCGGCGTTCTGGGCATCCCGGCAACTAAGCTGAACGATCCCACCTTTGACCTTCTGCGCCATCTTGGCTTTGGCAAGGCCGATATCGAAGCCGCAAACGACCATGTCTGCGGGTCGATGACGCTGGAAGGTGCGCCGCATCTGAAGGAAGAGCATTATCACATCTTCGATTGCGCCAATCCTTGCGGCAAGAAAGGTAAGCGGTATCTTGGGGTTGAGAGCCATATCCTGATGATGGCTGCGGCCCAGAGCTTCATCTCCGGGGCGATTTCCAAGACCATCAACATGCCCAATGATGCGACCATCGAGGATTGTCAGAAGGCCTATGAACTCAGCTGGTCGCTGGGGGTGAAGGCCAATGCGCTCTACCGCGATGGCTCCAAGCTGAGCCAGCCACTGGCGGCAGCGCTGGTTGAGGATGATGATGAAGCGGCAGAGGTGCTGGAAAGCGGGTCGCAGCAGGAAAAAGCCATCACCCTGGCCGAGAAAATTGTCGAGAAAGTGGTCATCAAGGAAGTTGTGAAATCCCATCGCACCAAGATGCCGCAGCGCCGTAAGGGCTATACCCAGAAGGCGGTTGTCGGCGGGCATAAGGTCTATCTGCGGACCGGCGAATATGAAGATGGCAACCTGGGCGAGATCTTCATCGACATGCACAAGGAAGGGGCCGGCTTCCGGGCGATGATGAACAACTTCGCCATCGCGGTCTCGGTTGGTCTGCAATATGGCGTGCCGCTGGAGGAATTCGTGGATGCCTTCACCTTCACCAAATTTGAGCCTGCGGGCATGGTGCAGGGCAATGACTCGATCAAGAACGCCACCTCGATCCTCGACTATGTGTTCCGCGAATTGGCGGTGAGCTATCTGGATCGCACCGATCTGGCGCATGTGAAGCCGGAAGGCGCCAGCTTCGACGATCTGGGCCGGGGTGAGGAAGAGGGTGTCTCCAACGTCTCCGAACTGAGTGAGACAGCCGCCACCCGTTCACTCGAGGTGCTGAAGCAGATTTCCTCCACCGGCTATCTGCGCAAGCGTCTGCCCCAGGAACTGGTGGTTCTTCAGGGCGGGCAGACAGAGATGCTGGCGGATGGCAGCGATCCGGTTTCGGCGTTGCAATCACTGGTGCCTGAAACCTCTACCGCGCCAGCGCCCGTGGTCTCTGGTGGCATGGATGCCCGCACCAAGGCGAAGATGCAGGGCTATGAGGGCGAGGCCTGCGGTGATTGCGGCAACTACACACTGGTGCGCAATGGTACCTGCATGAAATGCAACACCTGCGGCGGCACCTCCGGGTGCAGCTAACCGCTGGTTAGGGCTGGTGAAGACTTAGATTTGACGATCGCGACGGAGCTATCGCGGTCTTCGAGAACACGGGATGGGTGCGCTCATCCCGCCACGGATCGGGACACAGGCAAAGACCTCGGGCGGTAATAAGAACCACCTGATCCGTGCACCTGGAGGGGAGGCCGCTGTGCCTCCCTTTTTTCTTTCATGATAGTGGATTAGTTGCGCTTCAGAATGTGCGAGAAGACAACAATAAAAACTGCAAGTGCGGCTAGAATCAGGAAGGCTGCAGGCAGTGATAACAGCTCAGCGGTAACGCCGATCATCGGCGGGCCGATCAGGATGCCACCATAGCCGAATGTCGCAACGCTGGCGATCGCTGCGCCGGCTGGCAGGTCCGGATCGCTGGCCGCGCGGCTGAAGGCGAGTGGCATGACCAGCGCATAGCCAATCCCCATCAAGGCAAACCCGACCATGGCCGCCCCGTAGCTGGCAAAGCCCACAGTAATAAGCGCGCCAAGGCTGGCACTTGCTCCGGCAAGACGGCCTGCGGCCACCGGACCAATGCGGGCGACGACGGGGTCGCCAACCAGCCGCATCGCCACCATCGCAACGGAGAAAACGGCAAAACCAAGTGCCGCATCAGCCTCGGTTGCGCCAGTGGTCAGCACCAGAAAAATCGCGCTCCAATCAGCCATAGCCCCTTCGCCGACTGCGCCGCAGAAGGCAACGAAGCCAACCACCAGCAAGGGGCCACGCGGCAGCAGAGACGGTTTGGCAGCACCACCCATTGGGGCGGGGCTCCCCACCCAGGGGATCTGCGCCATATAAAGCGTGAGCAGCGCTGAAACACTGCCGGCCACAAGGAAGTGCAGTGGGATATCCGCGCCGATGGAAGCCGCACCATATCCGGAGAGCGCCCCGAGACCGGCGCCAAGGCTAAACATCGCATGAAAAGAGGACATCATTGGCCGCCCGGCGCGGGCCTCGACTTCGCTGGCCCAGGCGTTCATGGCGACATCCATGCTGCCATGGGCCGCGCCAAAGACAAACAGCGCAGCCGCCAGCAGTGGCAGAGTGGGGGCCAGCGCCAGCAACACCAGCCCCAGAACATAGGCCAGCGCCACCCGACGGGTGACACGGGCCGCGCCGGTCCGGTCAGCCGCACGTCCGGCCAGCGGAAATGACAGGATGGCCCCGGCTGCCATCAGCAGCAACAGCAGGCCCAGCCCGCCGGGCGTTAGCCCGTGGATCTCCGACACCGCAGGGATGCGCGAGGCCCAGATGCCGAAGAGCGCGCCGTTCAGCACAAACATCGCCGATACTGCACGCCACGGGCTGCGCAGCTGACGTGGTCGGCGGACGAGATTAGAACGGGTTTCGGACACTTGAGATCCCTTGGGGGCAAATCGCAATCGGAGATTTTACGGCAGGTTGATCGGAAATCAGAGCAGACGCAAGCGGCGGCGCCACGGTTGGTATTACGGGAGAATTAGCTCAAAACCCTACAGATATTTCACGCAGGCTTTGTGGTGGTGCAACGGTTTCTTGGGATCGAATTGCTACCTTTGGGAGAATTTGCCGCAGCCAATATGGTTATGGCGATATCCGGAGGGGCTTTGATGGCCGAATTCGACACCGCCTGGACGGTCATTATGGCGCTATTGGTGCTGATCCTGCAATGTGGGTTCCTGTGTCTGGAATCCGGCACTGTACGCGAGAAGAATGCCGCCAACGTTGCGTTGAAAAACCTCGCCGATATTTGTCTCGTTGGGACTGTGTTCTGGATCGGCGGATTTGGCCTTATGTTTGGCAATAGCTTGGGCGGACTGGTTGGTGTTGATGGCTTTTTTCCGAACCTCTCCAATGTAATAACGGGAACCGCAGGACATGTACCTGATCACGCACAGGTCGCCAACGTCGACCACGAGGGCGGGTTGGAAACTCATGTCTCTGCAATGTTTCTGTTCCAGACAGCCTTCGCGGCAACGGCGGCGACCATCGTCTCCGGGGCTGTGGCAGAACGGGAGCGGTTTCTGGGGTATATCGCCACCTCCCTGACCTTGGCGGGGTTGGTTTACCCGCTGGCTGGGCATTGGGTGTGGAATCCGCAAGGATGGCTTCGTCAGATTGGGTTCATTGATTTTGCCGGAGCGACGGTGGTGCATAGCGTCGGTGGATGGACCGCGTTGATTGCGGTGCTTTTCCTCGGCCCCCGGCTTGGCCGCTATGGGCATAAGAACCGGTTCTTTGAAGAAAATTCGATTTCATTGATGGCGCTGGGGGGCATGCTGCTGTGGATTGGCTGGGGCGCGTTTAATGGTGGCACTGCGATGGTGTCCAACGCGGATGTGGCGCCGATTGTAGCGCGAACCATGCTGTCCGCAGCGGGCGCCGGGGTGACCTGTATCACAGTGGGCCTGCTGTTGAACGGCCATATCCGCGCAGAGCTGTTGATCAACGGTATTTTGGGTGGGCTGGTGGCCGGGACCGCGGCAATCCATCTGGTCACCGGACCGGTGGCATTCGTGATTGGGATCGCGGGAGCGTTGACGGTGATGTTTGTTCGCGACGTATTGGACGCGCTTAAAATTGACGATGTCGTGGGTGCTGTCCCGGTTCACCTGGCTGCGGGAGTTGTCGGAACACTGGCGGTGGCGGTTGCGGTCCCCTATGAGGCGCTCCCGGCGGGCAGTCGTCTTGGTCAGCTGGGGATTCAGATTCTTGGTGTTGGAGTGGTCGGGGCCTGGGTAATGGCCATAATGGCACCGCTCCTCTGGGTGCTGAACCGCTGCGGTTTGTTGCGCGCTAAGCCGCGGGACGAGGTGCGCGGGCTGAACCTCGTGGAAAACAATCAGCGCAACGCGCTTTTGGAACTGCTGGAGGATATGAAACGGCATCAAAGATCAGGCCGATTCAGCCAACGCGTGCGGGTCGAGCCATCGACCCAGCTTGGTGCTCTGGCGTATCGCTACAACCGCGTGCTGGATCGTGTGGAGACCGAAATCGCCGAGCGAATTGATGCCTTGCGGCGCGAACGCGATATGCGGGCCATTGCCGAAGACGCCTTTGATGCCATGTGCGAGGCCCAGAAGGAGAGTGCCTGGGCAGCGCGCCATGACAAACTGACCGGGATTGGCAACCGCAAATACCTAGAAGATTTCCTTGCCGCTCCGGTTCAGGCTCCGGGGGAGGTGACGCTTGTAATCGCGCTAGATCTAGACCGCTTCAAAGAGGTCAATGACACCTACGGCCACGCAGCAGGGGATGCGGTGCTTCAGGTCGTGGCCCGGCGGTTGTCGGGCCGGATGCGGGATGGGCGAGATTTTGCCTTTCGCATTGGGGGAGATGAATTCACCGCCTTTGTTCAGGTCTCTGACGCGGGCTCGGAAGCCGAGGAGCTATGTCAGGACATTGCCTTCACCCTGTTAGAGCCGTTTTATTATCAGCAGGTCCGTCTTCGGTTCGGCGTGTCGGTCGGGTTTGCTGTCATGGAACCGGGGGAGCCTTTGAAATCCACGCTAAGGCGCGCGGATCTTGCGCTATATGAGGCAAAGTCATCAGGGTCAGACCGTGTGGTGGCCTATAACGATGCGATCGGGCAGGCCCATAGCGACAAGATGAACCTGATCCGCGATTTCCGAGAGGCTTTGGAGCGCAATGAGATCACCGCGCTGTTCCAGCCGCAGATTGACGCAAAAACCGGTCGCCTTATCGGCTGCGAGGTGCTGGCGCGCTGGCAGCACCCCCATCGTGGTCTGCTGACGCCGGATGTATTCCTGCCCATCGCCGAGGAGATGAATTGCAGCGCAGATCTGGATCTGGCGATTCTTGATCTGGCTTTGCAGGGCTATTGGGAGCTGCATCGTCGGGGCATTGAGTTGCCGGGCATTTCGGTGAATGTCTCTGCGGCCCGTCTGGCCGACCCGCAACTGGTGGCGGAATTGCAGAGCCGAGATGATATTCCACGGGGTGCGCTGTCCTTTGAACTGCTGGAGACCGTGTTTCTGGATACGATCAGCGATGATTACGCTCAGAAGATCGCCATGCTCAAGGATCTGGGCATCAGCATTGAAATCGATGATTTTGGCACCGGTCATGCCAGTATTGCGGGTGTTTTAGCCTTACAGCCTGATCGGCTCAAGATTGACAGGGTTTTCGCCAGTGAAATTGATCGCAAACCGGCACGTCAGGACCTGATGCGCGGGCTGATAGAAATGGCGGCGAGCGTCGGCGCAGAGACTGTGGTTGAGGGGGTTGAGACATGGGAGGAGGCAAGGGTCCTCACTGCCCTGGGCGCGGATGTGCTGCAGGGCTATGTGATTGGCCGCCCGATGGCGTTCGAGGATTTGCTGCGCTGGCATAGCGCCCGCGAGGGGCAGGCGGATGCGGTCGCCGCGCCCGATGGGGCGCCTGACAAGACGTCGGACCGGGATAAGGAACGTTCCCTGCGCAGCACAGGATAAGCGGGTCCTGGTGCCTTATGTTAATGTGCTGTTTGAGGTCGTCGGTCGGTGTTGCCGGTCGCTGTAGGCAGCCGCGCCCTAATATGGGCCCCGGCCGGGTGACCGCCCCACAAGGATCAACGCATGAACCGATGGGTTTCTGCCGCCTCCTGGGCAGGACAGTGGTCGCTGATGGCGGCGGATGACCTATGTCGAATCGCGCCGTACGTCTCTTGATCGGTGGCCTTGGGGCGGTGGGTGATACCGCAAGGTTTGCGATGGGTGATCGGGCATTATGGCTTCAATACGCTGATATGAATGCATAATATATTGTCCTACAATAAGATTGATAATGTCGGACAATACTGACATGCTTTTCCGAGACGGGGTTCGGCACAACGCCGACCCAAAGAGAGGCAGAGCATGGCAGCGCGTGATCCGAAACAATTCAGCCACAGCATGGCGCCACTTCCGGCGCGCAGCAGCAGCCGCGATGTTCTGGAAGCTTTGACGCATATGATTGAGCTGGAAGGGCTTGGCATCGGTGACCGACTGCCACCGGAGGTCGACATTGCCCGCCAGCTTGGGATTGGTCGTGCCAAAGTACGTGAGGCGCTGACCGCCTGGCAGAACATGGGCATCGTGACCCGCAACAAAAAGGCCGGTACGCGGCTCGCTACCGAGGTGGTTTCCAACGCCATTCACTTGCCCGTAACGCTCAAGCTGGAGGCCGAGAGCCTGCTGCGAACCCATGCCGTGCGTCGCCCGCTTGAGATCGAAACCGTGCGCCTGGCGACGCGCAATGTCACGCCGCAGAGCGGCCGTATCATTATGGGGCGCGTGGGTGAGTTGATTGCGATCCATGGCGCCGGGCAGGACTGGCGCGCGGCGGACTACCGTTTTCACGAAGCGTTGCAGGAAGCCTCTGGTAACCCGCTGTTCGGTCAGCTGATCCAGCAGATCCAACATGGCTTTAACGAGGTATATGAGGCGCCGTTTGGCAAGCCGCATCTGGGCGAGGCGTCGATCCCGTTGCATCTGCCGCTTGCCGAAGCCGTGGTGGCCGGTGACGAGAGCGCTGCGGTGGCGGTTATGGAACGCATTCTGGATATGGTCGAGGCGGAGATCCGCGAGTCGATGCAGTCGATGATGGAGGGGCGCAATGACTGAGGGTCAGGATCTGGCGACACTGATGGCGGCGGTCATGGACGACGGGAGCGGTTCGATCACGCCACCGATTGTGCAGACGTCGCTGTTCAGCTTTGACAGCTATGAGGCGTTTGAGGACCGGATGGCTGGGCGCAGTAACGCGGCGATCTACACGCGCGTGCAGAACCCGACAGTTGCCGCATTTGAAGCGCTGATGGCCAAGGCAGAGCAAGGCGAGGCGGCGGTTGGCTTTGCCTCCGGGATGGCGGCAATTTCGTCGACGCTGATGGCCTTTGTCAAACCTGGGGACCGGATCGCCTGCGTTGAGCATGTCTACCCTGACAGTTATCGGTTCATGGAGCGTATGCTGCGGCCATTTGGGGTGGAGATCGACTATTACGCACCACATCAGCTGGAAGAAGAGCCGGAGTTATTGAGCGGGGTTCGGCTCGCCTATCTCGAAAGCCCCAGCTCGGTCGTGTTTCAGCCGCTGAACCTCAAGAAGGTGACAGCCCATGCCAAACGGCACGGCGTAATAACGATGATCGACAACTCCTGGGCCAGCCCGGTGTTTCAAAAACCGCTGACACAGGGTGTTGATATTGTTCTGCATTCTGCGTCCAAATACATCTCCGGCCATTCCGATACAGTGGCCGGCGTGGTGGTTGCGGCGCAGCAATATATTGACCGGATCCGTGATCTGACACTGCCGCTCCTGGGCGCCAAACTGGCGCCGTTTGAGGCGTTTCTGCTGACACGCGGCCTGCGGACCCTCTCTGCCCGGATGCGTCAGCATCAGGCCACGGCGACGCTGTTTGTTGATCGCCTGTCGGCATCGCCACAGGTGCGCCGGGTGCATTCTCCGGGGCCAAACGCGGTTCCAGGGCTGACCGGACGTTCTGGACTTATGGCGGTCGAATTTGACGATAGCGTGGATATTCCTGCGTTTTCCAATGCGCTTCGCCATTTTCGGTTGGGCGTCAGCTGGGGCGGATTTGAGAGCCTGATCCTGCCAGCCCGTGTCGGGCTTGCACAGATCGGCGAAGAAAATTCGATGCAGCGTTTTGGAGTTTCGCCGAACCTCGTTCGGCTGAACCTCGGGCTGGAGGAGGCCGAGGACCTGTGGGCGGATATCACATCTGCCCTCGCGACCAGCACGGTCTGACAGGGCCGTGTGCACCGTCACACGACAAGGGGAAGGACAAGATGAGAAAATTTCTGACAGGGATTACCACCGCAGCGATGCTGATGGGAAGCGCCGCCTATGCGGAAACAACGCTAAAGCTGGTCGAAGTGATCACCAGCCCGGAGCGCACCAAGGTTTTGCAGGGCATCGTGGACGGCTATGAGGCCGCGAACCCGGATGTGACGGTTGAGATTATCAGCCTGCCGTGGGGACAGGCGTTTGAGAAGCTGGCCACAATGGTCGCCGGTGGCGATATCCCGGATGTGGTTGAAATGCCCGATACATGGCAGGCGCTTTATGCGGGGTCCGGCCAGTTGGCCAGTCTGACTGATCACGTCGCTGACTGGGAGCATGGCGCCACCCTCACAGAGAAGACAGTTGCCATGGGCAGTCAGGCCGGGGATCTCTATATGATCCCATACGGGTTCTATCTTCGGGCGATGTTCTACAACAAGAATCTGCTGGCCGAAGCCGGTGTTGAGCCGCCGGAAACCATGGCAGACTTCATGGCCGCGTCGGCAGCGGTGTCCGAGTTGGAGGGCAAATCAGGCTACTGCCTGCGAGGTGGTCCCGGTGGCACCAATGGCTGGGTGATGATGGCGGCTGCCATGAACGGCACCAACGACTTCTTCACGGATGATGGCAAAAGCCGAATGAACGAACCTGGCTCGGTCGAGGGCATCCAGTTCATGCTTGACCTCTATCAGAACGGTTACGCACCGAAGGATGCGGTCAGCTGGGGCTTTAACGAGATCGTGGCAGGCTTTTATTCTGGCACCTGTGCGTTCCTCGATCAGGACCCGGATGCTCTGATCGCGATTTCGGAACGGATGCCTGCGGAGGATTTTGCGGTGATCCCGATGCCTGTCGGACCTTCGGGAAAGGCGTTCCCGACCATCGGTTTTGCCGGGTGGTCAATCTTCAAGGCAACCGCGCATGAGGACGAGGCCTTTGATCTGGTGGCGGCCTTGTCTGCGCCGGAGGCCAATGGCACCTGGGCGAAACGCGTTGGTGTGATCCCGGTTCACAAGGGAGCTGATCAGGATCCCTATTTCCAGACAGAGCAATTTGAAGGCTGGTTCAAGGAGCTGAATGGCGAACAGTATGAGCCCACAACCATGCCGACCTATCTGGAGAAATGGGGTTATTTTGCCAGCACGGTGGTTCTGGAAACCAGCCAGGAAGCACTGCTCGGGCAGCGCAGCGCTCAGGATCTGGCGGATGAATGGGCAGAATTCCTGACCGATGAACACGCCAAATGGCAGGCAAAGCAGTGACTGCGCGCGCAAAAACAACCGTCGTGCCCGGGGGAACCGGGGCACGACGCTCGCTCTACTGGCAGTATATGGTAGAGCCGTTTCTCTACCTGTCGCCGATGATCCTGTTGATCGGAAGCGTTATGCTGATGCCGCTGGCTATCGGAATCTCCTATTCCTTTCAGTCTATTGAGTTGCTCAACCCCTTTGCTACTGGTTGGGTCGGCTTGGAAAACTATGAGAAGCTGTGGAGCGACCGCAAATTCTGGATAGCGCTGGAGAACACTGTCTTCTGGACCTTCTGGTCGATATTCTTTCAGTTTTTCCTCGGGCTCGGCCTGGCCATGCTGCTGAATACACAGTTCTTCGGTAAGAAGTTGTTTCAGGCACTGGTGTTTTTGCCCTGGGCGGTGCCCACGTTCCTGTCTGCTTTGACCTGGGCCTGGCTGTTTAACCCGGTGATCGGACCGATCCCGCATTGGTTGGCCGCCCTTGGGGTGCTGTCTGAGCCCTATAATATCCTGGGTGATCCTGATCTGGCGATTTGGGGACCGATCACGGCCAATATTTGGTTCGGGGTACCGTTCTTTGCGATCACGCTGCTGGCGGCGCTGCAATCCATTCCCGGCGAGTTATACGAAGCGGCAGAGATTGATGGCGCGACGCCTTGGCAGAGTTTCACCAAGATCACGCTGCCGTTTCTGGCGCCGATGATTGCCATCACAGTGATGCTGCGCACCATCTGGATTGCCAATTTCGCGGATCTGATTTTCGTAATGACGGGTGGTGGACCGGCAAATTCGACGCAGATCCTATCCACCTATATTTTCACCACTGCGTTCCGCAAATTGGACTTTGGCTATGCCTCGACCATTGCGGTGGCGCTGCTGATCATCCTGCTGGCCTATGCTGTCATCCTGCTTTGGATGCGCAAGCGGCTGGTCAAGATCTGAGGTTTTCCAATGAGTTCTGTCGTACGCTCAAACAGTCGCCATCCGGCACTGGCGTTCGGGAAATATGCGGCCATCGCTTTCTACCTGTGCTTTGCGCTGTTTCCGCTTTACTGGCTGATGAAAATCGCAATCACACCGGATGCGCTGATTTTCTCCGAGGGCACGCGGATGCTGCCTTCAGCTGTGACGTTCGAGAATTTCGCCACGGTGTTGTTTGAGACGGAGTTCCTTGCTTATTTCTGGAATTCGCTTACAGTATCGCTGGGGACCGCGTTCTTTACCACGCTGATTGCCGCTGGGGCAGGCTATGCCTTTTCGCGGTTTGTCTTCGCAGGCAAGCGGATCATCATCGCGGTGATGCTGATCACCCAGATGTTTCCGCTGTTGATGATCATTGCACCGATCTACAAAATCGTGGCCGACCTCGGACTGCTGAACTCGCTCACCTCGCTGATCGTGGTCTACACCGCCTTCAACATCCCTTTCGCCACCTTCCTTATGCAATCCTTCTTTGACGGGATCCCGAAGGATCTGGAAGAAGCTGCGATGATGGATGGGTGCTCGCGGTTTCAGGCGTTGCGCACGGTTGTGTTCCCGCTGACCCTGCCGGGGTTGGGAGCGACACTTGGATTTGTCTTCACCGCCGCGTGGTCTGAGCTGCTGTTCGCGCTGATGCTGATCTCGAAGAATGACGCGATGACCTTCCCGGTTGGGCTGTTGACTTTCGTGTCGAAATTCTCGGTCGACTGGGGGCAGATGATGGCGGCTGGGGTTCTGGCGCTGGTGCCGAGCTGTCTGTTTTTCATTTTCATACAACGCTACCTCGTGCAGGGCCTCACGTCCGGCGCGGTCAAGGGATAGGGGGCCGGATCATGGCACGGATCGAACTCAGAGATGTGGCGAAACGCTATGGCGCCGTGGAGGTGCTGCGCGATATCAATCTTGATATTCAGGACGGTGAATTCATCGTTCTTGTGGGGCCATCGGGCTGCGGAAAATCTACGCTGCTGCGCATGATTGCCGGGCTTGAGCCGATCACATCGGGTGATTTTGAGATCGATGGTGAGCGGATGAATGATGTCCGTCCGCGCGACCGCGATATTGCGATGGTGTTTCAATCTTATGCGCTCTACCCGCATATGGATGTGGCGCGAAACATGGGGTTCTCAATGGAGATCCGCAAAGATCCCGCGGAGACGCGTCGCTCCCGTGTTGCCAGGGCGGCGGAGACTCTGGGGCTTTCGTCCTTGGTTGACCGCCTGCCAAAGGCGCTATCGGGCGGCCAGCGTCAGCGCGTCGCCATGGGCCGTGCCATTATCCGGGATCCCCGCGCGTTTCTGTTTGATGAGCCGCTGTCCAATCTGGACGCTGCACTGCGTGTTGAGATGCGGCTAGAGATTGCCCGGCTACACAAGCAACTGGGCGCCACCATGATCTATGTGACCCACGATCAGGTGGAGGCGCTGACGCTCGCCGATCGCATCGTAGTGTTGAACGGCGGCGATATTCAGCAGGTCGGCTCGCCACTTGAGCTCTATGAACGCCCTGCCAACAAATTTGTCGCGCAGTTCATCGGCTCCCCCACAATGAACATTCTGCCGGTGTCCGGTGCTGCCTCTGGCGTGATGGCGGCAAACGGAATGATGCTGACGCTGGATCATATGCACGACACGGCTGCGGCGGTTGAGTTGGGCATCCGGCCAGAACATCTGGATGTGGTGGAGCCGGGTGAGGGGCATCTGACCGCTGTTGCTGATGTGGTGGAGCGGTTGGGCTCTGACACCAATATCTATGCCAAAGTTGACGGGGTAGGACCGCTTATGGTCCGTAAGCACGGCAATGTGCCGGTGCGAAGCGGAGAGCGGCTGGGCTTGCGCGTGCAGCCCCAAAATGCGCATATCTTTGATGCGCGCGGCGTGGCCTTGAGCCCTGTAGCCTAATTCAGCATCGCGCCTCGGATACGAAAAGGAGACCGGCTGATGAACACCCATTCTGCAGTTGGAGATATGTCTGTGCCCGGTGTTTGGTTGGAGGATGCGAGCCATCGGGCCTATCTGATTGCAGATGCCAGGCGGCAGCTGGATTTCTTCGCAGGTAGTCTACGGGCGGGGCCGGGGTTTCACACTCTGGATGCTTTAGGGAGGCCCTTGCCGGATGACACGCAGGAGCTGCACACCACAACACGGTTGGTCCATTCTTACGCACTGGCGCATATCTGCGGCTATGCAGGTGCCGACCGGATGATTGATCACGGCATCGCCTATCTTAACAGTCACCACCGCGATCAGACCCACGGTGGATACCTTTGGGCGCTGTCCGGAGATGATATCGCGGATGATCGCAAGCTGGCCTATGGCCATGTCTTTGTCCTGCTGGCTGCGGCGTCGGCGAAACTGGCCGGGCACCCCGCTGCGGATGCCTTGCTGAGCGATGTGGCGGAGGTTTTGGACCAGCGGTTCTGGGAGACAGAGCCAAAACGGTTTACCGACGAATGGAACCGGGATTGGGCACCGTTTTCGACCTATCGGGGAATGAACGCCAATATGCACGGGGTGGAAGCGCTGTTGACGGCGTATGAGGCCAACGGTGAGACGGTATTTCTGGACCGTGCAGGCCATATCCTCGATTTTTTCGTGGGCGAAGTTGCGCCAGCAGAAGGCTGGCGCCTGCCTGAACATTATACTGAGACGTGGCAAATCGACCGTAGCTATGCCGGGGATCCGATGTTCCGACCCGCAGGGACAACACCTGGCCACTCCTTTGAGCTGGGGCGGTTGATGTTGCAGCACTGGGATCTGTCAGGGCGGCGGGACAGGGACGCCCCGACACGCGCGCGAAGCCTGATTGAACGCGCGCTAGCCGACGCCTGGTTACCGGATGGTGGCTTCGCCTATACGCTTGATTTTGACGGCAAGGTCGCGATGGGCAATCGGTTCTGGTGGCCGGTGACGGAGGCCATCGGTGCCGTTGCCACGCTAGTGAAACTGGAGGCCAGAGACGAGGACGAGCGTTGGTATCGCCGCCTTTGGGAATTTGCGCAAACGCATTTCATCGATGAAGAGCGCGGCGGCTGGTATCCCGAAATTGATGGGAACGGGCAGGTGACAGGGTCGATCTTCACTGGAAAGCCGGACATCTACCATGCGTTACAGGCCTGCCTGCTGCCACTGGGGGCGCTGTCGTTGGGCCATGTGGCGGGGCTAAAGAAATCGCCCGCTCCGCTCTTGTCGTGAGCGGGCGGCAGACGCAAAGATAACACAAATGCAGAAACCAAAAGGGCCTAGCGTATATACGCTAAGCCCTTGGAAACTTTGGCTCCGGCGGTAGGGATCGAACCTACGACCAATTGATTAACAGTCAACTGCTCTACCGCTGAGCTACGCCGGAATGTGGAGCTGATATATGGTTTCCGTTCTGGCGCGTCCAGAGAAAAAATGCGCCGGTTTCAAATTTTTTGCCATCAAAGGGCGGATCATTTCTCGAACGGTCGGAGATCCAAAGTTGCCAGCATGTCGCCGGGCCATCCGTGATGGTTTGACAGCTTTCGCCGATCACTGGCGGAGTGTGCTGTCAGCCTACTGTTGGCGCTGAAACTATGGTAGGCTCATCCTGAGGTGGGGTTTGCGTTTGCAGCGCATCAGATGCTCGACGTGGCCGACGCCGTAACTCCAGCAGCGCACCTCCAATGAAAGGGCGGGATTGAAAAACCGCGTCACCCTTTGCTGAACGGCGGCATATTATGTCGTTGTGTTTCTGCGGAGGGCCGTTCCTGAGGATGTCGGGTGAATATTATGGCACAGACATAGCATGCCCTTCGGCGCATGCACGAAGGGGGATGATATGGCGAAACTGACACATCCTGGCAAATGGCCTCCCACTGACGTTGCTGAAGGCACAACACCGCGGGCCTGGTTGCGATATGAGTGGCAATATCCGGGGTCACGCCGCCCGTCGCGCCTGATCTCGCATCCGACGGTGCCTTATGTGACGGCTGCGCGTGTGGGTGGTGCCGATGGTGAGATTGATCTGGCAGCGTTAAGTACAGCGGCAGAACATTACCTCAAACAGCTGAAGCAATATGTTAACGCGACGCCGCCGCCGCTGGGTCAGGCGGATCCGATGCTGGATCTGTTGGCGGATGTTGCCGCAAGCGGCAGCCTGCTGCATTGGTGCGATATCTGGCCCAAAATCAACGCCGAGCCGAGCCGTCTTGATGGCCAGATCGCCAGCTGGAACATGTCGCGCCATCCAAAGAGTGCGATGCCGGGCACCGTTATCCTCGTGGCGACAGAAGGTATTCCTGACCCGATGCACGGGTCTTTTCTGATGCGGTTCCCGTCCGCCGGATTTCGGGTTCCGATTGAGGTGCGCGCCACTGATGATGGCTTTGATCTGATTATCCGTGGCTTGACGGCAGAGTTTCCCGGCGGATCCCACCAAGCGCTATCATCGCTGTTGGCTGGGCGCAGTGATGCCGAGAAACGCATGGTTCTGGGCGGCTTGTCGCGCAGCCTCTCCGGTGTTCCCTTGGGGTTCCAGGCCGGTATGGCACCGGCAACACTGGTTCCATCCTCTGAGACGGACACGGGCGATGCGCCGGTTGAGGCAGCCGTCTCAGATGACGCAAGCAGCGCGACATCGCCGCCGCCCTTTGATACGTCCTCTGTCCCGCCGACCCCACAAACGGGTGCGCCGCCTGCTGCGCGGTCCTCGGTCTACCGAATGATCACGATGCTGGAGGATGATATTGCCAAACAGGCCGGAGTGGTGCCGAAGTCCCTGCTGTTGCAGGATATCCGGTTTTCGGCGCAGCCTGAGAACGTCACCGACGGGGCCTGGGATATCACCCTGACCTTTCTGGCGCGCGGGCAGGATACGCCGCGCGGCGAACCGGTGAGCTATCGTTTGACCGTTCGGGTGCGTCTGGCGGAGCTGGGCGCAAATGAGGTTGAGTTGCTCTCGGTGACGCGGGTGCCACTGGTCAGTCACGCGGTGGCGGGAATCGGGGTTCCGCTACCGCCACCGCTGCCTTTTGTGCGGGTATTTCCGGTGCCGCCGCCCGATTGGCGCGCCCCCACGGGGCAGATTCCGCCGCACCCCGCACCACCGCTTGCATGGCGCCGACCAACGCGGTCGGACAAGATTTTGGATTTGTTCCGGGAAAGCCGGGCGATTGGGTTGGGTAGTGGCCTGAAGATGCAGCAGTCGGCCTATGAGGTGCGCAACTGTCCGCGATTTGTGCCGGGCGACGGGGTTGGAAACCTGCCGAAGACCCTGCCGGGAACAGGGCTGTCTGATCTGCCGCCGCGACGCAATATATCCAGCGCGATCAGCGCTTATTGGCACAGCAAAACCTTCTTTGACACGATGCGCGGGCTGGGTCTTGCGCCGGAGAGCTACATGGCCACGGCGGAGGGACCGCTGGCCGTGCACTACCGGTCGGGCATCGTACCGGGGCCGGGCCGGGATGGGCGGACGATCAATGCACAGGTGCGCTATGAGGTGGCACCAGATGCCACCCTTCAGAGCAAACCCAGCATCGATATGCATCTGGCGCTCGCCAATCTCAACCGTTGGGCGCGAGTGAAGGCTGGGACGCCAGACAGTCAACTGGAGCCTTTGGGTATTGCCAGCTGCGGGCGCTGGATGATGCATGAATTCGGGCATTACCTTTTGGCGGCCCGGATTGGGCAGCTTGAGTTCGATTTCGCCCATAGTGCTGGGGACTCGCTGGCGGCGGTGTTCTTTGATCCGCTGTCCGATCTGTCCAGCCCGACCTATCCCGGCGATCCGAAGATGCGAGGGTGGACATTTCCCTTTATCTTTGCACCACGGCGGCATGACCGCACACCTGCAATGGGCTGGGGGTGGTATGGGTTGCTGAATCGCTCGGTGATTGAGGATCCGCCGGATTCCGGGACCGAGCATAAGGCCTATCTGACCGAGCAGATCCTATCGTCCACCTGCTTCCTACTGTATCGATCCTTGGGCGGAGATACGCTTGCGGGTACGGAAGCTGACTGGGCACAGCGCACCCGGGCCTCTGATATGACGCTATATCTGCTGATGCAGGGAATGGCCGGACTGGCACAATCGCCGTCGCGGGCTGAAATGCTGGAGGTTGGCATGGAGGAGGCCGGTTGGAGCGCCTCGGCTTCCGTATCCTTGCCAAGAGGCGGAGCAGACTGGCAGCCCGCCACCTCTCACAAGGTAACGCGGTGGGCCTATGAAACCATGGGGATGTTTCCCTCCGAACCGAGTAAGATTGTCAGCAAGGCGGGGGCGCCACCGCTCGTAGATATCTATATTCGCGACCGCCGTCCCGATGTGTTCCCGACCGGGGATGGGCCGGTGAAAGTCGGACCGGGCAGCTATGTGCCGGTCTCGCTTCATTGGGCTGCAGACGCGGATTGGGTGATGCCCGGCTGGCTGCCGAGCTTTGGTAACAGAGGGGCGGTGGCCGCCAATGGCGCGCGGCTGCGGGCCTGGGCTGGTTGGGTGCTCAATGACAAACCGCTGGCTCAAATTATGGAGCGCAGTGTTGTCTGGAACAGCCATGTTGATATCGGACCATTCGATATTGCTCCGGACGTGGTCGGCATGGCGCTCGCACAGACTGATCAGCAACAGATCACGCAGCTGACCACGACTGCACGCACGGCCGCCCCTGCGGGCACCCAGCTGGTGGTCTTCTATGAACTGAGCCAGATCAATGACCGCGCCAACACCGACCCCGCCGCCGACTTCACAGTCAAGATTGGCGCAGCCGCGTCACCGCCCGATAAGGTTCAGGCCCTTGTTGATCTGGTTGCGGGTGACAACAATCTGGGCCTGCATATGGCGCCTTAGGAGGTTTCTGCGATCCTCATGTGATGTCAGCGGAGACCCAGGGTGTCGGCCATTCGGTCTTCGCCTTCTCCAGGATACGGTGCAGTGTGGGGACCGAGATATGCGCCCATGGGGTGCCGCCTGGCTTTGGGTCCACGGGGGCGCTGTCCATCAGGCAATACCAGATCCCCGCCGCGATGTGCCGTCCCGCGGTCGAGTCGGAGGGGTAGTGCACCCCGATCCGTTCACGGTTCACCGCAATCCGGTTCGCCATGGTCAGCAACGGCGAGGCGATCACATCACTGCCAAGCAGATCATTGTAGGTTGGCTTGCGCAGCAAGGTGCCCGCCGGGACTTGCACATCCGTGCCTGAGCCATCAGATTTATACCCTTTCACCACCCCAAATCGCTGTGCCACGCCGGGAATTTCCAGCAAGAGCAGGGACAGGAAATGCGCCAGAAACGCATGACCACTGGGAAAGGCTGGATGGGCGGGTGGCCCAAAGGGCACCGTCAGGCCGGGCCGCAGTATCGATGGGCGCACCCTTTTGAAATGGGCTTTATAGCTCATATAGGCGACATTGCCGACCGCCAGTCCGAGGTCAATCAACTTGAGTGTGAACGGATGGTCAAAGCTGTTGGCGCCCAGGAAATGGATCAGATAGGCCGGCAGGCCATCGGCCTGGACGTCGCATTCAACCATATACTGTTGACGATCATCCTCCATATACATTTTGAGCACTTCCAGCTCAGCGACGATGATATCAAAGGCAGACTCCGCCGCAGTGCGCGATTGCGCAGCGGTACCGGTTCTGACGTAGTGCCAAAACAGATCGTTTTCTTCCAGCCAGCGATTGCCGACATGAGCCGGATGCCAATTGGTGAATTGTGACGCAAATTCCAGCGCCGCCATGGTGCCGGGTTCCGATCTGTCCGCAGCGCGCAGCCATTCCCCAAGATTGGGATCAAATGGAAGCGCCCAGAACCGCAGAGCGGGATCCCAGTCTTCGGTGATCCATTCCAGCGCCACGGGATAGGCGGCGGTGTCTGTCGGCAGCTGATAGGGGCTGATGATCATCGACAGCGGGAACGGGTCGCCGCCATTGTTGTCGGGACTGAAATCCAGCGTCCAGGGCAGCAGCCCCAGCTCCTTTGGCGTTGCGTAGTAACTGCGCAATGTGCCGATACCTGCATCAGCGCCATTGCCGAGAAGATAGCCGTTGTCCTCCAGCCCGAGCCCCAGCCCTGAGCCGAGCCCCAGACCATTCCCAAGTCCAAGACCGGATCCTAGCCCGAGACCAAGGCCGGACCCCAACCCGAGGCCCAGCCCCAGGCCTTGACCCGTGCCCAGCCCGTTGCCATGACCGAGGCCATTGCCCAATCCCAGACCATTTCCAAGACCCAGACCATTGCCAAGTCCCAGCCCCAACCCGAGGCCGAGACCGTTCGACGCGCCTTGTGAACTACCATGTTCCGCCATCATAAATCCCCCTTAAATCGTTGAATACGAGTTAAAAAACGTCCTACGTGGCTGCTGATATCTGGCCTTTGCCGATCTGCCTCTCGGTTTATTTTGTTCTTGTCGGGTATCCCCATTATGCGCTGTGGCTGCCGTCTATTCCGGCAGTCCTGCGCGTATCAATCCGTCGATCAGACGATCCAGGGCCTCCTTTGATTTCAGCGGGTACCAGGTCGCAAATTTCGAAACCGAGAAGCCGGGATCCAGATCCAGAATTTCCTGCGCAACCTTGCGCGCGTTCTCCGTCTGGTCACTGAGGGCAAAAGACGCCGCGAGCAGACGCAGACTGGCCATGAAACGGGGCTTGTTGCGGCGGGCGTTCTTCAGAAAACGGATCGCTTCCGGCATGTTTCCGTCAACAAACTCGGCAAGGCCGGCCGCAGTCAGGAAAAAGAAGCTCAGTGGATCGTAGGGCGCCAGCCGCCAGACATTGAGAAGCCTGTCGCGGGCCTCTGCGCCATCGCCGAGATAGGCATATGTCGTCGCACTCAGCCCCCAGGCCAGCGGCAGGTTCATATTGTGCGCCAGTGCATCCTCAAAGAGCTCCAGCGCGTCTTCCGGGCTGTTTTCATGCAGGCTCAGCACATGGGCGCGCACTGACAAGGTCAGCGCGTCATCCGGGTCCAGTTCCACCGCGCGCCGGGAATGGTTGATCATGGTCAGTATATCGTCACGCGGGTTGTGAGAATGCCCCTCCGCCAAGAAGAAGTTCATACACCAGGCAAGATAAGCATGCGCCTGTGGATATTTCGGATCAAGTGACACCGCCCGTTGCAGCAGGGCAATCGCCTCTTCATAGCTGTAGTCGTCCAGCTGATAGAGCCGGGCGAGGGCGCGCAGCACGCATTTATAGGCATCCAGACTATCCGTGCTGCGAGCGCTGATATGCTCAGCCTCCGTTGACAGCACCTTTGGTTCCAGCATCGCCAGCACACCGGAAGCGATCTCATCCTGAAAGGCAAACAGCTCCTGTAGATCTCCGCGGTAGGTCTGGGCCCAGATGGCACGGTTGCGCAGCACATCCATCAACTCGACAAAAATGCGCAGTTGATCCCCGTGCCGGTCGACCGAACCGGTCAAGAGATAGGAGACCCCAAGGCCGCGACCTATCTCGGCCGGGTTTTCATTGCTGCCCCGAAATTTAAGCGTCGAAGTGCGCGCCATGACAAACATTGTGCGGCTTCGGGACACGCCTGAGATGATCTCCTCGGTGATGCCGTCGCCAAAGTACTGCTCCTCTGCCTGCGCGCCCCGATCCTGAAAGGGCAGCACCGCCAGTGTCGGTCGGTTCTTCCAATCGGCATGAGGGTGCAGGGGGACGGTGTCACCGCTGCCGTCGCAGACCTGATAGACCTGGACCGGGCGATCAATGTTCTTCAGCAGCGGCGATCCAAGGTCATGAAACCGCAGCGACAGTTTTCCACGGACGATATCGCGGACCATCTTGGTCACCACCACGGTGCCGGGATCAGCCAGTTGATGAATGCGTGAGGCGATGACAACGCCATCAGATTGTACAGTGCCCTGGTCGTCGATCACGTCGTCGATATTCACGCCGATGCGGATCTTCATCGGGTTGGCATCGTTATCCTGCTGGCCCAGCCGGTTTTGAACCGCCATCGCCCACTGCACTGCATCTGTGGCGCTGGAGAATTCCACCAGCAGCGCATCTCCGGCATCAGACCGCCGCACACCATCGTAACGTTCCAGCTCATCCAGCAGCACGGTATCGCGCAGGTGACACCATCGGCGCACCGTCTCCGTTGTGCTGATTTCGATATGCCGCGTGTAGTCTGCCACATCGGCAAAGGCAAACGCCGTGAGCCGCGTCGAGATCTTGGGTAGAATTGTCGGGATGGGCCCCTGCATGGATGATGTCCTGCCGCCAATAGGGGGGCAGTATATCGAATAGTATAGAATTATAAAGAATGTAGCGCCGGGGAGGCTGTATCTTTGCCGGCCATCCCCAAATCAGCGAACCTGATGGATGATCAGCCTCCGCTGCCCTCAACCTCAGGGTAGACTGCGGTCTTTTTCACGACGCCGTAGACAAAGCTGGTGTCGATAGAGCTGATGCCCCCGATGGGATGCAGCCGGGCGCGCACGAAGCGCTCGTAATCTTCCAGATCCGCCACCACCACCCGCAGCAGATAGTCGGCCAGGCCGGTCATGACAAAACACTCCAGCACCTCGGGTGTGTCGCGGATCTGGCGTTCGAAATTGGCCACCACGCTTTCCGTATGGTTCTCAAGGCTTACCCGGACAAAGACCGTGACCGGCAGCCCGTAGACCTTGGCATCGACATCGATGCTGTAGCCCTGAATGACATTGGTGTTTTCCAAAATACGCAATCGTCGCAGGCAGGGAGAGGGGGAGAGATTGACCTCAGCCGCAAGGTCGAGATTCGTCATCCGTCCATTGCGCTGCAGCGCCCGTATAATTCGCCGGTCAGTGACGTCTAGCTTGGCTACTTCTGGCATAATATGCCAATCCTTATGTTGTTTGAGGGTAAATTAGCAACTAATCGCCCGCGAGACCATCCTAAGATGCTGGAAACGCAATAGGGTGATTTCCATGACAAAAACCGGCTCCAGCTTTTCCACACGCGCCATTCACCATGGCTATGACACGCAGTCGCAGCAGGGATCGCTGAACCCGCCGCTCTATCTGACGTCGACGTTTACCTTCGACTCCGCCGAGGCCGGTGGTGAAATGTTCACCGGCGAACGCGAAGGGCATTTCTACAGCCGGATTTCCAACCCGACGCTGGACCATCTGGAGCAGCGGATTGCCAATCTTGAAGGGGGCGAAGCAGGGCTTGCTACAGCGTCCGGCATGGGTGCGATCACCTCGACTCTGTGGTCGTTCCTTGCTGCGGGCGACGAGATCATCCTCGACAAGACGCTTTATGGCTGCACTTTCTCTTTCATGACCCACGGTCTGCCGCGCTTTGGCGTGAAGGTGCGTCTTGTGGATATGACAGATCCGACCAATCTGGCAGAGGCGATCACCCCGAAGACCAAACTGGTCTATTTTGAGACGCCGGCGAATCCCAATAACCGTCTGATCGACATCGCTGCGATTTCCGAGATTGCGCATAAAGCTGGTGCCAAAGTGGTGGTCGACAACACCTTTGCCACGCCGGTCATCACGCGACCGATAGAACTGGGCGCAGATATCGTGGTGCATTCGGCGACCAAATTCATCAGCGGTCACGGCGATGTCATCGCCGGTCTTGTGGTGGGCTCCAAGGAGGATATCACCCAGATCCGTCTGGTCGGGCTGAAGGATATGACCGGTGCGGTGATGTCACCCTTCAGCGCCATGCTGCTGATGCGCGGCCTAAAGACGCTGGAACTGCGCATGGAGCGCCATTGCAAATCCGCATTGAAGGTCGCCGAGGCGCTGCAATCGCACCCTGCGGTGGAGCGGGTCTATTATCCGGGTCTTGATGATTTTGCCCAAGGTGATCTGGCGCGGCGGCAGATGTCGGGCTTTGGTGGCATGATCCCGTTTGAGGTGGTCGGCGGCAAGGCGGGCGGTATCGCCATGATGAACCGGCTTGAGATGGTCCAGCGCGCAGTCTCGCTAGGTGATGCCGAAACTCTGATCCAACACCCGGCCAGCATGACCCATTCGACCTATACCCCTGAGGAACGCGCCGAACATGGGATCGCCGAAGGTTTGGTGCGGATGTCAGTAGGGCTTGAAGGTGTCGATGATATCATCGACGATCTGATGCAGGCGCTGTCCTCGCACAATGCCTACGCCGCTGCCTGATTTCGGCTTTGCCCGGCGCGCCCCACTTGGCCGCCTGATGTAACCGCTGCGCCCTTCAGGTCGCCCCATGTAAAAGGCCCCCTCCGCACTCCGGCGGGAGGGGTAGCTTCGATTTATGCCAACGAGTTTGACCATGACCCCGACACCTGCCGCGCCGACATCCTCTCCTGAAATGCTCAAGACGATTGAGCAGCGGCTGCTATGGCTGTCACATTGGATGATCCACAACGCCAACCACCTGCGGGCCAAGGAAGACGGCATCAAGATTGGGGGCCATCAGGCCAGCTCTGCCTCGATGGTGTCGATCATGACCGCGCTGTATTTCAGCGCGCTACGGCCTGAGGACCGGGTGGCGGTAAAACCCCATGCGTCGCCCATCTTTCATGCAATCCAATATCTGATGGGCAACCAGACCCGTGAGAAGATGGAGAATTTCCGTGGTTTTGGCGGGGTGCAGAGCTATCCGAGCCGGACCAAGGATATTGATGACGTGGATTTCTCCACCGGATCGGTGGGTCTTGGGGTGGCGATCACCTCCTTTGCCTCCATGGTTCAGGACTATATCACCGCGAAATCCTGGGGCGCAGACGCGCCGCAGGGGCGCATGGTGGCGTTGGTCGGCGATGCAGAGCTGGATGAGGGCAATGTCTATGAATGCCTTCAGGAAGGCTGGAAAAACGATCTGCGCAACACCTGGTGGATCATTGATTATAACCGCCAGTCCCTTGACGGGATTGTGCGCGAAGGATTGTTCCAGCGGATCGAGAAGATCTTTGACGCCTTTGGCTGGGATGTGGTGAAGGTAAAATATGGCGCCCTGCAACGCGCCGCGTTTGAGGAGCCGGGCGGTGATAAGCTGCGTCAGTGGATTGATGACTGCCCCAATCAGACCTATTCGGCGCTGACCTTTATGGGCGGGGCTGTCTGGCGTCAGCATCTCATGGAGGATCTGGGCGATCAGGGAGATGTGACTGCGCTGATCGACCGGCGCTCTGACGCGGAGCTGGCGGCACTGATGGAAAACCTTGGCGGCAATTGCGTGGCCACTATGGCCGAGACCTTTGCGGCCATCGACCATGACCGCCCGGTTTGTTTCCTGGCCTATACAGTGAAGGGGTGGGGCACGCCCATCGCGGGCCACAAGGACAATCACGGCGGCCTGATGAACAAGACCCAGATGGCGGAATGGCAGCGCTATATGGGCGTCGCTGAGGGCGAGGAATGGGAGCCGTTTGCAACGGTCGAAGATGCGGCTGCGCTGCAAGGGTTCCTTGATCAGACGCCGTTTTTCGCAAAAGGCGCGCGGCGCTATCAGGACGCGCGCTTGGCTGTGCCGACGGTGGAGGTGAAGACCGACCGCGAGATGTCGACACAGATGGGATTTGGCAAGATCCTTGATGACCTCTCCAAAGGCGACAGCGATCTGGCAACGCGGATTGTTACCATGTCACCGGATGTGACCGGGACGACAAACCTTGGTCCCTGGGTGAACCGGCGCAAGCTTTTTGCCCGCACGGCTCAGGCGGATGCCTTCATGGAGCATAAGATCCCGTCGACCGCAAAATGGGAGTTCACACCGGACGGCCAACATATCGAATTGGGCATTGCGGAGATGAATTTGTTCTTGCTGTTGGGGGCTGCCGGTCTGTCTCAATCGCTGTTTGGCAAGCGGCTGATCCCGATTGGCACCGTCTATGATCCTTTCGTTGCGCGTGGCCTCGATGCCCTGAACTATGCTTGCTATCAGGATGCCCGTTTCATGATCGTGGGCACGCCGTCTGGGGTGACATTGGCCCCGGAAGGGGGCGCACATCAATCTATCGGTTCGCCGCTGATCGGGATGAGCCAGGACGGGTTGGCTGCGTTTGAACCTGCCTTCGTGGATGAGCTGGCAGTGATTATGGAATGGGCGTTTGATTATCTCCAGCGCGATGGCGAGGGCGACCCGGATGAGCGCACATGGCTGCGCGATGAGACCGGCGGCTCCGTCTATCTGCGGCTGACCACCAATCCTATTGAACAGCCCGGCAAACGTGGTGACGATGATTTCCGGCAGGGGGCCATTGATGGCGCTTACTGGCTGAAAAAACCGGGACCGAACTGTGATGTGGTGATTGCCTATCAGGGGGCCGTCGCACCGGAAGCCATTAAAGCCGCTGCCGCCATTGGTGAAGGTCGCCGTGACGTGGGCGTGTTGGCCGTCACCTCAGCAGACCGGTTGAATGCGGGTTGGACCGCAGCGCAGCGGGCGCGGGCACGTGGCCTGCCGCAGGCACAAAGCCATATCGAGACCCTGCTGGCCCAACTGCCCAACCATTGCAAGCTGATCACGGTGATTGACGGGCATCCGGCAACCCTGAGCTGGCTGGGGAGCGTTCAGGGGCATCAGTCTATTCCGCTTGGCGTCGAGCATTTTGGCCAGACCGGCACCATCGGTGATCTCTACCGTCATTTTGGCATCGACGCGCAAGCCATCACTGCGGCTGCAGACGGGTTGACGGCAGGACGACGGTTGAAGGTGGTGTAACGTCTGCCCCTTCGTGGGGCAGGTCAAAGACTACAGATGTGGACCATGAAAAAGGCGCAGTCACCTGCGCCTTTTTTAAAATCTGATTGCCCGGTGTGCGGGCAATCAGCCCTCAGCGTCCTGTGCCTCGCGGAAGATACCGACCAGTCGCGTCACATCGGCGTTGTCGTCGCGAATAGCCAAGCCTTGGCTTTCCACACTGATTTCGACGCCATCGGCACGAATCAAGCGTTTGATGAATGAAAAACCGCTGCCCGTTTCAATCGCCTCGGAGATAATGCGCTGCACATCCTCCCGGTCATCGGGGTGGAAGAACGCAATGGCACTTTCGATTTCCGGATCATAGTCCTCTGGTTTCACGCCATGGATGTCATAGACTTTGGGCGACCAATAGGGCGTCTGGCCCTCCGCATCGATGGACCAGAACCCGATCCCAACCATATCCTGGACCAATTCCGCCTGCATCAGAAGCGCTTCGGCACGTTGACGGGCCTCCACGGTTTCGGTCACATCAGTGCCGATGGTAAAGACTGTCGGCTCTTCGGTCACGTGATGGGGGAACCGGTGACGGTCCATATGGATCCAGCGCTCACCGGTCCCGTCAGGTAGGCTCACCTGCAGCAATTCGCTGTCAAATCCCTCCGGCTTATCCAGAACTTTGGTCGCTCGACGGAACATGGCCTGATCAATGCCTTCGTCGTCTTCAGCGATGGAAAATACGTTCTGAGACAGGGCTGTGTCGCGGTTCAAGCCCAACAATTCTGCATAGGCCGCACTGATCCGGAGGATCTCTCCCTTGCGCGTGCGATTGAGCAGCAGAAGATTGGAGTTGTCGAGAATCATCTCCATTTCATGTGCCATGCCCGGAAACTCCGACACGACCAGCGTAACGCCGAGGATCTGCCCGTTGACGTCGAAATAGGGCGAACAGGTCAGGCGGATGCGGCTGCCCTTAGAACTGAATTCCTCGGTCACGGTTTGGCCAAGACGCAGAGCTTCGCTGCAGATTGGTGCCAGAATAGGAAACCCTTCGGGCAGAGCACATTGGCTGATGTGCGGGCTGGAGATCGGACGGCGGATATCGAACATCCGGGTCGCCGCCAAAGTGGCCTGAGTGATCTGCAGGGCACTATCAGCCACAACGATCGCAAGCGGCGTGCTTTCAAGGACTGAAATCAGCTCGCCGGTACGGCCGCTCAGTTCAGACGCGGTGACCTGAAGCTCTTCATTGACGGTGATCAGTTCTTCGTTCGTGGATTGGAGTTCTTCGTTTGAGGTTTCCAGCTCCTCATTGGTGGCTTGCAGTTCCTCGTTGGTGGATTGCAGCTCCTCGTTAAGTGATTGCAGTTCCTCGTTTGATGTCTCCAGCTCTTCGATGGTCTGCTGCAGAGCTTCACGGGTTGTTGCAACCTCATTCTCTAGATTGCGGATCCGTTCAAAGGTGGCATCGCCTTCCTCGCCAATAATCGGTTCGTCACTCACTCGCGAGCGGTCAACCTTTACCGGTGTAAAGACCACCAATGCGGCGCGTTCACTGATGTCCTTGGCGACAATCGGATAAACATTGAGGTGAATTTCCTCCTCGTCGTTCTCCGCAAGAAGATGGCGGACGCCGCCTTTATGAGACCCATTTTTCAGCGCGATGGTAATGAGGCTGCGCGCCTCTTCACGCAATGGGCTGCGCAGCAGATCAAGATGCATCCGCAGCGAACTGGTCTCATTGATTTCGATGAACTGACTGACTGAGCCATAGACCCGCGCGATAGAAAAGTCCTCAGTGACCAGAAGTGAGTTCTTGCCCAAGGATTGCGCCAGTGCCTCGAACAGCTGTCGATCAGTGGAGGGCCCAGACTGCTCCGGCGGCTTGATCGTCGGCCGTTGTGCCATCATCGGCACCGAAGGCATATTATAAGGTTGCTGGTGTGCCCGCAGGGATCGTTTGCGATAGACATGCGTTGCGGAGCGATCTTGCACGAATAATTCATCCGATCCGGCGACGCTCTCGGCAGTGCCAAGGAACAGAAGACCATGCGGTGACATGGCATAGTGGAACCGCGACATGACCTTCTGTTGCAGTGGGTTTCCAAAATAAATCAGAAGGTTGCGGCAGCAAATTAAATCGACTTTCTGAAACGGGGGATCCTGACAGACGTTATGGTCAGAAAACAGAACCGCATTGCGTAGATTGTCGACCACCCGGACCCCATCGGTCTGACGGATCAGATATTTCTCGGCAAATTCAGGGGGAATATCGTTCAGAGCTGTGAGGCTGTAGACACCTTTGCGTGCGGTTTGCAACGCATCTTTGTCGATATCGGTTGCGAAAATCTGTACCCGTGATTTGAGCTGATTGGTCGGATTGCCGAGCGCCTCAGAGACCACCATGGCGATCGAGTAGGCTTCCTCGCCGGTGGCGCAGCCGGCAACCCAGATCCGCAGCGGGCCGGGGCCGCGCTCTTTTAGCAGTTGCGGTAACAGCGCTCTCAGCAGTTCGAATTCTTCCCGATCACGGAAGAACCGTGTGACTGAGATCAGCAGGTCCTTGAATAAGGCATCGACCGCATGAGGGTTGTTACGGCAGAACTGCGTATATTCTTCTTGGGTTTCGATTCCCAGAGCGATCATGCGTCGCTCAATCCGGCGACTGATCGTTGTCTGTTTGTAGTCGCGAAAATCAACGCGAGTGCGCGCCAGCAGAATTTGCAGCAGATCCGATACAGGTGATTCTTGTAGGCTGTTTTCATGCCGGAGAGAGGTGAAATCGCGCGGTGAGGAAAGGATCTTTTGCAGGTTGGCACCAATATCCTGCGGCCGCAGCACGAGGTCAACGCAGCCGGTCTGCACCGCAGCCACTGGCATACCGTCGTACTTCGCACTTTCGGTGTCCTGAGCAATGGTGATGCCGCCGGCCTCGCGAATGGCCTGCACGCCGTAGGCGCCATCACTGCCGGTCCCCGAAAGGATGATCGCCATGGAGTTGTCGCCGTTCTGCTCCGCAAGGCTGACCAGGAAGCGGTCGACCGAGGGGCGCGGCGTACCGGGTTCGGCATTGGGATCCTGCAACAGGTGCAGGCGACCATCTGAGAAGATGACATCGCTCTTGGGCGGGGTGATATAGACGACATTGGCCTCGGGGATCGTGCCATTTTGTATGGTGCCGACCTTCAGCTGGGTCTGCCGCGCCACCAGCTCCGTCATCAGGCTTTTGTGGTGTGGCGACATATGTTGGACAACAACATAGGCCGCAGGCACATCCACCGGGAGCGTCGCAACCAGCTCACGAATGGCTTCAAGTCCGCCTGCGGAAGACCCGATGCCGATAATGGTCAGGTCCTGAGATGTTTGCGTTGTCATATGTGCGCCTATCGTCTACCGTATTTTTTATCTATTAACGCCTTCACGGCTCCAAGTAACGCCTTCACGCCTTCACCCCTACAAGGTCCATGGCGAGTTGCAGAAGGTCTACTTGAGGAGTGAACTGTCGAGGCATATTGGGGCTGCGATCGAGATGTTGGGATTGCAATTCAGGGTTGCATAAAGCTTGACGGAGATTGTTACTCAAGCCTACGCTGTATCAACGATTTGTAAACCACTCCTAACTAGAAATTAAAACATCTCCAGTTATACAGGTTGGGTGTAATGAATGTGGTAGCTATGACTGATAGTGCTGAGACTGGAGAAGACCAACGGCGGTTCATCGTGAACATGATGGCCGAGAAGGGCGGAGCCCCTTATGTCCGGTCCTGTGAAATTGTCAGTTCTGCGTTCCGTAACAGAACCTCCTTCGTAAATACGATGCCCCTTGGTGAGGTGTTTTGCGACGCCATTGCTGACGGATTGAACGACTGCGTCAACATGCTGTCGGGCGAGACACAGGTTATTTCCCTGCCATCTCTGATCCTTGAAGTGCCAGGCCTGGTTCTGGCTGGGGCTCATATCCTCACATCTGTTAACGAAGATGGTAGTCTGTCGATCATCATCCGGTTTCGGATCAGCCTTGGTGGGATCGGCTATGCTTTCCGGCCTGATGTGGGTTTCGGTGCCGGGCTTGAGGATCTGACGCGCGAGGTGAGCGCGCAGGTGCTAACAGATCTGGCGTTGCCTCTGCTCAATGTGCTTTCCGCGACAGAGGCCGGTCTGGTAGATGCCGAGAGCGCCATCGGTTCACTGAGCCAGCAGCTCGCTGACCGGGTTCACGAGATCCGCTTTCAGATCGAACTTGTGAAGCGCTATACTGACGGGCTTGAGCGGCAGCGTAGTAACACTAAAGGCGCGGATGACGCGCTAGATCGACCGCGCCGACTTAAATCCTGCTAGCGAATACTATTTCCACTCAGCTCAGAGTTGTTATTAACGTCACTACGGCTGTCAGCCTACCAAGCAAGGCTGTCTGATATGGGCGTTAGCTGTCGTATGTTATGGTTCATGCTTGGCTGCTATTAATATGCAGCAGCTGACTGATCGTCGCCGTATGTGATAATAGCTTCTGTCCATATACAACGTTGCCGTTCACACTACGCGCTCTTCGCGCTCAAGGAGGGTGACGTCAAGGCAGCTTTCACTAGAAAGACCTGACGCGACAGGCGCTCCTGCTGGAGCGATAAGTTTTAAGGTTAGATATTTTAATCTTGAAATAAATACGGACTTCAGCCTAGGCTTCCTTAAGGGATCGATAAATGGTCCTTGGACCTCGTGAGGTCGGTTTTCTGCGCATGTGCTCTGCCCCCGGCATGAGTGCGCCCGCACAGGCTGACAAAATTGAAGAACGCCGCAAAAAGCTGGCGCAGCGCAGTCCAATCAGAAAGAGTAAGCGGCGGGGAGCTGCCACAGAAGCGGCCCCCATTGCTCAGATAGATCAGGGAGATGGATCAATGACGACACTGAAGACCATGGCGCTGGCGGCAGCCGTATCGACGCTGGCATTGGCCGCGGGCGCTGAAACCAAGATTGGTATGATTACAACACTCTCCGGTGGCGGCGCGGGCCTTGGCGTGGATGTGCGCGACGGCTTTATGCTGGCGATGGAGCAGGCGGGCCGCGACGATATCGAGGTGGTGATCGAAGACGACCAGCGCAAACCCGAAAGCGCCGTACAGATCGCCGATCAGATGATCCAATCAGAGAAGGTCGATATCATGACCGGCATCATCTGGTCGAACCTCGCGATGGCGGTGGTTCCAGCAGCAACGGCTCAGGGGGTCTTCTATCTGTCGCCCAACGCTGGCCCGTCAGCGCTCGCCGGAAAGCGCTGCCATGAAAACTACTTCAACGTGGCTTGGCAGAATGACAATCTGCATGAGGCGGCGGGCGCATACGCCAATGATGCAGATTTGAAAAACAGCTACATCCTTGCCCCGAACTACCCGGCTGGTAAGGACGCATTGACCGGCTATAAGCGGATGTACAAAGGCGATCTGGCGGGTGAGACCTACACCAAACTGGGTCAGACCGATTACGCTGCCGAAATTGCGCAAATCCGCGCCTCCGGTGCCGACAGCGTCTATTTCTTCCTGCCGGGTGGCATGGGCATTTCCTTCCTCAAGCAATATGCAGACAGCGGTGTCGAGTTGCCGGTTGTCGGCCCGGCCTTCAGCTTTGATCAGGGCATTCTGCAGGCTGTTGGCGGTGCCGCACTTGGGATCAAAAATACCTCGCAGTGGAACAAGGACCTCGACAATCCGGCGAACACAGCCTTTGTCGCTGCCTTTGAGCAGAAATACGAACGCCTTCCTTCGCTCTATGCAAGCCAGGGCTACGACACTGCTAACCTGATCCTCAGCGCGCTGGATAAGGCCAGTGTCGATGATAAGGACGCCTTCCGCACAGCGCTGAAGGCGGCGAACTTCGCGTCCGTACGGGGCGATTTCAAATTCGGTGACAACCACCACCCGATCCAGAACATTTACGTCCGTGAGGTCATTCAGGAAGGTGATGTTTTCACCAACAAGATCATCGCAACCGGTCTGGAAAATCATGCTGACGCCTACGCGGCAGAGTGCAAGATGTAAGACAATCTGAGGTGTGCGGGCCGGTAAGAAATCCGGCTCGCATCCTCCCATTCCAATTGCTGCAGAGGCGTGTTTCCTCTGCCTTGGTGGAACGAACTCATGTCCCTCATACTTATACTGGAGCAGATCCTGAACGGATTGCAGTTCGGGGTGATGCTCTTTCTCATGGCGGCCGGTCTGACCTTGGTCTTTGGCGTTATGGGGCTGATCAATCTGGCGCATGGTGCGCTTTATATGGTCGGTGCCTTTGCCGCCGCGGTTGTGGCCGCCTGGACCGGCTCGTTTGTTCTGGCCCTGATCGCCAGCCTGGCCGCCGCCGCAGCGGCTGGCGCGCTGGTCGAATTCCTGGTGATCCGGAAACTCTATGACCGGGATCATCTGGATCAGGTGCTGGCCACGTTTGCGCTGATCCTGATCTTCTCAGAAGGCACGCGCTGGGTCTTTGGGTCCTTCCCGCTGTTTCTGGATGTGCCGAGTTACCTGTCGGGTCCGATCAGCCTGCCGGGGGGCATTGAATACCCGCTTTATCGTCTGACCATCATTGCCATTGGTCTCGTGGTCGCAGCCGGGTTGTTCTGGCTGATCGCGCGCACCCGTATCGGGATCCAGATCCGTGCTGGCGAAAATGACCGGGAGATGATTGCGGCACTTGGTGTTGATATTTCAAAGCTTTACACGCTGGTCTTCGCCCTTGGTGCAGCGCTGGCCGGACTGGCTGGTGCCTTGGTCGGAGCCATCCAATCGGTCCAGGTCGGCATGGGTGAGCCGGTGCTGATCCTGGCCTTCGTGGTGATTGTCATCGGCGGCATCGGTTCGATCAAGGGCGCGATGGTCGGGGCATTGTTGGTGGGGCTGACGGATACATTGGGCGGCGTGTTCCTGCCGCAGTTGTTTGCGCTGTTCATGGAGCCGGCCAGCGCAACATCCGTCGGAGCATCGCTAGCGTCGATGCTGATTTACATCCTGATGGCGGTCATCCTGTTGGTGCGCCCGTCCGGTCTTTATGGGGGGCAGCACTGATGAGCCGTGAAAACCTGTTGAACGCTGCGGTGATCCTACTGCTGCTCGCGATCCCGCTGTGGGCGCATATGGCAGATGAGCCGTTTCTGATCACCCTCGCGACGAAGGTGGCAATCCTTGCGTTGGCTGGGGTTGGCCTCAATATTGCGCTGGGGATTGGTGGGCTTGTGAGCCTTGGCCATGCTGCATTTTTTGGGATCGGGGGCTATGCGATGGGAATTCTGGCCGCCCACGCGCAGAATTATGAACCGCTGGCCCAGTGGCCGATGCTGATCGAAGGCACCAACCAGATGCCGGTGATCTGGCTGGTTTCAGTTGTTGCCAGCGCGCTCGCAGCGCTGGTGATTGGCGCGCTGTCGCTGCGCACCTCGGGCGTCTATTTTATCATGATCACCTTGGCCTTCGGTCAGATGCTCTACTACTTTGCCATCAGTTGGTCGGCCTATGGCGGTGAAGACGGGCTATCGATTTGGGTGCGCAATGAGTTTCCGGGTCTCAACACATTGGTTCCATTGCAGTTCTTTTTGATCTGCTATTCCATCCTTTGTGTGGTGCTGTGGTTTGCCGCCCGGCTGGCGCGCGCGCCTTTTGGGCTGGCGCTTTCTGCTGCGCGTCAATGCGAGGCGCGAGTGGAGACGGTTGGTGTCACCCCTTACCAGCTGCGTCTGACGGCCTTTGTTATTTCAGGAGCGATCACCGGTCTGGCCGGGGCGCTGTTTGCCGATCTGAACCGTTTTGTTAGCCCCACCATGCTCAGCTGGCATACCAGCGGTGAGATCATGATCTTTGTCATCATCGGCGGCGTGGGTCGGCTGTTTGGCCCGGTCATCGGCGCTGCGCTGTTCATTCTGCTGGAGCATCTTCTGGGTGGGATCAGCGATTACTGGCAGATCTACCTGGGCGGGCTGCTGCTGATCATCGTGCTTTACGCCCGTGGTGGCGTAATCGGTGCGATCAGCGGACGGGAGGTGGCCCATGACTGATCTAACGGGTGTAAAACAGGTCCTTGAGGTCAGGGATCTGAGCAAATCCTTCGGCGCGCTGCAGGCCAGCAAGAACATCTCTCTGGATCTGCGCGCCGGTGAAATCCATGCGTTGATCGGCCCGAATGGCGCCGGGAAATCAACACTTATCAAGCAGATATCCGGGGAACTTCGTCCGGATAGCGGATCGGTTTCGCTGCTTGGTCGCCCGGTAGATGACCTGAGCCGCGTCGCACGAGCCCGGATGGGGCTGGGGCGCACCTTTCAGATCTCCGCGCTCGCGATGGACTTCACAGTGCTGCAAAACGCGGTTCTTGGCGCGCTTGGCGCGCGGGGGGGCGTGTTTCGGTTCCTTGGCAATGTGATGCGAGACAAGGCACTGGTGGCGCAGGCGGAACAGGCGTTGGAGCGCGTGGGCCTGCTGAGCGATGCAAAGCGGCGGACTGCTGATCTGTCACATGGTCAACGGCGCCAGCTGGAGGTGGCCGTGGCGCTGACGCTGCAGCCGAAACTACTCCTGATGGATGAGCCGATGGCAGGTCTTGGCGCGGGGGGATCGCAGGCGCTGACAGGGTTTTTGGACACGCTGCGCCACGAGGCGCCGATCCTTCTGGTGGAGCATGATATGGACGCGGTCTTTGCCTTGGCGGATCGGATCAGCGTGCTGGTTTATGGCGAGGTCATAGCCACCGGCACCACCGATGAAATCCGCAACAACGCAGAGGTGCGGCGCGCTTACTTGGGTGAAGAGGAGGCGGTATGACCTTGCTATCTCTTAAAAATGTTACTGCGTCCTATGGGCCATCTCAGGCCTTGTTTGGTGTGGACCTAGACATCGGCGAAGGCGAAGTGGTGGCGCTGATGGGGCGCAACGGCATGGGCAAATCCACCACAATCAAGACCATCTGCGGCATGCTGCCCGCGAGTGAAGGCACGCTGCATTTTTCAGGAAATGACCTGCGCAAGCTGCCCTCACATAAAATCGCACGCCTGGGCATCGGGCTGGTGCCTGAGGGTCGCCGGTGTTTTGCGCCGCTCACGGTCGAGGAAAATCTGAGAGCCGCTGCACGACCCGGCCCCTGGGATTTTGCCATGGTGGCAGATCTCTTTCCCCGCTTGGCGGAGCGGCGCGATCAGACCGCGTCTTCACTGTCCGGAGGGGAGCAGCAGATGCTCGCCATTGGTCGCGCGCTTATGATCAACCCGCGCCTGCTGATCCTGGACGAGGCCACAGAAGGGCTGGCGCCGGTGGTGCGGCAGGAAATCTGGGCGGCGATTGCACGGCTGAAACGTGACAGCGGCCTGTCGATCCTGGTGGTGGATAAAACACTGCGCGAACTCTCCGCCGTGGCGGATCGCGCAGTGATTGTGAACAAGGGCGCGACGGTGTGGACGGGTACGATGGGTGCGCTGACGCCCGAGCTGAAGGATCGCTATCTGGGCGTTTAGGCAGGTCCGCGGCTTGGACTTGCGCTGTGGCTTTGCTAGGCAGGGCAAAACAGCCCCGGCCAAGGAACCCGCCATGCCTGCAATTACCCTTTGCATTCCCGCCTATGCTATGGGCGGGGATGGTGCGCGTTACCTAGCGGACTCCTTTGACCATCTCTGCCACCAGAGTTTTAGCGATTTCGATATCGTCGTGTCTGATCAATCCGATGACATGGCGGTTGCTGAGGTCTGCCGGGAGTATGCCGACCGGTTGACCATCACCCATCTGTGGAACCGCGAGGGGTTGCGACAGGCATCGGCCAATGTGAACAACGCAATGGCCCATGCAGCCGGCGATATCATCAAGGTTCTGTTTCAGGATGATTTGATAATAGATCCCAAAGGGTTGACGCACATACATGATGTAATGGGGCAGGGGGCGGACTGGTGCCTCTGCGGCTCTGGCGTTACGCGGGACGGCAGCAGTGTGACCCGCCCGATGCGGCCTCGCCTGACGGATCGGTTGCATTTTGGCAAAAACACCGTTTCCAGTCCCTCGGTTCTTGCCATGCGTCGGACTTCCGCGATGGAGTTCGACGAAGCCTTGATCTGGTTGATGGATGTGGATCTCTACAAACGCCTGTGGGATGCCTACGGAGATCCCGTGGTCGTGCCAGACACTGTGATCGCCAACCGCATGCATGAGGGCCAAGTCAGCGCGTCTGTCAGCAAGGCTTTGCGGCAGAAAGAGCTGCGATATATGGGCAAGAAATTCGCCAAGACGACAAACCTCCGTGGCTGGCTGGAATATTTGCGGCAGCGGCTGAAGGCGATCTGACCTCGGCGTCAAAGGTCACCTATGGGCATTTCTTGATGATGCCCATAGGTGTTTCAATGGCTTATCTTGGCAAGTGAATGTTGAACCGCTCCCGCAGCGCCTGATCCAGAACTGGATCGAATTGCGCCTGCGAGGCTTGGCTCAGGATTTGTTCCTTGCGGGCTACGGCCTTTTCTATGAGGTCAGGCTTGTCCAGCTCCGCCCATTCCTTGGGCGAGGTGCGATCCCCGAATGTCGGGTAGACAAAATCCTGCTGCATCCGGCTCAGCGTAGCGTCCGTTCCTAAATAGTGGCCCGTTCCGCTAAGGCAGACATCAGCGATTTGATCGATGGCAACGGTATCCTCGCTCACTTCAATACCGCGCACGCAGCGCATGGCCTGGCCAAGCATATCGTCGCTCAGGATCAGGGACTCAAGGCAGAATCCAAGCAGCGAGGCATGCATCCCGGCGGCTTCATACACCATATTGCACCCCGACAGCCCCGCCATTACGTTGGAGCACATCTGCTCCCATCCGGCCTGCATGTCGGGGAGTTTGCTGTCGGAGGCGCCAGCGGCGGCCCCTCCTGGCAGGTCATAGAAATGATGCATCTGCGCGCAGCCCGCTGTCAGCAGCGCCTGTTCGCCAGATCCGATCGACATCGCCCCGGTTCGCAGATCAAGCCCAAATGGCCAGGTGCCAAAGATCGCGGGTGCGCCGGGTTTGACGGCGTTGACGTAAACCAGACCGGCAAGGCATTCGGCAACCGCCTGCACAATGGCGCCGGCAATTGTTGAGGGAGCGGTTGCGCCAGCCATGCCTGCGGATAGGAGCAAGACCGGCATACCACCCTTGATGCACAGTTCCATCACCTCGCAACTCTCGGTGGCGAACTTCATCGGGGGCACAACGAAGCAGTTGGAATTGGACATAAACGGACGCTCGCGCCATTTGTCCTCGCCGCCTGCAATCATATGCAGCATCTCCAGAGCTGGCGGCACATGGCTTGGCTCGGTAAAGGATGTGCCGATGTGTTTCAGCGTGCCAGAGCAGCTTGCATAGACCGTATTCAGGTCCATTTCCATATTGTCGAGAATATCGCGGCACACCATGGGCCGCTGCAGGAAATGGACATTGTCCAGCTGGTCGGTGATCCGGGCCGCGTCATGCAGATCCTGTACAGTTGAATCGCGGTATGTCCGGCCATGAACGTCAACCACATGGACCGCAGCACCGGCGGTGCCATAATGCACCCGGTTACCCGAGAGTTCGAGATCGTTTTTGCCATCCCGGCTGAACAGGGTGACCGATCTGTTCGCCTTGGCAATCGTGTCCTCGACCAGGGCACGAGGGAAGCGGATGCGACCATCGTCCCCTTCGATACAGCCCGCAGCTTTCAGATAGGCAACCCCGCTGGGGGGGGCGTCGGCAAGGCCGATCTGCTCCAGCGCGTCCAGCGCGGCTTGGTGAATACGTGCGACACCGGCGTCGCTGAGCGGGCGATAGAGCCCGCCCTCCAACCCAGCCCGGATGGGGCGCAGATGGTCGGCAAGGGGGGCTGCACGGGCAGCACGGCGGGCAGCGCGACCGCCACTGCGGGCCGCACGAGGCGAGTTCGATTGATCTGTCATAAGGTCTCTCTGGATCTGATATGGAATCTGAATGTCTCAGATCCGCCGCGGTCGCCCCCGCGCCGCCCGGCCACGGGACGCGCCGATTGTGCGGCCAATCAGGCTGATGACCCACCGTTCGCCTGACTGTTTCCCTGGCTGGCTAGCTGCCATATCGCTGCTCCGTTGTCGTCTGGACATCGTTGCACAGTGGGCGACCGATTCTATCTCATTTGCGACTTTTGTGAAATTTGCGACCAATATTTCACGATCGAGATCCGCAACCTGTCGCGTCTGCATTGGAGTTTTTAGGTAAAATATATAAATATTAGAGCGTTAAAGGGAGAACTTCTTCTATTCCGGGGCCGTCTGATGGGTCACTCTGAGAACACCATCATGCTGAACCCGGTGTTAAACATTTGCAGAGATACTGGTCGGAGTTGGACAATTACGCGCGCCTAAACGGCGGGCCGCCAGAAAAGGGCAGTGCCGATGATACCGGCCTTCATTCGCAGCACAGACCGTGATCTCTTGGTGCATCGCAAGCAGCGGCGCCGAGGGATTCGGGCAAATGGGTGCGGATCAGTACGGCGGGCAGCGATTGCCGGATTGGCGGTAGGGGGCCTTGCCGCTGCGCCGGGTTTTGCCGGTGACTGGAGCGGTTTCTTCCTCGGCGCCTCCATGGCGCGGGTACAGGCAGCACCATCAGAGCGCGGCTCGGTGAGCGCATCGGGGCTTCACCTAGGCTATGATCATGACTTTGGTCGCGTGGTACTGGGCGGGGAGGTTGAAGTCGATCGCAGCGGGCGTGTCCGCTCTGACCTGACTGAGGAGCAGACCCGGCGGATCAAACTGCGTGCCGGCTACGATATGGGAGAGACGCTGGGATATCTCACCATCGGCTCCGCGCGCAATGAAACCGCCACAGATAGTGACAATGGCGCGGTTTATGGCCTGGGGCTCAGCTACTCGCTCAACCGTGCTTTGCGGGTCAGCGGGGAATATCTACATCAGGACGCAAGCGATGGCGCGGCCGTTCAGGCGCCGTCACGTGATATCCTGTCCATCCGCGCATCCTTTCAGTTCTGACAACAGCCTTCTCCCCATCCGTCCATAGAATTGGCTGCGGGAATTGACTCTACCGGGATATTTCGCAAATCCGTGCATCCCTGCGCAGCGCCTCAACCTGGGTCGCGCGACCCGTGCAATAGGCCGATTCCGAGAAGCATACTGGACCCGGTTCCGGAATTCAGATGAGCGGCAGTTGGCCGGTCGGGCAAGATGCTGGCGCGAACCTGCCAATCGGCGATTAGCTGCCTGAAATCAACCGGCGGGAACCTGCCTCAGTCGCTCATTTTGCGCCAATTCATGCGCAGAAATTCAGAAAAATATGCCGGGGTCTGGAACAAAACGGCTGTCGATCTTCTTTAGGAGGGGCAGACGCGAGAGTAGCGCGTCGACGCAGAAGACACATGTCGAAAGACAGACAAGGAGAAGTCGAGATGACTCGTATCGTATCCATGGCCGCTATCGCCGCCGCCCTGAGCACCCCAGCCTTTGCCGGCAATCTGGAAGAGCCGGTCGTGGCCCCAGCTCCTGCCGCACCGCCAGTTGTGGTTGCCAATGACGGTGGTGATTGGACCGGTGCCTATATCGGTGGCCAAATCGGGCAGCTGGACGCCGACACCAGCAATGGCCTGTCAGGGGATGACGTCTCTTACGGTGTGCACGCTGGTTACAACTATGATTTTGGTCGCTTCGTCCTGGGTGGTGAAATCGACTATGACGCCACAGATGTTGATCTGGGCGGCGGTGCCGCGACCGTGGACTCGGTGATGCGTGGCAAGGTGAAGGCCGGGTATGACTTTGGTCCCGTACTGGCCTATGTGACCGGCGGTGTGGCGCAGGTTGATACCTCTGTTGGTGATGAAACCGGTGAATTCTACGGGATTGGCGTGGCCTACCGTGTGACCGATCAATGGACTGTCGGTGGCGAAGTGTTGGAGCATGACTTCGACAATCTGGGCAGCTCCGGCATCAGCGCTGATGCGACCACCGTGTCGCTGCGGGCGTCCTACCAGTTCTGATTTGACCCACCGGGGTTAATAGCGGCGCGTCCATGTCTGTGGGCGCGCCCTTTTGCGTTGGCGTGAGGCTTCGGTCTGAATTGCAGGCTTGGCGGGGCGGTGCGCGCGTGTTATGAAACTCTCATGAACCGGATTTGCAACATTATTACCTGCTGCATTACCTGCTGAAATAGTCAGCGGGCTGGTTTCTGTCGTTCCCTTCTTTTGAACAAGTTGCTAAGCCCGCGCTGCGCGCCGCGTATCTGCGGCACCCGTTGGGAGATTGGCCATTGACGCTGCGGCGCTGCGGTCAGACGAAGGATTTGTGATGACGACGATCAAGCTGCACAACACCCGCACCCGAGGCAAAGAGGTGCTGGCCCCGCTCAATCCCGACAATGTGCGCCTCTATCTCTGCGGGCCGACGGTTTATGACCGCGCCCATCTCGGCAATGCGCGCCCGGTCGTGGTGTTTGATGTGCTCTATCGCCTGTTGCGCCACGTCTACGGCACGGATCACGTCACCTATGCGCGTAATTTCACCGATGTGGATGACAAGATCAACGCAACGGCCCTCGCACGGAAAGAAGCCGGTGCCCCCGGCACGCTGGAAGAGCTGGTACAGGAGCGCACGGAAGAGACCATCAGCTGGTATCTGGCGGATATGGGCGGGTTGGGCGCGCTGGAGCCGGATCACATGCCGCGCGCCACCGCTTATATCCCGCAGATGATTGCGATGATTGAAGAGTTGATTGCCAAGGGCCATGCCTATGCCGACGGCGCGGGACATGTGCTGTTCTCGGTCAAGAGCTACAAGGACTATGGCGCGCTGTCCGGTCGCTCGGTGGATGACATGATTGCCGGTGCGCGGGTTGAAGTGGCCGATAACAAACGCGATCCGATGGACTTCGTGTTGTGGAAGCCCTCCACCGATGAGCTGCCGGGCTGGGACAGCCCCTGGGGCCGGGGTCGTCCGGGTTGGCATATCGAATGCTCCGCCATGAGCCATGAACTGTTTGGCGACAGTTTCGACATTCACGGCGGCGGCAACGATCTAATGTTCCCGCATCACGAGAATGAAATTGCGCAAAGCTGCTGCGCCCATCCTGAGGGCGATTTTGCAAAAATCTGGCTGCACAATGAGATGCTGCAGGTCGAGGGAAAGAAGATGTCCAAGTCGCTGGGCAACTTCTTCACCGTGCGCGACCTGTTGGATCAGGGCTATCCGGGGGAGGTGATCCGGCTGGTATTCCTGCAAACCCATTATCGCAAACCGATGGACTGGACCGACAAAAAGGCAAAGGAAGCGGAGGCAACGTTGCGCAAGTGGCGCGCGCTGACCACGGGCATCGAGCCCGCGCCTACCGCTGCTGCCGCGGTCCTGGAGGCGCTGTCGGATGATCTGAACACAGCCGGGGCACTCAGCGAGTTGCACAGGCTTGCGACACCTGAGACCGCAGCGGATCTGCTTGCCTCGGCGCAGGTGATGGGCCTTCTGACAGCGGAAATGGGAGGCTGGGTGGAAAGTGAAAAGATCGACCTAACCGGCTATGAAGAAAAGCTTTTCGAGGCGCGGACAATTGCGATGCAAAGCAAGGACTTTTCCGAGGTTGACCGGCTGAAAGCAGCTTTTGTTGCCGCCGGGATAGAAGTGCGGATGAGCAAGACCGGCGTCGAACTGGTGCCCGGCCCCTCATTTGATGCCAGCAAACTCGAAGCAATATAGAAGCAACATACATCACAGCCCTCTGAGGTGAGGGCCACCCATCTCTTGCCAAGCCATAAGGCCAGCCATGACCAAAGAACGTCTCTACCTCTATGATACCACCCTGCGCGACGGGCAGCAGACCCAGGGCGTGCAGTTCTCGACCACTGAGAAGGTACAGATTGCCACGGCGCTGGACGGGCTTGGGGTGGACTATATCGAAGGGGGCTGGCCCGGCGCCAATCCGACTGACAGCGGGTTCTTTGATGCAGCCCCGCAGACGCGCGCGACCATGACCGCCTTTGGCATGACCAAACGGGCCGGGCGGTCCGCTGAAAACGACGATGTTCTGGCGGCGGTGTTGAATGCGGGCACGGGTGCGGTCTGTCTGGTGGGCAAAAGCCATGACTACCACGTCACCCATGCGCTGGGGATCACGCTTGAGGAGAACCTCGACAATATCCGCGCCTCCATCGCGCATCTTGTGGCGCAGGGGCGCGAGGCGCTGTTTGACGCTGAGCATTTCTTTGATGGTTACAAGGACAACCCGGACTACGCGCTGGCGGCGTGCCGCGCCGCGCTTGAGGCTGGCGCGCGTTGGGTGGTGCTCTGCGATACCAATGGTGGCACCTTGCCGGGGGACGTGGGGCGGATCGTCGCGGAGGTGGTCGCGGCGGGGCTGCCGGGGGACCACCTAGGCATTCACACCCATAATGACACCGAGAACGCGGTGGCCTGTTCGTTGGCGGCGGTCGATGCAGGCGCCCGTCAGATCCAGGGCACGCTGAACGGTCTGGGGGAGCGCTGTGGCAACGCCAATCTGACCACGCTGATCCCGACGTTGCTGCTGAAAGAACCCTATGCGGACCAGTTTGACATCGGTATCAGTCGAGGGGGGTTGAGCACGCTGACAGCCCTCAGCCGAATGTTGGATGAGATCCTGAACCGGGTGCCGACGAAACAGGCCGCTTATGTTGGGGCCTCCGCCTTTGCCCATAAGGCCGGGTTGCATGCCAGCGCGATCCTGAAGGATCCCAGCACCTATGAGCATATCGATCCGGCGCTGGTCGGCAATACGCGCATCATCCCAATGTCCAATCAGGCGGGGCAGTCCAATCTGCGCCGTCGCCTGTCTGAGGCTGGTCTGCGGGTTGAGAATGGCGATCCGGCGCTGGCGCGGATTTTGGAGCGGATCAAGACCCGTGAGGCAGAGGGCTATTCCTATGACACCGCGCAGGCGTCCTTTGAAATTCTGGCGCGTGAGGAGCTGGGACAGCTGCCGAGCTTCTTTGAGGTGAAGCGCTATAAGGTCACGGTAGAGCGGCGCAAGAACAAGTATGACCGGATGGTCTCCCTCTCTGAGGCGGTTGTGGTCGTTAAGGTCGATGGGCAGAAATTGCTGTCGGTGAGTGAATCGCTGGACGAGACCGGTAGCGACCGGGGGCCGGTGAATGCGTTGGCCAAGGCGCTGACAAAGGATCTGGGCCAATACTCCAAAGCGCTGGATGATATGCGGCTGGTCGATTTCAAAGTGCGCATCACCCAAGGCGGCACCGAGGCTGTGACCCGCGTCATTATCGACAGCGAAGATGGCAAGGGCCGACGCTGGTCCACCGTGGGCGTCAGCGCAAACATAATAGACGCGTCGTTTGAAGCGTTGCTGGATGCAATCCGCTGGAAATTGCTGCGCGATACGGATGCGGCGGGTGGTGCTGCCTGATGATCCCGTTTGATGATGATCTGACGGCCTGCGCCGATCTGGTGCGGAAAGGCGATCCCGATCGTTTTGCCACGGTGATGGCGGCGCCGGTCGAGGTACGTGCGCCGCTGTTTGCGATCTACGCGTTTAATCTGGAATTGGCGCGCGCGCCCTGGGCCTCATCCGAGGCGATGATTGCGGAAATGCGCGTCCAGTGGTGGCGTGATGTCGGGGAGGAAATCGCCTCTGGTGGCCCGGTGCGCCGACATTTTGTGGCAACACCGCTGGCCAAAGTCCTGACGCCAGAGCTGGCGGGGCATATTGATTCCATGGCAGAGGCGCGCCGCTGGGATATCTACCGTGATCCCTTCGAAGATGAGGCGGCGCTGGCCGATCACATCGACAAGACCACCGGCTCGCTCATGTGGATGGCGGCCGCAACGCTGGGCGCATCGGATGAGGCGCTGGTGCGCCGGTTCGCCTATGGGGTCGGGATTGCCAATTGGCTGCGCGCGATCCCGAAACTGGTCGCGGAAAAGCGCATTCCCCTGCTGGACGGCACGCCGTCAGGCATAAGTGCGCTGGCAAAAACCGGATTGGAGGCGCTGAAGGAGGCGCGCGGACAACGCGCCAAGCTCAGCAAATCCGCACTGCCGGCGTTGCTTCCTGGCTGGCAGGCCGCTGCGATCCTGCGGCAGGCCGTGGCAGAACCGCAGCGCGTGGCCGAGGGCACATTGGGCACCAGCGAGTTTCGCCGCCGCGCCGGCCTGATCTACCGGGTGGCAACCGGACGCTGGTAGTGGATCCACATGTCGAATTGAAAAGACGCCTGCGGTTTTCCGTCAGACGTCTTTTTTGTTGATGAGCCACCGCAAACCGAAGGGCGGCTCAGGCCTTGCGCAGCGCCCGCGGCTTCAGCATCAGCCACAGCAAAGCTCCGCCTGCCAGCACGAGGAAGGGGGCCATCGCCATATTGACGGCGGTCCAGCCTTCGACGGCACTGCCACCGGAACAGTTCATCAGACCACCAGATGCCAGCGAGGCAAAGGTCACGCCGCCAAATACCAAGAGGTCGTTCAACCCCTGCATCCGGCCGCGCTCATAGCTCTCATGTGCGCCGGCCAACATGGTTGTCGCCCCGATAAAGCCAAAGTTCCAACCAATGCCCAGCAGAACCAGCGCGACAAAGAAGTTTTCCAGATCAACGCCTTGCAGGGCGACAGCTCCAGCTGCGGCAAGAATCACAAGGCCGGCACCGACAATCTTTTCCACGCCGAACCGCGCGATCAGATGCCCGGTAAAGAAAGACGGCACATACATCGCCAGAACATGCGCGGTCACCACATCGGCGGCGCTGCCTTCGCTAAAGCCACAGCCAACAACAGCCAGCGGGGTGGAGGTCATTACGAGGTTCATCAGCGCGTAGGACACCATGGCGCAGATTACGGCGACAGCGATGGTGGGTGTGCGCAGCAGCTCCAGACGGCTGCGCCCCTTGGGTGCGTCCTCGCTCGGAACCGGGGGTTTGGGGATCTTGAGAAACAGAAACAGGATTGCACCCAACACGTTCACTGCAACCACGGCCATATAGGTGCCGAGGAAGGGGATCACGAAGGCTTGGCTGGTCGCCTTGACGATCTGTGGCCCGATAATGGCTGAAAGCAGCCCGCCCGCCATCACATAGGAAATTGCCTTGGGCCGAAACGCATCGGACGCGGTGTCGGTGGCAGCAAAGCGGTAAAAGCCCTGTGCGCTCATATAGATACCGGTGAGGAAGCTGCCCAGCAGGAAGATGGGGAAAGAACCGAGGTACAGCCCATAGGCCCCAATGACACCGCCAAGAGTGCCGCCAGCGGCGCCCACGAAGAAGCCCGCTTTGCGCCCGTACCGCTGCATGATCGCAGAGATCGGCGTGGCCGCCAGCATGGAACCCGCGACGATCAGCGAGATCGGCAGCGTCGCAAAACAAGCATTGCTGGCAAGCGATTGACCTGCGAGACCACCAATGGTGAAGATCATCGGCATCTGCGCACCCAGAAAGGCCTGCGCAAGCACGAGAATGACAACATTGCGTTTGGCGATGCGGTCGTCGGGGAGGGGGAGGCTGTCAGTCATGACAGATGCGTAGCCCTGAATATCCGGCAGGGCAAGATTGATGCTGCATCAGTGCGCTATGCGCGCGAAAAAGACGCAAGGAGAGGCGATACATGACAGGATCGAAAAATCCGGATGCGGTGGGTCCGGTCAAGGTCGGGCGGATCATCACCAGTGATGCCTGTGTGCGCGAAGGCGCCGCTTGGCTGGCCGATCAGGATCCACGGTTCGCCGCCGCAATCGACCTCTGCGGGCCGCTGCCCCTGCGCCGCAAACCGGAGGGATTTTCCGAACTGCTCAGCGCGATTGTTAGCCAGCAGGTCAGCGTGGCCTCAGCCAATGCGATCTGGGGACGGATGGTCGAGGCAGGGCTTGATACAGCACCACGAGTCGCTGCGGCGAGCGAGGAGGATCTGCGCGCCGTTGGTCTCAGCCGTCAGAAAATCCGCTACGCCCATGCTCTGGCGGCTGCGGGTATCGATTTTGATGCGCTGCGCCAACTCCCGGACGCCGAAGTGATTGCGATCCTGACGCAAGTTTCCGGCATCGGCACTTGGACGGCGGAAATCTATGCGATGTTCTCGCTCGGTCGTGCGGATGTCTTTGCCCATGGAGATCTAGCACTGCAAGAAGGCGCGCGGATCCTGCTGGATCTGCCGGAGCGGCCCAAACCCGCCGCGATGCGCCGCATCGCCGAGGACTGGTCGCCATGGCGGTCGGTTGCGGCGCGCGTGCTCTGGGCCTATTACCGGGTGGCAAAGGACAGGGAAGGGATCCGATGACACGAGTTTTGAAAGCCGAGCGCAGGGCGCCTTTGTCGGGGCACACCCGCTCCGTGGTGGTGTTTCTGCATGGCTATGGGGCCAATGGTGCCGACCTTCTGGGGCTGGCTGACCCCTTGGCCGAACATCTGCCCGACACCTTGTTTGTGGCGCCGGATGCCCCGGAAAGCTGTGCTGGTGCGCCCTTTGGTTTCCAGTGGTTTCCGATCCCCTGGATCGACGGCTCCTCGGAAGAGGAATCGATGCGCGGCATGATGGCCTCGATTGATGACCTCAACGCCTTTCTGGATGCGCTGATGGTGGATGAGGATGTGCTGCCTGAGCAGGTGGTCCTGTTTGGCTTCTCGCAAGGCACAATGATGAGCCTGCATGTCGCCCCTCGCCGTGAGGATGCGGTGGCGGGAATCGTGGCCTTTTCCGGTCGTCTGCTGTCGCCGGAAACGCTGAAGGATGAGGTTATCTCAAAAATGCCAGTGCTGCTGGTGCACGGCGATGCTGACGATGTGGTGCCGCCGCAATCGCTGCCCGAGGCTGCCGAGGCACTGGGAGAGGCCGGGTTTCAGGACGTCTTTGCCCATATCATGAAGGGGACAGGCCACGGCATTGCCCCCGATGGGCTGAGCGTGGCGCTGGCCTTCATGCGCGACAAACTGGGCCTCTGAGCGCTAACAGCCGCAGATTAAACGTAAAGCAGCGTAAGGATCAGCCTTTGCGCGGCTTTCTTGGTTTTCGCGGCTTTGCTCTCGCGTTCGGTTCCGGGCGACCGGGCGTTGACGCGGCAGCCCTGCGCCGGGCGATGGCCTGTCGGTTTGGCGCCGGTTTGGGTTTGGGCGGTCCGGGAATGTTCGGCACCTCCAGATCCTCCCAACTGCCGGGGGACAAGCCGTCAAGCGTCCAGATCCCAATCGCGGCCCGGATGAGGCGCAGGGTTGGGTGGCCGACAGCGGCTGTCATCCGCCGCACCTGGCGGTTGCGGCCCTCGCGGATGGTCAGCATGATCCAGCTGTCAGGCACGGACTTGCGCACCCGGATTGGCGGGTTGCGTGCCCAGATCCCGTCGGGTTGCTCCATCAATGCCGCTTTCGCCGGGCGAGTCATCCCGTCCTTCAGCTCCACCCCGTCAGCCAGCGCCTGAATGGCCGCAGCATCCGGCGTGCCCTCAACCTGAACCCAATAGGTTTTCGGCATCTTATGCTGCGGATCGGAAATCCACGCCTGCAAGCGCCCGTGATCGGTCAGCAGCATCAGCCCCTCGCTGTCACGATCCAGCCGACCGGCAGGATAGACTCCGGGCAGATCAATCCAATCGCTCAGCGTTGCGCGCGGACTGCTTTCGCTGCCCCTGTCGGTAAACTGAGGCAGCACGTCAAAGGGTTTGTTGAAGCGGATCAATCTGGTCATTCACTTGCAATAGGCAGCGCCTTCGCTGCTGGCAAGGGGACGCTGCCGCAAGCCAAAGCGGGGAGCCGCAATCAGGCTATCTGAGCTGAGGCGAAATCCGTCATAGAGCTGTCACAGAAACGTTCTAGCGATTGAGCTGTTGATGCAGCGATACCCCGTCGTGATCGTTGATAATGGGGGCTTGTCAGTTGCTGGACACGATATATAGTTAAATCAAAGCAGGGGCGGGTTCCCCGCTCTGATGTCGAAACGCAGGCAGACAGGGCGGTTGAGCCGTTGCAGGACATGCAGAACCATCAGCAACAGATTCCCGCAGATAATGGGTATCGCCATGCAGCGGTTGCCCATGGTCAGCTTGTGATCAGCGGCAGCAAGGGAATGCGCCCGCTGATTGGTCTGCGAATACCTGTCTGGCCGCATCGAAGCCCTCTGTCGGTTCGCCCGCAGACTGCTGATATTCATATGACTGATCTAAAGACAAGCGCGTGCACTCCACGCGCTTTTGTTTTGTCTGAAACCACTGCTGTGTCGGCCTGTGCGCGGGGGCAGGGTGGTGGTCAGTGGCCGGGACCTTGGCGCAGGTCCGGGCCATTGAAACGAGGAGGTACAGTATGACCGTCGCCGTTGGTAATCTCAGAACTTTGATTCTGAACGCAGATATGCAGCCGCTCAGCTGGGCGCCGCTGTCTGTCTGCAATTGGCAGGATGCGTTTGTTGCCGTCCATCAGGAACGGGTCATACAGGTGAAGACCTATGACGATGTCGCGGTGCATTCGGCCTCGGACACCTTCGAAGTGCCTGCTGTTGTTGCGCTCAAACGCTATCGCAAGCGCAAGAAGGTGGCCTTCACCCGGTACAATGTGTTTCTGCGTGATGAGTTTTGCTGCCAGTATTGCGGCAAGCGGTTTGCCGCCAAGGATCTGACATTTGACCATGTGATCCCGCGCAGTAAGGGGGGGGCTTCCTCATGGACGAATATCGTTGCTTGTTGCAGCGCTGACAATCTGCGCAAGGGGAACCTGACGCCGCAGCAGGTTGGGCTGAAACTGCGCCGCAAACCCTTTGCCCCCGGCCCACATGAGCTGGATGCCATCGCCCGCCGGTTGCCGCGACCAAAACCTGAGCTGCATCAAACCTGGATGGATTTTCTCTACTGGGACAGTGAGCTGGATAGCTAAGTTACACCACAATGAGACCATAAAAGCGGCCCCAAACAGCTGTACTGTCGGGGCCGCTCGCGAGGGACATCATCGCTGTGAAGGGAGGCTGCTGTTAGCCTTTGGCGCGCTGTACCATACCGAAGAGGTCACGCGGATCATCCGGGTCGGCGAGCATGTCCAGTTCGAGGAAGAAATCCGTATCCTTGATGCGGTCGCGGATGTAGCGCAGGGCCGAGAAATCCTCGATCGCGAAACCGACGCTGTCGAACAGGGTGATCTGCTTGTCATCCCGGCGACCGGGTTTCTGGCCCAGGATCACCTGCCACAGTTCGGTAACCTCAAAGTCCTCCGGCATCTGTTGGATTTCACCTTCAACGCGGGTCTGAGGCGGGAATTCTACAAATACGTCAGAGCGGGACAGGATGCCCGGTACCAGTTCCGTCTTACCAGGGCAGTCGCCGCCGATGGCGTTGATATGAACGCCGCTGCCGACCATATTGTCCGTCAGGATCGTGGCATATTGCTTGTCTGCGGTGCAGGTGGTCAGGATCTGCGCGCCCTCAATCGCCTCTTCCGGGGTCTTGCAGGCCACAACCTCCAGTCCGCTGTTTTTCAGGTTTGCCGCGCATTTCGCGGTAGCAGCCGGATCAACATCATAAAGACGAACGGATTTCAGCCCGCAGATCGCCTGCATGGCGAGCGACTGAAACTCCGACTGCGCACCATTGCCGATCATGGCCATGGTCGTCGCGCCTTTGGGCGCGAGGTGTTTTGCCACCATGGCCGACGTCGCAGCCGTGCGCAGCGCGGTCAGAATGGTCATCTCCGTCAACAGCACGGGATAGCCGGTGTAGACATCCGCGAGCAGGCCAAAGGCGGTGACAGTTTGCAGCCCCTCAGAGGTATTCTTCGGGTGGCCATTCACGTATTTGAAACCATAAGCTTCGCCGTCCGAGGTGGGCATCAGCTCAATCACACCAACGTCGGAGTGGCTGGCCACGCGCGGCGTTTTATCAAACAGCTCCCAGCGTTTGAAATCCTCTTCGATATAGGTGGCCAGATCCTTCATCACGGTGTCAATTCCAACATGATGAATGAGGCGCATCATATTGTCGACGCTGACAAAAGGCACAAGCGCCTTGTCCGAGGGTTGGGTCATGACTGGGTCCTTTCACGGGGGCTGAGGTGGATGGCTGCCAGCATGCAGCGCACCGACCCGCCAGCGGTTTCGATTGTCGGGATGGAGAGCGGTAGCAAGTGGGCGCTGCGCTCGATTATGGCGATTTGATCCGCGCGCAGTACCTCCACCGCGCGGGAGGAGAGCGCCAGAAGACGGCGATCACCGGTCAGCTCCAGCGCATTGCCGGCAAAGCCTGCGATCTGTTCAGGCGTAAGATCGATCACCTGGCGTCCGGTTTCCTCCAGCCGTGCGGCTATCTCAGCCCGGCGTGTTGGATCGGTGATCATATCAAGGCAGATCAGCGCATAGTCCGTGCCAATACCCATCAGGACATTGGTGTGATAAACGTCGCGCCCCTGAGCATCCCTCGCTTCAAACACCATCGGTTCAAAGTTGAAATGGGTGCAGAAACGTTCCAGCAACACTGGATCGGCACGGTTGGATTTCACGGTATAGGCAATGCGCCCGATATGGTCGAGCACCATGGCCCCGGTGCCTTCAAGCGCCAGCCCATCCTGTTCCAACCCGGAATAGTCGATCACATCCTGAACACGGTAGTCGCGCTTCAACAGTTCGATCACATCCCAGCGGCGCTCCTTGCGCCGGTTGGCCGCATACATGGGGTAGACCGCAACATGGCCGCCGGCATGGGTCGAAAACCAGTTGTTCGGAAACACGCTATCCGGGGTTTCCGTGCCTTTATCGTCAAACACATGAACGCTCACACCCGCGCCGCGCAGTGCGGCAACAGCGGCGTCGAATTCAGCCAGCGCCTGCGCAGAGGTCACATCCGCCGTGTCATTCGCAAGGGTTTGAAACGCATTATCATCGCGCGTCTCCGGGTTGGAGCAGAAATGGTGCGGCCGGATCATCACCACCGCACCGGGGGCCTGAAGCTGGCTCATTGATAGCTCCGTGTCGGACGATCAAAGACACGACGCCCAAGGGCCGAGGCGCAGAGATCCACCATCAGATGGGCCGTGCGACCGCGCTCATCCAGAAACGGGTTCAGCTCAACAAGATCGAGCGAGGTCATCAGCCCGGAATCATGCAGCATTTCGCACACCAGATGCCCCTCACGCACTGTGGCCCCACCGGGCACGGTGGTGCCGACCGCTGGGGCCACAGACGGGTCCAGGAAATCAACATCCAGCGAGACATGCAGCATTCCGTTGGCATCCTTGACCCGCTTCAGAAAGGCAGAAAGCGGGCCGGCAATGCCATTTTCGTCGATATCACGCATGTCATGACGGTGAATATCGCTGGCCTCAAGCGCGAGGCGTTCCGGGGTGTCAACGGAACGCAAACCGATCATGCAGACGTTTTCTTGTGGGACCGGGTTGGTGACCTTAGGGAAACCTGCAAAATCTGGGCGCCCGGTGAAGTAACCCACTGGTGTGCCGTGCAGGTTGCCGCTGTCAGAAGTCGCCGGTGTATGAAAATCGGTATGCGCATCGAGCCACAGCACGAATTGCGGGCGGCCTTCCTTCGCGGCGTGGTTGGCCACGCCAGCAACCGAGCCCAAGGACAGCGAATGGTCGCCACCAAGGAAGATCGGTAGTCCCTTTGTCATTGCCTCTTCAGCGGCACGGATCAGGCGATTGGTCCAGCCTATGGTCTCATTGCGGGCAAAGACCAGACCGTCGTTGGCATCGGGTTCGTGGGTCGCAGGACGCAGGTTGCCCTGATCGATCACCTTGTGACCCAGACTTTCTATTGCGCGGCCCAAACCGGCGGTCCGATAGGCATCCGGCCCCATCAGGCATCCGGCCCGTCGCTTGCCGCTGTCCACTGGGGCACCGATCAGAATACAGGTCTTGGATGTCACGCGCATATCTCCTCTGCGAACTGTCAATACCCTTAGAAACCTCCGATTTGAGGTGGATTCCAGCGATCAAATCGCCCATATAGTAGGTCAAATAATCAAGGTGGAGGTCAAATTGGACAAAACGGATGAGCGCCTGATTGCTGCGCTACGTCACAATGCACGCGCATCCCTATCGGATCTGGCGTTGCAGCTGAACCTGTCGCGGACCACCGTCCGAGCCCGGATTGAACGGCTGCAAGCCAAAGGCGATATCCTCGGGTTTTCTGTTGTACTGAAGGAGGATGTGCTGCGCGATCCGGTCCGCGGTCTCATGATGATCGGCATTGAGGGACGCGGCACCAGCCGGATCACCCGCCAGCTTCAGGGCTTGCCCGAAGTGCGGGCTATCCACACCACGAACGGGCGCTGGGATCTGATTGTCGAACTCGGCACTGAAACACTGGAGACGCTGGATGCCGCGCTTGCCAAAATCCGCACATTCGAAGGGGTGGTGAGCAGCGAAACCAACCTCCTTCTTGCCACGAAAAAGGACAGTTGAGCCGAGCGGTGGCAAGCCCGGCCCAATGGAGGCGTCAGATCCGGTTCTTGCGCATGTGGTTGGCCGCAGCAATCCAGAGCACTGCCAGAAAAAGCGATGCAACCGCATTCCAGCTGGCCATTGAGAGGCTGAACAACTCCCACGGTACATCGTCACAGCGTACCAGCGGTGCAGACATGATCTGCTGCATCAGATCTTCGGAGCTGAGGTTGCCAATTGGGCCGGAAGTGCAGGAATTCGGGCCCTCCCACCAGCCACGCTCAACCCCAGTGTGATAAGCACCGATACTGGCTGTGGCCAGCGCAGCAAGCGCACCAAGATAGGGCAGGATCACCATTGGTACCATCAGCGCCAACACGCCAATCACAATCGCTGCACCATGCGGATACCGTTGCCAGATGCACAGCTTACACGGTGCCATCTCTCCAAGATACTGGAACCCGAAGGCACCCAGCAAAAGTGCTGCTGAGCCAGCGGTGGCAATCAGGATGAGAAATCTGCTCATGTCTACAAGACCTTTAGTGCGAAAAATCCGCCAAACAACAACACCACAAAGATCGTGAAGACAAGTCCCAGACGCCGTTCAATAAAGTCGCGGATGGGCGCGCCAAATTGCCACAGAAGCCCCGCAACCACGAAAAACCGCAGCGCACGGGCCAGAATGGAGGTCGCAACGAAGGTTGCGATGGGCATGCCGGTCCAGCCTGACATTATCGTGATGACCTTATAGGGGAAGGGGGTGATGCCCGCGATCAACACCGCCCAGAACCCAAAGTCATTGAACCGCGTGTTGAAGTTCGCCATCGCGTCAGCTTTGCCCATGGCCGCGAGCACCGGTTGTCCGATGCTGTCGTAGAAAAACGCGCCAATGGCGTAGCCCAGCAAACCACCGGCGACTGAAGCGACCAGCGCAACCAACGCTATCAGCCAAGCCCGCGACGGGCGTGCGAGGATCATCGGGATCATCAGAACATCGGGCGGGATCGGAAAAACCGAGCTTTCGACGAAGGCGACGCCTGCCAGCCACCACAGGGCCTTGGGGTGATCGGCCAGAGCCATGGTTCGGTCATACAGCGCGCGCAACATCCTCGGGGCTCTCCTTGGCAATCCGATGAGAGCGGTGCCACGTGGGAGCGGGCGGGTCAACCGCCATGGCCTCATGAGGCGTTCAAATGCCGCTCAGACCGCAGGTGCATTTTTCACCACTCCAGACGCGATTTGCCTATGGACCTCTGCGACCGCCTTGGGTAGGAACAACCCAGAAGCCCAAGTGGCGGAATGGTAGACGCAGGGGATTCAAAATCCCCCGCCTTTGCAGGCGTGCCGGTTCGAGTCCGGCCTTGGGTACCAAGGGTTTCAAGGGGCTGTGCGATGGTATCGCGTGGCCCCTTACTTTCCCAGCATCCTCGAAAGTAAAACGGAGCTGTGTAACTGCGTATCTGCCGTCAAGCTCGTCGATTTTCGGGCATCATGTGAGCCAGAGCTGACAGTGAACATTCTCGCTTTAACGCGGCAGGGGGGAGGGCAAAGGCTGGACGCTTAAATGACGAGTTCCTTTGAATGCTCATGTATGAAGCGCAGCTGGTTCATACGTGCATATACATTCCTCTTAGCCAGAAGACCGCGCCGTCAGTATCTAGGCGAGAATGGGCGTGTTTCGCGGGCAGGCCATGGGCTCTCCGCGATGGCGTCTTTTAGGGCTTGGTAGATCGCTGGATCGATGGCTGTACCCTGCATATCGTCCATGACTGCAAGCGCTTTTTCTAACGGCAACGCCGAACGATAGGGGCGATCCGCAGTCAGCGCGTCAAAGATATCAGCGACCGTGAGGATGCGCATTTCGACAGTCAGATCCGCTGCTTGGAGACCGTGCGGATAGCCGGTACCATCTAGCCGTTCGTGATGCGCTGCCACCACTTCTGCGACATCCTCAAAAACCGAAATTCGTTGTAATATGTCATGACCCAGAACAGGGTGCAGTTTCACCCGCTCCATGTCCTGATCGTTGAGACGGCCGGGTTTGTCCAAGATTGCGTTGGACACGCCAAGTTTACCCAGATCGTGCAGAAGCCCAGCACGTACCATCCAGCGCCGATGAGACAGGTCAAAACCGAGCGCCTCGCAGATCATATCCGTGTAATGCGCGACTCGTTCGGAATGACCATATGTGAAGGGGCTTTTGGCATCGATCACCTTGGAAAAGGCGTAAGACACCTCATCGAGATAATCATCATCGACGGCCATACTCGCCTGCGCCGCGCGATCGGAGAAAACGCTGGCCTCCAACCTGTTGCCGGTTAGCCTTTCGTAAAATCCGGGAGCGCGGACCACGCGGGTAAAGATGGGCACCAGTTCTGGATCGAACCAACTGCCTGCGCGAGTTTCCAGTTCATCCGCTGCGGCGCCGGATCCGAGCTGTAGCGTGAACACATCGGTGACCTGCGCCATAAGTGCGATACGGGAGAACAGCGGAATTTCTGTCCCGCAAATCCCTGCAGGATGGCCGCCACCGTCCCAATGCTCGTCTAGGCCAGCAATTCCACTGGCTACCTGCTCCGAGAACCGCATGAGCCGGGCGATTTCTGCGCCCCTGTCGCAGCGGGTCTGGATCAGTTCTGTGGCCAAACTACCGCTGCGGCCAATCACGCCAGTCACGGTTTTCAGCCGTTTCAGACGGCTGTCCCCCTGACCGGTGTGGCGCAGTACAAATTCCAGTTTCTGCCGGGTCGTGCCATCGACGAATTTGAAGTTGCGTTTAAAGGTGAGATCATCAGTGCGGTAAAGCGCGCAGATCCTGGCGGCGTTGGAGCTGCACCCTAGGTCCTTTAAAAGGAGGGTGAAATAGAGATCGGCGCGATCATCCGGCGAGAAATTCAGATAATCTGCGATCTGCATTCCAATCCAGCAGCAACGAACGCAATGCCCCTCCGGCTGCCCCTCGGTCAGATCCAGCGCATGGCTGAGCGCGCCGAGCAGTTCGCCGAGCTTGATGGTCTGGCCGCCAACCTTTTCATAGGTCACTCCATATAGCCCGCCGGACGAGGCATTGGCCGCGTGAATACCCGGATCCTGTCCAGACAGCGAAGAGGGAATGGCCACCATGGCGCGCATCCTTGTTTAAACGCGCGCCTAGCCTATTATCGCGGCCTTAATCTGAGGTTACTGCGGCGATCGCCGCCCTGTGGCTGTTACTACCGCATCAGGCGACACGATTTGCCGAGGCTGTGAGTAGCGTTTGGGTATAGGGATGCTGGGTCTGGCCTGCGCGCATCGCCTCAATGCTGAGCACCTCAACGATCTCGCCATGTTGCATGACGGCGGCCTGATCACACATATGCGCCACCACCGCCAGATCATGAGAAACCATCACAAAGGTTAGCCCATGTTCGGCCCGCAGATCACTGAGAAGGTTCAGAATTTCCGCCTGAACCGACACATCCAGCGCCGAGGTCGGCTCATCCAGTAGTAAGATATCCGGCTGTGGCGCCAAAGCGCGGGCAATGGCGACGCGCTGGCGCTGGCCGCCAGAGAGTTGATGCGGATAACGAAAGCGGAAGGCGGGGCCGAGACCGACGTCTTTCAACAGTTGATCGACCCGATCGTCGATATCGCGAAACCCGTGCAGGTGTAGCGTTTCTGACAGCACCTGATCCACCGACTGGCGCGGATGGAGCGAGGCATAGGGATCCTGAAACACCATCTGCACGGTTTTGTAGAACTCTCGGTCGCGGGTGGGGCCAAGCCGTGTGCCCTCGACGAAAATCTCGCCGTTCCATTGCGGCGCAAGTCCGGTGATGGCTTTAAGGATAGTGGATTTTCCCGATCCGCTCTCCCCGACAAGCCCAAAACTGGCGCCGGTTTCAACGCTGAGAGAGGCCGCTTTGACGGCATGAACCAGCGCGTGGCGTTCGCCGAAATAGACGTTGAGGTTGTTGATGTCCAAGGCGGTCGTCATCACCGTCCCTCCACACTGGGGGCGTCACGCCAGGCGGGATCACGTTGCAGCACCTCCAGCCGGGGGCGCGGCGCGTCAAACCGGGGCAGGCTGCCCAATAGCCCCTTGGTATAGGGGTGTTGCGCCTCATGCAGGCGATTGGCGTCGCAGACCTCAACGATGCGGCCGGCATACATGATCAGCACCCGGTCGCAGAACTGCGACACAAGATTGAGGTCATGGCTGATGAAGATCAGCCCCATGCCGCGTTCCTTGACCAACCGGTCCATGATCGACAGCACCTGACCCTGCACGGAGACATCCAGTGCCGATGTAGGTTCATCCGCGATCAGGATTTCCGGGTTGGGGATCAGCATCATGGCGATCATGATGCGCTGGCCCATACCCCCCGACATCTCGTGCGGATAGGCGCCCATGACCCGTTCGGGATCCCGGATTGAGACCGCTTCCAGCATCTCGAGCGCTTTCTGGCGGGACTCGGCCTTGCTGGCCTTGGCGTGCAAGCGATGTGCCTCGATCAGCTGATCACCGATTGTCATCACCGGATTGAGCGAGAATTTCGGATCCTGCATGACCATTGAGATCTGCTCGCCGCGCACTTTGCGCATCTCGCGCTCGGATTTCGTGAGCAGGTTTTCCCCGTGCAGAGCAATATGATCAGCCTCAACCATCCCCGGTTTGCGGATCAGTTGCAGGATGGCGCGGCCAGTCATGGATTTGCCCGATCCGCTTTCGCCAACAATCCCAAGGCGTTCCCGTCCGAGCGAGAAGGACACACCGCGCACCGCATCAAAGATGCCATTGCGCGTGGGGAACCGCACCCAGAGGTTTTCGACATCTAGAAGCAAACTCATGACGCGCTGTCCTTCGGGTCCAATACATCGCGCAAACCATCGCCGAGCAGGTTGAAAGCCAGCGAGACGGCAAAGATGGCAAGTCCGGGCATGGTGGCCACCCACCAGTGATCCAGAATGAACCGACGGCCTTCAGAGATCATTGCCCCCCATTCAGGGCTGGGCGGCTGCGCGCCAAGGCCAAGGAAACCGAGGCCCGCAGCGGCGAGAATGATGCCTGCCATATCCAGCGTTACCCGCACGATCAGCGAGGACACACAGAGCGGCCAGATATGCTTGATAATGATCCGCAGCGGACCGGCACCTTGTAGGCGGATCGCACTGATATAGTCGGAGGACCGTATCGTTAGTGTCTCAGCCCGTGCCATCCGCGCATAGGGTGGCCATGCGGTGAGCGAGATCGCCAGCACGGCGTTCTCAATGCCGGCGCCCAGAGCGGCAACAAAGGCCAGCGCCAGAACCAGCCGTGGGAAGGCGAGGAAGATATCCGTGATCCGCATCAGGATGATATCGACCCAGCCGCCAACGTAGCCCGAAACCGTACCCACAAGCAGCCCGGCGACGGGTGCAATCAGCGCCACCAGCGCCACGATATAAAGCGTGATACGTGCGCCATGGATCAACCGGCTGAGGATATCGCGGCCAAGGGAGTCGGTGCCCAGAATATGGCCATCGCTGCCCAGCGGCTGCAAACGGTTACCAAGGTTCTGCACAAACGGATCATGCGGCGCCAGCACCGGCGCAAGAACCGCGATGGAAACCAGCAGAACCAGAATGCCAAGGCCAACCATGGCCATGTGGTTCTGGCGCAGGGACAACCACCCTTGATAAAGAGCGGCCAACCGTGCCTGACGACGCGAGGTCGGCGTATCGGTCAGCAGCCAGGCGCGCAGGCCGTGCTTTGGAGCCGGGGAATGCGAAGACATGCTCATTTCGACCTCGGGTCAAAGACTTTGTAGAGAAGGTCGGAGAAGATATTGAGGCAGATGAATACCAGACCAACAACAACTGTGCCGCCCAGCACCGCATTCATATCGGCGGACAACAGGGCTGTTGTGATATAGCTGCCAATCCCCGGCCAGGAGAAGATGATTTCGGTCAGCACCGATCCCTCAAGGAGATTGGCATAGCTCAGCGCGATCACTGTGATCAGCTGCACGCGGATATTGCGAAATGCGTGCGTCCAGACCACGGCCCATTCGCTCATTCCTTTCACGCGGGCAGTGGTGACATATTCTGCCGAAAGCTGCTCCAGCATGAAGGAGCGTGTCATTCGGCTGATATAGGCAAGGCTATAGTACCCCAGTAGCGAAGCGGGTAGCACGATATGTGAGAAGGCATCGCGAAAGGCCCCCCAGTCCCCGGCAATCAGCGAGTCGATCAGGATCATCCCCGTGACAGAGGGGATCATGTCCTCGTAGAAAATTCCCTGACGACCGGGACCACCGACCCAACCCAGAATTCCGTAAAACAGCAACAAGCCCATCAGGCCCAGCCAGAATATCGGCATCGAATACCCTACCAACGCGATCACGCGGGCAATCTGGTCAATCCAGCTGCCGCGACGCACCGCAGCGATCACGCCCAGTGGCACGCCGAGTATGCAGCCAAAGAGAATGCCAATGGTGGCCAGCTCAAACGTCGCCGGAAACACGCGCGCGATATCGGTGGAAACATCCCGCGCCGTCAGCAGCGAGGTTCCGAAATCGCCCCGCAGGACATCGGTGACATAGTAGAAAAACTGAACCGCAAGCGAGCGATCAAGACCCAGCTCACGGTAGACGGCATTATACTGCTCCTCCGTGGCGCGCTCGCCGACGATGGCCAGCACCGGATCGATGGGCATCACCCGACCGATCAGGAAGGTCACAAACAGGAGGCCCAGCATAGTGACCGCGATGGACGACAGCGTCACCAGCGTGCCGCGCGCCCAAGGGGGGAGGGGCAGCCAAGGCCGCCGCTCCGTTTCTGTTGCGAAATTCGCCATCTTACTTTGTCACATCCCAGTATGCGACTGCAGTGATGGCGCCGCCAAGGCTCAGTCCTTCGACGTTATCGGCCATGCCCGCCTGTTCGATCAGCTGGAACATGACGGCAAAGGGAGCAGTGTCACGGAATTGCGCCTGAATCTCATGATACATTTCGGCGCGCTTCTCGGTGTCGCCTTCGACAACGGCCGCCGCAACCTTCTCGGTCAGACCACCTGTGTCCCAGCCGTTGCGCCAGGCCAGCAGACCGGTGGCATTGGCTTCGTCCGAGTTATCCGGGTTATAAGCAAAGGTGCCTGCGTTCGTGTGGGGGTCAGGATAGTCCGGCCCCCATGCGCCGAGATAGATATCCAGCTCACGCGCGCGATACTTACCCAGCACCTGTTTGCCAGTGCCAACCTCCAGGTTCAGCTTGATCCCGGCCTGCGCAAATGTGTTTTGCAGTGACTGGGCAATTTCCAGACGCTCCTGCGCCTCACGCACGCCGACGGTCAGCTCCAGATTTTCGACGCCCGCCTCAGCCAGCAACGCCTTGGCCTTTTCCACATCGAGCGAGAAGGGATTCTCGTCCACCGCGCCAAGATAGGTTTTGGGCAGGAAGTTCTGATGGCCGACATACCAGTTCTTGAGGAAGCTGTTTTCCATGCCGTCATAGTCGATCAGATACTTCAGCGCTTGACGAACTTGCGGTTTGGACAGTTCTGGGTGCTTCTGGTTGAAGGAGACATACATCAGGCGACCGCGCATTTCGCGCAGCACCTCAACGCCGTCAACACCGGCGAGACCATCGACATCAGACGGGGTGAGATCGCGGGCCACGTCAACGTCGCCACGTTCCAGCATCAGGCGCTGGGTCGCGCTTTCCTGAACATGGCGCACGATCACGCGCTTCATTTCTGGCTCACCACCGTAGTAGGCAGGGTTGGCGCTCAGGGTAACGCTTTCCTTCGGCTTCCAGCTGGCAAGGCTGTAGGGGCCGGACCCTGCGGAGTTGGTGGTCAGCCAAGTGTTGCCCATATCGCCATCGACTTCATTGGCCATGACCAATTCCCTATCGACGATCGCGCCAATGGTGGCAGTCAGGCAGTTCAGGACAAAGGAGGTCGCGTAGCGTTTGTCGGTGGTGATCGATAGGGTGTTGCCGTCAACCTTGATCGTTTCATCAACGTTTTCGGGCGTGAAGCCGAACTGGGTGATGATAAAGGACGGTGTCTTGTTCAGCAAAACCGCACGCTTCAGAGAAAATGCCGCATCCTCAGCGCGAACCGGGTTGCCCGACTGGAAGGTCACACCTTCGCGCATGGTGAAGGTGATGGTGCGCCCATCCTCGGAGACTGTCCAGCTTTCGGCCAGATCCGGCTGGTAGCCTGCGTCCAGATCAGAAGGGTCAAAGTTGACCAGCTTGCCGTAGATGTTGCGGATCACATCTGCGCCTGCAAACTCAAAACTCTGCGCCGGATCCAGCGTTGTGATATCGTCAATGCGGTTGGCAATGACCAGCATATTAGCTGGTGTTTCGGCCATCGTGGCCATCGGTGTGAAGCCAACCGCCAGCCCCAGCGCAGCGGTGCCAAGAAGGGTTTGAATGGTTTTCATCTTTAACTCCCTATCGTGTTTTTAATCTTTGAATATCGCGCTGTTGTCAGCGTCTTTTTCTTGTCTAACCGTGGCCCGTGCCGAGCAAGGGCGACCGCTTGTCGAATGTCAGGGATTGTCCCAGGTCGCATCCAGAACCCGGAGCCAATTGTCGTGGCACAGCTTTGCCATCAGGGCATCATTGATGCCGTGGTGACGCAAGGCGGCACGCAGCGCCGGAAGACCCGCCACGGTTTCGATGTCCTTTGGCACTGTGGCGCCATCAAAGTCGGAGCCGAACCCGACACGATCCTCCCCAAGCTGGGTGATCAGGTGATCAATATGGTGTAGCATGCGATCAATCGGAGTATCCGCGTCCATGCGGCCATCTTCCCGCAGGAAGGCCACGGCAAAGTTGAGACCGACCATGCCATCACTGTCACGGATTGCATGCAGCTGGCGATCCGTCAGGTTTCGGGTATGCGGTGTCAAGGCATGGGCGTTGGAGTGGGTTGCCACCAATGGCGCGTCACTCAGCTTTGCCACATCCCAGAACCCGGCCTCATTCAGGTGAGAAAGATCAATCATCACGCCCAGCTGATTGCAGCGTTGCACCAGCCGTTTGCCATCCGCCGTCAGACCCGGACCGGTGTCGGGAGATCCAGGAAAGCGAAACGGCACACCGTGACCAAATGGGGTCGGGCGGCTCCAGACCGGGCCGAGGGACCGCAGCCCCGCTTGATACAGCACCTCCAGCATGTGGAAATCGGTGTCGATTGCCTCCGCACCTTCCATATGCATCACGGCCGCCATCATGCCGGATGAGATGCAGTTGCGGATATCTGCGGTACTGCGGCAGATCTTCAGCGCGCCGTCCCGTTCCAGCTGAAACAGGCTTGCGGCCTGCGACAGAGCAACGGGCGCAGCATCTGGTAGAGCGATTTCATTGGGAAGGGGCAGATCGTAGCTCTCGGCCATCATCTCTTCGACGCTGTCGATACCGGCGGTATCCGGAATATAGATCGCGAAGAACCCGCCGCCAAAGCCGCCTTCGCGCGCCTTCACAAGGTCAATCTGGCGTCCACCGCTGCCCTGGAACCCATCCGCGCCGGATGAAATGTCGCGATTATGCAATCGCAGCAATAGATCGTTGTGGCCGTCGAAAATCAGAGGGTCAGTCATTTTGCTTCCTAGTTCTCTGATATGAGGTCGTATCTTTTGCGCTAACGCAAGGGAATTTACGCTGGTTTTCGCGATAAGTCAGAGCAACGCCCGAAAAGTAGCGTCTATCCAGCGGCATGCAGGGCGCTACAGGTCACCCTGTCTGCCACTAGCTCGACCGGGCCGGGAAGATGTTCGATTAACGCGCACGCGCGACTCAGGCGTTCAATACTGTTTCAAGCCATAGCTCGCGAACGCTGCCAGCGCTTCGTCAATCTGCGCGTGGCTGAGCAGCTTAGGCGTGCCGATGCTGCGTGCGCGAATGTAGGTTGCTGCCAGGTGTTCCAGCTCAGCCATCCGCCACATGGCGCGTGCCAGGGTGTCACCTGTACAAATAGCGCCATGGTTCGCCATCAGGCAGCCCTGGCGGTCCGCCATCGCATCCACAACATGCGCCGACAGCTCAGCAGTGCCAAAGAGCGCATAATCAGCGAGCGGAACATCATGCCCACCAAAAGCGGCCACCATGTAATGACAGGGCGGGATCGGCATATGGTTCACCGCCAGCGCGCAGCAGTTCACGGGATGGGCATGAACCACCGCCATAGCCTCGGGCTTGGCAGCCAGAAGCGCTTGATGAAACTGCCATTCGGAGGAGGGGGCAGGCTGACCGTCCCCCGCATCCGGTCCGCGATCCAACGGCATTCGAACAATCATCCCCGGTGTCATTGCCTCATAGGGCAGACCGGAAGGGGTGATCAGCATGTCCCCGTCGGCGATACGCAGAGAGATATTGCCGGACGTGCCCTGATTGATGCCGCTCCTGTTCATCTCAAAACAGGCGTCAATGATCGACTGGCGTAGCGCCGGGCTATCCTCGGGGGCGAACCTTGGCATGGTAGGTTACCCCGCCTTGCGGATAAGGTCGGGAAACAGTGCCGCCAGCCCCTCGGCAGAGGCATCGCAGATACCGCGCTCGGTGATAAGCCCGGTCACCAGTCGGTTTGGCGTCACGTCGAAGGCAGGGTTGCCGCAGGCGGTGCCCTCAGGCGTAACCTGCGCCAGAGCGATGCTACCGTCCTCCAGCACGCCTTGAACGTGGCTCACTTCACGGCTGTCGCGATCCTCAATCGGGATCTCTGCGACACCATCGGTAACCGTCCAGTCGATGGTGGGCGAGGGTAGGGCGACATAGAACGGCACCCCATTGTCTTGAGCGGCCAGCGCCTTCAGATAGGTGCCGATCTTGTTGCAGACATCGCCCTGCCGGGTGGTGCGGTCAGTTCCGGTTATGACCAGATCAACCTGACCATGCTGCATCAGATGGCCGCCTGCATTGTCCGTAATGTAGCTGTGGCTGATGCCATGGCTGCCCAGCTCCCATGCGGTCAGAGCGCCCTGATTGCGTGGCCGGGTTTCATCGACCCAGACATGGATCGGAATTCCGGCGTCGTGGGCCTGGTACATCGGGCTGGTGGCGGTGCCCCAATCGACGGTCGCAATCCAGCCGGCATTGCAATGGGTGAGCAGGCGCACGGGGTCGCCCGCGGGCTTGCGCGCGGCGATATCGCGGATCAACGTCAGCCCATAGGTACCTATGCGTCGGTTGATCTCCACATCTTCATCGGCGATGGCATGGGCCAGTTTCAATGCGGCCTTGGCGCGGTCTTCTTCAGGCAGCGGGAGCAGGGTTTCCATGCAGCGGTTCAAGGCCCAGCGCAGATTAATCGCGGTGGGGCGCGTGGCGTTGAGCTGCTCCCAGGCGGCCTCCAAGGCGCGATCGGAGGGATCCAACTCAGCCGCAAGCGCCATGCCGTAGGCCGCAGTCGCCCCGATCAGTGGCGCACCCCGCACGCGCATTTCCACAATGGCCGTAGCAAATTCGTCCAGCGTCGCGATCGCTTGTGTGCGGAAGTCATGCGGCAACCAGCGCTGGTCGATAATCATCAGGACTGCCTGATCTTCATCCCACCAGAGCGAGCGATAATGCGTGCCATCAACCTTCATGTGCTCTCCTCGATCCGTCGCGCTTGCGGCTTTTGTCGACTGTCCTAGCGGATTGGCCGGAAGTTGCAATCATCAAGCGGGCTCAACCACCGCGCAGCCGCTGTATAAGGTAGATTTCATTCTCCGGCTTGAGCGGCTCATCCAGACTGGTCGCGATGATACGGCCATCCACAGCAACCGAAACCCCAGCATCCAACGCAGGTCCAAGGGCCGGGTAAGCGGCCTTCAGCGCAGCAATCATTGTACCAGTGGTGGTGGCAGAGACCTCCACGACCCGCTGACCCTCTGCAAACCGTCTGAGGCCGGACCAAAGATGGACCGTCAGGCGCGGTGGGGCCGCGCCCTGACCTGTGGTGATATGCTCAGCCGCCATCTGCGAAGCCTCAACCGCTTTCGCCGTGCTGTTGATCCAGAGCGGCCAGGATACGCGGAGGTGACATCGGCAGCGCGTGCAACCGCACGCCTGCCGCCGCAGAGACCGCATTGGCAATCGCCGCCAGTGGTGGGCAGATGGAGGTCTCCCCCACACCGCGCACACCAAAAGGGTGGCCGGGGTTGGGCACTTCAACAATAACGGTGTCGATCATCGGCAGATCTGATGCGACAGGAATCCGGTAGTCGAGGAAGACCGCATTCTGCAACCGGCCATCCTCGCCGTAGATGTATTCCTCGTTGAGCGCCCAGCCGATGCCCTGTGCGGCACCGCCCTGAAACTGCCCTTCAACATAGGTGGGGTGGATCGCCTTGCCCGCGTCCTGAATGACGGTGTAGCGCGTCACAGCGGTTTTACCGGTCTCCGGGTCCACCTCCGCATCAACGATATGGGTGGCAAAGGAGACGCCCGCCCCTTCGGGCGTTGCCTCAAAATGGCCGGAAATGGGCCCGCCGGTCTGGCCCATGTCGCGGGTGATCTCAGCTAGCGGGACTGGGTCAAAATTGCCCGCATTGGGGCCAGAAGGCACAGCGTGGCCGTCCTCCCATTTGACCGCATCCTCAGGAATGCCCCATTTGGCGGCGGCCCGTTTGCTCAGTTTGGCAACCGCATCCTCGGCGGCCTTGATCGTCGCGAGGCCACTGGCATAGGTCACCCGGCTGCCGTGGGACACATCATTGTAGCCCAATGTTGCGGTGTCCGCGATGGTGACACGGATACTTTCATAGGGGATGCCCAGCACCTCTGCCGCCATCAGCGCCATCGAGGCCCGGGAGCCACCGATATCCGGTGTCCCGACCGAGATCTGGCAGGTGCCGTCCTCAGACAGGGACAGCGAAACGGAGGTCTCGCCCCCATGGTTGAACCAGAACCCGCAGGACACCCCACGCCCCTGACCGGGTTTGAGCGGGGCGCTATAGTGCGGGTGGGCCTTTGCCGCTTCAAGTGTTTCCACCAATCCGATCCGATCAAATCGCGGCCCATAGGATGCCTTGGTGCCTTCCCGCGCGGCGTTCTTCAGGCGCACCTCAATCGGATCCAGGTCCAGCTTGCGGCACAGCTCATCAATCACAGATTCCACCGCATAGGCCGCCATCGGCGACCCCGGCGCGCGGTAGGCGGCCTGTTTCGGGCGGTTGCTCATGACGTCATAGCCGATCTGCTGAACGTTCTTCAGATCATAGGGCGCGAAGGCACACATGGCGGTCATATCTGCCGGCGCGCCGGGGAAGGCCCCGCCTTGCAGCCGGAAAGTGCCCTGTGCCGCAGTGATGGTGCCATCTGAGGTCATGCCGATCTTGATATCCATCGAGGTCGAAGCGGTGGGCCCAGTGGCGCGGAAGACCTCAGGTCGGCTCATCACCAGCTTGACCGGGCGGTTTGCCTTGCGCGACAGGGCGAGTGCCACGGGTTCGATGAACACGGTGGTCTTGCCGCCAAAGCCGCCACCGATTTCCGATGCGGTCACGCGCAGCTGTGATGTCTCAATGCCCAACAACGCCGCGCAGTTCTTCTGCACATACCAATGCCCCTGGGTGCAACACCACAGCTCGCCTTTGCCGTCTTGCCCCAGTTGGGCCAGACAGGCATGTGGTTCAATGTATCCCTGATGCGTCGCCTCGGTGACGAAGTGCTCTTCGACCACCAGATCGGCCTTGGCAAAGCCTGCATCGACATCGCCGTGACCGCTTTCGTGATAACGCACCACATTTGGGTGCATCCCGTCAGGTACGGAGTAATCGGCGGCCCCGTCACGGATCACTGGCGCATCCTGCGCCATGGCCTTGTCGACATCCGTCACATGAGGCAGCACCTCATAGTCAACCTCAATCAGTTTGAGCGCGTCACGTGCGGCGAGGGCGGAGGTTGCCGCGACCGCGGCCACCGCATGACCATCATAGAGCGAGGTATCGCCCGCCATCACGTTTTCAAGCACATTCCATTGTTCGCCCTTCAGCCCCGGTGCAGGCTGGATCTCATCGGAGAAATCGGCGCGGGTCACAATCGCCTTCACATCGCCCAGCGCCTCGGCCTTGCTGGTGTCGATATGTTTGATCCTTGCATGAGCATGGGGGCTGCGCAGAATGGCGCCAAACAACATCCCCGGCGCCGTCACATCGGCGCCAAAACGCGCCTTGCCAGTGACCTTGTCCAGACCATCGGGGCGATTGGGGCGAGTCCCCACTTGGGTGAAGTCGGTTTTTTGTTGATCCAGAGCCATTATGACGCCTCCCGCATCTCTGCTGCCGCGTCCATCACGGCGCGAATGATCTTATCGTAACCGGTGCACCGGCAGAGGTTGCCCGCCAGCCAATAGCGCACTTCGGTTTCGGTCGGATCGGGATTTTTCTCCAGCAAGGCCTTGGCCGCCACCAGAATACCCGGCGTGCAGATCCCGCATTGCAAGGCCGCATGGTCGATGAATTTCTGCTGGAGCGGATGCAGGGTCTCGGCCTCGGCAATGCCCTCAACCGTGGCAATCTCCTGACCTTCTGCCTCAACCCCGAGGACGAGACAGGAACAGACCAGCCGCCCATTCAGCGTGACCGAACAGGCCCCGCAGTCACCCGTGCCGCAGCCTTCCTTGGCGCCCGTGAGGTTCAACCGGTCGCGCAGCACATCCAGCAAGGTTTCGCGCGGATCGCAGAGATAGTCGACCCCATCGCCATTGATGGTGGCCGAGACGTGGATTTTCGAGCTCATGCTGTGTCTCCCTTGGCACGGGTATAGGCGATTTCGGCAGCGCGGCGGGCCATCACGCCCGTGACTTGCGTGCGAAAGGCGATGGTGCCGCGTTTATCGGTGATCGGTGAACAGGCATCAGAGGCAGCGGTGGCCAGACGCTCCAGTGCTGCTGCATCCAAAGTAGAGCCAATCAGTGCATCGGCACAGGTCTGAACCAGCAGGACGGTCGGTGCGACGGCCCCCAGCGCAACACGGGCATCGGCAATGGTGTCGCCCTCCAACCTTAGCCAGACGCCGCAACCAACAACTGCGATATCCATTTCGGTGCGCGGAATGAACCGCAGATAGGCATCGCCTTGATGCGGTTGAGTGGCGGGCAGATGCACGGCTGTGATCAATTCACCGCGCTTGAGTGTGGTCTTACCGGGGGCGGCGGGGATATCCGCAACAGTGCAACGGCGCGTACCATCGGGGCCGGTAATGCTGACAGTTGCGTTCGCGGCAACCATCGCCGGCACGCTATCCGCCGCTGGCGAGGCATTGCACAGATTGCCAGCCAACGTGGCGCGGCCCTGCACTTGGGTTGAGCCGATCAGATCCATCGCCTCAACCACACCGGGCCAGGAAGCACATAGGGCAGGGTGCTCACTCATCTCGGCGCCGGCCACGGCGGCGCCGATCGTCCAACTGCCATCGTCGTCCTGCCGGATGTCCCGTGCCCCCGCAATTGACTTAATGTCAATCAGCGTATCTGGCGTGACGATATCGGCCCGCATCTGAACCAGCACATCTGTGCCGCCGGCCAGAACACGGGTTACACCCTTGGCTGAGGCCGCCAGCTCTGCCGCCTCGGCAAAGCTGCTGGGTCGGTGATATTCCATTGGAACTGTCCTTCTGCTGGCCTTGCTGCTGGCGACTGCGGTTGAAACCGGGGACCCCGCGTGGGAACAAGGTTAGGCATGGTGTTGACCCCGTGATCCCCGAACGTGGCGTGTGTCCGCAAGGTCATCTTGCGATCAGACGTGCGCTTGGGCAAGCCACCATCACGCCTTCGCCGGAGTATAAGCGCGAAAACCGTTCGAACAGGCCGCCATATTCGCACTCCGATCGGATCATCAGTGGTTTCCGATCAGCGGCACCTTACGATCCCAATGGGGAAGCTTTTACGGTTTTGCCCCTTGCGGTGTCGTATCCACTCTTTTATGGCGTCGGCGTTCCTGAATTTTTTCGAAAAATATCGCCGTCAAAGGGGTTTGACAGGCAGAGTTGGCTTGCACTTCGGTGTGACAATCTGCCACAGTGCGACGAATCCAAAGGATGTGTGTACGGGGGAAAATTCCAGCATCAGTATCAGATACGCAGAAACCCTGCGCCTGTGGGCTGAAGGCAAGAGTGCGAGCCTTGACTTGGCCGGATGCGCCTGAAACGCTTAAACCTCTAGACCTGCCGGAAATTGTTGCCAGAACGCGCGACAAGTCACACCTGGCGTCTACATGTCCCCAAGGGTTCAACGACCCTCAGCCGCGACTTATGCGGCTCAACGGTTTCGACGACAAAAAAAGTGGGAGAACAACACATATGACCAACACAAAGCTGGCCGTTAGCGCCCTTGTAGCAACTGCCTTTATGGCGCCTGCTGCAATGGCAGAAGAATTCATCACAATCGGTACCGGCGGTGTGACCGGCGTGTACTACCCGACCGGTGGCGCGATCTGTCGTCTGGTCAACAAGACCCGCAAAGAACACGGCATTCGTTGCTCCGTGGAATCCACTGGCGGCTCTGTCTACAACATCAACACCATCCGCGAAGGCGAGCTGGAGTTTGGCGTGGCGCAGTCTGACTGGCAGTATCACGCCTATAACGGCACCTCCAAATTCGAAGATCAGGGCGCCTTTGAAGGTTTGCGCGCGGTATTCTCCGTGCATCCCGAACCCTTTACCGTTGTGGCTCGCGCCGATGCCGGTGTGACCAGCTTTGACGACCTGCAGGGCAAGCGCGTCAACATCGGCAACCCCGGTTCCGGTCAGCGCGGCACCATGGAAGTGCTGCTGGAAGCCAAAGGCTGGGGCATGGATAGCTTTGCGCTGGCAACCGAGCTGAAGGCGGCAGAACAGTCGGCTGCGCTCTGCGACAACCAGATCGACGCGATGGTCTACACCGTTGGTCACCCCTCCGGCTCCATTCAGGAAGCCACCACAGCCTGTGACTCCGTTCTGGTGACTGTTGATGGGGAAGCCGTTGAAAAGCTGATCGCCGACAATTCTTTCTACCGGACCGCAACCATCCCCGGTGGCATGTACCGTGGCTCCGACGCGGATGTGAACACATTCGGCGTTGGCGCGACCTTTGTCACCTCCGATCAGGTCTCCGACGAGGCGGTCTATACCGTGGTGAAAGCGGTCTTCGAAAACTTCGATGACTTCAAAAAGCTGCACCCTGCATTCGCCAACCTTAAGCCTGAGGAAATGGCAACCGCAGGCCTGTCCGCGCCGCTGCATCCCGGTGCCGCGAAATACTACAAAGAGCAGGGCTGGGTCGAGTAACCCATCTCTGATGATTGCAACGGGGCGCCAATGGCGCCCCGTTTTGCCCTTGCCGTGAAGGCTTTGCCCTTTGCCATGAAGCGCTGAAACTCCACCAGGGAGCAGGGCGCGTCGGGGCCAAGGGCAACACCCAAGAATAACCGGCCGCAGAGTTAGACGGCCTCAGGGGGATACTCCATGACATCCGATGTCCAAGGAAATCGACCGCTTACCGAAGAAGAGCTGCAAGACCTCGTCGCATCTTCCGATGCCGGCGCACGCAACCCGGTTGGGTCGGTTGGGCTGTTTCTGGCGATTGTCGCCGTAATATGGTCGGTCTTTCAGGTGGTACTGGCCTCGCCAGTTTCAAACCTTTTGCTGCCCGGCAGCGTGGTGAACAACTCACGCCAGATCCATTTGGCTTTTGCGATCTTCCTGGCCTTTGCGGCCTATCCCGCGCTGAAATCCAGCCCACGTAACTACATCCCAATCCAGGATTGGATCATGTCGATCGTCGGAGCAGTGATCGCGCTCTATGGTTACATTTTCTACCAGAAAATCGTGAATTCCGGCGGGCTTGCCGATGATACGGACAAATGGGTGGCCCTAATCGGGCTGTTGTTGTTGTTCGAAGCGGCACGCCGCGCGCTGGGGCCGGCTATGGCGATCATTGCTTGTGTGTTTCTGGCCTATGTGTTCTTCGGCTCCTCCGACTGGGTACCGGAAGTCATCCGCTGGAAGGGCGCGAGCCTGAAAAAAGCGATGAGCCATATGTGGATCACCTCTGAGGGCGTGTTCGGCATCGCGCTGGGTGTCTCCACCAAGTTTGTCTTCCTCTTCGTGCTGTTCGGTGCGCTTCTGGATAAGGCAGGGGCCGGCAATTACTTCATCAAGATGGCCTTCGGCGCGCTTGGCCATCTGCGGGGCGGTCCGGCAAAGGCTGCGGTGGTTGGGTCAGCTGCTACTGGTCTGATTTCCGGCTCTTCCATCGCCAATGTTGTGACCACCGGCACTTTCACCATTCCGCTGATGAAGCGCGTGGGCTTCAGTTCAGAGCAGGCCGGTTCGGTCGAAGTTGCCTCTTCGGTGAACGGCCAGATCATGCCGCCGGTGATGGGCGCTGCGGCCTTCCTGATGGTGGAATACGTCGGCATTTCCTATGTCGAGGTGATCACCCATGCCTTCCTGCCGGCCGCGATTTCCTACATCGCGCTGGTCTATATCGTCCATCTTGAGGCGGTGAAGCGCAACATGCCCACGCTTGGCAACCGCGTTGTGTCTATGGGACGGACCATCGGCGGTATGGCTGCGTTCTTTGCCGGGTTTGCTGCACTTTGCTACGGCATCCAATACCCGATCAAAGCAATTACCGCAGCCATCCCCGGGGCCTCTGGCCTTGTGCTGTCGCTCTTGGTGGTTGCAGCCTATCTGGGGCTATTGTGGCTGGCGGCCGGGACCGATGATCTGGTACCTGATGACCCCAATGCAGCTGAGGTGGAACTGCCGGTTGTGGGCGAGATCTACAAGGCGGGTTTGCACTACCTGCTGCCAATCATCGTCTTGGTCTACTTCCTGATGATTGAGCAGAAGTCGCCGGGTCTATCAGCCTTTTGGGCGACTGCTCTGCTGTTTGTGATCCTGTTGACCCAAAAACCGCTGAAAGCGCTGTTCCGAGGGCAAAGCACCTTGGCGCACAGCTTCCTGGATGGGGTGCATGATCTGTGGAATGGGCTGATCGACGGCGCGCGCAATATGATCGGGATTGCCCTGGCCACGGCCACAGCAGGCGTCATCGTCGGCACTGTAACGCTGACCGGCGTTGGTCAGGTGATGTCGGAACTGGTGGAATTGATGTCCGGCGGCAATCTGATCCTGATGCTGATCATGGTCGGCCTTCTGTCGCTGGTTCTTGGCATGGGCCTGCCGACCACGGCCAACTATATCGTGGTGTCCTCTCTGATGGCGGGCGTTGTGGTTGAACTTGGTGCACAATCCGGGCTGGTGGTGCCGCTGATCGCGGTACATCTCTTTGTGTTCTACTTCGGGATCATGGCGGATGTGACACCACCTGTGGGTCTGGCCAGCTTTGCCGCCGCTGCGGTGTCGGGGGGCGATGCCATTCGCACCGGCTTTGTTGCGTTCTTCTACAGTCTGCGCACGGTGGCGCTGCCCTTTGTCTTCATCTTCAACACGGATCTTCTGTTGATTGATGTAGGCTGGGTGCAGGGCATTCTGGTTGCGATTTCTGCAACCATCGCCATTCTTGCTTTCACGGCTGGCACGATGAACTATTTCATCACCCGCAACCGCATCTACGAAAGTGTCCTGCTGGTGCTGGTCGCCTTTTCCCTGTTCCGCCCGGACTTCTTCATGAACCGGCTGATGCCTCCGTTTGCCAGCACCGATCCGGCAGCTTTGGTGGAGACCGTTGCCGCGGCCCCTGCGGGGAGCGAGTTGCGGATCACCGTGGAGGGTCCTGACTTCGACACCGGAGAGCAGAAGAGCACCACGCTGATCCTGCCGGTCGCTGATGGTGGCGATGGTCAGGCGCAGGTTGATGCCTTTGGCCTGATGTTGCTGCCTGAGGATGGTGTGGTCAAACTGGATGAACCGATGTTTGGTACGCCTGCGCAATCCGGCATGGACAGCTTCGATTTCTACGGTGACGAACCTGTCCGCCTGCTGAGTGTGCAGGCGCCGGCAGACCAACTGCCCAAGGAATTGATCTTCATCCCGGCGCTGCTGCTACTGGCGATGATCGCCTTCTTGCAGCGCGCACGGGCCAGCAAGGAAGGAGTCCCAGCATGAGCAAATCCGTTCTCTGCGCATTGGAACTGAGCGACAAGACCATTGATGCCAAGGTGCTGCGCGAAGCGGCGCGGCTGGCGGATATGGATGGTGCGCAGCTGGATGTGGTCAACGTCCTGCCCGATTTTGGCGAGAGCTGGGTGTCGGGGTTCTTTGAGGACCATCACCACGACCGCGCTGTGAAGGAAACCGCCGACCACCTGGGTAAGCTCTGTGAGGAGACCCTGGGAGGCGAGCGCAATGCCAAGGTGCGCCATGTGGTTGCCACCGGCAAAGCCTATCAGGAGATCCTGAAGGTCGCCGACAAGGCTGGCACGGATCTGATTGTAATTGGCGCCCATAAGCCGGAGCTGTCGGATTACCTACTGGGTCCCAATGCGGCACGGGTGATCCGGCATTCGACCTGTTCGGTCTATGTGGTGCGCTGATCAACCGATCCGAATTTACTGCCAACTCATGAGAAAGGGGCGCCTCATCGGGCGCCCTTTTTTGCGTCAGTGTGATGACTGGTCACCCGCTAGTCCGTCGAAGTGCTGTAACCAGTCATCTCCAGGTATCCCTTGCCATGGTGACTACCACTGAGGCGCACAGGTCCCTCCCAATAGGGAAAGGACATCTCCATCCAAGACTGCGAGTTCATTGCTGAGACACGAACGTCCAACCCGCGCGCAGGCAGGCGCAGCTGCCACTCCGTCGGCACCTTGCGCCCGGCGACCTCAGTGAACGTGACAGGCGTTGCCCGCAGGCTGCCCGGCTCAAGCGGGGTCGGTGTGCCATCGACTGCAATCCACGTGCCAGAAGTATACAGATCACCACCGCGCAGCTGGAATCCCATCAGTTTCTCGCCCGTGTCAAAGCGCAGGGAAAACCAGTCCCATCCGTCCTGATCGTCGGACAAGGGCTGACTGGACCATTCGCGATCAAGCCAGCCATCGCCCGTTACCGCCACTGGTCCATCTGGCAGAACCAGCGTGCCGGTTACCTGATAATGGGGTTGGGAATAATAATAGCTGGCCTGCCCATCCGCCGATTTCACGGAATAGCCCGCATCGCCCTGTAACACCAGCGGACCGTTGGCGCTCAACGACAGATCATAGCGGAAGCTCTCGCCCGTTGCGCGCAAGGTCAGATCTCGCAGGTTTTGGTCGCTGCTGCGCATATACCAATCATCGATATAAGCCTCAAATGGCGCAGCGGTGACGCCAGCCTGACCGATGCCGCCCCGTGCCAGCCGCTCAGCGGAATGATGGGCGTCTGGCGTCGTCAATCCTGCGTGCCCCATCCAGATCTGCGGATCCTCCCAAGGCGAGGCCGGATCGGGCATGGACCTCCCTTCGGGTCGTAAGCCAGAGCGGAACAGCGTCCATTGCACCCCATAGTCGCGCCCGTCGTCGCCGGTCAGGTTGGCAGTCAGATACCACCATTCAATCCGGTAATCAGGATGGGCCGCGTGATCGCGTGGAAACACAAGCGGGCGACCGGCGATCGGCGCGGCAAAGCCCTCCGCCTCGGTTCCCAATCCAGCGTAACCCTGTGCCGTGACAACCTTTGCCGGCAAGACCAGCAGGATCAGGGCAGCAGTAATCCTCCCGATAGATTTCATAACAGCGTGGCTATCGTTCATTGGCAAAGACCCTCAACAGATCGGCGGGTTTCAGCTTCGACAGTCGGCGGGCGGGCAGGGCGGCGGCCAGCGCTGCCGCAACAAGCGCCATCAGCAGCAACTGCAACCAATCCAGTGGGAACAGCGACATCGGCAAACGCCAGCCAAAGGCCTCGACGTTGACGACGGCCAGAAGCGCCCAGCCCAGCAGCAACCCCAAAGGCAGCGCCAAGAGGGCGGTGAGCCCTGCAAGGATCACGCTACGCAGGATTTCATATCTGGCCAACTGTCGGCGCGTCAGCCCCATAGCCCAGATCGGAGCCAATTGCGGCAGGCGCTGGCTCCAGAGTGTCAGCAGACTTGTCAGCATGGCAAATCCTGCCACGCCAAAGGTCAGAAGGTTCAGCGCCCCTGTTATCACAAAGGTCCGGTCGAAAATCGCCAAGGACTGCGCTTTGAGCGCACTCTGGTCGATAAAGGAACTCTGCGGCAGACCAAACTCACGATGCAGCGTGGCGCGGATTTCTGCGACCTCAGCAGGGGGCAACCGCAGACCAAATCGGCGGTTTTCAATCAATGGACGATGCTCCAGCAGTGTCTCTAGCCCTACAATTGCCTGAGGGTTAGGGTTTCCATAGTCGGAGTAGACCCCGGCAATCCGCATCCGCCAGTCCGGCGCGATCATCAGCATATCTCCCGGACCCAGATCCGCGCGCCGCGCCAGCTGTTCATTGATCAGTGCGCCAAGCCCCTCGGCCAGTTGCGCCCAGACCATCGGCTCTGCCTGCAACAGCGGCCAGTTGTCACGATAGGTGGCATCATCCACCACCCCGTAGACCTCCATCGGTGCGCCGATACCGTCTGGTCCCACGTAACGCTCGTCACTGTGGCGGATCGGCAGGGTGCGAATACCCCTGTCGGCAAGCCACGGCAGCACGTCTTTGGCCATCTCCTCCTGCGGCAGCGTCATATACAGTTCAGACGCCAATCGCTGATCCAGCCAGCCCAAGAACGTGAGGCGGAAGCTGGACACCATTGTTCCAACGCCAATATTTGTCGCCAGCGCCAGCAGCAACGCCATCAGCGCCAGCGACAGACCGGGCAGTTGCGCCCGCATATCCGCCCAGAGCCATAGCGTTACCGGCTTGCGTGCCAGCTGCACGCCAACCGATGCCAACCGGGACAGCGCCAAAGGCAGCAAAAGCGCGGCCCCCAGCATCAGCCCCGCGAGAAAGGCAAACCCCGCAAGCAGCCCGTCGAACAGCGCAGGGATCGCTGCCGCGCCCAGCACAAGGAGCGCGCCGGACAAAGCCGAGAGACGATGCCCGCGCAAGGCCTGCTGGCCACGCGCCGCCGCGGCCGGAGCCGCAAGAATGGGCAGGCGCGACAGGCCGACCCAGCTTTGCGCCCCGGCAAGCGCCATCCCCGCCAGTGCCATCGCCAGGCCGGAAACCACCCAGCCGGGGCGCAGTTGCAGGCTGCCGTCCAGCGGCGCGCCATAAAGCCCGGACAGTGTGGCGCCAACACCGGGGAGCAAGGCCGCGGCAATCAGGTAGCCCAGGATCAACCCCAGCAACGCCGCCAGCAGCGTAATCACCAGAAGTTCTGCAAAAATAAGCCCAACCAGCGTATTAAGCGGCACACCTAAACTGCGCAGCGTGCGAAACAAGCCCCGCCTCTGTTCGATCCCCAGCGCGATGGTGCCCTGCACGATGAACAACCCCACCGCAAAGGACAACAACCCAAAAGCCGTGAGATTGAGGTGAAAGCTCCGAGTCAGCTGCGCGGTATCCGCGCCGGTGGAGGCCGTTTGCAGGCGCAGATGAGGGGCAAGTTCTGCCAGTGGGCGCAGGCCGATGGGTTGCTCATCCAGGATCACCAACCGGCTGATCAAAAACGGCTTTCTCAGAAGGCGCGCGACTGTTGAGATATCGCCGACCACCACCCCACGCGGCACCGCCGTGGTGCGTGTCAGAGGTGGCAGGCTGCGCAACAGCAGATCAAGATCACTGTCAGGATGCGCAAACAGATGACCGGGGGCCAGCAGCAGGTCCGCAGAGGTCAACGTCGTCTGCGCGTTTTCGTCAGAGGAGCTGTCCGTCGCAGCCAGCCGAGCCATCATCGGATGCGACAAGATATCTATCCCAATCATTTCCAGATCCACCGCGCCCACTTCGGCGGTATTCTCTGTAAGTGTTCCAATTAAAACCGGTGACAGTTGCCAACCTTCACGTCGCAGGGCAACATATTGATCCAGTTCGATATAACCATCCTGAGGTGTTAGATATGTCTGCCCTGATGGGGAGATACGCGCCGCAGCCTCGGCGTAGCTGGCGCGGGCCTCTGCGTTGATGGCCTGCACCGCAGACCAGAGCGCCGTGGCGAGGGCGAGGCCGGTCACAAGCATCGCCAGCTGCAGCGGATGCAAGCGCCAATGCGACAGGATCGCCGTGAATGTAGCCGTGATCACGCCTTGCCCTCGCACAGGATCCCATCCGGCGAATTCCTCTCATAGAGGCTGTCACCATCAAGGCGCCCGTTGCTAAGATGACGCTGCTGATCAAGCTGTGAGGCAATGGCCTGCGAATGAGTCACCAGCAGCAGCGCGGCACCGGTTTCGCGCACCAGATCCAGCATGAGCGCCATCACCGAAGCACTTGAACCTTCGTCCAGATTTCCCGTTGGTTCATCCGCAAGAAGCAACTTTGGTCGCATAGCCAGCGCACGCGCGATGGCAACACGCTGTTGTTGTCCGCCGGAGAGCTGCTCGGGATATCGCCCCTGAAGTTCCGCCAGCCCAAGTCGCTCGGTCAGTGCTTTTATCCAAACCGGATCAACACGCCCGGCCAATCGAGCATGAAGGCTGATATTCTGCGCCACGGTCAGGGCCGGGACCAGATTGAACTGCTGAAACACCAATGAGACCTGCTGACGCCTGAGGGCGGCACGTCCTGCATCATCCAACCCCTCAAGAGAGATGCCATCCACCATTATCCGCCCGCTGTCGGACTGATCCAAAGCGGCTGCCAGATGGAGCAGTGTACTTTTGCCAGAGCCGCTGTCCCCGGTCAGTGCCAGGCTGCACCCGGCTGCCAGATGCAGCGATACCCCATTCAGAACCGGGATATCGCCGGACGGGCCTTGATAGGACTTGTGGACGTCCTCAATGATGAGCATCACTTCGCAACCTTTTGACAATAAACTAGTTTTATATGTCTCACGTTTTACGCAACCCCGAGCCGCAGCAACCTGCCACTGGCATGCAATGCGCCAGCACACTGCACAGCATTGACCCGAAGGGATCTAGCCCCCATTTGAGCGATGCCCATTTCATTTTACCGGGCCGCTTAAATCAGGTTTTGCCATGTCGCTGCTCTCATCGCCATCCCGTCACTTCCGTGAAATTGTCGCACTGACGATGCTCGTGTTCTGTCTGGGCCAGCCCGCTCTGGCAGGGTCTGGAAATGCCGATCGTGAGGCGCTGTGCCGCAGCCGGGCCGAGGCCTATGCCGGGGCGCCCAGCAGCAAGGCATCCAACCATCTGAGACTGGGCAATGATCGCGTCGGGATCACATTCTCCGGCACCGCCCGTATTGGCATCAGCGTGCAGGATGGCAAGGTCCGCAGCGCCGGTTCCCGTCGCGGCTCAGAGGCCGAGGATCGCGACGATTATTTCAATACCCCAGAGGCGCGCCGCAAACGACTGGTCAAGCAGCACTATCGCGATTGCATGTCCCAGCGCTGATTGAATAGACTGCGCGAAACCGGGATCCTGACCGATCCGGTCGCAAGAGATGCGGGCGCTGACCGCACGAAACCCGGCGCATGAGGGGCAGGCGGCATGACACTCATTCAACAGCTGCTGATGGGCAGCTTGTACCTTGGTATCTGTCTGGTGGTCGAAGCCGGATTGCTTGTCTTTTGCATCCACATATTACGCGAACGGCTGGGTATTCTACAGCGCGGGCAACGGTTCTTGCAAATCTGCGTTGTACTTGCAGTGGCGATTGGTCTGATCGTCTTTGCACACACTTTGCAGGTCTGGATCTGGGCCACGGCATTGGTTTTTTCTGGCGCTATAGGTGATTGGAATACCGCGATTTATTTTTCACTCGCCACGTATACGACGTTGGGCTACGGCGACATCGTTCTGGGCGAGGAAATGCGGATATTTGCAGCCTTTGGGGCTGTAACAGGGCTTTTTGCCTTTGGCATGAGCACGGCTTTTCTGGTCGCTGCCCTGCGTGAGGTTTTCCTTCTGGAAGAAACTGCGCCCGTGAAAGAACGCTAAGACGACGTCGCGAACAGACCTACAGAACAGGAGCCAACAAGCGAGCAACCGGCGCGCCAAAACGAATAGTTAGAGGTTGTGCCTCCAAATCCGTAGTCAAAAGATGCGCAGACGCCATGTCCTGTTCCAGCATATCGGCCACCTGGTTTGCGGTCTCGCCATCAAAACACAGCGCCATACTCTCAAAATTCAACCGAAACGACCGATTGTCCAGGTTCATCGTACCCACTGCCGCAATGCTGTCATCCACTACAAACACCTTCTGGTGAAGAAAACCCGCCTGATAGCGATAGATACTGATGCCAACATCACGCAAGTCGTCGAAATACGCATAGGCAGCCAACCACGGGGCATAGTGATCCGCGGTCTCCGGCAACAGTATGCGCACATCGACGCCGCGCAGGGCGGCATTTTTCAGTGCAGCTACAACGTCTTGATCCGGTACGAAGTATGGTGAGGACAGCCAGATTCGAGACTGTGCGGCGGCAATCGCAGAGAAATACAGGGTTGAGCCGTTGACGGTGCTGTCGCCGGGGCCTGTTTCGATCACCAGCGCGGGTTTCCCGTCATCTGCCACTGGCGCGCACTCCCACGTCAGCAGGTCTAGGATCGGATCTTCGGTAAGCCAGAACCAGTCTTCAGCATAACCGAGCTGCAATTGCTGTACCTCGGGGCCTTCGAGCCTCACCTGCGTATCGCGCCAGTCGCCAAATTTTGGATCGCGCCCCATATACTCATCGCCAATATTCATCCCCCCGGTAAAGCCGACGCGACCATCGACAATCACTGTCTTGCGGTGATTTCGAAAATTGAGGTGAAAGCGATGTTTGGGGCCGGGCCGGGTGCTTGGATCAACCTGATTGACCCCCGCCGCGTCCAGATCCGCACGGTATTGATGCGAAAGCCCGTGACTGCCAACCGCATCGGTCATAAACCAAACGGCCACCCCGCGCCCACGCGCACTGATGAGCGCAGATTTGAGCCGCTGGCCAATCTGATCGTCCCGCACGATGTAGAAATGAACCAGCACATAATCTTCGGCTGCATCAATGGCTTCAATAATCGCATCGCTGATGTCGCGGCCATTGACCAGCAACTCAAAGCTATTGCCCCGACAGACCGGATATCCGGCGAGCCGTTCAAAGGGTGCCTGATTTACCGCCAGTTGATCCCGATCTTGGGTATAGCGGGTGGAATAGACGCGCAGCGCGTTCAGCACCCGTTCCGCCTCGCGCCGTGTCGCGCGGTAACGGGAGAATTTACGCTGCCCGAAGAAGAGATAGAGTGGCAGCGCCAGAAGCGGTGCAGACAGCAAAAACACCACCCAGCCAATAGCCCCCTGCGGCGTGCGGGCAGTGCGTGCCGCCTTAAGAGAGGCAAGCCCCGCAAGCCCCCACATCAACAGCAGCGCAGATGTGCTTATCACGACCTCAACCATCACAGCGCCCCTTCGTGGCTCATCTCGATTTCGACCCTACATTCGGTAGGCGCCTTTGACTATATCTCCCTGAAAGGGCTGGTTTTTCGAACCAAGCTATGAGACCTTTTTCCCATGAGCATCCGTCCCTATGTCAAGCCCGGCGCCTATGCGTTGTATCTGGCCGCCAAGCGGTTCAACGATAAGAATGGCTGGGTGCTGAGCAGCCACATTGCCATGTCGCTGATGCTGGCCCTGTTTCCGTTCATCCTGTTTACCGTCGCACTCACCGGTGCGGTGGCGGGGGCGTTTTCTGACGGGATTGATCTGAAGAATCTGGTCGAACTGGTCTTTGGCTCCTGGCCAGACAGCGTCTCTGATCCGATTGTGCGCGAGGTGTATTCCGTCCTTGCAACCTCTTCGACAGGGGTGGTGACATTGGGGGGTGTGATTGCGATCTACTTTGCCTCAAACGGGGTGGATGCGGTGCGGCTGGCGATGGTTCAAGCCTATCATGAGCGGGACCACAGGCCATTCTGGAAAACCCGAGGCCTGTGCATCGGTCTGGTGATCCTTGGCGGTGCCGGCATCATGGCGGCAGCCGTGTTTGAGTTGATCCTACCGCTATATGCGCGCCATCTTGCCAGCTTCTTCCCGCAGGTGCCCCTTGCCCGCAATTGGGAAAGCGGTCTGAATGGCATATTGGTCGCCCTCATTCCGTTGATTGCTGTTTGCGCCTTTCACATGCTGCTACCGGCCAAACGCCACCGCTTCACGCAAGTGCTGCCCGGCGTGATCTTGACGGTGGTCCTGTGGTGGGCGGCAGGGCTGGCCTTCGCCATCTATATCAGCAGTTTCGCATCGTATTCTGCGACTTACGCTGGGCTCGCGGGGGCAATGGCGGCGCTTATTTTTCTCTACCTCAACTCTGCCATTCTAATCCTCGGGGCGGAGCTGAACGGCGTGCTGCTGCACCCCACCTCAAAAACCAAGGCCTGAAGGCATCAGGGCTTGAGGGGCGAAATCTGCGGCATTGCGCGAAATTGTTTCGCAAATTGCAACAATAAGGCAGTCTTGCCACAATTGGGTCACGATCACGGCCCAGTGATCGATCTATCCTCAGATCATACCAGCCACGACAGCTCATATGGTATGAGGATCAGATGCGTCTTTTGCAAAACAAATTTCCGACCCGCCCCTTGATCCAGCGCTTGCTTGCGCGCCGCATCGGGGGCAAGCCGTCCACGCGTATGGACATGCCTCGTGTGACCCTGCGTGCTGAAGGCACTTCGCTGGAAACGCTCGCCCTGCAGACAATGGCGCTCCGCTCCTTTGGCAATACGGCGCCGCGCTGATCTGAACACAATCGGGCAGGGGCCAACACCCCACCCGAAACACGTCTAACTGCCGTTAGTCTTCCGCAGTTTCTGATGCATCGCCGCGAAAACCTGTGGCAACCACGAATTTCTCGGAGCTATCGGACCGGGAGGAGGGCGGTTTGACATGGTAGACTTTGGTGAATTTCTGCTTCAGCAGTTTCTGCAACTCGCCCTCCGCGCCGCCGGCCAGGACTTTGGCAACGAAGGTCCCGCCGTCCTCCAGCACGTCGAAGGCAAAGTAAGCTGCCGTCTCGCAGAGGGAGATGATCCGCAAATGGTCTGTCTGTTTGTGACCGGAGCTGGCCGCAGCCATATCTGACATCACCACATCTGCCTTACCACCCAGCCATTCCTTGACTTTGTCGTCGGCGCCGTCATCCATGAAATCCAGTTGATGGAATTCGGCACCGGGCAGCGGCTCCACCTCTTGCAGATCAACACCGATGATACGGCCAACCGCCTTACCCGGTTTTTCCCCCAAGGCGTTGATCCGCTTGACCGCGACCTGCGCCCAGCCACCCGGCGCACAACCGAGGTCAACCACTCGAGCACCATTGATGAGAAACCGAAATTTATCGTCGACTTCCATGATCTTGTAAGCCGCGCGCCCACGATAACCTTCGGCCTGTGCACGTTTCACATAAGGGTCGTTTAACTGCCGCTGCAACCAGCGGGTTGAGCTGAGCTTGCGCCCACGGGCGGTCTTCACCTTGACCTTCAGATCACGCTGCCCGCGCCCGGAGGTGTTTTTGCCAGTGGGTGTTTTTCCCGTGGGAGTCTTTGCCATATCCGCTGTTCCTTGTCGCCCGAGGTCCCATCTGGACCTGTTGTCGAACGCATCATTTCTCTGGGCCCTTAGAACGGCCCGTCTTCCAACACCCCATCGGCGCTCATCTGTGCATAAAGCAGACCTTCGCGCAGACCCCGGTCTGCCACCGACAGGCGATCTGTTGGCCAGCACCGCAGAAGCGCCTGCAGAATTGCCGCACCGGACATGATCAGCGCCTGACGGTCCTCGCCAATGCGCGGGTCACTGCGGCGCCCTTGAGGGCCGAGTTCTAGATAAGAGCGGATCACCTTGTCAATCTGATCGCTGGTCATCCGCAGCCCGTCCACCTTGGTCCGGTCGTACCGTTTCAGCCCCAGATGGGAGGCCGCAACGGTTGTCACCGTGCCGGAGGTTCCGACGATCTGAAATCCCTGCCGGGTCTGCTCGTCCTTGTAGGGGGCAAAATCCGCCAGGTTTTCCTCAAAAAACCAGCTCATCAGCGCAAAGCGCGCGGCATCGTCTTCTACATCATGGAACTGATCGCGCAGTGTTGCCACCCCCAGAGGGACAGAGATCCAGTCCACCACCTTCGCGGCGGGGAAGGGGCTCTCCGCCGGATGAAACCCTGCATGAAGCCGCATGATCGCCGAAGGACGATCGCGGCGCGGAATAGAAGAAATGTCGATCCAGACCAATTCGGTAGAGCCACCACCAATATCGACCACCAACAACTGATCCGTTTTGGTGGACACCAATGGCGCACAGGAAATAACCGCCAGACGCGCTTCTTCCTCTGGCTGGATGATCTCCAGCGTCAGGCCCGTCTCACGGCGCACCTGGCGAATGAACTCGCGCGCGTTCTTGGCACGGCGGCAGGCTTCGGTTGCGACCAGACGCATCCGCTTCACACGGTTGCGCTTGAGTTTCTGCTGACAGATCCGAAGCGCCTGAATGGTGCGCGCCATGGACGCGCGCGACAATCGCCCGGTTCGCTCCAAACCGGCGCCCAGTTGCACCGACTTTGAGAAGCTGTCCACCACATGAAAGCCGCTGCCCTTGGGTTGGGCAATCAGCATCCGGCAGCTATTTGTTCCCAGATCGAGCGCCGCATAGAGCGCATCAGGATCTGGGCGGGCCGGTGCAGGGCTCTCTACCGCTAGGGGAAATGCGCCCGCACCTTTGGAACGCCTGGGCGCCATGATTCACGCCCTCCGATAATCGTGTTGATCCAAGCATATGTGGGCACATCGCTGCGTGCAAGATGGGCCGAGCGTCCCGATGACGATTTGCAATCGCGCGAATTGACGTTTTTTGAACGGTTTTGAACGCTTTGCCGGTCAAATTCATAAAGCTGTTGAATATTATGAGGGAGCCACGCGGTAGCCAGCGCCGGGCCGTGTTGTTATCCAGATGCGACCCGGAAAAAGGTCGCTCAGAACCAATGTCAGGTCGAAATCCGACGAACGCGCCCGGCAATGCCACACTAGAAACGCATTTACACAGACGCAAAGGAAGCCAAGGCAATGCCCGACGTCACCATCGTATACTGGCGCGACATCCCCGCTCAGATCATCGTCGGCAAAGGCCGTCGTGGGGCAAAACGCCAATTGGAAGAGCGGTTTGAACAAGCCATCGACCGCGCCGCCATGAAGGTGAACGCCAAGGATGCCGATGCCTATCTCGCAGAGTGGCGCAAGGCGGCGCCCTACGCGGTGGACGGTGAGCCTGCAGACATCGCAGAGTCCGAGGCCAAGCGTCTGGAAGCGGATTATGATCAGGACCGTCTGAAGACGCTGATCGCCAACGACGGATGGGCATGAGCCTGACATCTTTATGGGAGGCCACGATGGCTTTGTTGAACTTCAAAAAACGCGATGCAGGCGCAGTCCAGCCCAGCAGCCCCGAGGTCGAGGCCTTTCTGGAGAACTACTCGATCGAGGTAATGCCACGCACCGCAGCCAAGGTTGAGAACTTCCGAGATCTGCTGCCTGCGGGTACGCGCGTCTACATCGCTCATATCGAAGGCACCCCGATTGAGGAGATGGTGGAAACGGCCAAACGCATCAACGCCGAGGGTTTCCCGGTGATGCCGCATTTTCCCGCGCGCATCATCCAGGATGAGGCGACACTGGCCGATTGGATTGCACGCTATCAGGGCGAGGCTGATGTCAAACAGGCGCTGCTGCTTGCCGGCGGCGTGGCCAAGCCGCATGGTGCTTTCGACAGCTCCATGCAGCTTTTGGAGACGGGGCTATTTGACAAGGCCGGTTTCAACAATCTGCACGTCGCGGGCCATCCGGAAGGCAACAAGGATATCGACCCTGACGGCAGCATGAAGAACGTCTCTGATGCACTTCTGTGGAAACAGAAATTCTCTGAGCGCACAGACGCAAATATGGCGCTGGCCACGCAGTTCGCTTTTGAGGCAAAGCCAATTATCGAATGGGCCGAGGGTATCAAGGCGGCTGGCGTTGACCTGCCTATCCACATCGGTATCGCCGGTCCGGCCAAGCTTCAGACGCTGATCAAATTCGCCATCGCTTGTGGTGTTGGTCCCTCGTTGAAGGTTCTGCAGAAGCGCGCGATGGATGTGTCCAAGCTGCTGCTGCCCTATGAGCCGACCGATGTGATCGCCGAGCTGGCCGCCCACAAGGCTGCCAACCCCGATTTCAACATCACCAATGTGCATTTCTTCCCGCTGGGTGGCATCAAGACCAACGCCACCTGGGCCATCAACAACGGCGGCGCAGCAGCGCAGCCGGTCAATTCCCAAGGATAAACAATGACCCGTACTGTCGTAGAATCTAAGACAAAAACCGCAATCCTGGGATTTGATGAGCCGTTCTGCGTGATCGGTGAGCGGATCAACCCCACCGGCCGTAAAAAACTGGCGGCCGAGCTGGAAGCGGGTGATTTCTCCACGGTTGAGAAAGACGCGCTCGCACAGGTGATGGCGGGAGCCAATATCCTCGATATCAATGCGGGTGTTGTCTACAACTCCAACCCGAACCCGAATGAGACCGAACCGCCGCTGATGACCAAGATCGTCGAGCTGGTGCAGGGCCTCACCGATACGCCGCTCTGCATCGACTCCTCGGTGCCCGGCGCGCTGGAAGCCGGCCTTCAGGCCGCCGAGGGCCGCCCGCTGCTGAACTCCGTCACCGGCGAGGAAGAGCGTCTGGAGCATGTTCTGCCGCTGGTTAAGAAATACAACGTGCCTGTGGTGGCGATTTCCAACGACGACACCGGCATTTCGGAAGATCCCGACGTGCGTTTTGCTGTCGCGAAGAAAATCGTTGAGCGTGCCGCAGACTTCGGAATCCCGGCCCATGATATCGTGGTGGATCCGCTGGTGATGCCGATTGGCGCGATGGCGACCGCCGGTCAGCAGGTCTTTGCTCTGGTCCGCCGCCTGCGCGAAGAGCTGGGCGTCAACACCACCTGTGGTGCCTCCAACGTCTCCTTCGGCCTGCCCAACCGTCACGGTATCAACAACGCCTTCCTGCCGATGGCCATGGGCGCGGGCATGACCTCCGCGATCATGAACCCGGTTGCTCTGCCGATCACTCAGAAAAAGATCGCAGAGAAGAAAGCCGAAGTTGAGGCCGCGGGCATCATCCTCCCCGAAGGCATGGAAGATGAGGCTTTTGTACAGATGTTCGGTCTGGGCTCCACCAAGCCGCGTGCCGGCAAGGAAATGGAGGCCATCCGCGCCGCCAACCTGCTGACCAACAACGACCCCCATGGTGGGGAGTGGATCAAGGCCAACAAAGAACCTGCGAAAGAGGGTGAAGAAGGCCGAGGTCGCGGTGGTCGCGCAGGTGGCCGTCGCCGCCGCGCCTGATCCGGGATCAGCCACAAGATTGAGAAAGGTCAGGCTTCGGTCTGACCTTTTTTTGTGGATGCCCGCACCGCGGTTCCCGTAGCCAACAGCAGGCACAGACGCAAACCGAGCAGTCGAAACGACCAGATCGATCAGAGGCAAAACGAGCGACCCACGGGTAAAACCATTCCTTCATGGACGCAGGCCGCTCTCTCCCGCCCCGGATTTGTCGGGATTAACCAATAATAGTGCTTGGGCGGAGCAGCGTCCACTTCTGCCGGTCTGACCGGCAAGCCCTTGCCGTTCAGCTACAGGCGAACATCGTGCCCGAGCAACGATCAGTTCTAACTCGGGAGATATGGCGCACCTGAGAGGATTCGAACCTCTGGCCTCTGCCTTCGGAGGGCAGCGCCAGAGCCGGTATTCATGATTTATTCCCGTTTTGCGCATGTTTTGTTTACGCTCGGGATGTGTTCGAAATGGATGTAACTGTTACGCGTAACAGAAACTATCGCCGCTCTACGGCACGCAGGACGCTTTCTTGGTGGCGTGGCGAATGGTGCCCATAAACTTTTTCGATGGTCTCGGCGCTAGTCGCAAAGAAACCGGCAGCATCCCAGACACTTGCACCGTTTTGAAGCGCCCAGGTGATCGCAGTGTGTTTTAACGTATGTGGGGAGCAAGGGGTAACATCGGCGGATTGCACGGCTTTTGCAAAGGCTCGCTTTATGTCGCCGACACGTGCGCCCTGATATTCGACAGCCCACTTGCTTCCACTATCACGCCAGCGCCTCAGGTGGGCCGCCAGCTGGCGGGGGATGCGTGCTGGTGTGCGCCGCTTGTTGGTTTGCCGCTCTGAATCACTGCGCCTGAACATAATGCCCTGGTCCAGATCAAACCATCCTCCAACTGTGTTGGGCTCAAAACCCATCCGCAAAATGGCGTCCTTGCGAGTTCCAGTGTAGATCGCAATCAGGATAAAACGGGCGAGGTGGGAAGCCTTGTGGCCCCGGTAGGCCGCCCAGAGAAGCTTGGCAGCCTCATCACGGGACAGCCAGCGTTCAGTCGCCTCTGGCTTACCCGGCAGTGTGACGGCTGGTGCAGAAGTAATATAGCCCTCAGCATGGGCGTAGTTGATAGCCCGTTGCAGAACTCCTAACTCACGGCGCACTGTCCCTGGCGAGATAGGAGCGTATTCGATGGGTTCTTTAGTGTCCGGATCACGTTGGACAACTTTCTTTCGGGTCTTTGCGTACCGCCTACACGTTTCGCCCTTCACATGGCTCAGTTTCAGCCCATCCCAAAATGGGATCAGGGCATCAATCGCATATCCGACCCTCTCTGGCGCCGCGACGGTCGGGGCATATTCCTCAGCGTAGATTGCGAGAACCTCCCCACAGGTTACGTTGGCCGGCTCATTCGCAGAACCTTCCCGTCCTTTGGTCGCGATGTAGGCAGCGAGCGCTTTTTCAGCATCTGCGCGGCTTGCGCAGCCCGTTGACTGGTCTGGCCTTCCGGTGTCCCGGATGTACCAGTACGGCCGGTGTTTGAATTTGTGCAGGCGGGCGCCCTTGCTTGGTCTTGGCATGCTTTCACCAATTTCGGAAAATCGTTTCTATCAATGCGAGTGGCACGGCCCATTTTAACGAGGAACCCATGCTCTTGTGCTGCGGTTTTTAGCGATCCTTTGGGTACACCCAATTCCTCCGCCGCCGCGTCAATGGTCAATAGCTGTGGATTAGCCATATTGGTCTCCAAGGGATTGTTGGGTTAATGGTGAGGGGATTTCGCGGCTCTTGTTGCTGAGAAAAATGGTGCGCAGCGCATCAACCGTGACAGGCGGGTTGCCCTCAAATTTTGCGGTTAGGAGTCTTAGTGTTTTCATTGCTGCCACCCGGCATTTTCTCGAGTTGCACTTGACGTCAGCATTCCCTGTTGGGCTTTGAATTCCCTGACCCACTGATAGACGCGGGATTTGGCGATGCTGGGTCCGGGCATGGCTTTCATCACAGGGATGATCTTGGTTGCCGATACGCCTGCTAGGGCGAGTTCTGCGGCCTTCTCTATCCGTTCCGGTGTCATTGTCTGGGGCCTGCCGTGACGCGATCCGCGCTCACGGGCCGCTTTGACGCCTGCGATGGTGCGCTCCCTAATCAGGTCGCGCTCCATTTGCGCCAGGGCTGCCATGATGTGAAACATGCCCTTGCCCATGGGGCTAGTGAGGTCAAAGCGCTCTGTCAGGCTGACCAGCAGGACGTCGTTTGCCTCAAACACCTGCATTGCGCCGATGATGCCCAGCAGGGTACGGCCCAGTCTATCCAGCTTCCAAACCACGAACTCGCCACCAGTCTCCGCTGCGGTTGAGATAGCCGCTTGCAGCCCTGGGCGGTTTGTCTTTGCGCCGCTCATTTTGTCGGTAAAGATCATGGCGTCTGTGACGCCGTATTGTTTGAGGGCTGTGATCTGCATGTCCAGGTTCTGCTCTATTGTCGAGACGCGGGCGTATCCCACCTTCACGGGTTCAGGCTTGGTCACGGTAGTCCTGCGGTTGGGATTTTATGGACGCAGGACGATGCAAGGGCCGTATGCCTCCTGCATCCGTCCCGGTTCGAGTTCTGCTACATCGTTCACTAGGCCGCTCAACTCGTCGGCGTCGTTATCGTGGTTGGCGATGGCTACGCGGTGCCCCTTTGGAAGTTTCTGAAGCTTCTTGATGAGTTGAGATACGGTCATTTCGGCCTCCGGGGTTTGTTGGATTTGGCTGCGAAGATCATGATTATGCCTTCGCTTCACGCTTGCTTTTCAGCCAAAGCGCCGCCGCCAAACGTGTCGGGAAATGCTTGATGGTTGTATCATCGTTAGTGATAGCCAAGGCTGCAAAGCGCTTTCGTTTCGTCCTGTGAGGGCAAGGCCAAATCCGTCTGTCCATCAAGTTCATGGTGCCTCCGGGGTTGGGGATTGTTGGAATTCAGGCGGCCTTGGCCATCTGGTCGATGTTGCAGAAATAGGGAGTGAAGGTGATGGCCATCACCCAGGGGTTTGACGCCCAGCTTATGTCTGCGCCGCCCGGCTTGCGTGGAGTGCCGTTGATGCTATCCCAAAGTTCACTAAACTTCCTGACCAAGGTTTTGTTGTCGGCTTCCACACCTCGGTCAAATTCTGGATACACTCCAGTGATCCAGTGGTTTAGCTGGCATCCCTCGTTAGCCGAGTCCGGTCCGTCTATGTCCTGGAGGCGCTGAACCCGCACCTCGGTCACGTCCAGTGTGATGCGGCTGGCCCATCGGGGCATGTGCATTGATTGTCGATGCTTGCCCGGTTTGATCATCATGCAGCCGAGTTCGCGAACCATGCTGTCGGCCAGATAGAATACTGGTTCCCCCTTGCTCATGTTTCTGGGCGCAATTCCGTCCATCTGTGAGCAGGCTTTCCAATGCTCTCTTACGAAAAGTCTGTCACCAGACTGCACCGGTAGAAGCTTCATTAGGTCATCGTGCCGGAAGTCTTCCCAGACGTGATCCTTGCGACGAAACGTCCAATCATAACCTCGCGTGTCACTTACGCCGAATTGAAAGAAGCCGGGTTTACCTTTGATCTTTAGGAGGCGGCGGGTCTGGGTCTTTCCGGCCCCAGGGGTGCGGATCTCGCGAAGAATGGCATTCACCATAGGGGCGCTGAAAAGGATAGGGCGGTCGGCCATGGTTCTCTCCATCAAAAGGGTGGGGTTCGGGGTTGGGAGGTTATTCTTCGCCGCGCTCGTGGTGGTAAGCGCTCACAATGGCAAAGCGCAGAGTGTCTCTCAGCTCGCATCGGGGCATTACATCCATGGATTTTCTCAACATCCATTCGCCGAACTTGAAGCGAGCCATCAGGTAGAAATCGATCACGTCGGTCTCCATCAAAGGGGTGTGTTTCGGGGTTGGGGTGGGGTTAGGTGGATTGTTCAAATCTCGACGCTGAAGCCGTGGTGCAGGAACGGGTGGCCGTGATCGGTCATGATCCCGTTCAAGATCAGTTCCCCGCCCTCTGGCCGGTGCAGCGTGACGTGATAAATGCGATCTGATGGCTTGAGGTGGGCGTCGGTTGTCTCAACAGACCACCGGATTTTGTCATCAACCAAGGCAGAGAACCCCGACTCCTCGATCTGTCTTTGCGCGAACCGCACCAGCCGCTTGGCTAGTCCTGCGGTGATCTGCTCCGAGGTCTCAACAAGATGCTTGTTGTAGGCGTTCTTGATCCAGTTGTAGCCGCGTGTCTCGACATTGAAGACGGTCGTGGTGATCATATCAACCTCCGGCGCTACTTCGACCTGTTGGGTGCTTGTGATGTGCATATCTACTCCGGGGATTGTTGGAATTCAGGCTCGCGCGAAGAGGTCGCCGGAAAGGCGTTCTTGCATTGTCGCAAAGTGCTGGTTGTCTGCTTCGATTAAGACGGCTTTTCGTCCTAGGCGGCGGGCAACGTAACCGGTGGTTCCTGAGCCTGCGAATGGATCCAGCACAATCCCGCCTTCGGGGCAGGCATTGCGTATCAGGGGTTCAATGATAGCTTCTGGCTTTTGTGTTGGATGCACGGCTGTGCCGTGCTGTGAGCGTGCATAGATAACGCTCCGCATAATCCGTGGGCCACCCTCTTCGCTTTGGTACTGTGTTTGATTTCGTGCGCCATGAAAGTGGGTTGGTTTAGATTGTCGTGAGACAGATCGCTTTTGGGCGTCCAGTGTGACCACCTTACCTTTGTAAACGTCACTCCATTTGCCGTTATAGAATTGAGCAGCCATTTCGTGTACGCGGCGAAAGCGATCACTTTGGAAACCGGAACCATTGTGCTTTTCCCAAACGATATCTTGTGACAGGTTCCAGCCTTCAAAGTCTGCCCAGTGTTTGGTGAACATGCGAAATGTCCCAAAAACCCACATGGATCCAGTTGGCTTCAAGATGCGGGCCATTTCGGAAGGCCAACCCTTTACCCAATGGTCCCAGTCAAAAGCGGTCTCGCCGTATGGTGGGTCGGTAACGATTGCATCCACGCTATTGTCGGGCAAGCAGTGAATGGCTTTTAGACAGTCGCCGTGGATCAGTTTGCAGGTCATTCTAGGTTCCATCAAAGGGGTGCTAATTCGGGGCTGGTGGGATCAGTAGTCACCGACTGAGGCGCAGACCTCGTCCCCATCGACCTCGATCACGGTCTCGGCGGCGTACATAGCCAAGAGGCGCTGGGCGAGGCCGTAGGGCTTATTGGTGGTGAAACCCTCCCGGCCGCCCTTGCTGGCAATGACGCCGGTGTAATCTCGGATACTGCTGATGGTGCCGGTGTGCAGCTCATCGCTGTCTTGGTTGAAGTCGGCCTTCAAACCATGGCGGATGCGCAGAGTGACGTCGCAGGAGGTCTTTTCCCGGTGTTCATAGTACGCGCTGTCATCAAGGTAGATTGTCCACTCAGGGCCGAAACAGGTGCTGTCACGCGGATCCTCTCGCTCAATGATGCAGGTCACCACCTCACCGTATCCGCCGTCGCTCTCATGCGGCGCTCGCATCTCGTCCACGATCTCAGAGAGCTTTACCGATTTCGGCGCGATCTTGAGCATCTGACCGATGTCTTCTTTCAGGCGCCCCTCAATCAGTTCCGACGCGATGGTCTCCACCTGTTTCAGAACCATGCCGCTAATCAGCGTGTTGTAGCTGGGCAGGTTCAGATCGTAGATTTTGAGGGCCTCAGAAATCTTGCGCTCTAGCTCCTGGCCAAAGGGTGAAAAGCTGCGTGTTGCCTGTTCAATGGCATTTTCGACCGTCTTCGCGATTTGCTTATCCACGATCTCTTTCACTCGCTCTGGCGCCGTGGCACTGGCCAGCGCCTGGGCGGCCAGCTGTGCAATGTCTGTGGTTGGGGTGTCGACTTGGTCTTTCATGATGGCACCTATGATTTGCGATTTCAGCGCTGGGCGCGGCCGGTTTCCGTGAGTGGGATTGCCGCGCCCGGGTGGAGCGGGCGCCACCCCGCATGCGTTGGAAAAGGACCGGGACCGTGGCCCCGGCCAGTTTGTGCCTCAGCAGGTTTCAGGCCTCGGCAACAGGGAGTGAGGGTGGCAACGGCGCTTGCCCGTTGTAGGGGCAGTCAGGTCGCCAATCAGTGGCGCGGCGGGCCGGTGTCAGTCGGCAGGACATGCGGGCGGCGCGGGTCCACGCAGACAACGCGCTGGGCAGGTCAATGCCGTCCACGCTGATGCCCAGAAGATCCACGCGCCAATGCGCCTCATGGGCCGGAACGTCGGGCGTGATCGGGCGCGCTGTGCCGCCAAGCGCGCGCAACAGGGTTGCCCGCCCGAACACGCCGCGATGTTCCATCGCCTGCGCTGCGGCATAGATTTCTTGCACGCTTGCGGGCATCACGCGGCAACCTCGTGAGGCGACACCTTGGCAATCCAATTGCTGATCGCCTCATCCTCGCCGATGCCAGTCGCGCAGACGCCGTGCAGCTGGATCTCCACCAACGCGCGCTTTGGAAAGGGGAATGGGTAGAGGCCACCGGTTTCGATCACCGCGCAGGCCACAGCATCGCGGCGTTCACGGCCCTGCAGCTGGGCAATGGTCTGCGCAAAGCGGGCTGCAGTGGTTGCGGCGCTCATGCTATCGATCCCGCCTTGACGGTTACACCTGCGCGCCCCGCGAGAATGCGGGTCAAGCCATTGGCGAAACGGTGCCGCGCCGGAGCTACCTCGGCAGACCCTGCCAACGCCGCGAGGCGATGGCCCAGCAGCTCACCCGCCATATCGGGGAGCAGATGGCGCGCCATCGCGGCTAGTTCCTCATCGGACAAAGTCGCCAGCGCCGTGGTGGGGGCCATCGATGCGAGGGCACGGAGCTGGCTTGTAGACACGAGGTCGTTGCCGATGGCTGCTGTCTGGTCTGCGCGTTGCTGACGGTGCGAATGCTGCATGTTGATCTCCCTTTGTTGGGAACAACATGTATGCGGTAATATTACCGCTGTCAACACGTTTGCGGTAATATTACCGCAATTCTAATGCTGGTGTATCAGTCTACAGTGCACCTAAATACCAGCGGTATCAGCCTATCGCTGAGGGAGAATTTTTCACGAGAGTTGGAAAATAAGTCTATCGCCATTGAAATCATCACTAGCCCTCAAGGCGAAGCTCGGCATCTCTTTCAAGCTGCGCTGCTACTACAAATGGGAGAAAGCAGGCCAAGAGCAGTGATAGTGTTGACAAGAAGGTGAATACATAGCTTGCGATCTTGGTTGACTGCGAACACGACTGAAAATCAAAAATCACCATAAAAAAAACACCAGAAATCACTGCCGACATGATTAACAAAATTAGATACTTCTGGCGTAGGATAGTACGCCTGTCGTCTTTGGCAGTATTGCGAGCGATCTCATATTTGTCACCTTTTTTGTAAGCAGCACTATTAGAAATTGGAGAAAAAGCTGCGACTATTGCTAAGGTGGAAAGTGACAGCCCAAAGATCACACTTAATGCCGTGATTGTTGTAGGTGCGACTTTCAATATAGTTTGAGGGGCGTTGTAGGCAAAGTGAGCAGAACCCAATGAAAGGCAAACACAAACTAAGAGCAGTGCTATATTTCTAACTATATCTGGCATCACGAATTCCTAGTGCTCCTGCACGACGGACCGGTAAAATTCTAACATTTTCTGATGTGCATCGTCTGCGTTGTAACTGCTGCCACTAGCGGCCACTGATACGACTTCCTCAATAAGAAGACTGCCACTTTTTATGGACTGATTGTTATTGAGGATAATTGTGTAGTTATCGATATCATCATCATCTAACACCGCTTTAGCTACGCTGTCCAGCCAAATGTTCTTATCTTGTTCCTCCAGAGCCACCCCAGGCTTGTAGTGAGTCTGAAACTTCTTGCTCGTCTTTACTGTCAGGGTTGCCGTGTTCTGTCGCTGTCTCTTGAGGGTTTCCGCCTTGCTACTTGATCCAAACAGTCGAGATAACGTCGTATCACCCAGTGCTTTCTCTGCGTCTCCGAGCAGCATTGTCGCATCGATTCTTATTTTCTTAACGCCCCACTTTACAATTTGCTCCCAGGTGTCCTTCCTTGGTATGTGGACGAAGTTGAACGATTGACTGGTGGGCAGAACTCCAGATCTCAAAGCAAGAGAGTGAAGCACGGCAGAAATATAATTCTGTTTTCCGTTGAATGAGCAGCCTATGACAAAATCGTCAATTGCAAGAAGGGAGAAATCTCTGTCAAGAAATTCAGTCCCATCCTGGGCCGGTTGTTGGCTATGGTTGACGCTTTCCGTTGACCCTAGAAAGTTCAACGCGCTGATGCTTGCCCCTGGTTCAAAAGCAGACAAAATAGCCCCTACGCCAGTATTGTTAGGGTGTTGAAGAAATCTAGATAGGATCACATTTTTCGAGGCAGCAGACGGTGCGTGAACCCTATCCTCGTGTCGAGGCAGCTTGTGAGCTATGGCATTTAAAACTTGTTCAAATGTAACATCTGTCTGTTCGCGAAACACCACTCGAAATGCTGTTAGGCGGATATTTCTCATGTCGCTAGGCATTTTAATAGACCTGTTAAAATCGTTTCTAATATCGGTATTTAAAGCGCATATCGTTAGTTCGCTGGCTTTTTTTCACTTATTCCGAACTAAGTCAGCAGGCCAATGCAACCTTACGCGTCCAGCCCATTTTAACTGAACGCCGTACATGGGCGGGACAGTAGTGTTGAGGCTGTGAAGATCGTATGTGCCAATGTCGCGCCCTTCCTTGATCAACTTTACCCACCCCATGCCGTCAACGTCTTCACAAACGCAACGATGGCCAATGACATCAACTGGTACGGTTTCGTGCCCATCGCGTCTATAAAACAGCAGATCCCCGGCTGAATACACCGGCTCCATACTGTCACCCTCGACCTCAACGGCAACAATGCCGTGCGGAGATAGGCCGGGTGGGCACTCAACCTGTGGCCCGCCACCCTTTTCGTAGGCGTCAAACACTGGAACTTGAGCCCCAGCACCGACCTTGCCAGCAATCGAGATGGTCGGATGAGAGGCTTCGCCTATTCCGTGCAGGAGCCACAACTCGGATACGCCGAGTGTAGTTGCGACTTTGCTTATTGAGCTGACGTTAGCACCAGCGTTTTCGTCTCCTGCTTCATGTCGGCGCCGCCAGTTGCGAATTCCATCTTTAGACATGCCAGACTGAACCGCCAGAGCTTGCTCTGACAGTTTGAGGCTCTCACGCCGCTCGGTAATCCGAGCCAGAATTTCACCCATATCCATAGGGGTAATTTTACCGCAGTCGTAGTCGACCTGTGAGCGGTAAGATGACCGTTGACGATGCGGTAAAATAACCGCATATTGCAAATCATGATGACAATTGGATCTCTCTTGCTTGTCGCCGACGCCTACAAGGTCGCGGCTTCGGTTGATCGTGACCGAACTGTGTCTCATCGGGTTTTTGGGGATAGCAAAAAACTATCAGCTCTCCGCTCTGGGGCGGGGATCGACGTCCGCCGTTTCAATAATGCGTTGCGGTGGTTTCTCGACAACTGGCCCGAGGGCCACGAAGCGCCGAAGGATCTTTGCGAGCACGTGAAAGCGGTGACACATGACACTGCCGCCTGATCCTCCATCGGTGAGAGTTTCCACTTCCATAACAACAACCTGAAGGCTGAGCAGCCAAAACCCAAGGAAAAGCCGTTTCCATGTGTGAAACCTACGAGACGCCCGCGCTGCGCAAGACCTTTGCCAGCCTGGTCAAAAAAGCAGGCGGCGGGCCTTCTGTCTGCATGGCCATCAAGGAAACCACCGGGCGCAGTCTGGCCCCCGGCACGCTGTCCAAGATCGCCGATGGGTCCATGCGCTTTGATTGGCAGTTGGCGTTTCAGATTGAGGATATCGCGGAGCAGTTCCCCATCACCGGACGGCTAAAGGCTCGGGTTGATGCGTCCCCGGCGCAGAGTGACCTGCAGCGGCTGGCCTACACCGCGCTAAAGGAGATCGGCGAGGTGCCAGCTGCAGTCTGCAGCTGGGTCGCCACAGGTGAACTGAGCGCGCTGGAAAAGGAGGGGCCCGAGGGATTGGCTGCGCTGGAGGCTTTCCTACAAGCGGTGCGTGTGGTCAAGCAGGGCGAGGGCCAATCATGACCCCTCAGCAAGAGCATGATCGCGACAGCCGTGATCTGAAAATCCTTCGGTTGCTGGATGAGGGGTTATCGCAGCAGCAGGTTGCTGATGCCTGCGGTGTTACGCGCGGACCAATCGCAAAACTTGTGCGTGATATTCGCAAAGATGAGGCCGAGAATGCCTGACCAAGCGCCATTCACCGGAGCTTATGGGCAACCACGCGTCCTGTCAGAGGCCGAACTCCGATCCATCAATGTGGACAACAAAGGCGTGCGTTTTCTTATGTCGTGTCTGGCCTGTGAACTTCAGGAAGCTTCTACCTTTGGCGACGTCACGCATTTGACGGTTAAGGACCAGTTGTCCCTCGTCTTTGGCGAACTCAATCGCAACCTTGGCGACCTGCTTGATATCCGCAGTGTTAGCACAGGAGACGCAGCCAGCCTCGCCAGTCTCAGTATCCGGTTCTCCTATCCACTCTATAGGCTTGTGGCAGAGGCCGCAAAGAACCGGGCGGCTGACATCGTTGACGGTGATTGAAATGTCGTTGTCGCTCATTGATAAATTCCCTTTCGTCCAAATGGTTCGCACCACGGACGATGCAGGCAATCGGAGAGGCGTACAATCTCCGATTGCCAGCCACCCACAAGAACATGCGCTGGGAGACTTCGCCGCTGAACATCACGGGACAGCGGAACACCAAAATCGTGCTGGCATCAGGACCCGGCGCATTCTGAAGGTACATACACGCCTGAGAAGCACGATCACCGGGGCGCGGGCGGGCGCCAGAGGCGGGTTTTCCCGTCACCGTCAGCCATTCCGGAGGTGCGCAGCCCATGGGTAAGCGCAGCACCTTCAAACGCCGCAAGAACGACCTGTACCGCACGCCATGGGATCCGGTGCCGCTGCTGGCGCCCCATCTGCCCACACGGTTCCGATATGCTGAGCCATGCGCCGGAAACGGGCGGCTGATTGATCACCTTCGATGTATCGGCGGCACCTGTACTGAGGCGGTCGATATCAATCCGGGGCGAGGGGACGTCACGCAGGGCAACGCACTGCACTGGACTCCAACGGCTAAGGTAGGCCGTCCGCTCGATTACATCATCACAAACCCGCCCTGGTCGCGGGAAATCCTGCACCCGCTGATCTTGCGCCTGTCAGGTCTGTGCCCGACGTGGCTGCTGTTTGATGCGGACTGGTGCCACACGCTGCAGGCACAGCCGTACCTGCGTCACTGCCGCAAGATCGTCTCGGTCGGGCGGGTGAAGTGGATCGAGGGCAGCAAGCACACCGGAAAAGACAACTGCGCCTGGCATCTGTTCACAGCAGGGAGCCACGGGCGCACCGAGTTCGTCGGCAGGTCAGATGCAGCCAAAAAGACAACGCCCAGCGCTGGGCGCACTACGAGCAGTAGGAGCCAATCATGAGCCACAAGGCAGTCAGCTGGGCGCTTGAGCAACGCCACCTGAAACCGGGGCCATGGATCGTATTGATTCAACTGGCTGACCGGCACAACAAAGACACCCTGCAGTGTGATCCGGATCAGAAGCTGATCGCGGCCGACTGCAATATGTCTCGCGCCACGGTCAACCGACACCTTGAGGACCTTGAACACACGGGGTTGATCCGCCGTATCCCGCGGGTAAATCCTCGCACGAACAAGGCGCTTTCGACATTCTACATATTGGGCCTGAATTTCGACAACCCACCAGAGGTCGAATTTGCTGTGTCTCAAAATGAGACACGGAAACCGAAGGGGCAAAAAGAGAACAAAGGCGCATCCCGTGTCTCAAATTGCGACACGGCCCCGAGTCTCAAAAATGCGGATTCCCGAGTCTCAAAAATCGCGATTCCCGAGTCTCAAATTGAGACACAAACCTTAGTAAATAAACCCGTAAGGGAACATTGCGCGGCTGACGCCCCGCACAATCCTGAGTTTGATTTTGATGGTTTCATGGCTGAGTTCTCGGCTGCCTATCCTCGGATGGGTCTGCCAGAGGCGACCGAGGACGCACTGCGCGCGGCGCTGGGCGAGGGGGCAGACCCGGCGGAGATCCTGGCTGGTGCCCGGGCCTATGCGGTCGAGCAGGATGGCAATGCCCCGCGGTATATGAAGCTCTCCGAGAACTGGATCGCTGAGAAACGCTGGCGCCAGCACGTGACCGCCCCCAAGGCGCAGGCCGATCAATCCGAGGTGCTGGCCTACTGGGCGAAAGAGATCCTTGAGGCCAAGCCCCACATGCACGGTCGTGTGTCGCCGTCCATGGCCCGGGAATGCCTGAGCGCGGGACTGGTGACCGAGCAGGATTGCCGACAGGTCGGGGTGTCGCTGTGATGTCGCCGCATTCGGACCCTGAAACCCACGGCGTGCAGTTTGGCCGGGTGGTGGTGACCGTCGACGCCGCACTGGGCGATTGCATCGTCATCGCCCCGCAGCCCGGCCCGATCTGCACCAGCCCCAAGCGCATGCGCCTGAACAGCCTTGATGAGATCCGTGGGGCCTACCGCACCCAAAGCCGCCTCGCTGCGCGCGTACCGGATCAGCACCCCCACGCCAAAGACATCGCGGCAGCGCTGGAGTTCGCAGGAAAGACGCTGAGCGCCGCACAGGGCGCAAAACACCAACCCAAAGGGCAGAGCAATGCTTGATCAACAGGAACCGTCCAACGCGCAGATAAAGTCCGATGGCGATGCGCTCTATTTTCGCGCTGCGGCAGTTGTCGTCAGTGAAGGGAACGCCAGCACCAGCTTTGTGCAGCGCAAGCTCGCAATTGGGTACAACAAGGCCGCGCGTCTGATCGAACGCATGGAAGAGGCGGGAATCGTTTCTGCACCCAACCATGTGGGTAAGCGCGAGGTGGCGACGATTGAAACGATCCGCACCGCCCTGTCCCTGCAATCCGCCATCCCCGATGACGCAGACCGCGAAACCGTTGTGAAGATGCTGACAGCAGCCTGTGACGATATCGGTGGCCAGCAACTCAAAGCCAAGCACGCGGAGCAACGCAAGGCCTCTGGAAAGCCCCCCATGAAGGCGGACCCGGATTTCGACAATGCCGCAGATACCACATACCGGGTGACAGCGGGTGAGTTGCGCCAGTTCATTGAACGGTTCGAACGCCTGGACGCTGAGAAGAAAGAGCTGGCGGATCAACAGAAAGAGGTCATGGCAGAGGCCAAGGCTCGCGGCTACGACACCAAGGTCATCCGAAAGGTGATCGCCCTGCGTAAGCGCGACAAGGACGATATCGCCGAGGAAGAGGCCGTCCTAGAAATGTACAAAGAAGCGCTGGGCATGGGGTGAGGCAGACACATGGAACGCATGACAGCTGCAGACTACAATAAAGCCCAGCGCGATGAGAAGGGGCAGGGGGAAGACCGGCGCCGGGTGCGCGGCACCAAGCGCACCACGACCGCTGACGGCATCACCCACGACAGCAAGACAGAGGCGGATCGCTGGGAAGAGCTGAAGCTGTTGCAGGCGAGCGGCGCTATCTGCGGTCTGCGTCGGCAGGCCCCGATCCCGCTCATCGGCCGGGATGGTCCGATCATGACGGACAGCGGCAACCAGCAGCGGGTTTACAAGGCGGATTTCGTCTATGTCGACAACGCGCTGGGCGTCACCGTCGTTGAGGATCGCAAGGGGCATGAGACCGACAAATTCAAACTAGTGAAATCAGTTCTGGCGGCTCAGGGCATTGAGCTGCTGATCACCCGCGCAAAGGGGTGATGGATCAAATCTTGCTTCGCGCCAATCAATAGCGCGCAGACCGGAAAACAACATCGGGGGAACCGATAGTGAGCAGAAAATCAAAGCCAATCGACCTGGGGTCCAAGATTGTCCGGATTATTGAAAGCACCCGGATCAGCGTCACATGTGAGGAGGTTGCACAGGACAGCATTCATGTGGCGCTGCGTGATGCTGTTCCGGGCGTGCAAAGGGAGGTGCGGCTGAGCGACCGTGACCGCGTTGACCTTATGGCTGGTCCGGTGGCCATAGAGGTGAAGGTCAAGAAGCGCCAGAGCCGAGCCCAGATCCTGAAGCAGCTGGAACGCTACGCCGAGCACGACGAGGTCAAGGCGGTCATCTTGGCGACTGCCGACGCATGGCCCGGCACGATCTCTGACCTCAACGGCAAGCCCCTCTTGGTTGCCTCTCTGACCAAGGGATGGTTGTGATGAACGGCTTTGTCGATTTTCATGAGGGCAAATGGCGCGTCTCTGATCTGAAACCCCATGTCTCACTCCGGTTCAAGGACGTATTCAAGGGGATACAGTTCGGTGCCACGCCGCCGTTTGACCTGCGTGATCGCCCCAGCTTCGCCGCGGATCTCGACTGGTTTATGCAGCGTTATCCGCTCAGCCTCACAGAGGATGCGCAATCTCGGCTGTCAGATCAGCTGAAAACCTATGCATATCTGCAGGATCGTGTCGCAGAGTTGAAGCGACCGGACTACCGGCCCAGCATCAAGCCCGGGTTCAAGGCCCCAGAGGAGGCCGAGGACTATCAGATCAGGGCGGCGGAGATGCTGCGCAGCACCGGCAGCCTGTTGCTGTTAGATGATGTGGGTCTCGGCAAGACGGTTTCTTTCCTCGCCTCTGTTGCCGATGGTTGGGGGCTGCCTGCCGCGGTTGTGGTGCAGCCGCACCTATCATCGCAGTGGGTTAAGGAATACATTGAGCGCTTCACCCATCTGACAGCGTTCGAGGTCAAGGATCGCAAGGTGCGCGACTTGCCGCCTGCCGATATCTACCTCTTCCGCTATTCCAACATCGCAGCATGGGCAGACTACGCCGCAACGCTGGGCATTAAGACCGTTTGTTTCGATGAAATCCAAGAGTTACGCCATGGTACGGGCAGGCAGCACGGGTCAGGTACGGCAAAGGGACTCGGCGCTCAGGCTTTCTGCGACGCCGCACAGTACCGTATCGGCCTGACCGCAACGCCGATCTACAACTATGGATCTGAGATCTGGAACGTGGTCGAGTTTATCGCCCCCGGATCATTGGGCAGCTGGTATGAGTTCGTGATCAACTGGTGTACTTCGCACGGGACCCATTGGATTGTTAAAGACCCCGCCGCGTTGGGCGCCTTCCTCGTGGATGAGGGCATCGCTCTGCGGCGGACCAATGACGATCCGGAGGTGTCGCGCACCTTGCCGCCTCTGTCCAAGGTGATCACGCAAGTTGGCTGGAATGAGGGTGACGCAGACACAAATCGGGAATTGCAGCAGCGCCTTGCCCAACGGATCCTGGCCGGGTCGTTCCATGAGCGCGGGCAGGCGGCACGCGAGCTGGACGTCATGCTGCGCCAAGAAACCGGCATCGCCAAGGCAAGGGCCGTGGCCGCATATGTGCGGACGCTGGTAGAGGCAGGGGAGCCGGTTCTATTGGCTGGCTGGCATCGTGGCGTTTATGAGATTTGGCAGGACACCTTAAGCGATCTGAACCCGGTCATGTTCACAGGCTCCGAGAGTCAGCCACAGAAACGTTGCGCGAAAGAGGCCTTCCTGACGGGCCAAAGCCCGTTGATGATCATGTCACTGCGTTCAGGCGCCGGTCTGGATGGTCTTCAGCATGTCTGTCGCCACGTCGTCTACGGCGAGCTTGATTGGTCGCCACAGGTCCATACTCAGTTCACCGGCCGGGTGAGGCGCCGGGGGCAGCAGCACCCGGTCACTGCGCACTTCCTGCATGTGGATGGCGGATCAGACCCGGTGGTTATGTCGACACTTGGCCTGAAGGCCTCGCAGTCGCACGGGATCCTGAACCCCTTCGCTGACATGGAAGCCGCCACACCGCTTGATGATACACGAATGCGGAAGCTGGCGAAGGCAGTCTTGGAGGGTAGTCACGATGCACAATGAGTGGAATATCGGCGACCCTTGGCCGTTCAGATCATCGCGCGGGATCGTGGGGAACCCCTGCGAGCCAGTATGGCACGCGCTGATCACGCCCCCACAGAAGGAAGCGGAGACCGCACGCAAGCTTGAGAATGCAGGGTGCGAGGTTCAGTATCCAACCGAGGAGCGCGTACGGCACGTGGCGGGCAAGAAACATGTCCGAATAGCGCCAATCCTCCCCGGCATTATTTATGTAAAATTCAGCTATGAGCCTCATTGGGATGTGATGCGTAGGCGTAAGGTAGTCATCGGCGTTTTCTCTCGCTATGGGCGCCCGGTTGCGTTGAGCGATGATGATGTCATGGGGGTAATGGGCTTACCCACGCAGGCGGAGAAACAACGCGCGGAGGCTTTGGCTGCTGTAATGCCCGCGCCAGGTGGCAGAGCTGTACTGACCTCAGGGCCGTTCAGCGGGTTCATGGTGGATGTGGTAGCTGTCGAGAAAGGCCGTGTCTGGTACGAAATGATCACTGCCATTGGCGTTGTGCGCGGCGAGGATGACAGTGGCATGGTACAACGAGTTGCGCAGTAATACTGCATATGGTATTGCTCACCCATCCGGTCATACGCCGGTGACCCTCCGAGCGTCGTTGAGCGTTAGAGGCGAGCGTACCGCGAGACGGGAAACCGGTGGCCCTCGCGGTGCTGCTGCATTGGCGGGGATGTTTCAGGGAAGTGGCGGCGGTACATCAGTTGCATAAGGCTGTCATTCCGTAGGGGTAGCTTATGAACAGACGTGGATTTCTGAAGACAACGGCCGCCACTGCTTTGGTTTCGTTGCTTCCGTTGCCTACAGTTTCACGCGCATCGGCGCTATCGAATGTTTGTATTTCGATAGCGCCCACGCCGACCGTGTCGGACTTCGCCGGGCTTGATTGGGTGGAGGTCGGCGCTGTCTCGCCAGTGCCCGACCTGATCCACCAGGCGCGGCCATCCATTGGAGATGCATAGGCATGGCAATTCAGATCACTGCGGAAGACTTGGCGCAGGCGTTTTTGCAGGCAGATGATGAACTTCATGGATCGCAGCAGGGCTACTTCGACTTTGACAATCCATCTAGTTGCGCCATCGATGGCGGTTATATCGATCTGGTTCGGATCGCGGATATTTTGAATCAGAAGGTTGCGCAGCGCGAGGGCCAGTGACCCGACACCCATTCTCAGGCCGCAAGGGCAGCGCCGCCCGCGACCGCTTTGCAACTACGCTCTACGCTCAGCAGCGCGGAAAATGCCGGATGTGCTGCCAGCCGATACCGGCAAGCCTCCGGGGTAAGACAGGCAAGCGCGCCGCCGTGGTGGATCACCTCCGCCCATGGCGCCTCCGCCCGGATCTGGCGTTCCAACTTACGAACCTCGCGCTGGTTTGCTCCGGTTGCCACCTCACTCATTGCGCATCAATCGAAGCTGCCCACGCAGGCGATGCTGAGCTGATCGCTCAGGCCAAGGAGCGTATCGGGCAGGAGTGGTGACCGGTAAGGAGTTTTGCCCCCGTGCCGCCCTGTTTTCGGCCTCCCGGCTCTGATCTGAGGCAGGGGGGAGGTCAAAAGTTCAGGCCTCCCTGCTGGAAACCTATCGCCCCTCCTGCGTGCGCAATATCTGCTCGCAAAAAGGGGGGTGTCCCCGTCGTAGGCTGGAGACTGCCCAATGGCCCAAATTCCGCGCCCTCGATACGGTGATATTTTCGCTGGCCACGACGAGGGTGGCAGTATCGCCGAACAGGCTTGCGTTCTCTGGGAGGAGTACAAAGCTGATCTTGAGGCTAGAGGCCTGTGGAATCGGGCGCGGGCTCGTACGCTTGACCGTCTGGTCCGGATGACTGCCGAGTATTTGCACTATCAACCCCTGGCGGTCGCGAACGGGCCGGTTCGCGATAGTAAGGATGGCGGGCAGTATGCCGACATGCTTTGGTCTCAGGTAAAAAATATGGCTGACCAAATCGCCAAGCTGGAAAAATCTTTGACCCTCACGCCTGAGAGCGTCGGCGCAAAGACAGAGGCTCCGTTGAAACCTGCAGCAAAGACACCGGCGGATGAGTTCCTCGGAGCGCATTGATCAGACAACGCAATATGCGCGTGACGTTATTGCAGGAAAAGTCATCGCTGGAGAGTTTGTCAGAGCACAGTGCAAGCGCCATCTAGATGATCTAAAGCAAGCACATAGGCGTGAATTGACTTGGGATGTCGACCAGGCTGAGCGGGCCATTCGTTTTTTCCCGGCGATGCTATCGATCACTGAGGGTGCAAAGGAGGGCGAACCGTTCACCCTGTTGCCGTGGCACCTGTTTGTTGTCGGGTCGATCTTCGGGTGGCGAACGGCGGATGGCTTTATTCGGTTCAGATTTGTGTGGTTAGAGACCGGCAAGGGGCAGGCCAAGTCGCCGTTGATGGCGGCGATTGGAATCTATCTCAGCGGGTTTTATGGGCGCAAGCGCGCTGAGGTTTATTGCATCGGAGAGACCAAAGACACCGCTCGGGTCATGTTTCGCGATGCTGTGGCGATGCTGCGGGCACCAATACCAGGCAAGGAGGGCATGACGCTTGAAGACGCGGCCTACGTGATCCGTGGAACTGGAGATCTCGCCTATAGCGTGGAGCACGCAAAGAGCGGATCCTTCATGCGGCCTATCGCAAACAACGACAGCGTTTCTGGACCAAAGCCGATACTCGTGGCCGGTGACGAAATCCACGAGATGAAGACCAACAAGGCCATCGAGATGTGGCGGGCGGCCGTTACGAAGAAGCACGGCGACAGCATCTTGATGCTTGGCACCAATACCCCAAGTGCAGATCAGCAGGTCGGTACAGACTACAGCGAGTTTTGCCAAAAGGTTGTAACCGGCGATTTCACAGATGACAGTGTCTTCGCATATATCGCCAGAGTCGATGAAGGCGATGACCCTTTGAACGACGAAAGCTGCTGGATTAAGGCGCTGCCAGCTCTGGGCCTGACATACCCCATCGACAATGTGCGCAAGCTGGTCGTTACAGCCAAGCAGCAGATCAGCACGCAACTGACGACCAAGCGCCTTTATTTCGGGATCCCTGTTGGCACGGCAGGATTCTGGACGTCTGAGCAGGCATGGAAGGAAGTTCAAGGCGCCGTTGATGAGAAGGCCATGCGAGGTCGCAAAGCGCATCTGGCGCTTGATCTGTCAGAGAAAAACGACCTGACCGCGCTAACAGCCGCGTGGGAGGGGGAAAAGATCGAGGTCAAGAACTGGTATTGGACGCGTGAATTTGAGGTCGAAGAGCGTTCCACTGCCGATGCAATTCCTTACCGTGAACTGGAAGAAGCGAACCTGATCGAAATCACGCCAGGACGCGTGATTGATTACAGCTTCATCGCGGCCAAGATCATTGAATTCTGTGGCCGCCATGATGTGGTGCAGATGGCAATCGACAGCGCACATATGGAAAAGCTCTGCGAAGCCTTCGACACCGCCGGATTTAGCTACTGGATCGAAGAGGGTGACGACAAGACGGGCTCCGGCCTCAAGGTCGTGCGCCATAAACAGGGTCACAGCGTGAGCTTTGACGCCAAATTTCTCTGCATGCCAACCTCGATCACACAGCTTGAAGACCACATGCTCAAAGGCACAGTAGTCATCGACCGGAACAAATTGACCAGCATTTGCGCCCGCAACGCAATCATCCGCGAAGACGGGTTCAGCAACCGCATGTTCGACAAATCGAGATCGCGGGGCCGGATCGATGGGGTTGTCACCTTGGCAATGGCAGTCGGATCGGCAACGGCGGCGATGAAAGACAAGACCAGCGTCTATGAGGCGCGCGGCATTTTGAGTTTCTGAGGCATATATGGGCATCTTTGACCGTTTCCGCCTCAAGGGCCGGGATCAAGAACGCGGGTTGGACACAAAGGCGATGACAGGCGACGGTATGTCGTTCTCTGGCCTCAATGACCCCGCGTTATACGAGTTCATCCGTGGTGGAACAACTTCGGCTACGGCATCTGGTGTGTCCGTTTCAGCGAAGACGGCTCTCAAAAATACCGCAGTGCTACGGTCCGTTTCTCTTTTGTCGTTCTCCATCGGGATGCTGCCTTTACACCTTAAAGACAAGGTGACCAAGGAAAACGCAGTTCACCCTGTCCACCAGTTATTACACCGCAGGCCGAATGCGTGGCAAACGGCCTATGAGTTTCGAGCGGTTATGCAGCAACGTGCGCTAACCGAGGGCGATGCATTTGCGCTCAAAGTGCGCAGCGGTCGCCGTATTATCCAACTCGTTCCGCTTGTGAACTGCAAACCCACGCAAAACTCTGACTGGTCACTGTCTTACACCGTAACGCGCAAGGATGGCGGGAAGGTCACCTATTCACAGGATGACATTCTACACCTTCGATATGGGCTCTCTGATGACGGCTTCACTGGTCTATCACTGGTCAAGCAGGCGGCAGAGGCAATCGGGCTGGCGCTATCCGCTGAGCGGGCTGCCGCACGGATGTTCAGTAAAGGTATGATCGTTGACGGGGTATTGCGGCACCCGAACCAAATCTCGCCTGAGGTTTTTGAGCGCTTGAAGGCAAGCATGCAGGAAGCTGAAGGTGCCGAGAACGCTCACAAGTGGAAGATCCTGGAAGAAGGCATGGATATGACGCCGTTTCAGGCGCCAGGTCGTGACGCTCAAGGTTTAGAGCAGCGCCAGCACCAGATCGAAGAAATCGCGCGGGTTTTTGGTGTTCCGCGCCCTCTTCTGATGATGGACGAAACCTCATGGGGGTCTGGCATCGATGTTTTGGGTCAGTTCTTCGTCCGTTATTCGCTCAATCCGTGGTTCGAGGCTTGGCAGCAGGCAATTGAGCGCGATCTTCTGACCGAAGCAGAAGCTGATCGATACGAGGCGAAATTCAACGCTGGCGGTCTGCTGCGCGGATCAATGAAAGATCAGGCTGACTTCTTCGCTAAGGGTCTGGGGTCTGGCGGGCATCAGCCCTGGCTGCACCCTGACGAGCCGCGGGCATGGATGGACTTACCGCAACGACACGATTTGCCCGAGCCGATGGGCGCAAAGAAAGGGGCGAGCAATGAGCATTCGCAAACTTCCTGACATCCAGGCCGGTCGTCTACCTAGCGTTTGCGCCTTCGAACCTGACGCAGATGCACTTGAACGCTGGAACGCTGGGCTTTCACCGCAAGCGGCATCGGACAACACAATCACAATCCTCGACGTGATTGGAGAGGATTTTTGGACCGGTGGCGGCGTCACCTCCAAGCGGATTTCGGCGGCCCTGCGGGCAATCGGATCACAAGACGTTGTTGTCGAGATCAACAGCCCAGGTGGCGACTTCTTCGAGGGTGTTGCGATCTACAACGCCCTGCGAGCGCACCCGCACAAGGTCACGGTGCGCATCCTCGGGTTGGCCGCGTCGGCGGCGTCAGTCATTGCCATGGCTGGAGATGAAATCGAGATCGGCAAAGCTGGGTTCCTCATGGTGCATAACGCCTGGGTCGTGGCGATGGGTAACCGTCACGATCTCAAGGAAGCGGCAGAAACCATGGAGCCTTTTGATGACGCTATGGCCACGCTCTATTCTGACCGGGCCGGGGTCGAAAAAACCAAAGCTGCGGAATGGATGGACAATGAAACGTGGTTCAACGGTGAGCAGGCGGTAGATGCTGGCCTCGCTACCGGGTTCCTGCCTGCGGATTCTGTGTCAGAAGACAAGACAAAGGCAGAGGCTGCGAAGGGCGTGAACGCAACGCGCCGCATTGACGCCCGCCTCGCCAAAACTGGAATGCCTCGCTCAGAACGCCGCGCGCTTCTAGCTGATGCAAAGGGGGGCACGCACGACGCTGCCTCGACCGTCACGCACGACGCTGACGAACTAGCGACCCTCGTTTCGGGTCTTTTCAAAGTCTAAAATCAGGAGACTACTCATGTCTAAGCACATGATCCCCGCGAAAGCTCGCGGGATCGTCGCCGTTCGTGCAGATGCAGGCGGTGACGTGACCAAAATTCTTGCCGACCTTCAGCGTGACTGGAAGGCGTTTAAGGACACTCAAGCGGAAAAAGACAAAGAGGTCAAAGCCAAGTTCGATGACGTGGTGACGACAGAGAAAATGGCGCGGATCGACGCCAGCGTCTCTGATATGCAAGCTGCTGTCGATCAGGCAAATGCCAAGCTGGCGGCGATGACTGCGAATGGATCTGGCCCTGTTCAGGTGAAAGATCCGGAGTATTCCGAGGCATTCCGCGCGCACTTCCGCAAGGGCGACGTTCAGGCGAATCTGAACAAAGGCGCCTCCGACGAGGGCGGCTACTTGGCTCCGGTCGAATGGGATCGCACCATCACCGACAAGCTGATCGAAGTTTCAGCCATGCGTCAGATCGCCAGTACACAGTCGATTTCCGGTAACGGCTTCACCAAACTGTTCAACCTGCGCGGCACCGCGTCGGGCTGGGTCGGCGAAACCGCTGCACGCGGCGAGACCGGTACCGCAACCTTTGGCTCCATGACTTTCACTACAGGCGAAATCTACGCCAACCCTGCGGCAACCCAACAGATGCTGGATGATTCCGAGGTGGATCTTGAAGCCTGGATCGCTGGCGAGGTCGAAACCGAGTTCTCCTATCAGGAGGGGTTGGCGTTCATTTCCGGCAACGGCTCCAACAAGCCGAACGGATTCCTTACTTATGTGACCGGCGCTGCCAACGCCGCGGCAAACCCTCTGGGCTCGATTGAGAAGAAATCGGCCGCTGCTGTTGCCATGGTAACTGAAGATGAATTGCTGGATCTAATCTACTCTGTGCCTTCGGCCTACACTGGCAATTGCCGCTTCACGATGAACCGCACCAGTATGGGCATTGTGCGTAAGCTGCGTGACACCGATGGCCGCCAGCTATGGCAGCCTTCCTCTCAGGCCGGTCAGCCGTCGCAGCTGCTCAACTATCCGGTCACCGAAATGCCGGGTATGCCTGATATGGCTGCATCAGCTCTGCCCATCGCCTTCGGTGACTTCCGTCGCGGCTACCTGATTGTTGACCGGACCGGCGTCCGTGTGCTGCGCGACCCGTTCACCAACAAGCCTTATGTGCACTTCTATACCACCAAACGCGTTGGTGGCGGCGTGGTGAACCCGGAGTGCATCAAGGTTATGGAAATGGCCGCTTCCTAAGCGGTGATCTCCTCGGCGGGCTATAATGGCCCGCCTGCAACCCTCTCAGGAGAGAACACTATGGCTGAAAACAAGAATACTGAGACCAAGCAGGTCAAATCGGCGGATGCGAAGCCCGCATCCCGCCAATCGATGACGCCTGAATTGGCAAAAGAGTTGGGGTTGGACCCCGGCCCCTATGGCAAACCGACTAAGAAGTAAGAGCTGATGTTCCGCCCCATTCGCATTGCCGCCCCTGCCGAAAGTCCCGTCACACTCGATGAGGTAAAAGAGCAGGCAATGGTCGATTTTGACGCCGATGATGATCTGCTGACAGGCATGCGCGATGCCGCTGTTGTTCATCTAGATGGATTTCGGGGTGTCTTGGGTCGGGCCATGGTTGCGCAGACGTGGCAATTGCATCGCGCGAATTGGGCGCGGGACATTCGATTGCCGGTGCCTGACGTTGCATCTGTAGTTCTGACCTACCTCGATGAAGATGGCATGGAGCAAAGCGTTGCAGCAGAACACATCTCGATTTTGCCTGTTGTCACTGGCACGCTGGTTTCGTTGGCAGATGCGTTCACCTTTCCTGCGCTGCAGGAGGGTAATCACGCGCCAATCGCAGTGCAGTTCACATGCGGCTTTGGCGCCGCAGTCGATGTACCTGCCAACTTGAAACTAGCTGTAAAGGCGCTTGCTGCGACCTGGTATGAAAACCGGACAGCGCAGCCGGGTGAGGCCCTCCCGATGGGGGTCTCCGCCCTGATCAAGCCCTACCGTTGGATGGCAGTCTGATGCTGCTGACCGAACGCGTGGCTTTCGAAGAACTGGTCGGCACCGATGATGGTTTCGGAGGCAAAGACTGGACTCCTGTCGAGCGCCTCCGGGCTCGCGCTTTTTTTCAGTTCCTGCGCGGCGGTGAGAGTGTTCAAGCAGCGCGTTTGACAGGTCGGCAGACAATTGTTGCGACGATCCGCCAATCACCCCCTGCACTAGCCATAAAAACCAAATGGCAAATGCGAGATATCGGAAAAGGCATCACGTACGACATCCGAGCAATAGAGCCAAACCGGGACAAGCCGCGGCAATATCTGGACATTGTTTGCGAGAGCCTTTCGTGAAAACCCTGCTGAAAATGGAGGGTTTGCGCGAACTCGACAATGATCTCGCCGCATTGCCGAAAGCTGTATCAAAGCCGGTTGTTCGGCGCGCTCTGGCCAAGCAGCTGCAGCCAGTTGCGGAAATGGCGAATTACCTTTGGCCCGGGGCGGACGATAGTGCATTCGCGGTTTCATCGAGGCTCAAAAACGGCCAGCCGCAACCAGATGTCGGTTCCAGCGCGGTCACCATGTTCGTTGGCGCGACCAGATCCGCCCCGCATGCGCATCTACGCGAGTGGGGCACTGAGCCTCGCTACCACAAAAGCGGCAAATATGTGGGTGCTGTGGCCCCGACACCGTCGCTCACCCCGTCGTGGGAGGCCTACAAGGGCGACATCCTTCAGGGCTTGGCCGCTGAGATACGGGGCGAGTTGGAGGCGACACTGTCGCGCCGCGCCAAGAGGGGGCTGTGATGGAGGAGTATCTTCAGAACTTGCTTGAGGCAGCAGTGAGTTGTCCGGTGAAATGGGGCTACTTCGAAGATGGCGAAACCATGCCGTTGGTGTCGATGTCGCGCATGTCTGGCAGGCGATACCACACCCTCAACAGCAAAGGCCTCATGCAAGGCTCGATACAGATCGACTGCTGGGGCCAATCCTACCGTCAGGCGATGAATGCCAGCCGCGAGGTGCGCACCGTGCTCGAAGGCTATAGCGGCGGGACTATTGTCAGCGCGCGTCTGACGGCCGTACGAGACAGTAACAGCACCGATGCCAGTGCTGCCCACAGAGTCTCACTCACGTTTGCGATCACTTATGGCGAATAGCCGCAAATCTGCGGCGGCACACCCCACCTCAAAGGACACACATCATGACCAGCCACAAACCTGCTGTGACGGGCCAAAGATCTGCGGCTAAATCCAACCCGGAACCCGTTGTCGCGACGGGCGTCAAGCTGATCCGCTTGCCGATGGAGCCGAACAAGGAGTCACACCCGGCCGCGCTGTACCGGGGCCCTGAGCCAAAGCCCGGCGAGCTGCTGGAGTTCACTTTGGACAATGGCGTGACCTACCAGGGCAAGGTGGCCGAGGCGACCGAGGCTGATGGCGAAGTGCTGGCCGAGTTCACGGGGCCGCTGAAGGTGATCGCCACGAAATAGGCCAAGGCCTATCTACCCGCGCCCCAAGGCGCTTTCTCTCTATACTGAAAGGAAACAGATATGGCGCACCAGACCGCCTCTGGGGTGACGCTCGGCATTTCTGCCGCCGCGCCCGCAACCCATGACACCGCAGGGTTTGACGCCCTGACCTTCATCCCGGTTGGTGAGATCACCGAAGTGGGCGAATTCGGTAAAGAATGGGCCCTCGTTACCCACAACCCGCTGTCAACCCGGGGCACCAAGAAGGGCAAGGGGAGCTATAACAATGGCAACCTGAACCCGAGCCTTGCACTCGATCCCGACGACGCCGGGCAAACTGCGATGGAAACCGCGCTTGAAAGCGATGATCCGGTTTACATGGCGATCACCCTTCAGGATGGAACGGTCTTCTATCTTGTGGGTTTGGTGATGTCGTTCAAGGCAGGCATCCGCGGCGTGGATGATGTGGTTACGGCCACCACCTCAATTGAGCTGACCCCTGAGCAGATCCTCAAAAAGGCCGCGTAAGAGCTGATCAAGATCCGCTCATTTGAGCGGCAGGGCCGGGTGGAAAGTGGTTCGATCCCCCGGCCCGAATGAACCACGAACTGATAGGATAAGATCATGGATTTCAACCAGTTTGATAGCGTGTCAGCCGCTGAAAGGGGCGCCGACTGCCACCTGAAGCATCCGGCAACCTTGAGGCCGCTGTTTGACAACCCCGATGACCCCACAGTCGATAACGGTAAACCTTGCTTGGTCGTTGTATTGGGGGCCGAGGCGCCATCAGTCCGGGCTGCCTCGCGCGCTCGCCAAAAGGCACGGGCTGAAGCTGACGATGAGAAAGCCGATGACGAGAATACCCTTGAAGCCGTGCATGAGCGCATGGTCGAGGCTATGGTGCCACGTGTTCTCGGTTTCAAAAACGTTCGCAAGGGCAAGGCTCCGGCGACCAAGGCTGATGCGGCCTGGCTTTTTGGCTTGAATCGTATGAACGCACAGGAAGGTGAGATGTCCTTTGCTGAGCAGGTCGCCGCGTTCTCTGCCAAGCGCGGTAACTACTTGGGAAACGCCTCCGCCGACTGACGCTCTATGCCGAGCAGGCCGGGTTTCTATCTGCGCGCCCCGATGAGTGGAAGTCCAACCGGCTGAAGATCTGGCAGAAAGAGGGTATTGACCTTGCTCTGCCAGATGTCGGCGGTGTGGAATACCTGCTCGATATGATGATGCCCGAGGCTCTCGGCTGGTGCAGCTTAGATCAGATGGGCGGCGCCGCACCAATCGCCTGGACGGAGATCAACGCCTTTTCACTGGCAGCAGGGCTGGATCTTGAGCCGTGGGAAGTAAAGCAGCTCCGGGCGATGAGCGCGGCCTATGTGCAGGGTCTAGTGCGCGGTCGAGAGCCGATGAAGGTCTCACCCGCATTTGATGATCGGCCAGATGAGGATCCAGGTGTCAAGATGGAACGTCAGCGGTTGTCTGACAACTTGAACGCCAGCCTGTCAGCGTTGGCAGGGTGACAATCGGTTTTGCAGCACGGACAAGGGGCCGGTGTCATCGGTTGTAGCAGGGCAGCCGCTCCAATTGCCCTGCATACATTCCAGCCACATACTTCGCGTTATCTCGAATAACACTCGCGCTATTCCCAAACTCCCTGCGCAAATCGTTCAGGTTGGAGTTTGCTCGGCTTTTAGAGACTTGAAGTTGCCTCAATAGCTTTCGAGCCTCCGCTTCGCACGAAGGATCATACCGCGCAGGTTCTATAGCTTTTTTAGTGCTCCTGTACGGCCAGTACGCACCAAATCCAAGCACCAAAAGTGCCAAAATTATTGTTGCTGACCTCACGATAGCCCCCCCCAGAGAAAACCCGCCCAACGCTAGTTGGACGGATCAGAACAAGCAATAGGTTTGTCATTATGGCCATTGAAGTTGGGGCGCTGCGGGCGTCTGCATCGCTGGACGCTGCATCGTTCGATACGGGTGCGAAGAAAGCGCGAGCAGCTCTCAAAATGTTGGGGGGCGGGTTTGAAGAAACCTCTCGCGATGCTGTGCGATCAGCTGAGGCGATGGCGCGGGCATATGACATTGGATTTGAAAAAACTGCCACCGCAGCGCAGAAGCAACTTGATGCCCTTCTTGGTGTTGACAAGGCATCGAGGACAGCCTCTGCATCTGCAAAAGCGTGGGTTGGCCAGTTGGATCGGCAATCGCAAGCTTATGACCGATTGAAAGCATCTATTGACCCAGCTTATGCGGCCACCAGGCAGCTTGATGCCGCCACTGAAACGTTGAATGCCACCCACAGAGCTGGACTGATCTCCGACAAGGAAAGGGCCAGCACCCTGCAAATGCTCAAAGATCAGATGCAGGGCATTGGTGGCGCTTCTGCTCGGGCGGGCAAGGGTATGTCGAAATTCGGTCTCGTTGCAAATCAGGTCGGCTTTCAAATCCAAGACGTTTTTGTTTCTGGCCCGATGATTGGTTGGTTTCGCGCAATTTCACAGCAGGCTCCTCAAGCCGCAGGCGCTTTCAGTATGCTCGGCGGCAGCATTGGCACAATACTTCCATGGCTTGGGACAGCGGTGGCGGTTGGTGGGGCGCTGGTGCCAATTTTGTTCGATTTGGGGAGCGCATCGCTTTCGCTGGAAGAAAGATCAAAGCTAAATACCCAGGCCCTCGACAACCTCGTAGGGGCGTTGGATGACTACAGCCGGTACGCTGACGGTGCTCGGGCCAGCACTATGGATCTTGTTGAAGAATTCGGGGCTTTTGCACAAGATGTGAAGGAAACCTACGAATACCTCAGCGGGGTTTCTGTCCGGCGTGCTCTGGATGCTCTTCAAACTGACAACTTTGATCTGTTTGTGGACCTTGGCGAGGCCTCGTCTGCTATTTCTGCGATGGAAGATGCGCTTGATGCGCTCGAGCGGAATACCGCGATGAAGGCCACTTCTGAGCAAATTCAGACGTTTCGCGAGAACTTTGAGAACCTGGAAGATGATGCTTATGCCGCGTCACAAGCCGTGGGCTTGCTGCCCGAACAGGTTACACTCATCAAGAAGGGGTTTGACGAGCTTCGGGGTGCCCAGAGTTTGGAGGATATCCAGCGTGAAGCGAAGGATGCCTTGGATGTCATCCGCGAATTCTATCCCGAAGGTCAAAAGCTACCCTCGGCGCTGGCGGATGCGGTTGTGCAACTCGAAGCGATCATCACCTCATCAAGTCGCTCTGTAGCGAATACGGAGGAAGCGACTTCACAGGCATACATCTGGGCCGGTGCGATGGCCGGTGTGAATGCAGAGATCCAAGCCATCATGTCCTCACTATCTGCCATTGGCGGGGGGTTGATTTCAAATGCTGCTAAGCAAGCTGAGGTCGACGCACTTAAAGCGGGCAAGTCTATCCGTGGAGCAGCTATTGAAGCAGAGCGATTTCGGAAAGAGCTGGAATTTGATGCGCGGCGTGAGGGGGCCACATGGCTGGAACGCCAGGCCATTGATGCAGAGCAGTATCAGTTTGAGCATGGCATTGCCCTAGATGCTGTCTTGGACAAAGAGCGCGAGGCCGCACGCAGTCGTGAGCGCAATCTGAAAAAGACCGGGTCTGCAAGCCGCAAAGCCACCAACCAGCTGAAGAAAGAAGCTGATGCGGTACGCGCGTCCCTAGACCCAATGGCGGCATACAACCATGAGCTGGCAGAATTGGCTAAGCTGCAGGGGCTTTTGTCCAAAGATGAAATGGCCAAAGCTGTTGCGAATTTGAATGTTGAGCTGGCGGATTCCCTGCCTTTAGTGGGTGATTTAACGGACACCCTGACCGAGGGGCTGTTCAACGGTTTTGAAGGCACACTCAAAGATATCGGTCAAACCTTCAAAAATTGGTTGATCCAGATGATCAGCACGGCAGCCAAAAATCGGATCATGCTTTCACTTGGCTTCGGCGGCTCGCTTGCTGGAACCGCCGCCTCAGCCGCAGGCGGGCTTGGTGGTGGCAGTGGCATTCTCGGTGGGGGTGGCGGGGGCCTTATCAACATTGGCGCAAATCTGCTCGGGGGCGGTCAGATCGCGCAGGGTATTATGTCTGGACTTGGTGGCGTCTTCACCGGCGGCGGCCTCACGTCCAGTTTCGCCAATCTCGGCGGGCTGGTCAGCGGGGCTTCCAGCGGTCTCGGCGCATTCGGTGCAGCTCTACCCGCTCTCGGCATTATCGCAGGCGGTATCGCCATTCTGTCCAAAGGCCTCTCGCGTGAATATGACGGCCGCGCTGTCCGAGGCTCTCTGGGTCCGGATGGATTTGACGGTTTTGAATTCGACTTCTGGGACGGTGGCTTTCTGAGAGGAGACAAACAGGTCAACCACACCGCGCGGCCTGAGATCCAAAATATGCTGGATGACGGTGCGTTGGCAGTTCGCAGCAGCGTTGAGGAAATGGCGGCAGCGCTAGGGTTGGCCTCGACAGCTATCGATGACTTCACAGCAGATGGTTTCACGATCTGGCTGACCGGCCCGAATGCAGGGAGTGAAGAACAGATCGCGAAGGCCTTCGAGGACCAGCTGACCCGCCTGGGCGACGGCATGGCGGATCTGGTTCTGGAAACAGAGGATTACGCGAAGGCAGGCGAGGGTGCTTATGACACACTGACACGACTTGGCGGTTCACTGATCACGGCCAATGAGGGCTTTGGCCTGCTGAACCAATCACTGTTCGAGGGCAGCCTCAAGGCGGCTGAAAGCGCATCAGCGCTCATGGATGCCTTTGGCGGAGTGGAGCAATTCACTGTCAGTGTCGGCAGCTACTTCGAGCTTATGTTCACAGATGTCGAGCGGCTGGCCAAGCAGCAGCAGTACGCACAGGAAGCGCTGGACGAAGCTGCGGAAAAATTGAACCTGACCCTGCCAACAACCCATGAGGCCTTTCGCAATTTGGTGGCAGGTCTGGACCGCACGACCGAGGAAGGTCGCGAGGCTTACGTGACGCTGATTGGCCTGTCTGATGAATTTTCCGTTGTCCATGGGACTGCGCAACAGGCAGCAGATGCACTCAACGGGGTTGGCGATGCCCTCTCACAGGCAGAGGCCGAGGCGCGCAGGCTCAAAGAGCAGAACATCCGTGATGCGCTGGCAGAGCTGACAGGGGCCATCAAAGAGGCCGTCGATGAAATGCAGGATCGATTGGGCATTATCAGCGACCGGCTTAAGCTTCGTCTCAAGCGCCTGCAAATCTCGGTCGGCGCTGAGCGGGATTCCATTACCGCCAGCCATACCGCCCTGATGGATCAGTTGGAGGGGCGCCTGGGCACATTGGAGGGCGCGGCAGAGAAATCCCGACAACTGTTCGAAACTCTGGATGATGCCATCCGCGACCGCCGCCGCATCGATGTGGAAGGGCGTGAGGTGGAACGCCGCCGCGCACTGATGTATGTGCAAAACGGCGGTTCTGATCCAGAGCGCCTGTCTGATGCGCTTAGCGTGTTGGGCGAAGATAATTCTGCTGATTTCTCCAACTATGCCGACTATCTGGCAGACTACTATCGCACCTCAAACATTGTATCGGAGCGCGGTGACGCAGCGCAGACCGAAATGACAGCTGCTGACATGGCAGTCAGCGCGCTGGAACAACAGATCACGCTCGCCCAATCGCAGCATGAGGCGGAAATGCAGCGCCTTGACCAAATCCTGGCAGAAGGGCAGCGCACTTATGAACTGGCAATGGGCGAATACATTGCAGCCATCAATGTCGAAAATGCGGTCACGCAGCTCAATCACACCGCGGAGCGATACACGCTCGTGTCTGAGCGGATCGAAACGCGCATGGAAGAGCTGGAAACCATTCGTCTCAATATGGAGCAGATGGTCGCGGCGACCTTGGATCCATCCGCTGGTCTGCCCAGCATCAGCGAAGGTGTTTTTAACGTCGTCGGCGCCGTGAATGCGCTGGGTGGATCCATTGGACAGATGGCAGCTGGTGTGGCCGCGGTTGCCAGCGCGCAAAAGGAGGCCAATCGCATCGCGCAAATCAAGGCGTTGGAGCGCACTCAGATTGTCAACAGTCGCCCGGGTGCAGCACGCGCGGCCGGAGAAAACGGCACAATTGGTGGCGCCCTTGAGGCCGTTGGCGAGATCCGGGCCATGCGTGAAGAGATGGCTGGCTATCTCGGACCAATTTCCAAGGCGACTGGCGCAACTGAACGTTCGCTGAAGCGTGTTGAGCGGGATGGCCTGGCCACCAAGGGGGCAGCATGATCATCATCCAACCAATTGACGTCACCGACGCGAACCTGACCACGAATGTCCCGCTGCCCGAGATCGAATGGACAGCGGGCACCACGCCAGAGGGTGAAGAACGACGCATCGGCAATGACCTCTATCGCGCGGTGATCGAGACCGCTGATGGTCCCGTCACAGGCGTTAATGCGGATCCGCCAACATGGATCCGCATTGGCGTGGTCAATCGGTTTCAGATGTTTGATGAGTTCTACCACTCGCAGACGGTGGCAACTGAGCGGATTGAAGTCACTGTGCAGCCCTCAGAGGTCGTGAATTCAGTCACCTTGCTTAACCTCGACGCGCTGTCCGCACGGGTGACCGTGGATGATGGGGCAGGCGGCACACTCTACGACGAAACCAAGAGCCTGCTGGATAACAGCCAGGTGGTCGACTACTGGGAATACTTCTTCTCGCCTATTCTGAGACGGCGGGATGTGACCTTCATTGATTTGCCGTCGTACTCTCAAGCTGTCACGATCACCGTAACCGGTGCGGCCGGAGCGGAGGTCAGTGTCGGCGGCGCGTTCATCGGGCGTCAGCGCATTATCGGCGAAGCAGTCTATGGGACCCGCCGCGATCTGCTGAATTTCTCCACTAAAGAGCGTGACCAGTTCGGCAGGTTCAACATTGTCTCGCGCAATAAGGCCAAGCTGGTCACCTATGAGGTCGCGGTCGAGACCCGCAACAACGATTACGTTGCAGATTTTCTAGAAGATGTCGCCGACGTGCCATGCATCTACATCGGTGATCCGACGCGCGGCGGCACCATCACCTATGGCTACCCGCGCGACTTCGGTTTTCCGTATGAGACCCCGTCGATTTCCAAACTTTCACTAGAAGTGGAGAGCGTCACCTGATGCCTGTCACCCAAGTTCCCGCATTCACCAAGGTTCCAAGCCGGTCTGACACTCCGGATACCTTTTCCGCCGACGTTGACAGCTTCCTGAGCGAGATCCCGGACCGCGCGCTTGCGAGCAATCAGCAGGCGCAGGAGGTCAACGCTGCGGCAGAGCAGGTGGCCACGCAAGCCGCAACCGTTGCAGAGGCCAGCGCCGCGTTTGAAAGTGGCGTGAACGCGGATCGCTGGGCCGCTGGCGATTACAGCGATGGCGATGCGGTCTGGTCGCCCACGGATGGGCTGACCTACCGCGCCAAGGCCGATTTCACCTCGGTCCTCGATCCCGCCTCAGATCCCGCCAACTGGCACAACCTTAACCCCGTTGAAGAAGCTGGAAAGCTGATATCGGCCCGCGCGCGCCGCTTCGCAACATGGATTGGAGCATAAGACATGACCGACACCGTAGGGCAGGCACTCACCACCAGCTCAGCTGATGTATTCACCGTTCCAGCAGGCAAGGTTCGCCACGTCACCTTGATCCAGGTCTGCAACGTGGACGGCACCAACGCAGCAGACGCCACCATCCAGTGGACCGACGCCAGCAATTCCGACGCTGTAACCCGGCTGGCCTATCAGGTCACAGTTGAGGCGCAGGACAGCCGCACAATGTCCGTTGGCGCCTTGGCTCTCGCGGCTGGCGACAAGCTGCAAGCATTGGCGTCGGCGGCAAGCGATTTGGAGATGACGGTGACCTACTACGACGAGGACGCCGCCTGATGCGCGGGGTTCGTCATCTGGGCGGGCTGGCTTCTGCTGGCGCCAGTCTAAAGGGTGTCGGGAAGGGAGGCGGATCGGACGCTGGAATTGTCAGCCTTCCAACAGGGAGCGGGCAATATACTTGCCCCACGTTCAGCACCCCTTCCAGCAACCCAAGGTCCATTACGGTGGATCCCGCGGGTGGCAATCTGGTCTCCTATGATTTTGCGACCGGCTTGATCTATGTGCACGATGGCCTGACCGGAACCGTGCTGTCGTCATTTGCCTCGCCTGACCCCAGTGCAACCATTGAAGACATGGAGATTGATCCGGCTACCGGAAACCTTCTGCTTATGGGGGGCGGGAATTTACAAATTCAAGACGGAGTTTCCGAGACGGCCCTGACGGAAATCGCAGGTGTTGGCGGCAGCGGGTTCACCGTCCTGAGCGGTAACTTTGTCACCACTTCCGGCCGCACAATTCGAACGCATGACGGCTTCAGTAGCACCGTGACCTCCAGCGTGACAGTTGACAGCAACTTGCCAACACTGGTCGGCCTGACCGTGGACCCAACCGGTCAGTTCCTAGTCTGTGCAGGAAACAACAACACCCATCCTTCGCTGATCTATGTCACCCCAGAAACAGGATCATTCGCGGCAGGTTTCAGAACCTGTCCATCTTGCCATGGCGTTGCCTTCGATCAGGAAGGTCGTGTCGTCACAATGACCCGAACTGGCGATAAGTTCTATGTCCCGGTTATGGAGAATGGGTTTACCGCAGACGGGGTGATCTACGCGGCTCGACCTGAACAATACAGAAGGGATGACAACTACTCATGACCCAGCTTTACCACACCGCCACCACCGCCCCGGCACCTCTGCCGCACCGCATTCGTCTGAGCGACGGGCGCAGCCGCACCGATCCGGCCAGCTTCACAGCCGAGGAAATCGCGGATGCCGGTTACATCGCATCACCGCCGCAGCCTGATCATGATCCTGCAACCCAGCGCCTGACGTGGGACGGGGCCGCTTGGGGCGTTGAGGATATCCCGGTGCCGGATCCGGTCTATCGGGATCTGGATAGCGCTGCGCTCATTTCCCTTCTGGAGACCGCCGGTGGCATGACGCCGGAGCAGGTGGTGCAGTCCAGCAATGATCCGAACCTGACCTACTTCTGGTTGTTGCTGAAAGTTTCGCCGTTCACGAGCCGGGCAAATCCGAAGCTACCCGGCGCCTTGGCAGGGCTTGACGCTCTGGGATACCTGCCCAACGGATCCCAGGCCGTTCTGGATGGCTGGCCAACCGCCTGATTGGTGCGCCCGCAGCGGGACGGGCTATCGCACCACCAAAGCAATCAAATGGGAGATCGGAACCAAGGGGTCCGGTCTCTTTTTGTACGTGCCGGAGGGGTTCCCCTTCGATGTCTCAATTCCCCGCTGGGCCGGGTGGATCTTTGACCGGCACAACCCGCGATACCTGAAAGCCGCAGCGCTGCATGACTACGCCATTCACGTCCTTGGCTGGGGCCGGGTCAGCGCGGCCGCACCGTTTTCCGAAGCCCTCCGCGCCGATGGCGTGGGGCGCATCCGCAGGCTGGCAATGGTGCTGGCCGTCACCATCCACAAATGGAGCTGACATAGGCACATGCGAGACCTGTTGTTTTCACCGGAGTTCTGGCTGGCGATGATCGCAGCCATTCTTCTCAAGCTGCGGGCGTCACCGCAGATTACGATCTTCGGTGCCATCACCACCACGGCGTCAGCGATCAGCTGCGCTTTGGTGTTCACGGAACCGCTGATGGATTGGTTGGAGTTGGACGGGGAGATCTACACCTATGCCGTCTGCGCGCTGATCGCGCTGACGGGTGAGCATATCGCCCGGCAGGTGCTCTCCCTCGGCATTGAGGATGCGGTCCGACTGTTGCGGGGGAATAAGAAATGACTTGGGGCAAGTTCATCATCGCGGCATGGGGGGTGGTGCTTGCGCTGAGCCTCATGACCAGTGCGCTACCGGCCAGCTGGTGGTTTGAACCTGGTGCGGTCAGGGTCTCCGACGCACGACGGGGTGTCTGTGCCAAGATGGATTTTGACCGTGAGATCAACCGGCCCTTCTTCGGGACGTGGAAGGTCACGGTCATGCGAAAATCTAGCGGCGGCAGTTGGTACACCTTCCGCATCTTCTCTGAGGAAAATGACTACCGCCCAGACAACAGCCTTCCCGAGGATTTGAACATCTGCTGGTGGATCTGGGAAGACAGCATTGACCTCCCCCCTGGCGAATATCGCATCAACACGCTTTGGCGGATCTTTCCAACAGCCGGAGGTGTGCGCGAGGTCAGGCGCACCAGCAACACATTTGAGGTGACACCATGAACGCGGAGACACTCTGGCTGCAGGAGCGGCTTTCTCAGCTGGGATTCGACCCCGGCCCGATTGATGGCCTGCGCGGTCCCCGCACAGACGCTGCGGTTGTCGCGTTCAAGCGGTCGGTTGGCCTGCGCGCGCGGCCCTATGTTGGCCCGCTGACCCGCGCGGCGCTGATGCCTGCGGTGCAAGAGCGGTCAGAACTGCCTTGGATGGCCGAAGCGGCCAAGATGCGCGGCCTGCATGAACAGCGCAACACCGCAGCCCTGCGGCGCTGGTTTGACGCCTCTGTGTCGTGGATCGACCCGCGCGACATCCCTTGGTGTGGTGCATTCGTTGCAACCTGTCACCGGGCGGTGGATCCAGACATTGATCTGCCTGGGAACCCGTTGGGTGCCCGCAACTGGCACCCTTGGGGCGATAAGTGCGATCCCGTCTTCGGGGCTACCTTGGTATTCTGGCGGATCAGTCCGAACCATTGGGCCGGTCACGTCGGGTTCTATCACGGCGAAGACGACACGCATTATCACGTTCTCGGCGGCAATCAGGCGAATGCTGTCACCGTCACCCGGATCGCCAAATCCCGCCTGCTGTCGGCGCGCTGGCCGATTGGCGTCCCGGTCACTGGTCGTCGCATTCTTCTGACCCCCGGCGGCACTCCAATTTCCACAAATGAGGCATGACATGAGCAAGCTACGAAACCCCAAGGTGCAGGGGCAGCTGCGCCACCTTCTGACGGCCATCGGGCCGGTGCTTGCTGTGATCCTGGCATCCGATGATCCGGCTGCGTTGGTGCGTTCTCTCATCGGCGGCGCGGGCTGGCCTGCGCTGGTCGCGTTGCTGATGGCCGTGCTGGGGTTCTGGGCGTCATGGGTGGCCCCGGAGAAGGGTAAATGATCTCCGCGATCCTGTCTCGCTTCTGGGGCTATCTGGTGGCCGCTGGGGCGTTCCTCGCGGCTATCTGGGCTTATGGGCGGTCACAGAAAGCAGAGGGCCGCAAGGAAACGTATATTGAGGCAAAGGAGCGAGACCATGCCAAAGCTGATTCCATTCGTGATCGGGTTGAGCGCGCTGATGATGACCAGCTGCGGGAATTCGATGACGCGGGCTATCGAGACTGAGACGGCTGCTGAGGCTGAGATATGCCGGACCATCGGTCAAAAGTTGCCCACGCGATCCCGCCAAGATACGCAGCAGACCAGGGATGAAATTCAAGAAGCGTATCTGAACTTCAAGCTGACCTGCCCACGATGGGCGCACCTAATACCCGCATGACTGCAACGTGTGAGCCCCGCCAGTGAGCGGGTTTTTTGTTTTTTGAAGCTGTAGCTGCGAAGCGCAGAAAGCGGGATTTGCAAAGTCGTGTTCATCTGTACACGGTGAAGGGGCTGCCCAATCGCTAAACCGCGTTTGGCATACCTTTCACAGAGGCTGCGGGGTAAGTCCGTTAAATAACGGGGAAGTTCGCTCAGACCGCGATTTGTGCTGTGCCAATAGACACAACGACGTCAGTGAGTTTTCCCTCCCCTGAGATGGTTCCGTGCAAACTCAAGCTTTGCAGCACCATCGGCTGATTGAGCTTTGCCGTGATACTACCGGAGAAGAAGCTGTTTGGTTCCGCTCTGATACTATTCAGATCTATATGCCAGTGGAATTTGTCTTCGTGGCTTATAATCTCGCCACCAACCTGATCAAAGATAGTCAAATCGGCATTGGGATTGTTGGGCCGTTCAAGAGCACCACGAAATTCGCAATATCCTGTTGGTGAATGTGGAATGTCGATTTGCTGAATTAGCCCGGTGATATCGAATAGGCCAATAGCGTAGCTCTCGCCAGTCGAAGTAAAAATGGGAGGTGGGGCCGCTAGGCTGACGTAAAACTCGCACTCGCCTTTCTGTGCGATTTCGTCGTGTCTCGTGTTCGCAATATAGCGAAGGGCATTTTCTATAGTGCCGTTTTGCGCAAGCTGATTGAGGATTTCTGTTTCACTTATCAAGGGGCGGGTTTCAACCATCAGCCCGACGTTGAATCTTAACTTTGAAAATCGAGCAAACCGGAAGAGCAATTCACATCGAACGCCCCAAGTCAGAACCTCTTGCTCCGAAACCTGTTCAAGTTCCCTAAGTAAAATGCCATGCTTTTCGGCTTTAATCTTCGCCGTATTTGTGTATCCACTTGAAGAGACGGCAATCATCAAGTCGGCTCCAAGACTCACTCGCCTTCCAATCAGCTCCTCCACCCACATTACATCCTGGGGCTGTCTCCGATGCCTGCACTCGACATGGACCAGAGCGTCTGGCCGTCGAATTTCGATGTCAATTTGACGCTGTTGAGTTGGTGCGTCCGGGTCAGGGATGTGTTTGTCCCAAGTGACGGATTTGGCTTTCGCCTCTAGTAGTTGATAAATGCGTGCCACGCGCTGCTCGAACTGTCGCGATGAAATCAAAGTTCGGCTCCTCTTCGCCTCAGAACACATATATATGGTTTTGTCGCACAGATACATTGAAGAGATTCATTTTGGGAATCCAACCTGATAGCCTGGATGCATGAGTAGCTGGATCTCACGAAGTTCAAGGCCACGAAATGGTCGTCCTACGATGACAGCTTGATGCGACGTGGATCGCTGTCGAACTGGTTTGATCTTGATATGGTTAGGACACCCCCTCCGAACTGCCTGCACGGACGACAGTTCCAGATCAGCGACACTGCGATCCAGACTTGCCCAACCATACAGGCGCTGATCAGCATGCTGCTGCGGCAGACTACTGGGTTCGTTGAGAGCCTACTGTGACTTATCGGATTGGGCTGAAAGTAAGTCTTTAAGATGGCTCTCTAACCCCTCAAATACTTCTCTTTGGTGCGTTGTAAAATGAGTGCGAGCCTAGTGGAGAATTTTCGGCCGTCTTTTATCTCAGCAACACAATAGCCTCGCAACATTCCGCTTAGCGGCAGGATAACCCGTGCGGCCTCCTGTATACACTGAATAAATGTGTCCCGCTGTTTGAACGGCCCACTGCGGATTGATTTGGTGCCGTCCCTTTTTAGTTCCAGCCCCCCAGGAGATGGATGGGTTCCAAGTACAGAAAGTGCTTTGTAGTTTTGCTCACGCTTTCGCTCCGTGAAACCATCACGATTATCCAAGTACTTGCGAATGACCACAGGTTTGTACTCTTCCGGGCTTTTCTTAGGGTCCGATAACAACCATGCTTCCGGTCGGCCTCGCTCATCCAAAAGATAACTCAGTAGGAATTGAGTTTCTAGAATATCACGAGCATACATTGCGCTTCCGGTATAGTTGCCCGACATGGCACTGCGCAGACAGTAAGACGCAGCATCGAAAGTACGAAGAAATAGTCCCACTAATGCGACATGTCGATCGCCAGAAGGCCTCATCCTGCGAACAGTTTCAACGCAGTCCATGTAAGCCTCTATCAGTTCAAGATGGTCTTGGAGGTGTTCTTCTGATGCCATCACTTTAGTGGCCCACACCATCATCTCATCTTCTGCAGCCCAGAGACGCGAAAGATTTTCTGGAACTATATAGGTCACTTTCGACAATTAACTTACCTTCGCAGCCGTCTTCCAGCCACATTGCATGCACCGAATTGCCGAGACAATACCCTAAGAGTAAATGACCGCTTCGGGCTGACTGGCGCCATCCGGGTTCGGGTGCCAGGGGGCGAATTTGCCGTGCGTCAGCAGTAGTACCTCGGCAAGGCAGCTTGGAGGCCAAACTACATCATGCTGAACCACGCGCGAACGTCAGATGTCTACCGCAGGCCGTTTCGCTTCTCTCGCAGCTTGACGCACTCGAAATGTTCCCTATTTGTTCGATTCATGTGGGCCATGCGAAAAACGGTAATCGGCGGCGAAGTCAGCGAAGATGATTGGGTGATTGTCTGGAACGGCCGTTCGGTGGGCCGGATAAGTCTGGATGCATTTCCATATAATGATGCCAAGTCCTGGACGTGGGCGACATGGGTCCATCCAGCAGAGCACGGTCGGGTCGACACTATGGAAGAGGCCAGAGAGAAAGTACGAAAGGTAGTATTGCGCGTGTTGGCCAGCGAAGACTAACGCCGCTCCAATTCTAGACCTCTATCGAACCGTATCCGTGCGGAGAACATCTTCCAGACGCTCTGCAGCAGATCGTGGCGCGCCACAGTTGGGGCAGCGGTCTTGGCTGAAACCGGACGCCTGCTAGAACAGCGTTCCGAATGGCTCGATCAGATCCGGCCCATCGTCGTCGCGTCCAAAGGGGGCAACCTTCTGCGCCCTCATGCGTCCGTTCCAAGAGGTCCCTAGGTCTTGTTCTTCGCTGCTCTCTAGGTCTCCTGAGAGCCAAGATATGATCTGATCATCCGCAAGGATCACCGGAGAGCGTGCGTGTATCTCACTGATCTGCGGCAATGCTGATCGCGTCAAAATAGTGCATGTGTGCAGATCATCGCTTAGGCGTGAATAGAGCCCAGCAAAGAACAGGGCGGGGGCGTTGCTATCGGTGGTGATCCACCAGGGTTGTTTGTTGCCCTTCGGTCCTGTCCATTCGTAGTAACCAGCTGCCGGGATGATGCATCGTTGTGACTTCCATGCATTGCGAAAACTTGGCAGGTTGGCAGCGGTCTCAATCTTCGCGTTGAAGGTGGTGCGTTTCCAGGCCTTTACATCGCCGCGATGCCAGCTTGGCACGAACCACCAGCGGGCTGTCGTGCTGAACAGCTTGTCGGCATTCAGATAGGCGATGTCCACCAGTTGGGTGGGCTTTACATTCCAGCTCGCAGATAGCTCAACAGCATTAGGATCGCGCACTGGTATAGGTGGGCCGACGAAACGGCGCTCCATCTCGTATAGCTGTCTCCACGTAAGATCTGGCCTGCCCAATCTCCCGCACATGGTTGATCTACCTCTTACCAAATGGGTCCGGTACCGCACGATAGGCCAACGCTTGAATTTTGCAATTCGTTCTCTCTATGTCTCATCTCGAAGGGGGGGGGAAGGTGAGGTGCCATGCGGGCAAGAAAAGCTCATCAATGGGAATGGGATGAACCTGAAAATCCGAAAAGGCATGAGATGTGAAATAGCCAGGTTTCTGTTACTAGTAACAGAAACAGCAGATCTCAAGAAAATCTAAGTGATTGATTTAATGGCGCACCTGAGAGGATTCGAACCTCTGGCCTCTGCCTTCGGAGGGCAGCGCTCTATCCAGCTGAGCTACAGGTGCCTATACGCGTCGTATAGCCGTCGCAGGGTGGGTCTGCAATGGCAAAAAACACCGGAACCATAATTCAATTCAGGCGTTTGTCATCTGTATGCAGTTGCTTTGGACTATCCATGACACGCCGCGAGTTCTGCAGAAAAATTGCCTTTCGGGCGCCGCGTTCTCGCGCAGCAAAAAACCCATGTTGCGTCACAACATGGGTTTGCAGAGCCTCGGGACAGGCGGTCAGAAATGGTCGCGGTATCAGCCGTTCCAGCTGCGAACGACACCACAGTCCATGTGGACAAAGTTCGACCCACGGTATTTACCGACGCCACCCGCACGGCACGCTTTTGCTGCGTTGGCCATCTGCGTCACCGAGCGAGAGGATAGGCGCAGATCTGCTGCCTGACCACGCATGTGAAGGGAATTCTTCGCAACCCCACGTGACCGGCTGCGCAACATGGCGTTGGTTTTCGGACTGCGATAGCCCGACAGCATCATATAGGGTTCGTTCACATCAAGGAGGTTGTGCGATGCAGCCATAATATCAATGGTGCGCAGATCAATATCCTTGACCTGATCATTGCGCCAATCGCGCATGAAGTGGTTCACTTCTTTCACCGCATCCTTGATGTATTTGCCGTCGATCCAATACACCATATCGATCCGCTCACCGGTGCGGCCTGAGAACATTCGGATCCGCCGAATGTCACCCGCGCCGCGCAAGAATCCCGCTGCATTGGAGAAGGTCGGAGCGGCGACCAAAGTTGTTGCCGCAAACGCACCCAGTAGGGCACGACGGGAGAAACCCGATTTTTCAGTATTAGCCATTGTCACTGCGCTGTCCCGTACGCCTGATGTCTCTGCCTGTGCCCGATGTTACGGACATGGTGTGGTCCTGTTTCCACGCGAGAACTGTATTGCACATACAGAATCGCGCGCCAAGTTTTGAATGTTGCAGCTCGACATGAACTGTGAATTTCGGCAATTTTTTGCGCAAAAGGGAAATAAATGGTTAATTTCCCCTCAATGTGTCGTGGCCGCCACGGGCCGTATGCGTCTTATTGCGGCCCATAAGACGCAGGTGCCTGTTGCCTGTTTGCGCTGATCAAAATGTGAATGGACAGCGAGGGCTGGCGTTTACCAGGATTTCATGTAGGCAACCGCAGACTGTGAAAAGCAATTCATTTGAGGACCGTACCCATATGTCGCCTGTCATTGTGACCCGTGCCATTTCGACTGTTGGCCCGACGCTGAAGGCGGGGCTGTTTGCGCTTGCGCTTGGCGGCTTTGTATTCGGTGCACCGGATGGTGCAACCGCACAGGTGACCGCATTTAAGCAAGCGGTTGCGGAGGCGGCCTCGGCGAGCGATCCGGTGGCACAGTTCTACCGCGAGACGGGGTACACCGCGATCTGGACCGGGAGTGATGATGCCGCCCGTGCCCGTCGCGCCGCACTGTTCCGCGCTCTGGGAGAGGCGCCGATGCACGGGCTTCCGGATCGGACATCGGAAATCAACGCATTGATGGACGTCCTGCGCACAGTCCAGACCACCCGTGATCTGGGTCGGGCGGAGGTGGCGATGAGCCGCGCGTTGGTCGGTTATGCCAGTGACTTGCAAACCGGGCTCCTACAGCCGCGCCAAATTGATGATGGTATCGTCCGCAAGAAGCATCAGCCTGATTTTGCCGCCTATCTCGCTGGCATCCGCGATCAAGCACCGGTTGCCTATCTGCGCAGCCTCGCTCCGCAGAGCGCCCAATATCAGGCGTTGCTGCGTGAAAAGATGCGGCTGGAAGGGCTGCAACGGGCGGGTGGCTGGGGCCCACGGGTCGCTGCCAAGAAACTGGAAAGCGGAGATCAGGGGCCCGCGGTCATCGCGCTGCGCAATCGCCTTATCGCCATGGGCTATCTGCCGCGCAGTGCGGCGCGCAGTTACGACGGCGCGCTGGAACGCGCGGTTCAGGCGTTTCAATCCGATCACGGTCTGACCGCTGATGGGGTTGCCGGTGGCGGCACTCTGGCCGAAATCAACAAACCGGTGTCGGCGCGGCTGAAGTCTGTGCTGGTCGCCATGGAGCGTGAACGCTGGCTGACGCCGGAGCGCGGAACCCGCCATGTTCTGGTAAACCAGACCGACTTCACCGCCAAGATTATCGACAATGGCGAAGTGACCTTTGTGACGCGCTCCGTCATTGGCAAAGACAATGCCGATCGACGCTCGCCGGAGTTCTCCGACGAGATGGAGCATATGGTCATCAACCCCAGCTGGTACGTCCCACGCTCCATCGTGACGAAGGAATACCTGCCCAAGCTGCGCAACAACCCAAATGCGGTCGGCCACATCGAGATCACCGACAGCCGCGGTCGCAAAGTGAATCGCGCCACCGCTGATTTTTCAAAATATACCGCGCGAACCTTCCCTTTTGCGATGCGCCAGCCTCCGAGCCGCAAAAACGCGCTAGGGCTGGTGAAATTCATGTTCCCGAACAAATATAACATCTATCTGCATGACACCCCGCAAAAGAGCCTGTTCCAACGGGAGGTCCGCGCCTTCTCGCATGGCTGTATCCGCCTCGCACAACCCTTTGAATTTGCGTATGCTTTGCTGGCGCGCCAGACCGAGAACCCCAAGGATTTCTTTCACCGCATCCTAAACAGCGGCAAGGAAACCAAGGTCGTTCTCGACCAAAAGGTGCCGGTTCACATCATTTACCGGACGGCGTTTGTGACCCCCAAAGGTCAGCCTGAGTATCGTCGTGACATTTACGGCCGTGACGCCAAGGTATGGGCCGCGCTGGAACGGGCAGGGGTGGTGTTGCCGGGCGTACAAGGGTAATCCTCGGGCCCAAAGGCAACAGACCGGAAGGGCCCGACATGTTTACAGTCCGCGAAATCGCCGCCTCACTCCAGGCAGAGGCCGAGGGAGATCTGGATCTGGTGGTGCAGCGGGCCGCTGAACCTCAGGATGCCGGGCCCGATGATCTCGCCATGGCGATGGCTCCCAAATATGCTGAGAGCCTAGACGAGGGCAGCGCCCGTGCGGCGTTGGTCTGGGAAGGCGCCGACTGGCAAGCCATGGGCCTTCAGGCAGCCATCTTTGCACCGCGCCCCCGCCTGGCCATGGGCGGCATTACCCGGCTTCTGGATCCCGGACAGGGCTTTGGCACGGGTATCCATCCCAGCGCGGTCATCGATCCTGATGCTGATCTGGGCGAGGGCGTTTCGGTTGGCCCGCTGGCGGTGATCGCTGCAGGCGCGCGCATTGGCGCAGGATCTGTCATTGGCCCGCAATGCTATATCGGTACAGATGTCACTATTGGCACTGACGCCCGCCTGCGCGAGGCCGTGAGCATTGGGGCCCGCGCCATCATCGGCGACCGGTTCCGCGCACAACCCGGCGCACGGGTTGGCGGCGACGGGTTTTCTTATGTCACCCCGGAGGTGTCGGGCGTGGAAACCGCCCGCAAAACAATGGGCGATCAGGGCGAAAGCAAAGCGCAAAGCTGGCTGCGTATTCACTCCCTTGGAGCCGTAGAAATTGGTGATGACGTGGAACTTGGCACCAATTGCACCATCGACAACGGCACTATCCGCAGCACCGTGATCGGCAGCGGCAGCAAACTGGATAACCTCGTTCATATCGGCCACAACACCCGTGTCGGCAAGGATTGTCTGTTGTGTGGGCAGACCGGAATTTCCGGCTCCGTCGATATCGGCAACAATGTGGTTCTCGGCGGTCAGACCGGGGTGGCGGACAACCTCTTTATCGGCAACGGAGCGATTGCCGGCGGCGGCACCAAGATCCTGTCCAATGTTCCCGCAGGCCGCGTGGTGATGGGATATCCGGCTGTCAAAATGGAGACACATACCGAGATGTATAAGGGGCAGCGGCGCCTTGGTCGTCTGATGCGCGACATCGAAGCGTTGAAGAAGGCAGTTTTCAAATAACGGCGCAGCCACTACATGACGCAAAATACCATTGATCAGGGGTCCCTTATGAGCACGCAGGACAAGGTCATCGCCATCATTGCCGAACAGGCTGTGCTGGAACCATCGGATGTGACACTCGATAGCACACTGGAGGATCTGGGGATCGACAGCCTCGGCCTCGTTGAGAGCATCTTCGCCATTGAAGAAGAGTTTGATATCACCATTCCCTTCAATGCCAATGAACCGGAGAAAAGCGATTTCGACATCTCCAACGTGGCGGCGATCATCGCGGGTATCGACACGCTGATTTCAGAAAAATGACGATGCGGGATCGGGTTGGAGACGACGGATGAACCGGGTTGTCATCACCGGGATGGGCACGATCAATGCGCTTGGCCATAATGTTGCCGACACACTGTCCTCCATGGCTGAGGGCCGTTGCGGCATCGGCGATCTGGAGTTCCAGGACGTTGATCGCTTGTCCATTCGCATCGGCGGACAGGTGCGCGGGTTTGAGGCCGAAGGACGTTTTAACCGGCAGCAGATGAGCCTCTATGACCGGTTTACCCAGTTCACATTGACCGCCGCCAAAGAGGCGATAGACCAGTCGGGTTTGGAGTTTCACGGCGAGTTGTCGCAGAAATCAGGTGTGGTCCTTGGCACGGCTGGCGGCGGCGTATCGACCTGGGACGATAACTATCGGTCTGTCTATGAGGCGGGGAAGAACCGTGTCCACCCCTTCGTCGTGCCGAAACTGATGAACAACGCCGCAGCCAGCCATGTCTCCATGGAACACAATCTGAAGGGGCCAAGCTTCACGGTATCCACCGCCTGTGCCTCCTCCAATCATGCGATGGCACAGGCGTTCCAGATGGTTCGCTCCGGTATGGCACCCGTGATGATCACAGGTGGATCTGAGTCGATGCTGTGCTTTGGCGGGGTAAAGGCCTGGGAGGGGCTTCGGGTAATGTCGCGCGATGCCTGTCGTCCTTTTAGCGCCAATCGGAACGGTATGGTGCAGGGCGAGGGAGCTGGGGTCTTTGTCTTCGAAGACTACGAACATGCCCGCGCCCGCAGTGCCGATATCATCTGCGAGGTTATCGGCTTTGCCATGTCATCAGATGCCGCCGATATCGTGATGCCCAGCAAACAAGGCGCGGCGCGGGCCATTGCAGGCGCCTTGCAGGATGCAGGACTGAACCCGGAGGATGTCGGCTATGTCAACGCCCATGGCACGGGGACTGCGGCCAACGACAAAACCGAATGCGCGGCCGTGGCCGATGTCTTTGGTCCGCACGCTGATAATCTGATGATCTCCTCCACCAAATCCATGCACGGCCACCTGATTGGCGGTACGGGCGCGGTGGAACTGCTGGCCTGCATCATGGCTCTGCGCGACGGGGTGGTGGCCCCCACCATCGGCTATGAGGAACCTGATCCGGAATGCGCGCTTGATGTGGTCCCGAATGAGGCGCGGCAAGCTGATGTGACTGTCGCACTCAGCAATGCCTTTGCCTTCGGTGGGTTGAACGCTGTGCTGGCTCTGCGAAAGATCTGAGCGCTCAATCAACACCCAGCAATAGAATATGAAAAACCGCCGCAATCTGACCTTGGATGCGGCGGTTTTCGGTTTAAACGACTTCGCTGGGCGACTTACTGTTCCACCACATCGACAACGTTATAGCCTGCGGTAAAGCCACTCAGTGACAATTCCATATTGATCACCTGATCCGGGGCAGGTGCCGGTCGCAGGCTCAATGTCGCTTTCTTGCCTTTCTTGAAGGCTGAGATATCGGTCTCGGTAAGGCCAATCTGTGCTACACAGCCCATCGGGTTGCAGAACGAGTAGTTATACCGTTTGCCCGGCGCACCATCGATCGAAATGGTCAATGCTGCGGGCAGCAGCGTTTCCAGCGGAACGATGACCGTGGCGCCGGCAACGGCCTGGCTGCCTTCCTGCTTGATCCGGAACATCGAAAACTCCGCCATAGGGTTTCCTGACGTATCGGTCATGATCTGCAGCAGTGAGCAGGGGTCGCTTTCGCCTTCGGTCTTGACGCAGGCCAAGTCCCAATCACCGTGAGTTTCTTTGGAATAGCGCTGGCCCAGTTGCGGGCCATCCTGCACGGGCTGGCCCAGATCCAAGACGTCATCGGCCTTCGGGGCCTCCGTCGTGGCCTCTGCGGCGGGCTGGCTCTCTTCGGTCTCGGCCGCCCCAGCGGTGTCCTGCGCCATCAGGGGCAGCGGCAACGCCATCAGCGCGGCCAGGGTCATCGGGGTCAGGGACTTGATCATGATTGCCTCATCTATCCTGTGTTATTGGCCCGATGTAGCATGCCCTAAACCCGGTGTCAGTCCCATAACCAACTGAGGCCCCAGCACTGGCGGGGAATTGATCGGATTACACGTCAGAGATGGAAGCAGCTGGATTAAAACAAAAAAGGGAGCAAAAATGCCCCCTTTTTCGTATTTTTTCTCCCCGTCGGACTGGCCGACTTAGTTATTGGGAGGACGTTACGAAAGGGTCGGCCATCGGTCAACATGCAAAGAGAAAAAAATGTCGCAGTTGGCAGATTAATTGACGCCTTCGCATAACGCGCGCGCAATGGGCACGCAACATGCCTGATATACGAACCACAGCCACTAGAATGCCTGAAAGCAAGGCACAAAAAAAGGCCGTGCGCGAAGCACGGCCCAGTCTGACAGGGAGGAAATGTCCGCCGAACCAACCGCATGATGGTCGACGGGCAATTATCACTCTCGCATTCAAAGGTTAATTTTGTATTTTCATTTCAGAGAAACCGCAGTGTGCGGGATGACAACAGCCGGGGGCAGATCATGCAGGACAAGTTATTTATCGGGGGCGGGGGTGAAAACTATGCGGATCCACAGGCGCTGACGCTGAAATACGCCAATCGTCACGGGTTGATTGCCGGGGCTACTGGCACCGGCAAAACCGTAACCCTGCAGATCCTGGCCGAGAGTTTCTCCAATGCCGGAGTGCCGGTTATTCTGTCGGATGTAAAAGGGGATCTCTCCGGCCTTGCGAAGTCCGGCAGCGTTACGCACAAACTGCACGACGCCTTTACCAGCCGGGCAGAAAAAATCGGATTTGACGATTACAGCTACCACGCCTGTCCGGTCACCTTCTGGGATCTCTACGGCCAACAGGGGCATCCGGTGCGCACTAATGTCGCAGAAATGGGGCCGCTGCTTCTGGCGCGTTTGCTGGAGCTGAGCGAGGCACAGGAAGGCATTCTGAACATTGCCTTCCGTTTAGCGGATGAGGAAGGGCTGGCGCTGTTGGATCTGAAGGACCTGCAGGCGCTGCTGGTTTGGGTCGGCGAAAACCGTGCCGATCTCTCGCTGCGCTACGGCAATGTCTCCACCGCCTCCATCGGGGCAATCCAGCGTCGATTGCTGGTGCTGGAGAACCAAGGTGGTGCACAGCTCTTTGGCGAACCTGCGCTGGACCTCGCCGATCTGATGCGCTGCACGGCGGACGGGCGGGGTATGGTCAATATTCTCGCCGCTGACAAGCTGATGGCCGCTCCGGGGCTGTATGCGACCTTTCTTTTGTGGCTACTGAGCGAGTTGTTTGAGGAGCTGCCAGAGGTTGGCGATCCTGACAAACCGAAGTTGGTCTTCTTCTTTGACGAGGCGCATCTGCTGTTTGATGACGCCCCCGAGGCACTGATCGACAAGGTGGAGCAAGTGGCCCGTCTGATCCGCTCCAAAGGGGTCGGGATCTACTTTATCACTCAGAACCCGGCTGACGTGCCGGAAGACATCCTTGGCCAGCTTGGCAATCGTATCCAGCACGCCTTGCGTGCCTTCACCGCGCGGGACCGCAAGAACCTGCGGATGGCGGCAGAGACCTATCGCGAGAACCCGCGTTTTTCGACCGAAGAGGCCATCCGCGAGGTCGGCGTCGGCGAGGCGGTGACCTCCATGTTGCAAAAGAAGGGTATTCCCGGTGTCGTCGAACGCACGCTGATCCGCCCGCCCAGTTCTCAGCTGGGACCGATCACTGCAGCGGAGCGGGCGGCGTTCCTGCAGACCTCGGATATGGCTGGGAAGTACGACCAGACCAGCGACCGGCGTTCCGCCTATGAGATCCTCGCCGAACGCGCCGCCAAAGCCGCAGCCGAGGCTGAGGCCGCAGAGGTGGCCGCCGAAGCCGCACCAGAACCGATGGCGCGTGAGTATAACGCCGGGCGGCGCTACTCCGGCAGCCGCGTCAGCCGGTCGTCATCGCGACGGATGAAACCCCGCGACAGCTTTGCATCCGCCATGTCCGAAGCCGTGATCAAGGAGCTGAAAGGCACCACTGGGCGGCGCCTTGTGCGCGGTATCCTTGGTGGGTTGTTCAAGGGACGCTAAGCGCTCATACAACTTACGCATAGAAAACGCCGCCCGGAATATCTCCGGGCGGCGTTCTGGTTTTCTCAAGGCCCGATTGTCAGACCCGCTACGCATCTTCGGCGTTACCGTTCCGGGATCAGTCCACGTGGGCTGAACCGCAAGACCAGCAACAGGATCAGACCCATGGTCAGCAAACGCATATGCGACGCGCTTTCCAGCAGATGCGCCTTAAGCGCGCTGGTGTCCGCCATGCCAGCCGTCAGGGTCTCGATCAGCAGGATGCCCATCGGCTCCACCTTGATCCAGAGGAACCAGATCAGCAGGCCACCCAGCACCGCGCCAAAGTTGTTGCCGGACCCGCCAACAATCACCATCACCCAGATCAGGAAGGTAAAGCGCAAGGGGTTGTAGGTGCCCGGCGTCAGCTGGCTGTCCAGCGTAGTCATCATCGCCCCGGCAATACCGCAGATCGCAGAGCCGAGAATGAAGATCTGAAGATGGCGGCGGGTTACATCCTTGCCCATTGCTTCGGCGGCCACTTCATTGTCGCGGATGGCGCGCATCATTCGGCCCCATGGGCTCTTCAGCGCCATCTGCGCCATCCATAGCAGCGCCAGCAGGACAACAGTGAACAGCAGAGAATAGCCCAGCTTCACATAAAGCGTGGAGGCCAGAACCGGATCCAGGCCATAGTCCGCTGCCTTGGCAACAAAACCGGCGTCGTTCTGCAAATCGACCTCATAGGGCAGGGGCCGGGGCAGGCCGACAACGTTCTTCACGCCGCGCGACAGCCAGTCCTCGTTCTTCAGAACCGAAATGATGATCTCCGCAATCCCCAGCGTCGCAATCGCCAGATAATCCGAGCGCAGACCCAGCGCCGTCTTGCCGATCAGCCAGGCCACGCCAGCGGCCAGCAGGCCACCTGCGGGCCATGCCAACAGCACCGGTAGGCCAAGCCCGCCGAGGTTCCCTTCAAGCGCGGGATTGATCGCTTCGACACCCGCAACCGCCGGATCGAAAATCGCGCGGTAGACCACAAAGCCAAGGATCAGCACCGCCAGCAGCACCGCAATACGCAGCTTGCTAGCAGGCACCATCCGCATGGTGGCAACCGCCGCAACCAGTGTCATCGCCCCCATGGCCAGCGCCATGATTATCCCAACGCCGCCCTGGCTCCAGGCGCCCGGTGTTGGTGCTGTGGATACCAGCACAACTGCCAGACCACCCAGCGCGACAAACCCCATGATGCCAACGTTGAACAGGCCGGCAAAGCCCCACTGAAGGTTGACGCCAATCGCCATGATGGCGGACACCAATCCCATATTGAGGATCACCAGAGCCGAGTTCCAAGACCCGGAGAAGAAGAGGAAGTTGGTGCCGCCCTCAAGCAGGATCAGCACACCAACAAACAGAAACAGCAGGGATGTTTTGACTGTCTCGCTCATACCACTTTTCCTTTGAAAAGGCCCGTGGGCTTGAACAGAAGCACGACCACAAGGATCGCAAAGGACACGGCAAATTTGTAATCCGTGCTCAGAAGCTGGACGAGGCCATCGGGTTTCATCGTCTCAGGCAGGACATAGGTCAGCACCTTTTTCCACGCATAGGTGATTGTCACCTCGGAAAAGGCGATGATGAACCCGCCGGCAATGGCGCCAACGGGGCTGCCCAGACCGCCCACAATCGCCGCCGCAAAAATCGGCAGCAACAGCTGGAAGTAGGTGAAGGGTTTGAAGGATTTGTCCAAACCATACAGCACACCCGCAATGGTCGCGAGGGTCGCAACGATCAGCCAAGTGTACATCACCACACGCTCCGGGTTGATGCCGGACAGCAACGCCAGATCCTCATTATCGGAATAGGCGCGCATCGACTTACCGGTGCGGGTTTTGTTCAGGAACCAGAACAGCAGCGCCACAACCACAACCGCAGTGATCACGGTGATGCCTTGGGTCGTCTTGATCGCCAGCCCTTCACGCAACCCGGTCAGAGCCTTGAAATCCCGTGCGGAAATGATGAACCGCTCGCCATCGGAAAACCGCTGATCCCCCGGCCCGATGATAAATCGCACAAGGCCGTTCATCATGAACATCACGCCAAGGGAGACCATGACAAAGATCACTGGCTTGGCCTTCTGCGCGCGATAAAACCGATAGACGGTGCGATCGGTGACCAGCATCAGCAGCATACATGCCGCAATGCCAAGCGGAAGCGCCAGCAGCGCGGTCGGTAGGGGACCAAAGCTGATGCCCATCGACTGGAACCACCAGGTCACCAGAATGGTGATCATGGTGCCAAAGGCCATGGTGTCACCATGGGCGAAGTTCGAAAACCGCAGTACTGAATAGATCAGTGTCACGCCAAGCGCACCAAGCGCAAGCTGGCTGCCATAGGCGATTGCCGGAACCCCGACAAAATTGGTAAGCGCCACAAGGGCGTTGAGGAAGTCCATTATTTGTCCTCTTGGCAGGTGCCAGTATATTTCACTTGCGAGGGATACCCCGTGGCGCTTCGCTCATCCAGTGAGACATTGTTGCCGGTCATCAGCAGCATCCAGCTGTCGATAGATGTGTCCGCAGGCGGAACTTTCGCAAACATCACGGACGAAGCAAGCCCCACAAACGGAGCAACCGACACGAACTCTTCCGAGTCTCCTTGTGTCCAGGTAAATCGAGCCATGCCGGCACTCGCTTCTTGTGAGAGCATTGCCAGGGTGATTTTCATGTCAATGGGCTCGGCCGGACATCTTTGAACTGTCTTGCAATCAGCGGCATCGTTGGTGGTGCATTCCTGAACGGAAATACACTCAGGTTCCAGGTAACAGCTGAGAGTCGTCTCACCTTGGTCAGAGAGAGCTGCAACAGGGCTAACCGCAATACAAATAGCGAGAACCACACTACGGTTCGTTGCGGCCGTTTTTTTTAACAGAGGCATGTTCTGTCACCCTCCCAGGAAGGATTTGCGCACTTCGGGATCGGCGAGCAGCTCCTGACCGGTGCCGGTATAGGCATTGCGCCCCTGCACCAGCACATAGCCTTTGTCTGCGATCTCAAGCGCTTGTTTGGCGTTTTGTTCAACCATCAGGATCGGCAGCCCGGTACGGGCAACCTCGATAATGCGGTCAAACAACTCATCCATCACGATGGGTGACACACCTGCGGTCGGCTCATCCAGCATCAAAACCTTCGGCTTGGTCATCAGCGCGCGGCCCACGGCCACCTGTTGGCGCTGGCCACCGGACAGTTCACCAGCCGGCTGATTGCGTTTCTCACGCAGGATCGGGAACAGCTCATAGACCTGCTCCATCGTGTCACAGAAATCATCCGTGCGGATGAAGGCGCCCATTTCCAGGTTTTCCTCGACCGTCATCGAGGTGAAGATATTGCTGGTCTGGGGGACAAACCCCATGCCCTTGACCACCCGGTCCTGCGGGGTGAGCTGGGTGATATCTTCACCGTCCAGACGGACAGCGCCAGACCGCACATCCAGCATGCCAAACACCGCTTTCATCGCGGTCGATTTGCCGGCACCGTTGGGCCCCACGATTACTGCGATCTCGCCCTTGTCGACCGCAATCGTGCAGTCGTGCAGGATGTCCGGACCCTTGCCGTAGCCGCCAGTCATGGTGTCGCCAATCAGGAACGGGCCGCCATCGACCTTCGTTGTTGGCCCACTTTTGCTATGCGCTGGTTGCATTGTCCCGGCGCCATGCGGGTTGGTGATCGATGCGTCACGATTGCCATGATCGTTCTGGTAGGGGTTGTCGCTCATGCGCCCGCCTCCAGTTTGTCTTTGTTTTTCAGCCCGGTACCGAGGTAGGCTTCGATCACCTGCTCATTCGCCTTGATCTCGTCCAGAGTGCCCTCGGCCAGTTTCTTGCCTTCAGCCATGCAGATCACCGGATCGCAGAGGCGGCCGATGAATTCCATGTCATGTTCGATCACGACGAAGGTATAGCCGCGCTCCTCGTTGAGGCGCTTGATCGCATCGGCAATGGTATAAAGCAGGGTGCGGTTCACACCGGCACCGACCTCATCCAGAAACACGATCTTGGCGTCCACCATCATGGTACGCCCCAGTTCCAAAAGCTTCTTCTGGCCGCCTGAAACCTGCCCGGCTTTCAGATCCGCGATATGGCTGATGGTCAGGAACTCCAGCACCTCATCCGCCTTGGCCCGCAGCGCGCGTTCCTCGTCAGCGATGCGTTTGCGGCCAAACCAGGTGTTCCACAGGCTTTCCCCCGACTGGGCGCCCGGCACCATCATCAGGTTCTCGCGGCAGGTCATCGAGGCAAACTCATGCGCAATCTGGAACGTGCGCAGCAGTCCTTTATGGAACAGCTCATGCGGCGGCAGGCCGGTGATATCTTCACCATCCATTGTCACCCGTCCAGAGGTGGGTGGCAGAACGCCGGCGATCACATTGAAAAGAGTGGTTTTTCCAGCACCGTTCGGGCCGATCAAACCGGTTATGGAGCCCTTTGCGATTTCCAGCGATGCGCCATCAACCGCATGGAACCCGCCGAAGTGCTTGTGCAAGTCCTCGACGACGATCATGTCATTTTATCCCCCACCGCCTTTTTGACGGCTTTTGAATTTGGAACAGCCCGGGCGGAACCCGGGCTGATCATCTTGGTTTGATCCGGTGTTAAGGGATCAGCGGAATTTCACGGTAGCGTTGGCGCCGTCCTTGACTTCGATTTCACGGTAGGAACCTGCGCTCTCACCCGGGCCAATCAGTTCCACGCCGGTGGCACCCTCATAGTCGATGTCGCCGCCATTCGCGAGGATCTCAAGCGCCTTGCCCAGCTCACCGGGGTTGATTTTCTCACCGGGGGCATTGGCTACCTCAAGGATCTTGGAGCCATAGTCGGCCGGATCTTTGGAGTTTGCCGCCTGCATCGCCAGCATGAACAGCGCTGCTGCATCATAGCTTTCGGGCGCATAAGCGGATGTACCATCGAAACCGGCTTCCTTTGCCATCTCGGCAAAGATCGCAGCGCCTTCGCTGTCGGAGCCTGCAATCTGGCCGAAGGAGCCGTCAAGATCCGAACCGATGTTCTTGGGCAGGGAGTCACCGATCATGCCGCCGGGCAGACCAAAGGTGTCATACGCGCCAGAGTCGAGCGAGGCCTGAATGATTCCCAGACCGCCCTGGTCCAGATAACCAGCCACAACCAGAATATCGCCACCCGCGGAAGCCAGTGCTGCAACCTCTGCGGAGTAGTCGCCTTTGCCATCTTCATGCGCGGTCACGATGGTGACTTCACCACCGACACCCTCGAAGGAGGACTTGATCGCATCGGCCAGACCCTTGCCATAGTCGTTGTTGGTATAGGTCAGAGCGATGGAGTTGATGCCACGCTCTTGCAGGATTTCTGCCATCACTTGACCTTCGCGCGCATCCGAGGGCGAGGTGCGGAAGAACAGATCATTGTCTTCCATTGTGGACAGACCCGGCGAGGTCGCGGACGGCGAGATCATCACCATGCCATTTGGCACAGCAACGTTTTGCAGGATCGCGCCGGTGACGCCGGAGCAGTCACCACCAACGATGCCGTTCACACCATCTGCGACCAGTTTTTCACCGTTGGCGGTGGACAGGCCGTTGTCGATGCAACCGGTGTCAGCACGTACCGAAACGACGGTCGCCGCGTCGAGCAGCTTGCCGGATTTGGTAACCTCTTCCATCGCCAGTTCAGCGCCAGCGCCCATGGCAGGGGCCAGGGATTCAATCGGACCGGTAAAGCCGAGAAGCACACCCAGCTTCACTTCCTTGGCGTGGCCACCCGCAAACGCGGTGCCAGCAGTCAGGGCAGCGGCCGCTGTGGCCATCATCAGTTTTTTCATTTTTGAAACTCCCATTTGTTGGAACTTATTTGTTCAAATCGGACCCTAGGCAAGCACGCCAAAAAAGGAAAGGCCTCTAGCGCCAACACTCGGCAGGTTTTTTGTGTGTTCGGTGACAATAGAATGTTCCCAGCCACATAGGCGGTACAGCGGCTGCGCAGTGCTGTTTGATAGGGCATCAGCCCAGTTTCAGTGATGTCGCAAGTACCTGCGTCAGCGTCGTTTTCCACGCTTGGGCCGCCCGAAATTGGGCCGACTGCAAATCCGTGCTAGTCTTTGTTAGGGCGCCCATTATCAGAATAGCAAGGGCGCGTGCCCGATGGTTTAAACGAGAGGCGACTGAAGATGATAAGGCCCGCTATTCGAATAATCCAAATCTGTCATTCATATTTATATCCCGGGCGGCCTTCTCCAGTCAGGCTGGAGCGTCCATCAATTGCGCTTACCGCACGCAGAGTGCCCAGTTGCGCTGCGGGCGGCATGTCGTGGCTTGCCAAGCTCACCTCTGGTACGGCAGTTCTACTGATGCTTGCAGCAGGGGCATCAGCGGAGGCGCTCAGCAGCAGTCAGGGCGCGCTGCGCATCGAGAAGATGGCGCAAGGACTGGATATTCCTTGGGCTTTTGACTTTCTGCCAGATGGTTCGGTGCTGATCACGGAGCGGGCAGGCAATCTTCTCCTCCTAAGCGACGGCCGCTTAACGCGGATCAAGGGAACCCCGAAGGTGACCGATCAGGGGCAGGGGGGATTGCTTGATGTGATGGTGCCCAGAACCTTCGCCAAAACTCGGCGGATCTATCTCACTTATGCAAAACGGGTTGGTCGCGGTTCCGCCACTGCGGTGGCCACCGGCCAACTGGCCCGGCGCAACACGCAATTGCAGGGGCTGCGGGATATCTTTGTCGCCGCGCCAGCCGCCAGCAGTGGTCGGCATTTTGGATCGCGACTGGCCGATGGGCCCGATGGGCATATCTATGTCACCCTTGGCGATCGCGGTGACCGTCAATCGGCGCAGGTTTTGGCATCACATCAGGGCAGTATTCTGCGGCTAACACCCGAAGGCTCCGTGCCACGCAGCAATCCCCTAATCAAACGCCGCGGCGCCCAACCCGAGATCTGGTCGTATGGACACCGCAATCCGCAGGGCTTGACCTTTGCCGCCGATGGCAGCCTTTGGTCGGTCGAACACGGCGCCCGTGGCGGCGATGAGGTCAACCGTGTCGAAAAGGGAGCCAATTACGGCTGGCCGATTATTTCATACGGGCGTCATTATTCCGGGCTGAAAATCGGCGAAGGCACCGAGAAACCCGGTTTGAAACAGCCAGAGCATTACTGGGACCCTTCAATCGCGCCCTCCAATCTGCTGGTCTACTCCGGCAAGATGTGGCCAGATTGGCGCGGCGACGTCTTCGTTGGTTCGCTCAAATTCGACTACATCGCGCGCCTGTCCGGCGCCCCGCTGAAAGAGGTCGAGCAGATCAAAGGTGAGCAAACTGGCCGTATCCGCGACCTGCGCGAGGCACCGGACGGCAGTATCTGGTTTGCCTCGGAAACCGATGGCGCGATTTACCGCCTGTCACGCTGATAGTCGGCGCCGCGCTAGACACATGGGAGGATCACATGGCAGGCGGTGCTGACTTGCTACCCCGCTCGCGGTATGGCGTAGTATCATAGTGGGCACGATAGCATTTTGAAAAATGCGACGGTGAGGCAAATCCGCAGGCAAGTGCCACGTTGATCACACTCATATCGGTCTGCATCAGCAGGTTGCGTGCCTTTTGCAACCGCAGCTCCATGTAATACCGCTTCGGTGAGCGGTTCAGGTAGCGACGGAACAGCCGCTCAAGCTGACGCGTCGACATGCCCACATTCTGCGCCAGAATCGATGGGCTGATCGGCTCCTCAATATTGGCCTCCATCATCTGGATCACCATGGAGAGTTTGGGGTGCCGCACACCGATCCGCGTGGGAATCGACAGACGCTGCGTGTCTTGATCGGTGCGAATCGACGAATAGATCAGCTGGTCCGCGACGGAATTGGCGATATCCTCCCCATGATCGCTGGCAATCAGCTTCAGCATTAGATCGATGGAGGAGGTCCCGCCCGCCGTGGACATCCGATTGCCATCAATGACAAACACCGACTTCGTCAGCTCAACCTCATCGAATTCCTCATTGAAACTATCGGCATTTTCCCAGTGAATCGTCGCCCGCTTGCCATCCAGCAATCCCGCGCGCGCCAGAGAGTAAGAGGCGGTACACAGCCCCCCGATCTTCAACCCCTTGCGGGCCTCGCGGCGCAGCCAGGACAACAGCTTTTTCGTGGTGGCCTCCTGCACCGAAATGCCGGAACACAACAGAATTGTGTCATCGCGCTGCAACTCCACCAGATCATCATCAACCTGAAAGGAGGTTCCTGCCGAACAACTCACCGTGCGACCTCCCTCAGCCAGCAAAGTCCAGGTGTAGACTTCACGCCCCATCATCCGGTTCGCGATCCGCAGGCATTCCAGCGCGGAGGCAAACGACAGCATGGAAAAACTATCCAGCAAAACAAAGGCGTAGCGCCGGGTGTGAGGGCCAGTGGCCGGGCTTGTCGTGGGCTTGCTTTGCGTCCGCATGGCCAGCGTCCTTATTCAAAATCTCTGTTTTTCGCAAAGCCGGTTTTTGCGAAATTCGGGCACCGTGTTCACAGCTTCGCGGTGTCGTCAAGACTTTGCAAATCTAAACTGGTCAGCGCGGGTGCGATTTCGTATAGATGTCCTTCTTTAACCTAAGACCTCTTATGCGGAGACACAGCTATGAGTGAGTGGCAAAAATCGACCTGGCGCCAGAAACCGCGGGTGCAAATGCCAGAATATACCAACGCCGACGCGCTGTCGGCTGTTGAGGCTCAGCTGTCGAAGTATCCGCCCTTGGTATTTGCGGGTGAGGCACGACGGCTGAAACAGCACCTTGGCGCTGCGGGCCGGGGTGAGGCGTTCCTGCTGCAAGGCGGCGATTGCGCCGAGAGCTTTGATCAATTCAGCGCCGACGCGATCCGCGATACCTTCAAGGTGATGCTGCAGATGGCGATGGTGCTGACCTATGGCGCCAAGGTGCCGGTTATCAAAGTGGGCCGCATGGCGGGCCAGTTCGCCAAGCCGCGCAGTGCCCCCACGGAAACCGTGAACGGTGTGGAACTGCCCAGCTACCGCGGCGATATCATCAACGATCTGGCTTTCACCGAAGCATCGCGCGTGCCTGATCCGCAGCGCATGTTGCAGGCCTATACCCAGGCCGCCGCAACCGTGAACCTGATCCGGGCCTTTTCGACCGGCGGCTATGCGGATGTGAACCAGGTCCACGCATGGACCCTGGGCTTCACCGAGGGCGAGAAGGCCGAAAGCTACCGTGAAATGGCGAATCGGATCACCGATACGCTCGACTTCATGAAGGCCGCGGGCATCAACAATGACACCGCCCACACCTTGCAGTCGGTGGAATTCTACACCAGCCACGAAGGTCTGCTGTTGGAGTATGAAGAGGCGCTGACCCGTCTGGATTCCACCTCCGGCAAATGGCTGGCCGGTTCCGGCCACATGCTGTGGATTGGCGACCGCACCCGTCAGCCTGACGGCGCCCATGTTGAATTCTGTAGCGGCGTTCAGAATCCGATTGGCCTGAAATGTGGCCCGACCACCACCGCCGAAGATCTGAAGGTGCTGATGGCCAAGCTGAACCCCGAAAACGAAGAGGGGCGTCTGACCCTGATCGCGCGGTTCGGTGCAGGCAAGGCCGGTGAACACCTGCCGCGCTTGATCAAGGCGGTTCAGGAGGAGGGCGCCAAGGTAACTTGGGTCTGCGACCCGATGCATGGCAACACCATCAAATCCTCCTCTGGCTACAAGACCCGGCCGTTTGAAAGCGTGCTGCGTGAGGTCCGCGACTTCTTTGCGATCCACACCGCAGAGGGCACAATCCCGGGCGGCGTGCATTTCGAGATGACCGGTCAGGATGTCACTGAATGCACCGGCGGCGTGCGCGCCGTGACCGATGAGGATCTGAGCGATCGCTACCATACCGCCTGCGATCCACGCCTGAACGCCAGCCAGTCCTTGGAACTGGCCTTCCTGGTGGCTGAAGAAGTGTCTCAGCTGCGTGCCCGCACCTCTGAGCGTCAGGCAGGATGATCCTGTAGCTGGCGACAGTCAACGACACAGATCGCCAGTATATGGCGACTATCCCTCATCCCAGTTCGGGGTGAGGGATTTTTTACTTTCAATCACTTACTTCATATACCTCATCTTCACCGCAAGCGTTGGGTGAGATCCAGCAGGCAAAACCAAGGGCGATTCACGGGGCGATTACAGCTCCCCCACAAAACGGGAAACGCCCCGGACTTTCTGTCGCGGGGCGATCGCTTTCTAGCTATGTCCAGTAGCGCGAAAGGAATTCGGAATAAATGTGCTTGGTGCGGACGGACCTCAGTCCTTGCTGACAACCAAACGCAGGTGGCCGCCGCGTTTCTTGGTCTTTTCCTCGGCCTGCTCTGCCGCAGGCGCTGCCGGTGTCTCAGTCGACATCTGCCGACTGCGCTCGATTAGGGCGCGGGCCTCGGTCATAACAGTAGATTCACGTTCAAACCGCGCCTGAGTTTCGGCAAAGCCGGGGTTCGGCGTGTTAACGTCCTTCGCTGCCGGTGCAGGTGTCGGGATCGGGGCCGCAGGTTTCGCGGGTGCAGTCTGATCTGCCACGCGCGGCTTCGCCTTGAAGGGCGCATTGCCGGTCGGGCTGACCTGACGGATCTGCGTTTCTGTCACCGAGAACCGCTGCGAGGTCCCTGTCGGGTTGCCTTCGGAGATGAAGACCCCAAGCGCCCGGCTGACATCGCCCAGATCACTGCGTAGCGGCAGCAGCAACATGCGCGCCTCGCGGGCACCGCGCAGGCGATTGTTCTCGGTCTGCAAGGTCAGCTCGATGATGGCAGGGGTGTCGAACATGGTCTCCAGTGCCGCGCTGACCTGCTTGCGGGCTGCCGGGGTGAAGAAAGCGGTGATGGGCATGCCGCGCACTTCCATACCCGCCATTTCATTAACCCGCTGACCAGCCAGACGGAAACGGGCGATGCCGGGAGCGATACGCTCCAGAATGAAGGTCTGGGGCAGGATGTTTTCCAGCCCGCGCGGATCGATCTGCGACCGGCTGGGAATATCGTCGCCACGGCGCAGAGCGGTCCAATAGGCCTCCGCCTGTCGCATGGGCGACAGCGATCCCGCTGCGCGGAAGCGATCCATTGCCACAACCTTGGTTTGACCTTCGGTCTGATTGTTATCTTTGCGGCCGCCAAAAAACATCGCTGTCATCCTCGCTGGATCCGGCTGGGTCATGCGCCAAGCTAAAGTTGGTTGCCTAACGATTAATGCCGAATTGGTTATCCTGAAGTTAACATGCCACAATCTTATTCAATTTTGGACTATTTCTTTAATCAATGGTTAACACTTTAGGATAGGTCTCCGCGCTTATGGACTTGTCCGCTGGCCGTTTGTAAACCTGTGGCGAGGCGAAACAGCGCCTTCAGTGCTCCGGGAGGCCGCAGACAATGACCATCCATTCCATGACGGGCTTTGCCGCAGGGCAGGGCAGCATAGGGGCGCATAGCTGGTCGTGCGAATTGCGCTCGGTAAATGCCAAGGGGCTGGACCTTCGCTTGCGCATCCCCGACTGGCTGGACGGGCTTGAAACCAACCTGCGCGGGCAATTGAGCAAGGCGCTGTCGCGCGGCAATGTCTCCATGACACTGCGGATCAACCGCAGCGAGGAGGCTGCCGCCGCCCTTCAGATCAACCAAGGGGCCCTGGCAACGCTGCTGACAGCCGTGGCTGAGGTGGAACGACAGGCCGCTGCTGCGGGGATCACCTTGGCTCAGACCTCTGCCACGGATCTTCTGACGCAACGGGGCGTGCTGGAGCAGGCCAGCGGCAGCGACGACCCCGCGCCCATCGTGGCGGCGCTCAGCACTGATTTCGCCGCAATCCTGTCCGACTTCGTTAACATGCGCGCCAGCGAAGGGGCCGCGTTGAAGGCCGTGCTGCTGGATCAGCTCGAACAAATCAGCACCCTGCGCGAGGAAGCCGCGCGCCGCGCAGAGGCCCGCAAACCGGACGTCGCCGCAACCCTGCGCAGCAATCTGGCGTGGGTGCTGGAGAACAGTGAAGGTGTGGATGAAACGCGGCTGGCACAGGAACTGGCACTTCTAGCGGTGAAAGCGGATGTCACCGAGGAGCTGGATCGTCTGACCGCCCATGTTGCAGCTGCGCGGGAATTGCTGTCCAAGGGTGGCGCCGTCGGGCGCAAATTGGATTTTCTGATGCAGGAATTCAACCGAGAGGCCAATACGCTCTGCGCCAAGGCGCAAAACAGCGACCTGACAGCGGTTGGGCTTGAGCTGAAAGCGGTGATCGACCAGATGCGCGAGCAGGTTCAGAACATCGAATAGAAACCAGAATAACAACAAATATAATATAAGGAGAGCATGCCATGGCAGATCGGCGCGGCCTGTTGATTATCCTTTCTTCGCCCTCTGGGGCCGGGAAATCCACATTGGCGAAACGGTTGCGGTCCTGGGATCCCAGCATTGAATTTTCCGTCTCTGCCACCACGCGCAACCCGCGCCCCGGCGAGACGGATGGGCAGGATTACCATTTCATCACCACTGACGCCTTCAAGACCGCCGTGAGTGAAGGCAATATGCTGGAACACGCCCATGTCTTCGGCAATTTCTATGGCTCCCCCAAAGGGCCGGTGAAGGCGGCGATTGATGGCGGGCGCGACGTGCTATTCGATATCGACTGGCAGGGCGCACAGCAGATCCGCAACTCAGACCTGGGTCAGCACACGCTGTCGATCTTCCTTCTGCCGCCCTCGATCGGAGAGTTGCGCCGCCGACTGGAGACCCGCGCACAGGATGATGCCGCGACGATCACCCGCCGAATGGAGAAAAGCTGGGATGAGATCAGCCACTGGGGCAGCTATGATCATGTGCTGATCAATGATGATCTGGATGCCACCGAACTGCAGCTGAAGACCATCATCACCGCGACCCGTCTGCGCCGCATCCAGCAGCCCCATCTGGTGGATCATGTGCGCGGTCTGCAAAGCGAATTTGAGGAGCTGTCATGACCCTTTATGCCCTTGGTGACAAAACCCCTGAACTCCACGCCGATACATGGGTTGCGCCGGATGCCAATCTCATCGGCCTTGTGGTGCTGGAGGAGGGGGCTTCGGTCTGGTTCGGCAGCACCATCCGTGCGGATCACGAGGAGATCCGCATCGGGCGTGGTTCAAACGTGCAGGAAAACTGCGTCATGCATATTGATGCAGGCTATCCGCTCACCATTGGCGAGAATTGCACCATCGGCCACAAGGTTATGCTGCATGGCTGCACCATCGGCGACAACTCCCTGATCGGGATGGGGGCCACGGTGCTGAACGGGGCCAAGATCGGTAAGAACTGCCTGATCGGTGCGGGCGCTCTGATCACAGAGAATAAAGACATCCCAGATAACTCTCTGGTCATGGGCGCACCCGGCAAAATCGTGCGTGATGTGGATGAGGCGCTGGTTCAATCCCTGCGCCAAAGCGCCGAACACTATCAAGAAAACATGCGTCGTTTTCGCGACGAACTGACAGAGGTCTGACACGTGAGAAATTCCAAAGGGTCGCTGATGCGGCCAGATCCCTTGCCCTTCAGCGCGAGCCATCCAGTGGTGACACCGCTCAGCCCTTCGGTTGTCTATGCCAGCGAAACGCCAGATGCGCTGGATGACCAGTATGAGGGTCGGGTGCATGGCTACACCTACTCGCGCGAAGGGCACCCAAATGCCGACGTGGTTGCCAAGCGGCTTGATGCGATGGAAGGCATGCCCGGCGGGGTCGTGACCGGCTCTGGCATGGCGGCGGTTTCGGCTGTACTGTTAGGGCTGCTGAAAACCGGCGATCACGTGATTGGTGGCAATCAACTGTATGGCCGCTCCATGCGCTTGATGGCCGAGGATCTGCCACGTCTGGGCATTGCAACAACGCTGGCCGATCCCGGCGATGTGGCTGCAGTTGAGGCCGCGATCCGCCCCGAAACCAAGATGATCCTGGTCGAGGCCGTCTCAAACCCGACGCTGGCCGTGGCCGATATCGACGGGCTGGCGCAGCTCTGCAAGGATCGCGATATCCTGTTGGTGGTCGACAACACCTTCACCACGCCACGGGGCTTTCGCCCCTTTGATCATGGCGCGGATATCGTCATCCATTCCATTACCAAGCTTTTGGCAGGGCATTCCGATGTGATGCTGGGCTATGTCGTGGCCAAGGATCCTGAGATCAACACGCGTCTCAGCATCTATGTGGTGACCACCGGGATGACCCCCAGCCCGTTTGATTGCTGGCTGGCAGAACGCGGCATGTTGTCGTTTGAGCTGCGGTTTGAGCGCGCGCAGGCCACCGCGGTGATGCTGGCTGATCATCTGGCCGGACTACCCGGGGTGAAGCGGGTGATCTACCCGACCCGCAAGGACCATCCCGACCACGACCGCGCAATGGCGCTGTTGGACGGGAAAGGATGCAATATGGTCAGCTTTGAGCTGGAAGGCGGGCGCGCTGCGGCCAATGCCTTCACCCGTGGGGCCGATGGGCTGAACTTTGCCCCGACACTTGGGGATGTGGGCACCACGCTGTCACATCCCGCTTCCTCCTCACACCGTGCCCTCAGCGCGGAAGATCGCGCCAAACTTGGGTTGAGCGAAGGGTTCTTCCGGATCTCGGTCGGGCTTGAGGATCCGGACACACTCTGCGCTGTCTTCACCGAAGCGGTCGCGGCTGCCACGTCATAGTTACAATCGGTTTGTAACACGGCCGGCACAGCAACAAGGCGAGGGGCAAATGACGCAGGATCTGATTGACGGTTTCATGGAGGCCATCCCCTTGCCAGCGGTACTGGTTGATCAAAGCGAAAGGTTCATCGCCGCAAATGCGGCGGCGACCACTCTGCTGGGCAATAATCTGGTCGGGCGTCATTTCGCCACCATCCTGCGCCAGCCCAATGTGGCGACTGCGATTGAGCGCTGTCTTTATGAACGCAGCGCCAAAACCGCGCGTCACCTGTCCAACGACGGCGCACAGGACACCACATTTGAGGTCGCCTTGCGTTATATTCCCGGCATTGGCGCGGTAAATGGTGGGGCGGCGCTGATCAGCCTCACCGATATCACAGAACGCGAGCAGGCCAGCCAGATGAGGCGTGATTTTGTCGCCAACGTCAGCCATGAGTTGCGCACGCCGCTGACAGCCCTCATGGGGTTCATCGAAACGCTGCGTGGCCCTGCACGTGACGATGCCGCAGCACGGGACAGATTTCTGCAGATCATGCAGGATGAGGCCAATCGCATGAACCGCTTGGTCGGCGATCTCTTGTCGCTGAACCGGGTCGAGAGCGAAGAGCGTGTGCGCCCGCGCGCGCAGCTGGATCTGGGCGCACATCTGGCCTCTACGCTGAAGTCGCTGGAACCGGTGGCCGAGGCTGCGGATGTAGACCTCACACTGGAAATCCCGGAGGAGCCGACGCTGGTGACCGGCGATCCGGATCAGCTGCAGCAGGTCTTCACCAATCTTGTTGAGAATGCCATCAAATATGGTGGCGATCAGGTCACGCTGCGGCTCAGAACCCGCGACCGCGACCCCGCCGTACGTGCCGCCGCCGTCCGGGTTGAGGTGATCGACAATGGCGCAGGGATTGATCCCGTGCATCTGCCCCGGCTTACGGAACGGTTCTACCGCGTCGATACGCACAGATCGCGTGAGCAGGGCGGCACAGGGCTGGGGCTGGCGATCGTCAAACATATCATCAACCGCCATCGTGGCCGGATGCGGGTGGAAAGCGCTGCTGGGACGGGCACGGTGTTCACCGTGATCCTGCCGCGCTGATACGCCGATGAGATTTGGCGCGCTGTATGTGACGACAAGCTGTATGTGACAACAAACTGAGCGCGCGCTGCAAAGTTTGTCGCGAAACGTTAAGAAAACACGCCGCCGCCCAGCTGATTTGTCACAAAAAACGGGGCAACAACCGGGTTTGTCATACAGCTGTTACATAGCCGTCACAAAAGGCACATGCGCCGCCCTTAGGTGAGGGCGCAAGATCATCACGGGATGATCCGGAAAATTGACACCCAAGGAGACACAGATGTCCTTTGTGAAACTCACCGCTTCCGCCCTGGCCATTTCGGCTGTTTCTGCGACTGCTGCGGCAGCGCGCGATCAGGTTCAGGTGGCCGGTTCTTCGACCGTTCTGCCCTATGCCTCAATCGTGGCCGAAGCCTTTGGCGAGAACTTCGACTTCCCGACACCGGTCGTTGAATCCGGTGGCTCCTCTGCCGGTCTTAAGCGGTTCTGCGAAGGTGTGGGTGAAAACACCATCGACGTCGCCAACGCATCGCGCCGCATCAAGGAAAAGGAAATCAAAGCCTGCGCCGAAAACGGCGTGACTGACATCATCGAAGTCCAGATCGGCTATGATGGCATCGTGTTCGCCAATGACATCAAGGGCAACGCCTTTGAATACACACCGACCGACTGGTTCCTGGCCCTGTCCGACGAAATCCTGGTTGATGGCAAAATGGCTGCCAACCCGAACAAGACCTGGGCCGATGTGAACAGCGCGTTTCCGGCACAAGATATCCAGGCCTTCATCCCCGGTACCAAGCACGGCACCCGCGAAGTGTTCGAAGACAAGGTGATCCTGGCAGGCTGCGAAGCCACCGGCGCATTTGAGCACCTGCTGGAACACGCCGAAGGCGACAGCGACAAAGCCAAGAAGAAAGCCGCAGAGAAAGCCTGTATCTCCCTGCGCACTGACGGCAAATCTGTCGACATCGACGGCGATTATACCGAGACCCTCGCCCGCATTGAGAGCAACAAGGACGGCATCGGCGTCTTCGGTCTGGCGTTCTACGAGAACAACACCGACAAGCTGCAGGTTGCGACCATGTCCGGCGTTGTGCCCACCACCGAAAGCATCGCCGAAGGTGAATACCCGGTATCGCGCCCGCTGTTCTTCTATGTGAAGAAAGCCCATATCGGCGTGATCCCTGGCCTCAAAGAATATGCTGAATTCTTCGTCGCAGACGAAGTGGCCGGCCCCGATGGCCCGCTGGCAGAATACGGTCTGGTTGCCGACCCCGAGTTGACCAAGACCCAGGCTGTGGTCTCCGAAGAAGAGGTCATCGGCGGCAACTCCTGATCGCCCGGCCAAAATGACACTGCGGGCCGGGGCATATGAAATTGCCCCGGCCCAATTTATGACCACCCAAGACCCCCTTTGCAATCCGGCATGGTCGGCTCTTGCAGAACCGGATCTCTGATCACACTCAAACGGAGTAGCTGATGCCGACAGTTTGGCTCGTGATTGCCCTTCTTGCCCTCTCCGGGCTGGGCTTTGTGCTGGGGCGCAAGCGCGCGCTTGCCTCGGCAGGAGGGAACGCCAAGGCGTTGCACTCGCTGCCCGCTTACTACGGTCACAACGTGGCCTTCAGCGCGCTGGTGCCGTCATTGGCGGTGCTCGCCATCTGGTCGCTGGCCCAACCGATGGTCATTGAAAACCGGGTTTCTGCAATGATCCCGGCAGAGCTGGTGCCGGAGAACTCCACGCTTGGCCTTGTGATGAGCGACGTGCGCCGTCTTGCCGAAGGGCTCGATCAGGCGGTAGAGCAGGGGGTTCTTTCCCCAGCAGACGCCCGCAACCTCGACAGTGGTGAAACCGATATTCGCGCCCGTCTGGGCGAGATTGGCGTTGCACTTGGCTCCGAGGTGCGCCCGGAGGTGCTGAACGCGGCGCAGAGTTATCGCAGCCTTTCCAACAAGGGTCAGATCATCATGTCGGTGATTGTCGGCCTCTTGGCGATGGTTGGATTTGCCTGGGCTTATGGCCGCACGCATAAGGATTTCCGCGCCCGTAATGTGGTGGAACAGGGGATCATGGCACTGCTCATTCTGGCAGCCAGTCTCGCGATCCTCACCACCGTTGGCATCGTCTTCTCGATGCTGTTTGAAAGCATCAACTTCTTCGGGCTGCACGCCTGGAGCGATTTCTTCTTTGGCACCACATGGGCGCCGAACTTCCGCGGGGACAGCGATCTGTCGATCCTGCCACTGCTGTGGGGGACGCTCTATATCTCAGCCATCGCGTTGCTGGTTGCGGTGCCAGTCGGGCTTTTTGCCGCGATCTACCTCTCTGAATACGCCAGCGGTACAACCCGCGCCTTTGCCAAACCGCTCCTGGAAATCCTCGCCGGGATCCCGACCATTGTTTACGGTCTCTTTGCGCTGCTGACGGTTGGCCCGCTGTTGGTGAAAGTCTTCGGTCAGGGTGAAGACGGCGTCTTGGGAGTTGAATGGATGAGCGGCGCCACCTCAGTCCTGACGGCTGGACTGGTGATGGGCATCATGCTGATCCCCTTTGTGTCATCGCTGTCCGATGACATCATCAACGCGGTGCCACAGTCGATGCGCGATGGTTCACTCGGACTGGGAGCCACCAAATCCGAAACCATCCGTCAGGTGGTGATGCCCGCAGCGCTGCCGGGTATCGTGGGCGCTGTGCTGCTGGCCGCCTCGCGCGCCATTGGTGAGACGATGATTGTGGTGATGGGGGCAGGGGCCATTGCCAAATTCTCTGCCAATCCACTGGAATCGATGACAACGATCACCACACGGATCGTCAGCCAGCTGACCGGCGACACCGACTTTGCCAGCCCCGAGACGCTGGTTGCCTTTGCCCTTGGTCTGACGCTGTTTGTCCTGACCCTCGGGCTTAATGTCCTGGCGCTTTATATCGTGCGCAAATACCGGGAGCAGTACGACTAATGACCGATATCAGCCAAAACACCCCGGGTCCGAACGCCGCCAGATCCGGCGCCCGGCACGCAGGTTCGCTGCTGCAACAATCGGATCGCACGCGCAAACGCAATGCCGCCGAGCGCCGGTTTCGTGGCTACGGTATTGCCGCCATTACGGTTGGCCTTTTGATGCTCGCTGTGCTGGTCTTCACCATTGTGAGCCGGGGCACCGGTGCGTTTCAGCAGACCTTCATCACGCTTGAAGTGGAGCTTCTGGAAAGCAAGCTGGACAAATCCGGCACCCGCGACCTTGAGGCGATCAAGAAGGTGACCACATTCGGCTATGCGCCGCTGATCAAAAACGCGGTGCAGGCGAAGGTTGCGGAGCTGGGGATCGAAACAGATCTGAAGGCCAAGGCGATGGCAGGCATCCTGTCAAAGAACGCCGCCGCGCAGCTGCGGGCCTATGTACTGGAGAACCCGGATCAGATTGGGGAGACAGTAACCTTCCGCTTCCTCGCCTCCAGCCGGGTAGACGGCTACCTGAAGGGCCGGGTGACTCGCGACAGTATCGCCAATGACAAGAACATCTCACCTGACCAGCTGGATCTGGTGGATGCACTGGTTGCGGCGGGCGTCGCGGCGAAGACGTTCAACCTGGACTTCATCACCGGCGCCGATGCATCGGATGCGCGCCCGGAAGCTGCGGGCATGGGCGTCTCGATGATGGGATCGCTCTTCATGATGCTGGTGGTACTGGCGCTGGCGCTGCCCATCGGTGTTGCCGCCTCGATCTATCTCGAGGAATTTGCCCCGAAGAACTGGCTCACTGATGTGATCGAGGTGAATATCTCCAATCTCGCCGCAGTCCCTTCCATCGTGTTTGGTATCCTTGGCCTTGCGGTGTTCATCAACTACATGCACCTACCGATGTCGGCGCCGCTGGTGGGCGGGCTGGTGCTGACGCTGATGACCCTGCCGACAGTGATCATCTCTACCCGCGCCTCGCTCAAATCCGTGCCGCCATCGATCCGCGATGCCGCACTCGGGGTCGGGGCCTCGCGGATGCAGGCGGTGTTTCACCATGTGCTGCCACTGGCCGCGCCTGGCATCCTGACCGGCACCATCATCGGACTGGCGCAGGCATTGGGGGAGACCGCACCGCTGTTGCTGATCGGCATGGTTGGCTTCATCGCCTCCAACGCGCCGGACACCCTGGCTGATGGCCTCCTGGCACCGAACTCAGCCATGCCCGCACAGATCTACGAATGGGCCAAACGTGCCGATCCGGCATTTTACGAACGCGCCTGGGGCGGTATCATCATCTTGTTGATCTTCCTCGTCACCATGAACACAGTGGCCGTGATCCTGCGCCGCCGCTTTGAACGCCGCTGGTAAGAGGGCTGCCGATATGAACCTGATGACTGCATTGGACAAAGACGTGCAAACACAGAAAACCAAAATCGCCGCAAAGAATGTGAATGTCTACTACGGCGAGTCCCACGCGATCAAAGACGTCAACGTCGAGATCGAAGACAATACCGTCACCGCCTTCATCGGCCCGTCGGGCTGTGGCAAATCCACGTTTCTGCGCTGTCTCAATCGGATGAATGACACGATTGATATCTGCCGGGTGACCGGGGATATCTCAATCGATGGGGAAGACATCTATGACAGCCGCGTGGACCCGGTGCAGCTGCGCGCCAAGGTGGGCATGGTGTTTCAGAAGCCCAACCCTTTCCCCAAGTCGATCTATGACAATGTCGCCTATGGCCCACGTATTCACGGCCTTGCCGCCAATAAGGCGGAGCTGGATGAGATCGTCGAGAAATCCCTGCGCCGTGGCGCCATCTGGGATGAGGTGAAGGATCGGCTTGATGCGCCCGGCACTGGCCTATCGGGTGGTCAGCAACAACGCCTGTGCATCGCCCGCGCCGTCGCGACCGAACCAGAAGTGCTGTTGATGGATGAACCCTGTTCCGCACTTGACCCGATCGCCACTGCCCAGATCGAAGAGTTGATCGACGAACTGCGCAACAGCTATTCGGTGGTGATCGTCACCCACTCAATGCAGCAGGCCGCACGTGTGAGCCAGAAAACAGCCTTCTTCCACCTTGGCAATCTGGTGGAATTTGGCGCAACCGGCCAGATCTTCACCAACCCTGAGGATCCGCGCACCGAAAGCTATATCACCGGCCGTATCGGCTGATCGAGGACAGACCCATGGTAGAACAACATATTGCATCCGCATTTGACCGCGACCTCGAAGCCATTCAGGCGCAGATCATGAAAATGGGCGGTCTGGTTGAGGCCGCCATCATGGACGCCGCCCGCGCGCTGGAAACCCGCGATGAGGAACTGGCTCAGCAGGTGCGTCAGGGCGACAAGGCCATCGACGGCCTTGAAGAACTGATCAACGAAGAGGCCGCCCGCGTCATCGCCATCCGTGCGCCCGCTGCTGTTGACCTGAGGCTGGTGCTCTCGGTGATGAAGATCTCCGGCAATCTGGAACGCATCGGCGACTACGCCAAGAATATCGCCAAGCGGACGGCTGTGCTGGCGCAAGGGCCGAATGTCTCCGAGAGCGCGGCTGCCATGCGCCGCATGGCACGTGAAGTGGAACTGATGCTGAAGGACGCGCTGGATTCCTACATTCAGCGCGACGTGGAACTTGCGCAGGATGTGATCGCCCGTGACCGTGATGTCGATCAGATGTACAACGCGCTGTTCCGCGAATTCCTCACCTTCATGATGGAAGATCCCCGCAATATCACCCCCTGTATGCACCTGCATTTCATCGCCAAAAACGTCGAACGTATGGGCGATCATGTGACCTCCATTGCCGAACAGGTGGTCTACTTGGTGACCGGCGACAAGCCCGAGGATGACCGGCAGAAAGCCGACACCACATCGTCCGTGCCGCAGGAGGTCTGACCATGGCTGCCGACCAACCCACCGTTTTGGTGGTCGAGGACGAATTGGCCCAACGCGAGGTGCTGGCCTATAATCTGGAGGCCGACGGCTTTCGCGTGCTGCGCGCCGAACATGGTGAGGAAGCGCTGCTGATCGTCGAAGAGGACATGCCGGATATCATCGTTTTGGACTGGATGATGCCGAACCTCAGCGGGATCGAAGTCTGCCGCCGCCTAAAAACCAGAACCGAAACCCGCAATATCCCGATCATCATGCTCTCGGCTCGCTCCGAGGAGGTGGACAAGGTGCGCGGGCTGGAAACCGGTGCGGATGACTATGTGGTCAAACCCTATTCCGTGATTGAGCTGATGGCCCGTGTGCGGACCCAGCTGCGGCGCGTGCGCCCCTCAACCGTTGGGGTGCGGCTTGAATTCGACGACATCGTCCTGGATGCTGAAACCCATAAAGTCAGCCGGGGCGAGGCGCCGTTGAAGCTTGGGCCAACCGAATTTCGCCTGCTGTCGACCTTTATGGAAAAACCCGGTCGAGTCTGGAGCCGGGAGCAGCTGCTGGACCGCGTCTGGGGGCGGGACATCTATGTCGACACCCGCACTGTGGACGTCCACATCGGTCGTTTGCGCAAGGCGCTGACCCAACACGGCGGATCGGATCCTGTGCGGACAGTTCGCGGTGCAGGGTACGCTTTAGGGTAGGTCTCTACCACATTAATAAAGCTATGAAATTTTGGAAAAGCGAAATCCAACCACCTGAGAGCTACCGTGGCAGCGGATCTTCTGGCTGCGCCTGACCCGCCAACCAACTGCGGAACTTGATCAGGGCAGGGTCCTTGGAGCGGGCCTCAGGCCAGACAAGGTAATAAGCGCCCGGGCTCTCCGTCGCGGTCGGGTGCAAAGCCACCAAACGCCCGGTGGCGAGGTCCTGCTCCACCAGATAGTCCGGCATCAGGGCGACCCCCAACCCGTGCAATGCCGCCTGCGTGATGGTTGCGAACTGATCATACATGGTCCCGGATGATCCATCCGCCATTTTGATATCATGGCTCGCGAACCACTGCTCCCAGGCGCGCGGGCGGGTCTGGATGTGCAACAGGGGCAGAGCGGCAATATCTGCCGCGGTTGTGATCTCTCGGCCCGTCAACAGATCTGGTGCGCAAACCGGCAACATTTGCTCATGCTTCAGCAAAAGTGCCGCCGTCCCGGGCCAATCAGCGGTGCCGAAATGTATCGCAGCATCAAACCCTTCGCTGAGGAAGTTGAACGGCTCAAGTCGCGTCGACATATTGATCGTCACATCCGGATGCAATCGCGCAAATTCCGGCAGCCGTGGCATCAGCCAGCGCATTCCAAAGGCCGGCAGAATGGCCAGATTGAGGCTTCCGGCCAAAGGCGCCGCCTGCACACGCAACGTCGATTGTGCAATCTGGTTCAAGGCCTGCCGGATGTCAGCAGCATAGGTCTGCGCCTCAGATGAGAGAGTTAGCCGTTTCTGATCCCGCCGAACCAAATCCACGCCCAACTGGCGCTCGAGTGCCTGCAATTGGCGGCTGACAGCCCCTTGGGTCAGCGCCAGCTCATCCGCCGCCGCTGAGGCGCTGCCCAAACGGTCCAGCGCTTCCAGCGCGCGCAGCGCCGCAATTGAGGGGAGAAAGCGTCTGGGCGTGGCCATCTATGAGCTATTGTAATGTTTTCTTGTGGTTCTGTCGCTGTCCATCTCCTTACCGCAAGGTTAAGGTCGGCGGCAAGTTTTAGATCAGAAGGTGACGAAAAATGACCGATAAACCTGCATTGCGCGCCAAGGATGCCCCGGATCTGGGTCAGTTCAACTGGGAAGATCCGCTACGGTTGGATGATCAGTTGACTGAGGATGAGCGGATGATTGCGGCATCTGCACGGTCTTATGCCCAGGAAAAACTTCAATCTCGCGTTCTAACTGCTTACGAAAATGAAGAAACAGACCCAGAGATTTTCCGTGAAATGGGTGAGATGGGCCTCCTTGGGACGACCATTCCGGAACAATACGGCGGTCTCGGCGCGGGCTATGTGTCCTATGGGCTGGTTGCGCGTGAGGTCGAGCGCGTCGACAGCGGCTACCGCTCGATGATGTCGGTGCAAAGCTCGCTCGTCATGTATCCCATTTACGCATATGGCAGCGAAGAGCAGCGCCAAAAATACCTGCCGAAACTCTCCTCGGGTGAGTGGATCGGATGTTTCGGCCTCACCGAACCCGATGCGGGATCCGACCCGGCGGGCATGAAAACCCGCGCGGAAAAGACCGAAGGCGGCTACCGATTGACCGGGTCGAAAATGTGGATCTCCAACGCGCCAATCGCAGATGTGTTTGTCGTCTGGGCCAAATCCGAAGCTCATGGTGGCAAGATCCGCGGTTTCATCCTCGACAAAGGCATGAAGGGGCTGTCTGCGCCCAAAATCGCCAATAAGGCTTCGCTACGCGCCTCCATCACCGGTGAGATCGTCATGGACGGCGTTGAGGTCGGCGATGACGCGCTGCTGCCCCATGTGGAAGGTTTGAAAGGCCCGTTCGGCTGCCTGAACCGCGCGCGCTATGGCATCAGCTGGGGCGCGATGGGCGCCGCAGAAGCCTGCTGGCATGCCGCTCGCCAATATGGCCTCGATCGCAAACAATTTGGTCGCCCCCTAGCCAACACCCAGTTGTTCCAGCTGAAGCTCGCCAATATGCAGACCGAAATCACGCTCGGCCTACAGGCCTCCTTGCGCGTGGGGCGTCTGATGGACGACGCCAATGCCGCGCCGGAGATGATCTCCATCGTGAAGCGTAACAACTGCGGCAAGGCGCTGGAGATCGCGCGTAATGCTCGCGATATGCACGGCGGCAACGGCATCAGCCTGGAGTTCGGCGTCATCCGGCACATGGTTAACCTGGAAACTGTGAACACTTATGAGGGGACTCATGATGTTCACGCACTGATCCTCGGGCGCGCGCAGACGGGTCTGCAAGCCTTTTTCTAAGCGCACCCGACCAACAACTGATCAATAAAACCATTAAAAATCGCACTGTTGCCAGACAACGGTGCGATTTTTTGTTAAGATCGTAACCGAGATGTAAATCCATGTGGGGGTTAACACTCCTGACGCCCTCCTCATTTACGCAGATCTGAATTGCATTTTTGCAAAATGCAGTCGCGCCCACAGCGGTGCAAAGAGAAACAGGTAGATCTGACGAGGTTTTCTGTTCCCTTTGGCGGAAAATAGTTAAGGGCGTAAATCTGGACATTCGTGCATTCATTGGAGCGCAGAGGGCGAAGCAAAGCGACATGGTTAATGCCCACATGATCCGGCGCAGCACCGATAGTAGAATGACTGTTCCATACAGAGAGTTCTGCAAAAGGCGCATGCTCACCGCTGAATCTTCCGCTGAGCTGCTAGTTTGCAAAAGAGCGCGAGCCAGGTGCAATCAAATGGCCGAAATGACAGGTTAACCCTGCTGCACAGATGCAAACTACGGCAGCTGAAGCCAACCAAATCATGCGAATTCCCCAAAGCGCAGGCGAACTCCTGCAGGATCGCCGAGGTGTTTTTGCCAGACACATCAACCTCAATAAATGAAAGGTAAATGCGCAAAGGAGCTTATTTAGCTTGGTGGATCTACCTTACGCAAAATTACCTGTAATCAGTATTATGTATAATATTTGTGATGTAGCGTCACTATTGCAGGTCCAGCCTGTACCCGAAACAGTATCATAAATACATCGTCATCAGTTGAGGCCCACATGGATCTGCAAGGCAAAACAATTGTCATAACCGGTGCCGCAACAGGTATCGGGCGTGCATTGGCGATCGCAATGGCTGGGTATAGTCCAAAACATATCGTCTGCGCGGATTTGGACGGACTGGGCGCGCAGTGCACTGCTGATGAAACCGGTGGTCGTGCCTATACCTTGGACGTCGGATCGGACCGCGCCATCGCTGAGATGATTGATGTGATCGAGGATGAAATCGCACCGATCGATGTGTTCTGCTCCAATGCTGGGATCCTTCGGATCGGCGGACTTGAGACCTCGCTCACAGACTGGCAGCAAAGCTGGGATATCAACGTGATGGCCCATGTCTCGGCCGCGCGTCACCTGGTACCGCGAATGATCAAGCGCGGTGGCGGTTACTTTCTCAACATCGCCTCGGCGGCTGGACTGTTGAACCAGATTGGGGCTGCGAGCTATGGGGTGAGCAAACACGCCGCTGTCGGGTTTTCTGAGTGGCTTGCGATTACCCATGGCGATCAAGGGATCGGCGTATCCGTGGCCTGCCCGCAGGCGGTGAAAACCGCCATGACCGAAGGTATGGAGCACAGCGCCGCGGCGGTGGACGGCATGATCTCGGCCGAGGATGTTGCCAATAGCTGCATTGAAGCGATTGAAAGCAATCGATTTCTTGTTCTGCCTCATGCGAAAGTCGAAGGGTATATTCAGGCCAAGGCTGCAGACTATGACCGCTGGATCACTGGCATGCAGAGGCTGCGCGACAAATTCGAGCTTCCAAAAGCTGACTGAATGACTACAGAGCTTTCGGTGCTGCTACAGAGTGTGTCAGGGCTTGGAGATCGGGCGCATCAGCCCTTCCTGTGCAACACTTGCAACCAGCTGGCCGTCCTGTGTGAAGATTGAGCCACGGTTGAACCCGCGCCCGCCACCAGCGAAGGGCGAGTCCATCGTGTACAGATGCCAATTGTCAAATTGCACCGGCGCGTGGAACCACATCGCATGATCAAGGCTGGCGGTCATTGCCTGACCTTTCACAAAACTCAGACCGTGCGGACGCAGCGCTGACCCCAATAGCCCATAGTCGGACACATAGGCCATCAGCACATGCTGCAGCTGCGGCGCAGCGCCTTTTGCCGCTTTCATTCTGACCCACATGTGATTGATGTCGCTACATTCATCCGGATTTATCGGATCGCGTGGCTCGACATCTCGGATTTCGAAAGGACGCTCTCGCGTGAATTCGACGCGCAAACGACCATCCAGTTTCGGAGCAAGCTGGCGTAGAAGAACATCGCGAGACACCAATGTGTCTGGCGCTTGGACCTCGGGGATCTCATGTTGATGCTGCCACCCCGGTTCATCAATATGGAAGGACGCCGCTAAATTGAGGATTTGTTTGCCGTTTTGCAAAGCTGTCACGCGCCGGGTTGTGAAACTGCCGCCGTCGCGCGCAGGATCAACCGCGTAGATCACTGGTTTTGACGGATCACCGGGGCGGATGAAATAGGCGTGCAGCGAATGGCACAGCCTGTCCTCAACTGTGGAATATGCCGCCATCAAAGCCTGCGCAATCACTTGGCCGCCGTAGATCCGTGTCGGAGTTTCACCGCCAGACCCAATCCCGCGATAGAGATTACGATCAAGCTCTTCCAAATCAAGTAAATTGAGCAAAATCTCAGCTGCGTCAGGCATCTATCAATTCCTGTTGATGTGGCATCAGGCGGGTGATGTGGCATCAGGCGGGCCACTGCGGTCAACCGCCCTGCCCTGATGGTCTAGCTGGACAGCAGCCTTAACGAGTTACAGCGCCGTGAACCAGCGCCTTCAGCTCAGCCCGCGATGGATAAGAACTGGATGGGGCAAGCTGAGTAAAAAAGACCACACTCACATCCAGAACCGGATCGACCCAGAAGAAGGTTGAGGCCATCCCCCCCCAGCTGAAATCGCCAACGGATCCAGGACATCTCGCCCGCGCGGGATCCAGAACAACCGCGCCGCCAAGGCCAAACCCCATCCCGTCCATCGGCTGTTCCGCAAAACTTTGCGGTCCCATGGATGCAATGTCACCGGGCAGATGATTTTGGCACATAAAATCAACGATCTGCGGGCTGATCAAATGGTCCTTACCCAATGATCCCCGCAGCCGGATCAGCTCAGCAAAGCGCATATAATCGTCAATCGTGCTCAGAAGACCGCCGCCGCCCGAGTGCATCTCGGCGGTGTCGAAGGGGGTGTCGTCGTACGAGTCAATCAGACGCAGGCTGTCAGCGCCCTGTTGCGCATCATTCAGCGCCATCGCGTCACCGCTCAGCGGAGAATAGAGCGATGCCAATAAGTTGCCGGTTGTTTCCAAACTGCGAAATCCGGTTCTGTCCATGCCCAGAGGATCAAAGATCTCCCGCTTCAGCATGGTGCCAAGACTCTCTCCGGTCACGACTTCAATTACTCGGCCAATCACATCGATACCAACGGAGTATTCCCACCGCTGACCGGGTTCAAAGGCAAGCGGCAGCGCTGCCAGCTCCAGCACCTGTGCCGCAAGCGGGCCTTGGCTGGGCTTAAACATCAAATCCGTCTTCGACATATCTTCAGGCAAAATGCCGGGATTGAACGGATAGCTCAGCCCACTGGTATGGGTCAGCAGTTCATGCAGGGTTGGCGGCCGACAGGGTCTGGTCTGCGCAATATCGGCTGCACCATTAATAAGGCATCGCATACCGTTGAATTCAGGAAGAAATTCAGAAACAGGCATGTCCAGGTGCAACAGGCCACGTTCCAACAACATCATCAAAGCCAGCGAGGTCACCGGCTTGGTCATTGAGTAGATGCGCGTCACGGTATCACGGGTGAACGGCAGGTTTTCCGCAATGTTTCGCTGGCCCGCAGCGTGAAAATAGTGCTCCTCACCGTTGCGATTGATCAGCAGCGAACTGCCGGCATATTTGCGTTGATCCACATAGCGGTGTTGCCATGTCCTGATGTGCTCAAGGCGCGCAGCGTCCATGGAGGCTCCTGTTGTCGGTGATCTGGCAGTTTAGCCGATGATCCTTGTCATCGCCGGGACGGTCTCTTCAGTGAACCAAGGCTGATCCTCAGTCTCTGCGTCCATTGCGGACCTGATCTTTGCTATTGTTTCACCGCGCAGTTGCTGTTTGATCGCTGCATAGGTCCCGGATGGCAGCTCTGCCAGCGCGCGCGCTTCTTTCAGCGCATAGCCCAGCAGATCTTCTGCATCATCCGCAATGATATCCACAATATTGAAGTTCCGCGCCGCGATGGGACCGATGGTTTGCCCCGTCATCATCAGCCGTCGCTGGATGTTCGGGTTCAGCGTCGCGCGGGCGATCTCCAGCGGCGCAATCGGGAAATCAACTCCGGCCTGCACTTCTGCAAGACCAAACTTGGATTTCACCTGGGCAACCCGCACATCACTGCAAAGGACAAAGAACAGCCCACCTGCAATTGCCGCGCCATTCACAGCGGCGACAACCGGTTTTGGGCAGGCATAGAGCCCTAGAAAGGCCTCGTTCAGCCCCCGCACCGCGGCGCGCTGACCGGCCAGATCCAAGTCCCGCGCCACCTTCAGGTCTAGGCCAGCGGAAAACACCTTAAAGGCGCTGGTCAGCAGCAGCGCTCGCACAGTAGAATCTTCGCCTATCCCATTGATAACATGCGCGAAATCCATGAGGAACTCTGGTGATAGCGCATTGACCGGTGCGCGCGCCAGTTTGATTTCGACAACCCCGTCGCCATGTGCGTGCCGGATCAGCCAATCACTCTCAGTCATCTGTGGTCTTCCCTTAGACGCTGACACAGCTGCCAGCCGTTTCGATTATCATGCGCGGTTTGCCCATCAAGGTCGAGTATTTTGACCTACGTAGAACCACGCATGACACCTAACATCGCAGCTTTGGCAAAGCGTTACCGCTACGGTCGCATGCTCAGGGTTTCTGCAGCAGACATCAGCTGATCCGCATAAACCGTCTCCAGCACATCCGGGCTCACATGGAAGGACGGGCCACCAACGTTCAGCCCATAAACGCGCATCCCGTTCAGCGACACCACCGGAACCGCGATCCCGTTCACATCCGGCCGCCAATCTCCGTAGCCGGTACAGAATCCACGGGCAGCATATTCGTCCTGCGCCCGGCCCAGACTGTCCTGACGTGAGAGGCTGTCAGCAGGATCAAGCGCATCCGCAATCCGCAAGCTTTCGGCCCGTTGGTCCGGTGACATACCGGCAAGGATCGCGCGACCCACGGCCGAGTAAAACAGCGGCAACCGCATCCCAACATGCGCCGCCAGCGAGACGTCCTCGCGAGAGCGATGCACCGCAATATAGATAACATCCGCATGATGTGCCTCTCCCAAGGCACTGGTGATATATGAGTTTTCGCCATTTCGCAGATCCCGGAGGATCTGTGACGCGCGGTCGCTGATATCCATCCCGGCCAAGACGCCATAGCCCAGACGCAACACCCCTGCCCCCAAACGGTAATTGCCGGACTGCCCGTCCTGAACAAGATACCCAAGCTGGCACAGCGTATAGGTCAGCCGTGAAACGGTCGGTTTTGGCAGTCCCGTGCGTTCAGCCAGATCGGTGTTGGTCAGCTCCAGCTCATTGCGGCGAAACGCGCGCAGCACATCGAGGCCCCGCGCCAGGGCGGTGACAAAATTTCGATCTTTTTCGCCATCCGCTGACGCTGTGTTGTCACTGTCCATATCAGGTTCCGTCTCAGATGAAGTTCAGTCGAAACTCCGGGACAAGGCCGCGAGCCCGGCGCGCGCGAAGTCCGGCACAAACGCGCCAAGGCGCGCCGCATGTTCGGGGTTTGAGGCGTTGCCATCAAGCCCTCTTTTGCGCACCCCCTGAAGGATTGCCGCCATCCGGAAGAAGCTGAAAGAGAGGTAATAGCCGAAGTTTTCCACGCCCGACAAATTTCTGCGTTGACAATAGCTTGCGATAAATTCCTGATCTGACGGGAGGCCAAGATCGCGCCGGTTGACACCGGCCAACCCACGCCCCTCACGCCCGGGTGGCATCTGCCATTGCATGATCACCCCAGCAAGGTCTGCATAGGGGTGGCCGATGGTGGACAGCTCCCAATCCAGAACCGCCCGACAGTTTGTCCCCTCGGCTGCGTAGATCATATTGTCGATGCGGTAGTCACCATGCACCAACCCGCGCTGACCGTCCTCTGCGGGCATCTGTGCGCCCAATGCCGCGATCAGCTCATCCATCTCTGCATTGGTTTCAACCTCGCTGGCGCGGTATTGCTTGCTCCAGCGACCGTGCTGGCGCTCGAAATAGTTGCCCTCGGGCCCGTAGTCGGCCAGCCCCGCGGTGGCGGCATCCACATCGTGCAGCGCCGCCAGAACACGGCTCATCTCATCCATCACCGCAGCGCGATCACTCGCGGCAAGACCGGGTAATGTCGGATCTGAGAAGTTTCTCCCAACCACATGTTCCATAACATAAAATGGTGATCCGATCACGGTATCATCCTCGCAGAGATGATGCATCTTCGCGACCGGAACCCCGGTTTCCTGTAACGCCATCTGCACGCGAAACTCGCGTTCCACCGCATGGGCTGATTTCAGCAGAATGCCCGGCGGCTTGCGTCGCAGAACATAGGCGCCCGCCTCAGTCTGTAGGAGATAAGTCGGGTTTGACTGGCCGTTCTGAAACTTCCGGGCGGTGATCTCCGTGTCGAACCCGGGCAGACGCCCTTGCATGTACCGCTGAACAGCTCCCAGATTGAGCGCTAGAGGATCCGCCATACCGCTGTCATCTGGGGTTCCGGGGGATGTCTGCGATGCCATCAGCGCGCCCCAGCCAACGTGAACTCAGCAGCCAACCGTCGCCCGGCAGCATCATAATCTGCGGCAATCTCATCTACCAGCGCACCCGCCGGGCGCACATCCCTGATGGCGCCAATGCCCTGACCGGAACCCCAGATTTCCTTCCATGCCTTGGGCTTGGAAGAGCCGCCAGCAAAATTCATCGCGCTTGCGTCCGCACTCTCCAAATTGTCAGGATCAAGTCCTGCGTTCTGGATTGATCCGCGCAGATAGTTCCCAGAAACCCCTGTAAACAAGGATGAATAGACAATGTCATCCGCAGCACTATCGACAATCATCTGCTTGTAGCCCTGCTGTGCATTCGCCTCTTCCGTGGCGATAAACGGGGAGCCCACATAACCGAAATCAGCCCCCAACGCCCGCGCCGCAAGAAGTGACGGACCATTGGCAATCGCGCCGGAAAGCGCAAGCGGCCCCTTAAACCAGCTGCGAATTTCGCTGATCAGTGCAAGCGGAGATTGCTGACCCGCATGGCCACCCGCCCCGGCAGCGACCGCGATCAGACCATCGGCGCCTTTTTCAATCGCCTTCCGGGCAAAACGGTTGTTGATCACATCATGCAGCACAACGCCACCGCAACCATGGGCGGCCTCATTCACCTCGGGCCGCGCCCCGAGTGACGTGATCCAGAGCGGCACCTTCCAGCGGTGACAGATCTCAAGATCCCGCTCCAACCGCGTGTTGGAGCGATGGACGATCTGGTTTACCGCAAACGGTGCCGCAGGACGCTCCGGGTTGTCTTGGTTGTGCCTGTCCAATTCCTCGGTGATCTGCTGTAGCCAGACCTCCAGCAGCGGTGGCTCTCCCTCTGCCTCACGCGCGTTCAATGCGGGAAAAGATCCAACGATGCCGGCCTTGCATTGCGCAATGACCAGCTCTGGTACCGATATGATAAACAGCGGCGCACCGATCATCGGCAGGCGCAGTCTCTGCAGGGCATCAGGCATAGGCTGCCCACCCAATGTGAGGCGAGTCTCTTTCATTTCCAATCCTTTATCCAGCATATTTCACGCCGCTTCCCGGTCGGAAAACAGATCTATCGCAGAGCAGAATTGCATTTCGCAATTTCATTGACAACGTAAGATCCGCACAGAAGACTTGACGTCACAACGCGCCCATTGGGGCATCATGACAGGACACTCAGTTATGCACGCCATGCTTTCAACCGCCCCGGGCGGCCCCGAAACCTTGCAGTGGAGTGCGCAGGAGTGCCCCGAACCCGGCTCGCAGGAGGTGTTGGTCAAAATCCATGCCGCCAGCGTGAACTACCCGGATACGCTGATGATCCAGGATCTATACCAGATCAAACCACCCCGTCCGTTCGCGCCAGGTGGAGAGATCGCGGGGGAGATCATCGCGCTTGGTCATGAGGTTCAGGGCCACAAGATCGGAGATCGGGTGCTGGCACTGACCGGTTATGGCGGCTTCGCCACTCATATTGCGATCCCATCCACCAGCGCGATCCGCATTCCAGATCAGATGCCCTATCTGGACGCCGCCGGGTTCGTTTTCACCTATGGCACCTCTCATCATGCCCTAAAGGACCGTGCCAATCTGCAATCGGGCGAAACCGTGCTGGTCCTCGGCGCCGCCGGTGGCGTTGGATCTGCTGCGGTAGAGCTTGCCAAAGCTGCCGGCGCCCGCGTTATTGCCGCTGTGTCCTCCGCCGAAAAGGCTGCGTTTTGTCAGGAGATTGGTGCAGATGCCACAGTGATCTACGGCCATGCGCCGGATCAGGAAGATCAGATTAGTTTTGGGAAAAATATCAAAGCTCTGGCGGGGAAAGCGGGTGTAGATGTGGTCTATGACGCGGTGGGTGGTTCCTATGCGGAACCAGCGCTTCGTGCCATGGGTTGGCAGGGGCGTTATCTTGTTGTCGGCTTTGCGGCAGGCATCCCGAAAATCCCAATGAATCTGCCGTTGCTGAAAGGGTGCCAGATCGTTGGTGTCTTTTGGGGCGCAGCTGTACAACGGAATCCAGCGCAGCACCTGCGCAATGTGGGAGAGCTGTTCGAGCTTTATGGCAGTGGCAAGATCCGGCCACGTGTTCATGCGTCATATCCGATGGACCAAGCGCCAGCGGCCCTGATGGAGATGCAAAACCGTAATGTGCTGGGAAAGATCATCCTAACAAACACGCCTGAGTGACACAGGAAAACCCATGCAACGTTAGCGATAGCTGGCTTGCATATCATTCTGAAAGATATATGAATATGAGCCAATTACAGGAACCTAACCGCTAGTTATGGATGCTGCCGCCAGTCGCTGTAGACCAGCAGCCTGCTGATCAATCTGAGGCAACGCTGCCAACCCGTCCGTCAGTTCCTGTTAGAGCCGGTACCATGGCGGCCCGCAAAGCCAGGGCATCATTAAGAGCAAGTGGATATCAATATGCACAACATCCTGGTTTTGAACGGACCCAATCTCAACCTCCTTGGAACCCGTCAACCGGAGGTCTATGGCCGCGAGACACTCGCCATGATCGAACAGCGTTGTATCGAACACGGGCAGTCTATTGATCTCACCGTGAGGTGCGAACAATCGAACCACGAAGGAGCGCTGCTAGACGCGTTGCACGGCGCGCGGGGCGTTTACGGCGGTGTAGTCCTCAATGCAGGGGCCTACACACACACCTCTATCGCGCTGATGGATGCAATTTTCTCTATCGAGCTGCCTGTTGTTGAGGTCCACCTATCCAATATTCATGCGCGTGAAGATTTTCGCCACCGCTCCTATCTGTCACGCGCGGCCTTGGGGCAGATCTGCGGGTTTGGCGCTCAGGGTTATATTATGGCACTGGACGCGCTGCGCGCCCACCTGAATAAAGACAGCGCAGGATGAAACTTCGGGCCTATCTCAATTTTCTGTGCGGCGCACGGACACTTGAGGAGCTGTGGCTGGAACATGTCAAACAGATGAAAACCTATCGGTTTGACAGGCTGATCTACGGCTATACGCGCCACAAAACCAAAACATCGCTGGGCGATCCGGAAGATTTCGTCATTCTCTCCAATCACTGCACGGAATACGTGCAGGGGTTCGTCAATTCCGGGCTCTATTTCGACGCCCCCATGCTGCAATGGGCATTAAATAACGAAGGAGCCGGCAGCTGGCGAATGGTGCAGGAGCAGCTGGAACAGCAGACGTTGGCACCTCAAGCGCAGAAAGTTATAGATTTTAACAAGGCTATGGGCGTGCGCGCTGGCTATACGGTAAGTTTCTATTCAACCTCTCAGCGCTTTAAGGGAGCCATTTCACTCGCAGCTGAGGAAGATCTGAGCCAGGATGACGTTGATGAAATCTGGGCGAAAGACGGACATGACATCATATTGATGAACAATGTCGCGCATCTGAAAATCCTGACCATGCCCTACAATCCACCGAACCGCAGTCTGACGAAACGTCAGCGTGAAGCACTACAATGGGTTGGCGACGGCAAAACCACCCAGGACATCGCGTTGCTGATGGGGCTGACGCCCGCAACCGTAGAAAAGCACCTGCGCCTCGCACGCGAGGCCCTCGCCGTCGAAACAACAGCTCATGCGGTCCTCAAAGCCGCCCTTCACAACCAGATGTACGTTATGGAAAATTGATAAAGTCCAAATATACATTCCATGGATTGTTTATGACATAATTTAGCAAGGCCATTAACTTAGTCTTCATAATTGGGTATGGAATTCACTACTTCCAGAATGCGTGAATTACATGCAGAGTTCTACTGTTCCGTGAGTGGGGCTTTGGCCTGGGACGGCGCAGGGCATGACCCTTGGGATTTCAAGGCTCTCTAACCTGTCCGGTTGCTGCGTGTATTGTTCCGCGCCAGCGCCGGGATATTCTGAGGGGCACTGCAACGACAGCAGCGCCCCTCAACACTCTCAACTTCAGATACGTATCAGGATGTTACAGGCCAGATATAGCGGGCTGTGCAGCCCCTCCCCTTAATCGGAAACCGACGACTTGCCTGCGCTTTCGCAAACGAAAAAGCCGATGAAGCGACAACTTCATCGGCCTTTCCATTATTCACAAGAGCAAAGCTCGGACAGGATTAGCCCTGTGCGGCCTTGGCAACCTCAGCGGCGAAGTCTTCTTTTTCGACTTCAATGCCTTCGCCCACTTCCAGACGAACAAAACCAGTGATGGTCGCGCCTGCTTCCTTGGCCGCTTCTTCAACGGTCAGGTCAGGGTTCACAACAAACTGCTGGTTCAACAGGGTTGCTTCAGCGACGAATTTCTTCATCCGGCCGACGATCATCTTCTCAATCACCTGCTCCGGCTTGCCGGATTCGCGGGCGATGTCCATCTGGACCTGCTTTTCTTTCTCGACAACCGAGGCGTCCAGCTCAGCTTCGCTCAGCGCGGCGGGGTTCACAGCGGCGATGTGCATCGCAACCTGTTTGCCAATCGTTTCGTCACCACCGTTCATGGCAACCAGAACACCGATTTTGCCCATGCCAGCGGTCGCAGCGTTGTGCACGTAGGACACAACGGTGTCACCTTCGAGCGACGCCATACGGCGGACGTTCATGTTCTCGCCAATGGTGGCGATTTTGTCGGTCAACGTGTCAGCAACGGTCTTGCCGCCCATGTCAGCCGCGAGCAGTGCGTCAACATCAGCAACGTTCAGAGCCGTCTTGGCGATGCCGGAGACCATTTCCTGGAATTCAGCGTTTTTACCAACAAAGTCGGTTTCCGAGTTCACTTCGACAGCAACACCTTTGTTGCCTTCGACGACCACGGCGACCAGGCCTTCTGCAGCGGTACGGCCGGATTTCTTGGCCGCTTTGGCCAGACCCTTGGTGCGCAGCCAGTCAACGGCGGCTTCCATGTCGCCATTGGTTTCGGTCAACGCCTTCTTGGCGTCCATCATGCCTGCGCCGGTGCTGTCGCGCAGTTCCTTAACCATGGATGCAGTAATTGCCATCTTAGGCTCTCCTCAATTCAAAAACGGATTTGGGGCAGGTGATACCCTGCCCCTCATGTCAGTTCCGTGACGGGACGGATCAGGCTTCGGCAGCAGCTTCTTCAGCAACGGCTTCTTCAACCGGTGCGTCTTCCAGTGCGCCGAGGTCAACGCCTGCCGCACCCAGCTGAGCGGACATGCCGTCCAGAGCTGCGCGCGCAACCAGATCACAGTAGAGCGCAATTGCGCGGGCTGCGTCGTCGTTGCCGGGGATGATGTAATCCACACCATCGGGCGAGCAGTTGGTGTCGACGATGGCCACAACCGGAATACCCAGTTTGTTGGCTTCAGCGATGGCCAGTGCTTCTTTTTTCACGTCGATAACGAACAGCAGGTCAGGAACGCCACCCATTTCACGGATACCGCCGAGCGACGCTTCCAGTTTCAGCTGGTCACGCTCCATGCCCAGACGCTCTTTCTTGGTCAGGCCTTCGGCGCCGGACGCCATTTTCTCGTCGATTTCCTTCAGACGGTTGATCGACTGGGAAACGGTTTTCCAGTTGGTCAGCGTGCCGCCGAGCCAGCGGTGGTTCATGAAGTACTGAGCGGATTTCTCAGCTGCATCTGCGATCGGCTGAGCCGCCTGACGCTTGGTGCCGACGAACAGAACGCGGCCGCCTTTTGCGACAGTGTCACGAACAGCATTCAGAGCTGCGTCGAGCATGGGAACGGTCTGGGTCAGGTCCAGAATGTGGATGCCATTGCGCGAGCCGTAGATGAACGGCGACATGCGCGGGTTCCAGCGCTGGGTTTGGTGACCAAAGTGTACGCCTGCCTCAAGCAGCTGACGCATGGAGAACTCGGGAAGAGCCATGTATCTTTTCCTTTTCCGGTTTCGTGCCTCGGCGGGGGTCTCAGAGCGGATGCTCCAACCGGCGGTCTGCCGGGGATGTCTCCCCCGGTCAGGCCAATCCCCACCTGCGGATTGAATGGCGCGCGTATATGCCAGCCCTGTGGAATGCGCAAGAGCAAAAGTCCGCACGAGGATCCATGCACCGCCTAGGTCGCAGCGGTATCCTGTCCGTTTGCGGGCACGCCACCCGACCGCAGCATAGTATGTCCCGCCCTGACCTGCGCCTCGCAGGCGGCAGCCAATGCCTTGCGATCGGGATAGTCGGACACCCGAAGCGGTTCATGATAGCGCAGTACAACCTCGCCCTGACGCCGCGCCGCAAGGGTTTTTAGCAGATGCGGCCCAAATTCCATATCTCCCCACCAACCGTAGAAACGTGGCTCTTCACCTTTGGGCGGAAGAAACACGACGGACACCGGCTGGATCGAAATATGATCGCGCAGTTCTGGATGGAAAAACGCCGCGAAAAGCGTGGTTTTGAACGGCAAGACCCGCAAACCGTCCGTCGATGTACCCTCCGGGAAGAACAACAGCTTATGCCCCAGAAGCAGTCGTTTTTGAAACAAAGCCGTCTGTTTTTGCGCCTGCCTTGCATCTCGTTTGATAAAGACGGTGCCGGTTGCGCGCGCCAGCCAGCCGATACCAGGCCAGCCAGCGACCTCCGCCTTGGAGACAAAATAGATCCGCTTACGCGCATTCAGGGCGAAGATGTCCAGCCATGATGTGTGGTTTGCCACCACTGCACCTCGATCCGTCATCAAGGCGCCCTTGGTGCGAAATCTCATGCCGAGGACGCGGAATGCATTGCGGCAAACCCATTGCGTGATGAAGGGCGTGACCGGCCGGTTCAAGCCGCAGAGAGGACGTTCGACCAGACGAGCCAACAGCAGGATCAGCAACCCGCCAAAAACCAACATCCCCAGCGCCAATCCACGTGCGGCCACCCGCACCCACCCCATGGTAGTGATCTCAATCGGAGCGGCGGCCTCTCCACCCTTCCAGGTGCTCATGTGGTGCTCCGCCCCGCGCCATAAATCCGTTTTTGCCGCGCATTCATCCGCGCGGTGTCAAGCACGAGGCAGACATCCGTTGTGTTGAACGCATGATCAACAAACGCACCATCTCCGACGCAGCCCCCAAGGCGCAGATAGGCTTTGATCAGGGCTGGGGTGTCCAGCATCGCCTGACGGCGGTCCAAATCATCTACTGCGATCAGCTCCATCGACTGATACTCCCGCGCGACGGGGCGCAACGCCTCAGGCGCCAGATGATTGTGATGGAGCATCGACAGCGCATTGGCCAGCGGCGCGGTATCGGTCCCGTGAAAGCTGGCAACACCAAACAGGATCTCAATCTCATGTGCCGCCACATAGTCTGCCAGAGCGGACCACAGATGGAACATGGCGGTGCCACCGCGGTAATCCGGATGCAGGCAGGATCGCCCCAGTTCCAACAGCTTACGACCCGATGCTGTCAGTTTGGAGAGATCATATTCGCCCTCGGAATAAAATTGCCCCGCCCGCAGGGCCTGATCGCTCTGCAGCAGACGATAGGCACCCACCACCTCATCGCGCTCCAGATCCCAGAGCAACAGGTGGTCACAAAACGCATCAAAATGATCCCGCTCCAAACCGGCATCATGGTCCACCAAAGCACCACCACCGCCCAGTTCGCTGACAAAGACGTCGTACCGAAGCGCCTGCGCCGCGCGTAAATCCGCCGATGTCTGTGCCAGTTTGACCTGAAACGCAGGAGAACTGCCGCCCATGACCTTGCTCAACAATGGTTTGCCTTGCGTGCAGCTAGCCTATAAGGCACGGCATGTGCAAGTTTCGTTCAAATTGGTGAACAGGCGTTAACCGTTCATCAACGCTTATGACGGATCAAAGACTGGAATAAGGGCCGCCTGAGCGCCGTTGAACACCACCTTACCCTGATCGGGGAAATTCACGGTGATCTTGCCGGCAGCATTGGACTGAACCTGCCCGGTGCCCCACTCGGGGTGGTCGGGATGGGTCACGAACATGCCGGGGGCAAGTATAGCGTTAAGGTCGTTCATGTGTGAGGGCCCACTTCGGAGGAAAGATATGTCAGTAGATAACGCTAATCTCGCGGCTTTGATAGGGTCGCGCATTTGCCACGACCTGATCAGCCCGATCGGCGCGATCAACAACGGGCTGGAACTGCTTGGAATGTCTGGAGATATGTCCGGTCCCGAGCTGGAGTTGATCTCCGACAGTGTGGCCAATGCCAATGCCCGCATCCGGTTCTTCCGGATTGCCTTTGGCGCAGCCAGCGATCAGCAGATTAGCCGGGCCGAAGTAGTCTCCGTGCTTGAAGATATCGGCAAAGGGGGCCGGTTGAAATATCAATGGGCTCCACAGGAGGCCTCCAGCCGGACGGAGGTGCGGCTGGCCTTCCTCGCGGCGCTGTGCCTGGAAACCGGCCTGCCCTATGGCGGTACGGTCAAGATCCTCTGTGCCGACGGGAAATGGACCGTCATCGGTGAGGGCAGCAAGCTGAATATTGATGATGAACTCTGGGCGCGCGTCAGCGGCGGCACCTCCTCGGCAACCGTGACACCCGCATTGGTTCAATTCGCCATGCTGCCAGAGGCTGCAAAAGACCTAGGCCGCACAGTCCGTGTGGAACAGACCTTGGAACGAGTCACGGTCCATTTCTAAGCTGTCCATATGTAAGCTGGATCGAATGTCGGATATAATGAAAGCGCTGCAATCACTTGCAGCGCTTTTTTAATGTATGCTCGCCCGCAGTTAGCTGCGTACGGCACCATGGCCACGCACCAGATATTTGAAGCTGGTCAGCTGCGCTGCCCCGACAGGCCCACGTGCGTGCATCTTGCCCGTCGCAATGCCGATCTCCGCTCCCATACCAAATTCGCCGCCATCAGCAAACTGTGTTGAGGCGTTGTGCATCAGGATCGCGCTGTCCAGCTCAGCGAAGAACTGCGCCACAGCACTATCGTTTTCGGTGATGATGCAATCGGTGTGTTGCGAATGATGCGCCCGAATATGAGCAATCGCACCATTGATATCATCAACCTGCTTGGCCGCGATAATCGCATCCAGATATTCGCAGCCCCAATCAGCGCTGGTGGCAGCTGTCATCCCATCTGGCCCCGGCAGACCAGCCTCAGCCCGGATTTCCACCCCTGCTGTCGCCAACGCAGTCAGCACATCCCGGCCGATTGTCTCGGCGATATCGCGGTGGATTAGCAGACATTCTGCCGCGCCACAGATGCCAGTCCTGCGGGTTTTTGCGTTCAGTACGATCTCCAGAGCCTTTTGCGGATCTGCATGTTTGTCGAGGTAGATGTGCACGATTCCCTCCAAATGTGCAAAGACTGGCACCCGGGCCTCCTGCTGCACCAAACCGACCAAGCCCTTACCGCCACGCGGAACAATCACATCAACCGTATCGGTCATGGTGAGCAGTTCCTGCACCGCAGCACGGTCACGCGTCGGCACCAGTTGAACGGCGTCCTCAGGCAGGTTGGCGGCACGCAGACCCGCGGCCAAACAGCCATGAATGGCCTGACTGGAATGAAAACTCTCCGATCCACCTCGCAGGATCACCGCGTTGCCGGACTTGAGGCACAGCGCGCCGGCATCTGCGGTCACATTCGGGCGGCTTTCGTAGATCACGCCGATCACCCCAAGTGGAGTGCGCACACGCTGAATGTCCAACCCGGAGGGTTGCGACCATTCGGCCAAGACCTCTCCAACGGGATCGGGTTGTGCGGCAACCGCGCGCAGCCCAGCGACGATCCCCGAAATCCGGTCTTCATCAAGCGCCAGCCGGTCCATCATCGCAGGCGACAGCCCTTTATTGCGACCAAAATCGAGATCTTTGGCGTTGGCAGCCATGATCTCCACCCGAGCATCCCAAACCGCATCTGCAGCAGCATTCAACGCTGCCGTTTTGCGTTCGGCAGTGGCTGTCGCGAGAATCGTAGCAGCTTGCTTTGCACGTTTGCCAATGTCAGCCATCAGCGTGGCAATATCTTGCGTCTCATTCATCACTGGAAACCCTTTATGGACCCTCTTTGACACATCTGGTGGTCAGGCGGGGTCAGCCCTAACATGGATCACGGTCACAGCGCCATATCATCACGGTGAATGACGGCAGCGCGGCCCGCATAGCCAAGGATTGCCTCAATCTCGACCGATTGGCACCCCTTGATGGCAGAGGCCTCCTCAGCTGTATAGCGGCTGAGCCCCTGCCCCAGTTTGCGCCCGTCTGGGCCGAGGATGGCCAACGGATCACCGCGGCCAAAGTCTCCTTCGATATGTCGAATGCCCGCGGGCAAGAGGCTCTTACCGGAGCCGAGCGCGCGAGCCGCGCCTTCGTCCACAGAAATAACACCGCGCGTCTTCATTGCCGCGATCCAGCGCTTGCGCGCAACCTGCGGATCATCCTGCGCGGTGAACCACGTCGAGGCTGCGCCATTTTCAAGCAACTTCAGTGGATTATCAGGCGAACCTTCGGTAATCGCCATAGCGCAACCCGCCGCCGTCGCCATTTTGGCCGCCAGCAATTTGGTGATCATACCGCCCTTGGAGAGGCCAGAGACACCGTCGCCGGCCATGGCCTCAATCTCAGGTGTGATCTGGTCGATGATATCATAGCGTCGGGCCGCCGCATCCAAAGCCGGGTTGGCAGTGTAGAACCCATCGACATCCGACAGCAGGATGAGGGCATCCGCGCCAACCGTGACCGCCACCTGCGCCGCCAGCCGGTCGTTGTCGCCATAGCGGATCTCATCGGTGGCGATGGTGTCATTTTCGTTGACGATAGGTACCACGCCAAGGCCAATGAGCGTCTCCAACGTCGCGCGGGAATTCAGATACCGACGCCGATCCGCACTGTCTTCCAATGTGACCAACACCTGCGCCGTGGTGATCTGATGCGGGGTCAGCGCCTCCTCATAAGCACCTGCGAGCCGGATTTGGCCGACGGCCGCCGCGGCCTGCGACTGCTCCAACGGCAGCTCCTGTGCCGCCAGCCCCAGCACCCGACGCCCCAACGCGATAGAGCCGGATGAGACAAGGATCACATCCTTGCCCATGGATTTCAGCCAGGCGACATCCGCCGCCAAGGCCCGCAACCAATCCGCCCGCAATGCACCGCTTGTCCGGTCCACCAACAAGGCGGACCCGATTTTGACAACGATACGCTGGGCGTCGGTCAGGGTTGCCACGTGTCCTGCTCCTCTTGGGGTTTCTGGCGCAGGCGATCTTCGTCGATCTGGGTCCGCATGGACCGCAGCACCTCGTTCAGACCTTCACGGCTGACACCTGACATCATGAACACAGGTCCACCCACCGCAGCCTCCAGCGCGGCCTTGGCCTCGGCGCGTTCTTCATCATCAAGGGAGTCGATTTTGTTCAGCGCCGTGATACGGGGCTTCTCCGCCAACTCACCACCATAGGCTTCCAACTCATTGATGATGGTCTGGTAATCTTCAGCGATGGTGTCCGAGGTGCCATCGACCAGATGCAAAAGCACCGCACAGCGCTCGACATGCCCCAGGAACCGGTCGCCAATGCCACGCCCTTCATGAGCGCCAGCAATCAGACCGGGAATATCAGCAACCACAAATTCAACCCCATCAATGCCCACAACGCCGAGGTTGGGATGCAACGTGGTAAAGGGGTAATCAGCAATCTTTGGTCGCGCATTAGAGGTTGCGGACAGGAATGTGGATTTGCCTGCATTCGGCAGGCCCAGCAAGCCAACATCAGCAATCAGCTTCAGACGCAGCCAGATGGTGCGTTCGATCCCGTCCTGACCGGAATTGGCCCGACGCGGTGCCTGATTGGTCGCGCTTTTGAAATGCAGGTTGCCAAAACCGCCATTGCCGCCTTTGGCCAATAGGAAACGCTCGCCCACCTCAGTGAGGTCGGCCAGTACGGTCTCCTGATCTTCATCCATGATCTCGGTACCGACAGGAACCCGCAGCACGATATCATCGCCGTCCTTGCCCGTGCGCTGACGGCCCATGCCAGACTGGCCATTCTTGGCAAAGAAGTGCTGCTGATAGCGGAAGTCAATCAGCGTGTTCAGCCCTTCGGTCACCTCAACCCAGACGGAGCCACCGCGACCACCGTCGCCACCGTCGGGACCGCCGTATTCCATAAACTTTTCACGGCGAAAGCTGACGCAGCCGTTCCCGCCCGCGCCGGAGCGAATGTAGACTTTGGCCAGATCGAGGAATTTCATGTCAGCTCCTTGCTGATAACCTGCCGCCAGGGGCGCAGGAATGAGATGGGGCGTACCGACGGTGCCGGGGCTTGCTGCCCCGACTTAACGCAAACCGCGCAGCGCGCCAATCAGAGTTTTCGGCTGTAGGTCCAGGTTGGCACGGTTGCATCACGTGCCACGGAGAAGGTCTCGGCATCGCCAAGATACTCGAACCCGCAATGGGTCAGCACACGTGCGGAGGCCGGATTGTCCTGAAACGCGCTAGCAAAGAGCGCGTTGCACCCTTGCGGATTGGTCTCGACCAAAGCGCGCAACGCGTCTGAGGCCAGCCCATTATTCCAAAATACCGGGGCAATCCAATAGCCGACTTCGCTCTGGTCGCGATCAAGCCGCTTGAGGCTGATAATGCCCTTCAGCTCCTCGCCACCGTCTGCGGTGCCGTCAATGGCCCAGACATCTTCCTCACGGTCTTCGTCCTGGGCGCGAGCGACAAAGGCCTCAATGGCACCGGGCGGCAGCGGGTGAGGAATAGCGGTGGTCATGCGCGCAACACGTTCGTCGCTGACGTAATGTGCGATCAACCCTTCGTCAGATTTGCGCAACGGGCGCAGAACAAAACGCCCTGTATCGATCACGGGCTGTTCTGCTCTTTTATGATCCAAACTCATGCCCTTGCTCCTCTCGAAGAATACCAACACTCATCTTGCTGCCGGATGAAACCGCGGGGCCTTAACAATCTGTTGCGCCCTGCCCTAACGCAAAGCCGTTGAGAACTGGTTAGGTTTTGCCATAGGGACAAAAATAAAAAAGGGACCGGCGATGTCGCCGATCCCCTGATTGTGTCTCACCTTTCAGGTTCGGCTTATTCAGCGGCCTCCGCCACTGGCAGAACCGAAATAAAGGTGCGGCCCTTGAGGCCTTTGTGGAAGGTCACAGCACCGTCCGTGGTTGCAAAGATCGTGTGATCTTTGCCCAGGCCAACGCCTTCGCCCGGCCAAAACTTGGTGCCGCGCTGACGTACGATGATGTTGCCAGAGATGGCCGCTTGGCCACCATAGAGTTTCACGCCAAGGCGGCGACCGGCTGAGTCGCGGCCGTTACGTGAGGAACCACCAGCTTTCTTATGTGCCATTGTCTATCTCCTTAGCCTTTAGCCAATTCTTTGGCCTGTTCAACCCATTCGGGCTTCACTTTGACCGCGTCGATAGCAGCAATGTCAGCATCCGACAAGGCCGCGATCTGGGCAAAGCTGGTCAGGCCGGCTTCTTCCAGCTTCTTGGCAGCGGCGGGACCAACACCTGTCAGCTCGGTGAGGTTGTCACCGGTGGCAGCAGGCGCAGCCTTTTTTTGCAGCCGGAGCGGCTTTAGCAGCAGGCGCATCGCCCTGACCGCTGGCAGCTTTCACGCCGGACTTGTCAGCGCCGGAGGCCAGGATCTCGGTGATCTTGACCAGAGTCAGCTTCTGACGGTGACCCTTGGTGCGCTTGGAAGAGTGCTTACGACGGCGCTTCACAAAGTGAATGACCTTCTCGCCTTTGATCTGATCGACGACTTCGGCCTGAACCGCAGCACCGTCAACAAAGGGCGCACCCACAACCGGTGCATCACCACCGAGCATCAGGACGTCGTTGAACTGGATTGTTTCGCCAGCATCAGCAGCCAATTTTTCCACGCGCAGCATATCGCCGGCCTGAACTTTGTACTGCTTGCCGCCGGTTTTGAGGACCGCAAACATATGCGTCTTTCCTTTTCTACCCGCGTCCTACGGTCCCTTTCGCATCAGATGCGTCCAGCGTTTCGACCCGAAGGCCACCTCGAACAGCGCGCCCCGTGGGGGCGTATGACAAATAAACCCCGGCACAGAGAATCCGGGCCGGGATGCGGGCTTATGCGGCGAAACGAGGAAGCTGTCAACCCTAGGCGATTATCGCCAACGCAGCGGGAACAGACTTGCGGGCCGATACAGATCGCCGCGGAATAATCGGCCTCAGAGATCCTGCGCCGGTTCCAGATCTTTCAGCCGGTAGGCCAGCACTTCGAAACGGTTGGCCGTGATTTCGAATGTCACCGCATTGAGCAACTCATAGACCCGCTGCATCAACGGATGCTCCAGCGCCACAATATACTCTTCCAGCTCATCATTACTAAAGGCCTGATAGGTATAGGCGTTTGCGGCCATATTTGCCGCCTGCATTGCCATCTGGACTGAGGCTCGCTGATCCTTCATTAAAGCGCGTAACCCATCTGCATCCAGCTGCAGATCAATGACGTCGGCAGCACTGGCCGCCATCAGGAACCGAAACTGGATTTCCTGCACCGCCTTCACACCTGTACCATCGGCGTCGATTGCCTGCCCCATGCGCTGGAACAGCTGCGGGCGCTCACTGCCTTCAGCCACCAAATCAGATATGATGCGCAGCCCTGCCTGCTGCTTGGTTTCATCATCCTCGACCATATGAGAGGCATTCTCCGCCTGCACCAAACGCGCGCCCAGCGGGCTGGCGTAGAACTTAGCAGCGTGGGCCAGCGCATCCTCCTCCAGTGTTTCCTCCAAGATACCAAGGGCAATCTCGCGCATTTCCTGCCGGTCGAAAACATCCTGCGACAACCGCACCCAGGCAGCGCCAAAGTCTCCGGCATCCACCCCCAGCATATCCGGCGCCATCTCTGCCGAGAGGGCTATACTGTCGAGGGCTACATCAAACCCGGTGGTTTCAAGAAAGGCGATCACCCTGTCCCGCTCCGCGCCTTGCGCAGCACTGATTGCGAATAATGATGCAAGAACAAGGCTCAAGAGCGTTTGCATCACGCGGGTTCGGAACGACATAAGCTGTATCATAATCCAAAACCTAAGCGTTTTCCTACGGGAGACAATGAAAAATCCATTTTCCTGCGCAATGCGCCAAATCCCCCCTTGCGCGCCTGCGAATTCCACATTAAACGGCCTCTCACCCCCCGCGGAGAGGTGCCGGAGTGGTCGAACGGGGCGGTCTCGAAAACCGTTGAGCCTTCACGGGTTCCCAGGGTTCGAATCCCTGTCTCTCCGCCATTACTTCCTGAAATTCTGATCACTCCTGACGTCGCCACGCGAATGATTGCGCTGGGTTTTGCCGTTATCTCGGTGACACCGGAGGCAATACCCGCCAAACTAGGCCGATCATCACCTGTCATTAAACAATTTCTGCAAAAACGAGACCGCGCTGATCAGGAGTTGCGGTTTGACTATTGCGTTCCCAAACGGATTTAATTGCCCGCTCTATACGCGCGCGGTTCTTCTTATGCGAAACCGTGACTTCGCAGATGCTGAGCGGGTGATGCGCAGCTCTCTCGCGTATGAGGGTGAGACCGCGCTCAGCTATCATTATCTGGCTGAAATCGTCGCCTCTCTTCCCGGCCGCATTGGCGAGGCAATCGCCCTTCAGGAAACGGCCCTATCCCTGGCCCCGTCAAATTCGGTATTTATTGCCGCTCTGGGGTCGCGACTCAAAGATGGCGGATTTGACAGGCAAGCGCTCATGGCCCTTGAAACCGCTTTATCGATTGATGAGAACAATCCGATCGCACTCCCTCTTATCATGAGACTTCGGCGCAAATTTCTGACATGGGAGAGTACGGCACAAGAACAGCGCTGCCTGGAGAGGATGAAGCAAGCCGGACACATCCCAGACCCGCTGGCGTTGCTGACCTATCTTGACGATCCGCAGATCCAGCTCGACAATGCGCGACTGCGGGCTCCCAAGCCCAAACGAGCCAAACCTTCCCCCCATAATCCTTGCGCCAAAATTAGAATTGGATATTTCTCCAGCGATTTCTATGAACATCCAACGATGCATCTGTTCAGAGGTGCGCTGAAGGCGCATGATAGAGAGACATTCGAATTCTTCGTCTACGATCTGCTGCCAAAAGAACAGTCAGAAGAAAGCGCTTTCGTGCGCGAATTCGCAGACCACTACAGGGATGTCTCAGACCTGACAGCTGAAGCGATTGCTGACTTATCTGTCCGCGACAAGGTCGATATTGCCGTCGACCTCAAAGGCGATACATTCGCCTCAAAGCAAGAGATCTTCGCCCATGGTGCAGCCCCTGCTCAGGTCTCTTTTCTTGGCTTTCCCGGGACAACCGGCATGGACATGATGGACTATATGATCGCCGATCATGTCACCATCCCGGAAGGCTCCGAGCGGTATTACAGCGAAACGATCCTCAGACTGCCCAACTGCTATCAGCCGAACAGCAATTGCCGCCATGTCGCTGAGGACCGCAACACAAGATCTGACTACAACCTGCCACAGGACAAGTTCATTTTTGCCAATCTGAACAACACCTACAAGGTCGGTCCGCGAGAGTTCGCGACATGGATGAAAATACTCAAGAGCACCCCGGACACGGTGCTCCTTTTCTACATGGGCAATGACGATATCTCTGATGTCATCGCTCAAAAGGCCGAAGCCCATGGCGTGGATCCGGGTCGGATCATACCCTGCCGGGCGCTACCACAGGCTGACCACCTGGACCGGATAGCACAGGTCGACCTGTGCTTAGATTGTTTCAGCTATAATGCCCATACGACAGCGTCAGACGCCCTATGGGCCGGGGTTCCGATATTGACACTTGCTGGAAAACAATTCGCTGCCCGTGTCGCCAGCAGCATCCTTAGCGCGGCGCATCTGCCAGAGCTCTCTGTGGAGTCGGAAAACCTCTTCATCGACAAGGCTGTCAGTCTGGCGAAAAACCCCGATGAGATGATGCGGATCAAACACCATCTGAGAGTGCAGCGATCTACGCTGCCGCTATTTGATACCAAATCCTGGACGAAAGATTTCGAGAACGCGCTGCAAAAGATCTATCACGAAACTCAGTCTGTAACTGAAAGCTGAGATCACTGCTCAAACGACAATACTCGAAAACGCACCGATCACAGCCCCCGTGGCACATATGAAGTGGCTTCTGTCAGCACAGCGAAACACTGGCGCCGTGCTGACAGATGATACGTAGGATCAACAACGGCCGAAATTAAGACGTCTACTAGCGCGTGTTAGCCAAACAGCTCGTGGGCCAGCTCCAGCGCATCAATCAGAACATCCACTTCTTCCTTGGTGTTGTACAATCCAAAAGAGGCCCGACAGGTGGCGGCTACGCCGAGATGGTCCATCAAAGGCCCCGCACAGTGCTGACCAGCGCGTACAGCCACGCCCTTTTTATCAAGGATGGTGGAAATATCATGCGCATGGGCGGCGCCCTCAAGGGTGAAGCTGAAAATCGCAGCCTTGTCAGCGGCTTGCCCCTGGACATTCACCCAGTTTAAACCGCTTAACCGCTCGTTGGCATAGGTCGTGATGGCCGTCTCATGGGCGGCGATATTCTCCATGCCGATGTCCATCATGTATTCAAGCGCCACGCCCAGACCGATCATCTGCACGATCCCCGGCGTGCCCGCCTCAAACTTCATCGGCGCATCATTGTAGAGCACCTGATCACGGGCGACTTCCTTGATCATGTCGCCGCCGCCCATGAAGGGGCGCATCTCTGCCATACGCTCGGGCCGAATATAGATCGCACCTGATGAGGACGGCCCGTAGAGTTTGTGACCTGTAATCGCATAGAAATCACAACCGATATCCTGCACATCCACTGGCATATGGACCGCACCTTGCGAGCCGTCGACCAATACCGCAACGCCCTGGTCACGCGCTTCACGGCAGATGGTTTTCACATCCACAATGGTTCCCAACACATTGGAACATTGGGTAATTGCGATCAGCTTGGTCTTGGGGCCGATGGCGTCCAGTACTGCCTGCGGATCAAGACTGCCATCAGCGGCGGTCTCAACCCACTTCAGCACCACGCCCTGACGTTCGCGCAGGAAATGCCAGGGCACAATGTTGGCGTGGTGCTCCATCACGCTCAGAATGATCTCATCCCCGGCTTCCAGCTGCGGCATCGCCCAACCATAGGCCACGGTGTTGATGCCCTCCGTGGTGCCGGAATTCATCACAATCGTATTCTCATCGCCAGCATTCAGGAAACGGGAGATCGTACCGCGCACACTCTCATACTTCTCGGTCGCAAGGTTGGATAGATAATGCAACCCCCTGTGAACATTAGAGTATTCCTCTGAGTATGCGCGGGTAATGGCGTCAATCACCACCTGAGGTTTCTGCGCCGACGCGCCATTGTCCAGGTAGGTTAGCGGCTTACCGTTCACCTGACGGGACAGGATCGGAAAATCAGCGCGAATTTTTTGGACGTCATACATGGTCGGGAAGTCCCAATAGTGCCGGGGCATGCGCCCCCAAAAGCAGAGAGAGAAGGATGACGATCAAAATCGCCGACATCAGAACCGAGCCGATGGCCCGCCAGACAGATGTAAACTGATGCGCTTCTTTGATGAACAGCAGAAAGATCGCCAACATGACGAAATTTGTCACCAGCGCAATCAGCGATGCGGCCAGAGGCAGCACCAAATGGAGCAGTATCACCGCTACCAGAAGCACAATCTGCACCGCATTCAGCCAGACGTTGACCGCAAGTATATCAGTAAAACGTGCCTGCCCACCGATCCATCGACCGGTCCAGGTCAGCAGCGCGGTAATGCACAGATGAAGGGCAAAAACCGCACCAGCATAGGGCAGCGGAGACATACTGGGCAGGAGACTGTTGTCGTTAGGCAGCATCGCATCCGCGACTTCAAGCACCAGAGTGTTCAGCACCGCTGTCAGCAACAAAGCCAGAATGAGCGCCTGACGGGGCCAATCCACCGACAGAAGCACCCGTGCCGCCGCGGTTGGCGCACTGAAGGTCAGGCTTGCAAGTGTCTGGTACCGTATCATTTTCCACCCCAGTAAGACTGCGCCATACCGCTAACCCAGAACCAGAGAAACAGAAGAAACCAGATCCCGCCGACCAGTGTCAGTTCAAGGCCCGACCCTATGAACCCAGCAACGAGCCCGTTTAGAAGCATCAGCGGGCTGGCCGCGAGAAAGGCCCAGAACAACGCCAGACGGGCCTGTGCGCTGCCGCCTGAGCCGCCGACCATCCTGGCCAGCCCATGGGCCAGAAACGCCAGCGCATATAACAGCAGCGGCGCCATAAACAGCAGTGCAAGCAGCGATCCGCCCAGCAGCATGTTCAACTCCTGCCCGGTCAGATGTGCCTCCCGCGCCCGCACTGGCATTTGCGCAATGAACGCAATGGCGCAGCCAGCCATCAGAATGGCAAGCAGCCGGTCTTCATGCAGCCCCATGGCAAGACGCCGCGCAAAAACTCTGCGCGGCCCCTTGTAGGTGGCAACAATGTCCTGACTGACGGACATCAGCGGCGCCGGGCCAACCAGCCTTCCAGCCGGTCCACAACGTTCGCCGCAATATCAGCATCCTCGATCTCGTCCACCGCCTCGGCGAGAAACGCAAGCGTCATGAGATCGGTCGCTTCGGCATGCGGTACACCACGGGAGCGCAGATAGAACAGCCCCTCTTCGTCAATCGCACCTGAGGTTGAACCATGCGAACAGGCCACGTCATCGGCATAGATTTCCAGCTCAGGCTTGGCGAGGAACTGGCTGTCATCATCCAATAGCAGAGACTGTGAAATCTGATATCCATCAGTCTTTTGCGCGCCTTCCTTCACCAGGATCTTGCCTTGGAACACACCGGTCGCCCCGTTGCGCAGAACCTTCTTGAAGACCTGACGGCTCTCACAGTTCACAGCGTCATGAGTGATGAACACAGTGTCGTCGTGATGGAAATCGCCATCACCGACACACGCACCAGCGATATGGGCCACGGCATCATCACCGGTCAGCTCGATCACCGCCTCATTCCGGGTCAGCACGCCATTCACGGTCAGGGTGAAGGATTTGAAAACGGATTCAGTGCCAAGACGCGCAAACAGATGTGTTGCCGCGCGACGCTCGTGGTCGCGGCCTTGTGCACGCACCAAGTGCAGAGAACCGCCGTCGGCGACGTCAATTTCCATGCATTTGTTGAACCGTGAGGCAGCAGGCCCGTTTTCCAGAATGGTCGCGGTGGCCCCGCTTTCGACACGGATCACGTGATGCAGGATCGCATCCGAGTCCTCTGACGCGTGGCGATAGATCAGGCTGACAGGTTTCGAAGGCGTCCCAGTGACGCGGATCGCGACACCATCCCGCGCAAATGCAGTATTAAGTGCGGCCAGTGGCCGCGCAACAGGTGTCTGGCCACGCGCTTCAAGAACACCGTACAAGTCTTTGGCCCAATGGATATCTTTAGCGCAGATATCGGCAATGCGATCAATGCTGATCCCTTCCATCGCCAGTTCATCCGAGGCATCGGCGTCGAAAACACCATCCACGAATACGATCTTGATACGATCAAATTCGCTGAACATCGGAGCCTCACCCGCATCAAATACAGCTGCTGCCGGCGCCTCGGCAGAGGTCAGCGTATCCGGGCGGGTATATTTCCAGTATTCATCGCGACGACCAGGCAGGCCCAGAGTCTGAACGCGGGACAGCGCAGCTTTACGCGCCTCCGCCAGACAACCGCCCTCCGGCATGGTCAGCGTGGCCAGACGCGCCTCTGTTTCACTTTGTTTCCTGTCAGCAAGCGCCATTTACACACCCTCTGCCAGAATATCGGCATAGCCGTTGTTCTCAACTTCCAGCGCCAGCTCAGGACCACCAGTTTTGACGATGCGACCATCTGCCATGATGTGAACCACGTCGGGTTTGATGTGGTCCAGCAGGCGCTGATAGTGGGTGATCACGAGGAAACCGCGGCCTTCGTCGCGCAGGGCATTCACGCCTTCGGAAACCAGTTTCATTGCATCCACATCCAGACCGGAATCGGTCTCATCCAGGATGCACATTTTCGGCTCGAGCATTGCCATCTGGAGGATTTCGTTACGCTTTTTCTCACCACCGGAGAAGCCCACATTGACCGGGCGCTTCAGCATGTCGGCGTCGATCTTCAGCGTCTTCGCCTTGGCGCGGACCTCTTTCAGGAAGTCAGAGGCGCTCAGCTCTTCTTCGCCACGGGCTTTGCGCTGTGCGTTCACTGCAGTGCGCAGGAAGGTCATGTTGCCCACACCGGGGATCTCAACCGGATATTGGAACGCCAGGAAGACGCCTGCGGCGGCGCGCTCTTCCGGTTCCATCTCCAGCAGATCTTCGCTCGCCAGCGAGGCCTCACCATCGGTCACCTCATAGCCATCGCGACCGGACAGCACGTAGGACAGTGTCGATTTACCAGAACCGTTCGGCCCCATGATGGCGTGCACTTTGCCAGCTTCAACGGTGAGGTTGACGCCTTTGAGGATCTGCTTGTCCTCTTCTTCAAGTTTGACGTGCAGGTTTTTGATTTCGAGCATTTTTTCCTCGTTTATATCTCTTCGGGGACAGGCCCCGGTTGTTCCTGTGCCCCGAGGGGCGAATTCTTAGCCGAGCACCACTGCGGTGCCGCTGGCCGACACCATCAGCATGGATTGACCGACCACTTCGTAATCCAGATCAACGCCCACAACGGCGTTTGCGCCCTTGGCGCGGGCGCGATCTTCCAGCTCTGCCAGCGCGGTTTCGCGCGCGTCCTGCAGCTTGCTTTCATAAGCGCCGGAGCGGCCGCCAACGATGTCGGTGATGGAGGCGAAGACATCGCGCACCACATTGGCGCCCATGATGGCCTCGCCCACCACGATGCCTTTGTAGTCGGATATCTGGTAGCCTTCGACGTTTGGTGTGGTTGTGATGATCATGAACGTGCCTCTTGTTGTTTGGGGTACCCTTTACTTTCAAGGTCTTCCGCTCTTTTGCCTGCGTAAGAATAAAGAAAAGCGGCATCTAGCTCTTTGGCGCTTTTCACTTTTTTCTTCAGCCTCAGGCCGTGCAAAAGAGCACAACTAATACTCGTTCCGAACGCGAGAACGAGACCAGTCGCGGAAATGGTCATTCCGAGAGCGCTGGCGACAGGAAAAACCACATAGGGTCCAAACCAGAAAAGCGTGATGAACAAAACCGCACCCCCGAAGGTTGCAACAAGAGCAACTTCAGCACCCACACGGCGCCTCGCCGTGCGAGCAATTTCCTGGCGCTCCCTTAAGGAATATGTCCGTCCGTCAATCATCATTGGTAGGTTCAGCCCACAGACCCTTCCAGCGAGATCGCAACCAGCTGCTGCGCTTCCATGGCGAACTCCATCGGCAGCGCCTGCAGCACGTCCTTGCAGAAGCCATTCACAACCAGAGCAACCGCTTCTTCCTCGTCCATGCCGCGCTGGCGGCAGTAAAACAGCTGGTCGTCATCGACCTTGGAGGTGGTAGCCTCATGCTCCACGCGGGAGGAGTTGTTCTTGACCTCGATGTAGGGAACCGTGTGGGCGCCGCATTTGTCGCCGATCAGCAGGCTGTCGCACTGGGTGTAATTGCGGCTGTCCTTGGCCTTGGGATGCATCGACACCAGACCGCGGTAGGTGTTCTGCGCCTTGCCGGCGGAGATACCTTTGGACACGATGCGCGATTTGGAGTTCTTGCCCAGGTGCACCATTTTGGTTCCGGTGTCGGCCTGCTGCATGTTGTTCGCAATCGCGATCGAGTAAAACTCGCCCTGGCTTTCCTCGCCGCGCAGGATGCAGGAGGGGTACTTCCAGGTGACGGCAGAGCCGGTTTCCACCTGCGTCCACATCACCTTGGAGCGGTCGCCACGGCAATCCGCGCGTTTGGTCACGAAGTTATAGATGCCGCCCTTGCCGTTTTCATCACCCGGATACCAGTTCTGAACGGTGGAATATTTCACCTCGGCGTCTTCTTCGATGATGATTTCCACGACCGCCGCGTGCAGCTGAGCGATATCACGCGCTGGTGCAGTACAACCTTCCAAGTAGCTGACATAGCTGCCTTTATCAGCGATGATCAGGGTGCGTTCGAACTGGCCGGTGTTCTCCGCATTGATGCGGAAATAGGTCGACAGCTCCATCGGGCAGCGCACGCCCGGTGGCACATAGACAAACGAACCATCCGAGAACACAGCCGAGTTCAGCGTTGCGTAGAAATTATCAGACACCGGCACGACAGAACCGAGGTATTTCTTCACAAGTTCGGGGTGCTCGCGGATCGCCTCAGAGATCGAACAGAATATCACGCCCGCTTTTTTCAGCTCTTCCTGGAAGGTTGTGCCAACAGAGACGGAGTCGAACACCGCATCAACCGCGACCTTGCGGCCCTCCGCTGGCATATTCTCCGCGCCTTCTACACCGGCCAGAATCATCTGTTCTTTCAGAGGGATACCCAGCTTTTCGTAGGTCGCCAGCAGCTTGGGATCGACCTCATCCAGCGACTTTGGCTTGACCTCCATCGATTTGGGACGGGCATAGTAGTACTGGTCCTGGAAATCGATTTCCGGATAGTCGACCATCGCCCAAGTCGGTTCTTCCTTCTGCAGCCAGCGGTCATAGGCTTCCAGACGCCAGTTCAGCATCCATTCCGGTTCTTCGTTTTTCTCCGAAATCAGCCGTACGATATCGGTGGTCAGGCCTTTGGGGGCGTATTCCATCTCGATATCGGTTTCCCAGCCGTACTTATAGGCGCCGCCAACCTCGCGGACAGCATCAACCGTTTCCTGGTCAACGCCTTCTTTTACCTGAACATCATCCAATGCTGTCATGGTCATCTCCTGCACTCACGCCACCCGGGCGCGATGTTTCTTCTGTTTGGCGCACCAGCTTTCGGCAAAGCGCAGCACATCCGTTTCTGTTGTGTCCGGCCCAAGCGAAACGCGCACGGCGCTCTGGGCGGTTAACTCGTCATATCCCATGGCGGTCAGCACCGCGCTGGCGCGCACTTTGCCGCTGGAGCAAGCACTGCCTGCGCTGATCGCAAAACCCGAGAGGTCCATTTGCATGACCTGGGTTTCGCCCTTCCAGCCCGGGGTCGCAAAACAGCTGGTGTTGGGAAGGCGTGATGCCGATGTCCCAACAAAAATAGTATCGGCACTGCCAGCTGCAAGGGCCGCTTCCATTGTGTCGCGCAGCATCGCAACGCGCTCCCACACACCATTGGCCAGCGCCTGTGCTGCGGCTTCGGCAGCGGCGCCGAAGCCGGCGATTCCGACAACATTCTCGGTGCCGGACCGACGGCCCATTTCCTGACCGCCCCCTTTGATCTGCGCCGCCAGATCGGTGCCGCGTTTCAGAACAACCGCGCCGATCCCTTTTGGGCCGCCCAACTTATGCGCCGAAATCAGCGCCATGGTTGCGCCCATCCAGTTGAAGGCCACAGGCAGCTTGCCAAAGGCCTGTGTAGCATCAGTCACCGCCAGCCCCTGCGGCAAGGTCTGGACCACACCGGTTTCGGAATTGGCCAGCTGCAGTGCAGAGGCCGCCGGGTCATTCACAAGGACACCGCCCTCAGACGAAACCTGTAAATCCTCAATAGCCCAAGCCCTTACCGCATCATGTTCAACCGATGCGGCATGAAGATTGCGACCACTCATTGCCAAGGCAGCCCCCTCAGTCGACCCGGAGGTGAAGACGATATCGGCACCATCCGCCCCAAAGGCCGAGGCGATTTGCGCCCGCGCCTTCTCAACCAGCGCCTTGGCCGCCCGACCTTCGGCATGTACCGAAGACGGGTTTCCGCAAATCTCCATCGCAGAGATCATCGCAGCCTTCGCAGCATCGCAAAGCGGCGTGGTAGCGTTGTGATCAAGATAGACGCGCAACATATGCAGAGTTGATCCTTGGCTTGGCCCCTCGCGGCCGCTCAATGCAGGCGCGCGATGGTTGATTTCGTCGATACAGCGCACCAGCGCCCGTGTAGATTTCCAAACTTGCGGGTCGGATCAGTCATCCACCACGGAAAACAAGGTCGGAACCGCCGGACAGGGAACCAGATCATTTTCGATCACATCCGACAGGCGGGTCTGATGCAGGAAAACATACACATGCGCGCTCAGCCCTTCCCAAAGACGGTTGGTCAGCGATTGCGCGCGGCTTCCAGATAGCCCGCCAGAGGCGCCTGCGCCCTTGTGCATGGCGTCAACGGTTTCATCCACCGCACTGAGCACATCCACCACCCGTATGTCCGAGGGCTGCTGCGCCAGCCTGTACCCCCCACCGGGGCCACGCACTGACACCACGAGGCCGCTACGGCGCAGCTTCACGAACAGCTGCTCAAGGTACGGGAGCGAGATATCCTGACGTTTGGAGATGTCGCCCAACACCACCAAACTATCCTCCGGCTGCAAGGCAATATCCGCCAAGGCCACCATCGCATACCGCCCTTTGGTCGAAAGTTTCATATTTTCAAATCCTCAGACCGTGACGGCATAGCGAAAAGATTGACCTCGAACGCTGCAATGCGTATCTCAGCGGGACGGCAGCGAAACTTGGCCTCTGCCACCAATTAGAACCGTTCTAAGGTGCCCTACGGAATTCGTCAAGTATTCCCGGCGGCATCCCCGAAAATAAGAGTAGGATTCACCCAAACATGCCTGAGGTCATTTTTCCCGGACCCGAAGGCCGCCTGGAAGGCCGCTATCACCCGCAAAAAGAAAAAGACGCGCCCATCGCCATCGTACTGCATCCGCATCCGCAGTTCGGTGGGACGATGAACAACAAGGTCGTCTACAATCTGCATTATGCGTTCTACAACATGGGCTTCACGGTTCTGCGGTTCAATTTCCGCGGCGTTGGACGGTCCCAGGGCGAATATGATCAGGGCGTTGGCGAATTGTCCGATGCCGCATCGGCACTGGATTACCTTCAGTCGATGAACAACAATTCCAAGCATTGCTGGGTTGCCGGTTTCTCCTTTGGGGCGTGGATCGGTATGCAGCTGCTGATGCGCCGTCCTGAGATCACCGGTTTCATCTCGGTCGCGCCGCCTGCCAATATGTATGATTTCTCGTTCCTAGCGCCCTGCCCCTCCTCCGGTTTGATCATCAACGGGACCGCCGACCGCGTGGCACCGCCTGCGGATACGGTCAATCTGGTGAACAAACTGCATGAGCAGAAGGGCATCACCATCACCCATACCGAAGTCGAAGGCGCAGATCACTTCTTCCAGGATCCTCATATGGACCCGATGATCGACAATGTGTCCGACTACGTCAAACGGCGGCTCACCGAAAGCTCCCGCTAATGGGCACGATTGAGACGCTGGCCCAGAAACTGGCCGCCGACACGCTGAAGGTACAGGACGCCACCGGCGAAGAGCGCCTCTATATGGAGGTGAGCGAGGTTCTGGGGGCGGCGTCTCAATCCCTTGAGGAAGCCTTCCTCACTGAAATGCGGGTGCGCCTTGCCGAGCGTAAGGCGCGCGCCTTCCTCAACAGCAAAATCAGCGCCGCCAAGGCCAAGATTGCATCCAAGGCCCCTGACCATGACTGACACCCCATCGCGGCTTGAAAGCCAGTTCCGTTTCTTGCTGGAGGCGGACAAGCTGCGCCGCGTGGATCGTCAGAACCTGATCCTGGATGGCTCTCGGTGTGAAAACTCTGCTGAGCACAGCTGGCATCTGGCGCTTTATGCACTGGTCCTGGCCCCGTTTGCACCAGCTGACGTTTCGATTGAACGGGTGGTGCAGATGTTGCTGCTGCATGATCTGGTTGAGATCGATGCAGGCGACCATCCGATTGACGGTGATGTGGACTGGGAGGCAGTTGCCAGCGCCGAAGCGGTTGCCGCGACCCGGCTGTTCTCGCTGCTTCCGGCGGATCAATCTGCCTTTCTGCATGGTCTGTGGCGCGAGTTCGAAGCGAGCACAACGCCGGACGCCCAATGGGCCAAGCGCATTGATCACTGTCAGCCAATCTTTCAGACGCTTTACAATGCGGATGTGCCTGCGGCGCATATTGAGGTGGTCCGAGGCAATCTCTATGGCGGGCGTGCTGCAGCACTGAAAGAGGCCTTTCCCGAGGTTTACACCCATGCAGTCACGAAGCTTGAGGGGGGCGACCCACAGGATGTGCTGACCGCGCCCCTTGCCTTCCTCAATGAGGTCGACGCGTTGAAGACCGTTCTGCGCGCAACCACCCTCGGCGATGGCAGCCGCCATGAAAATTCCGCCGAACACAGCTGGCACATTATGCTTTACGCCTGGGTGCTAGCACAGCACAGTCACGCGCCGGTAGACATGGCCAAAGTGCTGCAAATGCTGATGCTGCATGACATTGTCGAAATTGATGCTGGCGATGTGCCGATCCATTCGACCCTGTCGGAGGCCGATCACGCCGCCATCGCCGCAAGTGAACAGGCCGCAGCAGAACGGATTTTCGGACTTTTGCCAGAAGATCAGGGTCAAGCGTTCCGCAGCATCTGGGAAGAATTCGAAGCCGCCGAAAGCGCCGAAGCGGTCTATGCTAAGGCCATTGATCGCGTGCAGCCGGTCTTGCTGAACCTGATGTCCGGGGGCGGCAGCTGGCGGGAATATAACGTCACTCTGGCTCAGCTGGAGGCCCGCGTTGGCCAGAAGGTTGCGCGCGGCGCACCTGCGGTCTGGGAGTATGTCCGGGCCACTGTTGCCCCTTGGTTTGCCGAAAACACCAGCGCCTGATCCTGGCGCTGCGTGGACAAGCAGATCCCTACTGGAAGTCTGAACATGCCGCTTCACTATCTCTATCTGGTCCTGGCAGTTGTCGCAGAGACCGTTGGCACCACCGCCTTGCAGGCCAGCCAGCAATTTACCCGGCTTGGCCCGTCAGTTCTCGTAGTGGTTGGCTATGGGCTGGCATTTTACCTCATGGCGCTCACCCTGCGGCATATGCCTGTGGGGATTGTCTATGCGATCTGGTCCGGCCTTGGCATTTTCCTCATCGCGATCATTGGTTGGGTCGTGTTCGGACAGCGGCTTGATTTACCTGCAGTCCTTGGATTGTTGCTGATCCTGGCAGGCATTCTGGTGATCCATCTGTTTTCCAACACCACCGGACATTGATTGCAATCAGTATGCCCTTGAGACTGGTGTTCCAAACGCCAGAACTCAGGCTTGATCGACGCCACGCGGGCAAAAAGATGCATTTCCTCTGGCCTTTGGTGGCCTATCACGCTATGCGCGCGTCAACTTCCTTACAAAGGCTGACGTCATGGACCTGCGCAACATTGCGATCATTGCTCACGTGGACCACGGGAAAACCACCCTGGTTGACGAGCTTCTGAAACAATCCGGCGCCTTCCGCGAAAACCAGGCTGTGGCGGAACGCGCCATGGACAGCAACGATCTGGAACGCGAGCGGGGCATCACCATTCTGGCCAAGGCCACTTCGGTTGAATGGAACGGCACCCGGATCAATATCGTCGACACCCCCGGCCACGCCGATTTCGGCGGCGAGGTGGAGCGGATCCTCTCCATGGTGGACGGTGTTGTGCTGCTGGTTGACGCTGCAGAAGGCCCGATGCCGCAGACCAAATTCGTGACCTCCAAAGCGCTGGCACTGGGTCTGCGCCCGATTGTGGTCGTGAACAAGGTCGATAAACCCGATGGTGAGCCTGATCGCGCGCTGGACCAGTGTTTTGACCTCTTCGCCAATCTCGGCGCCGATGATGATCAGCTGGACTTCCCGTCCATGTATGCCTCCGGTCGCTCCGGTTGGGCTGATATGGAGCTGGACGGCCCCCGCAAGGATCTCTCTGCCCTGTTCGACCTCATTGTGGATCACGTCCCTGCGCCGAAGCAGATTGAGCACAAAGACGAGCCCTTCCGCATGCTGGCCACCACGCTGGGCGCCGACCCTTTCATGGGGCGCATCCTGACCGGCCGTGTTGAATCCGGTACGCTGAAGGCAGGCGACAATCTCAAAGCGCTGAGCCGCGAGGGTGACCTGATCGAAAACTTCCGCTGCACCAAGGTTCTGGCGTTCCGTGGTCTTGGTCAGCAGGCCATCGACGTGGCAGAGGCCGGCGATATCGTCTCCATCGCGGGGATGACGAAGGCAACCGTGGCCGACTCGCTGGTGAATACCTCCGTCAATGACGCCCTGCCCGCGCAGCCGATTGACCCGCCCACCATCACCGTCACCTTTGGCATCAATGACAGCCCGCTGGCGGGTCGCGATGGCAAGAAAGTTCAGTCCCGCGTCATTCGGGATCGCCTGATGAAGGAAGCCGAATCCAACGTCGCGATTCAGATCTCCGACACTCCCGGCGGCGAAGCCTTCGAGGTTGCAGGTCGCGGCGAACTCCAGATGGGTGTTTTGATCGAGAATATGCGCCGCGAAGGGTTCGAACTGTCGATTTCCCGCCCGCAGGTTCTGTTCAAAGAAGAAGACGGCGTCCGCATGGAGCCGGTTGAGGAAGCCACCATCGACGTCGATGATGAATATTCCGGCGTTGTCATTGAGAAGCTAACCGGTCACCGCAAGGGTGAGCTGGTCGAGATGAAGCCCGCAGGCGTTGGCAAGACCCGCATCATCGCGCATGTCCCCTCCCGTGGCCTGATCGGCTATCACGGCGAGTTCCTGACAGACACCCGCGGCACCGGCGTTCTGAACCGCGTGTTCCACGGCTGGACCCCGCACAAGGGCTCCATTCCCGGCCGTCGCGCGGGTGTTCTCATCTCTATGGAGAACGGCACCTCCGTGGCCTATGCGCTGTGGAACCTCGAAGAGCGCGGCAAGATGATGATCGGCGCCCAGGAAGACGTCTACACCGGCATGATCATTGGCGAGCACAGCCGTGACAATGATCTGGAAGTGAACCCGCTGAAGGGTAAGAAACTGACCAACGTTCGGGCCTCCGGCACCGATGACGCGGTCCGCCTGACCACGCCGATGAAGCTCTCTCTGGAAGAGGCGATCGCCTATATCGACGATGACGAGCTGGTGGAGGTGACTCCGAACTCCGTGCGTCTGCGCAAGCGCTACCTCGATCCGCACGAGCGCAAACGAATGGCCCGCGCCAACGCATAAAACAATAAAGGCCGCTCAACCGAGCGGCCTTTATCTTACCAAGCAACCGGATTCTCAGACCCGGATATCCATCATCGGCTTTGACGCATCATGCCCGGCCTCAGTCAATTGCCGGTTCAGTTCCGTGCGGAACTCATCACTTGAAGATGTGCTGCTCAGAACATCCTCAAGGATTTTGACCGCCTCCTCATTGACGCCAGCTGTTCCTCCCTTTTTGGGTTGCCGGTTCAGTTCAGACTGAAGATCCGTGTTACGGCCCGCCCCGGCGTCCGGCACGGCCAGAACGACCATGGACGCAGCGGAATTGCTGGGCATTTGAGAGGCAGGCTGCGCAGACGACAGCCTCTCCTCAGCACGTTGTGCCTGCTGTGGTTGCTCGGATTGAGGGCCTGGTTGTGGACCCGTCGATAGGTGAATAATCATGACACCGCTTTCATCTTGGGCGGCACGGGCTTTCCTTGGTCGAGGACGCGTCCGCCAGAATTTCACAGAGGAATACTTCCCCTTTGAGCTGGCCATTCTGGTCATCAAACTTCAACATCGATGCGCGCACATCGCCTGGATGCACGAGCTCGAAGCTACTTTCGTTAACAATACCATAAAACCCCCAAACGGCAGAGCGCCGGATGGGGGCAATTTGTTTAAAACTAGGGGTAGATCTCTGCGCTCAGCGTCTACTCGCTGATTTCGACAACCATCAATTCGCGTTCGGAGGCATCGCGGGCGTGGCTCAGCGCTTCCTGATATTCGGGGCTGTTGTAGCAATCAACGGCCGCATCGACGCTGGGAAACCGCGCGACCACATTGCGCGGACGTTCCTTGCCCTCAAGCTGGACAAACCGACCGCCACGGGCAATGAACTGCCCCCCGTGTTTGGCAACTGCGGGACCGGCAAGCTCGGCATATTTGCCGTAGGCTTCGGCATCGGTGACGGTGACATGTGCAATCCAGAGTGCGGGCATCTGAGCCTCCTTTGGGGATGGTCTTTCCGGCAGCTTAGGCAGATCGCCGGAAAGACCAAGTCTTTTTTGACCAAGTGGTCAGCTGGCGAGCAGCGCCTCGGCGGCTTTGATCGCCTCATCCGCACCGGAGAAGTCTTTACCGCCCCCCTGCGCCATATCAGGGCGGCCACCGCCCCCCTTGCCGCCAACAGCCGGAACCGCCGCCTTCAGAACATCCACGGCTGAAATTTCGCCTGTCAGATCATCGGTCACGCCAGCGGCAATAGCGACCTTGCCGTCGTCATTGGCAATCAACAGGATCACACCGGACCCGATCTTCTGCTTATGGGCATCGATCAGACCGCGCAGATCCTTGCCAGAAACACCTTCCAGCGCCTGACCAAGGAAGGTCTTGCCACCAATTTCTTTGGTCTCGGATCCGCCACCAGCGCCGCCGCCCATAGCAACCTGCTGTTTCAGCTGAGAAACCTCGTTTTGAAGCGCCTTCCGCTCGTCCATCATGGCCTTGAGACGATCCATCACCTCGGCTGGCTGAGCCTTCAGAGCGCCTGCAACCTCGGCCATACGGCCTGCTTCACGCTCCAGATGTTCCACCGCAGCCGCACCGGTCAGCGCCTCGATCCGGCGCACACCGGCAGAGGAGGCGCTGTCGCCCAGAATGACAAAAGTGCCGATATCACCGGTTTGCTTCACATGGGTGCCACCACAGAGTTCGATGGAGTAGGTGTCACCATCCTGACCCTTGCCAGTGGCGGCGCGCCCCATGGAAACAACGCGGACCTCTTCGCCATACTTCTCGCCGAACAGCGCCTGAGCGCCCAGTTCACGCGCGTCATCCGGTGTCATGATCCGGGTGGAGACGGGCGTGTTCTGCCGGATGAACTCATTGACTTCCGCGCCGACCGTAGTCAGCTCATCCGCGCTCATCGCCTTGTTATGGCTGAAATCGAAGCGCAGGCGATCTTCTGCATTGAGCGAGCCCTTCTGCGCGACATGTTTCCCAAGGGCATTACGCAAGGCTTCGTGCAGCAGGTGGGTGGCCGAATGATTGGCGCGGATCTTGCTGCGGCGGGAGTGATCCACCTCCATCGCAGCCCCTTTGCCCACGGCAATCTCGCCGTCGGTCACCTCAGCAATGTGCAGAAACAAGCCTTCAACCTTCTTGGTGTCGGTGATGCGGGCCGCGCCACCTTCGACGGTCAAAACGCCGCTATCACCAACCTGACCACCGCTTTCACCATAGAACGGCGTCTGGTTCAGGATGATCTGAACGCTGTCACCCTTGGCCGCAGTCTGCAGCTGAGCGCCATCCTTGACGAGGGCCATGATCTGACCTTCCGCCTTCTCGGTTTCATAGCCGAGGAAGTCTGTCGTTCCCACGGCATCAACGATGTCGAAGTAGATCTTCACATCCGCCGCTTCACCCAGTCCGATGCCGCCTGCACGAGATTTCTCTTTCTGCTCTTTCATCGCGGCATCGAAGCCGTCGGTGTCGACCTCAATCTCCTTGGCGCGCAAAGCGTCCTGCGTCAGATCAAGCGGGAACCCATAAGTGTCATACAGCTTGAATGCGGTCCCACCGGGCAGCACGTCGCCCTGCCCCAGATCGGCAGAGGCATCATCCAGCAGTTTCAAACCACGATCCAGAGTCTTGAGGAACCGGGTTTCCTCCTGCTCGAAGGTCTCTTCGATCAAGGCTTGCCCCTGGCCAAGCTCAGGATAGGCCGCACCCATTTTCTGGACCAGCGACGGCACCAACTTGTGCATCACCGGATCTGTGGCCCCCAAAAGCGAAGCATGGCGCATCGCGCGGCGCATGATCCGGCGCAACACGTAACCGCGCCCTTCGTTCGAGGGCAGCACGCCCTCGGCAATCAGGAAAGAACAGGAGCGCAGATGATCCGCAATCACCCGATGATGTACGTTCTGATCGCCGAAGGGCTCCGTGTTGGTTACCGTTGCCGAGGCTTCGATCAGCGATTTGAAGAGATCGGTTTCATAGTTGTCATGGGTGCCTTGCAGCAGCGCCGCGATCCGCTCCAGCCCCATACCCGTGTCGATGGACTGCATGTCCAGATCGACCATCGAGCCATCCGCGAACTTCTCGTTCTGCATGAAGACGAGGTTCCAGATCTCGATGAACCGGTCACCGTCTTCCTCGGGAGAGCCAGGAGGGCCACCCCAGATATGCTCACCGTGGTCATAAAAGATTTCGGTGCAGGGGCCACAGGGGCCAGTGTCACCCATCTGCCAGAAATTGTCAGAGGTGGCGATGCGGATGATCCGCTCCTCTGGCACGCCCAGTTTTTTCCAGATTTCAAAGGCTTCATCGTCTGTGTGATAGACGGTCGTATAAAGGCGATCCTTCGGAATATCGAATTCCTTGGTGATCAATTCCCAGGCGAAGGGGATCGCCTCATGTTTGAAGTAGTCGCCAAAAGAGAAGTTGCCGAGCATCTCGAAAAACGTGTGGTGACGGGCAGTATAGCCGACGTTATCGAGGTCGTTGTGTTTGCCACCTGCGCGCACACATTTCTGCGAGGAGGTGGCACGTTTGTAGTCGCGGGTCTCCACGCCGGTGAAGCAGTTTTTGAACTGCACCATGCCCGAGTTGGTAAACATCAAGGTCGGGTCGTTGCGCGGCACCAGCGGGCTGGAATCGACCACCTCATGCCCCTGTTTGGCAAAGTAGTTCAGAAAGGTGGAGCGGATATCATTGAGCGTCGGCATAATCGGGATCTCTCGGCTGGTTGTCTCAGCGGTTCGGGAAGATGTATCCGCCCCTCGTCAGCCTGTCCAGCGCTGCGGTGCGGAAAGCCCCTGTGAAACCGACACGAAAAAGGGCGCGGAAAGGTCCGCGCCCTGATTTGATCAGATTTTCCCGGTTTTTTCAGCGTTTATCCTGCAACCTTCCGGGCTCAGCCCCGCAACCAGCATTCGGGTCCGCCTGAATTTCAGGCCTCCAAGATGTCGTCGTCCGCGCCTTCGGGTCGGTCAAACTCAAGCCCATGAGCCGCGCGGATCTTATCTTCGATATCATAGGCGATATGGGCGTTTTCGCGCAGATAGGTCTTGGCGTTTTCACGCCCCTGCCCGATACGCTCATCCCCGTAGGAGAACCAGGCCCCGGATTTTGCAACGACACCCGCCGCTACACCGAGATCCAGAAGCTCACCCATCTTGGAGATGCCTTCACCATACATAATGTCGAACTCCACCTGTTTGAACGGTGGGGCCACCTTGTTCTTGACGACCTTCACGCGGGTAGCGTTGCCGACAACCTCATCCCGATCCTTGATCGCGCCGATGCGGCGAATGTCCAAACGCACGGAAGAATAGAATTTCAACGCGTTACCGCCGGTGGTGGTTTCGGGCGAGCCGAACATGACGCCGATCTTCATCCGGATCTGGTTGATGAAAATCACCATGCAGTTGGAACGGCTGATGGAGCCGGTCAGTTTGCGCATGGCCTGGCTCATCAGACGCGCCTGCACACCAACATTGCTGTCGCCCATGTCGCCTTCCAGCTCCGACTTTGGAGTGAGGGCCGCAACAGAGTCCACGATCACCATGTTCACTGCGCCGGAGCGCACCAGCGTATCGGTGATTTCCAACGCTTGCTCACCGGTATCGGGCTGCGAAATCAGCAACTCGTCCAGATCGACACCCAGCTTGGCCGCATACTGCGGGTCCAGCGCATGTTCCGCATCCACAAAGGCGCAAACGCCGCCTTTTTTCTGCTGCTCCGCAATACAATGCAGCGTCAGCGTGGTCTTACCCGAGCTTTCCGGCCCGTAGATTTCAACGATACGCCCCATCGGCAGGCCACCAATACCAAGTGCGATGTCTAGCCCCAGTGACCCGGTCGAGGAGGCCTCGATCTCGTTCAGGGGGTTGCCATCGCCCAGTTTCATAATGGAGCCCTTGCCGAACTGCCGTTCGATCTGCGCCAGAGCGCTATCCAGCGCTTTTTGTTTGTCGCCGCTCTTCTTATTGTCTTTCATGGTCAAAAGATCCGCCATAGTCCCTTGTCCCTTTCTATGTGTCACACCCGCGAGCGGGCGGCAATCACTGCTTTGTTCGCCTCTTGTTCTATATGAGATCAAAAAGAGAACATTGCAATGAAAATCTGACTTGGCCACTCCTGCCCTGATCTGGTGGCCAAGAGGGTTAAGAGAGTGTTATCCAAGAAAGACCCTTCGTCTTAGTCGCGGATTTTTCACGCTATGCTGATCTTTTTCAAGGAACGACTGGCACTGCTGAGCGTGCCCAAAACCGGCACCACAGCCTATCAGGCGGCACTCAGTGCCCGCGCCGATATGGTCTTTGCCAACCCGCCACAGCTGAAACATGCCCCTGTCTATCGCTATAACCGCTGGATTCGGCCCATGCTGGCGAAGGTCTGCGATGCCGAGATGGAACTGGTCGCGGTTATGCGCGAACCGGTCAGTTGGCTGGGCAGCTGGTATCGGTTTCGTCAGCGCGATGATCTGCGCGGACATGCCAACAGTACGTTAGGGATCAGCTTTGACGACTTTTTGCGGGATGCCTGCAAAGGGAAACCGCCGCTCCATGCCAATGTTGGCAGTCAGGTCAAATTTCTGGAACCCCAACCCAATGGCTGCGCCGTCAGTCATTTATTCCGCTATGAGGATCCAGATGCGCTTCACGGGTTCCTTCAGGAGCGGCTCCAGACTGCCATCGACCTGCCCCGCCTCAACGTCAGCCCACAGGCTGACCTTACTCCCAGCAGCGCTGCGCTGGAGGTTGTCAGACGCAAGCGGGCGGATGAGTTCACACTTTATGCCAGTCTGAGCTGACGCCTGCAGGGTCGCTATCCACCCGGACCGTAGGCGCAACCGTCCCGAGGATCCTGCTGCCTGTTAGTGCAGCTGCTCGTGAACCGTCTCTGTCAGTTGGTTAAGCGAGAAAGGTTTCGGCAGGAACACCGAATTCGGAACCGATGGTTCAGCCTCGCCAAAGGCGCCCTCGGCATAGCCAGAGACGAATACCACGCGCGTATCTGGACGCGTCTTCAACGCCTCACGTACCCAACTCGGCCCATCCATGCCGGGCATCACCACATCAGTGACGAAAACATCAACTGTCAGACCAGGATCTTCGAGCGTGCGCAGCGCATCCTCGGCAGATTCCGCCTCAAGCACCGTATACCCACGCATCCGCAACGCCCGCGACGCAAAGGCCCGTACCGGCGCTTCGTCCTCTACCAGCAGGACAACCCCTTCACCATGCTGAGCGGCAACCGGCTTTGCGGCTGCATCGACGGTGATCGCAGCAGCAGCCTCTGCCTCCACCTGAGTGTTCACCGGGAAGAACAGGGTGAACTGAGTGCCTTGATCCTTGATCGAGTCGACAAAGATATAGCCGCCCGTCTGCTTGATTATGCCATAGGCCGTTGAAAGGCCAAGGCCGGTGCCCTCTCCGGTGCGTTTTGTGGTGTAGAAAGGTTCAAACACCTTCTGCAGCTTATCTGGAGATATCCCGACACCTTCATCGGAAACCTTGACGGTGACCCAGTCACCAGCAGGTACAACCGCGCGATTGCGTTCCAGCGGTTGATCCAGCACCACGGCCTCGGTCTCGATGCGGATCTCTCCGCCCTGCGGCATCGCATCGCGCGCATTCACCACCAGATTCATCAACACCTGTTCCAGCTGACGTTTGTCTGCCCGGATTGACCGCATCACCGGATCATGGCTCAGCGTCAGCGTTACTTTCTCCCCGACCAGTCGGTTCAACAAATGGGTGAGGTCAGACAGGGTGTCGCGCACATCCAGAACTTCAGGCTGCAAAGTCTGCTTGCGCGAGAATGCCAGCAGCTGACTGACAAGAGCCGCCGCGCGGTTGGCGTTCTCATGGATCTGGATCAGATCGCCGAAGTCCTGATCGCCCTGGTCATGGCGCAACAACAGCAGATCGCAATGCCCGGAAATGGCCGTTAGCAGGTTGTTGAAATCATGCGCCACACCGCCCGCCAGCTGACCAATCGCCTGCATCTTCTGGCTCTGCACAAATTGTGCCTCAAGCGTCTTCAGCTCGGTGGCATCGTTCAGCACCGCGATGAGGACGGTTTCGCCCTCCTCAATAACCCGGGTCAGGGTGACCTGCACAAACACTTCCTTGTCACGACGCGTCAGGCGCAGGAACTCGGATTTATGCGAGGCCTGCCCGTCAACGGTGTCGCGCAGCCAGTCCGACATCGGTCGACCAAGACCATCCATCAACTGGCCGATATTGAGGTTGCCGCAGGAACTGATGCCAAGCAGGTGCATCCCCAGCTTGTTGGCCGAGATCAGCGCCCCTTTCGGATCAACCTTAACAAACGGCACCGGCAGACTTTCAAGTGAAGCCTGTCCAACTGAGGTTTCATTGTCATCTAGCTGCAGAAAATACAGCTCGCTCCGACCCTGACTGCGGTTCTTCTCGCAGACCAGAACCTCAACCAGCCCGTCCTTGGTGCTCATGGTGTTGATCTGCCCCGAGAGCACCGGCAATGACGTAAAGAGGCGGTCGGTGGACTTCACCCGTTCGCCAATCAACCCGCGGGCCGCCTCGTTCATGAACAGGACTGCCCCGGTGCGCCCCACCGTCAGCATCGGAATTGGGACTGCATCGGCGCCACGGCTGCTGGTGGGGCGATCCGTGACCTCCTCCACCCGCCACAGAAAGCTACCGCCCTGCATCTGATGCACTGCCAGTCGCACATGGCCACGACGGGTCACGATATCTTCACGCGCAGCACCGTCGACACGGGCGCGGCTTTGCAGGCGGAACAGAACAGCCGAAGGGTTGGCGAGGATGGATCGCAACGTGCCCGCAAGTGTCTCGGTATCGGCATCCGCAAATCGTTTCAGCGCCGCCCCGTTAGAGGCGTGGATCATCCCGTCATCATCGCAGACGAATGTCGCGGTCGCATCCTTGTCGATGAAGCCACTGAGCAGGTCCGCCGCCATTGACCGGGCCCGTAGTCGGGTACGCGCCTGCACCAACATCATCAACGCCACGGCAACCAGTGTCAGGCCGACAGCCACCAGCCCGCGTGTGATCCACTCTGGTGTCTGGAACAGCCACGGCGCAGTGATCACCATGGCCGACAAAAGCAAAACCGCCGCCAGGCGAGCATGTTCCGGCGTGTAGACACGCAACTGAGGAACGGGTGAAGCATGGCGACCGTTCATTGCGGCTCCCTCGATGAATTAATACGCTTATATCGAGACGAATTAGGTTAAAACTGCGTTAAGACTGCAGGATCCGAATTGCCTTAAAGTCAATCAATCGTCGCCGAAACGGGACAGAACAGCAACATAGAAACCATCGGTTCCATCCTGGACCTGCCAGCCGTGATCCTGTTGCAACTGCCACTCCGGGTTCGCAGCGAGGAATGCCGCCACCTGATCACCATTTTCTACATTCAGCATCGAGCAAGTCGCATAGGCCAGCGTTCCACCGGGTCCCACCAACTGACTGGCGTCCTGCAGGATCTGCGCCTGTGTCTGGCACAACTCATCCAACCGCGCCTGCGTCAGGCGCCATTTGCCTTCGGGCGCACGTCGCCAGGAACCAGAGCCGGAACAGGGCGCGTCGCATAGAACCAGATCAAAGGGTGCCTTGGCAGCGACATCATCGGGGGCCAGCACTGTGATGGCAGCCCCTGCCCGATCTGCGCGTGTGGGCAGGTCTTTCATCCTTTGCGGCGCGATATCATGGGCGAAAACTGCAAGCTTGGCGCGCGCCGCAATGGCGAGGCTCTTGCCACCGCCACCGGCACAGTAATCAAGCACCCGCTGGCCATCAGCCAAGGGCAGCGCCTCGATCACCGCCTGACTGGCAGCGTCCTGCAATTCGACCAATCCCGTCAGATAGGCCGAGCTGTTGCGTATCTTACGCGCCCCTTCCGTCACCGACAAAGCCGTGTCTGCTGCGGGGTGCGTCTCGGCAAGGATCCCCTCCTCCGCCAGCGCCGCGATTGCAGTATCGCGGTCTGCTGCGCTGCGGTTCACTCTTAGATGCACCGGTGCGCGTTGCTGCAACGCGCGTGCTGCCACCTCTGCGGCCTCGCCAAGGCTGGCCGCAAACGCAGGCCAGAGCCAGTCCGGCATATCAACGGATTCGGCTTGTGCCATCTCCGGACGGGTTGTCAGCAGCTCCTGCTCCGCAGTCTCAAGCGGTTTCGGCGCATGCCCTACGCCGGTAAAGATATCAGCCGGATCAATATCTTCCGCCCGCAACGCCCCCAACGTCAACTGCCGACCCGTTGTATTGGCATCAGTGACCTTGTTGTCGCCACCACCGCCACCAAGAGCCGCAAAGGACCGCAGACACCGCAAAGCGTCAAAGACGTGATCCCGCACCGCGGCCCGATCCTTGGACCCGGCAAAGCGGCTGCGCCGTGCCCAGGCTGTCAGCTCCTTTTCCGCAGGCTGCCCGGTCAGGATCTGATCCAGGATTTCGATAGCGGCCTGACGCCGGGCAGCCGGGGTCATACCCCGGCCTCATGGTGATGCGTCACAGTCATCCGGCAGCGCTCCTGTCTTTAGCCGATACGGTAATTCGGGCTTTCGCGGGTGATCTGCACATCGTGAACGTGGCTTTCCTTCAAGCCCGCCCCGGTGATGCGGACGAAGTCGCAATTCTTGCGCATCTCATCAACCGTGGCACAGCCGGTGTAGCCCATGGCCGCACGCAGACCGCCAACCAACTGGTGGATCACCGCGCCGGCCGAGCCTTTGTAGGCGACCTGACCTTCGATCCCCTCAGGCACCAGTTTATCGCTGGCGGCGTCTTTCTGGAAATAGCGATCTGCGGAACCGCGCGCCATTGCGCCCAGCGATCCCATGCCGCGATAGGATTTGAACGAACGCCCCTGATAGAGGATCACCTCGCCCGGGCTTTCATCAGTACCGGCAATCATCGAGCCTACCATCGCACAGGAGGCACCCGCTGCGATGGCCTTGGCGAAATCGCCGGAGAATTTGATCCCGCCATCCGCGATGATCGGGATATCATCCGCAGCAGAAGCGCAATCCATAATCGCGGTGAGCTGTGGTACGCCAACACCGGCCACCATACGAGTCGTGCAGATCGACCCCGGACCGATCCCGACCTTCACCGCATCGGCGCCCGCATCGATCAAGGCTTTGGTTGCTGCAGCGGTTGCGACATTGCCCGCCACAACCTGCACACCGGACGACCGCGCCTTGATGCGTTTGACCGCCTCGATCACGCCTTCGGAATGCCCATGAGCGGTGTCCACGACCACGATATCAACACCGGCATCAATCAGCGCTTCGGAGCGGGCAAAGCCGCTGTCCCCAACAGAGCTGGCCGCCGCGACCCGCAAGCGGCCCAGATCATCCTTACAAGCCGTCGGGTTCAGCACCGCCTGTTCGGTATCTTTCAGAGTCAGCAGGCCAGTCAGTTTCCCGTCACCATCGGTCACCAGCAGCTTTTCGATGCGGCGCGCCTTCATCATCGACTTGGCCTCTTCCAGCTCCGCCGGTTCATGCAGCAGTGCGAGATTGTCGGAGGTCATCATCACCGACACAGGCGTGTTGTCATCGGTGGCAAATCGCATGTCGCGGTTGGTCACGATGCCAACCACGCGCCCGTCGGTATCAACAACGGGAAAACCGGTGACGCGGTAGCGCTCTTGCAGGGCCTTGGCATCGGCCAAGGTCTGATCGGCGGTCAGAGTGATCGGGTTATAGACTATGCCGCTCTCAAAGCGTTTGACCCGTCGCACCTGACGGGCCTGCTCTTCCAGATCCAGGTTCTTGTGAATGACCCCCATGCCGCCGGCCTGCGCCATTGCGATGGCCATCCGCGATTCCGTCACCGTGTCCATCGCTGAGCTGAGCAAAGGAATGTTCAGAGAGATGCCACCCGTGACGCGCGTGCGCGTATCAGCGGTGTTCGGCAGAACGCTGGACGCTGCCGGAACCAGAAGAACATCATCGAATGTGAGAGCCTCACGAATCTGCATTTGTCATCCCCATGCATAACCCCGTTTGGCGATGACCCTATGGCACAGAAGCCGAAGGGGGAAAAGAGGTGGCGCCGGAAAAACGGGAGAATTGCGACGGTTTCTCAACCGGTGATGTGATGCGCGCGTCCCCGCCTGCGACACTGGCTATGGACACCACTGCTGACAGCCCGCCCAGCAACACCGAGCTGATCTGCATCAAGGCAGGCCGCCAAGCATTCCGCCACCAAGAGACCGCGAACAGATCAGACAGGAGTCACACCATGATCCGCCCCCTTAGCGATATTGTCGTCCTCGACCTCACCCATGTGCTGGCAGGGCCTTATGCCTCCATGACGTTGCGCGATCTTGGCGCGCGGGTGATCAAGGTCGAACGACCGGGTCTCGGTGATGACACCCGTGCCTTCCCACCCTTCAAAGACGGCGATAGCGCCTATTTCGCCACCATCAACCATGGGAAGGAAAGCATCACACTGGATCTGCGCGCCGAAGAGGATCGCGCCATCTTCGAACAGCTGCTGACGCAGGCCGACGTCATCCTTGAGAATTTTCGCCCCGGCGTGATGGAGCGGCTGGGTTACGGCTGGGAAGCGCTGCACGCACGCTTTCCCAAACTGGTCTACGGCGCGGTCTCAGGCTTTGGTCACACCGGACCCGACCGGTTGCGCCCTGCTTATGACATGGTGGTGCAGGCCCGTGGCGGGGTGATGTCGATTACGGGAGAACGCGACCGCGAACCGGTGCGCGTCGGCGCCTCGATCGGTGATATCGCCGCGGGCATGTTTCTCTGTCAGGGCGTTTTGGCGGCGCTCTATGCTGTGCAAGGTGGCGCGCCGGGTCAAAAGGTGGATATCGCCATGCTCGACAGCCAATTGGCGCTGTTGGAGCACGCGGTGGCGATCACCTCGGTAACGGGCGAACCCCCGCGCCCGTCAGGGGCGCGCCACCCGTCGATCACCCCGTTTGAGACGTTCCACGCCAGCGACGGATTGTTTGTGATCGCGGCCGGTAATGACGCGCTGTTTACGACGCTGTGTACCGCGCTGGACCTGCCGCTGGCCACAGATGCGCGCTTTGCCAGCAATCAGGCCCGCTGCGAAAACGCTCGCCTTCTAAAACGGTTGATTGAGGCTGTGACGCTGGACAAACCCGCATCCTATTGGATCGACCGGCTGCAGCGCGCCGGTGTGCCGACCGGTTCGATCCAGTCTGTCGCCGAGGTGATGCAAGATCCCCAGATCCTCGCCCGCAACATGCTGGTGGATGTCTGTGACCAAGACGGCGCGCCACGGTTCAAGGCGGCAGGCAATCCTGTCAAACTCTCCGCGCTGCCTGACGAGACAACGCGGCCGCCTGCGCCGATGCTCGACGAACACCGCGCTCAAATCCTCCTATGGCTGGGCGAAATAGCGTCAGGATCACCAGACAATGACACTTGAGACGGGCCAAATTTCATCACCGAACCATCACCCGAAGCAGTCTTTTTCTAAAACCGCGCAGAAATGACGCCACGAGACCGCAAAATGACGCGCGCCGCCTTTCCTTGCGCCCAAAACGCCATATGCTCCGCCCAAACCGCGCAAGCAAGATAGGTACAGGAATGGCAAACGATCCCGTCACTGAGATCCCCAGCGAGACCGCGACTGAGTCCACATCCCATCCGCTGGTGGTGTTTACCCCGTCGGGCAAGCGTGGCCGGTTTCCGGTCGGCACACCGGTACTAACTGCGGCACGCCAGCTGGGGGTCGATCTGGATTCCGTCTGCGGCGGGCGTGGCATCTGTTCGAAATGTCAGATCACACCATCCTATGGTGAGTTCTCCAAACATGGCGTAACCGTCGCTGATGACGCCCTGACCGAGTGGAACAAAGTCGAACAGCGCTACAAGGACAAGCGCGGCCTGATCGACGGACGGCGCCTGGGCTGTCAGGCGCAGGTGCAGGGCGATGTGGTGATCGACGTGCCACCGGAAAGCCAGGTTCATCGCCAGGTGGTCCGCAAACGCGCCGAGGCGCGCGACATCACCATGAACCCCTCCACCCGCCTTTATTATGTCGAGGTGGAAGAACCCGACATGCACAAACCCACAGGCGATTTGGAGCGGCTGATCGAGGCGCTGGATGCGCAGTGGGACCTGAAAGATGTCAAAACCGATTTGCACATCCTGAGCGTGCTTCAACCGGCCCTGCGCAAGGGCGGCTGGAAAGTCACCGTGGCCGTGCATCTGGGCGATGAAAACCATCCGCCCAAGATCATGCACATCTGGCCCGGTTTCTACGAAGGCTCGATCTACGGCCTCGCAGTTGACCTCGGCTCCACCACCATCGCCGCGCATCTCTGCGACCTGAAAACCGGCGAGGTTGTGGCCTCCTCTGGCATCATGAACCCGCAGATCCGCTTTGGCGAAGATCTGATGAGCCGGGTGTCCTATTCGATGATGAACAAGGGCGGCGATCAGGAGATGACCCGCGCTGTGCGCGAAGGCATGAATGCGCTGTTCACCCAAATTGCGACAGAAGCAGAAATCGACAAGGCGCTGATCGTGGACGCGGTGTTCGTCTGCAACCCGGTGATGCACCACCTGTTCCTTGGCATTGATCCGTTTGAACTGGGTCAGGCGCCCTTCGCGCTGGCGACCTCCAACGCACTGGCATTGCGCGCCGTAGAGCTGGACCTCAATATTCACCCGGCCGCCCGTGTCTACCTGCTGCCCTGCATTGCCGGCCATGTCGGTGCCGATGCCGCCGCAGTGGCACTGTCGGAAGCACCCGACAAATCCGAGGATCTGGTGCTGGTCGTGGATGTGGGCACCAATGCGGAAATCCTGCTGGGCAACAAAGAAAAGGTGCTGGCCTGTTCCTCCCCCACCGGCCCAGCGTTTGAGGGCGCGCAGATCTCCAGCGGTCAACGGGCGGCCCCCGGTGCCATTGAACGGGTTGAGATCAACCCGGAGACCAAGGAACCGCGCTTTCGGGTGATCGGCTCCGACGTTTGGTCGGATGAAGAAGGTTTTGCCGCCGCAGTCGCCACCACGGGCATCACCGGTATCTGCGGTTCCGGCATTATCGAGGCGATTGCCGAGATGCGGCTTGCTGGTGTGCTGGATGCCTCCGGGCTGATTGGCTCAGCCGAACAGACCGGCAGTGCACGTTGCATCCAGGACGGGCGCACCAATGCCTATCTTCTGTGGAATGGTTCTGCCGAGGGCGGCCCGACCATCACCGTGACCAACCCCGATATCCGCGCGATCCAGATGGCAAAGGCAGCCCTTTATTCTGGGGCGCGCCTCCTGATGGACAAATTTGGCATCGACACCGTCGATCGTGTGGTGCTCGCCGGCGCCTTTGGTGCGCATATCTCCGCGAAACACGCGATGGTCCTTGGGATGATCCCGGATTGTCCGCTCGACAAGGTGACCAGCGCGGGCAATGCCGCAGGCACCGGTGCCCGTATTGCGCTGCTCAACACAAAGGCCCGCACCGAGATTGAAGCCACCGTGCAGCAAATTGAGAAGATCGAAACCGCAGTGGAATCACGGTTTCAGGAGCATTTCGTCAATGCCTCTGCCATCCCGAACTCCGCCGAACCCTTCCCGATCCTCAACAGCATCGTCACCCTGCCGGAGGCGAATTTCAACACAGGAGGCGGCGACGGCAATGAAGAGGGAGGACGCCGTCGGCGGCGGCGGCGCGGATAAGGCATTTTTGCCGTTAGCGGGGGTGGTTGGGCGCTTGACCCTCCCCCTCGAAACCGGTAATCACCCCCTATTGGCGCGGGTATGGTGAAAAGGTATCACGGCAGCTTCCCAAGCTTTAGTTACGAGTTCGATTCTCGTTACCCGCTCCAAAATTCCCAACATTAAAATAACACCGAAATTCATTGAATTTACTGTGTTATTACGCATTCACCTTACGTTGCGAATGCGCCTTGTGAGATATCTTGTTGCGGCGTCCTGACTTGCACCTTGCCGTTAAGTTCTCTACCGACTGCTTTATGGATCTGATCTTTCACACCCCGCTCAGCCCGGATGCCCAACGCCGTCACGGGCTGGAGGTACCGCAACCGCTGGCGATGGCAGATCGGGTGCGGTTTTCCGAGCTGGACATTCTTCACCACGTCAACAACAAAGCCTATCTGAGCTGGTTCGAAACCCTGCGCGTGGCCTACTACGACCGTGTTTTCGCCCCTCATTTCAAAGGCCTGTGCGCACCGCGCAACGTACTGCGAAACGCCAATGTACATTACATGAAAGAGATGGTTCTGGATGAGGACTATATCACCACCGCCCGTGTGGTGTCCTTCCGCCGGACCTCATATGTGATGGAACAACAGATCTGGTCCGGTGACCTGCGCGCGACAATGACTGGCGTCATGGTGTTGCGCACACCGGACGGCCAGTCAGGCTACCCGCTGCCGGACAGTCTGCGCGCCACCCTGATCGAACAGGATGGCGCGGTTGCAGAAGGCTAACAAAAGCCCCAATCACATCATCTATGGCGCCCAATGCACTGTCATTTCAGACAAAACAGCCTGAATGGGCGCGTCCTCAGGTGGCAGGGATTTGGCGATCTCCAATGCCTCGCGCTTGGCATCCCCATAGATCACCAGATGTTTTGCAATGGCCGCATCCAGTACCCGCGCCGAAAGGCTGACGCGTGGCTCCGGCTGACTGTCGGGCCGCATCACGGCCAACACCGGCGCATCCGCCGCCAGCGCTTCAGTCAAACCATCGACGCCGGGAAACAGCGAGGCGGTATGCATATCTTCGCCCATGCCAAGCAGCACCACCGACAGAGGCAACTCAGGCTGGACCTGGCTTTCCACCTCGGCCAGCACATCCTCTGGCGCACGCGCAGGCACATGAAACGGCAGGAACGTCGCCGCCGCCGCACGGTTGACCAGCAGCCGCTCGCGGATCATGCGCGCATTGGAGCGATCACTGTCGACAGGCACCCAGCGTTCATCCGTCGCCATCAGGCGCACCCGCGCCCAGTCGATATCCGCGGCGCAAAGATCGTCAAAAATCGGCGCCGGGGTGGTGCCGCCTGCGACGGCAAAGGACGCGCTGTCATGGTGCAGCAAATGAGTCTTGAGATCGCCGGCCAGTTGATTGGCCACATCGATCGCAAGCATGTCCCGATCTGCATATTCGATAATATTCATGGGTTGATCCCCCGCCATTCCCGTTCGTCGCGCCGCATCAGGAGATCTGCATCTCCCGGTCCGGTGCTACCGCTATCATAGGGTTTTGGCACATCTCCGCGCGATGTCCAGCCCGCAATGATCGGATCCGTCCAGGCCCAGGCGGCCTCCACCTCATCACCCCGCATGAACAGCGTCTGATTGCCCCGGATCACATCGGTGATCAGCCGCTCATAAGCATCGGGCGCACCGTCAATATCCGCACCGAGCGCCTGCGCAAAGCTCATATCCAGCGGCACATCGATCAACCGCATACCGCCGGGTCCGGGCTCCTTGATGGTCACCTTGAGGGTGATCCCCTCATCCGGTTGCAGACGAATGGTCAGAAGATTGGCATGGCGCCCGGCATCGGCGCCAAAGATCGAATGGGGCGCGTCCTTGAAGAAGATATTGATCACAGAGGAGCGTGCCACCAGACGCTTGCCGGTCCTCAGGTAGAAGGGTGTACCCGCCCAACGCCAATTGCTGATATGCGCTTTCAGTGCCACATAGCTTTCGGTGGTGGAGCGCGGATCGCCAACGGTTTCGCGGTAGGATTGATCCTCACCCGGTTCCGCGCCTTCTGCCGCAGAATACTGCCCACGCACGATATGGTGGGGTTCCACTGGCTCCAATGCCCGGATCACCTTCAGTTTTTCATCGCGCACGGCATCCGGATCAAACTTCGCCGGGGGCTCCATCGCAATCAGGCAAAGCAGCTGCATCAGGTGGTTCTGCATCATATCGCGCATTGCACCGGACCTGTCATAATACGATGCCCTGCCGTCAACACCCACCGATTCAGCCACTGTAATTTGGATATGATCCACATACTGACTGTTCCAGAGCGGTTCAAACAGCATATTGCCAAACCGGATCGCCATAAGGTTCTGAACGGTCTCTTTGCCCAGATAGTGGTCGATCCGGTAGATCTGGCTTTCGTCGAAATGACTGGCAAGCGTCCGGTTGAGCGCCTTGGCCGATGCCAGATCGTGACCGAAGGGTTTTTCAACCACAATCCGGGTTTGATCATCCGCCAGATGGTACCTCCAGATCTGTTCCGCAAGCGGAGCAAACAGCGCCGGGCCGACGGAGAAATAAAACACCCGCACTCGATCCGGCATCGGGGTGCCAAGCATCTGCTTAAGCGCGGTCCAGCCATCGCCTGCTTGCGCATCAATCGCCTGATACTCCAGCCGCGCCAGAAACCGCTCTAATTCCGCACCACGCGCAGCAATCTCCGTTCCGCTTAGCTCATTTTGCAAGGCAGCGCGGATCAGATCCCGATAGCCATCGCTGCCAAGCGCCCTCCGCGCCACGCCCACGATCCGCGCATCCTGCGGCAACTGGCCTGCACAATGGCGCCGGAACAGCGCAGGCAGGATTTTGCGCCGCGCCAGATCCCCCGTGCCACCAAATATCACAAGATCAAAGGCCTGAACCGGAATAACGCGGGAAACCATGATGTCTTTCTCTCAGCCAAGAGGGGTCACGTCCCGAGCATATGCGCATCGAACACGTCGTTTCAGGTCAGAAAAAATCACTGCAGCAACATCCCACGCGAGACAGGCCAAACCGCCAACAGATCAATTTGGCAGCAGTATAAGAAGTTGTCGCGGAAAGAAAACCGCTGTCCGGATTCTTGCCGTCCCGCCCTTCCCGATGGAGATACCATCACCACATGGGCGGCTTGTCATCCCCGCTTGCCACCGTTTGGCATTGCCATGCGCCCCATCTGCGATCTGGTCCGCAGGCTCAATGCATATGAAGCACACCCTTTACGTTGCGCCATTCGCCAGGGCTGATCATCTTGCGATGGGTAAATCGGACCGAATGCAACGGGCCGTCTATCTCACGATGCCAGAAATCAATGAATTCAAACAATCGCGGATGGTCTGGCGCCAGATCATACTCCTGCCAGACGAAAGTGTTTAGAACATGGGTGTGATCCGGCATGTGATAGGTCATCTCAGCCGTGGTCAGACCGTAGCCCTTCAGCATCAATTCGGTTTCGCGTGTCTCCATTTCAGGTCTCCCTTACGGATCCCCCCAAAGTAGCTTACCACGGAAAGGGTTAATTCCGAACAAATACAGCCCTTTGGCAGAAAACCTCCGGCACGGGGGCGCTCCGCCGCCCTGCTTGCTTGCGCCTTATATGCCCTGTCTGTTATGGTGCAGACACAATATATAGACCCAATAATAACAACGGGCAGACAACGTGAACGATACGCCGGAAACTCCTGAAAACATGGACGAAAGCAAACCTGAACGGCCCCAATATGACGGCCCAACGGTGTCCATCGAATCCGAGATGCGCACATCGTATCTCGATTATGCGATGTCGGTTATTGTCAGCCGCGCCATTCCTGACCTGCGTGACGGTCTGAAACCGGTTCACCGCCGGATTCTCTACGCCATGCATGAGGTCGGAAACTCGCATGACAAACCCTACCGCAAATCGGCGCGTCCGGTTGGCGATGTCATGGGTAAATACCACCCTCATGGCGACTCCGCGATTTATGACGCCTTGGTGCGGATGGCGCAGGATTTCTCCATGTCGCTGCCGCTGTTGGATGGGCAAGGCAACTTTGGCTCCATGGATGGCGATAACCCAGCCGCCATGCGCTATACCGAGGTGCGGATGGACAAGCCCGCCGCCTCTATCCTCGCCGACATTGAAAAAGACACCGTTGATTTTCAGGACAACTATGATGGCAAGGACCGCGAACCCACGGTTCTGCCCGCCCGTTTCCCGAATATGCTCGTCAATGGCGCGGGCGGTATTGCGGTTGGCATGGCCACCAATATTCCGCCCCATAACTTGGGCGAGGTGATTGATGCCACGCTCGCGCTGATTGAGGACCCGGATCTGACCAGCGAACAGCTGATCGACTTTGTGCCCGGCCCGGACTTTCCGACCGGCGGCGTGATGCTGGGTCGTTCCGGGGCGCGCAAGGCCTATCTGGAAGGACGCGGCAGCGTCGTTATTCGCGCCAAGACCCGCGTTGAGGAGATCCGCAAAGACCGCTACGCCATCGTGGTCGAAGAAATCCCCTATCAGGTCAACAAGGCCGCGATGATCGAAAAGATCGCCGAACAGGTGCGCGAGAAAAAGATTGAGGGTGTCAGCCACGTTCAGGATGAATCCGATCGCAACGGCGTGCGGGTTGTTGTGGAGCTGAAACGCGATGCCACGGCTGAGGTGGTACTGAACCAGCTCTATCGTTTCTCGCCCATGCAGACCCATTTTGGCTGCAACATGCTGGCCCTGAACGGCGGTCGCCCCGAGCAGCTGACGCTGCGCCGGTTCCTGACCTCCTTCCTTGATTTCCGCGAAGACGTGATTGCGCGGCGCACCGCCTATGACCTGCGTAAGGCGCGGGAACGCAGCCATATTCTGTGCGGCTTGGCCGTCGCGGTTTCTAATGTGGACGAGGTGGTCGCGACCATCCGTGCCTCTGCGGATGCAGCCGAAGCCAGACATAAGCTGATGACCCGGCGCTGGCCCGCAACCGACATCGCACCTTATATCCGTCTGATCGACGATCCGACCCACACCATGAATGACGACGGCACCTACAATCTCTCCGAGATTCAGGCCCGCGCCATTCTGGAACTGCGCCTGCAACGTCTCACCCAGATTGGTGTCAAGGAAGTCACCGACGAGCTGGAAGAACTGGCAGGTAAGATCAAGGAATACCTTGAGATCCTGTCCTCGCGCGAGCGGATCCTTGGCATCATATCGGACGAGTTGCGCGAAGTGCGTGATAATTTCGCCGTTCCCCGTCGTACACAGATTGTCGACTGGTCCGGTGACATGGAAGACGAAGACCTGATCGAGCGCGAAGACATGGTCGTGACGATCACCAGCGGCGGCTACATCAAGCGGACCCCGCTGGCCGACTTCCGGGCGCAGAAGCGTGGCGGTAAGGGGCTGTCGGGCATGCAGACGAAGGAAGAGGATGTTGTCACCAACCTCTTTGTGGCCAATACCCATACCCAGCTGTTGTTCTTCACCACTGACGGGATGGTCTACAAGCTGAAGACCTGGCGCCTGCCGCAAGGTGGCCGCACCTCGAAGGGTAAGGCGATTGTCAACATTCTGCCGATCCCGCCGGGCGTCTCCATCGCGGCGATCATGCCGGTCGATGTGCCGGATGACGAATGGGAAAACCTGCAGGTGGTCTTTGCCACCTCGGGCGGGGATGTCCGTCGCAACCGCCTGTCGGATTTCACCAATGTGCGCCGCAACGGCAAGATCGCCATGAAACTGCCGGAAGATGGCTCCGTCAGGCTGGTCAATGCCCGCATCTGCTCCGAAGAGGACGATGTGATGCTGGTGACCAATTCCGGGCGGGCGATCCGGTTCCGTTCGACCGACGTCCGCGTCTTCAACTCCCGTGAATCGACCGGGGTGCGTGGGATCCGGCTGGTGAGCGACGGGGATGAAGTCGTCTCAATGTCGGTGATCCGCCACTTCAGCGCAGAGCCCTGGGAACGCAATGCCTTTATCAAGCGCTTCCGCTCTGAGCTTGGTGGGGATGTTACCGAAGAAGAAAATGGTGAAGAAACCGAAGGGTCGCTTTCCGAGGAGCGGTATCAGGAAATGCTGGCGGCCAATGATCTTCTGGTGACCATCAACCGCACTGGTGTGGGCAATTTGACTTCGGCCCATGACTACCGTGTCAGCGGGCGTGGTGGTCAGGGTGTGGGCGCGATGAAAGGCGGTGCCATCGTCGCGACCTTCCCGGTCGAGCTTGAGGATCAGATCATGCTGGCGACCTCCAAAGGCCAGTCGATCCGTTGCCCTGTCAATGGCATCTCGTTCCGTTCCCGCAGCGCCGGTGGCGTTCGCGTCTTCAACACCGCCAAGGGCGAAGAGGTCGTCTCGGTCGCGTGGATTGCGGAGCGCGACGACGAAGAGGTCCCCGCGTCTGAGGATACCAGCGAAACTGCCGAGGCAACCTGATCTCATCGCGCTATCGCGCTACGACCAACGATAAAACGCCGCCCCTGGGGTGGCGTTTTTTGTTAATCGAAACCTAAGCAGTTTCTGCCAGCCTGAGAGCGATACACGCATCGCCTAGGGAGGCCTCGCATGAACCTCTATCACTGCTCAATCGATCTGCATCACGAGGCGAAGGCCATTGCCTTTGCCAATGCCGTGGACCAATGGATGTCCTACCTGCGCGAGCGGGATGTCATTCAGGGCTGGCGACTGCTGCGCCGCAAACTGAACCTGGCCAGTGACAAGCATCGCGATTTCCTGCTGGAGATCGAGTTTGCGAATATGACTCAGCTGGATCAGGCTTTCCGGGTGCTTGGTGAAATGGACGAAAATGTCGAGCGGCTCTATGCCAATGTGAATGCGCTGATCGCTTCTGCCGATTTCGGCCTGTACCGCCCCTTCCCCGATCCTGAGCGGGCCGAGCGTATGGCGCTGATCTGAACGGACCCGCACCAGCGAGACGCGCGCGGCACCGGAACGGAAAACCCCCGCCAGTGACTGACGCGGGTTTCGTTGATTGTGCGGCGTGACGTCTTACAGACCATATAGCGCGCCGAACTTCTCTTCCAGATAGCTGAGCAGCGGCTCCGGGCTGGGCGCCATCCCGGCGGCATGGGTGATGGTCTCAACCGGGCTGCGCAGCCCCCCATGGGTTTGCAGATTATCGCGCAGCCAGTTGGTTGCGGCGACCGTATCCCCCGCCGCCAGTTGCTTATCCAGATCCGGCACCGCCTGACGCAGCGCCTGATAGAGGCAGCCGGCATAGACATTGCCCAGCGAATAGGTTGGGAAATAGCCAAACAGCCCCACCGACCAATGCACGTCCTGAAGGCAACCATTGGACGGTTTATCGACGCCATAGCCAAAATCAGCTGCAAAACGGTCATTCCAGGCAGCTTCCAGATCCTGCACCTGCAAATCGCCCGACATCAGCGCACGTTCCAGATCAAAGCGCATCATGACATGCAGGTTATACTGCAACTCGTCCGCTTCGGTCCGGATGTAGCCGTTGTGGACCGCGTTCACTGCTGCATAGAAGGCGTCCGCATCCGCAATGCCAAAGTCACCGAACTGCGGCACCATCTGATCGAACAGCCAGCCGGTAAAGGCACGACTGCGGCCCAGCTGGTTCTCATAGATCCGGCTTTGGCTTTCATGCACACCCATCGAGACGCCGCGCCCCAGTGGGGTCAGCAGATAGGCCTGATCAATGTTCTGCTCATAGGCAGCATGGCCGACCTCGTGAATGGTGGAATAGAAACAGTTGAAGGGATCATCGTCGCTGGTCCGCGTGGTCACGCGCACATCCAGACCGCTGCCGGAACAGAAAGGATGCACCGCCTTGTCGACCCGGCCATGGCGCATCTGGTAGCCAAAGGTCTCCGCCAAAGTGGTGGTCAGGGCCATCTGCTTGTCAGCATCGAAATGCCCGCTGACGCCCTTCGGCGCGGGTTTGTCCAAAACGCGCGCCCGCAGATCAACCAGACGCGGGCGCATGGCATCAAACAGGGCTGCGATCTCGGCAGCGGTGGTGCCATGTTCATAGTCGGCGATCATCGCGTCATAGACGTCGCCCCCCGCAGCCAGTGCCTGACCCTCTTCGCGTTTCAGCGCGACCACTTCCTCCAGCACCGGCAGGAAGGCTGCGACGTCCTCAGCGGCACGGGCGGCGGCCCATTTTCCCTGCGCCTCGGAGGTGACGCGGGCGATGCGTTTCGCCAGATCACCCGGCACCTTGACGGCACGCTCATGACTGCGACGGATCTCACGCAGCTGCGCCGCGCTCACCTCATCCGGGGCCTCGGCCCGTGCCAGCCAATCAGCCACCTGCGGGTCGCAGCGACGGGCATGTAGAACAGCCTCAATCGCCGCCATTTCCTCACCCCTCTGGGGGGCGGCACCGCGTGGCATCATGGTTTCCTGATCCCAGCCCAAACGGCCCGCAATCTGGCCAAGCGCCTGGGTGTCCCGCTCATAGGCCATCAAGTCGTCAAATGCGCTCATTCTCAGTGATCCTTAATCGAAGTTGCAATGGGATAACCCGACAGATACCGCGCCCTGAGGATCAGGACCCAGAGGCCGACAGCCATCAATTGGTGCAGGATTGCGACCTGCCAGGGCGCCGCATAAAGCACGGTGACAATACCCAGCAGCATTTGCAACAACAGTGCTGCAAAGACCGCGTTAAAGGCGAAGCGCGTGCGTAGATGGGCGCTGTTACGCCCGCGCAACCAGACCACCACACCAAAGGCCAACAACAGATAACCGCTAATCCGGTGAATGAACTGTACAAGGCCCGGGTTTTCAAAGAAATTGGTCCAAAGTGGTTCTAGCATGAACGGCTCAGGCGGCAGGATCTGCCCGCCCATCAACGGCCAGTCGGTGTAAGACCGGCCTGCATCAATACCCGCAACCAGCGCGCCAAGAATGATCTGCAAAAAGCTGAAGTGCAGCAGACCGGTAGAGAGACCAAACAGCTTGGTCTCCTTAGCCCGGCGCGCCTGCATCAGATCGCGCTCTTCGCGCCCTAGCAGAAACATATACCAGGCGATGAATCCCAAGATGACAAAGGCCAACCCCAGATGGGTCGCCAAGCGATAAGACGCAACCGAAGTCATCCCCTCGCCCTGCGTTACACCGGAGGCCACCATCCACCCGCCGATAGCCCCCTGGACAGCGCCCAGAAGGCCGGGCAATGCCAGCCGCCCGGCCCAACCAACCGGGATCTGCCGTGTGACAGCAAAGCCGAGGAACCCCAGCGCCCAGACCAGGCCGATGAACCGACCCAGCTGACGGTGCCCCCATTCCCACCAATAGATTTCTTTGAAATCCGCCAGCTCCATCCATTGGTTTTCAATGCGCCACTGGTCGATTTCTTTGTACTTGTCGAACTCTGCCTGCCAGTCTGCCTCGCTCAGCGGTGGCATGGCACCGGTCACAGGCCGCCATTCGGTGATCGACAACCCACTGTCGGTCAGCCGGGTCAGCCCACCGACAACAATCATCGCCACCACCAGCGCAAACAGCACTGCCAGCCACGCACGAATTGCGCCCCTTGCGCCACGGCGGGTGCGATCAATACCGCCAGGTGTCGCCTGTGGGCGTTCTTGCGGCTCGTTGCCGGAGACCTCTTCGAAAATGCTGCGCTTGCTCATGCTTGCCTCTTCCAATTTCCCGTCAAGCTAGGCCGCCTGTTCGGCCCCGTCCAGTGGGCGACTGTGGTGCAAAGTCGCCCGAAGTCGCGCCTCAGTCGCGTTTTTCTTTCCAGCGGACCATCTGTCGCATGATCCCATGCAGCATCTGCACATCGGCGCGAGTCAGCGGCATCCGGCTGAACATATTGCGGAACACAGTTTTCATGCTGGGCGCCTTGTCCGGCGGAAAGAAGAACCCGGCCTCGTCCAACCGGTCCTCATAGTGGTTAACCAGCGCATCAACATCCGCATGGCTGGCCCAGTCGGATTTGCCAAGATCGGTCACGACGGGCGCGACCTCAGCCACTTGGCGACGCCATTCATAGGCGGTCAGCAGGACACATTGGCCAAGGTTTAGCGACGCAAACTCAGGATTTACGGGGACCGAGATAATGGCATTGGCCCGGGCGATGTCCTCATTTTCAAGACCCGCACGTTCAGGGCCGAACATCACGGCCACCTTTTGACCGGCGCCAATCTTCTCTGCTGCCAAATTCATCGCCGCTTCGGGGCTGTAGACAGGTTTGGTCAGTTCCCGCGGGCGCGCCGTGGTGGCAAAGACGAAATCGCAATCCTCAAGCGCGCTGGCCAGATCCTCTGCCAGCCGCGCCTCATCCAGCAACCGCCCCGCGCCTGAGGCCATGGCAACGGCCTTGGGGTTGGGCCAGCCATCGCGCGGCGCCACGATGCGCATCCGGTCCAGCCCAAAGTTCCACATCGCGCGGGCGGCGGCGCCGATGTTCTCGCCCATCTGCGGGCGCACGAGGACAAAAGCGGGTTGAGGGGTGTCGCTGGGCATCCGTTTCTCCAAAAAAGCTGCTCTGCTCTAGTCGGCACAGGCGTGATGGGCAAGGCCGCGCGGGGCGACTTCTGCGGGAAACCCGCTATATTCCTGATATATCAGCGCAGCATCACACGGAAATATCCCACTTGGGATGTCGCCAAATCCTTGCGTCCAGTGGCAGATGCGCTAAACACCGACAACCACTGAACAGGAGCCCTCCCCATGGACAGCCCCGCTGATGCCCCCGAAACGCCGCAGATTTATCTGACGACGCCCCCCAGTTTTGAGCTCGGCCGCTTTCCCGACCAACTGGCACGGGTGTTGGATTCGGTGGAAATTGCCTGCGTCCGTCTTGAGCTGGCCAGCCGCGATGAGGATACGCTGAGCCGGGCGGGTGATGCCCTGCGGGCTGTGGCCCACGCCCGCGATGTGGCCATCGTGATTGCCGACCATCAGATCCTGGCAGAGCGTCTGGGTCTTGACGGGGTGCATCTGTCGGACGCGGCCCGCCCGGTTCGAGCAGCGCGCAAGGCGCTTGGCGCCGATGCGATTGTTGGCAGTTTCTGCGCGGCGTCACGTCACGATGGTTTGACCGCCGCCGAAGCGGGTGCCGATTATGTCAGTTTCGGCCCCGTTGGGACCTCCGGTCTGGGCGATGGCAATCAGGCCCAGAAAGAACTCTTTGAGTGGTGGTCCCAGATGATCGAAGTGCCGGTGGTGGCAGAGGGCGGCCTTACACCTGAGCTGATCCGCGATCTGACGCCTTATACGGATTTCTTCGGCATCGGAGATGAAATCTGGCGCGAAGAGGACCCGCTCATGCGCCTACGCAGCCTGCTGGCGGCGATGGAGGGATAAGGTCGTTTGGGGCGCTATGCAAACCTGTGGCAGAACGCCTGAATAGCCCCCTGACCAACCACAATGCCGGTCAGAGAAACAGCCGCTCAACGCACCAGTAGCCACCGATCAGCGCGATGGTGAAACTGGCCGGGATGGCGACCCGGCCCCGATATTTCGGATGCCGCCAGAACCAGAACCCGAGGAGCGCATAGGCCGCCCCGACAACGCTCAGCTGCCCCAGTTCCACGCCAACATTGAACCCTAGCAACGCAGGCAGGAACTGCGCATCCGGCAGGCCAAACTCGGCCAACACCGAGGCGAACCCCAGCCCGTGCAGCAATCCAAAGCCAAAAATCACCAGCGTTCGCCAGCTGTGCAGCTTCCGGGCAAAGATATTCTCAACCGCGACGAATACAATTGATCCGGCAATCAGCGGTTCCACAATGGCAGGGTTGATCTGCACCAGCCCCAGAGCGCCAAGCGCAAGGGTGATGGTATGTGCCACCGTGAAGGCGCTGATCTGCCAGATCAAAGGCCGCAGCCGGGTGCTGAAGAAGAATAAGCCCAGCACAAACAGGATATGATCCAGACCCTTTGGCAGGATGTGGGTGTAGCCCACCGGGATATAGTCGATAAACGCCTCACTCGGCGTCTGCGCCAGCCCGCCTGACAGGGGAATGGTCGGGGTGGTTTCACCGCCCTGTAGATAGCCGGTGTAGGGACCTTCGACACCGTTTTGGCGCAGAACCACACCGCCCGACCCTTTTGGCCAGCCCAGTTTCAGCCCACGTGCGCCGTCCGGGATTGCGCCCGAGAGCCGCAGCAAGGTGCTGCGCGGCAGGGCAATATCCCCCGGCTCAGGGATCTCAATCGCGGTTACCTCCATCGCGATAGCACCGCGTGCCTCCACCTGAAGGCTCTGCAACCAATCTTCGGCAAAGAGCTGCACCATCGGCGCCAGCTCATCCGGGCCAAGCGCGCGCAGGTCGTCATAGTCCTGCGCCTGATCAGCCGTATCAGTATCGACCATGCCATCCAGATCAATACCCGCCACAAAAGCCTCGGCGTTGATCCGCAGATCCATGGTCAGCTGATCGCCGGAAATTTCAAAATCCGCAATCGTCGGCGTGACTTCATGGGCGAAACCGCTAGAGTGTGAGACGCTCCAGAAGAGCAAGACCAGCAGCAGACGCCTCAGGTGATGCCGCCAGCGGGTCAGTCCTCCGCGCGGCATCTGTACCGCGCTCTGCCAACGTCTGCCACTCACCGTCCCAGCCAGAGGTCTCATCTGCGCCATGCGTTTTACCCGCCCTGTTGCTTTTATCCTGCTCGCGCTTGCCGTGAACACCGTCGGTCGCGCTGCCCTTGCCCACGAGTTTTGGATTGCGCCAGAAAAATATCAAGTAAAATTAGGCGCCTCGGTTCAGGCAGATCTGCGCAACGGACAGGTTTTCAGCGGGGCGCGGCTGGCATATTTCGACCGAAACATCGCCCGGTTCGAGATCTGGGATCAGGCGGAGGCCCACCCCTATGGAGGACGCATGGGCGACCTGCCTGCGCTTCAGCTGGAGGCGCCTGCAGAGGGGCTGCTGGTGGTGGCTCACGAGACCACACCGGACCATCTGACCTATGACAGCTGGGAGGATTTCGTAAAATTCGCGGCCCATAAGGACTTCCCTGATATCGAACAGCGCCACAGCGCCCGCAACCTTCCCCGCACAGGGTTTGCCGAGCGTTACACCCGCCACGCAAAATCGCTGATCGCTGTTGGCAGCGGTACGGGGTCGGATCGCGCGATTGGTATGCTCACTGAATTTGTCGCGTTGGCCAACCCCTACAGCGATGATCTGAGCACCGGCCTGCCGGTCGAACTGCGGTTTCAGGACCGCCCGCGCGCCGACGCTCAGGTGGAGGTCTTCGAACGAGCCCCGGATGACACTGTGTCGATCACATTGATCCGCACTGATGCTGATGGCCGCGCCGTGGTGCCTGTGAAATCAGGCCACGTCTATCTCCTGGACGCCGTGGTCCTGCGCCCCGTGAATCCTGAAGCTGCATCCCGGAATGATAGCGCGACCAAAGGCCAGCCTGCGCCGGTCTGGCAGACACACTGGGCTGCCCTGACTTTCGCCGTTCCCTAAGTCTGTTGCCGCTTGCGGGGGGCGAAAAAACGCGGCAATACGGGATTTATGACACAGCCTCCGCATGTTCCCGCCTCGCATCAATCTGACGCCACGCCCTCCTCCGGCGGCACTGCCTCAGCGCAGCCTGATATCCTCTGCATCGGATCGGTGCTCTGGGACATCATTGGGCGTTGCACCGCAGAAATGCAGCGCGGGTCGGATATGCCGGGGCGGATCACCCGCCTACCCGGCGGTGTGGCGATGAACATCGCGATGACCCTGGCCCGTTTTGGCCTGCGCCCTGCCCTCCTGAGCGCGATCGGTCGCGACCCAGAGGGCGACGAACTGGTCCATGCCTGCGCCCATCTTGGCCTGATCACAGACCACCTCTATCGCTCTGAGGATCTGCCTACCGATCGCTATATGGCCGTCGAAGGTGCCAATGGTCTGATTGCCGCCATCGCAGACGCCCATTCGCTGGAAGCCGCAGGTGCGAAGATCCTGCGCCCGCTGATCGATGGCGCCCTTGGCAGCGAGGATGCACCATATAGCGGCCCGGTGGCGCTGGACGGCAATCTGACCTTGTCGCTGCTGGATGACATCACCGCCAATCCAGCCTTTGCGAAGGCAGATCTGCGCGTCGCCCCTGCCTCACCCGGCAAGGCGGAGCGTCTGCGCCCCTTCCTGCTGCGCAGCTGTGGCACGCTTTATGTGAACCTTGAGGAAGCGGGCCTGCTCTGCCAGGACGAATTCACCGACAGCCCCACCGCCGCGCGCGCCATGCTGGATCGCGGTGCCGCACGGGTGTTGGTCACCGATGGCGGCAGCTCCGCCACCGAAGCGGACCACAAGGGGCTGATCACTCAGGCCCCGCCGCGCGTGACCGTCGCGCGCGTGACGGGCGCTGGCGATACCTTCATGGCTGCACATATCGCAGCCGAGGCCCGCGGCGAAGACCGCGAAACCTCCCTTGCATCGGCGCTGAAGGCCGCTGCAACCTATGTTTCAGGAGAACCACCCCTTTGATCGACATGACATTTTCCGCCGAAGTTGCCGCTGCCCGCGCCTCCGGCCAGGCCATCGTTGCGCTTGAAAGCACCATCATCACCCACGGGATGCCCTATCCCCAGAATGTCGAGGTGGCCGCACAGGTCGAGGATGATATCCGCGCCGCGGGCGCCGTTCCGGCCACCATGGCCGTGATCGGCGGCGTGCTGCACATCGGGCTTGAGGCGGACCAACTAAAAGCGCTCGGCCAAGCCAAAGGCGTTGCCAAGATCTCCCGCGCTGATATGCCCGCCTGTATCGCCACCGGCGGCACTGGCGCCACCACCGTGGCCGCCACTATGATCGCAGCGCGACTGGCTGGGATCAGCGTTTTTGCCACTGGCGGCATCGGCGGCGTCCATAAGGGCGCGGAAACCAGCTTTGACATTTCTGCCGACCTTCTGGAACTGGCGCAAACCCCGGTCACCGTGGTAGCCGCAGGCGCTAAGGCGATCCTAGATATCCCCAAAACGCTTGAGGTGCTGGAAACCCAAGGGGTGCCGGTTATCGCCTATGGGCAGGACAGCATTCCGGCGTTCTGGTCGGCGACCTCTGACTTGGCCGCACCCCTGCGCATGGACAGCGCCGCAGAGATCGCCCGTGCCCATGCCACCCGTCAGGCCATGGATCTGCCCGGCGGACAACTGATCGCCAACCCGATCCCAGCGGCAGATCAGATCGCTGCCGAAGATCTGGCACCGGTTCTGGCGCAGGCCCAGTCCGAAGCGGATGCACAGGGCGTCGCGGGCAAAGCGGTAACCCCCTTCCTGCTGCAACGCATCTTCGAGCTGACAGAGGGCCGATCGCTGACCGCCAATATTGCGCTTGTGCGCAACAATGCCCGTCTGGCGGCCGAAATCGCCAAGGAATTGGTCAACTTGAAGCAATAACGGCTTTTTCTGCGCAGCTGCCCATTGCGGTTGCGCAGCTCCCTGCCTAGCTTTCTTACGTTCCTCACCGGTGAAACGCACAGATGACCACGCCTTTTGACGACGAAAACACGCCCCGCCGCCCTGGCCTTTTTGCCCGGCTGCGGTCGTCCTTCTTTACCGGCATCGTGGTCATTGCACCGGTCGGGCTGACCATCTGGCTGTTGTGGACAGTGATGGGCTGGATCGACGGTGTGGTGCTGCCGCTGGTGCCGCATACCGTACGGCCCGAGCAATATATCGGGATCAACCTGCGTGGCGTCGGCCTGATCATCTTCCTGCTGTTCACAATTGTGGTGGGCTGGATCGCCAAAGGCATCATCGGCCGTTCGCTCATCGGCTTTGCCGAAAGCCTGGTGGACCGCATGCCGGTGGTGCGCTCGATCTATTCCGGGATCAAACAGATCTCGGAAACCGTGTTTGCCCAGACCGAACGCAGTTTCGACACCGCCTGCCTGATCCAGTATCCGCGCCGCGGAATCTGGGCCATTGGTTTTGTTTCGACGACTGCTAAGGGAGAAGTGGCAGCACGGGCCGAGACGGGTGGCAACCTGCTGTCGATTTTTGTGCCAACCACGCCGAACCCCACATCCGGGTTTCTGCTTTTCTTTCCTGAGGAAGATGTGATTCCACTGGACATGACTGTGGAAGAGGCTGCCAAACTGGTGATCTCCGCCGGACTGGTCTATCCCAATGCGAAGGATCCGACGAAACCTGCCGAGCTCGTTTCAGACTGAATTCCGGCGCCCTATTTTGGGGCACCATCAGGCCGGGGTTCTTCGCTCAGCCAAACATCTCCGCCAGATCCACCGTCGACCGGAGGCCGATGGCGTCGCTGTCCTGCTCCAGAAACTGTTCCGCAGCTGCACGTCCGGCGGTTTTCAGCTTCGCCAGAATCTGTGGGATCGGGATCAGCTTGGTATTAACGGACAGCTCCCGCATCAGATCGTCATCGGCGATCATATGCACCAACACCCGTTTCATCTCTCCCGCCTCCAGCTGTCCCTCCGCCAGCAAGCGCTGAACAAAGGAAATCGCCCGCAGCTCACGCAGGAGCGATGAGTTGAAGCTGATTTCATTGACCCGGTTCTGGATTTGCTGCGGCGTGCGCGGCAGCTCATCGCGTTCCAAGGGGTTGATGCTCACAATCACCACATCCGATGGCAATTCAGGCCGGTACAGCGGGAACAAGGCTGGGTTGCCGGTATAACCGCCATCCCAATAGGGCTCCAACCGTCCGGACTTCGGGTCCTCAATCTCGATCGCCTGAAACAGATTCGGCAGACAGGCCGAGGCCAGGATCGCGTCCGTTGTGACCTCCTCACCGGAAAACACCCGCACCTTGCCGCTGCGTACTGATGTGGCGCAGATGAACAACTGCGGCCCCTGATCTGCGCAAACCTCAGCAAAGTTGAACCCCTCCACTACGGGTCTGAGCGGATTGCGATAGAACGGCCCATAACTATAAGGCGACAGGATCTGGCCCATGGCCTCACGCGGGGAAAACGGCGCGATCCAGTCCAATGCGCCCAGCAGCGGTGCGGCGTCAAGCCCAGCCAACCAATGGGCAAACCGCATGTCACCCACCGCCCCCATCCGCTGCCAGAGATGATCAAGGCAGGCCCGCGCCCCTGCACGTCCACCCTGCACCAGCCCGGATTTCAGCGCCGCGCCGTTCAGCGCCCCGGCAGAAGTGCCGGTGATGGCGGCAATCTCCAGATCCTCACACTCCAAGAGCCGGTCCAGAACACCCCAGGTAAACGCCCCATGCGCGCCGCCGCCCTGCAGGGCCAGATTGATCCGCTTTGTCACACTCTATCTCCTGACCGGCGGCGCAGATCGGGGCCTGCGCATTTCGCTTTTCACCTTTCCCAAAATACTCCGGGGGTGAATTGTCCCTGATGGGGCAAGAGGGGGCTGGCCCCCTCTCCGTCTCCGCATCGCAATTACAACGCAGTCCAGCCACCGTCGACGCTCAGAGTGGTGCCTCTCATCTGTGCCGCCGCATCAGAACAGAGGAACACCGCCGTGCCGCCCAATTGTTCAACCGTTGCAAACTCGCGCGAGGGCTGGCGCTCCAGCATCACCTTCTTGATCACCTCTTCCCGGCCCATATTGTATTTTTCCATCGTGTCGGGAATCTGCGCCTCCACCAGCGGGGTCAGCACATAGCCCGGGCAGATTGCATTGGCGGTGATCGGCTCCTCTGCGGTTTCAAGGGCCAGCGTCTTGGTCAACCCCACCACGCCATGTTTGGCCGCGACATAGGCCGACTTGTAAGGGGACGCCGTCAAACCATGCGCCGAAGCGATATTGATCACCCGGCCCCAACCTGCGCTGCGCATCATCGGCAGCGCTGCGGCGGCGGTGTGAAAGGCCGACGACAGGTTGATGGCAAGGATCGCATTCCACTTGTCGACCGGGAACTCATCCACTGGCGCGACATGCTGAATGCCCGCATTGTTGATCAAGATATCGCAGCGGCCGGATTTGGTGATCAGGGCGCGACAGGCCTCCGCATCGGACATATCGGCCTGAATATAGCATGCCTCAACACCGAATTCGGCGGCGATCTCGGCGGCCAGCGCATGATCCTCGTCCCGGTCGGTAAAGGAATTCAGAACCACATCTGCCCCGGCACGCGCCATCTCCCGTGCAACCCCAAGACCGATCCCAGAATTCGACCCGGTAATCACCGCACATTTGCCGCTCAACGTCATCTTACTCTTCCCTTCCTCTGCAAAACCTGATTGGTGCAACTGTGGCATGCTGCACCTGCAAAGGAAACGGCAATCACCGCGTGAAAGTTGCAAGAAACCGGTCAGAAAAGAGCACCACCGCAGACTGCTTGCTCGGATCGGGTGACATCCGGGACGATGCCCTGTGGATCTGCACGCGGCAGGAACTTAGATTTATAAGCCAAAAAAAACGCCCGCACGAAGCGGGCGTTAAGTTATTGAGGCAGGTTTCATACAGGCAAGAAACCTATCGAGCAGTGAGACCTTTATAAGCAATTTCCCCCGCTCATCCAAGCTAAAAGTTTGAATTGACCCGACAGCGCCGTTAGCGTTGGTGTTCATGAAAATAAGGCCAGAGCGGGATTGTTGCAAAAGTGCGTCCAGATTTTTTCTTTAGAGTTCGACCGGTCTTGGCCGGAATCATCCTCAGCGCAAGCGCTAATTTTGCACAAGCAGAATCAGCGCATGGCATAGCTATGTATGGAGACCCGACCCTACCACCGGATTTTGTGTCTTTACCCTATGCAAACCCCGATGCGCCCAAAGGCGGTAAGGTGGTCTTTGGCAACACTGGTGGCTTCGATACACTGAACCCTTTTGCTCAGAAAGGCACCCCGCCCTGGCAGATGCGCTTCTGGGGATATGAGAGCCTGATGGGGCGGTCTGCGGACGAGGCGTTCACGCTCTATGGGCTGCTCGCCGAATCGATTGAAGTGCCGGACAATCGCGCATGGGTTGAATTCACGCTGCGCCCGGAGGCCCGATTCTCCGATGGATCACCGGTCACCGTCGCTGATGTCATCTGGTCTTACGAAACCCTCGGACAGGAGGGGCATATCCGCTACCGGCGGTTCTGGAACCAGATCGACAGCATCGAACAAACGGGCGAGCGCAGCCTGCGTATCACGTTTAATGAGGACAATCGTGAACTGGCATTGATTGCTGGCCTGCGCCCGATCCTGAAAAAAGGACAGTGGGAGGGCAAGGACTTTGCCGCCTCCGGCCTTGATGAGGCACCGATCGGCTCCGGGCCCTATACCGTCGCTGATTTCGAGCCCGGACGGTTCATCCGGTTTTCCCGCAATCCTGACTACTGGGGCCGCGATCTGCCCCTCAGACGCGGCACCAATAACTTCGATGAGATCCAACTCGACTTCTACGGCGACCAAACCGTCCTGCTGGAGGCGTTCAAGGCCGGGGAAATTTCTGCAATCCGCGAATTCAACGCCGCCAAATGGGACAAGGCCTATGACTTTCCTGCGATCACCAGTGGCGACGTCATCAAGACTGTGATCCCCAACGGCAAACCCTCCGGCATGACCGGTATCGCGATGAACACCCGCCGGGCGCCCTTCGACGACTGGCGCGTGCGCGAAGCACTGATCCGGGCGTTCAATTTCGAATATATGAACGAGGCTCTGACCGGTGGCAGCCAGCCGCGCATCTCGTCCTATTTCTCCAATTCCTATCTGGCTATGCAGCCCGGCCCCGCCGAGGGTAAGGTACGCACGCTGCTGGCCCCATTTGCAGATAGCCTGCTCCCTGATGTGCTGGACGGCTACAGCCTGCCCGTGAGCGATGGCACTGAGCGCAACCGCAAAAATCTGCGCGCGGCAACCAAACTTCTCGCCGAAGCAGGTTGGACCGTACAGGACGGCATCATGAGCAATGCCAAGGGTGAGCCGCTGGAGTTGCAGGTCCTGCTAACCCCAGGCAATCTCGGTGAAGGGGAAATGCGCTCCGTCGTAGAAATCTACGCCCGCGCTTTGGAGCGCCTTGGTATCTCTCTATCATCGGACATCGTTGACAGCGCCCAGTTTGTGCAGCGTCAGCAGGCATTTGATTATGACATGACCTTCTTCCGCCGGGCGATGTCACTGAGCCCCGGCAACGAACAATATCTCTATTGGGGCAGTGCTGCGGCACAACAGCAAGGGTCGCGCAATCTGATCGGGATTGAGGACCCGGCGGTGGATGCCATGATCGACGCGATGCTGGTCTCGACCAGCAAGGAGGATTTCACCGCTGCGGCACATGCATTGGACCGCCTGTTGACGGCCGGTCGCTATGTGATCCCGGTCTGGCAATATGCCGAGGGGCGCATCGCTCATGTGAAGGAGCTGAAGTTCCCGGACCGGCTGCCAGTCAGCGGTGATGGGATCACCTACATGCCTGAGGTCTGGTGGTATCAGGCCGACTGACGCCACCAACCAACCAGATAATCCTGGCCCGCTCCGTTGTCTCGGGGCCGGCCTTTTCGTGGCCAGATCTGATCATTGACTCCAAGCTATTCATTCTGTTATTCATGAATTATGGAAATAGAAATAACATCGCAACTTGCTGCGTTAGCTCACCCAAATCGGCTGGCACTGTTCCGCCTGCTGATGCGCCGCTATCCTGATGCTGTTCCCGCTGGTGAGATCGCCGGTGCCTTAGCACAGAAGGCCAACACTGTTTCCAGTTACCTCTCAACGCTCAGCTCCGCCGGCTTGATCCGCGCGGAGCGGCAAGGCACGTCGCTGCTCTACCGCGCGCAATTAGACGGGTTGCGAAGTCTGTTCGACGATCTGTTGTCTGACTACTGCCACAATCGTCCGGATATTTGCCCACTAGGCGTGGCGCAAAACCCTTTGCTGCCCGGCCACGACCGCCCCCTCAATGTACTGTTCATCTGCACCGGAAACTCCGCCCGTTCCATCATGGCCGAGGCAATCCTGCAGCGGGAGGGCGATGGACGGTTTCACGCCTATTCTGCAGGCAGTCACCCCTCTCCCGCGCCACGTCCGGAGGTTCTGAGCCTGTTGCGCGCAAACGGACATGAGACCGGCGGGCTTCGCTCAAAGGATCTTAGCGAATTTTCTGGAGATGATGCACCGCCAATGGATTTCATCTTCACCGTTTGCGACCACGCCGCAAATGAAAACTGTCCAAGCTGGCCCGGCCAACCCATGAGCGCTCATTGGGGGCTTCCCGATCCCGTCAAAGCCAAAGGACGAGAGGCCGAAAGACGTCTGGCATATCAACAGACCTATGAGGCGCTGCGCAACCGCATCCGTAACTTTGCCGCGCTCCCCTATGAAACACTTGACCGAATATCATTGCAGCACCGGCTGGATGACATCGGCCGTCATACATCCTCTGAATAACCATCAAACGAGTTCATTAAATGAATATTCTGGTCCTGTGCACTGGCAACTCAGCGCGCTCTATCCTGCTGGAAACTCTCTTGAATAACCATGGAAACGGGCGCGTCAAAGCCTATTCCGCAGGCTCCAAACCGGTTGGGGCTGTTCACCCGCAGTCGCTCGCACTTCTGGCAGAGAAAGGCCACGACACCAGCGCTGTACGGTCTAAAAGTTGGGATGAATTTGCCACCGAGGGCGCACCTCAGATGGATCTGGTGATCACCGTATGTGCCTCCGCCGCGGGCGAAACCTGCCCGATCTGGCCCGGCACCCCGTTGCGCGCCCACTGGGGTGTCGAAGATCCGGCGGCAGCCGCGAAGCCTGACTGGGATGCGGCCTTTCGCCTTGCCTATGACCGGCTGGAGCGACGCGCGCAGGCGTTTCTGGACCTGCCACTAGAAGACCGCGATACCGACACACTACGCCAAGACCTGATCCGGATCGGAGAGCTGCCATGACCACGCAAAAACTGATCGCCGAAGCACTCGGTACAGGTTTTCTGCTGATCGGCGTTGTGGGGTCGGGCATCATGGCCGAAGCCCTGTCAGGTGGAAACATCGCCTTGGCGCTGTTGGCCAATGCGGTGGCGACGGGCGCCATGCTCTATGTGATCATCACGACGCTGGGGCCGATCTCAGGCGCACATTTCAACCCGGCAGTCACGCTGGCCTTTGCATTGCGCGGCGATCACAGCTGGGCTGCGGTACCGCCCTATGTGGCCGCGCAGATCATCGGCGGCATCCTCGGCGTCTGGGCCAGCCATGTGATGTTTGATCTGACCATTCTGCAGACCTCGACCACCATGCACCGGACCGGGGGCGCCCAATGGTTCTCGGAAATCCTCGCAACCTTTGGTCTGTTGTTTGTGATCTTTGGCGGGCTACGCTCCCGTCCTGAGGCTGTTCCTGCCCTTGTCGCCTTTTATATCACCGGGGCCTACTGGTTCACTGCGTCGACCAGTTTTGCCAATCCCGCGGTGACCATTGCGCGCGGGTTCAGCGATACATTTGCGGGCATCTACCCCGGCCATATTCTGATGTTCATTGTCATGCAGTTCATCGGTGTTGGTCTGGCGCATCTGATCCTGCCGCGCCTATTTCGACCCGATTGACTGCGGCCCGACACAGGAGAAATCTCAACCGGACGCCAGGGCCGGGGGCGCTCAGCGTGACGCAGACTTTCTTTTTTTGCAAAAAATGCTAGCATCAATATCCACGCGCAATTCTGACCCGGAGGGAGCCCCCCCATGCCTGTTCAAACAGCCCGCGCCAGCTGGTTCGACAGGATGCCCCGTCTCAAGCAACGGTTTCCGCATCTGCAGACCCGCTCGGCCCCATCCCTGTTCGACGACAAGGATAAGTTTGTCGCCTATCTTGCCCGGACCCATCATCTGACGCTGACCGAGGCCCGCGAGGAAGTGGATGATTTCCTTTATACAGAGAGCCTCCACCGGGAACTGGAGCATCAGCTAAACTGATCATAGGTATCTCTACCACGGTCCTTCCTTCGTTAAGGAGGGCCTTTAGCGATTTCAGAACGATGGTAGGTCGAAAACTGCCCCGTTACGGGCTGTGACTTCGCAGCTAACATTGGACCATAAGAGCTGTCTCGCAAGGCGACCCCCCTCATGACAGGGACGTCACCCAGAGAATGGTCGCATCTTCATCGCTCAGCGAGATCACATTATGCCCCATGGCGGCGTCGTAATAGGCACTGTCGCCACGCCGCATTTCGATCGGTTCGTAGAACTCGGTATAAAGCCGTACCACCCCCGTCAGCACGTAGAGGAATTCCTCACCGTCATGACGCACCCAGCCCTCAAATTCATCCATCGACCTGGCCCGAACGCGGGCGCGATAGGGCAACATCTGTTTGCGCGTCAGGCTGTCAGCCAGAAGTTCATGCTCATAGGTCGTGGTGGCATGGGCAGACCCTTGCCCGGTCTTGGTCACCGTCAGCCGACCATTGACCTGATCCCGTTGCGGCTGGGTAAACAGCTGCGGAACCGAGATCTGCAGCCCCACTGCCAGCTTCTTCAACGCCTCGTAAGTCGGTGACATCTGGCCATTTTCAATCTTTGACAGGGTCGAACGCGCAAGGCCTGCCTGATTGGCAGCATGTTCCAGCGTCCAGTCTCGCGCCTTGCGCAACTCGCGCACCCGAGCGCCCAGATCCAGTGGCTCGGTTTCGGCAGCCTCACCCGATGCACGGGCAATAGTGATAAGCGATTTGGGATCACGAGCGGTCATGCTTTTTCCTATAGGGCGGGGCGCGCCATCTTGCAACGCGTGGTTTGCCCAGTTAGCCAATCAACATGCAATCTGTGTCTGACAGCGGGCTCTTCCCGCCCTGCCCCGCGCCGTTCAATCTGGCCGACCATGTGCTCTACCAGCGCGCACCTGGCTGTACCGCCGATGTGGAGGCGCTGGCGCTTTGCGTGCTTGCGCCGCATGTTCAGCCCAATGACGCGACGCCAGACGATCTGAGGGAGCCACAATCACGGGAGCTGACCTATGGCGCCCTGCGCGCTGCGGTACGTGGGGTCGGTACGGGCCTGCTTGCACAGGGGCTGACCCCCGGTGACCGGGTGCTGCTGCGCCTCGGCAATACGCCGATTTTTCCGATTGCCTATCTGGCCGCGATTGCTGTCGGGCTGGTGCCGGTTCCCACCTCCGCGCAGCTGACCGAGCCTGAGGTGGCACGCATCATAGATGACCTGTCGCCCGCTGCCATCCTGCGCGATCCCGGGATCGCCTCAGCACCACACCCACGCGAGATTGAGCGCGACTCACTTGAGGCCATGCAGCGCTCCGCACCGCCGGAAAACCAGTTTCAAATGCAGCTCGGCGATCCTGATCGACCGGCCTATATCGTCTACACCTCCGGAACCGGCGGAAATCCGCGCGCAGTGGTACATGCTCACCGGGCGATCTGGGCGCGCCAAATGATGATCCGTCATTGGTATGATCTGCGCCCCACAGATCGCCTCCTCCATGCCGGTGCGTTCAACTGGACCTTCACGCTGGGCACCGGGCTGATGGACCCCTGGAGCCTCGGCGCAACCGCACTCATCCCCGAAGACGGCACCCCAATCGCTGCGCTACCCGACCTCTTGCGGCAGTATGATGCCAGCCTCTTTGCCGCAGCGCCCGGCGTCTATCGCAAACTGCTGCAACAGGATCAGACACTCCACCTGCCCGCTCTGCGCTACGGTCTCTGCGCTGGTGAGAAACTCTCCAGCCAGGTGGCGCGGGATTGGCGGACAGCCACCGGTACCGCGCTCTATGAGGCCTTTGGCATGTCGGAATGTTCGACCTTCATCTCGGCCGATCCGGCGCGCCGCCGTGACCCTGAGCAAACAGGCGACACACTGGGCTGGCCGCAGCCGGGACGCCGGTTGGCGATCCTTGATTCCGACGGCAGTCCGGTGCCGCGCAACACCTCCGGCGTCATCGCCATTGATCGCCGCGACCCGGGGTTGATGCTCGGCTATTACAACGCCGCAACCGCCACTGAGGATCGCTATCAGGGGGCGTGGTTTCTAACCGGTGATCTCGGTGAGATGACCGAGGATGGTCAGATCCGCTATCTTGGCCGCAACGACGACATGATGAATGCAGGCGGCTATCGCGTCTCCCCGCTTGAGGTGGAAGCAGCGTTGGCAACCCACCCCGATCTGGAGCAGGTGGCGGTCGCCTCTGTCGAGGTGAAACCCGATACCCATATCATTGTCGCTTTCTATACCAGTGCCAAAGACGTGACCGATGAGGCGCTTTCGGCTTTTGCCAAGGACCGGCTGGCGCGCTACAAACAGCCGCGCGCTTATTTGCGTCTCGACGCGCTGCCCAGTGGTGCCAATGGCAAACTGCTGCGCCGCGCCCTGCCCGATTGCTACATCCGACACCAAAGGACCCCGTCATGAGCCTTGTAAAGCTTGATATCCTGTCCGATCCGATCTGCCCCTGGTGCTATATCGGCAAAACCCATCTGGACAAGGCGCTGGCCGAGGTCGGCGATCACCCGTTTGTCATTGAATGGCACCCGTTCCAGCTCAACCCCGATATGCCGCGCGATGGCATGGACCGGCGCAGCTATCTGGAAGCGAAATTCGGCGGCAAGGACGGCGCAGTAAAAGCCTATGCCCCGGTTGTCGAACACGCCAGCGCCGCCGGGCTTGAGATCAATTTCGAAGCCATGAAGCGCACGCCGAACACGCTGGACGCGCACCGCCTGATCCACTGGGCCGGGATTGAGGGCAAGCAAAGCGCAGTGGTCGATGCGCTGTTTGATGCCTATTTCGTGCAGGCCAAGGATATTGGCGACGCGGAGATCCTCGCCGATATTGCGGAGGCTGCGGGAATGGACCGCGCCGTTACTCTGCGGCTGTTGTCAGGCGACACCGACGCCGAGGAAATCCGCAACCGTGATGCCCATTCGCGCAAGATGGGCGTCACATCGGTGCCAACATTTGTGGTCGCGAACCAACACGCGGTTCCAGGTGCCCAGCAACCGGAACTCTGGAAACAGGTGATTGCCGACATCCAGAGACAGCTGCAGGAAGGTGACGTGGCCGAGACCGACAAAGCCTGAACGCGCGCCTCAGTACGCCTAGCCTTATATTGAAAGTCTGGATCTGCGGCACAGAGCAGTCAGACCTTTGCGGCAGGACCAGACACAAAGATGCACATGAATCTGTGCGTCTAGGCTGCTGGTCCAATCCCGAGAGATATGTTAGCGCGGACAGAGCGCCGCCCAGACAGTACCCGATTACCGGGGCTCCTGATGTGTCGCCTGAGGTTTCAAATGACAAAAGATATACAGATCAGCATGTCCAAAGCTGAGTTCATTGCCCTGATTGCGATGATGTTCGCAACTGTTGCATTTTCCATCGACGCGATGCTGCCTGCGCTGCCTGAAATAGGTCAGACGCTCAGCTCCGACAACCCCAACCGCGCACAGCTGGTCATTGCGACCTTTGCGCTTGGCATGGGGGTCGGCACGTTTTTTACCGGGCCGCTCTCCGACGCCTTTGGCCGCCGGTCGGTCATTTTTGCCGCTGCGGGCCTTTATATCGCAGCTGCGCTGGTGGCCTATGCCAGCTCCTCCATCGAAATGCTGCTATTGAGCCGTGTGGTGATGGGGCTTGGTGCTGCCGGACCGCGCGTCGTGGCACTGGCGATTGTGCGCGACCTCTATTCTGGCCGCGAAATGGCTAGGATGATGTCTATCGCCATGCTGATTTTCACCCTCGTGCCAGCCATCGCTCCGATGATGGGCGCAGGCATTATCCTGCTGACCAGCTGGCGCGGCATCTTCCTGGCCTTTGCGCTGTTTGCCGTCGTCATCGTCCTCTGGATGGGGCTGCGCTTGCCTGAACCATTGCCGATCGAGAACCGCCGCCCGTTCCGCCTGCCAAGCCTCCTTGCAGCTGTGCTTGAGATGTTTCGACATCCGACCGTACGGCTGTCGATGATAGTACAATGCCTGTGTCTGGCGATGCTATTTTGCATGATCACGCTGGTGCAGCCGATCTATGATGTGGTCTTTGATCGCGCTGCCAGCTTTCCGTTCTGGTTTGGCTTCATTGCCATCATGTCAGGCAGCAGCAGCCTGATCAACGCGTCGCTTGTGGTCCGCTTGGGCATGCGGCGCATGGTGACATGGGCGCTGGCCGGACAAATCATCTTCTCCACGCTGATGCTGGGCCTTGAGGTGCTGCCGCTCTCCCGTGATCTTATGTTTGCGTTGTTCGTGGCCTGGCAGACCAGCGTGTTTTTCATGGCCGGTCTGACGCTTGGCAACCTCAATGCAATGGCGATGGAGCCGATGGGCCATATCGCAGGCATGGCCGCCTCCATCGTCGGCGGTGTGTCCACGGTGTTCGCCGCCGCAGCTGCCGCGACGGTGGGGCTGCTGTTTGATGGCTCCATTGCGCCACTCACCGGTGCGATCCTGCTGATGGTGGTCGCAGGCTACGCAACCATGCTTCATATGGCACGGGTCGAAAACCGGGTGGCGGCGGAATAACCCCCCGACATATCGCGATACAAAACAAAGCCCCTCCAAGCAGTTGGAGGGGCTTTTTCATGTCCAGCGCGTCAGCTTGTTCAACCAGATTTCGCCTTTGCCTTGGCTTTCTTCTTTTCGGCAACAACCTTCTCAGCCAGATCCCGCGCGATGGCGAAGGCACCTTTGATCTTGTCGCTGTCTTTCTTCCAATCCCGGCGCACGACAATCTTGTTGTCCTTCACCTTGGCCAGACCATCCTGCGCCTGAATGAACTCCACAAGCCCCTGAGGCGAGGCGAATTTATCATTGTGGAACTGAATGGTTGCGCCTTTTGGTCCACCGTCCAACTTGGCAATCCCGGCCCGTTTGCACATCGCCTTGATCCGCACCACCAGCATCAAAGTGTTGACCTCTTTGGGCAGCGGCCCAAAACGGTCGATCAGTTCTGCGGCAAAACCTTCCAGCTCCACCTTGGTGCTCAGATCCGAGAGCCGACGATAAAGACCCAGACGCACATCCAGATCCGGCACGTAATTCTCCGGGATCAACACTGGTACGCCAAGGTTGATCTGCGGCGCCCATTGGTCATCGCCACCGGTCAGGCCTTCAAGTTCACCGGATTTGATCTTAGCAATCGCCTCTTCCAGCATGGATTGATAAAGCTCATAGCCCACATCACGCATCTGGCCGGATTGCTCTTCACCAAGGAGATTGCCCGCGCCGCGAATATCCAGGTCCTGCGAAGCCAGCGAGAACCCCGCCCCCAGCGTATCCAGCGATCCCAGAACCCGCAGGCGTTTTTCCGCGCCGGGCGTCAGGCGCACACGGGGCTTGGTGGTGAGATAGGCATAAGCGCGCGTCTTTGACCGCCCCACGCGGCCGCGGATCTGATAAAGCTGCGCCAGACCAAACATATCGGCCCGATGCACCACCATCGTGTTGGCAGTTGGAATATCCAAACCGGATTCGACAATTGTTGTCGCCAGCAGCACGTCGAATTTACCATCGTAAAAGGCATTCATCCGGTCATCCAGATCACCCGCCGCCAATTGACCATGCGCCACGACATAAGACAGCTCCGGCAACTGCTCCTTCAAAAAAGCTTCAACGTCCGGCAGATCGGTGATGCGCGGCACCACATAGAAACTCTGCCCACCGCGATAGTGCTCTCGCAGCAGCGCTTCGCGGATGGTGACGGCATCGAACTCGCTCACATATGTGCGGATGGCCAGACGGTCCACCGGCGGGGTGCCGATGATGGAGAGATCGCGCACGCCAGTCAGGCTCAATTGCAGCGTTCGCGGGATCGGCGTTGCGGTCAGCGTCAGCACGTGGATGTCACTGCGCATCTGCTTTAGCCGCTCTTTATGGGCGACACCGAAATGCTGTTCCTCGTCGATGATCAGCAGGCCGAGGTTCTGGAACCGCACGGATTTTGCCAGCAAAGCATGGGTGCCGACGACAATATCAACGGTGCCTTTGGCCATACCCTCGCGGGTTTTGGCGGCGTCCTTTGCAGTAACAAACCGCGACAACTGCCTGACTTCCAAAGGAAACCCGCGAAACCGCTGCGCGAAGGCCGCCGCATGCTGGCGCGCCAGCAACGTGGTGGGCGCAACAATCGCCACCTGCACACCGGACATCGCCGCAATGAAGGCCGCGCGCATCGCAACCTCGGTCTTGCCGAAGCCGACATCGCCGCAGATCAACCGGTCCATGGGAGAGCCGGATTGAAGATCTTCCATCACTTCGCCAATCGCGCGCAGCTGATCATCGGTTTCCTGATAGGGGAAGCGGGCGGAGAACTCTTCCCAGGCATGCGGCGGCGGATCCATCATCGGCGCCTTGCGCAACGCGCGCTCCGCTGCGACCCGGATCAGACGATCCGCCATCTCGCGGATCCGTTCCTTCAGCTTGGCCTTCTTCGCTTGCCACGCCCCGCCTCCTAGCCGATCCAGCAGCCCCTCGTCATGACCGTATTTCGACAGGAGCTCGATATTCTCAACCGGCAGGTACAGCTTCGACTGCTCTGCATATTCCAGCAGAATGCACTCATGCGCAGCGCCTGCGGCGGTGACAACTTCAAGCCCCTTATAGCGACCTATCCCATGGTCCACATGCACCACCAGATCGCCAGGGCTGAGGGATTGTGTCTCGGTCAGGAAATTCTCTGCCTTGCGGCGTTTCTTTGGCGCGCGGATCAGCCGGTCCCCCAGCACATCCTGTTCGGAAATCACCGTCAGATCATCGGTCTCAAACCCATGTTCCAGCGCCCAGACCGCCAAATGCAGACCGGATTTGCCAATTCGGGTGCCGTCGTTGATCGCGATAACCTCCGACAGACCTTCGTCCTCGATCAACCCGGTCAAACGCTCCCGCGCACCCTCGGAATAGGAGGCGACCACAACCGGTCCCACCTGCATCCGCGCTTTAATATGATCCGCCAATGTTTTGAAAAGGCTGACACTCTCCAACTGTCGCTCAGGGGAGAAGTTGCGACCAATCCGGCCACCAGCATCAATCACCCCAGGTCCGCTGGCCTGCGGCAGCGGATGGAACTGGATCACCCGATGATCCTCAATTGCCGCCTCCCAAGACGCATCATCAAGATAAAGCAGACCCGGCGGCACAGGTTTGTAGACCGTGTCCATCCGCCCCTTTTGTGCCATCGCAATCTTGCGGGTCTCATATTGGTCCACGATGCTGTCCCAGCGGGCCAATCGGGCGGGTGTCACCTGATCGTCCAACGTTACCGTTGCACTCGGCAGGTAATCAAACAGGGTCTCCAGCCGATCATGGAAAAACGGCAACCAATGTTCGATCCCTTGGTATTTCCGCCCTGCAGACACCGCCTCATAGAGCGGATCATCCGTGCCCGCCGCACCAAACTCGATCCGGTAATTCTGCCGAAACCTGGTTACAGCGGCCTCATCAAGGATCACCTCGGAAACTGGCGCCAGCTCGACAATCGACAGCTTCTCCGTAGTCCGCTGGGTCGCTGGATCAAAACGGCGCGCCCCATCCAGCACATCGCCAAAGAGATCCAGCCGCACCGGGCCGCTCTGCCCGGGAGGAAAGATATCAATGATCCCGCCCCGCACCGCAAAATCCCCCGGCTCCATCACCGTCGGGCTCTTGGTGAAGCCCATGCGCGTCAGGTAGCCCCGCAGGGCCTCCTCATCGATGCGCCGATCCACCTCGGCAACAAAGGCGGCATCCTTCAGAACCTGTCTGGCAGGAACCCGCTGGGTCGCAGCATTCAGCGTGGTCAGCAGCACAAACTGCCCCGGCATCTGATGCACCAGCGCCGCCAGCGTGGCCATCCGCGCCGCAGCAATGTCCGCATTGGGCGACACCCGGTCATAGGGCAGGCAATCCCAGCCCGGAAAACTGATGACGGGCATATCTGGCGCGAAGAAAGCCAGCGCCGCCCGCGTTGCCTCCATCCGCTTGTCATCGCGCGCAACATGCACCACCGGCGCATTGCTGCTGGCGGCTTCCTTCAGGATCAGCCGCGCATCAAAGCCTTCTGGTGCGCCGCCTGCGGTGATTGCCCGTTGCGCCATCTCTGTCTCTCTTTCGTCGTCTGCCCGCAGGCAATTAGCCTAGGAACCCGATCTGCAGGTTCTGATACATGCCCCAAAGCGCGGTCACAAAGATCGCGACCATACCCACCAGCTGAATGAACAACCGGGTAATGGTCAGTTGCCGGGCCAGGGCTTCCCCCGCCAGCCCCTCACGATTGATCCGGCGCGCCGAGTTCCAGTTAATTAGGCCAACAATTGCCATGGGAAAGGCCAGAAGAAACACCGCTTGGGCAAATTCCACCCCGTAGTAGAATCCCAGCATCCCCAGCATCGCGAGCACAAAGCAGGTCATCCCCAGAACCCAATGGCCCGACACCTCAGTAATATACAACATCCGGTTCACATTGACGCGGGTGATGGCCTCCAGATCCAGCGCCGCCTGCCCGCCCTGCTTGCGCGCGCGGTAAACCATATCAAACGGCACTCCCATCACCCAATGGCTGGCGGAGGACCAGACTACGGCCAGCGCGATCCAGTACCACAGGTTGGAAAAGGACCGCAGATCAATCAGCTCGGTCAAGGTATGAAACAGATCCACTGCGCGGCCCTTCTCTCGTCCAGTCGTTGCGCCCCTATATCCCTCGCGCGGCACTCTGGCACAAGGGGTGGTCCCACTGGCCACAGGATAGGCAGGCTGGCGCGGCGAATCTGTCACTTGTCGCCGCCGCCATTCCATGCGACCCAAGGGATAAACTGCGACCGCTTGCCGGATTGCACCCTGATCTGCGAGGACCCGATGAAGCCGACCGTCGCCCCTTTTCCCGCTGCCCGCCCGCGTCGTTTGCGCAGCGCCCCTGCCCTGCGTAATCTGGTGCGCGAGACCACACTGACCAGCGATGATCTGATCTGGCCGGTGTTTGTACGCGATGGCGACGGGATCGAGGAGCCGATCCCCTCCATGCCCGGCGTTACCCGGCGCAGCATTGACAAGGTGGTGGAGGCCGCGATTGAGGCGCAGGCGCTTGGCATCCCGGCGATCTGCCTGTTTCCCTATACCGACCCCAGTCTCAAAACCGAGGATTGCGCCGAGGCCTGGAGCCCGGACAATCTGGTCAACCGTGCCATCCGTGCCATTAAATCCGCCGCGCCGGATATTGCCGTGATGACCGATGTGGCGCTGGATCCTTATAATATCAATGGTCACGACGGCTATGTGGTTGAGGGTGAGATCATCAATGACGAGACGGTCGAGGCGCTGGTCAAAATGACCGTGGCCCAGGCCGACTCAGGCGCGGATATCATCGGTCCCTCCGATATGATGGATGGCCGGATCGGAGCCATGCGACGCGCGCTGGAGGCCGCAGGCCACCGCAATGTCACTATCCTCTCTTATGCCGCGAAATACGCCTCTGCCTATTATGGCCCGTTCCGCGACGCCGTCGGTGCCTCCGGAGCGCTCAAGGGAGACAAGAAAACCTATCAGATGGACCCCGGCAATACCGATGAGGCCCTGCGCATGATCGAACGCGATCTGGCTGAAGGCGCCGATATGGTGATGATCAAACCCGGTCTTGCCTATCTCGACATCTGCCAGCGGGTGAAATCCACTTTTGGCGCACCTACGTTTGCCTATCAGGTTTCCGGCGAATACGCGATGATCGAGGCCGCCGCCCAAAACGGCTGGATCGACGGCGAGCGCATCATGATGGAGAGTCTCATGGCCTTCAAACGCGCAGGCTGTGATGGGGTGTTGACCTATTACGCACCCGCAGCTGCACGACTGTTGAATGGCTAGGTGACATAGGCGGTACCGCCGGACCCGCGGCGTGAATGATCGCGCAAAATTGCCGGCAGGAAGCCGCTGATTGCGCCTGTCTCAGTGATGACAGGCGGCAGCTTTCCGCGTATACCTTGCCGCAGAGCCAGAAAACTGGCCACAATTGAACAGTGACAGGCCGAGACGACAGCCCCGCGCGGCCCCGGCCCCAGATAACAGGCAAACAAGATGAGCAGTTCTAATTCTTCCCGTTTGACCCGGCGTGGCTTTGCGCTTGGCACGCTGGCTGGTGCTGGTGTCACCGCCGCATGTGGCAATGGTATCGGAAACAGCAACGCCTCCACCATCGATGCCCGCGTCGATGCAACCCTGAGCCAGATGTACAGCCAGTACCCCGGCGCTGTCACCCTGGCTGAGAAATCAACCGGCATGCTGGTGATGCCGCTGGTGACAGAGGCTGGCTTCTTCGTTGGCGGTGCCTTTGGTCGTGGCGCCCTGCGCATTGATGGCGTGACGGTCGACTATTATTCCACGGTAAAGGGCAACGCAGGTCTGCAGATCGGCGCCCAGCAATATGCCCATGTGCTGTTCTTCATGACACAGGACGCACTCTCCAACTTCCGCCGCTCCTCCGGCTGGGCCGCTGGCGCCGATCTGGAGTATGTCATCCGCGACGAGGGCGACTCGTTGGCCGCTGACACCAATACGCTGAACAGCCCGGTTCTTGCCGCTGTCTTCGGTCAGGCGGGCCTGCGCCTGGGGGCCACGCTGGAAGGAACCAAATATACCCGGATCATCCCCTGATCCGCCCTGGCTGCGTGCGGTAATATCCGACTTATCTTCTGGCTGAAAATATCCCCGCCGGAGGCTATGGCCTTTCCAATTGGAAAGGCCATTGTTATTTCTCGCTTCTGCTTACTCAAACGCCTTCAAACGTTTGAACAGGCTGGAAGTATCCCAGCGCCCGCCGCCCAGTTTCTGCACATCCTTGTAGAACTGATCGACCAGTGCGGTCACCGGCAGACTGGCGCCCGTCTCCTCCGCCGCATCAAGGCAGATGCCCAGATCCTTGCGCATCCAGTCAACCGCAAACCCGTGCTCAAAATGGTCATCCAGCATCGTCTCATGCCGGTTGCTCATCTGCCAGCTTCCCGCAGCGCCTTGGCTGATCACCTCGACGACCGCGCGGCCATCCAGCCCGGCCTTGTCTGCAAAATGCAGGGCCTCGCTGAGCCCCTGAACCAACCCGGCAATCGCAATCTGATTGCACATCTTGGTCATCTGACCGGCGCCGCTTTCGCCGATCCGGCGGCAGATCCGTGCGTAAGCTGCGATAATCGGCTCGGCCTTGTCATAGGCCGCCTGATCACCGCCGCACATAACTGAGAGTACACCATTCTCAGCCCCGGCCTGACCGCCGGAAATCGGCGCATCAACGAAGGACAGCCCCAGATCCACAGCGGCGGTGTTCAATTCGCGGGTCACCTTCGCCGACACCGTTGTGTGGTCCACGAAAACCGCGCCCGCAGCCATGTCAGCAAAGGCGCCAGTGTCGCCGAGGCACACGCTGCGCAAATCATCGTCATTGCCGACGCAGGCCATCACGAACTCCGCGCCCGCCACCGCCTCGCGCGGTGTCGCAGCGGCGGCGCCTTCATGCTCCTTTGCCCAGGCTTCCGCCTTTGCTGCGGTGCGGTTGTAGACGGTCACCTCATGTCCAGCCGCAGCCAGATGACCCGCCATCGGATAGCCCATCACTCCCAAACCCAAGAATGCAACCTTCGCCATCTGCTTTCCCCCTGAAGCGTCTTGTCCTATGTTGGCGCCACCCTAACAGCCGCGCCGCCCGGTGCAATCTGCGAGGGCGAGAAACTGCGCCGTAACCGGGCCAATAACGTCAAAAATCTGAGGAAACGCACCACCGATGGGACTTCTCTTTCGCTGGCTCCTGCGCCTTGCCGCCGCTTTGATTCTACTCCTGGTGATGGGACTTGGCCTGGTCTATTTCCTCGCGGCGCAATCACTACCGGACTACAATAAGGAAATCACCCTTCCCGGCCTGCTCGCGCCGGTGGAGATTGTGCGTGATAACGCCAATGTGCCGCATATCTTCGGCAGCTATGGCGCCAGCGATGAAGACGTCTATTTTGGCCTCGGCTATGCCCATGCGCAGGATCGCCTGTGGCAGATGACCACGATGCGACGTACCGCCATGGGCCGCCTGTCAGAGATCTTCGGCAGCCGCACGGTGCAGGTCGACACGCTGATCCGCCGCCTCGATATCTACCGTCTGGCGCAGCAATCCGTCGCCGCCCAGACCCCCGAAACCATGACCGCACTGCGCGCCTATTCCGCTGGGGTCAACGCACGCCTGCAGGAAATCAACGAGGACGCACTGGGGCGCGGCGCGCCGGAGATGTTCCTCTTTAACGTCCCAATGGCGCCATGGCAGCCTGCTGACAGCATCGCGGTGATGAAGCTGATGGGGCTCAAACTCTCTGGTCATATGCAGGAAGAAATCCTGCGCGCCCGTACCTCTCTGGCGTTGCCCGATTCCGACCGGTTGAAGGATATTCTGCCGGATGCGCCAGGCAACGGCGTTGCCGCGCTGCCGGAATATGCGGCGCTGTTTCCAGACCTGCCGCGCCATGCCGGCGCCAGCACGGACATCAGCCAGACCCTGCCCTTCATGCCCATCGCCCCCCGTGGGCTGGCAGGCGCGTCCAATGCCTGGGCCGCCGCCCCCAGCCGGTCTGCGGCGGGGGGGACCCTGTTGGCCAACGATCCGCATCTGGAGCTGACCGCCCCCGGCGTGTGGTATCTGGCGCGGCTGGAACTGGGCACCGGCGGTGTCATCGGCGCCACCATTCCCGGCATCCCCGCCGTCATCTCCGGCCGTTCGGACCTGCTGGGCTGGGGCGTGACCTCCTCTTATATGGATGATCAGGATCTGTTCATCGAACAACTGAACCCCGACAATGCCGAGGAATACAAAACCGCTGATGGATACAAGCGCTTCACCAGCCGCCCCTCGATCATCAATATCAAGGACGAAACCCCGGTCACCCTAACCCTGCGCTGGACCGACAATGGCCCCGTACTACCGCGATCCCTGTTCGATCTTGCAGCCATTACGCCGCCGGGTCACGTTGTCAGCCTTGGCTGGACGGGCCTCAGCGCCGACGATACCTCCATAAGCGCCGCACTGGAGCTGATGCGTGCGAACTCCGTGGCTCAGGCGATTGAGATCAGCGAAGGCTATATCGCCCCCTCGCAGAACCTGACCCTTGCCGACAAGACAACCATCGCCCTGAAAACTGTCGGCGCCATCCCGCAGCGTGACGCCCGCCATCAGAGCCAGGGCCGGATGCCCAGCCAAGGTTGGCGGAGCGAGAACCAATGGCAGGGCCGCGCGCCTTATGCTGCCAACCCTGAGTTTGTCTCCCCTATCGGAGGCATCCTCGGAAACACCAACAACAAGCTCTTGGACCGCCCGTTCCCCAATCACGTCTCTTACACCTGGGGGGATACTCAGCGGATCAATCGCTGGAAGAAGCTGATGCAGGACCGGCAAGTCCACACTCGTGACAGCTTCATCGAGGCACAGCTGGATACCGTGTCTTATACCGCCCGCACGCTCCTGCCTTTGATCGGTGCCGATCTATGGTTCACAGGTGAGGCCGCCGCCGAAGGCACACGCGAGCGTCAGCGCCAGATCGCCCTGTCTCTGTTGTCAGAGTGGAACGGCGAGATGAACGAACATCTGCCAGAGCCCCTGATCTATGCCGCCTGGGTCCGGGCTTTGCAAAAACGTCTGATCACGGACGACCTTGGGCCGCTGACCGCTGAATTCACGCAAGTAGACCCCCTGTTCCTTGAGCGGGTGTTCCGCAATGTTGAGGGCGCATCGGCCTGGTGCGACATCCGCCAAAGCGCGCCCTCAGAAACCTGTAGCGAACTGGCCCGCCTGGCGCTGGACGATGCGCTGATCTGGATCGAAGAGACCTATGGTAACGCCTTGGAATCATTGCGTTGGGGCGATGCGCATCAGGCGACACAGAACCACGAGGTGCTCGGGGATGTACCGCTGCTGCGGGTATTCGTGAACATCCGCCAGTCCACCAGCGGAGGTGACAATACGCTGCAACGGGGGCGCACGTCTGGTGAAGGGAAACACCCGTTCCGCAATGTGCACGCCGCAGGCTATCGCGGAGTCTATGATTTTGCCGATCCCGACAGTTCTGTCTTCATCATCGCCAGCGGACAATCAGGGCACTTCCTGTCACGCTATTACGACGACATGTCCCAGCTCTGGCGGCGAGGAGAATATATCCCGATGTCACTGGATGAGGATCTGGCCCGTGCGGCCTCCGTTGGTGTCACGCGCCTGATCCCGGCAACCGCCACCGAGTGACCGCAGCAGAGACCGCCCCTAACCGCCTGCCGTAAACCAAAAACCCCGCTACCGAATGGGCTGCGGGGGTTTCTTTATGACCTGTCAGAAACGTTGATTAGAGCGCAGCGAAACGATTTTTCTGGGTCTCGGTCCACAGAACCGTCAATTCGAACCCGGTCTCTGTCTGGGTTTCGCTTTGCACCACATCCTGCTCAAATAGCCAGGCACGCTGTTTTCCTTGCGCAAATGTCAGGGTGATCTCATCCTCATGGCGGACCAAGCGCAGCTTGGCGGTGATATCCGCAAGCAGATCCTCCAGCCCCTCGCCACTGATCGCTGAGATCGCGTGGATACCCTCTTCCCGCTCCGCGCGCTGGCGGCGGGCCTCGGCCTGTTCATCGTCCAGCAGATCCAGCTTGTTCCAGACCTCCAGCCGCGCGCGACTGTCATCCACCCCAAGAGAGGTCAGAATGCTCTCGACATCTGCAGCCTGGTTTTGGGTCTCGTCATGGCTGATGTCGCGTACATGCACGACCACATCCGCGGCCAACACCTCTTCCAGCGTGGCGCGGAAGGCCGCGACCAGCTCTGTCGGCAGATCCGAGATAAAACCAACCGTATCCGACAGGATGATTTCCGGCCCATCAGGCAGCTGCACCCGGCGCATGGTTGGGTCCAAAGTGGCAAAGAGCATATCCTTCGCCATCACCTCAGCCCCGGTCAACCGATTGAACAACGTGGACTTTCCGGCGTTGGTATAGCCGACCAGCGCCACAATCGGATAGGGGACCTTCGCCCGTGCCGCACGATGCAGCGTTCGGGTTTTGACCACCTTGTCCAGCTGACGGCGCAAGCGCACCAGCTGTTCGTCGATGGCACGCCGGTCCGCCTCGATCTGGGTTTCGCCGGGACCACCGACAAAGCCAAGTCCGCCCCGCTGACGCTCCAAGTGGGTCCAGGCCCGCACCAATCGCGTCCGCTGATAGCTGAGCGCCGCCATCTCGACCTGCAGCACGCCTTCACGGGTGCGCGCCCGATCCGAGAAAATCTCAAGGATCAGCCCGGTCCGATCCAGGATCTTGACCTTCCAGGCCTTTTCCAGATTGCGCTGCTGCACCGGTGAGACCGGGCCATCAATCAACACCAGTTCCACCTCTTCATCGTGGAACAGCGTTTTCAACTCATCGATTTTACCCGATCCAAACAACATACCCGCATGCGCCTTAGGCAGGCGCACCACATCGGAACCGATCACCTCAATGTCGGGCAGGGCCTCGGCCAAGGACACGCCCTCCGCAAGGGCGGACACCGGGTCACGGCGGTCGCGGTCTGATTTGATATCGGGATGCACCACCCAAGCACGGGTGGGCGTCCTATCATGCTCCATCAAGAGGCGTCTTCACCTTCATAAAGGCTGATCGGCTGGGCAGGCATGATCGTGGAGATCGCATGTTTGTAAACCAGTTGCGACTGCCCGTCCCGACGCAGCAGGACACAGAAATTGTCAAACCATGTGATCACACCCTGCAACTTTACACCGTTGATCAGAAAGATGGTGACCGGAACCTTGGTTTTACGAACGTGGTTCAGGAAGGCATCCTGAAGATTCTGTCTGTCCGAAGCCATTATTATTATCTCGCCTTTGTTCTTGTCGCGCTGCGGACCAGCGCCCTGTTAATGAATACTATGAACGCAGATAGTCGGAGTTTCCACCCGAAAATTACTCATATGACATTCACGGTAACCATGATTGATCAACTGCGCCAGAGGTTTGGTGTCATCAGCGCGATGATCGCCAGAGTTTCCAACCGCCCCAGCACCATGGCAAAGCACAGGATCAGCTTTGCAGTGGCCGTCAGATGGATAAGCGCGATGGGTTCTGACCCCGCGATTTCCGTCAGCGGCCCTGTGGTTGAGAGTGTTGCAATGGTCAGAATCAGCGCCTGTTCAAAATCCGACCCCACAGCGGCCAGGCTGATGCTGATCACTGCCAGCGACAGCGCAAACAGCATAAAAAACACCCAAGCCACGAAGGCGCCATTGCGTTGTAGCCGTCGGTTGCCCTTGCCCTCATTGCTGACAGACGATGGGTGAACCAACCGTTCCATCTCCCGCAACCCATTGAGGTAGAGCGCATAAACGCGCAGCAGCTTCACACCGCCCGCCGTGGTTGCCACGCCACCACCAATCACCGCCAGCCCCAGAAGGATCATGCCGGGCGTATTCAACCCCGACCATTGCCGCGCAGTTTCCCAATCAGCACTTTCAAACCCGGTGGTCGACAGGAATGACAGAACGGTAAACGTCGCCCCCCACCAGGAATGTAGCCCCTGCATCAGATCGCTGGTGGTCGCGACATCAAAACTGGCGATCCAATGGCGCAGGAACAGCAGCAACGGCACGCCAAAAACAATCAGAAGACCAATGCGAAACTCAGGGTCCCTGTCCAGCCGACTATGGCCGCTGGTCACCGTATCAGCGGAAAAAGTCAGCCGCGACAGGGCAAAGAACATGAACAGAAACATCACCATTTCGCCGCCAAGCCCACTGGCACCATTCTCCACCCCGCCAACGGCCGAAATACCGGAGGTGGCCAGAACCGACATCGCATGGCCGAGCGCGACCAAGGCCGTCTCGCCGGTGATAATCAGCAAAATCCACAGCACCAGTGTCAGCCCGGCATAAAGCGGCGCGAGGGTTTTGGTTACCACCACCAACTTGCGACGCGGATCCGCGCGCTGCATGTGCAGGGGTGTTTCGGTACCCCGCCCCGGCTCGCCCCGTGCGGTCACCTCAAACCCGCCCAGCGACAGCGGTGCGAGAATGGCCGAGGCCGCCACCCACATCAGCAGCCCCCCAAGCCAGCCGACCATCGCGCGCCACAAATGTACGCTGGGCGGCAACCGGTTCGGGTCGGCAAATACATCCGCACCCGTTGTTGTTATGGCGCTGACCATGTCGAAATAGGCGTTAAGGTAACTGGTATTTCCCAGCGCATCCTGCACCGGAACCGCCAGAAATGCAGGCAGTACAGCAAAGCTGGCCAGCAGTGAGGTCAACTGTCCGGGCATACTATAGCGCGGCACGCGGTTGCCCATCGACAGCCCGACAAGCACAACCACCATTAGCCCTACGACACCAGAGTAGAAAAAGCTGCGCGAGGTCTGATGATCATCCAGGATCAGCGCATGGATGGCCGGCACCCACATCGCTAGCGCCGCTACCAATAGGATCAGCAGAAACAGCGGCAGGCGCAGGAGGCCCCGTGTCCTCTCCTGCGAGGGTTTGCGGTGCCGCGACATCTTAGAAGAAGTCAATCGAGACCTGCATCAGGCGCTCGACCTCGGGCACATCCGCAGCCATAGCAAAGAGGGCTATCACATCGCCCTCCTCAATCCGCATGCCGCCGGTTGGGCGCATCACCACGCCGTTTTTGCTGACGGCGCCGACCAGCACGCCTTCAGGGAAATCGATATCACGGATCATCTGCCCCGCCATCGGAGAGGTCGACATAACCTCCGCCTCGATCACCTCAGCCTCGGCATCCCCAATGGAATAAACCTGCCGCACCCGGCCATAGCGGATGTGGCGCAAGATTGAGCTTACGGTGGTGGCCCGCGGGTTGATGTAGGCATCAATGCCCAAGGGCGCCATCAGCGGCACCAGTGTCGGGTCATTGATCAGCGCAATGGCCAGTGGGCAGCCCTCGGCCTTCGCGCGCACCGCTGCAAGCATATTGACCTTATCATCGTCGGTCACCGCCAACATGGCGTCAGCGCGGTCGATCCCCGCCTCAATCATCAGACTGCGATCAAGGCCATCGCCATTCAGAACGATCGTTCGTTCCAGTGTCTCCGCAGCACGTTCGGCGCATTTGCGGTTCCGCTCAATCATCTTGGCGCGGGTGCGTCCGGTACGGGATTCCAGCGCCTTCGCCACTTCCAGACCGACATTACCGCCGCCAACGATGACCACGCGGTCCTGACGTTTCTGTTGTTTGCCAAAGACTTCAATCGTGCGGCTCACGTCATCCACATGGGCAAACACATAAGCACTGTCACCGACGAAAAGCTGGTCGCCCGGCTCGGGCGCAAACAGGCTGCCGTCCCGGCGAATACCCACAACGATCGCCCGCAGGGTCGAAAACAGGTCGGTCAACTGACGCAGCGGCGTGTTTACGACAGGACAATCCTCATCGATCTGCACCCCAAGAAGCTGCGCGCCACCCTCCATGAACATCTCAGTATCAAAAGCAGCCGGCGCAGACAGGCGTTGCATCGCTGCGGCGGCCACCTCGCGCTCGGGGCTGATCACCACATCAATCGGCAGATGGTCACGGCGATACAAATCCGAGTAAATCGCTTCCAGATAGCTCTTGGAGCGCAGCCGCGCGATCTTGCGCTGGATGGAAAACACCGAATGCGCCACCTGACAGGTGACCATATTCACTTCATCCGAATGGGTGGCCGCGATGATCATATCCGCGTCCCGCGCGCCCGCCCGGGTCAACACATCCGGATAGGAGGCAAAGCCCGCAATCCCCTGAACATCCAGCGTATCCGTCGCACGTCGCACCAGATCGGGGTTGTTGTCCACCACCGTCACGTCGTTGTGCTCACCCGACAGGTGGCGGGCGATCTGCCAGCCGACCTGACCTGCGCCACAAATAATTACTTTCATGTGCTTGTCCCTCGGGGCGCTGATACGCGCAATCGCCGGTTTTGAATGACAGAAGCCGCAGTAACGGTCAATTCAATTGTCTTGCCGAGGAATTTGCAGCACAATCACAGGATGTTCTTCGCAAAACATACCTTTGTCGCACTCATCCTGGTCTCGGGGCTGGCGGCCTGCGGACCGGTTCCAGTCTATTACCGCGCGGGTGCCGATGTAGCCCGACGCGACGCGGATCTGCTGTCCTGCGAGGTTAGCGCCCTGCGGGATGCGCCTGTCGCGACCCAGATCCGACAGCACCCGCCCATCTATCGCCCTGGCGGTGAAATCTGCCGGAATGGGCGCTGCTATCACCGTGCGGGCTATTGGGAGGATGGCGGCATCTATACCGTCGACGTCAACGCAGATCTGCGCGAGCGGGTGGAGCAGTCCTGCATGGCGTCCAAAGGCTATCAAAGCATCGCCCTAAAACGCTGCCCGCAATCGGTGGCAGATGCAGTGGGCACCCGCCGCGCGTCGTCCCTTCCGGTGCTAACCGAAACGTCCTGTGCAATTGCGCGGCGCGGGCAGCCCCCTCAGATCGTCGCCACGGCTCCCTGACCCCAACCCACATGATTTGCGGGCAGCAAGCCCCTGATATAAAAACTTCTGTAAGGATACGGCCCGGATCAGGCCATATCCTCCTCAGTTTCTTTCTCCACATGAGCAATCCGCGCGCCCGCTTTGTTCGAGGTCACCACCCCCAGCGATTTTAGTTTGCGGTGCAACGCAGACCGTTCCATCCCGACAAAGGACGCGGTGCGGCTGATATTGCCACCAAAGCGGTTGATCTGTGTGAGCAGATACTCCCGCTCAAACGCCTCACGTGCCTCCCGCAATGGCAGGGTTGCAAGCGCGCCGGACAGCACGACACGGCTCTGATCCTCCACCGCTTCTTCTTCACGCGGCAGATCTTTCGGCTCAATCGGGCCGCTGTTTTCACCAAGGATCAGAACACGTTCCACCATGTTCTTCAACTGGCGTACATTGCCCGGCCACAGCATGGTCTGCATCAGCGCGACCGCATCTTCGCTCAGCCTGCGCAGCGGCAGGCCCTGACTCTGGTTGAACTGCGCGATGAAATGATCCGCCAGCAGCGGGATATCCTCGCGCCGGTCCGCCAGTGACGGAACCGGGATCGGCACGACATTCAGGCGATGATAAAGCTCCTGACGGAAGCGATCCGCCTCAATCTCACGCTCAAGATCCTTATTGGTCGCTGAAATAACCCGCAGATCCACCCGCACCTTGTCAGAGCCGCCAACCCTCTGGAACTGCTGGTCAACCAGCACGCGCAGGATCTTTGATTGGGTGCCAAGCGGCATATCCGCAACCTCATCAAAGAACACAACGCCGCCATGTGCCTGCTCCAAGAGGCCCGGCTCAACCCCGCGCTCGGCACTTTCGCGGCCAAACAGCACCTCTTCCATCCGGTCCGGCTCAATGCTGGCGCAGTTCACCGTCACAAAGGGCGCTGAGGCGCGGTTCGACTGGGTATGGATATACCGCGCGGCGATTTCCTTGCCGCTGCCCGCAGGCCCGGTCAGCATCACCCGCCCGTTGGATTTGGTGACCTTGTCCAGTTGGCTGACCAAGGCGCGATAGGCCGCTGATGCACCGATCATCTCGCTGGCGCCGGAGTCCTGACGCTTCAGATCCGTGTTCTCGCGACGCAGCTTTGACGTTTCCATCGCGCGGCGAATAACGACCAGCAACTGATCAATATTAAATGGCTTTTCAATAAAGTCGTAGGCGCCCTGCTTGATCGCCGCGACCGCGATCTCGATGTTGCCATGGCCTGAAATGATCACCACGGGGATTTCCGGATTGTCTCGTTTCACCACTTTCAGAATGTCGATACCGTCCATCTGGCTGTCCTTTAGCCAGATATCCAGCACCATGAGCGCCGGCGGCGCCTCATTCAGCGCGGCCATGCATTCCTCGGAGCTGCCGGCCTTGCGCGTGGCGTAGCCTTCATCCTCCAGGATATCAGAAACCAGCTCACGGATGTCGCGTTCATCGTCAACAATCAGAATGTCACTCATGTCAGACCTGCTTTCACTGTACTCTTAGGATGGTCTGCTGCCTCATGTGCAGCAGGTAGGCGGATCACAGCCATGGCCCCATAGTGGGCCTGACCGTCGAATACTGGTGCATCTTCCAGCGTCAGTGTTCCGCCGTGTTCTTCGATAATTTTCTTGACGATCGGCAGGCCAAGCCCTGTGCCTTCGTCGCGGGTGGTCACATAGGGTTCAAACAACCGGGCGCGGTCTTCTGGCAGACCGATACCATTGTCGGCGATGGTGACCTCATAGCCGGATTTCGTCGGACTTACAGCAATGCGGATTTCCGGATCAAGATCCGCAACAGTACCTTTTTGTTTCAGTGTTTCAACGGCTTCGCCCGCATTCTTGATTAGGTTGGTCAAAGCCTGACCAACCATCGTCGCGTCCAGATCTGTCAGCATCGGTTGCGTTGGCAGATCCGCGACAATGCGCAGATCGGGCTGACCTGCCTTTTGCAGCGTCACCGCCTCGCGCAGCAGCTTCACCAGATCTTCCTCGCGCCGCTCGGGTTCCGGCATGCGGGCAAATTTGGAAAATTCATCAACAATCCGGCGCAAGTCATTGGTTTGACGCACAATCACATCTGTCATGGATTGTAGGAGGTCACTGTTTTCCTCGCCCAATTTCGGCGCAAATTTGCGTTTGATGCGCTCCGCGCTCAACTGGATCGGTGTCAGCGGGTTCTTGATCTCATGGGCGATCCGGCGTGCGACATCGCCCCAGGCCGCCATCCGCTGCGCACTGACCAGATCCGTGACATCGTCAAAGGCCACCACATAGCCCTCAAGCCGGTCTTCCTCGCTCCGCCGGGGGGACATCCGCACCAGGAGGTTCTCCAGCTGCCCTTGACGGGTCACTTTGATCTCGCCCTGCACCACATCAGCGCCAGTTTCGGTTAATTCCTGAAACAACGGTCCGAACTCTGGCACGGCCACTGCCAGAGCCAGCGACTGGCGATCACCGCTCCAGCCCAGCAGCCGCTCCGCAGATCGGTTTACAAAGGTGACGCGCCCCTCGGAATCCAGCCCAACCACGCCAGAGGTCACCGACATCAGCACGGAATCAAACAACCGTCGGCGGCGTTCAATCTGATGGGTGTTTTCCAGCAGCGTGTCGCGTTGTTCTCGCAGCTCCAGCGTCATCTGGTTGAAGTAGCGGCCCAGTTGCGAAATCTCGTCATCGCCATCGTCCTCTGGCACCTGCACATTCAGGTTGCCTGCCCCGACGCGCCGCGCCGCAATGGTCAGACGACCGACCGGGCGTGACAGCCGCTCAGCAAACCACATGCCCAGCCACATCGCCGCCAGGATCAGGATCACAGCAAAGCCAAGATACAGCAGGACAAAGTCAAACAGCACCCGCCCCCGCTCGCTCTCCAGCTGCTGGTAGAGATGCGCAGTTTCCTTGGTGTCATCCAGGAGGCTCAGCAATTCGCCGTCCACATCCCGGCTGACATAGAGAAACCGATCGACAAACGCATCCAGCCGCACCAGTGCGCGCAGTTCGCTGTTGTCCCAGTCCTGGATCAGGGTGGCCCCTTCAAACGAGGCCTGGCTGATATCTGCCGCACGCGGTTCCTCAAAGTCGAACTCATATGACCGTTCACCACGCGCCCGGATGGTACCGGCGCCATCCACCACATAAGCCTCCTGCAAGCCACGCTGGATCTGCAATTGCCCCTGTGTCAGCACCTGGCGCAGCTGCCCGTCACTAATGAAAAAATTGCGGTTGCGGCTGTTGTCGATATAGCGCGCCAGCGCCACAGCATCTTCCGACAGGTCACGCTGCTGCTGCTCCTGATAGGCCTCCGCCGCCGCCAGAGAGCTGCCCACAACCTGCCGCACCCGGTCAGAAAACCAGCCTTCAAGGCCAACATTAACCGTCAGCCCAGCAAAGAGCGCCACAATCACGGTGGGCGTCAGCGCCAGAAAGGCGAAGGCCCCGATCAAACGCAGGTGCAATCTGGAGCCAGCAGATTTGGCCCGGCGCGCCGCGATCAGACGCCCCACCTGCGTCAGCACAAGCGCCGCGACAGCCAGCACATAAATCAGATCCGCAAGCAGGATCAGCCGCAGCGACAGCGACGCCACCCCTTGCGAAAACGGGCCGATGATCAAAAACGTCGAAAGCGCCAGCACCGGGCCCAGAACAACAAGCCCGAGCGCGCCAACATTGCGTGCCCTGCGCGTTCTGCGCCACCGGTCAAGGGCCGCGAATGGCCCATATGCCGAGCGAAGATGTGACCTCTGCGCCACGTACTGCCCTCATCCTAATGTGCGACCCTTCTGGTCGACCGCCATATATCGTGATCATCACCAGCCCAAACGCCGATCTGCCACGGTTCTGTGGCGATATTACATCAGTTTGCGACGGCGTGTCACCTCAATATCAAGATCTGTGATCTTCTTGCGCAGCGTATTGCGGTTAATACCAAGTAAATCCGCACATTTTGCCTGATTTCCACCAGTCATTGCGAGCGATATTTCAATCAACGGGGTCTCCACCTCGCGCATCAGGCGAGCATATAGTCCCGGCGGCGGCAGCATATCGCCGTGCAAATCAAAATAACGCTGGAGATGGCGCGCCACTGATTCCGACAGTTTTTCACTGCTGAGTGCGCCGCCTGCCGCCGCCATCGGCTCACCGCCCGATTGTGCGCCCAGCGCGGCGGTGACTTCATCGAGGCTGATCTCTTCACTGCGGGCTGTCAGCGCCAGACGGCGCACCACGTTTTCCAACTGGCGGACATTGCCCGGCCATGGAAACTGCCGCAGGGGCTCACGTGCGGCCTCGCTCAGCCGTCGGTGCGGCGCGCCCTCGTTCTCAGCACGCGTCAGGAAATGCGCGCACAGCAGAGAAATATCATCAACGCGGGCACGTAGCGCAGGCACTGGCAGCTCGGTTCCGCTGATCCGGTAGTAGAGGTCCTGTCGCAGCGTGCCAGCCTCCATCGCCGCAGTGAGATTCTGCTGACTGGTGGCAATGAACCGGGGCTGATGATCCCCTGGCGCATCCATCATCCGCACCACGCGGGCCTGCGCCTCCTCCGACAGGTCCGCCAGCTCATCCAGCAAAAGCGTCCCTCCACGGACCTCAGCCAGCAACTGTGCCGGACCTTCAAGTGACGCGAGATCGGCCGCCTCCGCCCGGACAAATGGCAAAGTGCGGCGGTCTGACAGATCATGCATCGACCGGGCGATCAGTGATTTTCCGGTGCCGCTTTCACCTGTGATTAGCAAAGGTATATCAGTGTTCATCACCCGGGCGATCAGCCGGTAGAGCGTTTGCATCACCTCAGTGCGCCCGACCAGCGGCAGGTCCTCATGGCTCTCGTTCGCCGTCTCCGCCCCATCCGGCGTGACGCCAGTCTGTGTAACTGCGCGCAATGCCCCCTGCCCGCTCCGCCTTTCGGTCAGCGCCTTCGCCGTTCGCTTCATCAGCTCCGGCAGATCAAAGGGTTTCGGCAAATAATCATAAGCCTCAGCTTCAGCGGCCTTGATCGCGGTCATGATGGTGTTCTGCGCCGAAATCACAATCACCGGCAGCCCGGGCCGGTCATCGGCAATCTTCGGCAGCATTTCCAGCCCGTTGCCATCCGGCATCATCACATCGGAGATCACGACATCGCCTTTGCCCTCTCCCACCCAGCGCATCAGCGTCGTCAGGGAGGAGGTCGCATGAACCTTACATCCGGCGCGCGTCAGAGCCTGGGTCAAGACCGTGCGAATTGTGCGATCGTCATCTGCGACCAGAACGGTGCCGTCCATGATGTGCTACTCCTGCTGTGGGGCGTTTGGGATGGGTACGGGACGCGGTGCGGTCGGCACGCGCGACAGTGACAGTCGAAAAACCGTCTGGCCAGGTTCAGAATTGACTGAGATCCAGCCCTGGTGATCGGCAATGATCTTACTGACCAGCGCCAACCCCAATCCAGTGCCATTCTCCCGCCCAGAGACAAAGGGATCAAAGATATCATCGCGGATCGCGTCAGGCAGGCCGGGGCCATCATCTGAAATCTCAATCTGCAGCGGCAACAGCTTGCCGGACCCGTCACTGCGGCGCAGTCGGAAGGAATGCTCGTAAAACGTACGGATCCGAATGGTTCCGCCCCCCGGATCCGCAGCCTCTGCTGCGTTCTTCAGAAGGTTCAGTACCACCTGCAACAGCTGGTCCCCATCCCCCCAGGCCATCGGGAGGGAGGGATCATAATCCTCGATAATTGTCATCTGCGCGCCAAAACCCAAAAGCGCCGAGCGGCGCGCGCGGTCCAGCACATCGTGAAGATTGACCTCCTGAAAGGCCGGGATGGAGAGATTGCCGAATTGCTCCACCTGCTCCAACAGCTTCACAATACGTCGGCTTTCGCTGACGATCAGATCGGTCAGCTCCAGATCATCGCCCGACAGCCCCATCGACAACAGCTGCGCAGCCCCGGTGATCCCTGCCAGCGGGTTCTTGATCTCATGGGCCAGCATCTCTGCCATACCGATGGCAGATTGCGCGGCGGATTTGGCGGAGTGGTTCTGCGTCAGCCGCCCGGCCAGTTCACGCGGGGAGAGCAGGATCAGCATCCGCCCCTCAACGCCCTGCACCCGCGCCACCTGTACATTGCATTGCAGCGGCGCGCGCCCTGGCGCACCAACATCGATGTCATTGACAAACAGGGGCGTGCCATTGTCGCGGGCACGCGCAACCGCCTCGTCGATGGCGGGGGCAATGATCACATGTTGCCAGATCGTCTTCCCCAGCAGCGCCTTGCGCGAGGTATTGAGAAACCCTTCACCGGCGGAATTCACATCTTCGATCCGGGCCTCCGGATCAATCACAAAGGCCGGCACAGGCAACGAGGCCCAAAGTGCACTATCGGCCCCGGTCCACCCTGTTGCCCCCTCCGGTGTCCCACCCAGATGCCCGGTCATGCTGCCTGCCCTCCCGCAAGGTCGGGGCTGCAATCCGGCCCAGCGCCACCGGCCAGCGCATCAGGCAATAGCTTCAGCACCGCCTTAGGGTCTTTGGCCGTGAGCACCTCGCGGCGCAGCGGCGCCGGAGTGGCCGCTTCATCCATATACCAGCCCAGATGCTTGCGGGCGACCCGCAGACCCAGATCAGTACCATAGAACGCGATCATCGCCTCATAGTGGGCGCTGACCATCTGAACCAGATCCGCACCGGAGGGAATATCGGGGGCGGCGCTGCCCCAGAGGTCATGTGCCACTTCGGCCAGCAGCCAGGGTTTACCCTGCGCGCCACGACCGATCATCACACCATCCGCGCCGGACTGGGCCAGCGCGCGACGTGCGCTTGCCGTATCGACAATATCGCCATTGGCCAGCAGCGGCACGGTCAGCGCCGCCTTCACCCCAGAAATCGCCTCCCAGTCCGCGCTTCCCTTGTAGAACTGACAGCGGGTGCGGCCATGAATGGTGACCATCTGCACGCCCGCATCCTGCGCACGGCGGGCCACATCAGCGGCGTTGAGGCTATCGTCGTCCCAGCCAAGCCGAGTCTTCAGCGTGACCGGCACCGAAACCGCAGTCACCACCGCCTCAATCAGCGACAGCGCGTGGTCTGGCGTCTTCAGCAGGGCAGAACCGGAATAGCCATTGGTCACCTTCTTGGCGGGGCAGCCCATATTGATATCGATGACTTTGGCACCGCGGCTCTCCACCTGCCGCGCGGCCTCAGCCATCCAATAGGCATCGCGCCCGGCAATCTGCACGGCGGTATTCTCAACATCGGCGCTCAGTTCTGCCCGTTCGCGTACGCCGGGCTTGGCCTGTACCATCTCCTGACTGGCGACCATTTCGCTCACCATCAGCCCAACACCAAAGCTGCGCACCAGATCTCGAAAGGGACGATCCGTGATTCCGGCCATCGGCGCGAGCGCGATGGGAGGTGTCAGAGAAGTGGAACCGAGAGTAAAGGACAACTGCCTAATCCTTGTGCATATGAAGCGTTTCTAACCGAAGCGGCCTCTATGCGACAATGAAACCCCCGACGGCAAGGCTGCATCTTTTGGCATATGCCTAAATTTTAGGCACATTATCCAGGGTGATCTGTGTCCATTGCCTCCCCTTGCATCACCTCCTAAACAATTGCGACCCAAGAAAGAGCCGCCCATGCCATCTGATCTGCCCTCTTCAGCCACCGCCCCATCTTCAGGCACCCCTCGGATCGCGGCGCTGATTGTCGCCGCAGGCAAGGGGCTGCGTGCAGGCGGCGGGTTAGCAAAGCAATGGCGCCCGCTGGCGGGGCGCCGGGTGATCGACTGGACATTGGATGCGTTTCTGAGTGCAGGGGTTGACCGGATCGCCCTCGTACTCTCGCCGGAAGACCAGGACCGCTGGCAGGAGTTTTCCAACCGCGATGGGATATTGCTCACCGCCGGTGGGTCCACACGGGCGCAATCGGTGGCCAATGGGCTAGACTTGCTAAGAGATCACAACATCGACCGGGTGCTGATCCATGACGCCGCGCGCCCCTGTGTCTCTGCACGCGTGATCGGTGAGGTGGTGGCCGCGCTTGACACCCATCTGGCCGCCGCCCCGGCGCTGGCCGTGACGGATGCGCTCTGGCGTGGGGGCGATGGCTATGTCACCGGCACAGAAGACCGCAATGGGCTGTTTGCCGCGCAGACACCGCAGGGGTTCCACCTGTCCCATATCCACGCCGCCCATCAGCAGCTTGCGGCAAATGGCGGTGACGCCGCCGATGATGTGGAGGTTGCCCGCCAAGCAGGGATTGACGTTGCCATCATTCCGGGCGACCCAGACAATATCAAAATCACCCGCCCGGAGGATTTCGACCGGGCTGCGCGCAATTTAGGGGGCGACATGGATGTAAGGCTTGGCAATGGCTATGATGTTCACCGGTTTGGGCCGGGGGATGAGGTCGTGCTCTGCGGGGTGCCGGTGGCCCATGATCGCGGCCTTCAGGGCCATTCCGACGCCGATGTCGGGCTGCATGCCATTACCGACGCCCTCTATGGGGCGCTGGCAGAGGGCGACATTGGCCGCCACTTCCCCCCGTCTGACCCGCAGTGGAAAGGCGCGGCCAGCGATATCTTCCTGCGCCACGCCGCAGAGCTGACGCGTTCCAAGGGCTATCAGATTTCCAATGTGGACTGCACGCTGGTCTGCGAATTCCCCAAGATCACCCCCCACGCCCCCGCCATGCGCGCCGCCGTGGCGGAGATCCTGTCGATTGATCTCTCGCGCGTCTCGATCAAGGCGACCACGTCCGAACGGCTCGGATTCACCGGGCGCGGCGAAGGCATTGCCGCCATTGCCACGGCCTGCGTGGTGAAACCATGAAACGGTCGCGCCTCGCCTTTCTGATCGGCACCGTCGGCGGCGTCGGCTACCTGCGCCCTGCCCCCGGCACCTGGGGTTCTCTGGCAGCCCTTCCCTTGGCGTTTGTCCTGCACCAGCTGGGCGGCTTTCTCCTGCTGGCGCTGGCCACTGTCATCTGCATGGTCGTCGGCGTCTGGGCCGCCGAGGCAATGACCCGCAACCGTGACAACATGGACCCCTCCGAATTTGTACTGGATGAGGTCGCAGGCCAATTCGTCGCCCTTTGGGCGATCTCTTACCCCGCTTGGGCCCATGATATTGCGATCACCGCGCTCTGGCCGGGCTGGATTGCGGCCTTTGTGCTGTTCCGGCTGTTCGACATCTGGAAGCCCGGCCCCGTCGGCTGGGCCGACCGCCAGAAGGGCGCCACTGGCGTAATGATGGACGACATTATCGCCGGTATCCTTGCGGCAATCGGCGTGGCCGCCCTTGCAGGCTTTTCTCATGGCGTGCTTGGTCTCTAACCTGAGGAGAGGGTGATTTGGACACGACAGACATTATCCGCAAGGCCAGCGCCAAAGGGCACACCCTTGCCACCGCCGAAAGCTGTACCGCCGGCATGATCGCTGCGGCCCTCACCGATGTGCCCGGATCCTCCGCGGTGGTGGACCGGGGCTATGTCACCTATTCAAATCAGGCCAAGATGGACATGCTGGGGGTCTCCGCCGCCACTCTGGATGCCGTGGGCGCCGTCAGCGAGGAAGTCGCTGTCGAGATGGCCGAAGGTGCGCTGAGCCGCGCGGGCACATCTTTCGCCGTCGCAGTAACCGGCATTGCTGGCCCCGGCGGATCAGAGCACAAGCCCGAAGGCCGCGTCTGTTTTGCCCTCGCAGGCAGAGGCCGCAAAACCCATGTGGAAACCATCGACTTTGGCCCCCTTGGGCGCGACGGTGTGCGCTGTGCCACACGCGACCATGCGCTCAACCTGATCGGACAGGCGCTCTCAGCCCCCCTGTGCGCGTGACGCAAACCACAGCCCAACTGCCGCTATTTCATAGAGCGGGCGGGAATTGAGCAACGCGCCCGCAGGATCGATCATTTTTTCAGCACTTCAATAAAAGCCCGCTTTTCTGGCGCCAAAATGAAAACTGCCGCTTTTTTCAACGCCAGAGTTCCGCTTTGTCAGGATTCAGATCAACACTCAGCCTGAGACGCGGAAGGAACGGCGGATGAACGCAGCCGATACAGCTTGGATTATCGTGGCCACGGCCCTTGTCCTCTTTATGACATTGCCGGGGCTTGCCCTGTTTTACGGCGGCCTTGTCCGTGCCCGAAATGTGCTCAGCGTGTTTATGCAATGTTATGCCATTGCCTGTTTGATGAGCGTTCTGTGGCTCGCCTTTGGCTATTCCATTGCCTTTGGTGGCGGCACTTCAGGTATCTGGGGCGGCCTGGGCAAGATGTTCATGTCCGGCGTCACCGCCGACAGCCTCTCCGGCACACTGCCTGAAGTCCTGTTCTTTGCCTTCCAGATGACCTTCGCCATCATCACGCCCGCGCTGATCGTCGGTGCCTATGTCGAACGGGTCGGCTTTGGCTTTGTGCTGGTGTTCTCCGGTCTCTGGATGCTCCTGTGCTACGCACCCGTCGTACATTGGATCTGGGGCGGCGGCATGCTGGCCGATGGCGGTATCTTTGGTGAAGTCGGCGTGCGCGACTTTGCCGGTGGCATCGTGGTGCATGAAACCGCAGGTCTGGCCGCGCTGATCATCGCGGTCTTCCTTGGCCCACGCAAGAACCGCACCACCCCGCCGCATAACCCCGGCTATGTCTTCATCGGGGCGGCTATGCTCTGGGTTGGGTGGTTCGGCTTCAACGGTGGCTCGCAGCTGGCCGCAGACGGTGGCGCGGCGATGGCGCTGACCGTCACCCATATCTCTGCCGCCACCGCCTCGCTGACCTGGGCGCTGTGGGAGAAGATCAAATACGGCAAGGCGTCCATGGTCGGCCTCGTCACCGGCACCATTGCGGGCCTTGCCTCCATCACGCCAGCCTCCGGTTTTGTCGGCCCGGTCGAGGCGCTGGTGATCGGCGCCGTTGCAGGCATCCTCTGCCAGGAGGCCGTGAACCTTGTGCGCAATGTTCTGAAGATCGACGACACGCTGGATGTCTTTGCGGTGCACGGCGTCGGTGGCATCTTTGGTACCATCATGATCGCGGTCTTTGGTGCAGGTAGCTGGTTCGCACAGCTTGGCGGCCTCGCGATTGTCGGCATCTTTACCGCCGTCGTGACCGTCGTTCTGGTCAAGATCACCGCCGCGATCACCCCGCTGCGCGTCGACCTGGAGACCGAGACGAACGGTCTGGATATCACCGTCCACGGCGAACGCGCCTATGACATGACCAGTTGAGACCACATCATCAGCATCAAAAAAACGGGCCTGCATCGCGGGCCCGTTTGCATTCGACTACTTAGATCTCTGTGTTGATCAGGTATATAGCTCCGCCGCGCGACGTTCAAAGGCACGCACGATCCGCTGCATCGCCTCGTTGAAAACAACACCAATGATGCCCTGCAATACCGCGTTCTTGAATTCAAAATCAACAAAGAACGACACATCACATCCGCCGTCCTCGCGGTCAGCAAAGGCCCAATTGGACTTCATGTAGCGAAACGGACCATCCAGATATTCCGTGTCGATTTTCTTCTCTTCGGCGAACAGCGTAACACGGCTGCCGAAACGTTCACGAAACACCTTGAAGGAGATCACCAGATCCGCCTCCATCACCTCCGCCGCCCCCTGCGGCACCCGGCTGCGAATACGCGCGGCCGCACACCAGGGCAGAAACTTAGGGTAATCCCCGACATCAGCCACCAGATCATACATCTGCTGAGCCGTGTAAGGCATTGGCCGGGTTTCTGAATGGGTAGGCATAAGAGGCGCATTTCCTGCTATGATCGTCTCGCGTCATGTCATATGAACGCGCGGGAAATTCAAGGGGGCACCCATGACACAGCGGCCATATGTCATCGATGTGATGATCTCAGCCAAGGCTATTGCAGCCCGGATCGAAGAGCTTTGCGCCGAGATCCAGAAGGAATTTGAAGGCACCGACAAACTAGTGGTGGTGGGGCTCTTGCGCGGCAGCTTCGTCTTTATCGCCGACCTTGTGCGGGAACTGGATCTGCCGATCGAAGTCGATTTCCTTGAGGCTTCCTCCTACGGGGATGCGATGGAAAGCAGTCGGGAGGTCCGCATTCTCAAAGACTTGCGCGGCGCTATTGAAGGGCGCGACGTGCTGGTGGTTGAGGATATCGTCGACACTGGCCATACGCTGAACCACGTGACGCATCTGTTGCGCAGCCGCCAACCAGCACGGTTGAAATCCATCGCCCTGCTGGACAAACCATCGCGCCGTGAAGTGGATTTCCGCTCTGACTGGATTGGCTTTGAGATCCCGGATGAATTTGTCGTCGGCTATGGAATCGATTACGCGCAGCGCAACCGCAACCTGCCCTTTATCGGCAAGGTCCGCTTTACCGAAGACAGCTGAACCTGCGCCCGGTCCCTCCGGGTCGCTAATATCCGCCGAACAATCCGGCGTCGGGCGCAAACATCCGCGCCCTGCGCCCTGAGGGTTTCAAAACCGGCACCAGCCCGCCGATGACCCGCTGTTGCGTCAGCGTCTTTCAGCGCAGTCCATTTGCCAAATCCCCCGATCCCCGCCAAGCCTCATCCAAGTGTTGAGATCAAGAAGGAGATCGCCGATGAGACTGGCCTATATCGCTGCAGCCTCGCTCGCCCTTTCCCCCGTCGCAGGGGGCGCCGCGCCCCCGAAATGGGCCCCCGGCCACAAAAGCACTGCCGCCCACCATGCCCCCGGTCAGATCAAGAAACAGCACAAACCGCGCCACAAGGGCTTTCAGCAGCTGCGCGGCGACTGGGACTATATTGACGACCACGCCCGTTGGGGGCTAGCGCCGCCTGCACCGGGTCACCGCTATATCCGCAAGGATGACCAAATTTACGAAGTGGTGCGGGACACACTGGCGATTGTCGGTGCAGTGGCACTGGTGGATGCGCTCATCGACTGACGGCAGCCAGCATTAGCTCATTCCGGTAATCACCTCTGAAATCATGGTTATCCCAGAATTTCCTTGAGGGTGGATGCAAAAATGGACACGCCAACCGGGATCGCGTCATCGGGAAAATCATAGTCAGGATTATGAAGTTGCGGCTGCATTTCACCTGATCCGAGCCAGACCATCGCGGCCCGTGCGCTCTTCCCAAACTGGCCAAAATCCTCGGACCAGCGCTGCGGTTGATCACGCAGGGCAACGGGATGCCCTGCCGCGCGGCAGGCCGTCTGCAGGATCGCAACAGCCTCTCCATCATTGGTACAGGCCTCGAACACATCATCAAAGCTGATCTCAACACCCAGGCCACACTCCGCGCAGATCTGACGTATCAGATCATCGGCCTCGGCAATCAGCCTCTCCATCCGCGCATCATTGACGGTGCGCAAGGTCGCCCAGACCTCGCCCTCACCGGGCGCGATGCCAAAAGTTGCCTCGCCCAAGCGCGCATGGGTCAACGTGACCAGCGCATAGTCTGCGCCGAGATCACCCCCGCCGCCAAGCGCCACCAGCCCCGACAGCAGCTGCGCCATGGCCCCCGCCGGTGAAATCCCGTCCTGCGGGGCCGCCGCATGGGACGTCTTTCCCGTTAGTCGGATGCGCATCCCGCGAGACGCACAATTGGCCGCCCCGGAACATAAGGCCACATCGCCAACCCGCCGGCCCGGAAGATTGTGCAAAGAAAACGCATAATCCGGTGCAATCTGAGCAAACCGGGAATCCGCAAGCACCGCCCGTGCGCCCTGCCCCGTCTCTTCCGCCGGCTGGAACAACAGCACCGCACGGCCCCGTGCCGGTCGCCGTGCCGCCAGTTCCTCTGCCAGCGCGGCAACGATGGTCATATGCCCGTCATGCCCACAGAGATGCCCGCGCCCGGCATGGGTAGAGCGATAGGGTTGGTCAGAAATCTCTTCAATCGGCAGTCCGTCCAGCTCACAGCGGATCATCACGGTCGGCCCTTCCGCCACGCCGTCATAGACGGCCGCAACACCGTGCCCACCCAGGCCCGTCAGCAGCTGGTCAGGATCATACCCGCGCAGATAGCCAGTGATGAAGGCCGCAGTCTTTTCCTCGGCGCCCGACACTTCCGGGATCTGGTGCAACGCGTGGCGCAGCTGCATCAGCTGCGCCAGACGGTCCGGCGTCATGCCAGGCCGAGCTTCTTATTGCGGGCGGCGCGCAGCTGGGCGAAATCATCCCCCGCATGGTAGGACGACCGGGTCAGCGGCGTTGCCGAAACCATCAGAAAGCCCTTACCATAGGCGGCTTTCTCATAGCTTTCAAACTCTTCCGGCGTGACGAAGCGATCAACTGCGTGATGCTTGGGCGTTGGCTGGAGATACTGGCCAATGGTCAGGAAATCGATGTCCGCCGCGCGCATGTCGTCCATCACCTGCTTCACCTCCTGCGCATTCTCGCCAAGGCCGACCATGATGCCGGATTTGGTAAAGATCGCCGGCTCCATCTCCTTCACCCGTTGCAGCAACCGCAGCGAGTGGAAATACCGCGCGCCGGGCCGCACACCGGGATAAAGTCCCGGAACAGTTTCCAGATTATGGTTGAAGACATCAGGACGCGCCTCAACCACGGTTTCCAGCACCTCAGGCGCGCATTTCAGGAAGTCCGGCGTCAGGATCTCAATCGTGGTCTTCGGGCTGCGGTGACGCACCGCGCGAATGGTCTGGGCGAAATGCTCCGCGCCGCCATCTTCAAGATCATCGCGATCCACGGAGGTGATCACCACGTGATTCAGCCCCAGCTTCTGCACCGCATGGGCCACCCGCCCCGGCTCAAACGCATCCAAAGTGTCCGGACGCCCGGTGGCGATATTGCAAAAAGTACAACCACGAGTACAGATTTCGCCCATGATCATCATGGTGGCATGACCCTGGCTCCAGCATTCGCCAACATTGGGACAGCCGGCCTCCTCGCAGACGGTAACGAGGTTGTTCTCACGCATGATCTTATGCGTTTCGGCGTAGCCCTTGCCCCCTGGCGCCTTGACCCGGATCCAGCTTGGCTTTTTCGGCTGAGCGTTGTCAGGACGATGGGCCTTTTCCGGGTGGCGTTGCTCGGGGATTTTCAGATCTCGCACGTCGATGTTCCCTTGCGGCAATTGTCTTTTGGTGTTCGTAACATAGTTGCATTCGCTTGACACGACCAGTTCTGCATCCAAACGGGAGGCAGCCTGCGCCAACTTAATACGGCAATATCCTGTTTAAATTAATATATTTACTCAGATTGCAGAAACTGCAACCCCGCCAACCGTTGACATACCATCCATGCGCTATGGCCCGGTCCCGCCGCCGAGTCGCGCGACCGCACGCCGCATATCAATGCACAAATGACGCATCTTCGACCTTATCCCAGCTTCATCCAAACTCACCCTGCAGGATGCGGCATTGCGCCCATGAAATCCCCATTGCGAGTGATTTAGAACTATTATAAGTCCTCGCCCGACGACGTATTTATTACCAAGGAGCTGACGATGAAAGCTGGCGTAAAACTGCCCGACGTGACCTTCCGCACCCGTGTTCGTGACGAGTCTGTAGGCGGTCCGAATCCGTTCCGCTGGGAAGACAAAACCACCGCCGACTATTTTGCCGGCAAGCGCGTTGTGCTGTTCTCCCTGCCAGGCGCCTTCACCCCCACCTGCTCGACCTATCAGTTGCCCGGCTTTGAAAAAGGCTTTGCCGACTTCCAGGCCGAAGGCATTGATGCAATCTACTGCATGTCGGTGAACGACAGCTTTGTGATGAACAAATGGGCCGAATCCCAGAACCTCAAAAACGTCGGCGTGATCCCCGATGGTTCCGGCGAATTCACCCGCCGCATTGGCATGCTGGTGGCCAAGGACAACCTGGGCTTTGGCAATCGCTCCTGGCGCTATGCGGCCATCGTCGACAATGGTGTGGTCGAAGCATGGTTCGAAGAGCCGGGCCTCTGCGACAACCATGGCGAAGACCCATATGGTGTGTCCTCGCCGGAAACTGTTCTGGAGCACCTGAAGACCGCCAAGGCCGAGGTCGCGGCCTGATCCGCAGGAGCTCAGAGACCGGCTGATCCGCTGGATTCCGGTATCAGATAGACTGACGAAGAAGACCAACCCGGTGCCCGATGGCGCCGGGTTTTTTTGCTGCACTCACAATGAGTTCAACCGATTAGCTCATCCTGCGCCTGCTGCGCATCATAGTGTAGTTTCAACTGCTGCAGAGCGATGCGCAGCACCACCTTGCCGGAGCGGGCAGACCAGCCCAGCTGGCGCTCAGCGGCTTCCAGGCCTTCCAGATGGCAACAACAGCGCATCACGATATCACTTAGCCCTTCGCCAAGCGCATTCAGCGCGGCGGCAGCTCGCTTTTTGGCCGCCGATGCGGCCTGTCCCGGCCGTCGGCGCCGGGGCATTGTGGGACCGCAATCGCCCTCGCGGGCCTGGGCCGAGGTCTGCGCCAGATGTTCTGCCACCTGCGCCAGTTCGAAATCCTCGCGCAGGCGCTCTCCCGCGCGCACCAGATCGGTTGTCAGAAACGGTGTGCCATCGCGATCTGTCAGCCGTGCCAACATATGCAGCGGCGTCTCCCCCAAACCGTAGCGGGCACGCCGGGGGCGCCGCCGGTTGCGGTTGGTTTTACGCGTCGCCAGACTGGTGCTTTCCAGCCGCGATCGGGCCCGGTTTTCACGGCTGGCCACAAACTGGCTGAGCGCACTGCGCCCCTCCGGCGTGATGTGATAGCGGCTGAGCCGCCCGGGTGCCGGACAGGCAATCCAGTCGCGCAACGCCAACGCCTCCGCCAGAGTGCGGTCAACGACGACCTTCTTGTCGCCAGCCGCTGCCTCGCGCACCACCACCGCCTTCTCCAGCCCGTCCGCCACGGCAAGGACTGCGCCCTGCGGGTTGAGACAGGTCAGAACTTCGACAGCCTCGCTCTCAAAAGCCTCGGCGCAGGTCGGCACGGTCCCCAGCGCCAGCGCACGGGCTGACATCGGCTGCGGGCCCGGCATGTCTCCGGCATAGTGACAGGCCGCAAGCGACGCCAAGGCCGCATCAACCAGCGGATCATCGCGACGGGTTTCAACACGTCGGACTTGTCGCAGCACAGTAGACGGGTGGCAGCCCGCCTGTTTCGCAAGATTGCGGATCGATCGGCCCGCTTCGGTATGTTCAAGATATCGGCACGCCTCCTCAGGCACCCATTCCGGCAAGCCGGATACAGCCATAGTTTGCATTTTATCACCCCACATGTGATCGTTCGAAACTATCCTTCCACGGGCCATCTACGTGTTATTCACAGACAAAATTCACTCTACTAGCCTGATTTTTCTGAATAGTCTCAGTTTGAACATCATTGGTTTCAAATTTTCATCAATCAATATCGAATAGACCGTTCGCCGAACCACCCCCTTCGGCAACACCCGCATTGGTTGTGTTAAACAGCGCTATCAACAGAGCTGGAAAGGACATGACGATGCAGGATATCTTTGGTCATCTGGCCGCTTTGCGCCGCCCTCGGCTTTTGGTACGGACAGCGAGGATCGGGGCTGGCGACTATAGCCGACAGCGTGATCTGAAAAGGGTGCTCGGGTATGGTACATTGCCCAAACCTGCGGCAGCCGTGATGCGGCTTCTGGACCTGGAACGCGATCACAATCGCAGGCGTGAAGCGGGAGATTCCGGGTATTCGCTGACACGTCACGTCGACGTGTTGATTGCTCTGATGGGCGAAGCAGACGGGCTGCGCCGCCCCGGTCTGAACCTAACCTGACCGACGCGCGCGATGAACACGCAAAACGGCGGCCCGATAGGACCGCCGTCTGTAGCCGACCTATGCCGACCGGTACTCTATGCAGCTAAGGACCACCGCTCCTACATGAACGCGTCAGGCATGGAGGCTTTCTTCTCCGCAACATAGGCTTCAAGCTTGCTCAGGACCTCAGGATCCAGCGGCGGGGCCTCATAGGCGTTCAGCAGTGTCTCCACCCGATTGCTGGCCAGAGCAACCGTATCGCGCGCGCCTTCCTCTTCCCAGGTCTCAAATGGCTTGTAGTCCAGGAGATCGGATTTCCAGAACGCGGTTTTGAAATTGGCCTGCGTGTGTTCGCAGCCCAGATAGTGACCACCCGGACCAACCTCGCGGATCGCGCCCATGGCCAGCGTGTCGTCGTCAACCACGACACCTTTGGCCAGACCATGCAGTGCACCCAGCTGATCGGCGTCCATCACGAATTTCTCGAAGTCCGCAACCAGACCGCCCTCAAGCCAACCACAGGAGTGCAGCTGGAAATTCACGCCGGCCAGCAGACCCATATTGAGCGAGTTGGCCGTTTCATAAGCCGCCTGCGCGTCCGGCAGTTTGGAGCCGCAGAAGGAGCCGGCGGACCGGAACGGCAGGCCCAGACGGCGGGCCAGCTGGCCTGCACCATAAGTGATCTGAGAGGCTTCGGGCGTGCCAAAGGTGGGCGCACCGGAATTCATGTCGATCGAGGTCACCATCGCACCAAAGATCACCGGCGCACCGGGACGGATCAACTGGCTGTAGGCGACACCGGCCAGAACTTCGGCCAGAACCTGCACCAGCGTGCCGGCAACCGACACCGGCGCCATCGCGCCACCGACGATGAAGGGCGAAATAATGCAGGCCTGATTATGCGCCGCATACACCTCCAGCGCGCCCATCATCACATCGTCAAATGTCATCGGTGAGTTGATGTTGATCAGCGAGGTCATCACGGTGTTGTCACGCACGAAGTCCTTACCAAACAGGATTTCGCACATCTCAATCGAATCCTGCGCCCGGCTCGGTTCGGTCACCGACCCCATGAACGGCTTGTCGCTCAGGGTCATATGGGCCATCAGCATGTCGAGGTGACGCTTGTTCACCGGCACATCGGTGGGCTCGCAAACGGTGCCACCAGAGTGGTGCAGCCACTTCGACATATAACCCAGCTTCACGAACTTCTGGAAATCATCCAGCGTCGCGTAACGGCGGCCGCCTTTTGCATCGCGTACAAACGGCGGGCCATAGACTGGTGCCAGAACCATGTTCTTGCCGCCGACAACAACAGATTTTTCCGGGTTGCGCGCATGCTGGGTGAATTCAGACGGGGCGGTTTTGCACAGCTCACGCGCCAGACCACGCGGGATGCGAACCCGTTCCCCATCAATGATGGCGCCAGCTTCACGCCAGCGCTCCAGCGCGGCGGGGTTGTTCACGAAATTGACGCCCACCTCTTCGAGGATGGTTTCGGCGTTGGCTTCGATTGCCTGCAGGGCCTCTTCGCCCAGCACTTCAAAGTTCGGGATGTTCCGCTCAATGTATTTTGCGGTGTCGATCTTGACGCCGGTACGTTCTGCGCGACGGGCGGCACCACCGCCTCCACGTGCGCGGCGGCGCGGTGCTGCTGGAGCTGCTTCTGTCATGGTTTTTCCTCACCACAGGCATTTCGTTGCAGCTGTGATTATATCGCTCAGGCAAAAGGCCGCCGCAGGATTACGGCCATTGAAGTTGAAAAGCGACATTCCCGACAGGTTTCTCGCGAATACGGGCAAGATTTTCACTCTGCCACCGGTGCATTGAGGGCGCGCGGCAGATCGCGCAAACGCGCTCCGAGGCGCGAAAATCCCTTGCGAAATCTGCGCCACTGCCCTATGGCGCGTGCATGACAGAGACATCCCACGACAGCCTTCTCATCATCGACTTTGGCAGCCAGGTGACGCAGCTGATCGCGCGCCGCCTCCGCGAGCTGAATGTCTATTGTGAAATCCATCCCTACCAGAATGTCACTATGGACTTTGTGCGCGAGATGGCGCCCAAGGCGGTGATTTTCTCCGGTGGCCCCGACAGCGTGACCCGCGACGGCAGCCCCCGCGCCCCGCAGGAGATCTTTGATCTTGGCGTGCCGATCCTGGGCATTTGTTACGGCCAGCAAGTGATGATGCATCAGCTGGGCGGCAAGGTGCTGTCCGGCCATGGCACCGCCGAGTTTGGTCGCGCCTATGTGACCCCAACAGTCAGCAGCCTGCCTCTGCTGGATGGTTGGTTTGCCGACGACAGCGACCGTGAACAGGTCTGGATGAGCCACGGCGACCACGTCAGTGAGATTGCACCCGGGTTTGAGGTCTACGGCACCTCCCCCAACGCGCCCTTCGCGATCACCGCAGATGTCAGCCGCAATTTCTACGCGGTGCAATTCCACCCGGAGGTGCACCATACCCCGAATGGTGCCAAGCTCTACGAGAACTTCGTGAAGATCGCTGGCTTCACCGGCGACTGGACGATGGGCGCCTACCGTGAGCAGGCAATCCAGGCAATCCGCGATCAGGTGGGCGACAAGAAGGTCATCTGCGGCCTGTCCGGCGGCGTCGACAGTTCGGTGGCTGCGATCCTCATCCATGAGGCAATCGGCGATCAGCTGACCTGTGTATTTGTGGACCATGGCCTGCTGCGCAAGAATGAGGCAGAAGAGGTCGTCACGATGTTCCGTGACAATTACAACATTCAGCTGATCCACGCGGATGAGCAGGAGTTGTTCCTGGGCGAGCTGGACGGTCAGTCGGACCCCGAAACCAAGCGAAAGATCATCGGCAAGCTGTTCATCGACGTGTTCCAGAAACACGCAAATACTATCGAAGGCGCCGAATTCCTGGCACAGGGCACCCTGTACCCTGATGTGATTGAATCGGTGTCCTTTTCCGGCGGCCCGTCAGTCACCATCAAGAGCCACCACAATGTCGGCGGCCTGCCGGAGAAGATGGGTCTCAGGCTGGTCGAACCGCTGCGCGAGCTGTTCAAGGACGAGGTCCGTGCGCTCGGTCGCGAACTAGGCCTGCCGCAGAGTTTCATCGGTCGCCACCCCTTCCCCGGACCGGGTCTTGCCATCCGCTGTCCCGGTGAGATCACCCGCGAGAAGCTGGAAATCCTGCGCGAAGCCGATGCGATCTATATCGACCAGATTCGCAAGCATGGTCTCTATGATGAGATCTGGCAGGCCTTCGTTGCGATCCTGCCGGTCCGCACCGTGGGTGTGATGGGCGACGGGCGCACCTATGATTATGCCTGCGCCCTGCGCGCGGTGACATCAGTCGACGGCATGACCGCGGATTACTATCCGTTCAGCCACGACTTCCTCGGTGAAACCGCCACCCGGATCATCAACGAGGTGAAGGGCATCAATCGGTGCACCTATGACATCACATCGAAGCCTCCGGGCACCATTGAGTGGGAATAATTCAACATACATGACCCCGGCCAGCGGCCGGGGTTTTTCTTTTCTAGAAAGCCCCGATTTAGCTGTATTTTCGCTCATATTTTAACGATTTAAACAACTCTCTTTGCGAGGTTTCTGTGAACCTCAACCCGGAGCATCTTCAGAATGATCATCTGCCATCCGCTCAAACTTATTTTCATCAAGACAAAGAAGGTTGGCGGAACCTCATTTGAGATCGCACTGTCTAGCTATTGCGACGAAAGCAGCATCATCACACCAATCAGCCCAAAGGATGAAGAGAGCCGGAGGGAGTTGGGCTATCCTGGGCCTCAGAACCATCAATCGCAAATCTGGCCGGATGGAAATGAGGGCAGGCAAGCATTTTTCAACCACATGACCGCCGGGCAGATCCGCGCGGCTGTTCCGCAGGGTATCTGGGAGAGTTACACAAAGATCACGATCTGGCGTGACCCCTGTGATGCGATCATCTCGCGCTATTACTCGGAGGGGATGGACAAGCGCAATATTCCATTCGACCAGTTTGTCGGGCACTTCCGCAGCGTCTTAAGCGAGAACCGTCGCATCGCGCCGCTGAATGGCCCGAACAGCCCCGACATCTTTCTGCGTTACGAGCATCTTGAGGAGGATATCAACGCGCTGGGTATCGACGACCTATGGACGCGGTTCTCAAGCCTGAGCGCGAAGGGCGCGCTTCGTCCCCCAAGCGGCGCCGATCCGGCAACCGTCTTTGCCGCACATCCTGATGCCGCTGATCTGATTGAGCAGGAAGCCGCGGATGAAATTGCCCGCTTCGGCTACGCCCGTCCGGTGGCAACGCCAGATCCAGCGGCACTCAAGCGCACAACGGCCTCTGCATCTGGTGCCATACCCTCAGGCAGCGACACCTCCTCTGATCCTCGGCCTGATTTCATCTTCACCCTCTCTGCCGGGCGCACCGGCACGGCCTGGCTCGCGCGTTTTCTCGGCGAGAACATGAATATTCCATCGGTGCATGAACCCTTTGGCCTAGATGATTATGGCACTCGCCTGCCTAGTATCGGCCATATGCGGCGTTTCAATACCTACGGCATGAACGGACCTGTCTGCAATTTTTGGGAGGGCAGGCTTGGCGAGCTTCAAGCCCCCTACGCCGAAAGCAATCACACCTTGGGAAAATGCGGGCTCATTGAGGCCCTTGTTGACCACGGTCTTGCACCGCGTACAACCATCATCATCCTGCGCCGCAACCTTGCCAAACAAATCGCGAGCTACATCAATCGCAATGATTTTTTCAACATTACAGTGCCTTGGCAATGGTACCTGCATCCGACCTATCCCAACAAAATTGTGGATCCGACCTCTCTGAAACATCTGGGAGACGTTGGCTCAGCGATCTGGTATGCCTTGGAGATGGAGGCGCGATATGCCTACTATAAAAATATTTACGGCAGTCAACTCCACTTTTTGGAAACGACATTAGAAGAAGCCACCACTCCAGATGGCGCGGCGCATTTACTTCGGGCGCTGGGGCATACACGACGCGCAAAACTGCCGCCTAAAACGAATGTATCACCGCAAAGCAATCATATAACTGATACACTTATTGCTGAGGTGGAAACGCTGCTTGCACGGATAAATTTCAACGCGGAAGAGGCTGCCAAGGACTTTATCCAACGCGGGAACCGGCTTGATGTACCAGCCCTGCCAGTCCAAGATGGGACGGCCGGGACGGTTGCTGCCGAATAGCTGTCCCGTCATATTGCTGCTCCAGCACCGGGCCGCACCGCGAACATGGCTTGACCTAAGGAAAAAACTGCCTCCTTCTGCCCCGTAGAATGGCATGTGGGGGCAGCAATGGGACAGAACGACCAACGGATAGGAACAGCTGCGATCTGGATGATCGGGGCGATTGTCTCCTTCTCCTCGATGGCGATTGCCGGACGGGAAGCCGGTTTGAGCCTCGACACATTTGAGATCATGACCTACCGCAGTGCTGTCGGCCTGGTGATCGTCGTCGTGGTTCTGACCGCCACGGGCAGCTGGCGACAGGTGCGCCGCGACCGGCTGGGCCTGCATATCATCCGCAATGCCGCCCATTTCACCGGGCAAAATCTGTGGTTCTTTGCTGTGACCCTGATCCCGCTGGCACAGGTTTTTGCGCTGGAATTCACCTCCCCGCTCTGGGTGCTGATGCTGTCGCCGCTGCTTCTGGGCGAAGCGCTGACAAAACCCCGCGTGCTCGCGGCCGCTCTTGGTTTCATCGGTATCCTGATTGTTGCACGTCCAAGCCCGGAGACCCTGAACCTCGGCGTGATCGCCGCGGCCAGCTCCGCTGTCTTCTTCGCGCTCACCATCATGTTCACCAAGCGGCTGACCCGGCATGAGCCGATCAGCTCGATCCTGCTATGGCTGACCTTGATGCAGCTGGCTATGGGTCTGGCGATATCTGGCTGGGACGGGGCGATTGCAATCCCAAATGCCGCAACGGCACTTTGGTTGCTGGTCATCGGCTGCGCCGGGTTGGCCGCGCATTTTTGCGTGACCAAGGCGCTCGCGATCGCCCCTGCCACCGTTGTTGTGCCCATCGATTTCGCCCGCCTGCCCACCATCGCTGTAGCCGGAATGTTGATTTATGGAGAAGCGCTTAACCTGTGGATCTTGTTGGGCGCGGTAGTGATCTTCTGCGCCAATTACATCAATATTCTCGATGCGGCCGGGCGTTTGCGTGCGCATTCAGAACACGGACGATCAGCCTGATTTTCTTGCCGTTGATTGCCTTTGCGTCAACATTGACCGAAAAATTCCCCCTTGCTAGCGTTTTCCAATGTTAAAACCAGACGCTCAAGTCTGGACAGGGAGGAACAATGAAACGCTATCTTGCAACGTCAGCGGCGCTGGCGCTGGCTTCCGGCTCAGCCATGGCCAGCGGTCTTGACCGGACCGGCCAGCCGATTGGCATCATCTTCGAAGAAGGCACCTACGCCGAGTTTTCCATCGCCACGACGTCGGCTGATGTCTCGGGCAACGATCTGACAACTCTCAATCCTTTCGGGTCTGCGACCGGCGACGTTGGTGACCGCTTCAACATGTTCGGTGCCGGTTACAAGCGGGATATCAACGACCAGCTGTCCTTTGCAGTTGTCTTAGATCAGCCGTGGGGCGTAGACGTGAATTACCCGGTTGGAAGCTCGCTCCTTTTGGGCGGCACCACGGCAGTAGCCGATTCCAACGCAATCACTGCACTTGTTCGTTACAAATTTAACGACAACTTCAGCGTTCATGGCGGCATTCGTTACCAAGAGATCGACGGCGCGATTAACCTAGCGGGCGGCGCCTATTCCTCTATCGGCAGCCAATATAACGTGAAGGTCAACAAGGACGGTGCTTTTGGCTGGGTCGCGGGCGTAGCCTATGAGATCCCAGAAATCGCCCTGCGCGCGGCACTGACCTACAGCTCCGAAATCGAACATGATTTCGACCTGAACGAAACCTTTGCCAACGGCGTCTCAGTAGGAACATCGACGAAGACCAAGACACCGCAGTCGGTCAACCTGGACCTGCAAACAGGTATCGCAGAAGACACGCTGCTGTTTGGTAGCATTCGCTGGGCAGAGCACAGCGTCACCAACTTGGTTGTGCCGGGCCTCAGCGGTCAGGCCGGTCGTTCCGTAGACCTGATCGACCTTGATGACTCGGTCACCTACACGCTTGGCGTAGGTCGCAAATTCAACGAGAACTGGTCTGGTTCGCTTGCAGTAATCTATGCAGATGTTGATGGCGACAACCTCGTGTCACCGCTCGCGCCCACGCACGGCTATGAGGCAATCCGCCTTGGCGTGCAGTACACTCAGGATAAGATGAAGATCTCTGCCGGTATCCGCTATACCAAACTGGGGGACGCAATTGCCGCGCCCGGTGGTGCTGTGGGAGTCGCGAACTTTCGCGACAATGATGCGGTCAGCTTTGGCCTGAAGGTCGGCTACAGCTTCTGATCCTGCGTAAAACCTGCGTGCGCTTACAGGCCGCGCTATAACAAAGACAGGGCCAGGACCAGCTTCGCCCCCGCACCCATGGTGCGGGGGTTTTTCGTGTCACGACTACATCTGAGCAGGTCACCTTCGGGCGCTGCCGATTGACCCACGCGCCATTGGTCAGTAGCAAGGCAAGGAACCAACAGGGACCGGATTTCAAATGCTCTATTCGTCTGCCGAGGCGTGGCGTAAGGCGCCGCATAAACGGGTTTTGTTCTTTGGCATGTCCGGTCTGGGCAAGACCTATATCAGCAATATCCTGCGCGGTGCGGGCAGCTGGTTTCACTATTCCATCGATTACCGCATCGGCACCCGCTACATGGGCGAATATATCGCTGACAACGCCAAAGCCGAGGCCATGAAAGTGCCGTTCTTGCGGGATCTGCTGTTGTCGGATTCGATCTATATCGGCTCCAATATCAGCTTTGAGAACCTGACACCGGTGGCGTCCTATCTGGGCAAACCCGGCAACCCGGCCAAGGGCGGGCTGGCTATGGCGGAATATACCCGCCGTCAGGACCAGTTTCGCACTGCTGAGTTGAACGCGCTGCGTGATACCGGCTATTTCATTGACCGGGCTGAGCGGCTTTATGACTATCCAAACTTCATCTGTGACACCGGCGGCAGCATCTGCGAATGGGTCGACGCAAGCGACCCCAACGACCCGCTGCTGACGGAGCTATCGCAGCATACGCTGATGGTCTGGATCAAGGGCGATGAAGCCCATACCCAAGAGCTGATCCGCCGCTTTGATCGCGCGCCGAAACCCATGGCTTATGAACCAGCGTTCCTTGCACGTGTCTGGCAAGAGTATCTAAAGGAAAACGCCCTATCAGAGGCAGAGGTGGAACCTGACAGTTTCATCCGCTGGACCTATGCGCAGGCGCTGGCCCATCGCCAGCCGCGCTATGCCGCCATGGCACAGAACTGGGGCGTCACGGTGACAGCCGATCAGATATCAGGCATCCGCAGCGAGGCTGATTTCACAGATGTGATCGCAGATGCCCTTGAGGCACGCGGCTAGGCCTTCTACATCACGAGAGCCAGATCCGGGCCATCTCCCGGACGGGCGAATTCCCGACCAGTACGGGCGGGACAAATAGCACCAAAGGACACGGACATGCCGATCAAGATCCCTTCAGACCTCCCCGCCTATGACGTTCTCACGAACGAAGGCGTGATGGTCATGTCGCCGGATCAGGCGGCCCGTCAGGACATTCGCCCCCTACGCATCGGCCTCTTGAACCTGATGCCAAAGAAAATCCAGACCGAGAACCAGTTTGCCCGGCTGATCGGCGCGACGCCCTTGCAGATCGACCTGTCGCTGATCCGCATGACGGAGCATCAGACCCGCAACACCGCCGCTGAACATATGGCCGAGTTCTACCGTCCCTTTCAGGAGATCAAGGACCAGCGCTTTGACGGGTTGATCATCACCGGCGCACCGATTGAGCATCTTGAGTTCGAGGACGTCACCTATTGGGATGAGCTGTGCGAGGTCTTTGACTGGACCCAGACCAATGTGCATTCCACCTTTGGCGTCTGCTGGGGTGGCATGGCGATGATCAACTACTTCCACGGCGTGAAAAAGCACCTCCTGGATCACAAAGTCTTTGGCTGTTTCCGGCATCAGAACCTCGACCCTGCCTCGCCCTATCTGCGAGGGTTTTCGGATGATTGCGTCATTCCGGTTTCACGCTGGACCGAAATTCTCCAGTCCGAAATTGACGCGCGCCCCGGCCTGCGCAGCCTTCTGGGCAGTCAGGATGCGGGCCCCTGCCTGATTGAGGATCCGAGCCACCGGGCACTCTATATCTTCAACCACTTTGAATATGACAGTGATACGTTGAAGCAGGAATATGACCGCGACGTGGCCAGCGGGACGCCGATCAACGTGCCGATGAACTACTACCCGGATGATGATCCCAGCCGCAAACCTCAGAACAGATGGCGCAGCCATGCGCATCTTCTTTATGGTAACTGGATCAATGACATCTACCAATCCACCCCCTTCGACATGGCTGAGATTGGTCGTTAAGGGCATGGTGACCGCCGGGCTGGCTCTGGCGCTTGGCGTTGGCGTGACGCTGTGGCGGGCGAACGCGCGCGAGGCGGAGGCGGTGTCAGCTTACCCGCCGCAGGGCACATTTGTGACCGTTGAAGGGCAGCAGATGCACCTGCTGGATCTGGGACAGCCCGCCGCCCTGCCCGCAGGCACACGCGCGCCGGATCTGGTGCTGATCCACGGCGCCAGCGGTCACATCCGTGATATGAGCTTCCGCCTCGCCCCGGCCCTCAGCGACCGCTACCGGGTGATCATCGTTGACCGGCCCGGATTGGGCTACAGTGACCGCACCCGCGGCAAACAAGCCTCCCTGAGCAAGCAAGCCGCCCTGATCCGTAGTGCCGTTGATGACCTAGGGGCAACGCGCCCCATCGTCTTGGGGCAAAGCTATGGCGGCGGGGTTGCGCTGGCCTGGGCGCTGGATGATCCCGACAGTCTCTCTGCGCTGGTCACCGTGGGTGCGGTCTCTCACCCCTGGCCGACACCGCTCAGCACCTTCTACAAGGTCACCTCCTCACCCTTGGGTCAGCGGCTGGCGGTGCCCCTGCTGACAGCCTATGTTCCGGAGACCACCATTCGCGACACGCTGACAGAGGTTTTTGCCCCGCAGCCTGTCCCAGACGGGTATTTCGAACATTTCGGACCCGGCCTGACCCTGCGCCGCTCCGCGTTGCGGGCCAATGCGCGCCAACGGGCCGATCTGCTAGCTGAAATCAAGACGATGGCCCCGCGCTACGGTGAACTTACCTTACCGATTGAGGCGATACACGGCAGTGCCGACACCACCGTTGGGCTGGATCTGCACGCCCGACAGTTGGCCCGCGATGTGCCCACGCTCAATCTCACGGTGCTGGACGGCATCGGCCATATGCCGCATCAGGTCGCCACCGATGCGGTTGTTGCGGCGGTAGACAGGGCAGCCGCGCGGGCGGCTACGGCAGAGAATTTACGTTAAAACGATTCACATTTCGCTGCAAAGCCCCATATAAGGGACAGAAGACAGAAGGAATTTTCGAATGCCCCTGCCCTTTGACGGTGCCATCAGCGCGTTTTACGAGACCGAAGCCCCGGATGAGATCCGCGCTGCCCTCAAAGGCTCGGACAAGGACGATGTGCTGGATCCGGGCTTTCCCTATGACAAACGGATGAGCCGCAAGCGCTATGACAAAGAGATGAAGCGGCTGCAGATCGAACTGGTGAAAATGCAGTCCTGGGTGCGCGCAACCGGCGCGCGGATTGCCATCATCTTCGAAGGCCGCGATGCGGCTGGTAAAGGCGGCACCATCAAGCGGTTCCGGGAAAACCTGAACCCACGCGGTGCCCGCATTGTGGCCCTGTCCAAACCCAGCGAACGCGAACAGACGCAATGGTATTTCCAGCGCTACATCACCCATCTGCCTGCAGCCGGTGAAATCGTTTTCTTTGATCGCAGCTGGTACAATCGCGGCGTGGTCGAGCCGGTCTTCGGCTTTTGCACCGACGGCCAGCGAGAACGCTTCTTTGATCAGGTCAACGGATTCGAGGAGGCACTGGTTGAGGATGGCATTCAGGTCTTCAAGATCTGGCTCAACGTTGGGCGCGCCGAGCAGCTGCGCCGGTTCCTGTCGCGCGAAACCGATCCTTTGAAGCAATGGAAGCTGAGCCCGATCGACGTAAAGGGGCTAAGCCTCTGGCAGGAATACTCCACCGCGATCGCAGACACATTGACACGCAGCCATTCGGACCATGCGCCTTGGACCATCGTACGCTCAGATGACAAGCGGCGTGCACGGCTGGCCGCCATCCGTCGGGTGCTGCACGCGGTTGATTATGCCAACAAGGATCCCAAGGCGCTTGGCGATCTGGACGGTGCGATCTGTGGCGGACCGGATCTTTGGGATGCCTAAACGCGGATACCACCACGGCAACCTGCGTCAGGCGCTGGTCGAGGCCGCATTGCACCTGGTCGAGGCGAAGGGACCGACCGGGTTTACCCTGTCGGAGGCCGCCAAAAAGGCAGGCGTCACCCCAGCTGCGGTCTACCGTCACTTCGACGGGCGAGAGGATCTGATTGCCGAGGCGGGCCGACAGGGCTACGTCATGTTTGCCGACCTGATGCAGCACGCCTATGAAAAATATCAGCCCTCTGCCCTGGCCGCGTTTGAGGCGACAGGCCGGGCCTATCTCGCCTTTGCGCGCAAACATCCCGGCCATTACATCGCCATGTTTGAAAGCGGCATTTCCGTGAACCGAACGCCAGAGCTGGCCGAGGCCGCCAACCGCGCACGGGCCATTCTGGAACGCGCTGCGGCAGACCTCAGCCAGCATATCCCCGTTGAAAAACGCCCGCCCGCCTCAATGTTTTCAGCCCATATCTTGGCGATGAGCCATGGGGTGGTTGAACTTTACGCGCGGAACTCTCCCGGTGCTGTCTCTCCCTTTCCGCCTGAGGATCTGCTGGAAAGCGGCATTGGCATCTATCTGCGCGGACTAGGTCTGATTGAGCCGGATAGCTGAGACTGATGGCCGGTGGTATCTGCCCTGACTGACGTCGCCTCTAAACAGTCCAAACAACGAAAAAGGCCGCAGATTTCTCTGCGGCCTTTTCCAATCCATCTGATCCAGCGATTAACGCTTGGAGAACTGGAACGAACGACGCGCTTTGCGGCGACCGAATTTCTTACGCTCAACCACACGGCTGTCGCGGGTCAGGAAGCCAGCAGCTTTCAACGCGCCACGCAGGGACGGGTTGTACAGCTGCAGCGCCTTGGAGATGCCGTGCTTGACCGCACCGGCCTGACCGGAGAGGCCACCGCCCTTGACGGTTGCGTAGACGTCGAATTCACCTTCGACACCGGCAACCTGGAACGGCTGGCGCAGGATCATCTGCAGCACAGGGCGTGCAAAATATGCGTTCAGCTCTTTACCGTTGACGGAGACCTTGCCGGAACCCGGCTTGATCCAGACGCGGGCAACCGCGTCCTTCCGCTTACCGGTGGCATAGGCACGGCCCAGCTCGTCACGAACGGGTTCGCGCACGATGGTTTCTTCTGCTACGGTTTCTACGCCTGCAACGGCGCCGAGCTCTTCGAGAGTGTTGATCTGATCAGCCATCGGTCTCAGCTCCGGGTGTTTTTCTTGTTCATGGATTTGACATCCAGAACCTCGGGGGACTGGGCTTCATGCGGGTGCTCGGCACTTGCATAGATGCGCAGGTTGGTCATCTGCTGGCGCGACAGGCGGTTGCCGGGCAGCATGCGCTTCACAGCCTGGTAGACCACGCGCTCAGGGTGCGCGCCTTCCAGAATTTGCTGTTTGGTGCGGGATTTGATGCCACCGGGGTGACCGGTGTGCCAGTAGAAGTGCTCTTCGCGCTTCTTGCCGGTCATCTGGATTTTATCAGCGTTGATCACGATGACATTGTCGCCCATATCCATGTGAGGAGTGAAGGACGGCTTGTGCTTACCACGCAGGCGCATGGCGACGATCGAGGCAAGACGGCCCAGCACCACGCCTTCGGCGTCGATGATGATCCACTTCTTCTCGATGTCTGCCGGAGTAGCAGAGAAGGTTTTCATATCAGGTCAATCCTGTTTGACGTGAAGGGCACACCAAAGCGGTACGCCCGAATTCGATGGACGGGGTTTACGGCAGCCCAATGCGCAGGTCAACACCCGTAAATCAGATTTAATTGTTCAAAAACAATATCTTAAAAAATAGGTATAATAATACCCCAAATTTCAACGCCGCCCGATGCGCTGCTGCCCCGATCAAAAACCGCAACTGCCGACACGGAACAGGCTTACACGTCTTTTCACCCGTTATGTCACACGTTAAAGCTGCATCGGAAAGACGAATTATAGGATCTCATTACATGTTTCGAAAACTTGCTCTGGCTGGCGCCCTGCCGTTGGCCCTTGGTGCCTGCATGCAAAATGCCGAAGTTACCACCCCCCCGGTAACGGTGGCGCTCAAGAATCAAAGTGCGACAGCGCCGCGCATTCAGGGTTATAAAGAACTGACCTTCCGCACGCATATCGTGCTGGACAAGGAGAAGATGAAGGCGACGGGCGGTCAACCCAGCAGCGCCAATATGCGCGAGGTTGTTGGCGCCAGGTGCACAGTCGAAAGCACCGAATTCAAAGCGACATTCATCACCCCGGCAAAAGTCAACGTTCCGGTGCTCAAACGCCGTCCGACCCCGGCTTATGTGCAATGCAACGCAGGCGAACAGTCCGGCCGGACCACGCTTAAGCCGGAGCTGAATGGCACAGTGGTAGGCGGCGCCTCGGCTGCCGGTCTTCTGGCCGCGGCCATTACTGCAGGTATCGCTGCTGGTCGCGACAACTGGTCGTTTATCGGTAACCACGCCTCAGGCGTGTCGGTCATGGTCGAGTAACCGACCCCGTCGATCATCATATCACATATTAAAGGGGCCTGACAGTTCAGGCCCCTTTTCCTTTTCCGGACAGTCCTCCCAGAGCTGACCAACAGTCAAACGCTGATTTGCTCCGGTGGGTTATCCAAGAGGGCGCGCAGACGCAGCATGGCATCTTCAAACTGCTTCGGCGTGACGTGACCGTTCACGGCAATCCGCACCGCATTGGGCGCGCGGCCATCTCGCAGGGCAAACTCATCGGCAGACCGGATCTGCACACCCTCAGCCTCTGCCGCGCGAGTAAAGGCGGCAGCGCGCCAGCCCGAGGGCAGTTTTAGCCATAGAAACGGCACGCTCTGCGACCAGATCAGATCAAACCCACCCAGAGTGTTGACTGCGATCCGTATATAACTGTCCATTTCCCGGCGCACATCGGCGACCAGCTTTCTGGTGCGCGGATCAGACAGCAGGATACGCGTCAGCTCGGCAACCGGCTGCGCAATCCCGAAGTAACTGTATTCCGCCATCCGCCGCAGATCCCGGCCACGCCCCTTGGGGGCCAGCGCAAACCCAACTCGCAGCGATGGTGTCAGGGTCTTGGAAATCGACGAAACATGCCAGGAGAGATCCGGCGCCAGCGCACGGTAGCTTGGCGCGCGGGCTTCACCCATCCGATAACAGTCATCCTCGATGATCTGCACCTCATGGCGGCGCAGCACTTCAAGGATCTGCTGGCGGCGTTCCAGCGGCGTGTAAAGCCCGGTTGGATTATGTACCTCGGGACTGGTGCAGAGCACCATGGCGCCGGTTTTGCGGATGGCCAGTTCCAGAGAGTCGGGCAGAATGCCATGCTCATCCATCGCAACACCCACAACCCGCGCGCGCACCAGTTCCGCCGCGCGCCGGAACCCGGCGTACGAAAGATCTTCGACCAGCACGGTCGGTTGCGGCCCCTTCAGAATGGCCTGCATTACCGTCAGGATGCCGTTCTGCCCACCATGGGTCAGCACCACGTCACGCTCATCCAGTGGGCCCAACGGGTCCTGCGACAACCAATTGACCACAGCTTCGCGGAGCGGGCGATAGGCATCCCTCGTCGGGTAATTCAGGAGTTGCAACGGATCGCCTTGCGAAATCTTGACCAGCGCCTCCCGGATCGCCGCCACCTGCCCAACATCCGCCAACCGAGGGCTGAACAGGCTGACATGACTTGGGTCCTTGGTCTCCTTCAAATGCAGCTGACGCGACCAGACATCATCCTGAACCTTGGTTTCCGGTTCCGCCACGAAAGTGCCGCGCCCCACCTCTGCCTGCAGCAACCCTGCATCCGTCAGCAGAGAGTACGCCCGCGCGACGGTGCCAGGGGTGATTTTCAGCTGGTAAGCCAGCTCCCGCACCGGTGGCAGCTTTGTACCAACACAAAGTGTGCCATCCTCAACCGCGTTTCGGATTGTATCGGCGACCCGCTGATATTTGGGGCCGGATCGGCCAGAAATATCAGTTGGCAGCTCATCTGGCCAAATTGTACCCATTACAATCCTTCCTTGGACATGATGCCTCACAAATTGTACCCAAGCATTGTGATATTAACACAGGATTGTATCAATACAATAGGAAAATGCCATGACACAGAACGCAACACCCCCCTCGCCGGATATGCTCTATCTCTCCAGCCGCCCCGCCCTGCCGGTGCTGGCGGAGGTTGCAGTCTCCTTTGCGGTTCTGGTCACCAAATGGACAGTGCGCCAGCGCACCCGCCAGGCATTGCGCCAATTGCCTCCGGAACTGCTCAAAGATGTTGGGCTGACCCGTGAAGAGGCACGGCATCAAGGAACTCTTCCGTTCTGGCGCCCATGATCCCCGGGCAACGGAACCACCTGACGGCCGGGGCTTGCCCCGGCCTTTTTTATGGGCGGACCACATCCATTTTACAAAAAACCTCTTGATCGAATCCCGCCCCCACCATAGATGCCGCTTCACTTTCGGTACCGATCCCAACCCCGGACTCTTATCCGGGGGGGCGCTAAGGGCCGGCTGGATTGTCATCTACTGGAACGAAGGGGAGTGTCATGACGGACGCCAACCTCTTCCAACTGGGGATCGGTCTGGAGACAGGCGCCCAAGAGGAAGATACCGCCCGCAGTGCAACCACTGCGATCGTAAACTCACTTGTGGATTCGGATCGCGAAGACCATTTCATCCGTCGGGATGGAAAGGTGTTTGCCGGAACCCATCTTATTATCGAGGTCATGAACGGCAGCGGTCTGGATTGCGAAACCCGCATTCAGAACGCCTTCCGCAAATGTGTCGAGGTCTGCGGCGCCACGCTGCTGCATATCCACACGCATAAGTTCTCACCGCAGGGCGTGTCCGGTGTCGCGGTTCTCGCCGAGAGCCATATCTCCGTCCACACTTGGCCCGAGATCGGCTATGGCGCCTTTGACGTCTTCATGTGTGGCGACGCCGAACCATGGAAAGCTGTCGACGTGCTGAAAGAGGCCTTTGACACGCCCACCGTTGAGGTCCGTGAACTGCTGCGCGGTGAGGAATTCCTCGCCAAGGGCATCCCGTCGAAGGAGGCCGCAGCATGAGCGATCAGACCTGGAACACGGAGCGCCTGCACGCGCATTACGCGCAATCCCTACGCGTTGACGAGATGCTCTATGACAGCAACACCGAACATCAGCGCCTGAAGGTGTTTCAGAACGGCCAGTTCGGCCGCATTCTGACACTGGATGACGTGGTGCAGACCACCGAAGGCGACAATTTCATTTATCATGAAATGCTGACTCATGTGCCGATCATGGCGCATGGCAACGCAAAGCGCGTGCTGATCATTGGCGGCGGCGACGGCGGCATGGCCCGCGAGGCGCTGCGCCACACCTCGGTCGAGCATGTGACCATGGTGGAAATTGATGCAGGCGTGGTGGATTTCTCCAAAGAATACCTGCCGATGCTGAGCGACGGCGCCTTTGATGACCCGCGCCTCAATCTGGTGATCAATGACGGCGCGCTCTTCATGAAAGAGAACACCGAGAAGTTCGATGTGATCATCGTCGATTCCACCGATCCGATTGGACCCGGTGAAGTGCTGTTCACCGACACTTTCTATGGCCACGCGGCTCGTTCACTCACTGAGGATGGCATCATCGTCACGCAGAACGGCGTGCCCTTCATGCAGGGCGATGAACTGACCGGCACCCTGCGCGCGTTCCAGGCGCTGTTTGCCGATGCCTCCTGCTATCTGGCAACCGTGCCCACTTATGCTGGTGGACCGATGGCCTTTGGTTGGGGCAGCCACTCGGACAAGGCCCGCAATGTGCGTCTTGAGGATCTTGAGGCGCGCTTCGCCGCGGCTGGGATCGAGACCGGGTACTACAACCCCGAGGTTCACAAGGCGGCATTCGCCTTGCCGAACTACGTGAAAAAACTGTTCCCCTAACGGGCAGCAATCAGGGGGCTTCGGCCCCCTTTTTCTTGGACTGAGTACCAATCCAGCCCGGAGGGCGGGCACGCTTCGCGTACCCGACGCTGCCGCACCCTACGGCCTCAAAAGCTCCACTGGAGCTTTTGCAAAACGGCCTTCGGCCCCTGGACGGTCCCAGGTCATTCAAATCCCCCTTGGCCCGGACCGCGCTTCTTGCTAGGCGCGACAGGAGCGAAACCAAACCGGGCAGATCCCATGCAGCGCGACCCTATCCTAGTTGTTGACCGCGACACCGGCGAAACCTTTGAGGAGGTGGTGCTGGGCGAAAAATGGATCCGCTGGGCCTATCAGAACGCCAGCGCGAAACCGGTGGAAAAACTGCTGTTCCGCTCGGCCCTGATCAGCCGGTTGATGGGCGCGTGGTTCGACTCGCGGTTCTCCAGGGGCAAGATCAGCGCCGTGATCGAGGATCTTTCCATCGACATGAGCGAAGCTACGCGACAGGCTGATAAATATAATACATTCAATGACTTTTTCGCACGCAACCTGAGACCTGAGGCGCGGCCTTTTGATCCTTCCCCCAGCGTGATTGCCAGCCCCGCAGACGGCCGCGTGTTGGTGTTTCCCGAACTGACGGAGGACGTCTTTGTCCCCATAAAGGGTCATCCGATGTCCATTCGCACCATGCTGCCCGGCATCGCGGATCGGTTCATCGGTGGCGCGCTGGCCATCGTGCGGCTCTGTCCTGCGGATTATCACCGCTATCATTTCCCCGCCTCCGGTCGGATCAGCGCCGCAAAGGACCTGCCCGGCGCGCTCCATTCGGTGAACCCGATTGCACTGGGCGCCGGGCCGGATGTCTTTGGCGAGAACAAACGCAGCTGGACCCTGATCGACACGGACACCATTGGCAGCTACGCCTTTGTCGAAGTGGGCGCCTTTGGCGTCGGCTCCATCATCAACACCCGCACCTCAGGCGCGGTCGAGAAGATGGACGAAAAGGGCTACTTCAAATTTGGCGGCTCCACGGTCGTGGTGGTGTTCGAACCGGGCCGCGTGCAGTTCAGCGACGATCTGGTCGCCAACAGCGCCAAGGGTCGCGAGACATTGGTGAAAGTCGGCCAGCCGCTGGCCACAGCTATCTGACGTCTATCGCTCAAGTGCCTATCGTTCTGGCGGGATCGCATAGGTCATGGTGGAGCGTGCCACCGGCCGCGGGTCCCCTTCCGAAAACAACAGCACATCGCCCACCGCAAGCTGGCGACCCAATTTCAACAGCTTGCCCTCCGCCACCAGAGGGATGCCGCCAACCGGCTTGCGCATGAAATCAAAAGAGGCATTGGTGGTTACTGCCAGCGCCTTGCGTCCCAGCCGCGACAGAACCAGCGCATAAACCGTGACATCCGCGAGTCCAAACATTGATGGGCCGGAGATTGTCCCGCCTGGGCGCAGGTGGCGTTCATCCACCAGAAGCCGCATGGTGATACCCTCTTCATCCAACCGGTCGATTGCAAAGTCATTGGCCACCTCTGCAAAGACCTCATGCAGATAGGCATCCAATCCTTCAGCATCAAAAGCCAGCCCCATGCTCGTCCCTCTCCGTCGTTGTCCGCGTTCTTAACAGCCCCTGCGAGCCGATGTCGCATGGGACGATGGCGCAAACCGGCTCCCCCCTTTGTGCAACTTGGTCTAACGTGGCCTCAATCCGGGGAGGGACACAAGATGACAATTTTGGAACGTCACGACAGCAACGGCATCGCCACGCTCTATCTCAACGCGCCTGAGCGGCTGAATGCGCTCTCTGATGCGATGCTGGCCGCCTTGCAGGCGCAGATCGACAGCCTGCGAAACGACCGCGAAACCCGCGTGGTGATCATCGCCGGGCGGGGTAAGGCATTTTGCGCCGGTCATGATCTGCGCGAGATGACCGCGGGCCGTCAGGCAGAAGATGGCGGGCAGGCCTATTTTGCCGATCTCTTCAATCGCTGCACCAAGGTCATGCTGGGATTGCAACAGATCCCGCAGCCAGTGATCGCACAGGTCCACGGCATCGCCACCGCAGCTGGCTGCCAACTGGTCGCCTCCTGCGACATGGCAGTGGCAGCCGAGGATACGCGGTTCGGGGTTAATGGCGTCAATATCGGCCTGTTTTGTTCCACTCCGATGGTGGCGCTGACCCGGAATATCAGCCGCAAACACGCGTTTGAGATGCTGACCACCGGGGACTTCATCAACGCGGCGCGCGCCGAGGAGCTGGGGCTGATCAACCGTGTCGCCGCGCCTGAGGATCTGGAACAGACCACAGATGTCCTCGCCCAAACCGTTGCCGACAAGCTCGGCGCCGCCGTCAAGATCGGCAAACGCGCGTTTTATGACCAGGTTCAGCTGTCCACCGCCGAGGCCTACGCCCATACCGGCGCGGTCATGGTCGAAAATCTGATGCTGGGTGACACCATCGAAGGCATTGATGCCTTCCTCGAAAAACGCGACCCGAACTGGAAAAATCGCTGATCCGCTTAAAAAGTTTAAAAGACGTCGAAAATTTTAGTCTTTGTTTACGATTGGCGATTTATTGTTTCCATGTCGGGTCTTTCAAACAAGGCAAGATCATGGCAAAGATTGGGCAGGGCTTGTGAGACACGGTCACAAACCCCGGCACAATTAGGGTCGCTGATGCGGACCGTCCCTCCACCGGGTCTCTCCCCCGGCCAGACAGTTCCCCAGCGACCCCAATACTCCTCCCGCTTAGACCAATCGACATTGCGACTGATGGCGTTGGGCTAACACAGACCCCCAAAACGCCAGTTTTTCGCACCGATCAGCACAAGCCGCACCGCGCAATATTGCGTGACGGCCCCAGCTGCCCTATGTGGCGGGCATGACAAAAACATTGCATATCGTGGGCGGCGGCATGGCCGGCTCAGAGGCCGCATGGCAGGCCGCACATATGGGCGTAGACGTGGTGCTGCATGAAATGCGCCCCAAGGTGGAGACTTTTGCCCATCAAACCGGCAATCTGGGGGAGATGGTCTGTTCCAACTCCTTCCGTTCGGACGATGATGAGCAGAACGCCGTAGGCCTGTTGCATTGGGAGATGCGGGCGGCAAACGGCCTGATCATGTCCACCGCAGAGCAGCATCGCCTGCCCGCCGGGGGCGCATTGGCTGTGGACCGTGAACCCTTTGCCGAAACCGTGACGGCCCGGCTGAAAGCCCTGCCGAATGTCACCGTTTCCTACGAGGAAATCACTGACCTGCCCACGGACGGCCACTGGATCTTTGCCACCGGTCCGCTGACCTCCGCCAGCCTGGGTCAGGCCATTCAACGGGAAACCGGCGCTGAGGCACTGGCCTTCTTCGATGCCATCGCGCCGATCATCTACGCTGAGAGCATCGACATGTCGAAGGCCTGGATGCAGTCGCGCTATGACAAGGGCGAGACCGAGGAAGAGCGCACAGCCTATCTCAACTGCCCGATGGACAAGGATCAGTACGAGGCCTTCATCGACGCGTTGTTGGCTGCTGATAAAACCGAGTTCCACGAGGGCGAGACCGTCGGCTATTTCGACGGCTGCCTGCCGATCGAGGTGATGGCTGAACGCGGCCGCGAAACCCTGCGTCACGGCCCGATGAAGCCCGTCGGCCTGACCAATCCGCATCAGCCAGAGGTCAAGGCCCATGCCGTTGTCCAGCTGCGTCGCGACAATGCGCTGGGGACGCTGTTCAACATCGTCGGCTTCCAGACCAAAATGAAATACGGCGCTCAAACAGAGGTGCTGCGGATGATTCCGGGGCTGGAAAACGCCAGCTTTGCCCGCCTCGGCGGTATTCACCGCAACACGTTCCTCAACTCGCCCACGCTTCTGGACAATCAGATGCGGCTGAAATCGAAACCCCATTTGCGCTTTGCCGGTCAGATCACCGGGGTTGAGGGCTATGTCGAAAGTGCTGCGATGGGTTTGCTAGCGGGGCGGATGGCAGCGGCAGAGATCCTCGGCCAGGATCTGCCAGAGGTGCCACAAGAAAGCGCCATGGGTGCCCTGATCCACCACATCACCGGCGGGGCTGAGGCGAAGACTTTCCAGCCGATGAACGTGAACTTCGGCCTGTTCCAACCGGTCGACGGCCTCAAGGGCGGCCGCCGTGGCCGCAAGGACCGTTACAAGGCCTATACCGACCGTGCCAAAGTCGCCTGGCAGGAATGGCTGGCAAACTTTTCCTAGACGGGTCGCAGCCGCTGCGCCTAAGCTGATGCCATGAGCGACAAATTTCTCGACAAGGCCTATGGCCTTGAAACCCCGGAAGCGACCCTGGATCACTACAACCAATGGGCCGCTTCCTATGACGCCGAGATTGCTGACAATGGCTATGCAACCCCGGGACGGATTGCCGCAGCACTGGCAGAGGTCCAGCCGGACATGAGCGAACCGGTGCTGGATTTCGGCTGCGGCACGGGCCTTTCGGGGCTCGCACTGCGGCGTCAGGGGTTTGAGATTGTCGACGGGATGGACCCCTCTGCCGATATGCTGGATCAGGCCCGCAGCAAGTCGGCCTATCGCAAGCTCACAGCCATCAGCGTAAGTGACAGCGCGCCGATCCCGCGCGGCAGCTACCGGCGGATCACCGGCTGCGGCGTGCTAGGCACCGGTGCCGCCCCGCCGGAGGTTTTCGACATGATCCTCCACGCTCTGCCTCGCGGCGGATTATTTGCGTTTTCTTATAATGATCACGCATTGGCGGATCCCGCCTATACCGGAAAACTCATCGAATGGGTTGACGTTGGTGCTGCAAGATTGCTCTTTCAGGAACATGGCGACCACCTCCCCGGTATCAACCTTAAGTCTACCGTATATGTGATTGAGAAAGCGTGACATTCACCACCCGTTTTGCGCCCTCGCCAACCGGACCACTGCACCTCGGCCACGCCTATTCCGCGCTATTGGCGCAGGATATGGCTGCTATGGCAGGCGGCAAATTCCTGTTGCGGATCGAGGATATCGACATCTCTCGGTCACGGTCCGAGTGGGAACAGCAGATCTATGATGATCTGCGCTGGCTGGGCCTTAGCTGGCCTGAACCTGTCCTGCGCCAGTCAGAGCGACTGCCCCGCTACCGGGCCGCCTTGGACCAACTCACCGCCATGGGTCTCACCTACCCCTGCCGCTGCAATCGCCGCGACATAGAGGCCGCCGTCGGCGCTCCGCAAGAGGGCGTGCCGCAATTCGGCCCCGACGGACGTATCTACCCCGGCACCTGCAGGAGCCGCCCGATGACGGACGCGGGTCCCAATGATGTGATCCGCCTCAATATGGGAAAAGCCCTCGCTGCCACGCCCCTCCGGTCCTTTATTGAGACAGGCAAGACCTATGAAGGTCTGCATCCGCTGGACCCCGATCAACTGCGCCAAGCGGTCGGCGACATCATTCTGGTGCGCCGCGGCATGGGCAGCGCCTATCACCTTTCCGTGGTGGTGGATGACGCCGATCAAGCCATCAGCCATGTGGTCCGGGGCGAAGACCTATTCGAAGCGACACAGATACATGTGCTGCTACAGGCGCTGCTTGGCCTGCCTACGCCAACATATCACCACCACCATCTGATCCGTGATGATCAAGGCAAGCGCCTTGCCAAGCGTGATGATGCCCGCGCCATCGCCAAATACCGCGCCGAAGGCGTAACAGCGCAAGAGATCCGCGCCATGGTTGGCCTCGGCCACGCCAGCCCTGCCCCATCTTCTGGCTAAAAATATCCCCGCCGGAGGCACGGCCCCTCGGGGCCGTCCACAGCGCGTGGCGCCACGCAGGCCAGTATTCAGGCCATAGGCTTCATCAGCTCGATCTCTTCCCCGTCCCGCACCGCAGTATAGAAACAGGTCCGTCGGTTGGTGTGGCAGGCCGCTCCGGTCTGACGCACCACCGCCAATAGGCAATCGCGGTCGCAATCCACCCGCAGGTCCACCAGTTCCTGGACATGGCCGGAGCTTTCTCCCTTGATCCAGAAGGACTGACGCGAGCGTGACCAATAGGTAACCCTGCCACTCTCCAGCGTCTTCATCACCGCCTCAGCATTCATCCAGGCCATCATCAGGACCTCGCCGCTGTCTTCCTCCTGCGCAATGCAGGGGATCAGACCGGCCTCATTATACTTTAGGCTAAGAGGATCAAACGACATGGCAAAAACCTTTTGCATCTGGGAACTGGCCCCCTATGTATTGGGAACAGCGCGTAAGGGAAAGCCCGAGGTACCCAATGTCCGGCGAGACCGATCTGATAAAACTCTACTCCGCACGGATCTTGGCGCTGGCCGCCGATATTCCGCATCTGGAGCGCCTTGAATCCCCGGATGTGACGGTGAAAAAACGCTCCCCCCTCTGTGGCTCGACGGTGACGGTGGATCTTCAGATCAAGGATGGCGCAATTGCCGCCTTCGGTCAGGACGTCAAAGCCTGCGCACTGGGTCAGGCCTCCGCCGCGGTGGTCGGCGAGGTCATCCTTGGCCGTACCCTGCCTGAGGTCGAGTGCGCGCGTCAGCAACTGAAGGCAATGCTAACGGAGGATGGCCTGGTCCCGGATGCGCCCTTCGACGGGTTTGAGGTACTGATCCCCGCGCGGGAGTTCAAGAACCGCCACGCCTCGATCCTGCTGGCGCTGGATGCCACCTATGAGGCGATGCAGACCCATCAGGAACAGACCTGCGCCTAAGCGGTCTGCGCTCAAGCCTGACCACTGCTGACCCGCAAGTATGCTACGTGGCGCCGACGGTCCCGACATCCGCGCGCGGCTGTCGTCGTATCCATAGTCCACGAACCACACCAAAAAACCGCCGCACACCCAAAGGGTGGCGGCGGCAGTATGCTCTCTCATGCGGGACCCGAACGGGACCTGTTGACCTGAGGCAGGTCGGCCAGACCGGCAGGCAAACCGGGCAGGCTTGGGACAGGCGGCCCCGTCCGGCATAAAGAGTGCGATCAGGAAATCTAAAAACTCACAGCTGGCCGGTCGGTCACATCACAGCAGGCCGGGCAGGTGCAAACCCGCCACCAGCATCACAACCAGAGCCGCCGCGCCGATGGCGTCCTGCAGCAGTGTCGATTGGGCATTCTGAACAGTCGTCTTGATTTGGGTCATCATGGTACGTCCTCCTGTCTGTCTTGCTATCGCTCTCTGGCGTTTTGTTGCTTATTTGTTCTCACATTCAGCGGAACCTGTAAAGAACTTTATAAGAACATTTGCGAACAAGAGGGAACAGAAGACAGAGCAAAGCCACAGAACGCCAGCCGCAAGCCCTACGTTTGCGGCCGTTTCCAGCTCAAAAACAGGTGCTAACCCACCGAAATCAAACGAATGGCCTGATCCTGCTTCATCAGCCACAACAGAACACGCGCCGCCTGCCCTCGTGGACTGGACAGATCAGGGTCAGAGGCCAGCAACGCCCGCGCATCACTTTGCGCCACTGCCATCAGACCGGCCTGCCGATCCAGATCAGCGATACGGAATCGCGGCAAACCCGATTGCGCGGTGCCGATAACGTCCCCCGCACCGCGCATCTCCAGATCGGTCTCAGCAATGCGAAAGCCATCCTCGGTCTCCCGCAAGATCTCCAGGCGTTTCTGCCCGCCCTTGCTGAGCGGCGCTTGGTAGAGCAGAAGGCAGGTCGAGGCCGCCTCCCCGCGTCCGACACGTCCACGCAGCTGGTGCAGCTGCGCCAAGCCAAAGATCTCTGCCCGCTCAATCACCATGATCGAGGCATTGGGCACATTGACCCCCACCTCAATCACCGTGGTCGCGACCAGCACCTTGGTCTCCCCGGCCTGAAACGCCGCCATGGCCGCGTCTTTCTCTGCCGCTGGCATCTGTCCGTGAACCAAGCCCACCACGCCATCACCCAGCACCGCACGCAGTTGCTTGAACCGTTCCTCGGCAGCGGTCAGATCCATCACTTCGGATTCTTCGACCAGAGGGCAGACCCAATAGCATTGCCGCTCTTCGTCAATGGCCCCGCGCAGATGGCTGACAACCTCCTGCATGCGCTCTGTACTGATGACAGCGGTTTTCACCGGCTTGCGCCCGGGTGGCTTTTCATCCAGCACCGACACATCCATATCGCCGTACTGCGTCAGCGCCAACGACCGCGGGATCGGCGTTGCGGTCATCACCAGCACATCCGCGCCCTTGCCCTTCTCCGCCAGTTCCATTCGCTGGCGCACACCGAACCGGTGCTGTTCATCGACAATCGCCAAGCGCAGATCCTGAAACACGACATCTGGCTGGAATACCGCATGGGTGCCCACCAGGATTTGGATATCACCCCGCGCCAGCGCCGCGCATTTTGCGGCCCGTTCCCGGCCTTTGTCACGGCCCGTCAAAATCTCCAGCACCACGCCTGCGGTCTCTGCCAGCGGGCGCAGTGCCTCCAGATGCTGACGGGCCAGAATTTCCGTCGGTGCCATCATCACGCCCTGCCCACCTGCCTCAACTGCGACCAGCAAGGCCATGAAAGCAACCAGAGTTTTCCCGGCACCGACGTCGCCCTGCAACAGCCGGTTCATCCGCGCATCTCGCGCCATATCGGCGCTGATCTCCTCAATCGCGCGGGCCTGCGCGCCGGTGGGGCGATACGGTAAGGCAGCCAATACCCGCGATTGCAGACGGCCATTGCCCAGACTGCTGCGCCCAGGCAGTCCACGATCCCGTAGCCGTGCCAGCGCCAACGTCAGCTGATGGGCAAACAGCTCATCATAGGCCAGTCGCGTCCGCCCCGGCGATTCAGCCGCCAGTGCATCCAGCCCATCAGGGGTATGTGCAGCGACCAAGGCCTCCTGCCACGTCGGCCAGTCCTCCTGTCGGATCTGCGAGGGGTCAGCCCATTCCTGAAGCTCTGGCAGCCGCGACAGCGCGCTTTGCGCCGCCTTGAACATCGTCTTTTGCGAGACCCCATGGGTCAGATGATAGACTGGCTCAAACTCGGGAATATCCCCCGCCTCAGCCACCGGCACCATATGATCGGGATGCACCATCTGGGCGATGCCATCAAACAGCTCCAGCTTGCCCGACACCACCCGGCGCGCGCCCTCCGGCAGCTGCGCCTCAAGGTAGCGGCTACGCCCGTGGAAGAACACCAGCTGGAATTCTTCCTCCGCATCGCTCACATGGATCCGGTAGGCGCCGCCCTTGTTGCGCGCAGGCCGATGTGCACCGATGGTGACCTCCACCGTGGCAACAGTGGGGTAATCAAGCCCACGAATACTGTCGCGACGACGTCGATCCACAATCGAATAAGGCAGCGAATACAACAGGTCGCGCGGCGTCTCTATATCGATCTGCCCGAAATGCTGCGCCGTCTTCGGGCCGATTCCCTGTAGTGTTTCCAACCCGGCAAACAGCGGAAACAGGATCTCTGGTCTGCCGCTCATGTGCCTGCAATCAGCTCCAGCCAGCCGTCCTCATCCAGGATCCGCACCCCCAAATCGCGGGCTTTCTGCTCCTTTGACCCAGCACCCGGGCCTGCCACCAGAATATCGGTTTTCTTCGACACCGATCCGGCGACCTTCGCGCCCAACCCTTCGGCGCGGGCCTTGGCCTCTGCGCGGGTCATCTTCTCCAATGTGCCTGTGAAAACCACCGTCAGCCCGGTGACCGGACTGTCATTCTGAGGCGCCTCTGGCGGGATGATGTTCAGATGGCCGCGCAAGTCATCAAAGGCCGCCCGCTCATCCGCATTGGCAAAGGCATCGGACAGCGACAACCCAAGCGTGGCGCCAATGCCATCAATACCCGTCAGGTCGTCCCAGGCCGCGCGCGCATCAAGCGGCACGTTCAGCGCGGCGATGGCGCGGTCGCGTGCTTCCTTGATCCGGGCGCGGCGCCCCTCCTGCGCGGCAGAGATCCGTTCACGGTCCTCCGCCTCATCCGCCGCCCGCTGCGCCAGCGCCGCTGGGCGCGCTGTGTCCACCGCGGCCGCCATCGCGTCCCAGTCGCCATAATGCAGGGCCAGATCGCGCGCGCCAACCTCGCCCACATGACGAATCCCAAGGCCAAAGATCAGTCGTGCCAGTTCAATCCTGCGCTTTTCCTCGATCGCCGCAAACAGATTGGCGGCGGATGTGTCCCCCCAGCCATCGCGGTTCTTCAACTTGGCCAGCGTCTTTGCATCCCGCGCCTGAAGGGTGAAGATATCGGCAGGGGTTTTGATCGCCAGCACCTCGTCACCGTAGAAGGCTTCGATCTGCTTGGCCCCCAGACCATCGATATCAAAGGCCTTGCGCGAGACGAAATGCTTCAGTTTTTCAACTGCTTGTGCCGGACAAATCAGACCTCCGGTGCAACGGCGCACCGCGTCCCCCTCCTCGCGGACCGCATCACTCCCGCATTCGGGACAAACCCCAGGGAAGGCAAAAGGCACGGCTTCCTCGGGGCGTTTGGAGAGATCGACATCGGCAATCTTGGGAATCACATCGCCCGCGCGATAGACCTGAACCCAATCACCGATCCGGATATCCTTGCCCTCGCGGATTTCTTCGCCTTTGGAATCCAGCCCGGCGATATAATCCTCATTGTGTAGGGTCGCATTCGAGACAACGACGCCGCCCACGGTGACCGGCTGCAACCGGGCCACCGGGCTCAGCGCGCCGGTCCGTCCCACCTGAATGTCGATGCCCTCCAGCCGCGTCCAGGCCAGCTCCGCCGGGAATTTATGCGCGATGGCCCATCGCGGTGTGGTTGAGCGAAAGCCGAGACGCGCCTGCAACGCCAGCGCATCCACCTTGTAGACCACACCGTCGATATCATACCCCAGCGTCGCGCGCTGCGCCTCGATCAGGCGGTACTGCGCAATCAGCGCGTCCGTCGTAGCGCAGTGTTTGGTAAGGGGATTGGTCTGAAATCCCATATCCCGCAGTCGCGCAAGCGCATCAAACTGAGTCTCGGCCAAAGGTTCTGACAACTCACCCCAGCTATAGGCAAAGAAACGCAGGGGCCGCGACCGGGTGATCTCCGCATTCAGCTGGCGCAACGATCCCGCCGCCGCATTACGCGGATTGGCAAATGTCTTGCCGCCCTGCGCAGCGTGGCGATCGTTGAGTGCCGCGAAATCCTCGTGGCTCATATAGACTTCGCCGCGCACCTCCAGCACCGCCGGGGCCGCGTCGATCTGTTGCGGTATATCAGCAATGGTGCGGGCATTCTCGGTCACATTCTCGCCCACGGCCCCGTCACCACGGGTGGCCGCATGGATCAACGTGCCGTTTTCATAGCGCAGCGACAGGGACAACCCGTCGATCTTTGGTTCTGCGGTATAGGCAAGCGGCTCCGAGGCACCAAGACCAAGGTATTTCCGCAGCCCCTTGTCAAAGTCGCGCACATCCTCATCGTCAAAGGCGTTGCCCAGTGACATCATCCGCTGCGCATGGGTGATTTTGCCAAAGCCAGAGGCCACCGGCGCACCAACCGTCTCCAGTTCGGTCGCACTGTCGGCCAGCTCCGGGAATTGCGCAGCAAGCGCGCGATATTCACGTTTCTTGGCATCATAGTCGGCGTCACTGATCTCTGGATCATCGGCCTGATGATAGGCAAGATCGGCCGCGCGCAACTCATCCTGCAGCACCAAAAACCGATTGCGGGCGTCTTCGCTGGTCAAACCGTTAAGATCGTTCTTGCCTGACTGTGTCACGTTTCTCGCCTCGCTTTGTCTTAGCTAGGTGATAGGACGGTGACGCCATCGCGTCCAGCCGCAGCACGGCCTGCAGATGTGAAAAATCCCGCCGCAGCGGGATCGTTCGGGTGTCAGTTTAGAGTCGTCGGGTGCCCTCTCAGGCCCCGACCGCCATCCGGTGGCCACCGGACATCTGGTCGTCCTGCGGATCGCGCAGCACATAGCCCCGGCCCCAGACTGTCTCAATGTAGTTGTCACCACCTGTTGCAGTGCTCAGCTTCTTGCGCAGTTTACAGATGAAGACGTCGATGATTTTCAGCTCTGGTTCATCCATACCGCCATAGAGATGGTTGAGGAACATTTCCTTTGTCAGGGTCGTTCCCTTCCGCAGGCTCAGCAGCTCCAGCATCTGATATTCCTTGCCGGTCAGATGTACGGCTTTGCCGCCCACCTCAACCGTCTTGGCGTCCAGATTAACGGAAATCTTGCCGGTATTGATGATTGATTGCGAATGCCCCTTGGAGCGGCGGATGATGGCGTGAATACGGGCCACCAGTTCCTCGCGATGGAAGGGTTTCGTCAGATAGTCATCCGCCCCAAAGCCAAAGCCCTTGATCTTATTCTCGGTGTCATCGGCACCGGACAGGATCAAGATCGGTGTCTCGATCCGAGCCATCCGCAGCTGCCGCAGCACCTCGTGGCCGTTCATATCGGGCAAATTAAGATCCAGCAAAATCAAATCGTAATCATAAAGCTTGGCCAGATCGATCCCCTCTTCGCCGAGATCGGTCGAATAAACGTTGAGGTTCGCATGAGTCAGCATCAACTCAATGCTCTTCGCCGTTGTTGGATCATCCTCAACAAGAAGAATGCGCATATTATTTTCTCCGCCTGTACACTGTTTCCCTCAGGTCGAATTAACCTTGCTGGAAAAAAGTTAATGGCCCGTTACCATGATGGTTAATTTGCGCGATCACCTCAAGTGTGAATGATTTTTTTGTGTCAGGATTTGCGATAGTCTTTAAGACGGGTGGCTTTCAGGGCGTCCTCGCCAAAGTCTGCGACAGCGGAAACCCAGCTGCGAAACTCCTCCTCGCTCAGGCTGTAGCGGCGCAATGCCTCGCTCTGCGGGATCAAGCCGTAGAGCACACCGCGCACAACTGCCGCCTTGCGCGATGCCACCCAGCGCCGTGTGGTCTTTGGCGGCAGATCCGCGCGTGTCATCACCGTACCATCGGGCAGGGTCACAGCGCGGGGGCCATCGACTTTCTTCAAGAACATCTTCTCTTCCTTCGTTGGATCATCGAAATTGGTCCGTCCCCACATTTCGCGCAAACGCCTTAATGAGGGATGAACCTGCCCCTTGAGGATCATTAGGATTTTCCTATATTCTGCGGTGTCTTTCCTACATATCCGAGGAGTCGCCTGATGGCGCAGGATGCACATCCCCAACTGAATTCGCTTGGCTTTGCCAAACCACCCGCCGAAACTCGGGTGGTCGTGGCCATGTCCGGCGGCGTCGACAGCTCTGTTGTTGCTGCACATTTGGCCGATGAGGGCTATGATGTGGTGGGTGTGACCCTGCAACTTTATGATCACGGTGCGGCGCTTGCAAAGAAGGGCGCCTGCTGTGCCGGCATCGATATTCACGACGCGCGCCGCGTTGCGGAGGAGCGGGGCTTTCCTCATTACGTGCTGGATTATGAGAACATTTTTAAGGATGCGGTCATTGATGAGTTCGCGGACAGCTATTTGGCTGGCGCAACCCCGGTGCCCTGTATCCGCTGTAACGAACGGGTGAAGTTCAAGGATCTGCTGGAAACCGCGAAGGATCTGGAGGCCGACTGCATGGCCACCGGCCATTATATCCAGCGCAAGGACGGGCCAAACGGGGCCGAGCTACACTCCGCCGAGGACGCCAATCGCGACCAGAGCTACTTCCTGTTCTCCACCACCCCGGAGCAGCTGGACTACCTGCGCTTCCCGCTCGGCCATCTGCCGTCCAAGGATGCCACCCGCGAGATGGCGTCTCAATACGGTCTGGCGGTCGCGGACAAGCCCGACAGTCAGGACATTTGCTTTGTCCCGAATGGCGATTACGCCAGCGTGATCGAAAAACTGCGCCCCGGTGCGGCAGACCCCGGCCAGATTGTCCATGCCGATGGGCGCGTGCTGGGCAGCCACGACGGCGTCATTCACTATACCATCGGACAGCGTCGCGGTCTTGGCATCGGCGGGCTGAGCGAACCTCTTTACGTGGTGAAGCTGGATGTTGACACCAAACAGGTCGTGGTCGGCCCCAAGGAGATGCTGGCCACCCGAACCATCCCGGTGCGTGAAATCAACTGGCTGGGGGATGAGGCGTTCACCAGCCGCAAAGAATGGCACCTGAAGGTCAAGGTTCGCTCGACCCGTCCCCCGCGTGACGCCATCATCCGCCCGATTTCAGAGACCGAAGCTGAAGTCGAACTGCTGACCCCCGAGGAAGGCATCTCCCCCGGTCAGGCCTGTGTGTTCTACGCCGGTGAGGGCAGTCGTATTTTCGGCGGCGGCTGGATCTGGCGCGGTTACTGACACGGCGCGCCTGTCAAGGACGGTGCAGCCTCCGCGCGGGACGCACGGCCTGTCCTTGACAGACACCCCAAAAAGCAAACTCGAAATAGCACCTGAGGGCAGACCTGCCCTTAGGCGCGGCTCTGCGTCCGGCACGCGTCGGACCGGGCGGAGGGTTACGTCTGCAGACGATCCAGCACGGCGCGGGCCGCGCGCAGGCCCGGATCTTCGCCGCCCTCACCCAGCCGCTCCATCGTCGTCGCCATGGCAGAGGATTGCGCGGTCGGCTCCGCCTTCACTTTGATCAGCGCCTTTGCGATAGCCTCCGGCGTACACTCTGGGCCAAGGCATTCCGGCACCACACGGGTGTCGCTGACCAGATTGACCAGAGTCACCGTATCAATCAGTGCCATCCGCCGCATGATGTGCCAGGTGAGCCACTGGAATTTATAGGCGATCACCATTGGGGTGTGCGCCGCTGCCAGCTCCAGCGAGACAGTGCCAGAGGCTGCCAATGCCAGATCCGCCGCCGCAAAAGCCGCGCGTTTATGCGCCTTCGCCACCTCAGGCTCCAGCGTATTGGGGTCAATCACCACCGCCGTATCCGACCATTCCGCCAGATGGCTCCGGACCAGATCGGCAACCGGCGCCGCAGCAGGCACCACGATCCGGTATTCTGGATGGCTGTCCTGAAACTGTTTGAGCGCGGCGCCAAACACCGGCGCCAGACGTGTCACCTCAGAGCGACGCGACCCCGGCAGCGCCAGAACAATTGGCGTATCGTCAAGCTGGTAAGCGCTGCGAAAACCGGCAATCTCCTCCGCCGATGCCTGTGGTTCGCCCACAACGGGGTGGCCAACAAAGTCGCACTCCATGCCAGCCGCCTGCATATAGGGCGGCTCAAACGGCAACAGCGCCAGCACATGGTCGATGACCTTGGCCATCTTCTCTGCCCGTTTGGGACGCCAGGCCCAGACCGAGGGCGCCACATAATGTACCGTGCGGATATCACTGGCCTCTTTCACCAAGGCGGCGACCCGCAGGGAGAAATCCGGGCTGTCGATGGTGATCATCACATCCGGCTGCATATCCAGCACAGCCTCCGCGGTTTCGCGAATGCGGCGTTTCAGGTGGCGGTACTTCGGCAGTACCTCCGCCAGCCCCATCACCGAGAGTTCCGACATATCGAAGCGCGAGGCCAGCCCTTGCTCAGCCATCAGCGCGCCGCCCACCCCCTCGAAACTGACATCCGGGCGCAGCTGCCGCAGGCCTTCCATCAAGGCCCCTCCCAGCCGGTCCCCCGAAGGTTCCCCAGCAAGGATGAACACCCGCAGGCTCATGCGTTGCGCAGCCAGAGAAACAGACCAAGGCGATTGCAGGCCGCAACCACCTCATCCTGATTCAGGACAATAACGCCGCCAGCTTCCAGCACGATACCGGAGAGCCCTGCCTTCGCCGCCAGCTCAACCGTCTGCACGCCGATGGTGGGCAGATCCGCGCGACGGTCTTGCCCCGGTTTGGGCGCCTTGAACAACAACCCACCGGTGCCATCCGGGCGTTTTTGTAGTGCGCTCAGCATCCAGTCTGTACCAAAGAGGTTTTCCACCGCAATCGCCTGCCCTCGACGCACGGCGCAGGACTGGCCCACGTCGGCGCGGCTCATGGCGTCAACAACCTCGGCGCCACGCTCTGCATCAGGCTTGTCCAGCTCTCCCGGTTTGACCTCGGTCGGAATGCCCTCTGCCATCAACAGATCCGGCGCCACCTCATGGGCAGCGCGCACGGTCATACCTGCCTGCTCAAAGATGCCGATGATGGCTCGCAGCGCGCCGTCATCGCCGGCGGCCAAAGCGCCCTGAAGCACCGGCACCAGCGGCAGGGTCTCGGCGTCAATCTCGCCGGGTTCAATCGCCGGACGACGCACGGCCCCGGCAAGGCAAATCTCCGCCACACCTGAGGCTGCCAACCGCGCGATAAAGCTGCCGAGTTGCTCCAGACGAAAGGTCAGTTCCGGCTCAATGTGATCCGGTTCCGATCCGCGCATGGCGCAGATCAGAGGTCGATCAGACAAGCGCGCGGCCAGTTCGGCAGGCAAGGCGCCCTGCCCTGCAATCAATGCCAGCATGTGATCAGCCCCCCGGCGTCAGGAAAGAGCGGTCGCTCTCACCGGTGATGAATTCGACGATTTCCTGCACATAGGTGCTGTCGCTTTCGGCGCCCAGACGGCGGGCACGCTCCTGAAAGGTGCCTTCGCCCTGAGCCAGCATCTGAAACGCGGCCCGCAGCGCGGTGATATCAGAGCGTTGCACACCCCGGCGTTTCAGTCCAACCAGGTTCAGCCCGTCCAGCTCCCCGCGCGGAGCCTGCACCAACCCATAGGGAATGACATCATTGGTGACCATGGTGACGGCCCCGACGATGGCGCCATGACCAATACGTACCCACTGGTGGATGCCTGACAGACCGCCGATGATCACATCATCTTCCAGCACGCAATGGCCCGCCACCGCGGCCGAGTTCACAACGATCACCCGGTCCCCAACCTGCGCGTCATGAGCGATGTGACAGCCGGCCATGAACAACCCGTCATCGCCGATTTTAGTGACGCCACCGCCGCCTTCGGTTCCGGCGTTCACCGTCACATGTTCGCGGATGCGGTTGCGCTTGCCGATCACGGTCTTGCAGCGCTCGCCCTTGAACTTCAGATCCTGCGGGATCTCCCCCAGGACGGCGAAGGAAAAGACAACAGTGTCCTCGCCGATCTCGGTATCTCCGGTCACCACAACGTGGGATTTCAGTTCCACCCGATCGCCAAGCACGACATCAGAGCCAATCAGGCAGAACGGGCCAATGATGCAATCCGCACCGATCTTGGCCCCCTCTTCAATCACCGCGCTGGGGTGGATCCGGCTCATCTGGGTCAATCCTTTTGCACGTCGACCATGGCGGAGAATTCCGCCTCCGCCGCCGTTTCACCATCAACAGTCGCGACGCCCTTGAACTTGAAGATCTTGCCGCCGGGCTTGCCACGGGTGGTTTCCACGCGCATTTCCAGTACGTCGCCGGGGATCACCTTGCGGCGGAATTTGCATTTGTCGATGTTCATGAAATAGATCAGCAGCTCGGTGTCGATCATATCCATGCCAACGCCCAGCATCACCCCGGCGGTCTGCGCCATCGCCTCGACGATGGTGACACCCGGCATGATCGGTGTGCCCGGGAAATGGCCCTGAAAATGTGGCTCATTCATGGTGACATTCTTGATGCCACAGGCCGAAGAATAGCCATCGATTTCGACGACCTTATCGACCAGCAAAAACGGGTAACGGTGCGGCAGAATCCGCTGGATCAGGTGAATGTCGGCGCTTTTCAGCTCGGTTGTCATTGCGGTTTTCCCGTTTTCTGAATGTCAGGTATGTCCTAGCAACTGCCTGCAACTTCGGCAAGCCGCCGGGCAGATCCGGGCAGATCTGGCCTCTGCCAGACCCGCGTTCTCAGATCACTCGCTGTCGGCCTCAGACTGACTGTCGCGACCATCACCAAGGACTTCGTTGACCCGCGCAATCGCCAGGTCCGTCACATCAGCGGCATCTGCACTGAGAAACACGCTGGCGTGCTCCAGAATGGCACCGGCGCCTGCTTCCAACATGATCTGCTGTAGCACGGGCAAGGACGCGGTGAAGAAATCGCGCCGCGCATCTTCGCCCATCTGGTTGATATCACGCAGTTTCTGATCCTGATTGCGGCGGGTTTCCTGCACCTTCTTGTCAAAGGCATCTGCCAATGCGCGAAAAGCCTCAGGATCCATACTGCTGCGCCGCTCCGTCAGATCCAGCTCCTCCGCACGCAGCTCTGCCTCAATCTTGCGGTTCTCCGCCGTCAACACCGCGCCTTCGGCGTCCAGCTCCCGCGTGACCCGCTGGCCAAAGGCGCTCTCGGCATAGAGCCGCTCGGAATGGATGGTCAACAGCCCCGTCTGTGGCGCGCCCAGCTGTAGTGTCTCTCCGATGGGAAACCCCGCCGCAGGCACCGTCGCCTCCTGCGCAGAACTGGGCAGGCTCATCAGCGGCAGTACGACAAGAGCGCGCAGAAAAGGCGCCAGCCAATCAGCCAGCGCCCCCCTGTGCCGTGTGTCCACAGCTTGTGTCATTGCGATCAGAACCGCGCCTGAAGTGTCAGGTCAAAGCTCTGCTCCTGGTCGAAGTCTTCTTTCTTCAGCGCCTTGGAGAAGTTGAACCGCAGGGGGCCGAAACCTGTCGTCCAGAGCAGCGAGAAGCCAATAACGTGACGATAAGAACCACCGCGCCCGACGATATTGCCACCGGCTGCGCCGGTATCAGCATTGTTCAAACCCCAGAGGTTGCCAACGTCGTAGAACAAACCACCGCGCAGACCGATCTCTTCGGGCAGGCCCAGCGGGAATTCCGCATCAAAGCGCGCAGCTGCGTAATAGTTGCCGCCGAGGAAGTCGTTGTAATTTCCGCCGCTTCCATTTGGTGACTGATCCCGTGGACCAATGCCGCCGGGCTCAAAACCGCGCAGGATGCTGGGCGACAGAACAAACCGGTCGATGGAGCGGCTGAACCCGTCCCCCTGCCAGCTGAATGCGCCAGCCTCGATTGTCGCTCTAAGCGTTACCTCTTCGTTGAAGACGCGCCGCTGTGCGATGAACTTCGCAGTGCTGCGCAGATATTCGGAATCTCCGCCAAGCCCTGCATAGTCAGCGCCAACCTGAATCAAATACCCTGAATTCGGGTCCAGACCGTTCAACCGGCTGTCCACTGTATAGGTAAAGCCAATGGTGCTGGCGTTGATCGCGCCCTGATTGATCTCGCTTCGGACAACGGGTCCAGCCAGCGGGAAGCCGGAGGAATCGTCGCCGCGGCTGATCATCTCGTCCTGATCCCAAGTATAGCGCACCTGAAGATTGCTATTCTCAGAGGTCTGGAAGGTCAGCGCAGGTGAGAAGAACGCCCGTTTGGTATCATACAGCGCAAAGCTGGAATCCGTCTCCGAAAAGCCCAGATCCAGATCAAACCGCAAGTCTCGGCCCAGAAGATAGGGTTCGGTGAAGCCAAGGGTATATTCCTCAGCATCCTGTGCCGTCGAAATATTGAAAGACAGACGCTGACCACGGCCAAGGAAGTTGTTCTCCGAAAGGCCCAGACTGATACCGAAACCATCGTTAACCGAATACGCCCCGCCAAGGCTCAGCGCGCCTGTTGGTTTCTCCTCGACGTCCACATCGACAACCACCTCACCGGCGCTGCCGCCTTCACGAACATCCACTTCTGCGGTCTCAAAGAACCCAAGCGCCCGGATGCGTTCCGCACTCTCACGGATTTCACGCGGGTTGAACGGGTCGCCTTCCACAGTGCGGAACTGCTGGCGGATCACCCGGTCCAGCGTCGTGGTGTTGCCCTCAATGTCGATCCGCTCAACAAACACGCGCGGTCCGCGCGTCAGAACAAAATCGACATCCAGGGTCAGATCCCGATCATTGCGGCTGATGCGTGGTTCCACCCGCAGGAAATCGATCCCCTTGCGGATGGCAAGGGTTTCAAGTCGCCGGATCGCATTTTCAACAACGCTAGGGGAATAGGTCACGCCGGGGCGTACCTTCAGCACCTTGCGGAACTCATCAGCGTCGGCTTCCGACATTTCGCTGGTGACCGAAATCTCACCGAACTCAAATTGCTGGCCCTCGGTGATATCCACCACCAGGAAGGCGGCATCGCGCTCTTCGGTAACTTCGGCGTTGGTGCTGTTGATACGCACATCCACATAGCCGCGCGAGAGGTAGAAATCGCGCAGAACCTGCTTGTCGAACTCCAGACGGTCTTCAATCAGCGTATCCGCCCGAATGAAAGTTCGCAGCAGGCCCGCCTGTTTGGTTTCCAGCACCCGACGCAGGCGGCGGTCGGAATAGACCCGGTTGCCCACGAAAGACACGCGCTCCACCTCAATGGTGTCGCCTTCGGAAATTTCGAACACCAGATCGACACGGTTGTCACTGCGCCGGATGATGCGCGGTGTCACGGTCGAGGCCAGACGTCCCTGCGCGCCATAAGCTTCCGCAAGGTTGGAGGCATCGCGTTCGGCAACGGTCGGATTGAACACCCGGCGTGGCGCCGATTCGATCAGCGCCAGCATCGCGTCATCCTTGATGCGGCGATTGCCTTCAAAGCTGATCTTGTTAATGGTCGGGAACTCGGTGACCTTGATCACCAGCGTATTGCCCTGCGGCACGATCTCGACGGTTTCAAAAACACCGCTGTCGAGAATACGCTGATAGGCATCATTGAGCTGACCGGCGCTGACGGATTTGCCCCGTTCAATGCCCGTGTAAGCCACAATTGTTGAGGTCTGGATGCGTTGATTGCCCTCGACCTGAACGTTTGTGAAACTGTAACTCTGTGCCACTGCGATCTCTGGCGTCAGGACAAATCCCAAAGCAATTGCCAGCGCCGCGGCAGATACGTTTCTATACAAAATATGGGCACCCAATTTGCGCCCCCCACAGGATATACCCGTGTGCTTCCCCCGAACCATCAGTCAAAACCCGATTTTTTTACAGCTTAATCCGTGCGTATCGGGTTTATCGACGCTTGTCAAAAACAACAAAAAGGCGCGCGGGATCACCCCACGCGCCAGATCGCTTGCAACAGCTTGAAAACTCAGAGACTGCCGATCCAGGCACCAGCAGCAAGCGCGCCCAAAATCGTCGCCACAGACATGGCGCGATCCCAGTTGAGGCGCATAAATAGACCAAATCCAGTATTGGTAATCTGCAGGGTGCTCATGGCTCCACTCTCCCACTATCAATAATGATCCCACATCCGCCGCCGCAACCGCGCCGCGACCCGCGACGCCGCTGCCCACCGGCGGCTTACCAAAGGATTAACAAGGGAATGTGGCGACAGTTGGGCGCAAGCCCTCAAGTGGCAGATCAGCCCACCGACCGGGTCACACCCGGTCGGCAAAAAAGCGCCTAGCAGAAGATGTCGTTAAAGAGTGCAAACATCATCAGGCTGAGAATAGCCGCAATCCCCACGCTCATCAGGATCCGCATCACCATGTCATTGGGAGGCTTCCCGGTGACGGCCTCATAGGCGTAGAACACCAGATGCCCACCATCCAGCGCCGGGATCGGAAACAGGTTCAGCAGCCCGACGGCGGTGGAGAGCACCGCGATAAACCGGATGAAGCTCTCAGCCCCTTGGCTTGCCATCGCGCCTGAGGTTTCAGCAATGCCAATCGGACCAGAGAGGTTACAAGTGCTGATCGCGCCGGTGATCATGTGCCCCAGTCCAGAGAGCGACATTTCAACCACGCCCCAGACCTGCGCTGCACCGCCGCCGAGGGCCTCGCCGACACGAACTGTCTCCGTCGCCGGGTCAAAGGCAAGACCACCGGCAATCCCCATGCGCCAGCGCGTGGCGAATCCGCCCTCGGGCTGTGGCTCATCCACACGCCGTGGTGCCAGCGCCATCTCAAACTCTTCTCCCGCGCGCCAGACCTCCAGCAGCAGGACCTTGCCTTCCGCGCTTTCGACCGCGCGTTTCAGCTGATCGAAGGCAAATATCGGCGTACCATCAACGGCGGTGATCACATCCCCCGGCTGCAGATCGATATCCGCAGCGGCACTGCGCGGCGCCACACCGCGCACATGCGGGGGCCAGGGATACGGGCCTTCGACCTCGACCTCCTGCTCATCCCGCAGCACGGTATAGGTCAGCGGCTGCTGCTCCGGCACCGCATCGCGGAAGGCGGTAAAGGCGGCACTGTCCTCCAGTGAGGGCACATCGACCCCTTCGATCTGCAACAGCGCATCGCCTTCACGCAGCTCCGTTTGCAGCCCCGGCAGCGGCACCAGCCGCTCCACGGTCAGCGGATCGCGCATGGTGCCTTGCAGCATGAACACACCCGCAAAGATCAGCGCCGACATGATAAAGTTGAACACAGGCCCCGCCGCAACCGTTGCCGACCGCGCCCAAAGCGGCGCGCCATGCATGGTCCGGCGCAGGGCGACCGGATCCGCAGCAGCCTCTGCCATCGCATCCGCATCCTTGCCCGAAGCTGCATCGGCATCCCCAAGGAACTTCACGTAACCGCCAAATGGCAGCAGCGCCACCTGCCAGCGGGTGCCGCGTTTGTCGACGCGGGAGAACAACACCGGGCCAAACCCCAGCGAGAACACCTCAGCGTGGATCCCGGACCAGCGGCCAACGATATAGTGGCCATACTCATGCACTGCCACAATCACCGAAAGCGCCACCACAAAGCTGGCAATCACATAGAGATACCCGCCAAGCTGCGGAAGAAAGGAGACGAAATCCAAGGGCTTACCTTACATAGTCTAAAATTGCGTTGTCGGCTTCCATACGGGCGAGATGGTCGGTCCGGCTCACCGTATCAAGGGTCATTGCCTCATCTAGCCCGCGATCCGCACTGTCAAACTGCGCCAGCACCCGCGCGACCACCGCCGCCATATCCAGAAACCCGATGCGTCCGGCGATGAAATGATCCAGCGCGCGTTCCTTGGCGGCGTTGAACACCGCCCCCATCAGGCCGCCCCGGTCCATCACGTCATAGGCCAGTTGCAAGGCCGGATAGCGTGCGGGATCGGGCGCACGGAATGTCAGCTGTGCCAACCGCGCCAGGTCCAGCCGCTCAACCGGCAGCTCCCGCCGCTCCGGCCAGTGCAGCGCATAGCCGATAGCATGGCGCATATCCGGCGCGCCGAGATGCGCCATCAGCGCCCCGTCGCGAAACCCGACCAGCGCGTGCACAATGGATTCAGGATGCACCACGACCTCGATCTGCTCTGGCGCCACGCCAAAGAATTCACGGGTTTCAATAACTTCCAGCGCCTTGTTGAACATGGACGCGCTGTCGATGGTGATCCGCTGCCCCATGTCCCAATTGGGATGGGAGGAGGCCTGCGCCACCGTGGCTGTCTTCAGCTGCTCCTGCGGCCAATCCCGAAATGCCCCGCCAGAGGCGGTGATCACCACCCGCTCCACAGCGGAGATATCCTCACCCACCAGCCCCTGAAATACCGCCGAATGCTCACTATCGACCGGCAACAGCCGCGCGTTGTGGCGCCGCGCTGTCTCCAGCAGCAACGCCCCTGCGCAGACCAGCGATTCCTTGTTGGCCAGCGCCAGTGTGGCACCCTGTTTCAGCGCCTCCAGCCCCGGTGCCAGCCCCGCTGCGCCCACAATCGCAGACATCACCCAATCTGCAGGCCGCGCCGCCGCCTCAGCCAGGGCCGCCTGCCCTGCGGCAGCGGCCACACCTGACCCGGCCAAAGCGGCCTCAAGCGCAGGCAGCTGGTCATCATATGCGGTGACAGCAACATCCGCATTCAGCGCTATCGCATCCTGCGCCAGCCGGGCGATATTGGCCCCGCCACTCAACGCCACCACGTCATAATCGCCGGGCGCCCGCCGGATCAGGTCAATCGTGTTCTGACCAATGGATCCGGTGGCCCCGAAAATCGAGATCTTCCGCATTACATCGTCCCGCCGGGCAGACCCCAAAGGCTGAGCACCAGAAGCACCATCGCCGCCGCCCCCAGCATCCCGTCAAACCGGTCGAACAAGCCGCCGTGACCGGGGATCAGCGCGCTGGAATCCTTGACGCTCATCTTGCGTTTCAGCGCGCTCTCGGCCACATCACCGGCCTGGCTCGCCATGGAGACCAGAACCGACAACACCACCACGCCAACGCCCAGCCCCGCCTGCGCCGCAAAAATCGCGCCTACAAGCGCCGCAGCGATCCAGCCGGCAGAGGTACCGGACCAGGTTTTCTTGGGGCTGACACGGGGCCAGAATTTCGGCCCGCCAAAGGTTTTGCCTGCAAAGTAACCCGCGACATCCGTGGCGACCACCACCGAGATCAGCCAGACCATCCAGTCCAGCCCCAATGTGCTGCGCATCCAGATAAATGCATAGGCCGCAAACAGCACCCAGAGCGCAAAACCCAGATAGAGCCCCCGACGAATATCCAGCACCGCCGCCCCAAGGAGCGCCGGGACCAACAACAGGCTCAGCGCCCAGCTACCCGTCATCAGCGCTGCCGCCAGAACCGCACCCATGGACAACACGCCCAGCGGCAGGGCCAACCCCTGACGGTCGGGCACAACCATGCGCAACAGCTCCCAGATCATGCCGCCGCCCGCCGCCGCGATCAGCAGATCAAAGACCACACCCCCGCGCCAGACGGCCCAGCCGCCCACAAGGATCATCACCACGGCCGAGATCAGCCGTGGCATCAAATCACCCCAACGTCCTCCCCCGCTCATGTTTTCACCGCGCCAAATCGCCGGTCGCGCTGACCGTAGCTGCGGCAGAGCCGCTCCATCTCAGCCGCCGTGAAATCCGGCCAGAGCGTGTCGATGAACTCATATTCGGCATAGGCCGACTGCCAGAGCAGGAAGTTGGAGATCCGTGCCTCACCGCTGGTGCGAATGACCAGATCAGGATCCGGCAGCACATGGGTATCGAGATAACGCGGCAGGGTTTCCTCATCCACATCCGCAGGATCCAGCCGCCCGGCGGCCACATCCTCGGCCAGGCGTTTGGTGGCGCGGGCCACCTCATCTCGGCTGCCATAGTTCAGCGCGATGGTCAGATGGGTGCCATCATTGCTGGCTGTTTCCTGCTCCAGCTGATCCATCAGCGTGACCAGTTTCTTGTCCAGCCGGACCCGGTCGCCGATGAAGCGCACCCGCACATTGCGCTGCGACAGCGCCTTCATCTCCTTGGAGATATAGCGGCGAAACAGGCTCATGAGGCCTGCGACCTCCACCTGCGTGCGCTTCCAGTTCTCGGTCGAGAAGGCAAAGATGGTGAGGTATTTCACCCCCAGCGCCGGGCAGCATTCCACCACCTCGCGCACGCGTTTGGCGCCCGCATGGTGGCCGAACAGCCGCGGACGCCCCCGCGCCTGCGCCCAGCGGCCATTGCCATCCATGATGATGGCCACATGTTTGGGTCCACGCTGAGGTGCGGACCCGCACGCATCCGGCGCCAAGGCGGTGTCTGTGCTCTGTGACATAAGCAGGTGTCAGACCTGCATAATTTCGGCTTGTTTCGTTTCCAGCGCCGCATCGACGACCTTGATCATCTTGTCGGTCAGCTCCTGGACTTCACCTTCCCAGAGCTTCTGGTCGTCCTCGGACATGCCATCAGCCTTGGCTTTCTTGATCTGGTCCATACCGTCGCGACGCACGTTGCGGATCGAGACGCGGGCATGTTCGGCATATTGGCCGGCCACTTTGGTCAGATCCCGGCGGCGCTCCTCGTTCAACTCAGGGATCGGCAGCATGATGATGGTGCCGTTGAGCTGAGGGTTGATCCCCAGACCGGACTCGCGGATCGCTTTTTCGACCTTGCCAACCAGACCCTTGTCCCAGACGTTGATGGTGACCATGCGCGGCTCAGGCACGTTGACGGTGCCCACCTGATTGATCGGCGTCATGGAGCCATAGGCATCCACCATCACAGGCTCCAGCATCGACGCGGAGGCGCGACCGGTCCGCAATGACGCGAATTCGGTCTTGAGGTTGGCCATGGCGCCATCCATGCGGCGCTGTAGATCATCGGTATCGAGAATAAAATCGTCAGACATTCTGCTCTCCCCTGACTTGAGGCGGTGTTTGCATTGCTCATAAGACATTGGCGGGGCGTTGTATAGCGATCTTGCCGCAGTTTTGAAGCGCCGGCCTGCCCCTCTGCATGGCCCGCCGTACTCAGGGATCCGCCATCAAACAGGCCCCCGACGCCAGATCTCAGCCCCCCGGCACAAAAAAGCCGCACGCTGGAGTGGATCCAAACGCACGGCCCATTTATGTCCCAGCCGCAGGCTGTAGAACGCCCTCAAAAAGGGATCAGCGATCAGCCATGCACCTTGGTATAGGTGCCCTGACCCGCCAGAATGCCCTTGAACCCGCCGGGTTCATCCAAGGGGAATACCATCAGCGGCAGGTTATTGTCCCGCGCCAGCGCAATGGCCGAGGCATCCATCACCTTCAGACGCTTGGCAAGCACCTCATCATAGGTGATATCATCATAGCGCACCGCATCATCATGCTGCGCCGGATCCTTGTCGTAGACGCCATCGACGCCGTTCTTGCCCATGAAGATCGCCTCACAGGCCATCTCATTGGCGCGCAGAGTCGCGGCGGTGTCGGTGGTGAAATAGGGGTTGCCGGTCCCGGCGGCAAAGATGCAGACCCGTTTTTTCTCAAGGTGACGCACTGCGCGGCGGCGAATGTAAGGCTCAGCCACCTCATCCATGCGAATGGCGGAAATCACGCGGGTAAACACACCCAGACCTTCCAGCGCCGATTGCATCGCCAGCGCGTTCATCACCGTGGCCAGCATCCCCATGTAATCCGCCGTGGTCCGCTCCATCCCCTGGGCAGAGCCGGACAGACCGCGGAAGATATTGCCGCCGCCGATCACCATGCAGATTTCCACCCCCATATCGCGCACGGATTTCACTTCCTGGGCTATGCGCTGGACGGTGGGCGGATGCAGACCAAACCCCTGGTCCCCCATCAGCGCTTCGCCTGAAATTTTCAGCATGACACGTTTATAGGTTGCCGCCGGCGTGGCCTCCGGCTGATCGTTGGTAAGGGGCATGTTGCGCTCCGGAATATGACGGGGTTACTTTGCGCGCAAAATGAAGCAAATCGGCGGCAGGATCAATGCGGCCTGACATGTTTTTCGGCGCCGCTTTGCTGCTCTGCCCTGCGCGCCGGGGAACATCCGAAGAACAGGACACCCAGCATGACCGATCTGACCGCGCTGCCAGAGATCCCGCCCCATCAGCCGGTGCTGATTGCAGGGCCGACCGCCTCCGGCAAATCCGCACTGGCCCTGCGGATCGCCGAGACACAGGGCGGGGTGATCGTCAATGCCGATGCCAGTCAGGTCTATGACTGCTGGCGGGTGATCACCGCCCGTCCCTCCGCCGAGGAGGAGGCGATGGCGCCGCATCTGCTCTATGGTCACCAGCCCTACGATGCCGACTACTCCGTCGGCCACTGGCTGCGCGAGGTGCTGCCGCTGCTCAGCGACGGCCCGCGCCCGATTATTGTCGGTGGCACCGGGCTGTACTTCGCCGCACTGACACAGGGGCTGGCGGAAATACCCGCCACCCCGGCAGAGGTCCGCCAGCAGGCCGACACGCTGTCGCTTGAGGAAATGCGTGCGGCGCTGGACGCGACCACCGCCGCCCGGATCGACCTGCAAAACCGCGCCCGTGTGCAGCGCGCGTATGAGGTGCTGACCGCAACCGGGCGCGGGTTGGCCGACTGGCAGGCAGACACGCCGCCGCCGCCGCTGCCGCTGGACCACTGCACCGGGATTGTCTTTGACACCGACAAAGACTGGCTCGAGGCCCGCATCCGCCGCCGCTTCGATGCAATGATGGATATGGGGGCCATGGCGGAGATCGCTGCCATGTGGGATCGCTATGATCCCGCCCTGCCCTCCTGCCGCGCCATCGGGGTGCCGGAACTGATGGCCCATCACCTTGGCGACCTGACCGAAGCAGAGGCCAGAGAGCGTGCCGCAGTTGCCACCCGGCAATTTGCCAAACGTCAGCGCACCTGGTTCCGCGCCCGCATGAAGGGCTGGCACTGCCATCGCCCCGGCTAGCGGCCACTCCATGCGCGATACGGTGCCATATCTGATGCCGGTCTGGACTGAGGATCCGGTCGATTGGTGCCAACGGACAAATTGACAGCACCACGCAGATCAACTCTCCGGGCTGAACATATCGCCCGCTGACCGTGCGGTATGCGCGCATTGTTGCTCAAAACCCATGCATAATCTGCAATTCGATTAAATCTCTACGCATTTTTCGGCAAAAACTTGCCAGAATCAGTTTTTCATGGCCATTTGCGCGCACGGAAAATACGAGCAGCACATACCATATCCATCTTATGCCATTTGACCCCACCCATATCGGCGAGATCACTGTCGCACCGCTGTCGCAGCTGACCCCCGATGGACCTTGGCAGGTCGAATTGGCGCATGACCTAGACGAAAACCTACTGATCTGGATCACTCGCGGTCAGGGGCGGGTCTTTCTGAACGGTCAGCAGCGGGGATTTGGTCCCAACAGCGCGATCTTCGTACCAGCAGGCACGTTGTGGTCACTGGAACTGGGCCGTCAGTGTATCGGGCAAGTGATGACAGTTCCGGCTTCGACACCTATGGATTTCCCGGACAGTGCCGACACGCTGCGCATTCCGGACGCGCAGGATCAGGCAGTAATCAACGGCATGTTTCAGGCCATGCAGGCTGAACAGCAGGATCGCCCGGCGCTGTGGTACCGCGCGATGCAGGCGCATGGCGCGCTGATCGCAATCCACGTGCGTCGTCTGATGGCGGCACGCAGCAGCACCATCAGCAAACCCACTGCAGCCCAGAGACTGGCACAGGGCTACTGCGGCCGGATTGTCGAATGCTACGCCCAGCACGCCAGCATGGCGGATCACGCGGCAGCATTGAATGTCACGCCCACCCATCTGACCCGTGTCTGCAAATCCGAAACCGGCAAGACCGCAGGCGCCCTGCTGACTGAGCGTCAATTACATGCCGCGCGCAGCCTGCTGATTACCTCAGAGTTGCCGATGCGCGATATCGCTGCAACTCTTGGCTTTGGCAGCGCGGCCTATTTCACGCGGTTTATCACCCAGCACACTGGTGAAACACCGAGCCGACTGCGCAAACAGGCCCGTGACAAGGTGAAACGCAGCGCCTGATCCGGCTTTTCTTCCGCTGATGATCCAATCCGCACCTGCCCCATCTCATCATCAGGCGCGACAGAAGATCATCTCGGGCCTGCGCTATGCAAAGGGTCGCGGCCAACGGCAAGGCAGACGGCAAGGCAGACGGCGAGTCACCCTGACAACCGAGTCGTGGTGCATGCGCATTACTGGGCACTCATGCCCAGTACTAATCCCTTCGAACCAGTCATTCCGCCCTGAAAATACAAAAACGACATCAAAAATGTCGCAAAATACACACGAAAGGTCGATATCCTACATTGACCTACCCCTCGTTCTGGGGCCGAATGGCCAAACGGGGAAACAATCGTTGAACACAGCACCACAAACGGCATCCGTCGGAAAGACTGACCCGCCATCCCAGAAGAAAAGATCTTGCGGTGCAACAGGGAGAGCCACATGACAAAAGACACCATCACCGGGACCGATCTGCACCCGGCGGCAAAGATGTATGCGACAGAAACCCTTGCTGGGAAGATGGACCGACGCGAATTCATGACCCGCGCCACCGCGCTCGGCGTCAGCGCCTCCGCCGCTTACGGGCTGATCGGTCTCGAAAGCCCGGTCCAGGCCGCAGGTCACATGAAAGAAGGCGGCACCATTCGCTGCCAGATGGAAGTCCGCCCACTGAAAGATCCGCGCACCTATGACTGGTCGCAGATGGGCAACCTGACCCGTGGCACCATGGAGTATTTGGTCGAATACAACAACGATGGCTCCATGCGGGGCATGCTGCTTGACAGCTGGGAAATCAACGATGATGCCACCGTCTACACCCTCAATGTCCGCAAGGGCGTGAAGTGGAACAACGGCGATGACTTCACCGCCGAAGATGTCGCGCGCAATATCGCAGGCTGGTGCGAGAAAGACATGGAAGGCAACTCCATGGCCGGTCGTTTCGGCACACTTGTGGACGGGAACACCAACAAGGCCATTGAGGGCGCAATCGAAGTCGTCGACAGCCACACCGTGCGCCTGAACCTGCCAACCTCCGATATTTCACTGATCCCTGGCATGGCAGACTACCCGGCGGCGATTGTTCACTCCAGCTTCCAAACCGATGACTTCACTGCCAATGTGGGCACCGGTCCCTATGTTCTGAGCGAACTTGAGGTTGGCGTTAAGGCCGCGCTGGATCGCAATCCCGATCACACTTGGTGGGGCGAAGAGGTCTTTGGCCGCCCTGCCCTAGATCGTATCGAATACACCGACTTTGGCACAGATTCTTCCTCCTGGCTGGCCGCGCTGGAATCGGATGAAGTCGACATGCTGTATGAATCGGTTGGTGAATTCATCGACGTGATGGACGGCCTAGGGTATGTGAAGTCCGAAGTGGTCACCATGTCCACCATCGTGGTTCGCCCCAACCAACTGGCGGAAGTGGACGGCAAAAAGCCCTATGCCGACAAGCGCGTGCGCCAGGCCATCGCTATGGCGGTTGACAATAACGTCTGTCTGGAGCTCGGCTATGGCGGTCGCGGCCAGCCTGCGGAAAACCATCACGTTGGTCCGATCCATCCCGAATACGCCGAACTGCCCGCACGTAAGGTCGATGCTGCCGCGGCAAAGGCATTGATGGAAGAAGCCGGCATGATGGATTTCGAGCATGAAATCATCTCCATCGATGATGACTGGCGCAAGAACACCACCGACGCCGTGGCCGCACAGCTGCGCGACGCCGGTTTCAAGGTGAAACGCACCGTTCTGCCCGGCTCCACCTTCTGGAACGATTGGGTGAAATACCCGTTCAGCTCCACCAACTGGAACCACCGCCCTCTGGGCGTGCAGATCCACGCGCTGGCCTATCGCACCGGTGAGGCCTGGAACGAATTCGGCTGGTCCAACGAGGAATTCGACGGGCTGCTGGCCGAAGCACTGTCCATTGCCGATGCCGACAAACGGCGCGAGGTCATGAGCAAGATGGAAGCCATCATCCAGGATGAAGGTGTCACCATCCAGCCCTACTGGCGCTCGCTCTATCGCCACATGCGCGAAGGTGTCAGCGGTGCGGACATGCACATCTCCTTTGAGCATCACCACTACAAATGGGGTTGGTCCGCCTGATCTGTCCGGGTCAAATCAGCCACCGGCCTGCCCCCTTCGGGGCAGGCTGTCAGCCCAAACGCACAGCTGGCCGATAGGGCCAAATCGGCCAAGCAGGCGCAGTATATCTGACTCTCCGCGGCCTTCGCTCTGCGTGACAGACCAACAGGACATTTCATGGGACTCTTCATTCTGCGCCGCACGGGCGTGATGATCCTGACGGCGCTCTGCCTCACCTTCATCGTGTTCACTCTGACCAATCTCTATCCGAACCTCGAAAAACTGGCGAAGACGGAAGGCAACTTCCGTATGTCGGACGAAGCCGTCGCCAGCTGGCTCGACAAGAACGGCTACCTGCAACCGATGCCAGTGAAATACGGCCAGTGGCTGGGCGTGCTGCCGGGCTGGACCACCGTCACCGATGAGGGGATCACCGGGCGCTGCATCACCGGTGCTGCATCCGCTGAGGAGGCCGCCGCCGCTCCGCGTTTCTGTGGCGTGCTGCAAGGGGATTGGGGCTATTCCACCCGGTTCAAGGATGAGGTCTGGAGCATCATCGAAACCCGGCTGGGCAATACCGGCTTCCTGATGATGTGGGTGCTGATCCTGATGGTGCCCTCGGCGCTGCTGATCGGTGTTCTGGCAGGTATGCGCGAAGGCTCTGTCACCGACCGATCCCTTTCCACCGCCTCCATCCTGACCACCGCAACCCCAGAATATGTATCTGGTGTGATCTTCATCGCGGTGTTCACCTCCTCAGCGGTTGGCTTGAAATGGTTCAAGGGCACGGCGACCTCTGCGATGAACGATGCCAATTTTGAGAATTTCTTCCTGCCGGTGCTGACCATCGCCCTTTATGGGATCGGCTATATCGCCCGGATGACCCGCGCCTCCATGACCGAGGTGATGACTGCGCAATATATCCGCACTGCCCGGCTGAAGGGCGTGAGCTTTCCGAAAATTGTCATGCGCCACGCCCTGCGCAACGCATTGATTGCCCCCTTCACCGTGATCATGCTGCAGTTCCCATGGCTGCTGAATGGCGTGGTGATCGTGGAGACGCTGTTCAACTACAAAGGCTTCGGCTGGGCCCTGGTCGAGGCGGCAGGCAACAATGACATCGAACTTCTCCTCGGCATTTCCGTGGTCTCCGTGGTCGTGGTGCTGCTCACTCAGCTGATCTCCGATATCGGCTATGTCTATCTCAACCCCCGTATCCGGATTTCCTGAAGGAGGAACGCACTATGGACCCTCTCAGCTGGACCGGGAGCCTCTCTTTTCTCACCCCTGTGTTGATGCTTGCCCTGGTGGCGCTTGCCGCCTCTGTGGTCGCCTGGCTTGTGCTCAGTATTGTGACCACAAGTCCCACCATGGCAGTGAATGCTCACCGCAGCGCCAGTCTCGCCGCCACGCCCGATGTGCTGGCCGGTGTCGCCGTACGTTACAGTTTTTTCGCGGTGATCGGACTGGTTCTCATCTACATTGTATTTGGCATCGTGTTCGGCGCGTCTGGGGGCATCGTCGGAGCCATGGCGCAGTTGCTATTGCCTGTCTGGATCGCATTGGTCGCGCTTTTTGCCGTCTCTATCACTTACAAGCGGCGGCTTGGTCTCTACGGGAAACTGTTTGACAGCCCCATCGGCATGATCGGCTTTGCGCTGGTGATGTTCTGGGTCTTTACCGGAGTGCTTGGCGCGATGGATCTGATTGCACCACATGACCCGTTGGCGCAGGTTTCCGGCCTCAAGAACAAGCTGCCCGGCACCCCGCTACCCGGCGCCGAGGCCGATGCAGGTATCGCGGCCTGGTATCTTCTGGGTGGCGACAACCTGGCACGTGATGTGTTCAGCCGCCTGATTGATGGCGCCTGGGTGGTGGTGCAGATCGCGCCGCTGGCGACGCTCTTTGCCTTCATGGTGGGGATCACCCTGGGGCTGCCTGCGGGCTACTATGGCGGCCTATGGGACACGGTTCTGTCTTTCCTTGCCAACCTGATCCTGGCCTTCCCGGTGATCCTGCTGTTCTACCTACTGGTCACACCGGAGATCATTGAAACCGGGCTGCCGCAATATATTGCTGTGGTGCTCTTTGCCTTCCCGCTGATCTTCATCGCGGTGCTGATCCATTCGCGCTTTCGCACCCGACCACAGCACAATGTCATCTGGCTAGCCATTGTGCTGGTCCCCGGTCTCCTCGCCTATCTGTCGCTGATCAATGAGGCCGGGTCAAAGATCACCTTCTGGCCACTGGACCTCTTTGACGTGCCGGGCGGTATTCTGGTGGTCTTTGTCTCTGTGGTCTTTGTGAATTCACCGACAGTGTTCCGCATCGTGCGCGGCCTGACCATGGATATCAAAACCCGCGACTATGTCGCCGCCGCCCAGACCCGGGGCGAACGCCCCTGGTACATCATGCTGTGGGAGATCCTGCCCAATGCCCGTGGCCCGCTGATCGTCGATTTCTGCCTGCGCATCGGCTACACCACGATCCTCCTTGGGACCTTGGGGTTCTTCGGGCTGGGGCTGCCGCCGGAAAGCCCGGACTGGGGCAGCACGATCAATGACGGGCGCAAGCTGTTGTCGATCTATCTGCATCCGCCGCTGCCACCGGCGCTGGCGCTGCTGAGCCTCGTTCTGGGCCTCAACCTGCTGGCGGATGGCCTGCGCGAAGAAAGCCTGCGCGACTGATATGACCCTCTCCGGGGGCGCTGCCCCCGGACCCCCGAGATATTTGGAGCCAGAAGATGCCTCTTTGGCATCAACCAGCCCTCCAGGGAGACCAAGATGACCAAACTCGCAGAGTATGACGGCCCGATTCTGGAAATCGACAAACTGTCGATCTCCTTCTTTACCCGGCTGCGGGAAATTCCTGCGGTGATGGATTTCTCCGTCTCGGTGATGCCCGGTGAGGCCGTAGGGCTGGTCGGTGAAAGCGGCTGCGGCAAATCCACCGTGGCGCTGGGTGTGATGCAGGATCTGGGCAAGAACGGCCGCATTGTTGGTGGCTCAATCAAGTTCAAGGGCCGCGATTTGGCGGAGATGTCCGCGGATGAGCTACGCGATGTGCGCGGCAATGAAATCGCGATGATCTATCAGGAGCCGATGGCCTCGCTCAACCCGGCGATGAAGATCGGCAAACAGCTGATGGAAGTGCCGATGATCCATGAGGGTGTCAGCAAGGAAGAGGCCTACCGACGCGCCCTTGAGGTGGTCACCGATGTGCGCCTGCCTGATCCCGAACGGATGCTCAATTCCTTCCCGCATCAGCTGTCCGGCGGCCAACAGCAGCGCATCGTGATCGCCATGGCGCTGATGTCGAAACCCGCTCTGCTGATCCTGGATGAGCCGACCACCGCGCTGGATGTGACAGTCGAGGCCGCCGTGGTCGAGCTGGTCAAGGATCTGGGCAAGAAATACGGCACGTCGATGCTGTTCATCTCCCATAACCTTGGTCTGGTGCTGGAGACCTGCGACCGGCTTTGCGTGATGTATTCTGGTGAAGCGGTGGAACGTGGCTCCATCCATGATGTGTTTGACGAGATGCAGCACCCCTACACACAGGCGCTGTTCCGATCCATCCCCCTGCCTGGCGCGGATAAGAACGCGCGCCCACTGGTTGCAATCCCGGGCAATTTTCCGCTCCCGCATGAGCGCCCACCCGGCTGCAACTTCGGCCCGCGCTGCGATTATTTCGAGGCCGGGCGTTGCGACGCGCAGGACATCCCGATGGTGCCCGTGCATGGCAATGACCGCCATCACACCCGCTGTCTGCGCCATGATGAAGTCGACTGGAACGCGCCAATCACAGCCGGTGAGCAGAAGGAAAAACCCGAGGTTGGCGAGGTTGTTCTTAAAATCGACGATCTGCGCAAATATTATGAGGTCTCGGCCAATGCGCTGTTTGACAGCGGCGCGCGCAAAGTGGTGAAGGCCAATGAAACCCTGAGTTTTGAGGCCCGCGAGAGCGAGACACTCGCCATTGTCGGCGAGTCGGGCTGCGGCAAATCCACCTTCGCCAAGGTGTTGATGGGGCTGGAAACCGCAACCGCCGGTGCCATCCAGCTGGATGGCAAGAACATCGAGGCCACCCCGATTGAGCAGCGCGACACCCGCACCGTCTCTGATGTGCAGATGGTGTTCCAGAACCCGTTTGACACGCTAAATCCGTCGATGACCGTGGGTCGGCAGATCATGCGCGCGCTGGAGATCTTCGGCATCGGTGACAGCACCGCCGCGCGCAAGGAGCGCATGCTGGAGCTGCTGGATCTGGTGAAACTGCCCCGCGCTTTTGCCGACCGGATGCCACGGCAGCTGTCCGGCGGGCAGAAGCAGCGCGTGGGCATTGCCCGCGCCTTTGCCGGTGGCGCGCGCATCGTGGTCGCCGACGAACCCGTCTCGGCGCTGGATGTGTCGGTTCAGGCAGCGGTCACCGATCTGTTGATGGAAATCCAGCGCAAGGAGAAGACAACGCTCCTGTTCATCTCCCATGACCTCAGCATCGTGCGCTACCTGTCAGATCGGGTAATGGTGATGTATCTGGGCCATGTGGTCGAGCTGGGCACCACCGATCAGGTCTTCGCCCCGCCCTATCACCCCTATACCGAGGCGCTGCTGAGCGCGGTGCCGATCGCCGATACCAAGGTGGAGAAACGCCATATCGTTCTGGAGGGCGATATCCCTTCGGCAATGAACCCGCCCTCAGGTTGCCCGTTCCAGACCCGCTGTCGCTGGAAATCCAAAGTGGCAGGTGGACTGTGTGAGCGGGAGGTGCCCCCGGTGCGCACCCTGGAGGGCGGCCATCAGGTGAAATGCCACCTCAGCGATGCCGATCTCGGCCAAATGGAGCCGGTCATTAAAATTGCCGCCGAGTGATCGGCGGCGCGGTTTGACCTGTCATCAATTGTGGGCTGCTCGCGGGTTATCCCAAGAGCAGCATCACGATGATCAGCAGGTTCATTGACGCAAACTGCATCAGGCGCGGCATGTCGTGACGGCGCAGCACGGCATAGGCGGCCAGCGCCAGTGACAGGCCCGCGCCAGCCATGGAGGCGCCGCCAATCAGCAGACCTGTCAGGCCGGTGTTCGGCCCCCAGGGCGCGCCGGGGGTATAAATCCCCTTCAGGCCAACCCCGATCAGGATTCCCAGGATGGCACCGGCCAAGGTGAACTCCACCCCTCGCACCGCCAGTGGCGGACGGTCGGCCATCACACTGTCAACGATCTGTGGCGACGGCCCGGACTGGGGTTGCCACTGCATCTGGGTAAGACGTTCGTCAAAGCGTTTGAAAGACACCGGGATATTCCTCTTCTGAAGCTTCCCACTAGGTGCCAAGAGATTAAGGCAACTTTCTGGCAGACAGGCGGAGTTAACGCGGCATTAAGGAAGATTATCAGCAGATTAACGCCGATCCCCGGCGCAATCGGCAATCTGTCGCCAAAACGACGGTAAAAGATCAGGGATGATCAGAAGAAATACCCGCCACATCAGGACAGATTGCACCGCAGACCGCGTCGCAAGGGATCATATCCTACCCACGAACCATGGTCATGTTTTCGCGACGGTCTCAAGCGCAGATATCAGCTGCCCCAGATCTTCTTCACGTAATTCTGGGTTTCGCGGTAGGGCGGCACGCCGCCGTGTTTACGCACCGCCTCAGGGCCTGCGTTATAGGCCGCCAGCGCCAGACGCCAGGAACCGAACTTGCGATATTGCCGCGCCAGATAGCGCGCGCCACCTTCCAGGTTCTGCTTGGGATCGGAGGCATCCACCCCCAGCGCCTTGGCGGTGGCAGGCATCAGCTGCGCCAGACCCAAAGCCCCCTTGTGAGATTTGGCCGTCGGGTTCCAGCCGCTTTCCTGCTGCACCAATCGCAGGAACAGATCTTCGGGCACGCCATGTTTCTGAGCTGCCGCCCGCGCGACATTCAGATATTTGCCCCGGTATTTGCCACTATAGGGAAGGCTACCGTATTTCGACGGTGTGTGAATGGTCGGCGGCTGCAGGCGGATTGAGTTTTTATACTGCCCAGACGCCCGTTCATCGAGCACCCGCGCCTGCGAGGCAAACAGCTTGCGCTGGCTCTTTGTGCTGAACATATCTGCCGTTGCAACCTGACCCGACAGAACCCCGGTCACCGCAACCCCCACCAACAGTTTACGCATTAAAAACGCCTTGCCCCGTCCCCGGTTTCCCTGTCCTTGATTGCGCGAAACTATAGCCGGATTGGCTAAAAAGAAAAGCACCTTCGCATATTCTCGTCCGCCACCGCCCTGCCCCACGGCGCGCCTGCGCAAAATCTGTGGATGATCCCAGATATCCGGGCCAGCCGACTTTCATGTGGCGACCTTGGGCGGTACTGTGGCCGCCAACCCGGCGCCACCAGATTCGGACCGGAGAGAGTTCATACCCCAACGGGGCACGCTGAAACCGCGGTATGGGATGTCTGGCACCTCCCGCACTGCGGAATTTCGCGCCTCAGTAAAGACCAGACCAAGAGGACAGACCCATGGCAGGCTCAGTCAACAAAGTAATCCTGATCGGCAACCTCGGCCGTGATCCCGAGGTGCGCAGCTTCCAGAACGGCGGCAAGGTCTGCAACCTGCGGATCGCCACCTCGGAAACCTGGAAAGACCGCAACACCGGCGAGCGGCGCGAAAAAACCGAATGGCATTCGGTTGCGATCTTCTCCGAAGGTCTGGTCCGCGTCGCCGAGCAATATCTGCGCAAAGGCTCCAAGGTCTACATCGAAGGCCAGTTGCAGACCCGGAAATGGCAGGACCAGAGTGGCCAGGACCGCTATTCAACCGAAGTCGTCCTGCAGGGAATCGGCGGCACGCTGACCATGCTTGACGGGCGCAATGACGGCGGCCAGGGCGGCGGCGGTGGCAGCTACGGTGGTGGCAGCGGCGGCGGCTATGGTGGCGGCGGTGGTGGCTACGACAGCGGCCAGGGCGGCGGTAATCAGGGCGGTGGATTTGGCGGTGGCAGTCAGGGCGGCGCCTCGCACAACATTGACGATGACGAGATCCCGTTCTAACCGCGAATCGTCTTTTCATCCGGGCAGTAACGCTCCGATACAAACACATCAAAAAAAGTGCAGGACCGCCAGGACCTGCACTTTTTTGATGTAAAGCCCTGTTTTCTAAGAAGGATAGACCCAGCACCTCCCGCTGCGTCACTTACCTTTAAAATAGTCGTATTTTGAATGCATCTTCTATTTTAAACGCTCAAGACTGCTTCAAATACACATTCTATTAGCATCTCAAACTTAGCGTTTTGCGGAGTAATAACGTTACCCCGGAGCTACGAGTATGATCACCCGCCTGTTACAGCAGATGTCCATCCGGACCAAAATCCTGACCCTTGTTGGAGTTCCCCTTCTGATCATCATCGGGATGTCCGGAGCCGTTTTGTACACGCTGAATAAACGCGCCAGCTTTGACACCAGTCTGACGCAGGACATCATGATCACTGTAGAAGAACTCGTCCACAACCTGCAGCTCGAACGCGGCATGTCCTCGGCGTTTCTAACCGGTGATGCGTCTGCCTTCCCGCAGGCGCTGACCGATCAGCGCCAAAAGGCACAGGATCTGCGCATCCACATGCTTGAGGTGATGGAAACCGCAGACCTTTCACAACTGCATGAGAACACCCGTATCTTCGTCGACCTCGCCCATGAGGAGCTGGAAGCCTTGGACGGCGTCCGCACCCAGATCGAAAACCGCAGCATCAGCGCGCCCGAAATGATCGATTTCTACACCGATCTGAACATACATCTTCTGGAAACCGCCCTCGCGTTCGAAGTGCTCGTCCCGGATACTGAGCTGGCAGAGCGCGCAATGGCCTTCACCTATTTTCAGATGGCCAAGGATGCCTATGGCATTCAACGCGCCGTCGGTGCCGAGGGATTTGCGAATGGTTGGAGCGAACAGCTGCGCACCCGCATGACCATATCGTATCTGCAGTCAAAAGAGAGAATGCGCGTGTTCCACGAACTCTCGGACAGCAAGAGCGTACACCTCTTCGATGAACGCGCTGAAGGTGAGATCTATCAAACCTTCGCCAAGATCCGCGAGAAAATCTTCGCCAATGCTGCGCCTGAAAACATCACTTCGGAGCAGTGGTTCAAGATCGCCACTGACGCAATTGCCGTCGTCAAAGACGTCGAGACCCATATCCGCGACGAACTCATAGCCGATTTCCAGGCCTTCGATGCCTACAATAACAACGCTTTCTACCAGACATTGACCGGCCTCTCTGTGGTTCTTGTATTGGTCAGCCTTGCCGCGATGGCAATCGCCCGCGATATCGCCGGCGGTGTACGAATGGTGACGGGCGCGCTGGAGCAGATCAGCTCCGGTGATCTGGACGTCGATATCTCCGGAAAATCCCGCAAGGATGCGATCGGCAATATCGCCCGGCAGGCGGACATCCTGCGCGGGCATGCTGTTGAAAAACGCGCCGCCGACGATCAGCTGGATCGCGCCATGACCGAGCAGAAACAGGTCTCCGACGCCATCGCCAATGCCCTCAACCAGCTCAGTCACAAGGTGCTCATCTACCGACTGGACGATGAATTCCCCGAAGATTTCAAAAGCCTGCGGATGGACTTCAACGATCTAGCTCAATCACTGCAGGACGCGATGGACACCGTGCGCAGCGCTGCCTTGTCGGTGGGGGATGACAGCCAGACGATTGCCGCCAATATGGATGACCTGTCCCGCCGAACGGAATCGCAGGCCGCCGCGCTGGAACGCTCCACCCATGCAATGAATGAAATCACCACCAGCGTCGGCGAATCCGCCCGCAACGCCAAGGACGCCGAGACCATCGCAGGCACCACCCAGGACAAGGTCAACGATTGTGAAGAGATCGTGCAGAAAACAGTGACCGCGATGCAGGAGATCCGCACCTCCTCGGATGAGATTTCCCAGATCACCAAGGTGATTGAGGACATCGCCTTCCAGACCAATCTCCTGGCGCTCAATGCCGGGGTCGAGGCCGCCCGCGCAGGAGAGGCCGGTCGTGGCTTCGCCGTTGTCGCCAGCGAGGTGCAGAGACTGGCGCAGCGCTGCTCCGATGCGGTGTCGCAGATTGACGAAATTACCGCCCGCAGCTCGTCGCAGGTGAATACCGGTTCCACCCTTGTTGGCTCTGCGGGGACGGCAATGGCTGATGTCAGCACCCAGGTGAGCGCGATTTCCGAGCTGATCGTCTCTATCGCCAAGGGTCTGGATGCGCAGTCGTCACAGCTGAGCGAAGTCAATCATGCCGTCGGCGAGATGGAACAGATGACCCAGACAAATGCTGCCATGACCGAAGAAACCACCGCCTCCGCGACCCAGCTGTTCCAGCAGGCACGCGAGCTGAACACCATGATCGGCGCCTTCCAGTTGGACGGTCCCCCCACCTCCTCGACACCGGAAGCGATGGCCAGCGATGCCGAAATGGCCGCACAGATGGCGGGCACCGACGAGGGCGCATCGGATTTCTCCGATGCGGGTAGATTCGACGATCCGGACGACGAATCCTGGGTGGCGTAAAGCCCTCTCATCCCGACCACGATAAACGACAGGAGCCCTCGCATTCTGCGGGGGCTCCTGCCATGTCACGGGGTATAAACTGCTGGCTTGGAAAGACCTTGGCTCCGTCGCTTTCTCAAACTGCGGGGAGCGCTACGGGGTAAGCGACTATTTCACAGCCAATGCGTCCCGCAGCACATCCAGCACCGCCGTCCCCGGCACGTCACCGGTGACAAAGGCCTGACCGATCCCCCGCGCGAGGATAAAGCGCAGCTGACCATCGACCACCTTCTTGTCCTGCCCCATCAGCGCCAGCAGCGCCTCGGCATCCGGCAGCTCACCGGGAATATCGGCCAGATCGGTTTTCATGCCCATCGCCTTCAGATGGGCCCGCACCCGGCTCGGATCTTCCTGACTGCACAGCCCCAGCCGCGCCGACAGCTCAAACGCCAGCGCGCAGCCAATCGCAACGCCCTCGCCATGCAGCAGCCGGTCGCTATAGCCCGTTGCCGCCTCCAGCGCATGACAGAAGGTATGGCCAAGGTTCAAGAGCGCGCGATCCCCCTGCTCGGTCTCATCGCGCACGACAATATCCGCCTTCATCTGCACCGAGCGTGTCACCGCCTCGACCCGTGCAGCCATGTCACCCGCCGCCAGCGCCGGGCCTTGCGCCTCCAGCCAGTCAAAGAAGTCCGCATCGCCAAGCAGCCCGTATTTCACCACCTCGCCGTAGCCAGCGAGAAAATCGCGCGGGGTCAGCGTGCCCAGCAGCGCTGTGTCTGCCAGCACCAGCGAGGGCTGGTGAAAGGCGCCGATCAGGTTCTTGCCCTGCGGCGCATTGATGCCGGTTTTGCCGCCTACGGAACTGTCCACCTGCGCCAGCAGCGACGTCGGGATCTGTACAAACCGCACCCCGCGCCGCAGCACCGCCGCCGCAAAACCTGCAAGATCACCAATCACACCACCGCCAAAGGCGATGACAATATCGCCGCGCTCCACTTTCTGCTCCAGCAGCCATTCCACCGCGCGGCTGAACTGCGGCCAGGCCTTGGTGCTCTCTCCCGGCGGCAGCGCCAGCGCATCCATCTCGATCCCGGCAGTAGCCAGACCTGCGCGCAACCCCTCAAGGTGGTGCGCTGCGACGGTTTCATCGGTCAGCACCGCCACCTTCGGACGGCGCAGCATCGGTTTCAGGCGCGCGCCCGCATCCGCCAACAGATCCGGCCCGATCACCACATCATAGGCGCGCTCTCCCAGCGCCACATGCACGCTGCGTTCCAGCATTGCCTGCTCCATTACACCCACTCCGTCACACCCACTCAAGGACATCCGGGCGGGCGCGCAGCGCCTCGACCACCCGGTCTACCATTTCATCAATCGACGCCTGACCGTCCGACTGCACCGTCAAATCCGCCTGCGCATAATAGGGCACCCGATCATGATAAAGCGCCGACAGCGTTGCGTGGGGATCCTCGGTGCGCAGCAACGGCCGAGTGTCGCGATGTTTCACCCGGTTCCACAGCACTTCAAGGTCGGCATTCAACCAGATCGCCACACCGCGCTCCGAGATGATCTGACGGTTTTCCGCCGCCAGAAACGCGCCGCCGCCCGTAGACAGCACACCGCGTTCCTCATCCAGCAGCCGCCGGATCACCTGACGCTCCTTCTGTCGAAAGAACGGCTCGCCATCGCGGGCAAAGATTTCGGGAATCGTGCGGTTGGCCGCAGCCTCGATTTCATGGTCACTGTCCAGAAACGGGGCCTTCAGACGGGCCGCCAAGGCACGGCCCACCGCCGTCTTCCCTGCCCCCATCATGCCCACCATCACGATGGTTTTTTTCAGCGCACCGGGCACCCGGCGGTCACCCGCGCCACTGAGTGTTTGCTCTTTTTCGCTCATTCTTCAGTGAATGACGTGATATTGCTAAAAAGGCCATATATAACTTGCACAAAAGCCAAAGAAGCAGTGAGCGGGACACCCATGGGGCGATTGATCAAATACTTACTTTATTTAGTTGTTCTGGCAGCGATCGGTCTGGTGATCTATGCCTATGTGGGGCCGTGGTTCGGGGCAGATTTCGACGCACCCACTGCGGAAGTCCGCAAACCGGTGGTTCTGAATGCCGACTAAACAGCGGTGTGGTGAGTCGGCTTGGGCGGCTCCTTCGGCGGATAGCGCCTCTGTCGGCGCAACCTTCTGGCCAAATCGCCTGCTGAAACAAATGCTGGTGCTGGTGCTGGGGCTTGGTGTCGCGACATCCGGCCTTTCTGCTGCAGCCACCGCCCAGACGCCCGCCGCTCCTGCGGCCTCGCCTGTGGTGCAATCCGCGCCGCCCGGCACGGCGACCACCCGCGGCACCCCGCGCGCGGGCAGCGGTGCAGCCAAACCCGACGACCCGCTTGCCGCCATCGACTGGCTGGCCACACCGGCGCCCGATGCAGGGCTGCCCGGCACCGTCCTGCTGGAACCGCCCGTCGCAGGCTCCGCCCGCCGCCCGGAGGTGACCGTCACGCCGCTGGCCAGCCTTGTGGCGCCCATCGGTCTGGTCAAACCAGCCTCCACCGGCCTGCCCGTCGATCTCTGGCGTGGCAGCAACGCCGAGGCGCTCGCCACGCTGCTGGCCTCCGTCCCGGTGCGCAAATCCCCCGCGATGCAGTCGCTGATGTTCACCTTGCTGCTGTCGGAGACCCGCCCACCGGTTGAGGGCGGCGAAACACTGTTGCTGGCGCGGCTGGACCGGCTGATGGATCTGGGCGCGCCGGATCCTGCACAGGCGCTGGCCGAACAGGCCGGCCCCACCCGCAGCAAAGCACGATTCAAACGCTGGTTTGACGCCACCCTGCTGACCGGCGACGAGCAGCAGGCCTGCAGTGCGCTGCAGGATCGGCCGCATCTGGCGCCGGATTATGCCTCCCGGATTTTTTGCGCCGCCCGGCTTGGCGATTGGCCCACCGCCGCGCTGCTGCTGGAGGCCGCTCACGCGCTGGAGCTGGTGGACAGCCGCCAGCTCGACCTTCTCGACCGGTTCCTGAACCCCGATGTGTTTGAGGACGCACCACCGCTGCGCGCGCCAAAATCCCCGGACCCGCTGACCTTCCGCCTCTATGAAACCATCGGAGAGCGCCGCCCGACCAGCAACCTGCCGCGCGCCTTTGCGGCGGCAGATCTGCGCGACATCGCGGGCTGGAAGGCCCAGCTTGAAGCCGCCGAGCGGCTGACCCGGATCGGTGCGCTGAACCCCAATCACCTTCTGGGGCTTTACACCGAACGCAGCCCCGCGGCCTCCGGTGGCATCTGGGACCGGGTTGCAGCACTGCAACGTTTTGAAACTGCACTGGAAACCGGCAGCGCCGAGGCGGTTAGCAAGACCCTGCCCAAAGTCTGGCGTGCCATGCAGAGGGCGCAGATCGAAACCGCCTTTGCCGATCTCTTTGCCGATCAGCTGGCGCGCATCCCGCTGGAGGGTCAGGCGGCCAATCTGGCCTGGCGCGTTCGCCTGCTCGCCCCAACCTATGAAACCGCCTCTCACAGCCCGCCCCCGTCGCACGGCCGCAGCGCCTTTGTTGCCGCCGTGGCGCAGGGGGTACCCACTGCAGAGCTGGCCCGGAACGGTGTCGAACAGGCCATCGCCGCCGCCTTTGCTGCCGACAGTGCTGCTCCGCGCAAATTGCAACGGCTGCTCGACAACGGCCAGCTGGGTGAGTCAATCCTGCGCTCGATGCAGCTCTTTGCGCAGGGGGCGGACGGCAATCTTGGTGATCTGACCGATGCGCTGGCCACTTTCCGCGCCGTCGGGCTGGAAGACACCGCCCGCCGCGCCGCCCTCCAGCTGTTGCTGCTGGACCATCGCTGACGGTCCCCGGTATGAAACGCGCCCAGCCATGACCCCACCCGCCGCCCAGCCAACCAACGGCCCGCAGGATGATCTGCAATGGATTGCCAACTTTCTGGATGCGCAGGCCGCCGACCTTGGTGCGGCGCGCAACACGCTGCTCGCCTATGGTCGCGACCTGAAGGATGTGGCGAACTGGCTTGGGCATAAATCGCTTAGCTTCGGCAGCGCCTCCCGCGACGATATCGAGGCCTATCTGATCGCCTGCGACGCCGAAGGACTGGCCCGCGCCACCCGCGCCCGTCGTCTTTCCGCGATCAAACAGATCTACCGTTTTGCCTTCGACGAGGGTTGGCGCAGCGACAACCCCGCCATCCAGATCAAGGGACCGGGCCGCCAGAAGGCGCTGCCCAAAACGCTGGAAGTGATCGAGGTCGACCGGCTTCTGGATGCGGCCCGTCAATCCGGGCGCAGCACCGCTGACCGTCTGCGCAACACCTGTCTGATGGAGCTGCTCTATGCCACCGGCATGCGGGTGAGCGAACTGGTCGGCCTGCCCGTCGCTGCCGCGCGGGGGGATCCCCGTATGCTGCTGGTGCTGGGCAAGGGCGGCAAGGAACGGATGGTGCCGCTCTCTCCCCCGGCCCGCGATGCGCTGGCAGCCTGGCTCACCACACGCGACGCCGCCGAGGAGGCCGCTGTGGCCAAAGGCGCCGCGCCCTCACGCTTCCTGTTTCCCTCACGCGGGAAATCCGGCCATCTGACCCGGCACCGCTTTTATCTGCTGATCAAAGAATTCGCGGTCACCGGCGGTCTCCCGCCAGAGGCCGTCTCGCCGCACACCCTGCGCCACGCCTTTGCCACGCATCTGCTGACCAACGGCGCTGATCTGCGCGCCATTCAGACGCTGCTCGGCCATGCCGACATCGCCACGACGGAGATCTACACCCATGTACTGGACGCCCGCCTGAGTGAATTGGTGCTGGAACATCACCCGCTGGCCCGCAAAGACATCGGATCAGACAAGCCACCGCAGCCGGGTGACGACGACGCCACGGATTAATTGCCCCCAATAATCGCCTCAAGGTGCGACAGCTCGGCACCTCCCTCTTGCGACAGTGCGACAGGCACCCCATAACCATGGGGATCTCAACATTTCTTTCGGGACTCTGATGGACAGCACCACGACCTTTGTCGATTCTACCTTCTGGACCACCGCCGGCGCGATTGTCTTCCTGCTGGTGCTCTCCGGTTGCTTCTCCGGCTCTGAAACCGCGCTCACCGCCGCCTCACGCGGCAAGCTGCGCAGCCAGGCCGACAAGGGCTCCAACGGCGCCAAACGCGCGCTTGCGGTCACCGAAGACAGCGAACGGCTGATCGGCTCGATCCTTCTGGGCAACAACCTGGTCAATATCCTCGCAACCTCGCTCGCCACGGCGCTGTTCACCCGTGCCCTCGGCGAAAGCGGCGTGGCGCTGGCGACGCTGGTGATGACCCTTCTGGTGCTGATCTTCGCCGAGGTGCTGCCCAAAACCTACGCCATTTCCAACGCCGAAAAAGCCGCCGCTGCGGTTGCGCCTCCGATTGGCATTCTGGTGACAGTGCTGGCACCGGTGGTGGGCGCTGTCCGTCTGCTGGTGCGCGGCGTCCTGCGCCTCTTCGGTGTGCGGATTGACCCCGACAGCCACATCATGGCCGTACGCGAGGAAATTGCCGGTGCGCTGCATCTTGGCCACTCCGAAGGCGTGGTCGAGAAGGAAGACCGGGACCGCATCCTCGGTGCGCTTGATCTCTCCGACCGCTTTGTTGAGGAAATCATGCTGCACCGCTCCAATATCGAGATGATCGACGCAAATCTGGATCCGCAGAAGATCCTCGAACAATGCCTCACCTCGCCCCACACCCGCTTGCCGGTCTACCGGGATGAGCCGGAGAACATCATCGGCGTGCTCCATGCCAAGGATCTCCTGCGTGAGATGTATGCCCAGATCGGCGGCCCCGATGGTGATGCCTCCTTGCTGCGCAACTTCAATATCACCACGGTCACCAAACCGCCCTACTTCGTGCCGGAAACCACCACGCTGGATGATCAGATGCGCCAGTTCCTGCGCGCCCGCACTCATTTTGCGTTGGTGGTTGACGAGTATGGCACCTTGCAGGGGTTGATCACGCTGGAGGACATCCTTGAAGAAATCGTCGGCGAGATCACCGATGAATTCGACCCGGATGAAGAAACCGTGGTCAAGAAGACCAGCGATGGTAACTACCTCATTGATGGCGCCACCACCATTCGCGACCTCAACCGTGCCACTGACTGGTCACTGCCCGATGATGAGGCCAATACGATTGCCGGTCTGGTCATCCACGAGGCCCAGACCATCCCTATCGTCGGACAGGTGTTCTCCTTCCACAACTTCCGCTTTGAGGTCACCGCCCGCGAGGGCAACCGCGTGACCGAGCTGAAAATCCGCCCGCTGCACTGATCCTGCCTCAGCGCCGGACAGATCAAAGGCCGCTGCCCCGCTGGGCGGCGGCCCTGTTGTATTTGCCTCTCGCAATGCGAATTCACCGCCAGAGCACCCATTCCCGACCCTGCGTGTCGCAATTTTACTGGACTACTGAACACATATGTCCAGAATGAAGCGAGATAGCCAGTGAGGGATGAAAAGATGAAGACGACAACACGGGTAGCAGTGATCGGCGGCGGCGTTGTGGGCTGTTCGGTGCTCTATCACCTGACCAAGCTGGGTTGGTCCGATGTGATGCTGCTGGAGCGCTCCGAACTCACTTCTGGCTCCACTTGGCACGCGGCAGGCGGCTTCCATACCCTCAATGGTGACACCAACATGGCCGCCCTTCAGGGCTATACCATCAAGTTATATAAAGAGCTGGAACAGATCACCGGCATGTCCTGCGGCCTCCACCACGTCGGCGGCGTCACCCTGGCCGAAACCCAGGAACGTTTCGATATGCTGAAGGCAGAGCGCGCCAAGCATCGCTTCATGGGGCTGGAAACCGAAATCGTCTCCCCCGAGGAAATCAAGAAGATCGCCCCCGTGACCAATATCGACGGCATTGTCGGCGGTCTGTATGACCCGCTCGACGGTCACCTTGACCCCTCCGGCACCACCCACGCCTATGCCAAGGCCGCGCGCATGGGCGGCGCCACGATTGAAACCCATTGCAAGGTGGTAGAGACCAATCAGCGCCCCGACGGCACCTGGGATGTGGTGACGAACAAGGGCACCGTGCACGCCGAACATGTGGTCAACGCAGGCGGCCTCTGGGCGCGCGAGGTCGGCGCCATGGCGGGCGTCTACTTCCCCCTGCACCCGATGGAACACCAGTATATCGTCACCGATGAGGTGCCGGAGATTGCCGAGATCATCGACGCAGGTGGTGAGCACCCGCATGTGATGGACCCGGCTGGCGAAAGCTACTTGCGGCAAGAGGGGCGCGGCCTCTGCATCGGGTTCTACGAACAGCCCTGCAAGCCTTGGGCCGTCGATGGCACGCCGTGGGAGTTCGGCCATGAACTCCTGCCCGATGACTTTGACAAGATCGAGGACAGCATCGCCTTCGCCTACAACCGTTTCCCGGCACTGGAACGCGCAGGTGTGAAATCGGTGATCCATGGCCCCTTCACCTTCGCCCCGGATGGCAACCCGCTGGTCGGCCCGGTGCCCGGCATGCGCAACTACTGGTCCGCTTGCGCCGTCATGGCCGGCTTCTCCCAGGGCGGCGGCGTCGGGTTGATGCTTGCGCAGTGGATGGTCGAGGGCGAATGCGAACGCGACACCTTCGCGATGGACACCGCCCGCTTCGGCGATTGGATCACCCCGGGCTATACCCGCCCGAAAGTCATAGAAAACTACCAGAAACGCTTTTCCATCGCCTACCCGAACGAGGAGCTGCCCGCGGCCCGCCCGTTCCGAACCACGCCGATGTATGACATCTTCGATGGCATGGGGGCCGTTTGGGGCGCGCAATATGGGCTTGAGGTTCCGAACTACTTCGCGACAGGAGACGAGCCGCGCTATGAGACCCCCTCGTTCCGCCGCTCCAATGCCTTTGACGCCACCGCGCGCGAGGTCAAAGCGGTGCGCGAAAACGTCGGCATCAATGAGGTCCACAATTTCGGCAAATATCTGGTCAAGGGTGCGGGTGCGCGCCAATGGCTCGACCGCATCATGGCCGGCCGGGTGCCCCAGCCAGGCCGCCTGTCGCTGACCCCGATGCTGTCGCCCAAGGGCCGCCTGATCGGGGATTTCACCATTTCCTGCCTCTCTGAGGATGAATTCCAGCTCACCGCCTCCTACGGATCGCAGGCCTACCACATGCGCTGGTTCCTGCAGAATATGGACGACGGCGTCAGCCTTGAAAACATCTCCGACACCCGCAACGGCTTCCAGATCGCAGGCCCCAAGGCGCGGGAGGTGCTGCAGACCTGCACCCGTCAGGACATCTCCGACATGCGGTTCATGGATGTGCGCCGCCTGACGGTGGGCATGGCCGACTGCATCGTGCAGCGCGTCAGCTACACGGGCGATCTGGGCTATGAAATCTACTGCGACCTGCCAAGCCAGCGGTCCCTATGGGACAGCCTTTGGTCTGCGGGCCAAGCGTACGGCATGAAGCCCTTCGGTATGCGGGCGATGATGTCGCTGCGGCTGGATAAATTCTTCGGCTCCTGGCTCAGCGAATTTTCACCAGATTACACCGCCGCCGAAACCGGCCTTGATCGCTTCATTTCCTTCAAGAAAGACGTCGATTTCATCGGCCGCGCCGCAGCCGAGGCCGAGCGCGACGCAGGCCCCGCCCGCACGCTCTGCGCCTTTGAGGTCGCGGCAGAGGACGCCGATGTGGTCGCCTATGAACCCATCTGGCACGCGGGCGCCGTGGTCGGATTCTGCGCCTCCGGCGGCTATTCCCATCACGCGCAGAAATCCATCGCCCTCGCCCTGATCCCCCGCGATCTTGCGCAGGACGGGCTGGAGGTGGAGATCGAAATCCTCGGAAAAATGCGCGCCGCACGGCTGATCACCACGCCGCTGTTTGACTCCGACGGTGCACGGATGCGCGGCTAACGCCCATAGGTGGGTCAGATGAGCTGACCCACCTCACCCCCTGTTGCGCGCCCGGCGCGCGCTGATCCACTGATATCACGCAACACTTAGGGCATATATCGGCCCCAATGTTTCGCACGCGAAACATCCCGTCAGCCTCTCTGACCTTTTGCCACCGCTTTTGCTGGACCCGCCCCCTCTTCTGGCTCAAAATATCCCCGCCGGAGGCATCCAACAGCTTGGGCAAACGCCGGGGAGGCGACAGATATGACCGCCATCGCCATTCTCATCCTCGCCGCCGGGGCTGCCAGACGCATGCGCGGGCGCGACAAGCTGCTGGAACAGATCAACGGCAGACCTCTTCTGGCCCAGATCTGCGCCGCCGCGATCAGCACCGGGCAAGAGGTCCATGTCACCCTGCCAAGCCCCGACCACCCCCGCGCCGAGGTGCTCCGCGACCACTGCAAGGACGCCACACCTGTCTATGTGCCAGACGCCGCTGAGGGCATGGCCGCCTCCATCCGCGCGGGCGTCGGCGCGCTCTCTCGGGATTATGATGCGGTGATGATCATGCCCGCCGACATGCCGGAACTGACAGCTAAAGACCTCATGCAAGTGCTGGCGCGGATCAGGACCTCCCCGGATCAGATCCTGCGCGCCACCGGCGCCGACGGGACATTTGGTCATCCGGTGGTGTTCCCGCGCCGATACTTCACCGCACTCAGCCAATTGACCGGCGATCAGGGCGCGCGCGCAATCCTAAAGGCGGCGCAGCATCAGGGGGAAGTCATCTGCCCAGTCCCCTTGCCCGCGTCCCATGCACTCACCGATCTGGACACCCCAGAGGCCTGGGCCGCCTGGCGCCAAGCCCAGAAATCAACTCCGGCAGGGTAAGAGAGGGTCAGCCTCAGTGGATAAACCACTGCACCCCGCCCTTGCGGTCGCGCTGTGAGTGGGGTGTCGGGCTGGGCATTGATGGCTGCGCCTGCAACTCGGGAAACAGCATCAGCACCTCTTCCCGCTGGGCCCGGTCCAACCCACGCTGAGATTGATCGGCCGGCTGAAAGCACTCGATCCACGCCCCGTCAGCACAAACCACCTCATGGCCCGCGCAGACAAAATGGATGTAATCGATAGACGACGTCTCCACCGCATCCACCCCGGACAGCCCGGTCAGATGTTTCGCTGCGACCAGAATTTCGCGATCCTCAAAATAGAACGCTGTCTTGTCATTGGTGATCAGCACGCGGTGGTTAGGGCTAAGCAGCAGATCCCGCTCCGGCATCCCATTGCCAAGCGCCCCCTCAGCAACCAGAACCGGCTGCAAATGCGCCGCCCCTTGCAAGGCGGTGCGGTCCAGCTGCCGCTGACCAATCCAACGAATAGGCTGCAGACCATTGTCGCGGGTCATCACCCGGTCCCCGACGCTCAGATCCTCGACGGCGCAGGCCCCATAAGGGGTAGCAATGGTTGTTCCGGGCGTCAAGCAGGGCACGTTGCAGTCTCCGTTCCAAAGCGGCACCACCCCGGTCGCAAACTTCGTGCAACCGGCCATCAGCCTGCTTTGGTGTATTTAAAGGGCCGTGCCTATCGGCACAGCGTGGAAGAGAGTGCCACTCATTCTGTGGCAGCATTGAAAGCATCCTACGCAGAGCCCTCTGCCCAAAAAAGAACAAAATCTTAATCAGCATCCGGTCGCCGATCTGCCCAGCACGGGGCACGCAGAGACCTCATGCGTGCAAGGGCACGATTGTTTCCAAGTTAAACCTTGAGTTTGTCCGGATCCGGTCGAAATTGGCCAAGCAAGCTGATGAACACCCGCTCTTTGTTGCATCAATGCGAACAATTAAACAGCAGCAGGTCCAACAGATCGCGGCACAGGTTTTGCACAGCCCGTCAGTTTGGGCCACAGGTTGTCCCGCGACGCGCAACAATATGGAAAATTTAAGGCAACTTATCGTGAAGCGCACCAACGGGTGCGATTCGCTACGATCCAGGCGGTTCGGTCAGCCCGCTAAGCTACCGCAAGGTCAACTCCGCCGCGGATTTGCGAAACGCTGCATAGCCTGCCTCATAGCTGTCGCGCAGCTGCGGATCAGGCGGGACGGTCATCGCACGCTCCGGTGCGGTCAACACCTCGGCCGGGTCCCCGCCGGTGACGGCCAGTCGCGCCAGTCGGGCCGCGCCAAGGGCCGCGCCAAATTCACCATCCTTGGGCAATTGCAGCGGCAGATCCAATATGGTGGCCAGCAGTTTCACCCAATAGGCGGATTTGCTCCCCCCACCGATGACCAGACAGTTGTTGATTTTCGCACCGGTCTCGCGCAATGCCTCAAGACAGTCCCGCAACCCGTATGAAACACCTTCCATCACCGCTATGGCCAAATCCTCAGCCGTGGTGGCGATGGACAGCCCGTCAAACCCGCCGCGCAGGGTCGCTGAATTATGCGGCGTTCGCTCCCCTGACAGATACGGCAGGAAGGTCACCTCGCCCGGTTGGCGCAGCTGATCGCCAAGGTCGGCGGTCAGATCGGCAGGGCTACGCCCGGTGATACGGCCCAGCCAGTTCATGCAATCGGTCGCCGACAGCATAACACCCATCTGATACCAACGCTCTGGGATCGCATGGCAGAAGGTATGCACAGCCGTTGCAGGGTCCGGGTGAAACCCATTGCGCGCCGCCAGCACCACGCCGGAAGTGCCAAGCGAGACAAACCCCTGCCCCTCTGCCATCACCCCCGTGCCGCAGGCGGCAGCCGCGTTATCACCTGCGCCCCCTGCAATCGTGACAGGTCCGGTCAGCCCCCAGCGAGCCGCCAGTTCAGGACGCAAGCGCCCCGCTGCGACACTGCCCTCCACCAGATTTGGCATCTGATCGCGCCGCATCTGTCCGCTGCTGAGCAGATGTTCGGACCAGTCCCGCGCGCCCACATCCAGCCAGGACGTCCCCGCGCTATCTGACATATCCGCCACATATCGCCCCGTGAGATGCAGGTTCAGGTAGGCCGCAGGCAGAAGAACCTTGGCGGTTCTGGCAAAAATATCCGGCTCATGACGCTGCACCCACAGGAGCTTTGGCGCGGTGAAACCGGGGAAGACGATATTGCCGCTGAGGTCACGGACCTGAGCTGTTTCGTCCAGTTCTGCGGCCTCCTCCGCCGAACGGGTATCGTTCCACAGGATGCAAGGCCGCAGCACCTGATCGGCGCCATCCAGCAACACCGCACCATGCATATGACCCGCAACCGCGATGCCGCGAATATCGCTGTATCCGGGGCTGCCCTGCAACTGTGCCACCGCCTGATCCAGCGCGGCGATCCAGGTGCCGGGATCCTGCTCCGACCAACCGGGATGCGGGGTCTGCACATCATACTGCGCCTCTGCCGATGCAACGGGCGTTCCCGTGTCATCCGTCAGCAGGGCGCGCAGCCCCGATGTGCCAAGATCGATACCAAGATACATATCTGTCCCCTCTCCCGTTAGGTACTGCCCGCTCTGCTGCCTCAGACGAAGCGGTTGACCAGCGCCTCCAGCTGTTCCTGTCGGCCAGAGACCGGCTGCGGATTGAGCGCCTTGGCTTCAGCCTGATCGGCGATGGCGTCGAGCGTGGCCCCCTCAGCCAGATAGGCCTGCGCCTCGGCGCCGCTCCAACCGGCATAGCGTTCGCGGCGCTTCATCTCCAGGCTGTCGCTCTCCAGCATGGCGGCAGCAGCGCGCAGGCCGCGCGCACAGACATCCATCGCCCCAACATGGGCGGCAATCAGATCCTCGGCATCCAGTGACTGACGGCGCAGCTTGGCGTCAAAGTTGGTGCCACCCGTCTTCAGCCCGCCACCGCGCAGGATTTCGTAATAGGCCAGCGCCACCTCCGGCACATTGTTGGGGAACTGATCCGTGTCCCAGCCAGACTGATAGTCGTTGCGGTTCATGTCGATGGAGCCAAAGATCCCCAGCGCATTGGCCATGGCAATCTCATGTTCAAAGCTGTGACCGGCCAGGATCGCATGGCCCTGTTCGATGTTGACCTTCACCTCATCCTCAAGACCAAAGCGTTTGAGGAAGCCGTAAACTGTGGCCACGTCGTAGTCATATTGGTGTTTGGTCGGCTCCTGCGGTTTGGGTTCAATCAGGATCGCGCCTTTGAAGCCGATTTTATGTTTATACTCGACCACCATCGACAGGAAACGGCCCATCTGCTCCAGCTCCCGCGACAGATCGGTGTTAAGCAGGGTTTCATAACCCTCGCGCCCGCCCCAGAGCACGTAATTCTCACCGTTCAGACGATGGGTCAGATCCATGCAAGCCCGCACGGTGGAGGCGCAATAGGCAAAGACATCCGGGTCCGGGTTGGTGCTGGCGCCGGACATATAGCGGCGATTGGAGAACATATTTGCCGTCCCCCACAGGAGTTTCGGGCCGCCATCGGCCATCTTCTGTTCCAGCACGTCGCCCATGGTGTTGAGGCGTTTGTGGCTCTCGGCGAGACTGTCGCCCTCTGGCCGGATATCGTGGTCATGGAAACAGTAATACGGCACGCCAAGGATGCGGAACATGTCAAAGGCGGCATCGGCCTTCATACGCGCCAGATCCATCGTGTCGGCGGGGAACCACGGGCGCTGAAACGTCTGGCCGCCAAAGGGGTCGTTCCCCTCCCAGACGAAGTTGTGCCAGTAGCAAACAGCAAAGCGCAGGTGATCCTCCATCCGCTTGCCCATGACGATCTCATCGGGGTTGTAGTGGCGGTAGGCCAGCCCGTCGCTCTCCGGGTTGTAGGTAATTGCCGCAATGTCGTCGAAATAGCCAGCCATGGTCAGGCCCCCTCTTCTGGCCCGACCGCAGACTGCGGGGGCATGTTGTGTTTGAAATGAACGGCCGGGGTGATTTGCCCCGCCAGTGGATCAACAGGCTGCCCGTCACTGAGGGCGACAAGGGCGGCAAGGGCGGCGGTGATTTCCTGCGCCGGTTTCTGATCAATCACCGCATCAATGAGGCCGTTTGCCACCGCATCGCGGGTGGCCGCGCAGAGTTCGTGGCTGATCACCACCGGCTTGTCGCCCGGTTGTGTCGTCGCAAGCGCAGAAATCAGCCCCGGAATACCCGCCCCCAGATTGTAGATGCCGGTGATATCGGGATTGGCGCGCAGGGCGCGGCGCAAGGCCTGTTCGAGGATCTCCGGGTCGTCACCGGTTTCCAGCCGCGGCAGGATGTGCAGATCCGCTGAAACCACATCGCAAAAGCCCGCGTAGCGGTCGGCATGGTCACGGGCATTGAGACTGCCGGTGATGGGCAGGATCTGTCCCAGAGAGGCTGCACCACCGCCGCGATGGGCCAGCCTCATAAGATCCCCAGCCGTGCGCCCGGCACTGCGGTTATCAATGCCCACATAGGCATCGCGAGCCTGTGAGGCGCTGTCGGCAACCAATGTCACCACGGCAACCCCCTGCGCCCGCAATCGGGTCAGGGCGGCTTCAACGCCCGGATCCTCAACCGCGACGAGGCAAATCCCGTCGTAGCCTTCTGCGGCGCAGCTTTCGATGGCGCGGGTCAGCGCTGCCGCATCGAAGGGCGGCACGCGAGTGATCGCGATCTGCTGGCGGCTCCGGGAGCGGGCAGCCACCTCCTGCTCCAGATCACCGTGCAACCGGGCAAAGAAACCTTCGCTGGCGGCAGGCAGCAGAACGGCAAAGCGGTACTGGCGACGGCGTGACAGATTGGCAGCGGTGATATCGCGCTGGTAGCCCAGATCAGCGATCGCCGAGCGCACCCGGTCCTGAGATTTCTTGGCAACCCCGCCCCGGTTGTTCAGCACTCGGTCCGCCGTCGCGTAGCTGACCCCCGCCGCAGCCGCGACATCATGTAATGTGGGTTTTCCCATCCTTGCGGCCCCTCTGCTCCCGTGACTTTTGATAGACGTATATCATTTTTTGATATACGTCTATCATTTTATTGCGCAGGTATCGGCCATCACGATTTTACCGGCGGCATGACGGATCGCAGATCAACGGTGAAAACGCAAAAAGCCACCACATGCGGTGGCGGCTGTCACAAAATCATCTTGGTCTAGATGTTATGGCGGAGAGACAGGGATTCGAACCCTGGAGACGGTCTCCCGCCTACACACTTTCCAGGCGTGCGCCTTCGACCACTCGGCCACCTCTCCGTTGGGCGGACTTTTGACGGATCACGGGGGCAATTGCAAGAGCGAAAACAGCAAAAAACTCACTCTTGCCCAAACTTATTTTCGCGCCCCGTTCAGCCCCCCAAATGCAGGTAGACGCGGCGGTTCTGTTTTCCCTTTTTTTCAACCTTTCCAAGGCGGATAGGCCCAATCTCGGCGGTGCTGCGCACATGGGTCCCACCGCAGGGTTGCAGGTCAATCTGCTCATCAGCGCTGCCAATCCTCACCAGACGGATGCGACCATTGCCCCTAGGCGGCGCCACCGACATGGTTTTCACCAATTCGGGGTTTGCATCCAGCTCCGCCTCGGTGATCCAACGCTCGCTGACCTCAAGGTCGCGGGCGATCAGCGCATTGAGGGCATCTTCCAGCGCTTGCTTGTCCTCAGGCGCCTCCGGCATGTTGAAATCAAGTCGGCCCTTCTCGGCACCGATGGAGCCGCCGGAGACCGGCAGCGGGATCACCACCGACAGAAGATGCAGCGCGGTGTGGACGCGCATATGGCCAAAGCGGCGGTCCCAGTCGAGGGTCTGCACCACCTCTTGACCAACAGCTGGCAGAGGTTGCCCCTCGGCGGGGATCAGGACAATGCGGCCCGCCTCCCCCTTCACCGTGTTGATGATGGGCAGGTCGTGCTCCCCTGCCCCATCCGACCAGCTGAGGCGGCCGGTATCGCCCGGTTGCCCGCCCCCAGTTGCGTAAAAGACGGACTGGTTCAGAACCAGCCCGCCTTCTGTTGTGTGTTCGGTGATTTCTGCCGGGGCCTCTTGTGCATAGGCGTCGGTCAGGAACAATTGTTCGGTCATCGATCGGCGTCTCCGTCTCCGTCTTCGCTGCCTTCCCCGTCGTCGTCGCTGGACAGATCATCAAGATCAGGACGATCCGGGCGTTTCCTGGCCGGGGATGGGGGGGGATTTGAGGCTGTCACCGGGGCCTCAGGGGCCGCGACACCCTGCGCGGCCTCGGTTGCGGCGGTGGCAAGCGCATCGGGATTGCGGATCCAGATATCGCGCTGGGCGAAGGGGATCTCGATCCCGGCCTCCTCAAAGCGGCGGGCAATGTCGTAGTTCATGTCGGATTTCACCGACAAGACCCAGTTCACATCCCGCAGGATGGCACGGATCTCAAAGTCGAGACTATCAGCGCCAAAGCCCTGGAACACCACCGAGGGCGCCGGGTTCATCAGCACCATCGGATGCGCCTTGGCGACCTCCATCAGGATTTCCTCGACCTTGCGCGGGTCGGTGCCGTAGGCCACCCCCACGGGCACAATCACCCGACCAACCGTATTGCCGCGGGTGTAGTTGGTGACGGTGCCGGTGATCAGATCGGAGTTCGGCACGATCACATCGGTGCGATCGAAGGTCTCAATCCGGGTGGAGCGCACGGAGATATCGCGCACATAGCCCATCAGGCCGCCGACCTCGATCCAGTCACCTTTGGACACCGGGCGTTCGACGAGGAGGATAATACCGGAGACGAAGTTCGACACGATGGTTTGCAGACCAAAGCCGATCCCCACAGAGAGTGCGCCAGCGACGATGGCGAGGGAGGACAGGTCCAGTCCCGCCATCGAGATCGCCACCAGCGCCGCCAGGAAGATCCCGACATAGCCCATCCCCGAGGCAATAGCGTTCTGACCACCTACATCAATGCGTGTCTTCGGCAGAAGCGCATTGCGCAAGCTGCCCTGCACCAACCGGGTGAGACCGTAGCCCACGGCAAAAATCGCCACAAAGGTGATGAATGCGGTGGGTGAAATCCGGGTATCCCCGACCTGGAAACCTTCGAGGAAGTTTGACCAGAGTTCTGTCAGGTCGGCGACCCGCGCGCCCCAGATCAGCGCCAGCAACGGCAGCGCCAATAGTGCCAATGCAAAGCCGATCAGCGCAGCAAAGAGCGAGTCGCGCGCGGCCATGCCCTTGCCGCTGACAAACCCATAGAGATCGCTGAGGAACCGGTGCAATACAAACAGCCCAGCCAGCACCGCCAGCGTCAGCATCGACGGGTAAATCACCGACTCGGCCGCATTGAGATAGCCGATGGCAGCCAGCACCGGACCAGCAAAACCAAGCAGATAAATGCTGCGTCGCACCACCGCGATAATCTTGTTCGCACCGGCGGCAATCGCGCCTTCATCGCCGTCTTCGTCGCTCTGTGCCTGACGCTGTTTGGCACCGATCCGATGCAGGCGCAGCAGGATAAGCGCGGCACAACTGATCAGCGGGAAGGCGTATACGGCGGAGCTGCTCTCGGGGATGTTCTCAATCTGCTCAACACTGTCGAAGATGTCCTGAAGCACCAGGACCACCGCCATCATATCGATCAGGAAACGGGTCTCAGCCTGGTTGCCCTCCTGCACCGGCAGCAAATCGTTTTCGATCTGGTTGGCATAGAGCTGCTCGCCCAGCCAGTGAAAGGAGAGAATAATAAAAGCCCAGGCAGGAACGGAATCCAGAATGATACTGCCACGCACGCCAAGAATGCCTGAAAGATCAACTGCTGCCACGACAAAGATCACACCGATCAGTGGCAGAAGCACCTGCAGAAGCGAGACCACGAAGGTCCAGACCCCGGTCCCACGCGCGCCGTAGCGGCGCAGATAATCGCCAGCCCGGTGAGCCCATGACCGGCCGCGCGTGATCAGCAGCAAACCAATGAGCAATACGGCAATCAGCCCAACAAGATCACCGCTGATACGTTCGCTGGTGGTGTCATTGCGCAACTGCGATAAGGTTTCGTTGCCAAGCGCGCGACTGGCGTGGACCAGATCCCGCATCGCACTAGGCCAGTACTCCGGATTGAGCGGTGAAGTGCCACGTTCGAACAAACGTTTGGTCAGGCGCTCACGGACAATCTTGTCAATCTCATTGATGAGACCATCAGCACGGCTATAGGCCTCCTCTGCGACGATACGCGGAACCTTGAGCTGATTGAGCTGCTGGGTCAGGGCCGCACGCAGCTGGGCGATATCTTCCGGTTCTTCCTCGCCCTCACCAGGGGCTGCACCTAACGCATCGAGCTGGCCCTGGAGGGTTTGAATACGCTCGCCATTTTCACCCCGCTTGACCTGAAAGGTCTGCCGGAAATCAGTCAGTTCGCTACGCAACTGTTCCAGCGCGATATTGGACGCGCGGCTGGCGTCGATGACATTCTCAGCCCGATTGGCGGTTCGGAGCCAATCTTGATAATAGGATTTTGCACGCGCATCGAGCTGCGCCAAAGCGGGAAAGGCCAGGCTGATCAGAAGAACCAGCCCGGCCAGACATCTCATAAAACCACGCATGAAGGGGATCATACGTCCTCGAACACGCCGGGGATAGAGGCCGGTGTGTGGGTCATCCAGTCCGGGACCGGCAGGTCTTTTTCACGCAGGAAGTCGGGGTTAAACAGCTTTGACTGGTAGCGGGTGCCATAGTCACAGAGCACGGTGACAATGGTTTTGCCCGGTCCCATTTCTTTGGCCATACGCACGGCACCAGCGATATTGATCGCCGAAGACCCGCCCAGAACCAGACCTTCTTCGTGCAGCAGATCGAAGACATACGGCAGCGCGTCCCGGTCCTGAATCTGATAGCAGAAATCAGGTTTGAACCCTCCGAGGTTCTTGGTGATACGCACCTGCCCGATGCCTTCGGCGATGGAGCCGCCTTCGGTCGCGATCTCACCGGTGGTGTAATAAGAATAAAGCGCGGCGCCCATCGGGTCGGCGAGACCGATCTTCACGCCCTTGGGCTGGAGCGCATCGGCAACACCGGCCAGTGTACCGCCAGAGCCGACAGCGCAGACGAAGCCGTCAACCTTGCCCTCGGTCTGTTCCCAGATCTCCGGTGCTGTTGTCTCAACATGGGCCTGACGGTTGGCCACATTGTCGAACTGATTGGCCCAGATCGCGCCATTGGGTTCGGTCTTGGCCAGCTCCTTGGCCAGACGTTCCGAATAGCGCACGAAGTTGTTGGGATTGCGATAGGGCGCTGCGGGCACCTGCACCAGCTGAGCGCCAGCCAGCCGCAACATGTCCTTTTTCTCTTCGGACTGGGTTTCGGGGATGACGATCACCGTCTTGAACCCCATCGAAGCGCCAACCAGCGCCAGACCGATCCCGGTGTTGCCGGCGGTGCCTTCGACAATGGTGCCGCCCGGTTTCAGATCCCCACGGGCAATCGCATCCTTGATGATATAAAGTGCCGCGCGGTCCTTGACCGACTGGCCGGGGTTCATGAACTCGGCCTTCCCCAGAATCTCACATCCGGTTTCATCGCTGACGCGGTTCAGGCGGATCAGAGGCGTGTGGCCGATCGCGTCGGCCAAGTCATGTGCAATGCGCATGGTATCCCTTTCGATCATTCCCGTTGAGGTGTAGCCAAGGCATTGGACAACCACAAGCCGAGATGCAGATCACATGCCAGGTTGGCTGCCACCTTAGTCCGGTTCGCCTTGCCGCAGCCGTTCACGATGACGTGACAGCCAGAGTGCGGCGGTGACCAGCGGCATGTCCTGATAACTGTGATCATCAACACCGCGCATCAGATCATTATAGGGGATGATCTGGCTGCGAATATCCTCATTCTCGCTCTCCAGCCCGCCGCCGCCTGCAATGTTTTCAAAGTCGCAAACACCGACGAAGATGTGCAAAAACTCGCCCGACGCGCCGCTGGACGGATAGACCCGTGTTACGGTTTCGAGCTGGTCGATGGTGAGACCGGCCTCCTCCATCGCCTCGCGGTGGGCCGCCTGTTCGGGCGTCTCTCCGGGATCGATCAGCCCCGCCACCGGCTCCCACATCCACGGGCGGCGGTTGCCTGCGATATAGGTGGCCGCGCGAAACTGTTCGATCAGCAGCACCGCATCGCGGCGAGGGTCATAAGGCAGGACCACCGCCGCCTGCCCCACCAGCGCCGCGCCCCGGTTCACCACCGGGCTGAGGCTGCCGTCGTAGCGGCGGAATTGCAGGTCCATCTCTTCCATGGCGAAGAAATTCACATAAGCGCGCTTATGCTCATGCACGACGACATCGCGGGTCAGATCGTGATCGGGATCCTCGGGCCGGTTCTGCGCCGCCACCCACGCGGCGGCGCGAATACGGATCGGGCGAAAGCGGGCTGCGACCTCAGCCGGTGTCAGTCGGCCACGGTAGGCCATGACCTCCTCTGCGGCGCGCAGGGACAAGGCGCCCCAGTCAGCCTGCCAAGCGGCCAGATCCCATGGCGCGCCGGTTTGCCAGAGACCGGGGTCCGGAAAGTAGACATCCGCCGGGGCGGTGCCGCCTGCCTCCAGCTCCACCGTGACGCGGCGCAGCGTATAGTCGAACCCACCTTCATAGAAATTCAGCGCGTCGATATCTTCCTGCGTGAGGCCCCGCAACAAGAGCCCCGGTGCGCGATGCCCGGCGCGGGCCTCAATCGCGGGAAAGGGCTGGTCCACCACCGCAAAGGCACCGTGATCCGGCAGATGCGCCGGTGTGGCATCCAGCGCGGCACCCGACCGCCCCAACACCAGTTCAAGCAACGGCAGATGGCGCAGCGTGCCATAGACGAAAAGATCAACCACGGTCTGTATCCTGTTGGAAATATGTCGTTTCAGCGCCAACGTCTTGCGGCGTTCTCGGTCACCAGGCCCGAGAAGATGCCGCCAATCACCAGCGCCAGCAACACATGTGGCACCGCCATCACAAAAAAGAAATCCAATCCGATGACAAAAATAGCCGAAAGCGCCTCAAACGGGCCGTCGTAGCGATTGCGCATGGCAAGGCGGAACATCTCCCATGCGCCCTGAAAGAACAGCCCCCACAGCACCAGAAGCGCGGCACCGGTCAGGCCGTTGTTGATGGCATTGACCACCCCGCGCCCCACATGGCGCCCCACCCAAACCCAACCGATCAGCACGCCAAGGGCAGCATTGAGCGGCACGAAATAGCCAAAATCCGTACCCTCTGGCATCAGCGGCATGATCAGGAAGGAGACGGCGATGGCAACAAGAGCCATGCTGAGGGCGGCAATCAATCGGGCAGCGGTGGGCATGATCGGGGCTTTCGGTCAGCGGTGAGCAAGCGTGATCTGGGTGACGTCACAGGTTTCAGCCTTGAACGCGGCGGCACAGGAGGTGAGGTAGAAATTCCACATTTTCCTGAAGCGATCATCAAATCCCATGGCGGCAATCTCGTCCCAGCGGTTGTTGAATGTGGCGTGCCAGCGCCGCAACGTCTGATCGTAGCTATCACCGAATTCGAGCGATTTCATGACCTGAAGCCCGGCAAGTTCCACCTGTTGCCGCAGGATCTTTGGCGCGGGCAGCATCCCGCCCGGAAAGATATGTTTCTGGATGAAATCGACGCCGCGCTTGTAGACAGTCCAGCGCCGGTCCGCGACGGTGATAATTTGTAAGGTCGCCTGCCCGCCGGGGCGCAGCCGATCGTGGATCATGTTGAAATAGGCGGGCCAGTATTTTTCGCCCACTGCCTCGAACATCTCGATTGAGGCGATGCCGTCGAAGGTGCCCTTGCAGTCGCGGTAGTCCTGCATCCTGAGCTCGACCTGATCAGAAAGCCCTGCCTTTTCAATGCGCTCACGGGCGTATTTCAACTGCTCTGCGCTGATGGTGAGGCTGGTCACCCGCAAGCCCCGTTCGCGGGCGGCATATTCGGCAAAGCCGCCCCAGCCGCAGCCGACCTCCAGCACGTGATCGCCGGGCTGCACTCCCATCTGATCCACCATGGAGGCGTATTTGGCGGTTTGCGCGGCCTCGAGACTTTCCTGTCCGGTTTTGAACAGCGCACTGGAATAGGTCATCGTGTCGTCCAGCCACAACCCGTAGAAAGCATTGCCGAGGTCATAGTGGTAAGAAATATTCGCCTTGGCCTGCGCGCGGTGGTTGCGTTGCAGCCAAAAACGGAACTGCTCATAGGCGCGGATCAGCCCGCGCCCCGGAAAGCCATCGTAGACGGTTTCAGACCCAAGATGGATCAGATCCATGAAGGCCTGCAAATCCGATGTGCTCCACCAGCCATCAAGATAGGCGTCGGAAAATCCCAGATCGCCCTCGCGGATCAGCCGGGCAAAGCAATCAGGATTGTGGATGCGCAGATCCGCCACCGGACCGGGCCTTTGGCCACTGACGCGAAACACCCGCCCGTCTGGCAGGTGGATGTCCAGCTGCCCGACCTCCAGGGCCTGCAACTGGTCAAAAATTGCTGCGAAGTAGCGCGGCAGATCGGCCTGTCCGTCGGTCGTTGTGAGCGCCATTATCTCCTCCCCAAGACGTGCCCGCCCAAAAGGCTAGGCCAAATCAGGCGCTTCTGGCAAGGGATCTGTCAGTCGTCGGGCAGTTCCCGCTGGCCGTAGACCTCCAGCGCGCGGGCGCGGCCCTCCTTCAGATCAAGGAACGGCTCAGCACGTTTGTCCTGCGGGGACAGTTCCCACGACAGGGGTGTGGCGCGGTAGAAATCCAGCGCGGTCTGCGGCGGATTGGGCTGTCCTTCGGCGATCCAGGCGGATTGGTAATGGCCCTTGGCGTCGAATTTCTCCAGCTGACCATCGGGGTTGAAAATCCGAAAGAACGGCGAGGCATCGGGGCCGGAGCCTGCCACCCATTGCCAGCCCATGGCGTTGGAGGCCGGATCCCAGTCCACCAGGCACTCCTCAAACCACTGCTGGCCAATGCGCCAATGGGTGAGCATATGTTTGGTCAGAAAGCTGGCCACGATCATCCGGGCGCGGTTGTGCATCTTGCCGGTCACATAGAGTTCGCGCATGGCGGCATCGACGAAATTATACCCCGTCTGACCGCGTCGCCATGCCTCGACCTTGTCGTCGTCACGCTCCGACCAGTTGAAATGCTCCCACTCCGGCCGCCAGTTGCGGGTCAGGATGTGGGGTGTGTGGAACATCAGGTGATAGGCAAATTCGCGCCAGACAATTTCCTTGAGGAAATGTTCAGCGCCGGATTTTCCTGCGCGGCGCGCCTCCAGCCCATGGTGCCACATGCGGCGCGGACTGATCTCCCCCCAAGCGAGGTTTTCAGACAGGCCCGAGGTGGCATCCATGGCGGGAAAATCGCGATCCTGTTTGTAGTCGGCGACGCGGCTGTCGAGGAACTCTGCCAGCCGCTCCTGCGCTGCATCTTCACCGACGCGGCAGTATTGCGCCACCACATCTGCGCCACGGCGCATCGCGGCAGCCATCTGCCAGTTGTCCAGATCATCAGAGGCCGGCCAGTGCTCCGGCGCCGTGATCCGTGAGGGGGCGGCGATCAGCCCGTCAACATGACGGTCGCGCACTGCCTTCCAATAGGGCGAATAGACCCGGTACATGCCGCCGGTCTTGGTCTCGACTGTCCAGGGTTCAAACAGGAGATGACCACCAAAGGATTTGGCCGCAATCCCCTGCTGTTTCAACTGATCCTTGATGGCAGTGTCGCGCGCGATGGCCTGCGGATCGTAGGCGCGGGTCCAGTGAACTGCGCCCGCACCGGTGTCCGTGATCAGCTGCGTCAGCACCTCCTGCGCAGGTCCGCGGCGCAGGATCAGCTGCGCGCCACGCCGCTCCAGCTCCTTGGCCAGATGCGCCAGCCCCAGCCCCAGTCGGAACCTTGGCGCGGCACCCAGATCCTCATCCAGCGTATCAAGGATAAAGACAGGGATAACCGGAACATCCGCAGCGACAGCCGCCGCCAGCGCCGGGTTATCAGCAAGACGCAGGTCGCGCCGCACCCACCAGATGATCGGGGCGTTGCTCGGTTTCTCGTCGGTCATGAAGGGCCTGTCCTTTGGATCTCGTCACTTGCTCAAGACGCGATCTAGGGCCTCCATCAGCTGTGTCATCTCCTTTTTCGAGGTGTAATGCGTAAAACTGAGCCGCAGCACCCCGTCGCTGGTCGACACGCCCATCGCGTTGAGCGCGCGCAGGGCGTAGAAATCGCCTCCCCCCGCCATGATGCCGTACTCTGCCAGCTCTGCCGCGACCGCCTCGCCGGGGCGGTTCAGCTCCAGTGCTACGGTGGGCGCGCGTCGGGTCGCATCCGAGGGGCCGATCAGGCGCAGGTCATTGCGATCCTTTACCATGTCCAGCAGCGGTTGCAGCAGCTCCACCTCATGGGCGCGCATCAGATCATGGACAAAGGCGCCCTGCGCGGCGCCTTCGGTCAGCGGGCCGCCGTGGTGATGGGCGAGGGTCGCGATATAATCCGCCATCCCGGCACAGGCGGCGACCTGCGCATGGTCAGGGCCTGCGGGGGTGAAACGTTTGTAAAGCGTATCACCATTGAAGAAATGACCCTGATTGGGCAGCAGCTCCCCGAGCGCGCGGCGGATCACCATTAGCCCCTGATGAGGCCCGTAGGTTTTATAGGCGGAGAACAGATAGATGTCGGGCCCCAGCTCACCGACATTGGGCAGGCCATGGGGCGCATAAGAAACCCCATCGACACAGACAAAGGCCCCTGCCGCATGGGCGAGTGCGGTGATCTCGGTGACCGGGTTCAGTTCCCCAACCACGTTGGAGCAATGGGGGAAACAAACCAGGCGGACCTTTTCATCCAGCAGATTTTCCAGATCGCCTGGATCCAGATGGCCGGTCTGAGGGTCGATCTGCCATTCGCGGACCTCAATCCCCGCATCGGCCAGACGCCGCCACGGGCCACTGTTGGCCTCATGGTCCTGATTGGTGACGATAATCGCCTCCCCCGGAGACAGAAAGTCACGAAAAGCCTGCGCCAGCACATAGGTATTCTGGGTGGTAGAGGGACCAAAGCTCAGCTCATCGCGGTCGACCCCGAGAATACCCGCGATCCGGTGGCGCGCCTCGTCCATCTCGGCGCCGGCCAGTGTCGAGGCCTCATAAGGCGCATAGGGCTGTACCTTGCGTTCGGTATAAAACCGGGTGAGCCGGTTGATCACCGGCTGACAGGTATAGGAGCCGCCGGCATTCTCGAAAAACGCCTGACCTTGCAAATTCGCTGCTGCAAATGCCGGAAACTGGCTGCGGACGAAGTCGATATCGAGGGCCATGGTCTCTCCTTATGTCTGTCTTCGAAAGGAGTGCCGATGATGCTGCACGAGGTCAAGCACCGATGGCTATTCCTGTCCGCAACTGCCGCCGCTGCACTGATGACATTTTCTGGCCACAGGAGCGGATAGCAAAGGGCCACATCAGCAGGAAAGGACGCAGATGATGGCATATACTCCGCAGGATTTTCTGGTCTGGGGCGAACTCCCCGTAACCGACATGGACGCCGCGACCCGGTTTTATGAGCATGTGACAGGGGCAGAACTGGAGCTGGTCACTGACGGGCCGAACCCGATGCTGGTGTTTCGCCCCAAGGATCCGGCCACCGGCGTTGCACTGAGTATTTATCCCGGCACGCCCGCCCCCGATGGCATCGGTCCCACCCTGCATCTGGCCGCCGAAGGCGCGCTGGCGGAGGTGATGGCGCGGGTGACGAAGGCCGGAGGACAGGTGGTCTCAGAGGCGATCACACTGCCAAGCGGGCAGTTTTTCTACGCCAAGGATCCCGATGGCAATTCGGTCGGGTTCTATGAGGCGAAGGGCTAAGCGCAAAACCACCGTCCCAAATCGCGAAACGCCCCGGATACTCTCCGGGGCGTTTTGTTGTTTCGTTTGCAGCTGTACGTCTTAGCGCGGCTCGCTTTGCAATCCGCGCAGGATTGCCCAGCACATCAGGAGCAAGACCACCGTGAACGGCAGACCGGTTGAGATCACCATCGCCTGCAGGGCGACCAGACCGCCGCCAAGCAGCAGCACAATCGCGACGGCGCCTTCGAACACGCACCAGAACACCCGCTGCGGCATCGGGGCGTCGACCTTGCCGCCTGCCGTAATGGTATCGATCACCAGCGAGCCGGAGTCCGAGGAGGTGACAAAAAACACAATCACCAGCAGTATCCCGACAAAGGAGGTGATGGACGCCAGCGGCAGCTGGTCCAGCATCTTGAACAGTTTCAGTTCAAGCGCCGCCTCCTGCGCACCGGTGTAGCCATCCGCCACCACCTGATGGATCGCGGTGCCGCCAAAGACGCTCATCCATAGAACACAGACCAGGCTGGGGATCAGCAGGACGCAGATGATGAATTCACGCACCGTGCGGCCCCGGCTGACGCGGGCGATGAACATGCCGACAAAAGGCGACCAGCTGATCCACCACGCCCAGTAAAAGGCGGTCCAGCCTTGGCTGTAGTTGGCATCCTCTCGCCCGAAGGGCATCGAAAGCGCCGGCAGATATTGCACATAGGCCATCAGACTGTCGAAGAACCCGGTGATGATCAGAAGGGTTGGCCCAACCAGCAGCACGAAGATCAGCAGCAGGAAGGCCAGCCCCATATTCAGCTCACTCAGCACCTTCACGCCGCCATCCAGGCCACGCACCACCGACACCAGCGCCACGGCGGTGATCGCGGAAATCAGGATCACTTCGGTGGTGGAGCCAACGGGCACGCCGAAGAGTTCGTTCAGCCCCGCGTTGGCCTGCGTCGCACCGAAACCAAGGGAGGTCGCGAGCCCAAAGAGCGTGGCAAAGACCGCCAGAATATCAATCACATGGCCCGTCCAGCCCCAGACCCGTTCGCCGAAGATCGGATAGAAGGCAGAGCGAATGGTGAGCGGCAACCCCTTATTGTAGGAGAAGAGCGCCAGCGACAGTGCTACGATGGCGTAGATCGCCCAAGGGTGCAGGCCCCAGTGATAGATCGTCGCCGCCATGCCAAGGCGCACGGATTCCGCACTATCCCCGGCAGCGCCACCCAGCGGTGCCCAATCGGTGCGGGCGCCGTTTTCCCCCATGCTCACGCCGCCGAAGGATGTGGAATAGTGGCTCATCGGCTCACTGACGCCATAGAACATCAGGCCGATTCCCATGCCTGCGGCGAACAACATCGCGAACCAGCCGGTATAGGTGTAATCGGGTGCTGCATCCGCCCCGCCCAGGCGTACCTTGCCCCAGGGGGAGACAATGAGGAAGAAACAAAACAGCACGAAGATATTGCCCGCGCTGAGGAAAAACCAATCAAAGGAGCTGGTCACCGCCGGGCGCAGCCAGCCGAAGAAGGCAGCGGCCTGTTCGGGAAGAACCAGCGCGTAGAAGACAAACAGCATGATGCTGATGCCGGAGACCATGAACACGGGGTTGTGGATGTCAAATCCGATCGGCCCCACCGATCCCTCTAAATTATCCTGTCCAATTTCATATTCGGTGTCGATGACGGCGGCCTCACCGTCGGGGGCGGGTATGCCCTGATTGGCCGTTTCGTCTGTCATGCGCGTCCCTGCTTCGTTTTTATGAACGTCCACAGACCCAACCACCCCATGGCTGCGCAGGTTCCCGCCGATTGCAAAAATAAGCAACAAACGGCCTGCGCGCTGTGATCAGCCCTGCTGTGATCCCGTCCTGGCCTGTCCTGCGTGCTGTCCTCCCGCAATGACCGCGGCGGCACCTAGCGCTGAGCCCACGACGCAGCAGCGGCTACGCAGCGATGGATCTATGCCCAGTGTAGCAGAAAACTGCGAAATTGTCGCGTCCCATGGATCCCAGCCCAAGGACCGCGTGAAGGGGCACTGGCGAAACGCAAAAACGCGCAGACCGGCTGCGCGTTTTCTCGTTGGTCGCCGCTAGCTGTCGCAACCACCACGCAAAGTTTTCAGGCATTTACATCCACAACAACGCGGCCCTTTACCTGACCCTTCAGAATGTCAGCGCCAAGCTCTGGCAGATCCGACAGGGAGGCCGGTTCGACCATCGCCTCCAGCTTCTCCATCGGAAGATCAGTGGCAATACGCTGCCAGGCCCGCAGGCGGTTGTCGTAGGGCTGCATCACGCTGTCGATGCCAAGGAGGTTCACCCCGCGCAACAGGAACGGGATCACTGTGGCAGGAAGCCCTGCCCCGCCAGCAAGTCCGACCGCCGCAACCGAGCCGCCGTATTTCATCTGGCCGAGAACGCGCGCCAACATCGCGCCACCCACAGCATCAATACAGCCCGCCCAGTTTTCGCTCTCCAGCGGGCGTTTGACGGTTTCGTTCAGCTCCTCGCGCGGCACGATCTGTGAGGCCCCAAGCGCGGTCAGATAGTCAGAGGTCTCTGGTCGCCCGGTAACCGCTGCCACCTCATAGCCAAGGTTCGACAGGATGGCAGTGGCCACAGAGCCAACACCGCCCGCAGCCCCGGTGACCAGAACCGGACCATGGCCGGGTGTCAGCCCGTGATCCTCCAGCGCCATCACCGACAGCATTGCGGTAAAGCCTGCGGTGCCCACCGCCATAGCCTGCCGCGTGTCGATCCCCTCTGGCAGCGGCACCAACCAATCCGCGCGCACGCGGGCCTTTTGCGCATAGCCGCCCCAATGGGCCTCACCCACACGCCAGCCGGTCAGGACCACCTTGTCGCCGGGCTTGTAGCGGTCATCGTCGGAAGCCTCGACCGTGCCTGCAAAATCGATACCCGGCACATGGGGGTATTTGCGGACCAGTCCGCCGCCCGGGCCGATGCACAACCCGTCTTTATAGTTCACTGTGGAGTAGTCCACCGCCACCGTTACCTCTGCGTCGGGCAGCTGATCCAGGCTGAGCGTCTCAACGGCGGCTGATGTTTTACCGCTGTCTTCGTCCTTGTTCACGACCAAAGCTTTGAACATGATCTGTCCTCCTCTGACATTCATCGGCGCACCGGCGCGCCTAGGTGCGTTGGCTGAGCGAAGATGCCGACGGGCCTCTTCTTCCTCGGCGACGGCGACTCAGCTCTTGCCAATCAAATGTCAGACTTTTAAATGTCTGACAAATGATTTCTCCCGATAGGCGGCGCCAGAGCATGAAGTTGACCCCACGCAGTACAGCGGATCTGTCCGCTCAGATCGCCGAAGCCATTCGTGATGCCATCATCAGTGGGGCGCTGATCGTCGATCAACGGCTGCCCTCCGAGGCGGAGATGGCAGAGCAGTTTCAGGTCTCGCGCCCGACCGTGCGCGAAGCGCTGAAGCGGCTGGCGGCACAATCGCTGATCCGTACCCAGCGCGGGGCCACCGGCGGGGCCTTTGTCAATCGGCTGAGCTTTGAGGAGGCTTATGCGCAGCAGATCACCACATCAACGCTGCTGCTGAGCATGAATGCCGTCAGTTTTGACACCGCCTGTGAGGCCCGCTACGCGTTGGAGCGCGCTTGCGCCCCGCTGGCGGCCACCCGGCGCACGGCGGATCACCTTGCTACCATGCGCGCCGAAATTTTTCGACAGGGCCAGCCCGGTCTCTCCGACGAAGCGTTTTGTGCATCCGATGTGACTTTTCACCGGGCACTGGTGGATGCGGCGGACAATCCGGTTTTGTCCTATCAACTAGCTGGCGCCGTAGAGGCAATGCAGCCCCTGATGAATATGATCACCTTCACCGCGCGGGATCGGGCAGTGATCACTGCACTGCACAGCAATATCGTCGAGGCCATTGAGGCCGGGGATCCAATTGCGACGGCTGAGGGTCTGACACAGCTTGAAAGTGAAACGCTTAAGTTGTCACAAACAGTGTTTTTGAAACGTGCGGAACAGGTCAAATAACCGTTCACGCGCAATCAATAACCGTCCGTAGGGTCAGGACCCATTAATCCTGCACCTCTGGTTTGACTGATTTTGTCTCTGACAAGGAACAGATTCACAGGAATAGTGGTTCTATTTCAAGAAGATGTGACGCAGCTCAGAGGCAAAATCAGCCAAATCCCCGGACGTGCGAACCGCTGCAAAGCAGCGGCTTTGAACGCTTGGAATTGACACCGCCAGTCCCGGCGCGCTCAAAACCACTGCTTTTTTGCCGTTCGCGCGCCAGCGATGCAGGATTAATGGGTCCTGACCCTAGTTCGGCGCGACCGACTGTTTTGCTCTGATAAAAAGCTTGCCCAATATCAAAGCGACCGTAATAACATCATAAATGACGAGTATTGGAGAGTTGCAGTGTACCCCACGCCCAAAGAGATGTTGAATCGCTGGTTTCAGGGCCTCTGGGTGAATGGTGATACGACTGTTCTTGACGAGTTATTTGCAGAGGATACCGAAGCAGTCGGCCTGATCCCGGACATCGCGATGAAAAAGCCGGAATTTGTTGTTCTGGCTGAGGCCGTGCGCGAACTCTGCACCGATATCCAAGTCGAGATCAGCCATGCGGTCGAGGCAGGAGACTGGATTGCCGTACGCATCCAGGTAGAGGCCGTCAGCATAATGCATAACCGGCCCTTCCAGGTGTCCGGGCATATCATGGCGCGCGCTTCTGAGGGAAAGTTCATCGAAATGATCAGTCAGTTCGACTTTCTCACACTTTTTGAGAACCTCGGCCAGATGCCTGAGAACACCCTGCCCGTCTGCCTGACAGGTCAGCAACTGGTCTGGGCTTCAACCGCGTTGGAGTCTTGAGCATTTTCCCCCTTTAACTCTCCCCGTCCCGACCATATATTGGGTCTGTTCTTCGGAACTATGGACATAAACGCGCTCGTAATAAGCGGATCGGACCCGGGGGCGGTACCCGGCGACTCCACCAAACATCCTTCATTTGGGGATCATGGGGTCGAAACAGGATCGACGAACGTCTAAAGGGGTTAGCTTTGTCTCGGCTGTCTGCCACCGTTATCGGCGAAACTTGTACAATTGCAAATGACAATCGTGCTCCGGCAATGGCAGTAGCAGCGTAAGCTGTTAATGTCGCCGAAACTAAGTCCTTGCGCCTAGCCGCGTAAGGCGGGGTTCGCAGGTACCTGGCAACAGAAACCTGCACTTCCTCCCCTGCATTTGTTTTTAAATTCTCGCAACATGGCTGGAGTGCGCTTGTGGCGGGCGTTCATGCGGCCGGGCGATGGGCAGCCATGTCCTGCCACCACCGCCCAATCATGTTGAGCACCATCACGGTTGCTGTAGCATGCCGTCATAGCGGCACGCTATCCGCGTCAGCCACGATTGAGCCACCATCCTCAGCCGGCGTGTATTTCGTGCGCCAGGCCTGCGGCGTCATGCCAGTCACTCGGCGGAACTCCCGGTTGAAGTTGGATTTGGTCTGAAAACCGACATCGAACATGATATCCGTCACCGATCGGCGGGTCGCCTGAAGCAGGTCGCAGGCCTCCGCAATCCGATAGCCGTTGACGTATTGGGAGACATTCATTCCGACCGAACGGTTGATCGCCTGCGAGATCTGTCGGGATGGGATAAGTGCCTTGCGCGCCAGCCGTTCGAGATTGAGGTTTGCATCTCGGTAGACATGGTCGTCATTCATCAGCTCCTCAATCCTCTGGATCGTGGCGGATCCGCTCAGCTCTTCCTCTTCCAGCCGACGCGGCTGCGGCGTTTCCGAGGGCGGCGTTTTACTGGTGCTGGCAAGGGTGGCTGCCAGGCCCAGCATCACCAGTGCTGCAAAATTCGCAAACAGGATCACCGAGGGCACATGTTCGACATGCTGCCAGAAGAAGCTGAGGAACAAAATGGTGTCGATCAGGGCAAAGGACAGCAGCGACAGAGCCGCGAAAAAAATCGCCCGATAGGTGGAATCGGCCCCGTCCAGAGGCGTGATCCCCAAAGCGTCCGTACCAGGCAAAAGCAGGCGCAGAATAACCACCGCATAGGCGAGGAATGTAATGACAACGACAATATCCACCGCCTCGCGCCAGAGAAATGTCAGCCCGATCACCAGCACGGTCGGCATATAATAGACCGCCAGCCGCTGCGCCATCGGCCAGCGGTCACGTTCGATCACGTTCAGAACCCCTGCATAGACCAGAGCCGGTATTAAGGTTGCAAGCACCGGCACGATGTAAGACGTCGCCTCAACATCATACCCCCAGCGCAGCCCCAGCAAGAAGGACTGGATCGCGCTCAGCACGATGAGCAGCAGAAACGGCTTGTTCTTGTTTGCGGTGTCGTCGTTTCTGACAACATGAATGAACAGGAACATCATCTGTGCTGAGAACATAAATTCGATTGGTATGAATATCATTCGTCTAGTGCCTTAGTGGAAACGGTCATCCTGAATCATTGCGGCACAGGCGACAGCGGATGCCACTGCCTGCATTTGTGTCTGCGTCTGACATCCGACCATGTCCGGTTTTGATGACACGATCGTGTCGCTGTCTGTTGCTGGCGTTGCAGGGGCGAGCCATTGGAAGGCAAACCGAGCGGTCTGCCGGTCCTGCGCCTGTCTAAGGGTGGGGTCGCCCTGCGCCTTCAGCCTGCCACTCTCGGGGAAAAGCAATCGGCATGAACACATCGGGCGCTCTTGGATCAGCCGGATCGATATAGGTTGATCTGCGCGCCAGTCGCACCCGTGGGTCATCTTAGGTCCGTGTCGTTCCCTCATGGGCTGCCAAACCACCCATAAGTATATTAATGCCTTTTCAACTCTATAACAGGTTGTGAAGCTCCTGCACAATTAAGTTTGCCGTTTTTTGCGCCTACCCCGAGCAAAGTGATGAGAACAGGGGCCAGACGCAGAACGTCTTTGGCGTATTTTCAGCACAGGCCGTGGTCGCGGCAGGCGGCTGCGCGCCGGTGTTACTTGGCGCGAAATGAGATATGCGACAGGTTCAAGGGCACCTTCACATCCACGTTCTCACGTTTGGTGCCCGGGCCAAAGTCTAGGCGAGAAATCGCCTTTCCACCTGTCAGTTTGAACTCTGATGCATCCCCGGTGAAATTCACAACCGAGTTTTCCGAGGCGATATCGACAGCACCAAAGGTTCCGGTGATATCTGCTACCAGTTTGATCACCTCCACCTTGAGGCCCAGATCCGGCGGCATAGCGATATGCAGTTCCGGCTCACACCACCAGCTGGTTTTCAGACCGGAGCGTGTCAGATGAACTTCGAGCGTGTCGCCATTCTGAGTCACCTGTGCATCCAGCCCGCATCCCACAGCCGTCCCGGTCGAGATTTCGAGCGCCTGCGCCGGACCTGTGCCATTGCTAAGCTTGAGGGTGGTTTCGTCGCCAATCAGTCGCAGGGTAGTGATTGGGGCGGCAAGTTCGGGGATCGGCACGTTTTTGGCAGATACCGCGCTACTGCCAAACCCGAGAGCCGCTATGCAGGCGGCGATGAAACGGGTGAACGATGACCGAAACGGGGGGCGCGTGCGATGGGCAACCATGGGGACCTCTTTGTTGTTCTGTCAGGTCGCAGCCAGTGATGCCACGACCGGTTGATACAAGACATGTCCGAGCCCTGACCGTATCGACCTTGGCTTGAGCATGGCTTTACCCTGCCAGTTCTGAAGAGGGCGCGCGTCCTCAATGGGGATTAAGGACGGACAGAATGCGGTTTACAGGAAAGAGAACCTGATAAGCCCTTGAAATTATTCACTCACAAATCAAGATGACAGATCTGATCGATGGGGGATTTCACGGCCAGCGCCGCGCGATATCCCGGTGCGGGGGTCCAGCCGGACATGCTCCAGTCCGCCGGCGTTTCGTTCTCACAGCGCAATAGCGTCGCCTGCCCGGCCTGAAAGCGGACCGCAAATGCAGTGAGAGGTAGAGCCAACCCCTGCCCGCGTGCCTTGACATAGGCCTCTTTCAGCGCCCAGATCTGGGCGAACTGCGCCGGTCTTGAGCCATCAGAGCAAGCCGCAAGGGCCTCGTTTTCCTCAGGTGCAAAATAGCGCCGGGCCACCGCGTCTGACCGTCGCCCCTGTCGCACCGCTTCGATATCGACGCCAATCGGGTTGCACCGGGTCACTGCGATCAACCACATCCGGTCGGAATGCGAGAGATTGAATTCCAACCCGCCCGCATCAACCAGCGCTGGCTTGCCTCCCGCAACGGTCTTGAAGATAAGCGCCGCGCCCGGACAGCCTGTATAGGTTGCGAGAACCCGGCGCAGCGCCACATGCGAGGCAGCATAGAGCACGCGCGCCTCAGGCCGTGACAGATCGTTCAGGCGCAGATGTTCACTGTGGGACAATAGCGACAGATCGAGATCCGAGATATCGCTGCGACCCAACGCACCCTGCCAGAGATGAACCTCACCGGGCCGTATTGCTGATCGCCGGGCACCGGGGCGATGCGTGCTCACATCCCGCTTCACAGCATATTGGCAAGGCTGCTGCCCACCACATTGCGCAGCACCTCGCTGCTGCCGCCCCAGACGGTTTGGACCGCACTGTCGAGCACATCCTGTGTCGCCCGATCCGGCCCATCCGAACCATCCGAACCATCGTCGCAAAAACCTCGGGCACCGGACAGTTGCAGCTTCGCCGCTGCTGCGGCAGTCAGCAGCTCGGTGCTGCGAAGCTTGGCAATACAGGCATTGCGGTTGTCCAGACGGCCGGCGGTGTGATCGACGATGCAGCTATCGACAAAGGACCGGCTGGTGGCCGCCTCACTGTAAAGATCGGCCAGCCGGAACTGCGTGGCCTGATAGTCCAGCGTGGTTCCCTCTGCCGTGCGGCGTGTGGCACAGAACCGGACTGTTTCGCGAAGCAGCGTTTCCGCCATCGCCTGTGCATAGGTTGCCAGCACCAGCCGTTCGATGCTGAGAAAGCTGACAAGATAGAAAAATCCCATGCCACTGGCCCCCAGACGGTTGCCCTCCGGTACGCGGCAGTTGTCGAAGGTCAGATGGCCGGTGTCCAAGGCAGGCATCCCGGTCTTGTTGATGCGGCGGCGGGTCAACCCCGGCGTTCCTGCCTCCACCAGCAGCATGTCGAACCCTGCTGAGGATGCACCATCACAGCCGGTGGGGCCGGTGCGGGCGGCGACAATGATCAAATCCGCTTCCGAACCGTTTGAAATATGCGTCTTCTCGCCGGTCAGGATGATCTCATCCTGGTTCCGTATGGCCGTGGAGCGCAGCCCGTGCAGATCGGATCCCCCTTGCGGTTCGGTCAGGGCAATGGCCCCGATACGCCGCCCAGAGCACAGGTCGGGCAGATACTCCTGTCGCTGAATATCATTGCCAAGACGATGCAGATAGGGGGCAACAATATCGCTTTGCAGGAAGGTGAGGAGCCCGCAGAGCCGCCGCTTGGCCAGCTCTTCTATGATGACGACTGACTGGCGAAAATCGCCTCCGTGACCGCCGTGGTCCTCCGGGATCGTGCGGCACAAGAGACCAGCCTCCCCCGCCTGCTGCCAAATTCTGCGGGGGGCCTGCCGATTTTCCATCCATTGCGGGTGGTGCGGCACCACCTCGGCGTCCAGAAATTCAGCCACCTGCTGTCGCAGGCATTCATGGTCCGGTTCAAATAAACTGCGCTTGAACATCAGACCCGCTCAGACTGCTGGCTGCTGGCACAGATCAAAGGCGCGCATGGTATGGGCCAGATCCTCCTGCCCCGTTGGCACGTCGAGGATCAGGGTTTCAAACCCGAGCGAGATATAGCTCTGGATATAGTCGGCTACCTCCTCGTAGCTGCCGACAATATACGGGCAGAAGGTTTTGTAATTCTTGATCGGGAACAGCCAATAGGCGCCGGAGCGGGCGTCTTCCAGTTCTTCGGCCACTGCTGAAATCTGCTGATGCCAGATTGAATCCGAGGTGCCCTGCGCCATGCGATGGGCCAGCTGCCCGCGCCGGTCCGCCGGGAAGCGCGCGCGCGCCTCCTCCCAGGCATCGGCGCTGTTGGGGCGGGCAATCACTCCAAAACGCACGCCTAGGTTCTTGCCCGCAACCGCCGCCTGATCGAGCTGTTCACGCGGTTTCGTATAGCTCAGCCGGGTGGCACCTAGCGTGGCCGCCGTGGCCTGACAAGCAGGCGACATGCCGGACACAAACAGGTCCGGCATCAGCGCCGGGTCCAGAGCGGGCTCCAACCGCAGCCCTTCGACCTGATAGTAGTCGCCGCTCAGCGTCACGGTTTCGCCGTGCAAAAGCGCCATCAGGATCTGGCTGTATTCAGTGAGGCGATCATAGCGGGGATCGTGATCTGCCTGATCGCCAAGCTGTTTCAGATCCCGCACAAATCCGCCCGCAACCATATTCAGCGCCAGCTTGCGCCCGTAGAGAAAGCCCAGCGAGGACAGTTTGCGCGCCGCCGCGAGCGGATGCATATAGAGCGGCTGCGTTGCCACCAGCGGCACGAACCGCGAGGTGCGTTCGATGGTGGCCTGGGCGACAGTCCAGGGGTCCATCAGCGAATTGTCGGTATAGATCAACATGCCTTCGACGCCGGCGTCTTCGTGCCAGCGGGCAATATCAGCGATCTGGCTGAGATAGCTACCCGCGCTGAAACGGACAGAGGGCGGAGCCGTGGTGTAGAGTTTCATCGGGCAATTCCTTTCTTCAGGTCAACGCGGGGTGGTCAGGTCAAGGCGGGGGTGGTCTGGCCGGGATCTGCGATTGCCGCCTCCCGCGCGGAGGGCGGAGCGCGGCGGTCCGGCGCGGCGAGAGATGAGAGCGGATCCAGCAGATGCAGTACACGGTCGATCCGGCGCATCCGTTCGGGGCGACCGATTGAGGTGGCAAAGGCCCGGCGCAGGTCCCGGTTCAGCGCCACCGCCGCCTCTGAGGGCTGCCCACGATAGGCCGGATATTCCATATCGTTGGCCTGACCGATCAGCCAGGCCGCCTCCGCTGGTAGAGACGCGCGGGCCAGATAGGGCGCGGCAAGGGCCTGCCGCCAATCGCAGGCGGGATCGGCTGTCATGACCTGCCCAAGCACATCCGAGAGCGCTTGACACTGGAGCGCTGCCACCGACATGCCCTGACCATAAAGCGGGTTAAAGGTAGCGATCCGGTCGCCGAGCGGCAGATACCCCTTCGGCAATGGGCGGGTGGCCTGATCAAACCGATTGAAACGCACGGCGGCGATCCGGTAGCTCTTCAGTTCGCGCACCAAGGTTTCGCCGGTCAGCAGGCTGCTAATTTTGTCATCCGGTAATGCGTCCAGAAACGCCCGAAACTCGGCCTCGGTTGCGGGGGCTTGCATGTCAAAGCGGCAGGTTGCCGTCGCCATCCAGCGCCCGTTCTCCACCGGCGCCAGAACCGCGCCACGCGTCATCGGGGCGGAGGCAAAGTTGAGCCACCCCGCGAGATCTTCTCCTGCTGTGATCCGGCGGGAGAACAGCCCCGAGACATAGCGCACCTCAGGATAGGCGGTTTCAACCGGTGGCGGGGCATACCCCAAGTCGGCCAGCCACTGCGCGCCCTGTTCGGCACGACCTCCGGCATCGACCACCAGATCAGCGGGCAAGTCGCGTTCGCGCCCCTCCTGCAACAGGCGCAGGCCGGTAACCGCGCCGGGGTCCGTCGCATCACTGAGCAGGCCGGTGACCCGGGCCAGCAGCGGACGGATCACCGCATTACCGGCGATCTGCTGTTTGATCAGGTGATCAAGGGCCGGACGGGTCTGCGACAGCACCTGCACCCCGGTATCAACAGGCGGCAACCAACGTCCGGCGCTGAAACTGCGCCAACCGGAACGAACCTTCAGCGGCAGGCTGCCCTGAGCGGTAGCCTCGCGTTCGAAACCGGGAAAGAGGCTCTCCAGCACCGTTTGACCGGAGTGTAGCAGCGCATGGACATGGGCGGCCTGCGGCACGGATTTGCGCAACGCGGGCTTATCCGGGTGGGCGTCGCGGTCGATCAGCCAGACGGTGCCAAAGGTGCGCGCCAGAGCAGCAGCAGCCACCATGCCGGCAAAGCCGGATCCGATCACGGCCGCCGTCTTGTCCGGCCAGAACTGGCGCTTTGCATCATGAGACCGGGTCATTTGACGGCCTCCTTGATGGCTGTCGCCGCAGGGTGCTGCGCCGGTGACATCGACCGATCCGGCTGAGCCCGATCCCCGCCCCCTGCCAGGAGCGCCTGCGTATCCAGTTTGCCATTAGTAGTGACCGGAAACTGCGACACAAAATGCAGCTCACGCGGCAGAACTTGGGCGGCCAGATGTTTGCCCATATGCGCCAGCAGCGCCTGCCGTTCACAGAGCTGTCCCTCCAGCGGCTCCACAAAGAGCTGTAGCCCGGTCACGCGACCGGTTGCATCTTTCTGCGGCAGGCAAACCGCCTTGCGCACCCAAATGCTGCCTTCGGCGATCCGTTCGATCTCGTTCAGCTCAATCCGGTTGCCCAGAAGTTTGACCTGCCGGTCGATCCGCCCGAGCAGCACCAGATGGCCCGCCGCATCAAGCCGGGCAAGATCACCGGTGCGGTAGGTATTGACCCCGTCCGGCTGGCTCAGCGCCGCATTTGCGGGATGGTCTGCGGGCAGATAATGCGTGATGACCTGCGGGCCAGAGAGCACCAGTTCGCCCGCCTCTCCCGCCCCGACCTCTTGCCCGTCGGGGCCAATGATCTGCATCCGGTTTTCCCCGACACAGGCGCCGATTTTCATCGGGCCGGAGGCGAGTGTATCAGCCGCGCTGACCGGGTAGAGATGGGTGGCACAGGTTGCCTCCGACGGGCCGTAGCCATTGAAGATCCGGGCCTTGGGAAAGCGTTGTTGCAGCTCCTGCACCAGCGCTCCTGGCAACATCTCGCCCCCCACTACAAAGAACCGCAGATCCGGCAGCGTTTCGGCGCTGAACTGCGGATCGGTACACATCAGCTGCAACAGCGATGGCGTCGATGCCCAGGAGGCAGGGGTGGTGGCGGCATCCCGCGTCAGATGGCGGATATTGTTGCGTGGCATGATGTTGTTCACATGGTTAAGGAGCTGCACGGGACGCCCCAGTGATAACGTCGGCCAGAGGTCGAACATGCCCATATCAAAGGCCATGCTGGCGTGGTTGACATGGGCACCTTCGGGTCGAACCGCGCCCAGCAAGGGAGCGTACCAGCGGTGCAGCGCCATATAGTTGCCACGGGAAATCGGCACTCCCTTTGGTGTGCCGGTGCTGCCGGAGGTGAAGATCACATAGAACGTGTCCTGTTCCGACAGGTGCGGGGCGATCTCTAACCGAGGCGAGCGTGCGGGTAGGTCTTTCAACATCAGGACCGGCAGCCCCTCAGGCAGCACCTCCTCACCATAGGCGAGAATATGGCTTGCCTCTGCCGTGGCGGCGATCTGCTGCATACGGTCCATCGGGGTTGCGCGATCCGCAAAGGCAAAGGCACGGCCCGAGAACGCGCAGGCGATCATCGCAGCAATACAGGCCGGTTCCTTGTGGCCGACAATCAGGCTCAGGCCCGGCGGCATCTCCGTCAGCGCCTGCAAGATCCCCTCCACCTGCGCGGCCAAGTCAGCGAAGCTGATCACCTGTTCCGATGTGACCAAGGCGGGGTTATCGGCACCCTTCAACAGGGTCTCGCGGAGGTCTGTCATGAATGTCTCAAACATCTGCGGTCTTCCTTTTGTGATTGAACTTGAATGGCCGCGTGTCATTGGGCGGCGTCAGCAAGGGCGCGATCCCCGGTGGTTGCGTCTGCCTGCGCACGAGGGTGGAACACCACCGGCACCGCCCCACGCGGGATCAATGCGGAGCGGAGCAAGGGACGGATATTGCCGCGCGGACAGTCCGGTGCCAGCGCAAATGTCTGTGCGGCGCAGATGGCACGCGCGGCCAGCGTCAGTTGATGCAGCATGAAATTGGCACGCGAGCGGATGCGCGCGCCGACCCCAAAGGGGAAATAATGCGCCCGGTGTCTGCCCTCGTCCAAGAAGCGATCCCCCTGGAAGCGTTTGGGATTGTCCCAGAACCGCGGATCGCGTTGCACCAGCCAGGGTGCAAAAACAACGGTTGCCCCGGATGGAATCACGTAATCGCCAATCGGGACCGCCTCGCTGGTGATGCGGTAGATGAACGGAAGTTCCGGGAACAGCCGCAGCCCTTCCTTCACCGTGGAGAGGGCCAGCGGGCTCTCGGCATCGCGCAGCGTCATTGGATCGCTGCCGTGACATTCAGTGGCGATATCTGCGGCCAGCTGCGGATCCTGCGCCAGCTGCACCAGCGTCCACAGCAGGCTCAGACCGCCGATGTTCAACTTCTCGGTGATCACATGGCCGACGGTGGGCCGCAGAAGATTGAGCCGGTCTGCCTCTGACACGTCCGGCGGAATGACCGTGGCGATCTGCGCAATCAAATTGCGGTCGGATGCGGAACTGTCGTTCAGGGCAGCGGTGATTGCCTTGTCGAGAAAACCACGGGCGGCCTGAAATTCCGGCATCATCTCGTGATCTGCGGTCTCGGACGCGTCTTTGGTGCTCATGGCGAAGTAGAAACCTTCGACATCGGCCACCCCTTGAGCGATTTCAGCCACATCGATATCGGCGCCGAAGATGGCCGGGCAGACGGCGCGGATTGACCAGTCGCGACAGAGATCGCGCAGGTCAACCGCGCTGCCGTCCTGTGGAAGGTCGCGGATCAGCGTTTGCGTGGCCTCTGCCAGTGCGGTTTCGAGCCAACCGTCGAAATCGCGCGCGATGGCCGACATACGGTTGGCGGTGAGCACCCAGATATCGCTCCAGCGCGGGTCCTGAAGTTCATCTCCAAGCAACATGCGGGTGATCGCCTGATTGCTGGCAATATCGCCCAGATCTGTCTGAAAATGCCCTTGATGGCCACGCCAGTAATGAAAACACTCAGGGCTACCCGCAATATAGAGATCGCGGGTCTCGCTGACGCGGATGGCAACGATATCGCCGTGCTGGCGGGTTGCTGTCTCTGCCACTTTCAACAGGCCGATGTTCTGGAACATGGTTGAATTGGCATCGAAGATCGGGATCTCCTTCTGGGTCATGCGGGTTCCTCCTGGGATATCTGGGCGACGCTTGATGGCATATGGATATGGCGCAGACGGGCGTCGGCCGCTGCATTCGCCAGTTTCGAGCGATCAAATTTGGAATTCTGGTTCAGGCCTGCCGGGAAATCGGCGTACCAGTAGCGCGGCACCAGATAGGGCGGTAGCTCAGCCGTCAGCCGCGCCGCCAGATCCGTAAGACCGGTAAGCTGGCGGGGGCCCAGAACATAGGCCGACAAGGCATGCGGCACCCCACGAAGCATCTGCGCCTCGACCACCGCGTCTTCGACCCCCGGTAGGTTGCGCAGATGGGTTTCGATGTCATTGAGGTTGACACGGACGCCCTGAATTTTCACCTCGCGGTCAATGCGCCCGACGAAATGCCACAGCCCGTCAGGGGCCAGATAGCCGCGATCCCCGGTGCGATAGAGGGCAGGTTCAGGAAAAGCCGCCCTGGTCTTCTCCGGCAGGCCAACATAACCGGCCCCCACGCTGGCACCACGGATCAATAGTTCACCTCCCGGCTGCCCGGCCTGCGCAATCCCGCGCTCCAACCGGGTCCCCGGGCGCGGCGCGCCGATGGGCAGATCCCGCTCCGACTGTATATGTTCATCGGTGATGTCGACGGATGTCACCGCAACGGTGCATTCGGTCGGCCCGTAGGTGTTGGTGATCCGGCAGCCCGGGAACCGGTCAAACAAGGCTGCCGCGATTTTCTTGGTCAAGACCTCGCCGCAGAATACGAAGTTGCGCAGATGCGGCAGCTGATCCCCGTTGAAGCGCCGGTTCTTGAGAAACAGCCGTGTGATCGAGGGGGTCGAAACCCAGAGGCTCACCTCATGCTCAGCCAAACGCTCAAGGTAGGTGGTCGAATTGGCAAACTCGGCATGATCAAGCGCCACCAGAGGGCGGCGGCGTGTCCAGGACATCCACAATTCAAACAACGACACATCAAAGCAATGGCGGATCACGCCAGACACAGCGGTCATCGGCATCGCGGACGGGTAGAGCACATCAAGCCAGTCGATAAAATCGACGAGATTAGCATAGGTGATGCCAATACCCTTGGGCTGGCCCAGCGTGCCGGATGAAAACATCAGATAGGCCAGGTCCTGATCTGTGATCACCGGGGCTTCGGAGGGATCGGGCGTGATCTGCGCACAGGGGCTGGATGGATCGGGAACCGGCAGGCAGGCGAGTTGTGCACCCTTCAGCGCGTCGGTGATTTCCCCACTCAGCAGACCTGCGCCGAGCAGCAGCCTCGCCCCGCAGGTTTCCGCAATCTGGCGGATCCGCGCCACCGGCGTTTCCGGCTCCACCGGGATCAGGGCGCGCCCAGCCAGCAGACAGGCCCAATAGGCCACCGGGTAGCGGATATCCTTGTGCCCATAGATCAGCACCGGCCTGCGCAGACTGTCGCCGTGCTGCTGCAACTGATACGCCAACGCACTGGCATGATCGAACAGGGCCGCAAAGCTCAGCTCAGTTTCGGGCGTGCAATAGGCCGGGCGGGTGTCGCCCTCAAAAGCGGCAAAGATCTCTCGCAGCCGTACGTGTGCGCTGATGCTGTCGGCCAGATCGCCGGCAGGTCGGGTCATGCCGTGGCCTCCTCGACCATGCTGTCGCGGACCATCCCGACAAAGCTGCCAACCGTGGTGATGTCATCCGGCTTCATCACCGCCGGATCGAGCACCGCCTGAGGCAGGCTTTCCTCCACCGCCATGAACAGCTCCAGAAGCAGGCCACTGTCGACGCCAAGATCCTCTTGCAGGCGGCTGTCGGTGGAGATCTGGCTGTTATCGGGCATATCCAGCAGCTCGATAAGCGCGTCGGTAATGATCTGTTCGATATTTTGCATGTTGGTACCTCGCTATGGGTCGTGTCAGGACAGGTGTCAGCGCATTGTCTGGGATCAGGACGGGTTTGATCAGGAAGGCAGCGGATCCGCCTCTGGCGATGGCGCGCGCAGTGATGACCTTGCGGGCGGCAGATCCGCTTCGAGCCAATCACGGAGCTGGTGGCGGTCAATCTTGCCATTGCCGTTGCGCGCCAGCGCCTCCACCACCAGAATACGGGCGGGCACCACATGGGCTTCCAGCCGCTCGGCGCACCAGGCTTTGAGCGCCTGCGCCACTTCTTTACTGTTGAGCGCAGGGCCGCTCACCACGGCACAGCATTGCTGGCCATAAACCGGGTGTTCAACGCCCAGCGCGCAGACTTCGCCAACATCCGGGTGCGCGATCAGTGCGGTTTCGACCTCGCTCGGCGCGACCTTTTCACCGGCCACCTTCAGAATGTCGTCAGAGCGGCTGATGAAATAGACAAAACCGTCCTCATCCAGGCGACAGGTATCCCCGGTATAAAGAACCTGCTCCCCCGGCATCGGACCCGAGCGCAGCTTCTCTGCGGTTTTCTCAGGATTGTTCAGATAGCCCTTCATCACGGTTGCCCCGCGAATGACCAACTCTCCAGTGGCATTGCGCCGATGCGGCGTGCCTTCTGCGTCCACCACCCAAAGTTCGGTATTGGGAATTGCCTTGCCGACACTGGTGCGGCGGCGTGTCAGCTCTCCCGGATCAAGATAAGTGCAGCGGTGACATTCAGTGAGCCCATACATGGAAAATACCGTCGCATTCGGAAAAATCGCTTCGAGCTGATCAATGAAGGGCGCGTGGAGGGCTGCGGCTGTGCTGGAAATGCAGCGGACGGAGGAGAAGTCATAGCGCGCGGCAAGAGGCGCGATCAGCGGCACCATGGTTGGCACCACGGGGAAGACGGTTGCCGCACTTTTGGCCAATCGTTGCAGGGCAAAGAGCGGTCGTGCAAAGGAGGGTTCAACCAGCAGACAGGCCCCGGTAAGCGCGGCCATGGTCAGTTGATGCAGCCCATAATCGAAGGTCATGGGAATGGCGCAGAAAATGCGGTCGGAGGCGCGATAGCCGAGGTATTCGGCAACCGAGCGCGCAGCGCTGGTCATATTGAGATGCGACAGCATCACCCCTTTTGGATGTCCCGTGGAGCCGGATGTATAGATGATCGCCGCCAGATCCTGATCCAGTACCGTCGCAGGCTGGGCTGTGCCCGCTCCAAGCTCCCCCGCCCCTTGCAAAGCATCTGCAAAGGCTGTTTCGGCACCTGTGCTGATCAGGGCTGCGTCGCTCTTTGCCTGTTGCCGGGCGGCAGCGGTTTTCTCTGTCTGATCCGTGTCCTGGATGACAGCGGTCGCAGCGCAATCCGCAAGCACGAAGGCCAATTTGGGGAGTTTGGTATCGGTATTGAGGGGCACGGCAACCGCGCCCGCATAAAGCGTGCCCCAGAAGGCGGCGCAGAACCCGATCGAATTGCCCATACACAGAACAACATGATCACCCCGCGCAACCCCCTGCTGTTTCAGCAGCTGTGCCACCCGCAGGGCACGGTCGCGCAGCTTAGCATAGCTGAGCTGGCCGCTGGCGTCTTCAACCGCGGTCGATTGCGGGTGGGTCACGACGGCTTGTTCAAGGAAACTGGTCAATAGATTATGCCGAGAGAGCATGGCTGCTGCTCCTTTGACTGCAAGTGGAAAGAGAGGATGGGACAGCTCTGCGCATCTGGCATCCGGCGGCGTAGCCTCCCATGCCAACAGAGAGCAGCGTGGCAGGTGTGCCCGGATCTCGATTGAGGTTGGAGTCTGGGTCACTAAGTTCCTGCTTCAGCAGCAGAAAGGGGTCGACGGTGTAACAGTGCCCGATATCCGGCAGCAGACCGAGACGAATGCGATCCGTCGCCAGTCCGGTCTCGGTGCAAAAACTTTGCCAGGCCAGCCGGTTGACATTGTGCGGAAGAAGCGGCGAACCGCTGGTCCAGTCAAAGCCGAGGTCCCGCAGCGTTCTGGACACGATCTGCCCATGTGCGGCAAAGAATCTGCCCATCTGCGCAGAACTCCCCTTGTAGCCAAAGGCAAACCGCGGATGGCAGGTCAGCGAGATCCGCCCGACGCGCAGGCCGGTATCTGCGGGCGCATCCGCGTCCGGCACCAGGATAAGCCCGCAAAAGGCATCCCCCATCAGCGTACTGCCGGGCACATAGCGATCCGCCAGACGCAGCCGGTCGTGACCGTCGCCCGCAATCACTGCAACCACCCGGGCCTGCCCCGCCTTCATCAGCGTGCGGGCCAGTTCAAGCGCCCAGATCAACCCAGCACAATTGGTCTGGTCGAGATCGAATTTCTGCCTGACATGCGAGAGAAAAGCGAAATCCCGGCGCAGACGTGGGGCGACAGCTCCCGGCGCACAATCGCGCATCGGCAGACCGCGCACATGGATCAGCGTATCCGGACGTGGGATATCTCCACTCTTTGCTTGCAGATCCTCGATGATGCGGGCGAATTGGTCGTAGCGCGTCTCGCTCTTTGCGCAGCTGGAAACCTGCCCCAGCCCGAACAGCCGCTCAAAGACGCGCGCCTCCGACGGGGAGCCGCCCGCATCGCGAATGATCTGCTCCGCCGCAATGCGCTCTTCGGGGATATGGGTTGTGAGCGCGGTCAGTCTCATGCGGCCAGCCTCGCCTTCTGGTCGGCTCGGAGCATGACCGCAGACAGCGCCTTACGCTCCTGCGTCACCAACAGAAAGGCACGCCCTGCCCCCTCTGCCTCCGCCTGTTGCAAGGCAGCAAAGGGCGCAGCGCTCAGCAACTGTGTGGATTGCGCCAGGACCCGCCCCTTGTGGTCAACCCTGGTCAGCAGATCCGGTGCGGCGATCAGGCAGACACTCTCCGGCGCCTCGCCGAAGTCTGCGCAGAGATTGTGAACGGCCGCTGTCAGGTCGCCCTCATCCCCGGTCAGGGTGACCCGTCGGTAGCCCTCATAGGAGGCGCCGTTTCGGACATCGCGTTCCAGCACCATAGCGGCAGCACTATTGCCGGGGTTCAGCGCTTCGACCACGGGTGAGCGATAGAGCAGATGTTTCTGATCCATCGACAGGATCAGCGCCTTGCGCCGGTCAGCCGTCAGGTAACGCGCAGCGCAGTGCATAGCAAAAAGTGGCGCGGTGAGGCCGCGATCCGAGATCGCAAAGCCAAACCCATCTCTCACTCCAAGATGATGCAGCGCAAAATTGGTGACGGAGGTGCCAAGGTGAATATCCGGCAGCCAATGTGCCATCAACACCAGATCAATGTCCGACAGATCCATCCGGGCCGTCAGCTCATCCAGCAGTTCCCGAGCCATCGCCGCATAGGGCGCGCGGTCGTCAGCGGTCAGCCAGGTCTGCACATTGCTGTCGCCGGGTTGATAGGTCTTGCCATTGGCGCGGAAGAACCGGGTGTTGTAGTCCTCCCAGTAGTCCACCTCCCGAAGCCAGTTCGGATCCGCCGCTTCCAAGCCGCCAAATTCCCGACAGATCAGGCTGCCCGGTACGACACGCAGGGTCATTGGCTCACCCCCGCCGCATAAGAGCGATAGGCGTTCAGCAGGTGAATATTGCTGGTGCCTTCCATATATTCAAAGGCTTTGACGTCTCGGCAGCGACGGCGCAGCTCCGCATCGCAGAGGAACCGCATCGGATCCTGATCAGTGATCCGGCGCACCACCTCGTCAACGAAGCTGACCGCCTGCATCTTGACCCGGCTGATATCCTGAACACGGGGGCGACCGCTTACCTGTGCCTGGATCACCCCGACCAGCTGGACCAGCAAGGCCGTGTGACGGGCCAGCAGATCCTGGTAAGACGGGAGCCGCGCTGGGTCCTCCAACATCAGCTCAATCAGGCCACGGCCCGAGCCCAGCGCCATCGCGGCAACCATGGGGCGGTTGCGTTCGAAGACACCGTTGATGGCCATGAACCCATCACGAAGCGACCGCCCGCCACTGCCGAGGATCATATCCCGTGTCACCGGGAAATCCCGCAGGGTCATCTGGCAGAGATCTGCGCCGCGCAACCCGTTGGTCGAAAGCCGTTCGATCTTCACACACTCCGGCGCATCCGAGGGGCGGATCATCACCAGCCCCATGCGACCGGTCTCTTCGATATGGGCGAAGAACAAGCCGATATCGGCGCGGGCAATGCCACCAACCAGCGTCTTGACGCCATTCAGAACCAGCTGGCCGTTTTTCATGCCCAGCGTGCTGCGCCCGTTGGACGCATCGGACCCCGCATTGGGTTCCGTCACAGCAAAGAATGTTCCCTGCGGGCCAAACCGATACCCATCGAAAAAGCGCGCGATCTGCGCTTCGGTGCCTGTGGCCAGCACAGCGCCACCGGACAATGACGGGCCGGGTAGCGCCAGAATGCAATTGGCATCAAACCGGGCGAGACGTTCGACCATGGCGACATGCAGCCCATAGGGGCAATCGGAGATCCCAAGACCACTGTCGCGCAGAGCAAAGCCGTTGAACTCCTCCGGTACACCAATGGTTGTCAGCGCCCGCACGGTCGGGTTCTCCCAAAGGGCCGTCCAGCTTTCGGGATCGCGGTCCAGCCGCGCCCCGGTTTCACGGAATAGCGGTTGTAAACCGCTGAGCCGCTCCAGACAGGGATGCGCAAAGGCTGTCCCCTCCAGACCGTTCCCCGGCGCTGTGGAATAAAGATCGGCAAGCACGGCAGGGTTTGAGCAGGAGTCGGCGCGCAGGTCCTGTGGGTGCTGGACGGCCAGCCGCGCATCAACCGTGTCCCGGCCACGCACCAGCGTCAGCGATGCCCCGTCGATCATGACCTCCGCCGGGGCGCCAAAACCAAGGAAGTTCACCGGCGAGGCGGTAGGCCCATAGGCGCCGGATTGCCCGATGGAAATCAGGTCACCAACTTTCGGTGCCGCCATCGGGACCGATTTTCCAATCACGTCCTGCGGCGTGCAAAGCGGGCCGGTCAGGGTCCAGGGCTGCACGGCCTCTTCTTGGGGCGTAATCTGCCCATCCCGCAGCAGCCTGATCGGGAAATTCTTGCGCAGGAACCCCTGCCCGGCAGCGGCCACATGCACGTTGGAGCCTCCATCGCAGACCGCAAAGCTCTCGCCCTTGCTATGCTTGATCTGCTGCACGCGTGTCACGAACTGACCGGATGGGCCGGATAGGTAGCGCCCCAGCTCAATCACCACACGGGTTTGCGGATGGCTGGCGGCGAAGCTTTGAACAAGCGGGGTGACCTCCCGGCCCAGAGCGTCCAGATCCAGCTCTTCCTCGCCGTCGTAATACGGGATGCCGAATCCGCCGCCAACATCAACAAAATCCAGCTGGTCCTGAAGGCTCGGCATCAGCTCAGCGGCGAGGTCAAGAATGTTGCGGACATTTGCAACCACGGTGTCATGGGACAGGATCCGCGTCCCCATATAAGCGTGCAGCCCGCATAGCCGCAGATGCGAGCAGTTCTCAACCTGTGTCAGGGCAGCGGGCAGCTCAGCCTGATCAATGCCAAACTGGGTTGGACGGCCGCTCATGTTCAGCTTGGCCCCGCCGGCGTGGAAATCCGGGTTCACCCGCAGTGCAATATCCTGCACGCAACCGCGATCGCCTGCGAGCTGGTTGATCTGGGTGAGCTCATGCGCGGATTCCACAACGATGGCCTTGATCCCAAGTTCGACCGCGCGCCCCAGTTCTGTCTTCGATTTGCCCGGTCCGACCATCAGGATCCGATCCGGGGTGGCCCCGGCCCTCAGGCTGGTCTCAAGCTCAAGCAGCGACGACACTTCGCAGCCCGCACCATGATCATGCAGTACGCCTGCCACCGAAAGGTTCGGGTTAGACTTTAACGAGTAGAAAAAATCGACCGCTGGCAGCGCTGCTCTGAGCGCGTCCAGCCGGGCGCGCAGCACCGAGGCGTCATAAAGATAGAAAGGGGTGCCGACCGACGCCGCGACCTCGTTGAGATGGCGCAGGTCGGTATCTGGGAACAGGTCAGTCATCCCTCATACCCCTTCCGACAGGCACATGCGGCTTTCCAGGAACCCGCAAAGGGAGGTGATGCCGGCAACAACCGTATTGATTTCGCTGCCGCCCGCCGACAGGAATTCAGTGGGATCAATCCGGGTCACCTCGCCCAACGCAGTGACGAACTGGACCAGTTCGAGCGAGTTCAACAGGCCGGAGACCCCGTAGATAGGACTGCCGTTCAGGGCCGCCTCGACACGTTCCGGCCCTAGGCCGATGCCTTGCAGCGCGTCGCGAACAATGGACTGGTGATCTGTCATGGGTCTTCTCCAATACGCGGAATAAAAGGGGGGTCAGTTGACCTGAACCAATGTGCAGGTCGCTGTGGCGCCGAGGCCGATGCTGAACAGAAGCAACCGATCGCCGGAGGCCAGTTTATCCTCCTGGATAAGCTGCATCAGGTTGATGAAGGGATCCGCACCGAAACAATGGCCAAACCGGCCAATGGTTGAGAGACAGATCTTGTGGCGATCAAAGCCAAGGATCTTCGCCAGCATGATCCAGGAGGCCATGTTGACGTTGTGTGGCAGGATGAAACGGACATCCTCCATTCCGATACCAAACTGTTGCAGGGCCTCGCTCAGGGTTCGGCAGGCAAAATCCAGATACATATCCTCGAACCCCTCCAAATAGGGTTCGTCGAGATGCCCGGTGTTCTGCCAGAAACGTGGTTCGTGCTCGGTGTGGCTGTTCAGGATACGCAGGCGGCTTTCCTCGCGGCGGACCAGAACGGCGGCGGCACATTCGCCCATAATGGTGGTGTTTTCGATCAACCGCACATCCGGGTGAAACGCCTTCTCCGCAATCAGCACAAGGCCGGCGTCCTGATCGCCCAGCAGCTGCTCCATCGCCCAAAGCATTGACAGCCCGGTTGCACAATGGTTCATCGTGGCGCTGAAGACCTCCAATCCCCGCTCGGCAAAAGGCGCCAGGATCGAGGAGTGCTCCCCCTCGAAACAGGTGATGGCCGGCAGGGTATGGCAGTGGGAAACGTGGCTCAGTGCCGCCGCGCTTTGCGGATTGCGTGCCAGCAGCCGGTCGATGGCTCCTGACGTCATCTGGTCAAGCGGGGCCTGTTCATCGTAGTGGAAGCTTTCGAACCCGAAGAAACGCGAGAACATCCGCTGCTGGTTGCGGCTCAACGAGAGCTGATCCGACACCGCCTCGAGGGTCTCGGTCCGTTCGGGATGATCCAATTCAAAATCAACGATGTGCAGCATTGCCCACCTCCCGGTCCGAGGTTTGATCAAAAAAGCGCTGCAACAGACCGATCAAATCAGAGTGGCGAAGCACGGTGCGATGATTGCAATTGCGCAGATACTGCGGCGTTAGCCCCTCTTGCGCGGCGCAGATAAGCGGTGCTTCTGAGGCGGGCACCTGCCAATCATGCTGGGCGTGGATCACCAGCATGGGGACATTGGCGGACCGGCATTCGGCAGGGCCGATATCGATCAGCGATCGACCGCATGTGGCCTCATAGCGGCGCATCAGGGCGGTGGCCGTGCGCGTCGGTTGGTCAGTGAAGCGCAGATACAGCGTCATCAACCGGCCGAGGGACGACGGAGAGGAGATCGTCACCAGCCGCTCCGCCTGCAGTCCCAGTCCAAGCGCGATCATGGCGATCAACCCACCTGCGGAATGGCCAATCATCAGATCATAAGGTTTGCCTCGGGACATCGCCCGGCACAAACGGGACGCAACCCCCACGAAACTGCGCACAGACGCAAGCCCTGCCACGCGCGAGTGCCCGGTTCCCGGCAGATCCGGCACCTCCACGCAAAACCCCTGCTTCGCCAACTCCTGCGCCAGCGGCATCATCATGCGACCATCGGCGTTCCAGCCATGAAGCAGCAGGACCCGAGGCCCCTGTGAGGGTCCGATCTGGCGCAGATACAGACCCGCCAGCCGGTGGGATCGGTGGCTCTGGTCTGACTGATCAGCAAAGGGTTCATGGGCGCGCGAAACCGGCTGCGGGGTCTCCGCCTGATTGCGGTGAAACCGGCGCAGGAGCAGCCGCGCAGCCAGCCCAGGCGACAGGCGATCCAGCAGCGCAATTTCGAGGCGGCGCATTCGGCCACGGGCGGCCCTCAGGCGCAATACTGGTTCCTGCGGCGTTGCACGGCGCGCGCTGCGCAGCCAGCGGTAACCGCCCTGAAGCAACAGGCCCGGCAAGGCAAGCTCATACAGCATCGTGACGCCCCTGTTGACGCAGGAGAAAACCGAACTGGACGAGGAACAGGGCAAAGGTCAGCCCGCTGATCACTGACAGCAGCAGGATCGCCATATCCAGATCATGGCCGACATACTGCGCATAAAACACCGCCGCCCCTGTGATGATTTCCGTAACAATGGCGATGACAAGAACCTGCGTCGCCCGGCCCAGCTGCTCCATCACCACCTGAAGCATCGCAGCCCCGGAAACGAAGAAGAACGTCAGTTGCAAGCCCTGCATCACCAGATCGGTCGCGGCGCGCAATTCGCTGGTGTTCTGGCTGGGCGAGACCAGGAGGTTGATCATGTGATTATCCCAGAACGGCAACAGCGCTGTCAGCAGCCCGTAAAAGCCCAGCATCACCGGTACACCAATGCCCAGATATTGCAGTCGCGTGGTCGGATTGCTGTTTTCTGACAGCTGGTTCACAAGAATTGCGATCACCGATCCAATGGCAATGGCCGGGATCATGAAGGACACCCTGAGACGCATGACAACCAGGAAGGCAGAGGCGTATTCGCTACCGAAATCCGCAAGCACTGGAAAGATCACCGCCGCGCTGAGCGAGCTCACCAGGATCGTCAGAGCAATCGGTGTGCCAACAAACATCAACAGCTGTGTTGTCCGCGCCTTGACCTGTTCCTTGAGGTGAGTGACCGCCGCCCCCGCTTCATGCTTGAGCAGCAGAACCATGACCGGAAGCATCGCGAGAGGGCCCGCGAGATTGCCGATCAGCACCGCATCAAAACCCATGTCGTATGCGACAAGAAGCACATAGGTGGTCGACAGGTCGATCAACGCCAGCCCAAGGAATGGCAACAGACTGCGCGCGAGCTTCCCCTGCCCCCGCATGGCCGCATAAAAGATATCAAAGACGACAAATGCGCTGAGGGAGAGAATATAGAGCGGTAGATAGTCGAGGGTCCGACGAAACAACGCGTCCTCTACCGGCACATAAAGCGCGGCCACATAGGCAATTGCGGCAAACAGGCTCAGCCCTGCAACCGCATAGGCCGACATCCGCCAGGACGCAGGAAAGATGGCCGAACGCGGCCAGTTGTTCTTGGATCTGGCGCTGAACACCTGATTGGAGATTGCCAACCCCTCCATCAGGGCGAGAACCAGCAGGAAGGCCGGTTGCAGCATGGATTGCAGTTCCAGCGGTTCCGCCTGAGGTGCGCGTGCAAGAACCGCAACCTTTCCCAGATGGAGCCCTGAAACGATGATCGCCCCGGCCGCAAAAGGGATCGCCATGACAATAATTTCGGAAAGAACCGACCAGACCGAACGGCGCGGCGGCGGCAGCGCATCATCGGCGACGGCTGGAAAGGTAGCTGGTTGCATTATGCGAACTCCGCGCTAGGGGGAAAGGGTGCCAAGTAGGGGCAGACGGGCGGTTAGTGGCGCCGGTTCAAGCTGTTGTTCCTGAGGTGAAACCTCCGGCTCAGCTGAGAGAACACAGATCCTCCGGTCGCCGCCCTGCGCGCCGTCCTCCAGAACAACAATGGTGGGGAATTGCGCCAGCAGCGCCTCGACGAATATGCGTGCAGATCTTAGGGTGGTCACACTGCTGATGCGCAGCGCATGAACCGGGCCGCCATGGTGCCACTCACCAAGAATATCGAGCAGTTTCGGCGAACGCTCGTCCGCGTGGTAGTCCCGATGGAGATAAACCAGTGGAACCTGGCTGTTTGGACCGATTGCCGGAATGGAGCTGCGCTTGGTGGCAATAAGCTGCGCTGAGACATCACACGGAGGAACGCCGGTAGCCCCTGTGGGTAAGACGCCTTTATAAACGACCGTCATTCCATTGATATCGAACAGATAACTACTCGTACACATGGTGCTCAGCCCTGTCCAAATCCGTTAAGATCATCCGCTGTCGCAGCCAGTGCCGGACGGATCAGTGCAAAGAGCACGGCATCTAGCAGTTCCAAACCATGGCACTGCCCTGCAAGTAGGCCGCGCCCGCCCATCAGCTTGGCCGCTTTGCCGAACAGATGGCCAATCTCGCGGTGGGTAGAGCGGTTCATTGCTGCCGTGGTCTGACCCGGCAACTGGTTCTCGGTCAGCAGGCGATCAACGGTGGCGTTGATCTCAGAGAATTGCGCCTTGATCAGCGGCTGATGCAGCAATTGCATGCCAAAACTCTCCCGGCCCTCAAGATAGCCAAAGGCAAGATCAAGGCAGCGCAGCACCCAGCCCAGCCGCAGCGCCACGAATGCACGGTTCATCTCGCCCAGATCTGTCAGCATTCCGGCGTCGCAAGAGGACAGTTGCAGGTCAAAGGCCTGAAGCCCGACGTCCTCCTGCGCCGGGGCGGTCAAGCAAGGTTTGTGGCTGGGTCGGCTCAGGTCGATGATCGCAACACCGGTATCTGCACCATGATCCGTGGCATGAAGCGCCATACCATTCAGAGCCGGATAGGCGGGTACCCCGGTAAGCAGGCGTCCCAACTCAGCCAAGGCCTTTTTTGGGGCATTCCTGCGTGCTGCAACCGTCAGCGACGACAGATCGTTCGATGGGTCCAGATCAAACATGTTCGACCTGCCGTGCGCCAATGCGGTCTTCGATGTGGCTGACAAGGGAGGCCGCGCGGTTGAACTCCTGCTGGCCGATTGCGTCGGGGTCAAACTGCAACCCCTCAATCTGATCTTCCAACGCCAGCAGGAACTGGACGAACATGTAGGAATCCAGATCAAATGCCTTGTCCAGTTCGGTTTCCGGTGTCAGCCCGCTGACCTGCCGTTCCGTTACTTCGGACAGCGCAGTTTCGATCGCCTTGAAAATCATTGCAGTCAATGTTCCATACCTCTGTTAGTTGAAATCTGTTCGTTCCAGCAGACAGGTCGCGAAGGTCACGCCTGTTCCGGCGGCCAGGACGAACAACTGGGTGCCGGGGGAAATCTGATCGGGCTGCGACATCTCGTGAGTGGTCAGATTGACAAAGATATCGGAGCAGTAACCGTGACCAAGGCCCTGAACGTCACCCTGAATACACCGATCCTCCCAGTCGAAGTGACGCAGCAGCGCCCGTGTTACCGGGAGGTTGAGGTTGTGGGGCAAAATGCGGAAATCAGGGCGCAGCGCGTCTGAATAGTCGCGCAGGCAATCCTCGACAAAACCGATCATCCCATCCAGGTAATCGTCCTGAAGCGCACGCCGGTCCTCCGCCGCCATGGCATCCGGGTTCTGGTAGTAACGCGGCATATGCCGCACGCGGGTGTCCAGCAGCATCCATTTGCCCGGGCCAGCATTGAACAGCGCTGCGGTTGGCAGTTCGCCCAAAAGACCCACCGGCAAGCGGGCAACATTGTAGTGAAACGCCTTCTCACCTGTCAGAACGATAACCGGGCCATCTGCATCGCAGGCCTGAATGAACCGCATCGCTGCCAGAGCCGAGGCACAGCTGGTCATGGTCAGGGAATTGACATCCCATCCTTCAAGACCATGTTCATCGGCAAGACAGCGGAGCCAGTCTTCATCTGCAAACCCGTGATGGGTCTGCGTCCGGCAATAGAACAACGTGCCATATTGCGATTTGAGGTCAGGATGATGGGCAAGCACGCCGTCAAGCGCCGCCGCCAGCATGCCATTCAGATCTGCACGGTGCAGGCCCACGCTCTCAAGTTCGAAAAAACGTTGGTACATTTTCACGGCACCTGCGGTCAGGCCATGGCTGGGACCAAGATCCTTGAGCGGGATGCGCGTGATTTCGTCACTTGGAAAACAGATGTGATTGAGCGGCAGCATAACGTGTCCTTTTTGCTGACGCCCCTGTCAAAAACAGGAATTAATCAGCGATTTCACGTTGTAGTCTGTGAATTCCGCACAACCTCAGAACGACCTTTTTCACGATAGTGTACCCTTCAGAACGTATATTCGAACCTTAACCTTCCGTTAGGACAGCTTAAGGAAGCCATTGGGCCGAGCGATGGCACGGTCGCCTCTGCGCGTCCGTGTCACTCCATCAATCATTGGACCGTACAATCCTTGAGCACGAACGACAGGTCGACATAAGACAATCTGAGGTTGTGCATTCAGGTGGCAAATAGCTGGTACATACTCAACCGATTCGTGAATATGCGTGATCTGTGTGCTGCTATACTAAGAAGAGAATAACCTAGCCTGACGGGCGCAGACGATACAGCGCTTGAGCAGCGTGAAAGCGATTCACGATGGCAGCAATCGCTGGCCCGTCGGGTCACGTCAGCTATTGAATTTCGCTGAGGTGGAACCGTCCGAAGAACACTGGTGTTAGAATTTCATCCATGACCGCAAAGGCTGAGAAGATGGTCTGAATCTCCCCAGAGGGGCGACATCCCAGCCAGAAACACATAGTAAAATGCCGACCCCAATCATGGGGCCGGCATGTTCTTTACCGGTCGTGGCGCGTGAGAAGACTAGCCGGCAGATCGCAGAGCAGTTGCCAGTTTTACCCGCGTCGCCGCCAAAGCTGGTAGAGCTCCGCCAATCATCCCGATTGCAACGCCCAGAAGCGCGCCGTCGCGGAGGACATTCATACTCACTTCCAGTTGAAATGCGGTGGTGGTGTTATTCGGTCCAACCGTGCTCGCCTGCCAGCCATGAAATACCAACCAGGAGGCCACCGCGCCGAGGATCGCCCCGAAAATCGACAGCGCAACCGCCTCGACCCAGGTTCCGGCAAAGGCAGACAACCGCGAAAACCCCAGGGTGCGCACCGTGGCAATCTCCATCGCGCGATTGGCGACCGAGGTCATCATTGTGTTGATGGCCCCGATTGTGGCCCCAATCGACATCAGAATAGCCAGCGGCCAACCGAACATGCGGATCAGGGTCGAGGTGCGCGCGGATTGTGCTGACAATAGCTCTACCTCAGTCACTGCGGTCAGCGGTGTTTGCGACAGCGCGGGCAAGGTGGCCTGCAATTGTTCCAACCCGGTTCCGCCCTCCAGCGCTGCGCGCAGAATTTGTACCTGTCCCATCTGGTCAAACGCAGCCTGCACGGCCTCTAACTCGCCCCAGATTTCGGATTCCATGGCACCACCACCGGCCGTGAAATGACCAACCACCTGCCAGTCAACCGCCCCGAGGCGAACACGTTCTCCGATGCCAAACACCCCTGCCCGCGCGGCAAGATCGCGGCCCACTATGATCTCTCGTGTGCCGGGCGCAAAACTGCGACCCACCGCGATGGCCGCATTTGGGCGCAGTGCAATGCCGGTGGCATCCATGCCCCGCAACGCTAGGGTCTGAAGAGACCCGTCGTCGGCAGACTGGATTTCGACCGGTACGACAGTCTCACGGGAGAAAATGACCGCACCGGCGGCGTCGCGTTTAAGACCAAGATCCGCGGAGGTTGCCTGAAGACTGCGGATCACCCCGGCGGGAATATCCGAACTGGTTTCCTGATTGGTTCCCCCGCCGAGGATGACGGCAATCTCGGACGAGCCATTGCCGGCCAGAGCGGTCTCAAACCCCTTGGCCATCGCAAGGAACCCGGTCAGCACCGCAACGACAAGCGCCACGGAAAGCACCATGGACAGTGAAATCCAGATCCGCTGCGGCAAGCTGCGAAGATTGGCGGAAATCATCACCATGACTTGTTTCATCTGTAAAACCATCGGCTTACCTCGCTTTAAACGCGTTGGAGACTGTGGTGCGCATTGCAAGGACAGAAGGCAGTAACCCCGTAACAAGTCCAAGCAGCACGGTGATCACCAGGGATTTCCCAAGAACCGCCCCCGTCAGAACCAGGCCGAGCGCAGGCCCTGCGACCTGAGTTGCAAGCTTTGTCAGAGCGATTCCGATGGCCCCGCCAACGAGAAAGATCAGCAAGGTTTCACAGAGAATGAGAAGGACGATGAACCCGTTCTTGAATCCCAGGGTTTTCAGCACGCCGATTTCAAAGGTCCGTTCCCGCACCGCAAACAACATCGTATTGATAACGATCATCAAAATGGTCACGAAAGCAGCGCCGACGACCAGCGAAACGATCAACTCGACATCTGCAAACTGGCGCAGAAAGGCCTCAAGGAACTGTTTTTCCGTCTGCGTTCGTGTCGGCGCACCGGTGTTTGCAAACTCCGCGTCAATGCGCGAGGCCAGCACACTGGCCGACACATCGGGGTCAGGCTGCACAACAAACCCGTCCACGGTATCCACATTCCGGATGCGCAGGGCGTTTACATACTCATAGTTCGCCAACATGAAATAGGTGTCCGTACTCGCGCTAGCGCCTTCAAAGATGCCGCCGACTTCGAACCGCCAATTCCGGTTACCGCCCTCTTGCATGATATTAAAGGAGGTGACCTCAATCCGCTGCCCGGCCTGCCACCCCTGCGCATCCGCCAGCGCGCGGCCGACCAGAACGCGGTCTCGTCCCTGTTTTAGCGCGGCCAAAAGATCCGGCGTCAGCCCCAGGCTGGTACCGTTGATCCGGGCAAGATCCTCCGGCGACACAGCATTGGCGACCACGACATTGCGCTCAACCTCGCTGAAGCCACGCAGGCGTGACATATAGGTGACCTCTGCCACCCCCTCTACTGAGGCGATCCGGCGCAGGTACGCAATCGGCAACGTCTGGTCCCGACCCGATTTGTTCATCACACCAAGCACATCGTCATTGGCGCCAGCCGATCCCTGGGTGCCGGACAGGAAGCTTGCCGTCAGGCCATAGATCAAAAAGGCCACCGCAATGCAGAAGATCAACAGCAATGTGCGCATCGGTTTACGCCAGGCATTGCGCCTGGCCAGTGTCAGAAAGGTCATGCGGCGGCCTCTTGTCTCTCCATGAACTGCCCCTTGTTCAGATGCAGGGTGCGGCTGGCATGGGTGGCGGCTTCGGGATCATGGGTGACCATGACGATGGTCTTCTTCAATTCGCGATTGAGGAAGCCCAGAACTTCCAGCACTTCATCGGCCGAACGCCTGTCCAGATCCCCCGTCGGTTCGTCACAAAGCAACAGCGGCGGGTCGCTGACAATTGCACGCGCAATCCCGACACGCTGCTGTTGACCCCCGGACATGCTGGAGGGCAGCTGCTTGCCACGCCCGGAGAGTCCCACGAGGTCGATAATCTTCTCCACTCGTGCCCGGCGTTCTGCCCGGCCGATGGGTTTCAGCAGCAGCGGCAGTTCGATGTTTTCTGCGACATTCAGCGTTGGCAGGAGGTTGTAGAACTGAAAGACGATGCCGACATTATGGGCGCGCCAATTGGATTTCTTAGCCTCTCCCATCTGCTCGAGTTTAGAATTACCGATGCGGATGCTGCCGCTGTCCGGTGCGTCGATGCCACTCAACAAGTTGAGCATGGTCGATTTTCCAGACCCTGACGGCCCCATCACCGCGACGAACTCACCTGTATCAATGGACAGGTTCAGGTCCGAGAAGATCTGGATCTTCTCCTTGCTAAAGGAAAACCCTTTTGAGACAGCGTCAAACTGAATGAAGGGCGTGTTCTGGGATGGGGGCATGGAATTACTCCTCTAACGGTAGGATGATCAGGTATCACCAAGGGCGATACGAATGCGGGCGGCCATATTGGGGCGCATGCCCTCAGGCGGGGTATCAAGCGCCAGACGCAGCGAAATCGTGCCTCTTTCGGCGGACACGACCGGTGAGATCCCTGTCACGTGAACCGCGAAGGGCTGATCGGGAAAACCGTCCAAGACGGCCTCTCCGCTAAGACCTACCCGCAGTCGCGAGACATTGGTTTCGGCCACCTCCGCATCGAGATAGACAGAGGTCGTATCGGTAATGACCATCAGGTTGTCGGTGTCTCGAATGGTATCCACCCGTGCCAGAACACTATTGCCAACCCGTGCTGACAGCTGCGTAACAATCCCTGAAACCGGCGCACGAATTATCAGCTCATCCACATGTTCCTGAGCGATCTGAACCTTCAGATCTGCCATGCGCATATCCTGTTCGGCTTGTTTCAGGGCCGTTCTAGCCAGCTCCAATGCCGTGGCGGCGTCCTGTGTCGCACGCTCAGTGACGGTTTCCTTAGCCAACAAGGAATTGATCCTGTCAAAGTCGCGGCTGGTTTGCTCAAGCTCAATACGCCGGGTCTCGAACCGCAGTTCTGCCAGCCCCTGATCAATGAGAGCCGTCTGAAGTGCGAACTGCGCGCCGGGGTCGCTGACCTCCACCAGGATCTGGCCGGTTTGAACGTGATCACCCAATTCGACAAAGAGCTGCGTTATCGTGCCTTCGTATTTGGCAAATACAGACGCGTAGTCCTGTACCGTGACATAGCCGGAGCCGGTAATCTCTGCCGGTCGGGAGAAAACAGGCAGGGCCGCGGGGCTGACGGTCGATGTGGTTGACACAGGCGCAGGGCTAACAGCTGCGGCACTGTTTGCCTGGGACCCAGCGGTTGACGCCTCCGCGTCCAGCAGCCTCCCGGCCCACGTGCTCAGGGCGGCTAGATCTGGCAGATCCGCGCGCCAGTAAACCAGCCCGCCGACAGCCAGCAGCCCGCTCAGCAACAGGATGCGCAGCATTGAAGAACTGCCGCGCTGCCGCTGCCCCTCTTCAGGTGAGTGAACATCCGAAGCGGGCCCGGCAGGAAGCGGGGTCAGTGCCTCGGCAAGATTGCGGTGGGTATCGGTGTGAATGTTCATGATCCATGGATCGACCATTTTCGCCGGGTATCGCGACCTAGAAGCCGCGCGAAACGTACCAAATCGTCATTTGACACCGTATTTTCCTGAAATGAGACCTAAAGATGTGGAAAAGGCCCACACCAATGAGGATCCAAACGCCTGCAAATGATGTGATCAGGCGCATTGGCGACAATTTGTTTTCGCGCGATCCAGAGTATCGGCCAGAATGTCCATTGTAATCTTGTTAAGACCTGTGCTTCAGTTTCATCTCTGAGTGCGATTGTCGCCCATCTCTGGTGTCTTATCTTCTCGAGCCCCGAAGTCGGGAACGGTCGATGGCACCAAGCGAGCCGATGTCTGCTTCCGAAGCTTTGAGGATCTATGAAAAACAGCGAGCGGCTCTTTCAGTGGTTTCATGATGTCTGGGTCAATGGGAACCTGGATCTGGTTGAGCCGATGTTTCACCCCGATTTGGAGGTCAACGGCCCCCTTCACGGCGCAATTGCAATCGCCGCGGATTACCGGGAGGTGGTCGGCACCATTGGCAACGTCATTCACGACCTCGAGCTAACGCTGACCCATGCACTGGACGATGGCGACTTCGCCGCGATACGAATACAGGTAAGAGGCTACGGTCGTAGTGAGGAATATGCACTGGACTACGCAGGTCAGCTGATTGTCCGCATGCAGGACGGCCAGATCCGGGAGTTTCTGTCGAATTTCGATTATATGACGATGTTCGAGCAACTTGGCCAGCTACCGCCGGATTGCCTGCCGATCTGCATGACGGGAGAGCGGCTCATCTGGGCTGATGATACCTGAGGAGCGCGGCAACTGATCAGCCCATCTGATCGCTGCACTATGACATATCTGTAGGTTCAGCGGGTTTCTGTGCCAGCTGGGCAGCTGACCACTGGCGCTGCGCGCACGGGATGATAGAAGGTCATCGACCAGTCAATAGGACGCCTATGACCGAGATATCAGCAAATCGCGAAACCTCATCGAACGGCGACGCGATCGCTATGGCTGATTTGATCCGGGTCTTCGGGCGGATCGGGCTGATGTCCTTTGGTGGGCCGGCGGCGCAGATTGCGCTTATGCATAAGGAGCTGGTCGAGGACCGCCCCTGGCTCAGCGAGGCGGGATTTCTGCGCGCGCTGTCGTTCTGCATGATGCTGCCGGGCCCTGAGGCGATGCAATTGGCCACCTATGCAGGTTGGCGGTTGCGCGGAATGCTTGGCGGTGTTCTGGCCGGACTGTTGTTTGTATTGCCCGGGGCGTTGGTGATTGCGGCTCTGGTGTTTCTTTACGTGAATTTTGGCACACAACCGATTGTGCAGGCTGGATTTCTCGGCATCAAAGCCGCAGTTGTTGCCATTGTTTTGCAGGCCCTCCAGCGGCTGGGTAAGAAGGCGTTGCATGGGGGGACGGATCTGGCACTGGCTGCGTTTGGCTTCCTCGCGTTGTTTCTCTTTGATCTGCCGTTTCCGCTGGTCCTGCTGACCGCTGCGCTTCTCGGCAGTCTGCGTGGGGTTTCGGCGAAGACCGAGCCCGCGGCGCTGACACCCGCAACCGCGGGACCTGTCTGGGTGACGCTGGTGCTCTGGGGCAGCTTGTGGCTCCTGCCCCTCGGCGCGCTGAGCCTGTTTGGTCCACAGCTGCTGGCGGATATTGGCTGGTTTTTTGCCAAGCTGGCCGTGGTCACCTTTGGCGGGGCCTATGCGGTACTGGCCTATATGTCCCAGACCGTGGTCGCGCAGTACCAGTGGATCGAAACCGGTCAGATGATCGATGCACTGGGGCTGGCCGAGACAACACCGGGACCGCTGATCCTGGTGACGCAATTTGTGGCGATGCTCGCTGGCGCGCTGGCCTCTGGCATGTGGATGGCGCTGGCGGCCGGGGTGGTGGCGCTCTGGGCCACATTCATGCCCTGCTTTCTCTGGATTTTTCTCGCCGCCCCTCATGTGGAGCGGATTGCTAGCCATCCCCGGCTGGGCGCCGCATTGCGGGCGATTACCGCCGTTGTGGTGGGGGTTATCCTGAACCTTTCGGTCTGGTTTTTGCTGCATGTGCTGTTTCGCGAGACTGTCACGCTGGAGCTGCCTGCGATTTCGCTGATGCTGCCGGTCATGGCCAGCCTTGATATCTCTACCGCCCTGCTGGTGCTGGCAGCGCCGGTTGTGGCGCTGGCGTGCGGCGGCCGACTGGCCTTGATTTTGCCCGCCATGGCAGGGCTTGGGATCGCGATGGCGCAGATCATCTGAGCCGCGCAATCGCAGCGTAAATGCCACGCGTGATCCCGCTAGTGTCAGAAATTATTTACGAATCCCTAACGAGCAACCCTTTAGTTTCCGGTAGAAATCCGTATTCTGAAATCAAAGAGACTTAAGGGTATCGGAATGTCCCGCGAAATTGACTATGGAAATCTGATGCATTCGGCCATGCGTGGCCTGATCCGTTCGGTTCTGGATGGGGTTGCGGAGCACGGGCTGCCCGGCAACCACCATTTCTTCATCACCTTTGACACCTCACACCCTGATGCGGAGCTAGCCGACTGGCTTTCGGACCGTTACCCTGGCGAAATGACCGTGGTCATGCAGCACTGGTTCGACAATCTGGATGTCGGCGAGGACGGGTTTGCCATCACGCTGAATTTCGGCGACGCACCTGAGCCGCTCTATATTCCTTACGACGCGATCAAGACCTTTGTAGATCCGTCTGTGGAGTTTGGCCTGCGCTTTGAATCCCCAGAGGATGACGACGAGGTTGAGGAAATGGTCGCCGAACTCGACGATGATATCGAGATTGAGGTGGAGGAAGATCCGGCGGACAAGAAACCCGCTGACGTCGTCTCTCTCGACAGTTTCCGCAAGTAACAGAATGTCCAGCTTGGCTGGGTGGGTGCCCACTCAGACAGATGCGCTGCATAGCCTATGCGGCGCATTTTTACATCTGGGGTGATGGCAAGATGAGGTTCACCCCTTAATGCGCTGTTAATAAGCATATTTACAGGCTTCAGACCACGGCATTAACGGCGCTCAAGAAAGGTCTTCAACTCCTTGCGCGGGAAACCGTTGCGATGCGAGGAATAAACAAGATCCAATCCGCCCTCCGCCAATGTGCGATCATACTGCTGCATCTCGTAGTCGCCATTGGGGCCGATAAACATCGAAAACACCGTCAGCGTGTCCCCGATAATCCGGCCCCAGACGTAAGGCTCCCCCTTCATCGGGTCGAGCTGCACAGTATGCCCGAAGACATTGCGCTTCATCGCGGCGGCAAAGATATCAGCCCGTTCGGTTGGCTGGAATTCTACATTGTAAGATTTGGTTTTGCGGCGACCGTCCTTTTTCAGCGAGGTCGTGGTCCATTGAACAAAAAACCCGTCATCACTGTTGGCGAGGGGACCGATCCGAACGGTCGCATCACGCTGTTCCTTGCTACCATCGGGATTAGGCACCTCTAACGAACCCTGATAGCGCCCGAAGAACGGGCGCACATCGGCCGCAATCGCCTGCCCCGCCAGCGTCATGATCATCAACAGCGTTAGAAAACCCGCCTGGACCTGCCACTGTAGCCGCGCCAGAGACAGCACCCTGCCCCGCGCAGGACGCCGATGCCTGCCCTTGGTCGCGGCCTGCTGTGGCGGTTTGGCTTGATATGTCAGCACGGGCAGATCCTTTGGATTGTTGTCTGTCGCGGGTGTATCTGCGCTTAATCTAGCGGTCTTCTGATCTCGTGCAATAACTCATCCTGCAATGGCCCCTATACCTTGGGTTCGGAATGGCTATGCTGCGCGAAACTGCGCAATTGCCTCGTGGCCCGGACCGGGGTAGACGGCATACCGACGCATACATTTAGTCATCATCAGACGGAGAGAGACTTATGTCCGATACCCGCACCGAAACCGACAGCTTCGGTCCGCTTGAGGTCCCCGCCAACAAATACTGGGGCGCCCAGACCCAGCGGTCGATCATGAACTTCCCAATTGGCTGGGAAAAACAGCCCGTCGCCATCGTGCGTGCGCTCGGCGTGATCAAACAGGCCTGCGCCATGGCCAACAAGGCGTCGGGCAAGCTGGACGCCAAGATCGCGGATGCAGTCATCGCAGCGGCGGGCGAGGTGATCGAGGGCAAGTTCGACGACAACTTCCCGCTGGTGGTGTGGCAGACCGGCTCCGGCACCCAGTCCAACATGAACTCCAACGAAGTGATCGCCAACCGCGCGATTGAGATTCTCGGCGGCGTGATCGGCTCCAAGGATCCGGTGCATCCGAATGATCACTGCAACATGGGCCAGTCTTCCAACGACACCTTCCCGACCGCGATGCATATCGCCACCGCCATGTCCGTGCGCGACGTGCTGGTGCCGGGCCTGACCAAACTGGCCGAAGGGCTGGAAGCCAAAGCCGAGGCCTTCAAGGACATCATCAAGATTGGCCGCACCCATACCCAAGACGCCACCCCGCTGACACTGGGACAGGAGTTCGGCGGCTACGCCCATCAGATCCGTCAGGGCCTGGCGCGGGTCGAGGCGGCGATGCCCGGTATCTATGAGCTGGCACAGGGTGGCACCGCTGTTGGCACCGGCCTTAATACCCAAAAAGGCTGGGGTGAAGAAGTCGCAGCCAATATGGCCGAAATCACCGGCCTGCCCTTTGTCACCGCGCCGAACAAGTTCGAAGCGCTGGCGGCACATGACGCCATGGTGTTCCTGTCCGGTGCGCTCGCGACTATTGCGGGCAGCTGCTACAAGATCGCCAATGACATCCGCTTCCTCGGTTCCGGGCCTCGTTCCGGTCTGGGTGAGCTGATCCTGCCGGAGAACGAGCCGGGCTCCTCCATCATGCCGGGCAAGGTGAACCCGACACAGGCAGAGGCGCTGACCCAGGTCGCGGCTCACGTCATGGGCAATGACGCAGCGATCAAATTTGCAGGCTCGCAGGGGCATTTTGAGTTGAACGTCTACAACCCGATGATGTCCTACAACCTGCTTCAGTCGATCCAGCTCTTGGGTGATGCGGCGGACAGCTTCACCGAGCGGATGCTGAACGGCATTGAGGCCAATGAGCCGCGCATCGACAAGCTGATGAAAGAGTCGCTGATGCTGGTCACCGCGCTGGCCCCCACAATCGGCTATGACAATGCCACCAAGGTTGCCAAAACCGCGCATAAGAACGGCACCACGCTGAAGGAAGAGGCCATCGCGCTTGGCTTCGTGGATGAGGCGACGTTTGACGCCGTTGTCCGCCCTGAGCAGATGATCGGCCCGAAAGACTGATGGCTGGTTCCGGTTCAGGCCCGGTTAATCTGAACCGGTATCGCAAGGAAAAGGCGCGGGCCGAGAAAAAGGCCCGCGCTGACCAGAATGCCGTGACCTATGGCCGGACCAAGGCTGAAAAGGATCTGGACAAAGCCCGTAACGCGCAAGACGTCCGGCGACTGGATGGCACGAAGCGCGACGATCCCAAGACCGAAGATGACTAATCGCCCCCGAAAACACTCGCTGACTTTGCGCGGTCATCGGACCTCGGTCTCGCTGGAGGATGAGTTCTGGGAGGCCTTCCGTGAGATTGCGGCTGAAGACGGGCGCGCCATCAATGATCTGGCCGCCGAAATTGACGAGACCAGAGGCGTGGACTGCGGTTTGGCCTCAGCCATTCGTCTGCATGTTCTGCGACACTTAAAGTCACGTTAACCAAGTTTGGCATCTTAGAGAGATGCCGGTCCCTGCCCCCTCACCGCTGATGCCAGGTTGCTGCAATTGTTTCAGTCACAAGCAGCTGCAAGGGACAGCGTTGTGCGTCGTAAATAGCGGAACATTGAACGGCTGCTGGGTTAGCGCGGGATGAGCTGCAACCAGATCCCGTTTTTTGACCGAACTGTCAGATGGGCGACCGGGATTGGCTGTTGGTCTGCAACAGGCTCCACACGAAACCGCTCCAGGATCATCGACAGGATCAGCGGTCCCTCAATCATTGCAAAGCCAGCACCGGTACAGACACGTGGCCCGGCCGAGAACGGAATATAGGCCTCGCGCTGGCAGGTCTTGCCGTTCTCCGTCTGCCACCGCCCCGGATCAAACCCGTCCGGGTTCTCCCAAAGCCGTTCGTGACGGTGCAGGTGCCACGGACTCAGCACCACCTGCGCGCCCTTCGGAACAGCCCGGCCGCGAAACTGCTGTGGGCAGCTGGCCTCGCGGACCATCATCGGCACCGGCGGGTAAAGGCGCAGCGCTTCGCGGAAGACATCGCGGCTGATCCGCAACCTGCCCGCCGCGGCGAACTGGTCGAGCGACAGCGCCGCCGCCTCCGCTGCGATTTTTTCCTGCCAGTCGGGGGCCAAAGCCACCAGATAGAGCGCCCAGGCGAGTGCAGACGCGCTGGTCTCATGCCCGGCCAGAAAGAAGATCGCCACCTGATCAACCATCTCATCCGTCGTGAACAGCTCACCGGTTTCGGGATCTTGCATGGTCATGACCTTCGTGGCGAGATCATCCGGTGCATGACCAGCGTCGATGGCCGCCATCCGCTGCTCTGTGAGACCCTTGATCAGCCCCCGGATCCGGGCCGCATTTCGCCGCGTGGCGGGTCGGTGGAAGCGGGGCAGCCAGCGTGGCAGCGGCACAAAGGCCGCGAGATTGAGAATAGGCTGGCCCTGCTGATAGGCACGAAACCGGTGAAACACCTCTTGTGCTGTTTCGTGATCAATCGGGATTGAGAACAGCGTGCGAAAGATCACGTCCGCCGCAGCGTGGGAGGTTTCCGCTTCAATCTCAATGGGGCGGTCCGGTTGCTGCTCCAATTGAGTCGATAGCCGTGCCACAGCCGCCTCCGCAGCGGCATACATTGCCGGATAGATCTGTCGCAGCCGGCCTCCTTCAAACGCGGGGTCGATGATCCGGCGCTGCCGTTTCCAGACCTCACCATTGGTGAGAAAGACCGAATTCCCAAGCAGCGGGCGCAGCCCCTCACCAATGCGGTTCGATTTCGGAAACAGCTCCGGGCGGTCCTTTAGCACTGTGCGCACCAGATCCGGTTGATTGACCAGAAAAGACCGAAAGAAGGGTGTGCGAAACTCTGCCATCCAGGCACGATAAAGCTTGGCCGGCTGCGCCGAGAGAAGATCCGCGCGAAACAACCTCAGATAACGCCAGAGCGAGACCTTGGCGGCGCGGGAGGCAGGTTTTGGCGGTATGACCGGAGTTCCCTCAGCAGGCGTGACAGGCACGCTGTCAGGCGGACGTTTGGGGTGCGGCAGATCTGTCATCATCCACCAACCGAGGTATATTTAGACGCGGTCACATCAATGCGCGAGCGCGACGGATTGCGGGTGCGATAGCGGCTTTCCAATGTGCGTGGACCTGCCGTGATCTGAAAATAGTCATAGTCTCCCGGCTGATCAAAGGCGCAGAGATACTGGAAATGCAGCCGGAAGAAGCGCCAGCGCAGCGCCGCCCATCGTGCCGGGCTGAGGGTCTGGGTAAAGGCCGCCGAGACGACCAGCGGCCAGCGTTTCTGCGGTGGGGACACCCCCGTGACCGCGACCGGATCACACAGTGCAAAGGCGCAGCCATCCCCCGGTGCGGTGACATCGACCCAACAAAGATCTCCCCGCCCGGAGAGGTCGCGCAGATCACGGCGCAGGCGATGCGCCTCAGGCAGGAAGGAAACCATCGGCACCACCTGCCCCAGGCTCAAAAAACCCAGCACCGCATGGCGCGCCGCCAGCCCGCTGCGCTGCACGTCAGCCAGAACGCTGACACCGACATGCGCCCCGGAAGAATGGCCGACCACTAGCACCTCATCATAGTTTGGATCGCTGAGCGCCACAGCGATTTCCCCTGCGAACTGCGCGATGCGTTCTTCCAGTTCTGGCGCGTAGGCGCCGCGCAACGCCGCCGAATGGGCGTAGTCATGCATCAAGTAGTAGGCAAACAAGCGCCCGTCCTGACGCCGAAACCAGCGCATCAGAGCCGCAGCTGCGACCAAGCCAGCGGCCCAGAACACCAGTGTTGCGAGCGCGGCTCCCCAGCTAGAAGTCAAGCCAAGCCGGGCAAAACCTCCCTGCCCCAGACGTGCAATGACCAGCGCCACGATGAAAGCCAGCATCGCCTGCAGCAACAGCATCCCCACAGGGTACAGGGCGGCAATGACCGGCCCCTTGCGCAGCCACATCAGCCGTCGCAGCGTTCCGGTGGAGATATAGATCCAGGCGGTGCGAAGCATCTGCCAATAGGTCTCGGCAATGGATGGATCCATACTGTCCTGAACGATGTCGGACCAGACCAGCACTTCAATATCGGTGTTGATCTCCTGCCCCTCAATCTCTGCGCGGACCTGCCAGCCAAAACCGCCTGCACCGTCGGTCCCGGTGGCGGTGGCGGTCTGGGGACGCGGCACCAGTGACAGCTGATAGCCAGAAATCTCGGCCTGTGCTGCGCCCTCACTGCGATACAGCTCTCGGTAGCGGCGCGGCGGCATGGGGTCGTAGCCGGGGATATAGAAGACCTTGCGACGACGCACCGGCGGATCCTGCGGCGCGGCGTCCGGATCCGGGTGCAGCCTTCTGGCTGCAGGTGTGTGATTGGTCTGCTCTTGCACGGATTACGCGGTCCGATTTGCCTGTTGTTCTCTGCTCAGCTTAGCCGCGCTGCACCAAAAGCGTAAGCCCCGCCGGTGATTTGCCGAGCGGGGCTTTTGATCCGTGCAAAAGCCGCAGTAGGTCGCGCGGATCAGCCGAGGGTCGCCAGCGCCGGGAAGGTTTCCAACAGCCAGAAAGAGAACTCAGAGAACAGGCCAGTGACAAGCATCACACCGACAAAGATCAGCAGCCCGCCCATGAATTTTTCGATCACACCCATGTAAGGTTTGATCCGGTTCATCAGCACCATGGAGCGGGTGAGGAAGATCGCGGCCAAGAGAAACGGTACCCCCAGCCCCAACGCGTAGATCCCCAGCAGTAAGGTGCCCCGCGCTACCGAGGCTTCGGTTGCGGCCAACGACAAGATTGCGCCGAGTTGAGGGCCGATGCAGGGGGTCCAGCCGAAGGCAAAGGCCAGGCCAAGAATATAGGCGCCAACCGCCGAGCCGCCGGATTGATCGGTTTCCATCCGCGCCTCACGGTCAAGCAACGGAATACGAAACACGGAAAGGAAATGCAGTCCGAAGATAATCACCACAACGCCGGAGACCTGTGCAAAAAGTTCCTGATTCTGCAGCACAAACGCGCCAAAGGCCGAAGCGGTAAAGCCCAGCAGCAGAAACACCGTAGACAGCCCCATGATGAAGAAGAGCGCGGCCACAATTGCCTTCCGCCTGGCCTGCGCCGTGCCTTGGATCTCTCCAATGGATACGCCGCTCATATAGGCCAGATAGGGCGGCACGATGGGCAGCACACAGGGCGACAGAAAACTGACCAATCCAGCCGTCAGCGCCACCAGCATGGCAGGGATCAGCCCTGCGTCGATGATTTCAATTCCAAACATGCCCAACCCTTAGACCAGCCTCTGACAAAGGTCACGGGGGGAGCTGGTCACAACCTTGTGGACAGGATGAAACAACCGGATTATCTGCAAGGTATGACCAATGAGAACGAGATCCTCGACGCCCTCGGGCTGCTCTGCCCTCTGCCCGTACTGAAGGCACGTAAACGTCTGAAACCATTGGCCTCTGGCAAGGTTTTGGAGGTGCATGCCGATGACCCGGCTGCGGTGGTGGACATCCCGCACTTCTGCCAGGAAGCGGGCCATGAGCTACTGGAAATCCGCGACAATCCGCAGCATCAGATCTATCTGATCCGCAAGGGTGGCTGAGATCAGGGGAGCGGATTTTCCACCCCTTCTGGCAGGGCTTCGGTGTCCTGACTGAAGATATTGATCCAGCCGCCATCCTGACGCTGCCAAATCGAACTGACATACATTGCAGCGCCTTCAACCTCTCCCTCTGCCTGCCCCTCTGCCTGCCCCGGACGGGTGTAGCTGGCGCGGTACGCCAGCAGCGCTGTTTCGGGTCCAAGCGGTAGAACGCGCGCATCCTCGATGCTGAACTCTGCCACCGTTGGTCCCTGTGACAGCTGATCGGTATGTTCGTCCCGCCCGGCAAAGCCGCTTGGATAGACGCCCAGAAACTGCGGATGCAATGCCGCGCGGTCCGCTGCCACATCCCCCTGTTGCAATGCAGTCCAGACAGCGGTTTCAGCTGCCAGCAACTCTTGCAACAGCATCTCCGACTGAGAGGTGTTTTCAGTTTGCATCGGTCCTCACATAGCTCCCAGATGGTCCTGACATGAAAAAGGCGGGCCAGATGCCCGCCTTTTCATTCTTTTGCAATCAGCTGCCAACCGACCACCAGCCGCGCCGTTTCGGCTTCGGCGGGCTCGCCGGTTCGGCTTCGGCCGTGGCCAGCTCCGGTTCCGGGGCTGTCTCCACCTCTTCCGTCGGAGCCTCTGCGGCCTGTGGCTCGGCAGCCTCTGGCGCTGTTTCCTCAGCAGCAGGGGTGTCCTGATCTGCGACAACATCCCCAGCGGTGGCCTCATCCGCCACGATCTGGCTCGGTGCGGCCTCCTCTGCCATGGCTGTCTCCGCTTCGGCGGCAGTCGGCACCTCTGTGGCGGCGTCACCATTCAGCGCTGCGGGTTCCGCAGAAGCCTCGGCGGGCGTATCTGCGCTCTCAACAACCGGAACCTCGGCAGGTTTGCTGTCCTCCGCCTTTGCGTCCTCAACCACCTCTTTGACCTCAGCCACAGGCTCTGCCTTGACGTCCGTCTCCGCCGGGGTGTCGGCCTCAGCTGTGACTGTCTCGTCAGTCTTCTTCTTGCGGCTGCGCGAGCGGGTCCGGGTGCGGGTGCGTTTCTTCACCTCACCGTCGCCCTCTTTGGCATCGGTGCTCTCTGCTGGCTCAGCCTTAGCGTCGGCCTCGTTCGCAGCGGCGTCATCCGACGCTGTCTGGTCATCCGCGTTTGCATCAGCCTGCGCCGCATTGCTGCTGTCATCACCGTCCCCACCGGAGGATTTCCGACGACGACGACGGCGACGCTTGCGCTTGGGTTTATTGTCGCCCTCGCCCTCATCACCTGCGGTCCGCACCTCTGCGACGTCGGCGTCATTGGTTTCAGCCTCGGCCTCATCCGCCTCATCGCTCGCCTCATCCGCATCAACCTGATCCATGATCGAGGTATCGACGGAAACCACAGGCGCGGCGGCAACAGGCACCACGCGAGACGCGGTCTTGAACTTCTCAAGCGAGAAATCGGGGCTGACCAGATGCGGGTCCCCTTCGATCCGCACGGAAAGACCGTAGCGGGTTTCGATCTGGGCAATGTGCTCGCGCTTCTGGTTCATCAGATAGTTGGCAATGCTGACCGGGCAACGCACCAGCACCTCGCGGGAGCGACGGCGGGTGCCCTCTTCCTCAATCTGGCGCAGAATCGACAGTGCCAGCGAGTCATCTGAACGGATCAGACCAGTGCCATGGCAATGCGGACAGGGCGCGGTGGTCGCCTCGATCATGCCGGGACGCAAACGCTGACGTGACATTTCCATCAGGCCAAAGCCAGAGATCCGGCCCACCTGAATGCGGGCGCGGTCGGTCTTCAGCTTATCCTTCATCCGCTTCTCGACGGCGGCGTTGTTCTTACGCTCATCCATGTCGATGAAGTCGATAACGATTAGACCAGCAAGGTCGCGCAGACGCAGCTGGCGGGCCACCTCTTCGGCGGCCTCCAGATTGGTCTTCAGCGCGGTTTCCTCGATCGAGCCTTCCTTGGTGGCGCGGCCGGAGTTCACGTCGATGGCCACCAGTGCCTCGGTGACGCCGATCACGATATAGCCACCGGATTTCAGCTGCACCGTCGGGTTGAACATCGCGCCGAGGTAGCTTTCGACCTGAAAGCGCGCGAACAGCGGCAGCTGATCCTGGTAGTTTTTCACGTTCTTGGCGTGGGACGGCATGATCATCTTCATGAAGTCCTTGGCGATGCGGTAGCCGCGTTCGCCCTCAACCAGAACCTCATCAATCTCGCGGCTATAAAGGTCGCGGATCGAACGTTTGATCAGATCGCCTTCTTCATAGATCTTGGCAGGCGCGATAGATTTCAGCGTCAGCTCGCGGATCTGCTCCCACAGGCGCTGCAGATATTCATAATCGCGCTTGATCTCGGACTTGGTACGTTTGGCACCTGCGGTGCGGACAATCAGCCCGGCGCCAGTTGGCACGTCCAGTTCGGTTGCGATGTCCTTCAGCTTCTTACGGTCGGCGGCATTGGTGATCTTGCGGGAGATGCCACCACCACGCGCGGTGTTGGGCATCAGCACGCAGTAGCGGCCAGCCAGCGACAGGTACGTGGTGAGGGCAGCACCTTTGTTGCCGCGTTCCTCTTTCACGACCTGCACAAGCAGGACCTGACGAACCTTGATCACTTCCTGAATTTTGTAGCGACGTGGACGGGGTTTGCGTACCGGGCGAATATCTTCGCTGTCATCCTCATCGGCGACGGATTCGATATTCTCATCCTTCGCCGTCGCATCTGCGCCGGTGTCCTTATCGGCACTGTCATCAGACTCCGCGTCATCTGCGGCCTCGTCCGCCTCAGGTGTCGCCACATCTGCCGCGCCCTCGGCCTCGCCGGATGCGTCCTGCGCCTCAGGGGTGCCCGAGGCCTCTTTGACGGCCTCTTCCACAACCGGCTCGGCGACGGTCGCGTCATCGGCGGCAGCCGCCTCAGTTTGAGCGGTTTCGGGAACCTCCGCCAGCTTGGTATCAGCGGCTGCGACCTCATCGGTCAGGTCGATGGTTTCCATACCCGCGATATCAGCGCCGTTTTCAGCGGTTTCGGGGCTGACGTCCTTGGTCTCGACCACGTCCGCGGATTTTACCTCCGCCGCTTTGGTCCGGCCACGACGCGACCGCGACTGCCGCTTGGCAGGTTTGGCATCCTCTTCGTCATCACGCGCGCGCTGTGCCTCGGCATAAGCGCGCTCCTCCTCCATCAGCTCCTCACGGTCAGCGACCGGGATCTGATAATAGTCGGGATGAATTTCCGAAAAGGCGAGGAAGCCATGGCGATTGCCGCCATAGTCCACAAAAGCTGCCTGCAACGACGGTTCGACGCGGGTTACTTTCGCGAGGTAGATATTGCCAGCAAGCTGGCGTTTGTTTTCAGATTCAAAGTCAAATTCCTCAACCTTGTTTCCATCGACCACCACGACGCGGGTCTCTTCCGCGTGGGTGGCATCAATAAGCATCTTCTTTGCCATGTGTCCTTGGTGCACCTGCCGCGCACGCGCGCATCTGGCCCGTTACCGGGCGGACGTGAACGATCGGGGTGGTGTCTTGTCTGGGCGATGTCTTGTGACGTGCGATTGGCCCATGCAGTACAGCGGTTAGCCCCGGAACATCTGTCCGGCCCTCCTGCCTGTCTGCTGTTCTCTCTCGCGCGCGTCATCGCGTTTCTTCTCCGACAGGTGGGAATATCCGCGCCCTGCCCTGATTATATCCCTGCTGAGAAACCTCAGTCAGGTGCTAAACTGCCCCGGAATACTGCGGGGCCAATCGGTCTGACTTTGCTTTCTCGGATCTTGCCGGACAAAAACAAAGGCAGCGAATCTCATCAAGAGGGGCAGGATCACGAGGGTCCCATCCCCATTTGGACAGCATAAGACCTGTGGATAGGTAATGACAATGGTCATTCGTCACAGCCGCAATCTAAATACTATCTGCTTGGTTCTTAGACGAAAATTGGTGAATAATTCGTTAGCAAGCAGCAAGGGCCGCACTCCGGAGAATGCGGCCCTGCCTGTGAATGCGTGTGGATCTGCGCTCAGGACAGATAGTCGGAGCGTTGCAGGCCGTATTTGGCCATTTTTTCATTCAGCGTCCGGCGCGGCAGGCACAGTTCATCCATGACACTGGCGATGGAGCCTTTGTGGCGGCGCATGGTGTTGTCGATCAGCATCCGTTCGAACGCCTCGACATATTCCTTCAGAGGTTTGCCCTCAGTGGTCATCACCGGTTGCATATCCTCATGATCGGACATCAGGAGCGAGGCAATGGTGCCAGAGCCGCGACGCGACTGAAGCACGGCCCGTTCGGCGATGTTGATCAGCTGACGCACATTGCCCGGCCAGGGCGCCTGCAACAGCTGGGCCGCCTCCTGCGCGCTGACCTGAGGCGCGTCGCAGCCGTATTCCTCGGAGAACTGTTCGCTAAGGCGGGTGAACAGGGTCAGGATATCCTCACCGCGCTGACGTAGCGGTGGCACGGTGATGCGCAGCGCCGCCAGCCGGTAAAACAGGTCCGGGCGCAGCGCGTCCTCGCAGGTCTTACCTGCCTCCTGCAGATTTGAAATCGCCACAATGCGGGTCTCACCGGGGATGCCCTGCTCATTGATCACGCTCAGCAGCTTGGCCTGTAGCGTCTCACTCAGCGCGTCGATGTCTTCCAGCACCAGCGTGCCGCCGCGGGCCTCCTCAATGGCGGGAAGCATGCTGTCTTCGGGCAACATCGGGCCAAACAGGCGTTTGGACAGCGCCTCCTCCTCCAGTGCCGCGCAGGAGACCAGCACGAATTTCTTGCCCGCCCGGCTGCCCACTGCATGTAGCGCGTGCGCCACCAGCGTCTTGCCGGTGCCGGTCTCGCCGTCGATCAGAACATGGCCGTCGGCCTGCCCCAGATCGAGGATATCTTCGCGCAGGCGCTCCATCACCGGGCTGGAGCCGATGAGCTTTTTCATGATGGTGCTGCCATCGGACAGCTCGCGGCGCAGCACCCGGTTGTCCAATGTCAGGCGGCGCGCGCCCGTGGCCCGCTTGGCCAGCTCTGACATACGATCCGGGTTGAAGGGTTTTTCGAGAAAATCGAAGGCCCCGACCCGCATCGCCTCAACCGCCATCGGCACATCGCCGTGACCAGTGATCATGATCACCGGCAGCGCTGAATCGCTGCCCATCAGTTTCTTGAGGAACTGCATCCCGTCCATGCCGGGCATTTTGATATCCGAGATGACGATGCCGGGATAATCCGGCCCCAGCACCTTCAGCGCATCCTCGGCGCTGGCAAAGGTCTCGGTGTCATAGCCAGACAGTGCCAGCCATTGGCTGATCGACTGTCTCATATCCTGTTCATCATCGACGATCGCGATTTTCATGGCCTGTGCCATTCGCGTGCCCTCCATCCAGTGATACCGCGCTATTCTGCGGCCTCGATGCCGTCCACAAGGATCGGCAATTGCATTTCAAATACGGCGCCACCGTTCTGTCCGTTGCGGGCAGTCAGCCGACCGCCTAGGTCGTTCACGATACCGGAGGAGATGGCAAGCCCCAACCCAACCCCGTCGCCCGGCTGCTTGGTGGTGTAGAAGGGCTCAAACAGGCTGCCAAAATCCTTGATCCCCATCCCGTTGTCACGCACCGACAGGGTCGCGGTCTCGCCTGCGGCAAGCAGGATTTCGACCTCAGGATCTGCAACTGACTTTGTAGCATCTAGCGCGTTTCGCAGCAGGTTCACCATAACCTGTTCAATGCGCATCCGGTCCCCCATCACATAGACCGGTTGTTCGGGCAGGATGCGGGCGATTTTAACATGCCGCTGACGCAGCTGCGGCTCCATCATCGACAGCGATGAGGCGAGCGCATCGCCCATATTTACCGGGCTAAACGCGTCACCGCCCTTGCGTGCGTAGGATTTCAGCTGGCGGGTAATGGCGCCCATCCGTTCAATCAGATCATCGATCCGGCCAAAGGAGGCCAGCGCCTCCTCCGGGCGGTTGCGATTGAGCAGCAGACGCGCGCCGGCAAGATAGGTTTTCATAGCGGCCAACGGCTGGTTCAACTCGTGGCTGACGGCTGCCGACATCTCGCCAAGCGCCGCCAGTTTCGAGCTCTGCGCAAGGCTCTGTTCGGCGACCGCAAGCGTCTCCTGCATGCGTTCCCGTTCGGCAATTTCCCGCTGTAGCCGGGCGTTCAATACGCGAAGCTCTGCCGACTCCCGCTGGAACAGGGCCATGCGCAGCGCGGTGCGGCGGCTCAGCGCATAGAAGGCCAGCGCCAGCAGAATGGCGAATCCCATGATTTCCAACGCCAATACCGTGTTCACCCGCTCTCGGATCGACGCATAGGTGGTGAAGGACGTCAGTCGCCAGCCCTGAAACGGGATGCGGGATTCCAGTCGCATCACCGCCTCACCTTGCAGGTAGGCATCCGCTGGCAGGGCGGTCCAGTCGGTGGTGGCGCGGATTGCCCGCTGGATTGCGCCCTCCGGCGTCTGCAGTTGCAGTGCATCCGCCTCCGACAGGCCGCGCCAGCGCGACTCCGTTGCCAGCAGAATGGTGCCGGTGCTGTCGCTGACCATGACCGCATCGGAAATGCCCGCCCAGGCGCGCTCGAATTTCTGAAGATCGACCTCAACCACAATCACCCCAAGGATGCCAGAGGTGTCCACAATGCGGCGCGAATAGGTGAAGCGATAACTGCCCACCTCGGTGCGGATGGCGGAAAATACCGTCGTCTTGGACCGCAACGCATCCACGAAATAGGCCGCATTGCGGTGGGTTTCCCCCAACCGGTTGCGATCCGTCGCAGCAACAGTGCGCCCGTCCTGTGCCATCAGCATGATGGAGGCGGCGCCGATTTCCTCGACAAACGAGATCAACCGCTGGGTGGAGAGCGAGAAGTCGTTGGACTGCAGCGCAGAGATCAGCGCCTGATCCCGCGCCAGGAGCTGTGGCACGATGGCATGGCGCCCCAGCTCACTCACCAGGTTGCCAGAATAAAGCGCCAGACGCAGCTCAGCGCGGTTTCGAGTGCTTTCTGTAAAGCGGTCGGTGAGGGCCCGGTTGGTGACCCAGACCGTCACGGCAGCGACAGACATGAGCACCAGCAACGCAAGACGCACCCGCCACGAGGTCGTGCGGGAACGCGGTTTTTCAGAAGTTGTTGTTGCGTCACGCGCGGCAGTCATAGGCAAAACCTAACGCATGCCGCCGCGCCTTCACAAGTCACGCCGCAGTGACAAGCCCGGCCAATGCGCGGAACACTGCCGCCCCATCGGTACCGCCATGACCCGCATCTGCCGCCCGTTCGGGGTGTGGCATCATGCCCAGAACCCGACGATTTTCCGACAGGATGCCTGCGATATCGGCAACCGACCCATTGGGGTTGTCGACATAGCGGAAGGCGACACGGTCCTGATCCTGCAGCGCTGCCACGGTCTCGGCATCAGCGAAGTAGTTGCCGTCATGATGCGCGATCGGAACGCCGATCACGTCGCCCGCCGTGTAAGCTTCAGTAAAGACACTGTCGGCGGTGGCCACTTGCAGATCCACGGTGCGGCAGATGTATTTCAGACCGGCGTTGCGCAGCAGCGCCCCCGGCAGAACACCGGTTTCGGTCAAGATCTGAAAACCGTTGCACACACCAATCGCATAGCCGCCACGGTTGGCATGATCGACAACCGCCTGGCAGATCGGTGACTGTGCAGCAATGGCACCGCAGCGCAGGTAATCACCATAGGAAAACCCACCCGGCACGCCAACGATATCGATGCCCTCAGGCAACGCGCTGTCCTTGTGCCAGACCATGGAAACCTCACAGCCCGCTTGCTCAAATGCCACCGCCAGATCGCGGTCGCAGTTGGAGCCGGGGAAGACTACAACAGCCGCCTTCATCCCTGCATCTCGATGCTGTAGGATTCGATGACAGTGTTGGCCAGCAGCTTCTCGCACATCGCGGTGACATCGGACTCGGTGGCGTCATCGGCCAGATCGAGGTCGATCACCTTGCCCTGACGCACGCCGTCCACCTTGTCAAAGCCCATCGCGCCAAGCGCGTGGCGCACGGCCTCGCCCTGCGGATCCAAAACCCCGTTTTTCAGCATTACATGCACGCGTGCCTTCATCGCATTTTCCCTCAGGTTTCGATGGCAAAGCCCAAATTTGGGGCCGCTTCGTTAGATAGTCAAAATCCCGCCCCTTTGTCAGGACGGGATCCATGGATCAGATCAGTTCACCAGCGTCGGCTTGCCGCCCGCAGGCGGGTTGTTGGGCATGACGCCCAGACGCCGCGCCACCTCAGTGTAGGCGTCGGTCAGGTTGCCAAGGTCGCGGCGGAACACGTCCTTATCGAGCTTCTGTCCGGTTTTCTGATCCCACAGGCGGCAGCTGTCTGGGCTGATCTCATCAGCAACCACCAGACGCTGGAAATCGCCGTCATAGATGCGACCGATTTCGATCTTGAAATCCACCAGCTTGATCCCGACCGCCAGCATCACGCCGGACAGGAAATCATTGACCCGCAGTGCGAGGCTGAGGATATCATCCATGTCCTGCTGGCTGGCCCAGCCGAAGGCTGCGATATGTTCTTCGGTGACCAGCGGATCACCAAGGCCGTCATCCTTGTAGCAATATTCAACGATCGGGCGCGGCAGCTGGGTGCCCTCGTCAATGCCAAGGCGTTTGGAGATCGACCCAGCGGCATAGTTGCGCACGATCACTTCCAGCGGAATGATCTCACAGCTGCGGACCAGCTGTTCACGCATGTTGATCCGTTTCAGGAAATGCGTCGGCACACCGATCTGGCCCAGACCTTGCATAAAGAATTCGCTCAGCAGGTTGTTGAGCACGCCCTTGCCCTCAATGACATCGCGCTTTTCAGCGTTGAAAGCGGTGGCATCGTCTTTGAAGTACTGAACGATGGTGCCCGGTTCGGGCCCTTCATAAAGTGTCTTCGCCTTGCCTTCGTAAATCTTCTTGCGACGTGCCATGCGGAGCCTTTCGGGATAAAAACGGGAATCTCAAGCCCGGGAACTGCCGCCCTCATAAGGCAAGGGGGGCGCTGCCGCAAGCTTGGTCCCTGCCCGCCGTCCCTTGGCTGGGTTAACGTCTGTGATAAGCTGGAAATACCAAGGTAAAACCGAGGTCGGCGCCGAAGCCGGGGCCGAGGTTCGCCAATGTGCGCCAAACCATTGTGCCAGGATGCCCCAGACCGCAGGCAAAGTGATCACCGCGACAGACCGACAAACCCGCGCTTGGCACTTGCGGGGGCGGTCCTGCGTCCACATATCGTATTGAGAAATAACTATTGTCACGTCAAAGGAGGCCCCATGACCACATTCGACGACCGCGAACACGCGTTTGAGGCAAAATATGCCCATGATGAAGAAATGCAGTTCAAGGCGCAGGCGCGCTGTAACAAGCTGCTGGGGCTTTGGGCAGCAGGCCTGATGGGCAAAACCGGCGCCGATGCCGAAGCTTATGCGCTGGAGGTCATCAAGTCCGATTTTGAGGAAGCCGGGTTCGAAGACGTGCTGCGTAAGGTCAGTGGCGATCTTCAAGGGCGCGCCAGCGCGGATGAAGTGCGGGAAAAGCGCGCCGCTTTTCTGCCAGAAGCCAAGGCGCAGGTCCTAAGCGACAACGGCTGATTTGCGGCTGATTTCGCGACGCCTTCATAGATCGCGAGTTAAGGTGCTGTCGCCGTTAACCCCGTGACAATGCATCGGGCGTAGGATCCGCAGACCGCGACACGCTGTTTGCAACAAGGATCCGAATGCCCCGACGCCCGTCCATCGCCGCCCGCGCCTTAACGCGGGCCGCCACGCGCGCCGCGCGTCTTCTGCTGCCCCTGGTGGTTATGATCGGCTGTCTGGCGCTGTTACAGGCCCATGTTGCGCTGCCTGATCTGGCTCAGGTGCGCAGCATTCTGAGTGACCTCTCTGGCTGGCAATGGGCCGGTGCGCTGATTGCCACGGGGGTCAGTTTCTGGGCGCTCGGACGCTATGACAGTGTTGCGCATCGCCATCTTGGAACCGGGCTGGACGGGCCTCAGGCGCGCCGCGCGGGGATCGTGGCCATCGCGATCTCCCAGACCCTAGGGTTTGGCCTCATTACCGGTGCCTTTGCCCGCTGGCGCATGTTGAAGGGGCTGCGCCCTCTGCGAGCCGCCCAGCTCACCGGTATGGTTGCCATCACGTTCCTGATTGCCCTGGCCGGGATCTGCGGTGCAGCCCTGCTGCTCAGCCCTCCGCCTGTTTCCAGCCCCTGGCTGGGCTTTACCATCCTTCTGGCCACATGTGCGATGATCGCAGCCATGGTGGCTGTGCCGGTGGTGCGTATTGGTCGGATGACCCTGCGCTGGCCCTCGCTGACGGCTATTGCGGCGCTGGGATTCTGGGCAATGATTGACGTGGTCGCCGCAGGCAGCGCCCTGTGGCTTTTGCTGCCCACGGGTGTTGATCTATCGCTCGCTGTACTGCTGCCTGCCTATTTCCTGGCCCTCGGCGTGGCTATACTCTCCTCTGCCCCCGGCGGCGCTGGGGCATTTGAACTGGCGCTCTGTGCAATGCTGCCCACACATGCCACAGCCGAAATTATTGCCGCGATCCTTGCCTTTCGGCTGGTTTATTACCTTCTTCCGGCTGTGCTGGCCGGCCTGTGCCTGTGTTGGCCGGTGCTGACATGTCTGGCGCTAAACGCCACCAAAACAGCCCCCCGCGCTGATGATCCGCAGGCGCTGAGTGGCAGTGCCATGCGACCAGCCTCACATCTGCCGCAGAACCGCCCAATCGCGGAAGCCGCTGTGATCCGGCAGAACGGCGGGCATATCCATGCCTTTGGCCTCAATCAGGTGGCGCTGGTAGACAGTCCGCAGGCCTCAATCGCACTCTTTGGCGTAGTGAGCGGTCATTTGGCGGAGGTGCTGCCGGGGCTGCGTCAGCATGCCAAGCTCCGCAACGCTGTGGCTTGCCTTTATAAATGCACCGCCCGCGATGCAGCCGTCTGCCGTCGTGCCCGCTGGCGGGTGCTGCGGATCGCACAGGAGGCGGTGCTACAGCCTGAAAAATTCAGCGAGAGCGGCTCCAGCCGCCGACAGCTACGCCGCAAACTGAGGCAGGCAGAGAAAGCTGAGGTCCGTGTCCTGCCCGCAGCTCCTGAATTACCGATTGAACAGATGGCTCAGATTGATGCGGCCTGGCAGGCGGCGCATGGAGGCGCCAAGGGCACGACGATGGGGCGGTTTCAGGCAGAATATCTGGCTCAACAACAGGTGTTTATCGCTTGGCACCGGGAGCGCATGATCGGATTTGTCAGCTTTCACGCCATCGCCCATGAATGGTGCCTTGATCTGGTGCGCTTGCTGCCGGATGCCCCGGATGGCACCGGTCATGCTCTGATCCGCGCTGCAATCGCCGAAGCCGCCACACTGCAGGTCCCGCGCCTGTCGCTTGCGGCGGTGCCTGATCACCGCTTCGCCAAACGTCTCGACCCTGGCCTGCGCCGTTTCAAAACCTGTTTTGCTCCGAAGTGGGAGGACCGGTATGTCGCCGCACCCTCTGTTCTGCATTTGGCTATCGCCTTGGGAGAGCTGCTGCGGCTGGTGCATCACCCGGCGCCGCTGCCGCACTGGCCAACACCTGAGGAAAGCAGCCCTGAGGACGACAATCCAGCCACCGACGGGGCAGACACAGCAACAGCTGAAGGCGTTACGCTGACCATTGACAACCCCGGAAGCGCAACCGAAGAGAGTCTGTGGCGAACCTTTGAACGGCGCGCCGCAGCAGCACGTAAACGGCGCAAAGCCACTGCTGACCAGCGTCTGAACAGCGGCGATGACGGCAGCCCCCTGTATCAGCGTGATCTGCCTCATAATGAAGATGAAGAAAATGAAATTGCCCTCACCCGCCGTGCATGACAGACCGGGCCATTACTGATCGCTGATCCGCCCCGCCATAACAGGCAGGTCTCAGCGCAAACACCGACATCACCCCCACAGGAACATCCCATGACCAATACATTCACCACCCTGCTGGAGACCAAGGACGCCCTGCTTGCAGATGGGGCCACCGGTACCAATCTGTTCAACATGGGCCTGCAGTCCGGTGATGCGCCGGAACTTTGGAACGTGGATGAACCAAAGAAAATTACCGCGCTCTATCAGGGGTCGGTTGATGCGGGCAGTGATCTGTTCCTGACCAATACTTTTGGCGGGACAGCTGCGCGGCTGAAGCTGCACGATGCCCACCGCCGCGTCCGTGAGTTGAACGTCGCGGGAGCCGAGTTGGGCCGCAATGTCGCGGACCGATCCGAGCGCAAGATCGCAGTGGCCGGCTCCGTTGGCCCGACCGGCGAAATCATGCAGCCCGTGGGTGAGCTGAGCCACGCGCTTGCCGTGGAAATGTTCCATGAGCAGGCCGAAGCGCTGAAAGAGGGCGGCGTTGATGTTTTGTGGTTGGAGACGATCTCCGCCCCGGAAGAGTACCGCGCCGCCGCCGAAGCGTTCAAGCTTGCGGATATGCCCTGGTGCGGCACCATGAGTTTTGACACCGCCGGACGCACCATGATGGGCGTCACCTCCGCCGATATGGCGCAGCTGGTTGAGGAGTTTGACCCCGCACCGCTGGCCTTTGGCGCCAATTGCGGCACCGGGGCGTCGGACATTCTGCGCACTGTCCTTGGGTTCGCGGCACAAGGGACAACCCGCCCGATAATTTCCAAAGGCAATGCCGGCATCCCGAAATATGTCGATGGCCATATCCACTATGACGGCACGCCGGCCCTGATGGGTGAATATGCGGCCATGGCACGGGATTGCGGCGCCAAGATCATTGGCGGCTGCTGTGGCACCATGCCCGATCACCTGCGCGCCATGCGCGAAGCGCTCGACACCCGCCCCCGTGGCGAGCAGCCAACACTGGAGCAGATCGTCGAGGTTCTTGGACCGTTCACCTCTGACAGTGACGGCACCGGTGAGGACACGGCCCCTGAACGCCGCAGCCGTCGCGGTCGCCGTCGCGGCTGATCGCAGGCGTAACGCCTGGCCAAAGCGATGTGATCGTCGCTTCGGCCGTCGTTTCGCTGGATGCCAGTATCGCGTATTAAAACAGCGCGAGCTGATCCCCGGCCTGGGCCGGTTTTGCAAAGAGATCACAGCGCAAATCAGGTGATTTCTGAAGCAATCCCAGCCGCTTGCACGCTGCCTTGAACCGATTGGCGATAACTTCGGCATAGGGCCCCTCACCGCGCATGCGGTGCCCCCAGCGCGGATCATAGTCCCGCCCGCCGTGCATCTCGCGCAGCCGAGCCATCACTTTCTCGGCGCGCAGCGGCACATGTTCCGCAAGCCATTCCTGCCACAGCTCCGACACCTCACGTGGCAGTCGCAACATGATCCAGCTGGCCGCATCCGCGCCCGCCTCTGCTCCGGCGGCCAGCAGAGCTTCCAGCTCATGATCTGTCAATCCAGGCACAATGGGCGATGTCATGATCCGCACGGGGACACCCGCATCAGACAGGCGGCGAATGGTGGCAAGCCGTCGCGCCGGTGATGGCGCGCGAGGCTCCATCCGGCGTGACAGATCCGCATCCAGCGTGGTGACTGAGATCCCGACCCGCATCAAACCCCGCGTCGCCATGGCCGACAGAATATCCAGATCCCGCTCGATCAGCGTGCCCTTGGTGACGATGGCGACCGGGTGGGAAAAGGCCTCCAGCACCTCAAGACAGGCGCGCGTCAGCCCCAAATCCCGTTCGCAAGGCTGATACGGGTCGGTATTGGTGCCAATGGCAATCGGCGCCACCCGGTAGCGCGGCTGCGACAGCTCACGGCGCAGCACCTCAGCAGCGTTGGGGCGCGCGATCAGCCGGGTTTCAAAATCCAACCCCGGTGACAGACCCAGATAGGCATGGCTGGGCCGAGCGAAACAATAAATGCAGCCATGTTCGCAGCCACGGTAGGTATTGATGGAACGGTCAAACGGCAAATCAGGCGATTTATTGTAGGAAATCAGTGACCGGGCCACCTCATGGCGAATGTCGGTTTCTATCCGGGGGAGGCCCACGCCCTCCTGATCCGGCACCGAATCCCGCAGGGCGCCCCAGCCGTCGTCGATGGCATCGCGAGTCATATCAAACCGCCCTGCCGCATTGCTGAGGCTGGCGCGGGCTTTGCGACGTTGTGGCGGAGGCGTCAAAATCTCGGTCATGGCTCATTCTGCCGCAAGCAGGAGAACAAATAAAGAACAAACGCAAGAAACCGAAGATTTCCATGCGAAATCTTCATTATTATTCCGCTATTTTTGCCCCTATAGGTCGGTTCGGACCAAGGCAATGTCGCAAACATTGCAGTCTCGTAGGGGCAATCTGGACCAATACGAATAAAACAAGGCCAAACCGGGGTCACCCCGCCCAGTCAAGGAATACACCCATGTCGGAAGACGCAGATGACATCATCTTGGCAGACCTCAATGACGAGGATCTCGTGCAGCAGATGTTCGATGACCTCTATGACGGCCTCAAGGAAGAGATCGAAGAGAGCGTAAACATCCTGCTGGAACGTGGTTGGGCGCCTTACAAGATCCTGACCGAAGCGCTGGTGGGCGGTATGACCATTGTTGGCGCCGACTTCCGCGACGGCATCCTGTTCGTCCCTGAAGTGCTGCTGGCGGCCAACGCAATGAAGGGCGGCATGGCCATCCTGAAACCGCTGCTGGCCGAAACCGGCGCTCCGCGCATGGGCTCCATGGTGATCGGCACCGTAAAAGGTGACATCCACGACATCGGCAAGAACCTTGTCTCCATGATGATGGAAGGCGCCGGTTTTGAGGTTGTCGACATTGGCATCAACAACCCCGTGGAAAACTATCTGGAGGCTCTGGAAGAGCATCAGCCGGATATCCTCGGCATGTCGGCGCTGCTGACCACCACCATGCCCTACATGAAGGTCGTGATCGACACGATGGTCGAGCAGGGCAAACGTGATGATTACATCGTCCTGGTCGGCGGCGCGCCGCTGAATGAGGAATTTGGCAAGGCAATCGGCGCTGACGGCTATTGCCGTGACGCCGCTGTGGCGGTGGAAATGGCCAAGGACTTCGTTGCGCGTAAGCACAACCAGATGAGCGCCTGATTTGGCACGCAAAGGACGCGCCGCCCGCCTGACTGAGCGGGCGGCGTTCCAACCGCCCACGGGGCGTACGCTTGAGGAAACCTCCCTCACAGAACGGGGTCTGGCTGCCCCGGAGAAAAAGACCGGCCGTATCCTGTTGATTGCCTGTGGCGCGCTGGCCCGTGAGATCCTGGCGATCAAGGACATCAATAGACTGGATCATATTGATCTGACCTGCCTGCCCGCCAAGCTGCATCTCTATCCTGAACAGATCACCGAAGCGGTTGAAGGTGCCGTTGCCAAACATTCGGCAACCTATGACACCATCCATGTGGTTTATGCGGACTGCGGGACCGGTGGCATCTTGGAGCGCAAATGCGCCGAACTGGGCGTTGAGATGATTGCAGGGCCGCATTGCTATTCGTTTTTCGAAGGCAACGAAACCTTCGCCCGCCATACCGATGGGGGCGAAATCACCGCCTTCTATCTGACGGATTTCCTGGTGAAACAGTTTGATGCTTTTGTCTGGCGTCCGATGGGGCTGGATAAGCATCCGGAGCTGCGCGACATGGTGTTCGGGAATTACACCAAACTGGTCTACCAGTCCCAGATCGATGATCCTGCCTTGGTGGCCAAGGCACGAGACTGCGCCGACCGCATGGGACTGGCGTTTGAGCATCGCCATACCGGCTATGGCGATCTGCAGAGCGCCATGATGCGCTGGGGCGGCGGCGCACGGGACTGACCCCCGCACGCGACCTGTCATTCATAGGGCTCAGGCGTCTTCCAACGTCTTCAGCGTGCTGAGCGCCCGCGCTTCAAACGCGGCAATCGCGTCACCGTCCAGACGGCGCCCCACACGCTCCACCCAGGATTTGATCACCACATTGTCGGGCATAAGATGCGGCGCCCACTGGAAGGGCGACGCCAACAGGATATCCGCGACGCTGAGCGTTGCACCAAGCAGGAAATCCCCCTCGCTCAGCGCGGTTTCGAGCGCTGCGCAGACCTCATCCATGCCACGGTAGGCCCCGGCAAGGGCCGGATGCTCCAACCCTGAAAACGCGGCCACCAGAACCGGGTCCAGGACACCGCCCGAATAGACCATCCAGCTAAGGTAGGCGCCGCGGTCCGGAGCCCCAATCGCAGGGCTCAGCGGTTGGCCGAACAGCTCATCCAGATACATCATGATCGCGGCGCTTTCGCGGATGCCCTGCCCCTCATCGATGACCAGATATGGCACCTTCCCCTCGGGGTGAGGGTTGCGTGGATCGGCACCGCCGCTGCCATCATGGCGCTGCACGTCGACGATCACGATATCAACATCGTCCAGTTTGCCCATCAACATCAGCTGAGCAATGATGCGAGAGGAGCGGCTATTGGGAGAATGATATAGGGTTGGCATATCAATGACCTTTCTGCTTTTTGAGTTGCTGATGGGGAGGATATGCCGCTACACTCCTGCCAATTCCTGTCAGGATGTTGCGGGTATAAATCCTCATGCCAAAAACAGATCGTCTTTTCCGCCTGCTCCACCTCATTCGAGGATTGCGCCCGCCTGTGACCGCCGCGCGGCTTGCCACGGCGATGGAGGTTTCAGAGCGGACTATCTACCGCGACATTGACAGTCTGCGTGCCGCCGGTGCGCGGATCGAGGGGGAGGCAGGTCTGGGATACACAATGATCGAAGACCCGGCGCTGCCACCGCAGACCTTCACCCAGATTGAGCTGGAAGCCCTGACGCTGGGGCTGGCGGATGTGAACCAGCGCGGCGATGCCGATCTGGCGCAGGCCGCCAATGATGCGCTGGTGAAGATCCTCGCCACGCTACCGGAACGTCAGCAAAGACAGGCCATGCATGCCGTCAATCTGGTCCATCGCTTCTACACGCCTGCCACACCCACCATCGACATGACCCTGCTGCGCGAGGCGATGTGGGCGGAGGAGGCTCTGGACATCGGCTACCGTGATCTGAAGGACGCCCGGACGGAGCGACGTATCTACCCGCTGGCGCTGTCATACCACGACCGCAGCGTGATGCTGCTGGCCTGGTGCTGTAAACGGGGAGATTTCCGCAGTTTTCATGTCACGCGGATCGACGGCTACCGCAACACCGGCGAGAGTTTTCGCCCCCGCCGCGTGGCCCTGCTGCGCGCCTTCATCGGGCACCTGGAGTCCAGAGACCGGGCCGCCGAGGTGGCGTCGGTCTGAGATCACATCAGATCACGCGGCCGCCGCTGCTGCGGTCTCGCGAATGCGTTGTACCATCGCGGTCAGCCCGTTGGAGCGCTGCGCAGACAGGTGATCATTGAGACCCAGCCGCGCCAGCTCTACCCGCGCGTCCACCGCCAGCACCTCAGCCACGGTCAGACCATTGTAAAGCGCGCGCAGAACCGCGATCAGCCCCCGCACGATCATGGCGTCACTTTCCCCGTCGAAGTGAAAGACGCCATTCTCGATGGTGGAATGTAGCCAGACCTGACTGGCGCAGCCATCCACCTTCGTGGCCGGCACCTTTAGGGCGTCCTCCAGCGGGTCCATCGCCTTGCCCTGCTCGATGACATGGCGGTAGCGATCTTCCCAATCTTCAAGAAACTCGAAATCCTCGACGATCTCTTCAAAGGCGGCACTGGCCATGACGGTTTTTCCTCATTTGGTTTCTGCCCGGCGTCACAGCTGGACCTAAGCCGCAAACAATGGCTTTTCAACTGCTTTTCAAGTGGCTTGCAATCGGGTAACCACATGCGAGGACTTATCGAACGGGTGGACCATCATGCAAAGATCTCTCGCACTCCTTCTGGTGGGGGCCGTGGCACTGTCTGGCTGCGGGTTTCGTGACTCGCGGGTAAACCCGCTGAACTGGTTTGGCGGCTCCGACGAGGTTGAAGTGGTTGATGAATCCAATGGCGAGCCAGTCAACCCTCTGATCCCGGTCCGGAACCGCGTCAGCGTCTTTGCCCGTCCCGATGCCGTCGACGAAACCGTGCTGGTGCAGAGCGTCACCGACATGCGGGTCGAGCGTACGCCCACGGGCGCCATTGTCTACGCCACCGGCATTGCCGCACGTCAGGGTGCCTATGGGGTAGAGCTTCGTCTTGATGAGGCTGACCGCGACGCTCGCACCCGTGATGCAACGCTCGATTTCACCTTCCGCGCCATTTACCCGGAGAATCCCACCGCCCTCGGCAGTGAGCGGACCCGAACCCTGCGCGCAGCGGCAAGCCTCAGCCAGCAGCAGCTGGCCAGCGTGCGCAGCATTCGCATCGTTGCCGCCCAAAACGCCCGCGAAAGCCGCCGCTGATCGGCGCCGGACAATACCCTCGCAGAATAGAAAAAGGCGCCGGATCTGGCGCCTTTTGTCATTTGTGCAGCCTTTATCCAGACCCGCAGCCAGTCAGAGCGTGACAACCTTCACGTCCTGCCCCTTTGCTGCCAGGGCGATCTCACCATTGCACAGGCGCAGCGCATCAGCGCCGAAGACCTCAAGACGCCAGCCTTTGAGCGCGGGAACATTCCGTTGGCCCGCGGCAATCGCGTCGAGATCCGAGCTGGGCGCAATCAGTTTCGCAGCGACGCCGGAGGCTTCGGTCTTGGCCTTCAACAGCACCCGCAGCAAATCGGCCAGCGCCGGGTTCACCTGTAGCTTTTCACGGCTGCGATCCGGCTGCGGCTGTGATCCCGCTGGGCACTCCACGCCTTTGGCCACGGCCTGAAGGATCCCTTCGGCGATGGCCCCCTTGCGGGCTTCGCGCAGCAGCAGCCGCGAATTTCCAAGATCTGAAGCGTTTTTGGGCTTGGTCGAGGCCAGTTCAACCAGCGCGTCATCCTTGAACACCCGGTTACGTGGCACATTGTTGGTCTTGGCATAGGTTTCGCGGAACGCAGCCAATTCACGCACAACGGCCAGAAACTTGCCAGAGTTGGTGCGGGTTTTCACCCGCCGCCAGGCCTCCTGAGGGTCGACATCGTAAGTCGCCGGATCGGTAAGCACCTGCAATTCTTCCTCAACCCAACGGGCGCGACCCGTGCGCTCCAGCTCGGCGGCGAGATATTCGTAGATCTGGCGCAGATGGGTCACATCCGCCAGCGCATAGGTTTTCTGCGCATCACTCAGCGGGCGACGGGACCAGTCGGTGAAGCGCGACGTCTTGTCCAGCCCCTGTTTGACGATCTTACGCACCAAGGTTTCATAGCCGACCTGCTCACCAAAGCCGCAGACCATGGCCGCAACCTGTGTGTCAAACAGCGGTTTTGGGAAGACCTGTGCATCAACCCAGAAGATTTCCAGATCCTGCCGCGCAGCATGAAAGACCTTCACTACGGTCTCATTGCGAAACAGATCATATAGAGGTTCCAGCGATAGCCCGTCCGCAAGCGGATCCACCAGCACCGCGTTTTCATTTCCGGCGCCAGGATAGGCCAGCTGCACCAGACAGAGTTTGGAATAATATGTCCGTTCTCGCAGAAACTCGGTATCCACCGTGACATAATCATGCTGCGCTGCAGCTTCGCAAAAGGCCTGCAGGTCTTCGGTAGAGGTCAGAGTTTTCATCAATTACGGCTTTTTGGTTATCTGAATTGTTGCGCTGTGATACGCGCTTGTCCCGCTTATTGCAAACACGTGCCGGCGGTGTCAGAGGAAATCAGCTGCGGCGTGGTCCTCAGAGCGCAATGCCGTCACAAGTCATCACATCCTGTGATTTATAAAATATCAAACATTCATTTTGGGAATATTTAAAGCCAGCCTAGGTTGGTGTCATACCTTGATAGGAGACACTGACATGACCATGCTCGATCTCAACCCGACATTCTGCACGCCTGCCGCAGGACGCGGCCCACTGGCATCCATTCTGGTCGCCGCCGCCCTGATCGTTGTTCTCGGTGTGCCTGCCCTGATGGCCCCCGGATCACAGGCGCCGCTGACGGAGTGGCATGGCAACAGCGCCAGCCCAAGCAGCATCCGTTAAAGACCGCGCCTTAGGACAGGTAGACAGGTGTCTTATCACCCGCCGCATAGCGGCGCAGCACGGCGGGATAAAGTTTATGCTCCTCCACCAACACCTTGGCTGCGAGCGTCTCAGGGGTATCTGCGGCATCGACATCGACCCGCGCCTGCCCCAGAATTGGGCCGTCGTCGAGCACGGCCGTCACCTCGTGCACGGTGCAGCCATGCTGGTGGTCGCCCGCCTCCAATGCCCGCGCATGGGTGTTGAGTCCGGTATATTTCGGCAGCAGTGAGGGGTGGATGTTCAGCATCCGCCCCTGAAACTGCGATACGAACCCGTCTGTCAGAACCCGCATGAACCCGGCGAGGCAGACGATATCTGCGCCAGCCTCAAGGATCGGCTTCACCAGCTCAGCCTCAAAAGCCGCGCGATCCTTGCCGTAGGGCTTGTGGTCCACCACGGCGGTCGGGATTCCTGCGGCGGCGGCCTTTGTCAGGCCACCTGCACTGGCAATGTTTGACAACACCAGACAGGGCCGCGCCGGATGATCGCCCGTCATGCTGTCGACCAGCGACACCATATTGGAGCCGCCGCCCGAAATCAGGATCGCGACGCGCTTGTGGCTCACAGCAGCTTGCCCGCGTAGCGCATCCCCGCACCCGCAGTCACAGTGCCCAGACGGGAGACTGTTTCGCCTTCCTCTTCCAGCACCTTGACCAAGTCTTCCGCGCGGTCCGCAGAGACAGAGAGGATCATGCCGATGCCGCAGTTGAAGGTCTTCAGCATTTCCGCCTCAGCGATACCGCCGGTTTCTGCCATCCATTTGAAGACGGGCGGCAGGTCCCATGCGCTCAGGTCAATATCTGCGCCGAGATCTTCGGGCAGAACCCGCGGCAGGTTCTCGGTCAGACCGCCGCCCGTGATATGGGCCAGCGCATGCACGCCCCCAGCCCGCACGGCTGCAAGACATTGTTTGACATAAAGACGGGTTGGCGTCAGCAGCGCCTCCCCGAGGGTGCCCTCGCCGAACGGGCAATCTGCGTCCCAGCCAAGGCCGGAGACCTCAACCAGTTTGCGCACCAAAGAATAACCGTTGGAGTGCACACCATCGGAAGCGAGCCCTAGCAGCACGTCCCCTTCCTGCACATCTGCAGGCAGTGCGGTGCCCCGCTCCATTGCGCCCACGGCAAAGCCCGCGAGATCAAAATCCCCCTTGGGGTACATCCCGGGCATCTCAGCCGTCTCCCCACCGATCAGCGCGCAGCCGGAGCGCACGCAGCCCTCGGCAATGCCTTCGATGATGCGGGCGGCGGTTTCGGTTTCCAGTTTGCCGGTGGCGAAATAGTCGAGGAAGAACAGCGGCTCTGCCCCCTGACAGACCAGATCGTTGACGCACATCGCAACCAGATCGATGCCCACGCCGTCCACGACGCCGGTGTCGATGGCAATGCGCAGCTTGGTACCAACGCCATCGGTGGCCCCAACCAAGATCGGGTCGCTATAGCCTGCGTCCTTCAGATCGAACAACGCGCCAAAGCCTCCAAGGCCACTCATCACACCAGAACGGTTGGTCCGTTTCGCCGCGGGTTTGATGCGGTCCACCAAAGCGTTGCCTGCATCAATATCCACCCCCGCATCCGCGTAGGTCAAACCGTTCTTGCCGCTGGTCATCACAGTGCTCCTTCAAAGACGTTGCGCAGCCTTTAGCGCAAGGCACGACAGAAAGAAACAAAGGAATCTGCCGCACCCCGGAGACCGGGGTGCGACCGCTGGATCCGGGCGTGTTCAGAGCCCGGAATTCGGTGGCTTCAGAGTGAGAACTGCCAGGGGGCCTGATCAAAGCCATAGGCATCGCCATCCCGCTCCACCCGGCCCAGACCGGGGAAATCAAGGTGCATGCCGGTGACCAGCAGCCCTTCGCTGGCGGCACGGTCCAGCATCATGGTGCGGCTCTTCACGGTCTGCTCCGGATCCATGTCAAAGGCCAGTGTCCAGTCGGGGCGGGCAAATTGCAGCGCTGTGCTGTGGATCAGGTCGCCCCAGATCAGCAGCGGAGCCGCGCCGGTCTCCAGCAGGAAACCGCAGTGTCCCGGCGTGTGGCCCGGCAGCGGCACCGAGCGCAGCCCGTTCATAACATCTGCCTCACCCTCGAACATCTTCAGGCGATCCTGATAGGGCGCAACTGCCGCCCGCGCGATATCAAAGAAGCCGCGCGAGTCCTGCGGAACCCCCGCATAGACCGCATCATCATGCCAGAAGTCATACTCGCCCTGCCCCACGATGATCTCAGCATTGGGGAACCGCGCGGTGCCGTCACCCTTCAGCAGGCCGCCGATGTGATCCGGGTGCAGGTGCGTGACGACAACGCTGGTGATCTCTTCCGGTGCGCGGCCAGCCGCACGCAGGGCCGCCTCCAACCCGCCCAGGATCGACCCGAAGAGGTCGGCGGTACCTGCATCAATCAAAGTCACGGCCTCCCCCTGTTCGACCAGATAGCCGTTCACCGGCAGCGACATCTGATCGTCCTTGATGCGATAGAATGTGCCGTCCAGAACCGCGTCAGCCTCGGCCTGATCAAACCCGTTGATCTGGCTGATGTTCAACAGGAAATGCCCGTCCAGCAGCGCCGTCACCTTGGCAGAGCCGATCTGAAAACTGTGATAAGCCACAGGCAACTGGGGCGCGGCGGTTTCGGCGGCGCTATGGCTGGCGGCCTGCAACAGGGTGGGACTGGCAAGGGTTGCCACCGGGGCGGCGACGAGGCCACCAAGAAGATGTCTGCGAGAAAGGGTCATAAGGAACTCCGGTATCCAGTTCAGCAAATATAGCGTGATACAGAACTTAGCGCCCGAATGTCTCTGGCAACAGGCGCCCGCGCGCGATATGAGGTATCAGCCGTGCTTATAAGGATCCTGACAATGGACCGTCTGACGCTTCTGGAGACCTTTGCTATTGCGCTGGACGAAGGCAGCATCAACCGCGCCGCACAGCGCCGGGGTCTGACCCAATCCGCCGCCAGCCAGCAGATCAAATCGCTTGAAACGCTGCTGGGGCACGCGCTGATGCTGCGTACGCCGCGCGGCGTGCGGGCCACCCGCGCCGGGGAACTGGTTTATGCCCATGCGCAAAACCTGCTTGGCGGCTATGATCGCTTAACAGCTGAGTTGGACGCCCAGAGTGATCAGGTCTCAGGGCGGTTCAAGGTGAGCACAAGCCGCTTTATGGCGCAGGCCGTGCTGGGCCCCATGCTGATGGATCTCGATACGCCTTATCCCGACCTCAATATTGTGATGCGGATTGAGGACCGTCTGGTGGATGTGGTGCGCGAGAACTACGATCTTGCCATCCGGACGGGATCGCTTGGTGATACGGATGGCGTCGGACGCAAGATCGCCGAACTGGAAACCGTGCTGTTTGCGACACCGGCCTATCTGGATCGTATCGGTCGCCCCAGTTGCCCGCAGGACATGCAGCGGCTGAAGTATATTCAGCACCACGAAGACCACACGATGGGGTATTTTCCCCTCACCCGTGACGGTGCTGTCCATCAGGCCCCGATCCGGGTTGGCTTCACCGCCGATGATACGGATCTGATCATGCGCGCGGTCAGCAAGGGATCAGGCTATACCCGCGCGCCCCGACTGCTGGTCGAAGAGGCGCTGAGCGCAGGCAAGTTTGAAGAAATCCTGCCGGGCTACACCGCGCCAAACAAAGACATCTTTGCGGTCTACCCCTCGCGCCACGCGCTGGACCGGCGCCACGAAGTTGTGATTGAGGGGTTTCTCGACCATCTGCGCTGCCGCACTTCCGCACAGACGAATGTCGGCGCACCTGATCCGACACGATCACCGCTTGACCTCCTGCCCGCGATTTCCTAACCAACCTGTGGCGGGCCTGTAGCTCAACGGTTAGAGCAGAGCGCTCATAACGCTTTGGTTGCAGGTTCGAATCCTGCCGGGCCTACCATTTTCTGCCACCTTTGCCGGAATGCGCGCTTCACGTTATGTGACCGCCAAATTTGACGCGCGTCAACTATCGTGACACAGTCCGTCTCCCATCTCCCGCTCAAGGGACCGGTTTCCAAGGCCACGGACGACAAGGACATCCCGCGATGAGTGACCCCAAAATTAGGAACATGGATGAATTTGCCTCGGTGAGCGGGATTTCACGACCGACGCTTTCCAAGTTCTTCAATGATCCGGACAGCGTGCGCAAATCAACCCGAGAGCGGATTGAAGAGGCTCTGGAAAAATTCGACTACCGGCCGAATCTCTATGCGATGAATCAGAACCGGCGGCTGACCAAGACCATCGGTATCGTGGTTCCGAACCTCACCGACCCGTTCTTTGCCAAGATCGCCCGCCATATTGAAGACCATGTGATTGCTGCCGGCTACAGGCCGGTGTTACTGGGATCCAATGGCACCCCGGCACAGGAGCTGGAGAACCTCAACAACCTGCGTCTGCTGAAACCGGCCGGCACGTTGCTGGCCCCGTTGGGTCGGGTCTCAGAGACGCCGCAGATCCGGGAATTCTGCAACGAGGTGCCAACAGTGCTGTTTGATGCCAATCTGGACGACACTGGCGAGGCCTTCATCGGCTCCAACAATCAACAAAGCGTCACCACTATCGTAGAGTATCTGTGTCGCACCGGTGACGCCCCAGCCTTCTTTGAAATGAGAACGCCAACCAACCCGAATGCCGTCAAACGGCGCAACGCTTACATCTCCTCTATGGAAAGACTGGGGCACCGGCCCGAACTTATTCAGGTCGATGGCGATGGTTGGGACTTTGAAGAGATTGGGTTTCGCGAAGGCACCCGATTGCTGTCGGGGCCACGCCCCGCGACCAATACGATCCTGTGCAGCAACGACCGCCTTGCCATCGGGCTTCTGTCAGCGGCCTATCAGCTTGGCTTTCGCGTCGGCCTTGGGGATGGATGCGCGTTGCGGGTGGCGGGACACGATGACCATCCGTTCTCCCGTTACACCTGTCCGACCCTGACCACGGTCTCGCAGGATTACACCGCGATTGCCCGCACCAGCGCAGAGACGCTTGTGGCCCGAATCGAGGGCAATGCTCTGGCTGATTCTCGCAGGAACATACTGTTCGACGGGCAACTGGTCATGCGCGGCTCCGCTTAAATCATTCCAGGTATACGATTTTCTTTAAACTTTACGCGCGTTAATTTTAATTTGACGCGCGATGCCATCCTCCGCTATCTTTCCAGAGCAACATCCAATCATGGGAGGATAAGGATGTACCTTAAGAGCGCATTGCGTGCAGCAACGGCATTGACCGTATTTGCCAGCACCGCCGCCTTTGCCGAAACGATCACCATCGCGACCGTGAACAACGGCGATATGATCCGGATGCAGGGCCTGACAGAAGATTTCACGGCTAAAACCGGCCATGAAGTGGAATGGGTCACCCTAGAGGAAAACGTGCTGCGTCAGCGCGTCACCACCGATATTTCGGCCAAAGGTGGTCAGTTCGACATCATGACCATCGGCATGTATGAAACGCCGATCTGGGGCAAAAACGGCTGGCTGGTCCCGCTGAATGATCTGCCTGCCGACTATGATGTGGACGACATTCTGCCTGCGATGCGCGGTGGCCTGTCGCATGACGGCACACTTTTCGCCGCGCCATTCTATGGCGAAAGCTCGATGATCATGTATCGCACCGACCTGATGGAGAAGGCCGGTCTGGAGATGCCCAGCGCCCCGACATGGGAATTTGTCGCGGATGCCGCGCGCCAGATGACCGACAAGGACAATGAAGTCTATGGGATCTGCCTGCGCGGCAAAGCCGGCTGGGGCGAAAACGCAGCCTTCATCACAGCCATGTCCAATTCGTTTGGCGCACGCTGGTTTGATGAAAACTGGGCACCTCAGTTCGACAGTGAAGCCTGGTCGAACACGCTCAACTTCTACATTGATCTGCTGAACGACGCGGGCCCCCCGGGTGCCTCCAACAACGGGTTTAACGAGAATCTGTCGCTGTTCCAGCAGGGCAAATGCGGCATGTGGATCGACGCAACCGTTGCGGCATCGTTCGTGACCAACCCCAATGACTCCACTGTCGCTGACAAGGTCGGCTTCGCACTGGCCCCTGACACCGGCCTCGGCAAGCGCAGCAACTGGCTCTGGGCCTGGGCTCTCGCGATCCCTGCAGGCACCCAGAAAGAGGCTGCTGCGAAGGAGTTCATCCAGTGGGCCACTTCGAAAGACTACATCGAGCTGGTTGCAGAGAACGAAGGCTGGGCGAATGTGCCTCCGGGTGCGCGGACCTCTCTCTATGAGAACGCGAACTACAAGGACATTCCTTTTGCCAAGATGACCCTTGAGAGCATCCTGTCAGCGGACCCGAACAACCCGACGGTTGATCCGGTGCCCTATGTCGGCATCCAGTTTGCCGCCATCCCGGAATTTGCAGGTATTGCAACCCAGGTTGGTCAGGAATTCTCGGCGGCACTCGCCGGACAGCAAACCGCAGAAGAAGCCCTCGCAAAGGCGCAGGCGCTGACAGCGGACGAAATGGAAGCGGCAGGGTACTGACGCCTCCTCCCTCCCAGAGGGCGGTCCGTTAATTCGGCTGCCCTCTGGCCCCTTCTCCCCGAACAAGCCAATATTTGTCACGACGGCTCAAGAACCGGCGACAATGGAGATTTGCCATGGCGACCCAACATTCCCGGTCGGCAGCACGCATCATGATGGCCCCCGCAGTGATCCTGCTTTTGGGTTGGATGCTGGTCCCGCTGACGATGACGCTCTACTTTTCTTTTAAGAAATATTTGCCCCTACGTGGTGGCGACCTAGGCTGGGTGGGCTTTGATAACTACGCCCGCTTCCTGTCCTCCAGCGCCTTCTGGCCAAGTGTACAAGCAACTCTGGTCATCGTTGGTGGCGTCCTTGCGATCACTGTGATCCTCGGTGTGTTTCTTGCCCTGCTGCTCAATCAGCCGATGTGGGGACAGGGGATTGTCCGCATTCTGGTAATCGCGCCGTTCTTCGTGATGCCGACGGTATCCGCGCTGGTCTGGAAAAATATGTTCATGGACCCTGTGAATGGTCTCTTCGCGCACCTGTGGAAAGCCTTCGGCGCGGAACCCGTTTCATGGCTGTCTGAGGCCTCGTTGCAGTCGATCATCCTGATTGTAAGCTGGCAGTGGCTGCCCTTTGCAACGCTGATCCTGCTGACCGCCATTCAGTCGCTGGACAGTGAGCAGTTGGAAGCCGCTGAGATGGACGGCGCGCCGCCGGTGGCACGCTTTGGCTACATCACTCTTCCGCACCTGAGCCGCGCCATCACCGTGGTGGTTCTGATCCAGACGATTTTCCTGCTGTCGATCTTTGCTGAGATCTTCGTCACCACCCAAGGCTCGTTTGGCACCAAGACCCTCACCTACCTGATCTATCAGCGCGTTCTGGAGAGCCAGAACGTCGGATTGGGATCCGCCGGTGGTGTCTACGCCATCATCCTCGCCAATATCGTTGCCATCTTCCTGATGCGCATCGTTGGCAAAAACCTCGACGCATAGGAGGCCACCATGGCACGAGCCGTTACACCAAGACGCAAAGCCATCAACACGGCGCTGGCCTGGGCTGTCGGGATGCTGATCTTCTTTCCGATCCTCTGGACCATTCTCACAAGTTTCAAAACCGAAGCTCAGGCGATCAGTGATCCCCCGGTGTTCCTGTTCTTTGACTGGACATTGGAAAACTACAGTGTCGTGCAGGAACGCTCCGACTATATGCGGTTTCTTTGGAATTCCGTGATCATTGCCGGTGGCTCGACCATTCTTGGTATTATCATCGCGGTGCCTGCTGCTTGGTCGATGGCCTTTGTGCCCTCCAAGCGAACAAAGGATATCCTGCTGTGGATGCTGTCGACCAAGATGCTACCAGCTGTCGGCGTCCTCTACCCGATCTACATCCTGTTCATCAAAATGGGCCTGCTGGACAATCGCTTTGGTCTGGTTGTGGTGCTGATGCTGATCAACCTGCCGATCATTGTCTGGATGCTTTACACCTACTTCAAGGAAATCCCTGGTGAGATCCTTGAGGCGGCGCGCATGGATGGTGCCACGCTAAAGGAAGAGATCCTCTATGTGCTGACCCCAATGGCCATCCCCGGAATCGCCTCCACCCTCCTGCTGAACATCATTCTCGCCTGGAACGAAGCCTTCTGGACACTGAACCTGACCGCAGCCAAGGCCGCACCGCTGACCGCATTCATCGCCAGCTATTCCAGCCCCGAAGGCCTGTTCTACGCCAAGCTGTCAGCAGCTTCGACAATGGCCATCGCGCCGATCCTCATCCTTGGCTGGTTCAGCCAGAAACAACTTGTCAGCGGCCTGACTTTCGGCGCCGTGAAATAAGGAAGACACCCATGGGACAGATCAAACTTGAAAGCGTGACCAAGAATTTTGGCCCCGTTGAGGTCATCCCGCCGCTGGACCTGACCATTGAAGATGGCGAATTCACCGTCTTTGTCGGCCCGTCCGGTTGTGGCAAATCCACGTTGCTGCGCCTGATCGCGGGTCTGGAGGACATCACCTCCGGCACCATCCGCATTGACGGGCAGGATGCAACCGACATCCCCCCGGCGAAACGGGGGCTGGCGATGGTATTTCAATCCTATGCGCTCTATCCGCATATGTCGGTGCGCAAGAACATCGCCTTTCCGATGAAAATGGCCGGTATCCCCGCGGATGAACAGAAACGCAGGATTGATAATGCTGCCGCTGCGCTGAACCTCACCGATTACTTGGATCGCCGCCCGGGCCAGCTGTCGGGTGGCCAGCGCCAGCGGGTCGCAATCGGTCGGGCCATTGTGCGTGAGCCAGCGGCATTCCTGTTTGACGAGCCCCTCTCGAATCTGGATGCCGCCCTGCGCGTTGGAATGCGGCTGGAGATCTCCGAACTGCACAAGCGCCTTGCCACCACCATGATCTACGTGACCCATGATCAGGTCGAGGCGATGACCATGGCGGACAAAATCGTCGTCTTGCAGGCTGGCGTGATCGAACAGGTCGGCAGCCCGATGGAGCTGTATCGCGCGCCACGTAACGTATTTGTCGCGGGCTTTATCGGATCGCCGAAGATGAACCTTCTGACCGGTCCGCAGGCCGCGCAGCACGGCGCGACCACCATCGGCATCCGGCCCGAACATCTCAGCATCTCAGAAACGGACGGCATGTGGGCGGGCACCATTGGTGTCTCCGAACATCTGGGATCCGATACATTTTTCCATGTGCAATGTGACGCCTTTGAGGACCCGCTGACCGTGCGGGCCAGCGGGGAGTTGGATCTGGGCTACGGCGCGCGGGTATTCCTAACGCCCGACATGACACATCTGCATAGGTTTGGTTCCGACGGGCTGCGGATCGAATGAAACGGCTGAATGGAAAACGCGCCCTGATCACAGGCGCCGCCCGAGGTATCGGGGCGGCCTTTGCCGAAGTCTATGCGAATGAGGGCGCACGCGTGGTCATCGCCGATATCGATAGTGCCCGTGCTGAGGCAACTGCGGCGCAAATCGGCGCGGCGGCGATAGCCATAGAGCTGGATGTCACGGATCAGACCAGCATTGACCGCGCCCTCTCCCGCACCGTTGAAAGCTATGGCGGCCTCGACATTCTGATCAACAACGCTGCTGTATTCACGGCTGCGCCACTGGTAGAGGTGACCCGAGGGGACTATCAGCGCACCTTTGATATCAATGTGTCCGGTACGTTGTTCATGATGCAGGCCGCAGCGCAACAGATGATCACGCAGGGCACTGGCGGCAAGATTATCAACATGGCCAGTCAGGCCGGGCGCCGGGGTGAACCGCTGGTGTCCGTCTACTGCGCGACAAAGGCGGCGGTGATCAGCCTCACGCAATCTGCCGGACTGAACCTGATCTCACATGGCATCAATGTGAACGCCATCGCGCCCGGTGTCGTCGACGGTGAACATTGGGACGGCGTCGATGCTTTTTTTGCCAAATATGAGGGCAAAGCCCCTGGCCAGAAAAAGGCAGAGGTCGCGCAATCTGTTCCTTACGGACGAATGGGCACCGCAGCAGATCTGACCGGAATGGCCGTCTTTCTGGCCAGCGACGACGCCGATTATGTTGTGGCTCAGACCTACAACGTCGATGGCGGCCAATGGATGAGCTGATGCGGGAACACAGGTGGGAGGCAGCAGCCATGAAACTCTCGAATGACACATTGAGCCAGCTGCCCCAGACCATTGGGCGGCCCAGCTATGACCGCGCCGAAATCAGCCCCGGCATCGTCCATATCGGGCTTGGCAATTTCCACCGCGCCCATCAGGCATGGTATCTGCATGAGCTGATGCAGCAGGGTCTGGCAATGGACTGGGGCATTATCGGAGCCGGGGTGCGCGCGGCCGATGCAGGAATGCGGGATCGGCTACTGGCGCAGGATTGCCTGACAACCCTAATCGAACTGGACCCCACCGGCCGGTCCGCCGAGGTGATCGGGCCGATGATAGATTTCCTGCCGGTCGAGGATGGCAATGCCAGCCTGATCCGCACCATGGCCAGCCCAGCCATCCGTATCGTTTCGCTGACTGTGACAGAAGGTGGCTATTATCAGGACGCACAGCACAAGGGGCTGGACCTCAACCATGATGATATCCAGCATGACATTACCCGGCCCGACCGCCCGCGCACCGTATTCGGTGCCATTGTGGAGGCGCTAAGGTTGCGCCGGGGTCGTGGCCTGCCCGCCTTTACCGTGCAAAGCTGCGACAACCTTCAGGGTAACGGTAAGATCACCCGCGCTGCAGTGGTGACATTGGCCCAGCAAACCGACCCGGAGCTTGCCGCATGGATTGATCGAACCGGAGCCTTTCCAAATTCCATGGTGGATTGCATTGTGCCCGCCACCGGTCCTGCTGAGATTGCTCTGGCCCAGGGTTACGGGATTGAGGACACCGCCCCCGTGACGCATGAGAACTACCGCCATTGGGTCATCGAGGATGAATTTTGCGCCGGACGCCCTCCTTGGAATCTGGCCGGGGCTATCTTCACCGACAATGTTCACGGCTACGAAAGCATGAAAATCCGCGTGCTGAATGCGGGTCATCAGGTGCTGGCCAACGCGGGGGAGCTTCTGTCGATCGCAACCATCGCCGATTGTATGAAAGACCCCTTGCTGGCCGATTTTTTCCGCAAGGTTCAGACGGCGGAAATTCTACCACATGTGACGGCAGTACCCGAAATGGCGTCGGGAGATTACCTCACCTTGATTGAGGCGCGCTTCTCCAATCCGGAAATCCGCGACACCACGCGACGTGTCGCCTATGACGGCTCATCGCGCCATCCGGGGTTTGTGCTGCCAATCCTGCGCGATGCTGTGCGAAGCAAGGGTGCAATTGACGGGCTTTGCCTTGTGGAGGCCCTCTGGGCGCAGATGTGTACCGGGCAGCGAGAGGATGGCAGCGATATCGCGCCAAACGACCCGGATTGGGAGGCCCGCAATTCCGCAGCGGAGCGCGCCCGGAAAACCCCTGAGACCTGGGTGCAGCAAAGCCAGATCTACGGCGATCTATCAGAGCAGCAAGACGTGGTTGCCCGGTTTTCTCACTGGCTGTCGATGATCCAAGCGCAGGGTTGCCGCGCGGCGCTTCGTGAATATCTAGGGCACTAACAGCCCTATTTCGCCGACGGGCAGCGCGCAGAGTCGCGGCTCATCCAATGTTCAGCGCGTTGCCCCGTCGACCGGCAGGCCGCTGGGAACCGTGGGAGGAACGAACGAGGCCCGCGCGCGTGCTTTTTCGCCTGTCAGCGCCGTGAGAAATGCGACCAGAGCAGCGATATCCTGATCGCTCAGGTCCTGACGCAGATAGATATCGCGGGCCCGCGCCTGACGCGCCATCTCAAACCGGTCCTGCTGCACCACAAAGTCGGTTTTCGCCAGCCATGGCGCCTCGGGCAGTTTCAGATCCTCCCGCGACCACGCTGCACGGCTCGCAGCAGGATCAAGATGATGCCGGATCATCCGTTCAAGCGTCGGGAACGCTCCGTTGTGACCATATGGGCCGGTCAGTTCCACATTCCGCAACATAGGCGTGCGAAACCGGTAGGCGTCCGACAGATCATCGCTTTCTCCCATACGCCCCACATCGCGTGCGTAAGGATCAAACCGACGCGCCCGCCCGGGTCCAAAAGCAGGCAAGCCAAGCGCATAAAACCGCTGATCCGAAAACAGCGCGCCTGCATGGCACCCGCTACATCCAGCAGAGCCAAAGAACAGATCCGCCCCGGCTTTCTGCTGCGCAGTCAGGGCTGCGTCATTCCCTGCCAGATAGGCATCAAACGGGCTGTCGATGGATGTGAAATCCTGCACCATGAACTGGGCCAGCGCCTCGGCAATATCGATGATCTGCACATCTTCGGGCGTGGCAATATGGTCGAAGGCGGCAACGAACGCCTCTCCGTAAGCCCGTACCCCGCGCACCCGTTTTGCGATGATGGGCCAGGCCAGATCAATCCGGTCGCGGGTGGCCCCTATCACCTCATTCTCACCAACATTACCTGCCATTTCCACGCTGGAGGTCATGGGAAATAAGGACTGCGCAGCCAGCAGCGATTGCAACCCTTTGGGCAACCATTCCTCCGCCGGGGTGTTGAAACGATTGCCATAGATAGGATCTTGACTGATCCGCCCGTCATGCATCAGCACACGGAGAGATTTTGCTCCGAGGTTCCAGAGCGCCGGGGCATTGCGCGGCACACGTTTCTGCACCCGGTTTGCGCCGCTACCGGAGAAACGCGCAGGTCCCAGCCCCTCCGCCCCCTCGCCCAATCCCAGTGACAACCCATCGGAGGTGCCGTGACGCGGATGATGACAGGTGCCACAGCTGATATTTCTGTTCCCCGACAGGATCTTGTCATAAAAGAGAAAACGCCCCAGTTCCGCCTTCGCCGGATCTACGGGCAAAAAATCACCAGGTCCGAGAGATGGCGGCAGCTGCGGTTCCTCTGCCAGGGCCGCCCCCGTACAAAGGCCAATGGTCATCACGACACAGGAGAGCACATGCGCAAGAGATGGAAACCGGTTCTGGTCGCAGTGGCGCTGTGCATGACCAGCCTGACGATGACTGCGCCCCTGCCAGCCTGGGCTGAAATCGAACAGGCCCGCGATCTGATGGAGGCCGGGCAGTTTGCGGCGGCGCATGATGCGCTCTGGCCTGCGGCACGATCCGGCAATGCAGATGCGGAAGAGTTGATCGGCGTGATGTACGCCATGGGACTGGGCGTTGAGCAAGACGATGTCCGGGCCTTTGAGTGGTACCTGCGCAGTGCCATGAAGGGACATCCGGGGGCGCAGTCTGGTATCGGGTGGTATTACGAAATCGGCCGTGGCATGCCCGCCCCCGATCTGGTGCGCGCCTATATGTGGTACACGCTGTCGGCCATCGGCGGTGACCCCGATGCGGCCATCAGCCTGGAAGAGGTGGTCAAGAAGATGACCCCGGCAGAGATCGATAAGGCGCATGTTCTGGTCGAGGATTACAAGGTCTGGATGTACCCGTTTCGCTAACCAACGGGGCAGCGGCGCGAGGGGAGCCCGCGCCGCGCTTTGATATCTCAGGATGAACTCAATTCAGATCTGCCGCGCGCGCCGCGTTGACGTCGGCTTCTGCTTCGGCCACGGCCTCCGTCAATGCAGTGAAGATTTCATCACCACGGGTTACATTGGATTTGAACCAGTCGTAGACCGGCGCGGCGGCGGATTTGAAGGCGGCTTTCTGATCAGGCGTCGGCACATAGAGATCGCCGCCACCCGCGACAAAATCCTCATAGGCCTGGATCGACTTGCGCTTGGGTGAAGCAAACGTCGCCTGCTGCAGCGCATAGAACCCGTCCACGACGACCTGACGCATATCCTCCGGCATATCCATGAAGGTCTTGTTCGACATCCACCACAGCGCGCCCATATAGGCATGGCCATCCAGCGTCACATATTGCAGGCCAGCATCCGGGAACTTCATCCCCATGATATCGGTGATTCCGTTTTTGGAGCCTTCCACCACCCCGGTCTGGAATGAGGTGAACAGCTCAGGCCATGGGATCGGGGTTGGGGAGGCCCCAAGCGCTTTCACCAGTTCCTGCGGCAGGTCGGCAACCACGGTACGGATCTTCAGACCTTCCATGTCGGCAGGTTCCGCCACCCGCCGCTTAGTATTCGCAAAGTTCCGCCAGCCGCCGGTGTTGCCGATGGTCATCAGACGGATCGCATCGCCGGAATCCTCCAGCGCCATCTGGCGCATGGCACGGGTAAAATCACCCGAAAGAACGTGTTCGGCGATCCGGTCGTCGGCCATCAGATAGGGCAGATCGAGCACCTGAACATAGGGAAACAGCCCCGATGCCCCGCCAGAGGTAGAGATATAGACGTCAATCGAGCCGTCGGCGACGCCCTGTAAACATTCCGCCCCGTTGGAGCAAAGCTGGGTGCCGATGAACAGCTCAACTTCGATTGCGCCATTGGAGGCGGCCTCGACGTAGTTCTTGAACACCACCAGACCGTCGTAGTCTTCATCGTTCTCGTTGGAATTCGCGGTTGCACGGATCTTGTAGTCTGCCGCATAAGCCGACAGGGCTGTCCCTGCCATCAGGGCTGACAGGGCCACTGTCTTTGCCAATTTCCTGAGCATTCGTTTCTCCTCCTGTTGCTCTTTTTATTCTGGGTATTTGGTAGTCCTTAGTTCAGAAATCCGGTCAATCGCGGAATGGTCAGCGAGATGGCCGGAACAAAGGTGATCAGAAAGATCACCGCTATTTCAATCGCCAGAAACGGCAGGATCGCCTTGGCAATGGTGGTGACACGCTCCTGCGAGACGGCAGCGGCCACAAATAACACCAATCCCATGGGTGGGGTCGCAAGACCGACCGTCAGGTTCACACACATGATGATGGCAAAATGCACCGATTCAACGCCGAGATCCGTGAACACCGGCCCAAGGATTGGACCAAGGATGATGATCGCAGGTCCTGCATCCAGAAACATGCCAACAACAAACAGAAGCAGATTGATCAGGAACAGCAGGATCAGCGGGTTTTCCGACAGCGTCAGAATGAAATCCGCCAGTTGCTCCGGCGCGTGGCTGAGGCTGACGACGGTCTTGAACGACATCGCAGCGCCAACCAGCAGCAGTACCACCGCCGAGGTGAACCCGGCGCGCGAAAACACCTGTGGCAGGTCTGCCAGGCGCATTGATCCTAGTACCAGAAAGCTGATCAACAGCGCGTAAGCGACCGCTACAGCGGCGGCCTCTGTCGGGGTGAAGACGCCCGCGAGAATGCCGCCAAGGATCAGGACTGGCGTTTGTAATGGCACCACGGCCCGTTTGCAGATGGTGCGAAACGCAGGGCTGACAACGCGGCGCAACCCCAGCATCAGCCCATGGGCAAACAGCACCGCCCCAAGGAAGGCAAGCCATTTCATCTGCGCCCCGGCCCCCTCGCCCAGTGGCACAAACTGCATCAGCAGCAGACCAAGGTTCAGCCGCACCAGCCCAAAAGAGAACCAGCGCTCCATCGCCCCAATCTCGACCGTGTCAAACACCACCCGCCGCGCAGCGGGCAGCTCATAGCGATCCGCCATGGCGCGGACCATAACCATCAAGCCAACGCCCACCAGAATACCCGGCACGATGCCCGCCAGGAAAAGCGCCGCGACGCTTTCGCCCATCACATAGGCATAGATGATCATAATGCCTGAGGGTGGAATGATCGGCCCAATCACCGAGCTAGCAGCGGTCACGGCCGCCGCGAATTTCCGGCTGTAGCCCTCGCGCTCCATCGCAGGGATCAGCATTGAGCCAAGCGCCGAGGTATCAGCAACTGCCGACCCTGAAAGTCCGGCAAAAAGGATCGAGGACAGAATATTAACCTGCGCCAGCCCGCCGCGCAGATGCCCCATCAGGGCCTGCGAGAACTCAACCAGCCGTAGAGTGATGCCGCCCCGGTTCATCAGCTCCCCCGCGAGCATGAAGAACGGAATTGCCATCAGGGGAAAGCTGTCCATCCCGTTGTAAAGATTGCGATACAGCAGCGTCAGATCGCGTTCTTGCCCATTCAGCCACAGGAGAGCGCCAGGGGCTGCCAAAAGGCAGAAAAAGACCGGTAAACCAATCAGGAGAAGGAACAGAAACAGCGGCAGGAACCAGATCAACATCACTCAGCCCCTCCGATGCTCATCCCCGGACGCTCCGGCAGGCGATCCCCGTGGCCGAACAACCGCACGATGCGTTCCAGGATCAATTCGATATTGACCAGAATCAGCAGTCCAAGACCCACCAGCAGGGACAACATCATCCAGCTGCGCGGCACCCGGAACCAACTGTCGAGTCCAAGTGAGGTCGGCAGGTAGAGTGAGGCCGTGGCAAAGCGCCCGCCAAGCCCCGTGACCTCCTTGTAGCCGATCTGGAGCCCCACGATCAGCACGGTCAGGCCAATCAGCAATAGCAGCAGCTGCAAGAGATGAAACAGCCAGCCGCGCAAGAGCGAGTCGACAACGTCAATCGCAACAAAGCCGCCGCTGCGCAATGCAGTAGGCGCCATCAGGCCTGTCATCCACAACATGCAGAACCGCGCCGCTTCGTCCGGCCAAGGCAAGGCACTGCCCAGAACATAGCGAAAGAACACTTGAATAAGGATCGCCAGAACCATCAGGCCAATGGCAAAAACGCCCACCCAACGACCGGCTGCAAGCAGGCCGGTGTTGAGCGGGCGCAGTATATTCAGGACAGATAAAACTGCCGTCATCGCGTCTCTCTCCTCCCCTTGTGCCGCCCCGACCTCCCTCGGCGCGGACAACCTACCGCTAGCTTGAGGCGGCGATCTGGCCCATCTGACCCTTGTAGAATGTCAGCGCATCCCCTTCTTCGCGCATGGTTGCGCGGTCCACATGTCCCAGCACGATGGCGTGGTCCCCTCCATCATGGATGGCTGAGCGGGTGCATTCGAAACGCGCCAGACAGTTCTCCAACAGCGGCACACCATCCTCGTTCTGCGAAAGCTGCAAATGGTTCAGCCCAAAAGCATCTTTTGCGACCTGCCAACACAAATCATCCTGATCCGCCGCCAATACATGGATGGCGTAATGGCGGGCTTCCTCAAAATAGGGAAAGCGGCGCGAGTTGCGGTCCGGCGACCACAGCACCAGCGGCGGCGTCAGCGAAACCGAGGTAAAACTGTTGGCGGTGATCGCCACCACGCCCTGCTCGCAGGCTGCCGTCACAATGGTCACGCCCGTCGCGAAGCGACCGAAGGCATCGCGCAGCAGCCGGGTATTGTCAGCCGCCGGGACAAAGCTGTGTTTGCCCTGCCCCGCATGCACAGACATCATGCAACCTCCCGGCCCAATGCCGCCTCATAGAGTTTGAACCAGGTCGGGCGATCCAGCTCGACCTTCAGCGCGTCGGAGGCCTGCTTGATCCGCTCCAGATTATTGGTGCCCAGCACCGGCAGGATTTGCGCCGGATGCCGCAGTAGGAAGGCTATGGCAACCGCGGCGCGGTCCACGCCCTGCGCTGCGGCAATTGCATCCAGCCGTTCGGCCAGTTGGCCACTACCGGTCATTAAGCCTCCGCCACCAAGCGGCGACCAGGCCATCAGCGGATGGCCGTGCCGTTGATGAAACGCCAGGTCCCCATTGGTGAAGGGGTTGATTTCGGACAAAGACAGTTCGATCTGATTGGTCGCCAGCGGCGTCGTCATCGCTGATTGCAGCAACTCCCAATCCCTGGGGCGGAAGTTCGACACCCCCACCGCGCGCAGTTTGCCTGCGGCGACCAGATCATCCAACACTCGACCCGTTTCAACGTGATCCATCAACGGATCCGGGCGGTGGATCAACAGCAGGTCGATGTGGTCAATGCCCATCTCAGACAGCGAGGTTTCCACCGACCGGGTGATATGCGCCGCGGATGTGTCATAGTGTTTGACCTTCGCATCCGCATAGCGCCCCACGGGCGCAACGATATCGCATTTGGTCACGATCTCCATCTGATCCAGCAGTGCCGGATTGGCCTTCAGCGCCTGTCCCAAAATCCCCTCAGCCGTGTACCCGCCATAGATATCCGCCTGATCAAAGGTGGTGATGCCCTGCGCCAGACAGGCCTCGATCTTGGCCTCAACATGAGCGGTCGATGTATCGCTGTCATCGCCCAGACGCCACATGCCATAGACCAGACGGCTGAAATCCAGCCCTTCTGCGATCTTGATACGTTCCATCAACGACGTTCTCCATTCCCTAAGGGTGTTGCCGGGGTCGATTGCGGCACCCGGCCATATTCATGCGGCAGTGAGCAGGTTTTCAGATGTGGCATCACCCGCGCCCCGAAATGCCGCGCTTCCTCCAGATGCGGGTAGCCGGACAAGACAAAGGCGCGAATGCCCATTTTCTGATAGGCTTCCAGCTTGGACATCACCTGATCCGTCGACCCAACCAGAGCCGCACCGCAACCAGACCGCGCACGTCCCACTCCTGTCCAGAGGTTTGGCTCGATAAACCCGAATTCATCGGCGATATCGCGATTCTTCGCCTGATGTGCGACACCCAGAGAGGTGGCATCCAGCGCGCGATCCCGGATGGCCTTGCCCTGCGCATCATCCAGTTTTGAGACGATATGATCAGCATATTCATAGGCCTCAGCCTCGGTGTCGCGCACGATGACATGCACCCGCAGCCCATAGTCCAACGTGCGCCCGTAACGCTCCGCAACACTGTGAACAGCCTGCATCCGACCGGCCAGATCTTCCATCTTTTCCGGCCACATCAGATAAACGTCGCAGTGTTCACCGCAAAGCTCCAGCGCCGACGGAGAGTACCCTCCGAAATACAACAGTGGCCCGCCAGTCTGATAGGGTTTTGCGGGGTCCGTGGTCAGCCCCTCGAACTGATAGACCTCGCCCTTGTGGTTGATGTCATCCCGGGTCCAGGCTTGTTTCAGGATCTCCACCACCTCGCGCGATCTCTGATATCGGAACGCGCTGTCCGCTTTCTCGCCTGGAAAATCAGAGGAGATGATATTCACCGTCAACCGCCCCTCCAGCATGTGGTCCAGTGTCGCCAGGGTGCGTGCCAGCATGATCGGCTGCATCTCACCGCAGCGTACCGCTGCCAGCATATTGATCCTGTCGGTAATCGGAGCGCAGCCCGCCACAAAACTGAGGGTATCCTGTCCCACCTGATAAGACGATGGACAGAGGATGTTGCGAAACCCCTGTGCCTCGGCCTCTTTCACGATATCGGAGCAATGCGCCCAGGACGATCGCAGCCCCCCATCCGGCACGCCAAGAAACTGGTAGTCATCGGAGCAGAGCGCAGCAAACCAAGACACTTCCACCGCATCAAGATCTGCAGATGTTACCGGAACAACGCTCATCACCCTCGCCCTCGCTCTTTGCAACTTAACTCTTGCATAGCTCGCGCCTTGATGTAGATCAATGGTGTATCAATTTTTTCCGCATCGTGACGATTGGCCTCATGCCCACCCCTCGCACCTCAGGCACTGCACTGCCCCTTTACCTCCAGATCAGCGAGGCGCTGACCCGTGAGATTGCGGCTGGGAGGCTCGCGGATGGGGAGCGACTGGCACCAGAACGCCAGTTGGCGCAAACCTATGGAACGACCGTAAGAACTCTGCGCAAATCGCTGTCAGAACTGGAAAAACAAGGAATGCTGGAGCGGATTCAGGGATCTGGAAACTATGTTCGCACAGCCCAAACCACCCCCAGCGTCTATTCCATGTTTCGCCTGGAACTGCCGACAGGTGGCGGACTGCCAACTGCGGATATTCTGTCAGTCACGGAATGCGACAAACCCACGGACCTGCCGACCTTCGGCAGCAGCATGCGCGGCACCCGCATCCGCAGACTGCGCTATCTGGACAGCACGATCATCGCCGTTGAGGAGATCTGGCTGGATGCCGCAGCGGGTCATGTGGATCCCGCGCAACTGTCTGATTCCCTTTACCGCTATTACCGCCTGCAGCTGGGGTTCTGGATCAGTCGCGCCGAGGATCGGGTCTCGCTTGGGACAGTCCCCGACTGGGCGCCGGCGCAGTTTACCAAGCCCCCCGGCACCACGGTTGGGTACATTGAGCGGCTCAGCTGGGCGCAGGATCTGGCCCCGGTTGAGTTTTCACGCACATGGTTTGACACGGAAAGGGCGCTCTACGTACAGCGTCTCACTTAGGAGGAAACATGTCCGGACCCACCACCTATGGAATCATCGGCTGCGGCATGATGGGGCAGGAACATCTTCGCAATATTGCCCTGCTGGACAACACGGCAGTTGGCGCGATCTATGAACCGAACGCCGCCATGCGGGAGATTTCGGCTGAACTGGCGCCAGAGGCCGTGTTCATGGACAGCCTTGAAGCGCTGCTCAACCATCCAGACCTTGATTGCCTGCTGATTGCCAGCCCCAACTTCCGCCACCTGGAACAGCTGGAAGCGCTGGCCGAACGCCGCCCCCTACCGGTATTGGTGGAAAAACCACTGTTCACCAACCTCGCCGATCTTGGGCGGCTGGACGCCTTTGCCACGCGTTATAAGGCGCCGGTCTGGGTGGCGATGGAGTATCGCTACATGCCGCCAATTGCCGCCTTCCTGCGTGATGTCGAAGCAGCCACCGGCGGAATTAAAATGCTAAGCATCCGCGAACATCGGTTCCCATTTCTGGAAAAGGTTGATGACTGGAACCGCTTCGACGCCAAATCCGGCGGCACCTTTGTTGAGAAATGCTGCCATTTCTTCGATCTGATGCGGTTGGCCCTGGGATCAGAGCCAGTCCGAGTGATAGCCAGCGGGGGGCAGGACGTGAACCATCTGGATGAACGCTACAGCGATGGCACCCCCGATATTCTCGACAATGGTTATGTGATTGTGGACTTTAGCTGTGGCGCGCGCGCCATGCTGGAACTCTGCATGTTTGCCGAAGGGGCGGAGTACCAGGAGGAGGTCGCAGCCATTGGCCCACGTGGCAAGATCGAAGCCTTCGTACCCGGCCCGGGCCGGTTCTGGCCCGCCCATCTGGGCGCGCCGCCGCTGCCGAAGCTGGTGACCTCGCCACGCAGCCCCAAAGGTCCCGAAACACAAAAAATCCCGGTTGATCCCACGCTTCTTGAGGCCGGAGATCACAATGGATCCACCTTCTATCAGCATCAGAAGTTTCTTCAGTTGGTGCGCAGGGAACGCAGCTCTGCCGAGGTCAGCCTTCATGACGGGAGAATGGCAGTTCTGATGGGAATCGCGGCACAGATCTCCATCAATGAGCGACGCAGCGTAGAGATATCAGAGCTGATCTGAGCGCGCACCGGTGACAGTGTATTACAGGCCGATCACGATGTCGGCCTGTAACCCTCCCAAGGCAGCACTTTGCTCCAACCGCAGCGTGCCTCCGTGGGCGCGGGCAATATCCGTCACGATAGCAAGGCCAAGACCTACGCCACTGCCCAGATCCTGATTGCGCGCCGGATCCAGCCGGGTGAAGGGACGCGTCGCCTCAGTGCGGTCCGCCTCAGCAATACCGGGGCCATCATCCTCAACCCGGATACGCAGAAATTTCTCGGTCATGGCCACGGATACCCGCGCCCGCGTACCGTAGCGTACTGCGTTGGAGATCAGGTTCTGGACCGCGCGCCGTATCGCAGACCCGCGCAGCATCACCTTGCCCTTGCCGCTCATCTCACCCAGCATCACATCCTTACCCTGACGGCGCCAGCCATCCACAAGTAGCGTGATCATCACATAGGGATCGACCTCCTCAGGCTCACTGGTCGAAACCCCACGCGAAAAATCAAGGAACGCGTCTAAGAGCGCCTGCATCTCATCCACATCCTGCCGCAGTGGCTCGGCCTCCTCATCGTCCAGCATCGAAAGGCCCAGCTTCATCCTTGTGAGCGGTGTGCGCAAGTCATGGCTCACCCCCGAGAGCATCAAAGTCCGCTGCTCCATCTGCCGTTCAATCCGCGCGCGCATGTCCAGAAATGCGCTGCCAGCCGCCCGCACCTCATTCGCGCCGCGCGGCGAGTATGGCTCCGTCCGCCCCCGTCCAAAGGCCTGCGCCGCATCAGCGAGCTGTTTGATAGGGCGCAGCTGATTGCGCATGTAGACAAAAGCGATGATCGTCATCAGAAAACCAAAGGCAATCACTGTCACGATCAGCTGGTGCGGTGCCGCCGCGGTCACCCGGCGACGATCAAACACCAACGCCATCGGACCGTGATCACTCGCAAGGACCAACTGGACCCGACGGGTGTTGGGGAACTGGGCCGAAATGAACTGCGGCGCTGTGGCCTGCAACGTATTACGCACCACCCGCCCGGAAAACTCCAGCAGCCCCATCTGATCCAACGGCACCGGCTCCTCCGGTTCCAGAAACCGGATCTGCATCTGCAGCGGCTGCAACAAAGGCTCTGCCAGCAACAACGCCTCCTGCTGACTGGCAGCCGGTGCCATGGTCTGCTCCAGCAGTCGCAATTCCCGCAGCATTGTCAGCGTCATCTGGACCGTCAGATCCTCAAGATCGCGTTTGATGAACACAACCGAAACCACCAATTGCAGCGTCACGATCGGCACCAGCAGAATAAGCGCCGCCCGCCCGTAGAGGCTGCGCGGCATATAGTGTTTGAGCCATTGAAAGAACATGCGTTACACCTACCCCGCGACCCCGCTGCTGAAAAGCAAAACGCGCATACCTTGCGCCCCGTTTGTCACCAAGGATCAGACCCGATGCAGGCACCCGATGACTTCAATCCCCCCGCCGGGATCGCCGAAACGCTAGAACCAGGGCTGCGCCGGATCCTGGCCCCGAACCCGTCGCCGATGACCTATCGAGGGACCAATACCTATCTGATCGGCACGGCGGATGTTGCGGTGATTGATCCCGGTCCGGCGAGTGAGGCACATCTGCAGGCAGTTCTCGCAGCCCTGGGGCCGGGTCAGCGTATCAGTCACATTCTGGTCAGTCATAGCCATCTGGACCACTCCCCTCTTGCCCGCCCGCTGGCAGAGGCAACCGGCGCACCGGTTTATGCCTTTGGCGACTCCACGGCCGGACGCAGCGCAGTGATGACATCGCTCGCCGAAGCCGGGCTGGCCGGTGGTGGCGAGGGCATTGATATTGGTTTCGCGCCGGACATCTCTTTGCGGGATGGCGAAACCATAACCGGACCCGACTGGCAGCTGGAGGTGATCCATACCCCTGGCCATCTCGGCAACCATGTCGCGTTTGCGTGGCGGGATGCTTGTTTCACCGCCGATCACGTGATGGGCTGGGCCAGCTCTCTGGTCTCGCCTCCTGATGGTGATCTGACCGATTTCATGGCCTCCTGCCAGCGACTGGCCGCCCGCGACTGGCGGGTGTTTTACCCCGGCCATGGGGCCCCGGTGACAGCCCCCGCCGCCCGCCTCGCGTGGCTGATTGAGCATCGCACTGGGCGAGAAGCCGCAATCCTTGCCGAACTCACTGCCGGTCCCGCCACCGTCACCGAGCTGACAGCGCGGATATACACCGAAACTCCGCCCTCCCTGCTTGTTGCGGCTGAACGCAATGTCTTTGCACACCTTGTTGATCTTGCGGGAAAATCCCGGGTTGCAACGGATGGCCCGCTGTCCTTCGGTGCGCGTTTCAGAACTCTGCGCTGACCTTGCCGAAGCCAGGTAATTTTTTTCCAAAAACCGCAAAACGGCTCTGGACGCCACCAGATCGCACCGCTATACGGCACAGACCGTTCCGGCGTAGCTCAGCGGTAGAGCAGTTGACTGTTAATCAATTGGTCGTAGGTTCGATCCCTACCGCCGGAGCCAAAAAATTCAAGGGGTTAGAGGGATTTCTCTCTAACCCCTTTTCTTTTGCCAAATGGCGCTGCGTACTTTTTGACGCGGACATCAGCGCGCCCATACATATTGCAAGCCACAATCTTTGGCCCGCTGATTGCATCACCATGTGCCAAAAAACACCTCAGCCTCAGGCCGAGGATGCTCAGTTTGACGACCGGCTATCATGATCCCTAAGACGCAAAACCAACGGTGCCAATGCCAGAACCAGCACTGCCGCGACCAAGAATGGCGCGCCCGGAAGGTACCATTCGGCTTCACCGACAAATCGTTCGAAGACCCCCGTCAGCACGAGCGGCGCCACAACGGCTGCGACGGATGACAGCGACGCAATCACCCCCTGCACCACCCCTTGCTGGTCTTCACCTACCCGGTTGGCGGCAAAGGCGGTGATCAGCGGTGGCGCCATATCAGACAGGGCCGCAATCGGCAGAAAGACCACCACAACCCAGATTGCGCTGGCGAAACCGAAGCCGACCATAGCGATCACCGCCGCCACCATCGCGATGATCAGGGTTTTAAAATCTCCCAGACGTTTGGTCATCTGCGGCAGGATTCCAGCCTGCACCGCTGCGATCAGGACGCCATAGGCAGACAGCGTCACCCCAATGGTAAACCCATCCCAGCCAAACACCTCACGGCCCCAGAAAGACCAGAGCGTCGGGTAGACCAGATTGGCGAACTCAAAGACGAAGATGCAGATCAATGGGATCGCCAACCCCGGAATAACAAAGGCGCGGATCAGCGTACCAAAGGGGTTGAGATCGCGTTTGCCAAACGGGCGACGGTTTTCAGGTTTCAGGGACTCCGGCAGGATAACAATCCCAAACACCACGTTGAGAGCGGAGAGACCGGCCGCAATCCAGAACGGCGCGCTGATATGCAGGCCCGATGCCAGCCCTCCAAGCGCTGGTCCCAGCACAAACCCAATGCCAAACGCCGCGCCGATCATGCCAAACGCCGCGCTGCGTTCTGTTGGCTTGGCAATGTCGGAAATATAGGCGGTTGCCGTAATATAGGTCGCGCCTGCCATCCCCGCGATGACGCGCCCGACCAGCAGCATCCAGTAGGTCTGCGCCAGCGCCATGATCACATAGTCGATAGTGAGCGTCACAAGTGCAAGGATCAGGACCGGCCTGCGCCCATAGGAATCCGACAGGCTGCCCACAATCGGGCCAAACAGAAACATCGCGGCAGCATAGGCTGACATCATGATACCGCTCCACAAGGCGCCTTCTGCGGTGCTTTGCGCGCCAACCCGCAGCATCAGGTCTGGCATGATCGGGAACACGATGCCAACGCCGATGGCATCGATCATCAAAGTGGCCAGAATAAACAGGAAAGGGCCGGTTAACTTCATATGGGCAGTCTTTATCAATCAGGATTGGTGCGGGCAGCGCCCCTTGGCGCGTTGGTAGCAATGCAAGGCAAGCACCGATAACGCTATTTGCATCGTCCGGTTCGTTTTTTCCGCAATGATACAAAAACACCCCTGCCGAGACGCAAGGCACCGAACCTCCTTCCCCTTCAAGGCTGAGGAAACCGCACCGCAATGCGTAATCCGCGTGCCCCCTGGCCGGATGTCAGCTCCAGTTCAGCCTCGTGGAGTTCAGCGATGGCTTTCACCATCGCCAACCCCAAACCCGCCCCGGCGGTGTTGCGGCTGCGGTCGAGTCGATAGAGCGGGTCCAGCACGCGCCCGCGCTCAGCCTCCGGAATGCCGGGGCCATCGTCCGTCACCGCCAGCCGACTGCCGGACAGATCAATGGCAACCCTCGCCCCCTCCCCTGCGTGGCGAATGGCGTTTTCGATCAGATTGGCCAGCAACTGCATGATAAGGCTACGGTCGGCCTGGATAGTGGCGGCGTCGGTAATCCGACAGGACAGGCTTTGTCCTGCGTCCTGTGCCACCGCCTCATAGATCTCATGCACCTGCTCGACCACCACGCCCAGATCTAATTCCGCAAATCCATCGCGCCGTCCCTGGCTCTGCATTCGGGCAATCCGCTGGATCGCGCCAAAGATGGCTATGATATCATCCATCTGCGCAATTGCCGCCTCCCGGTGCGCAGTCTGGTCCACAGCCTCATCGGCCTGATCCAGATGCAGCCTCAGACGGGTCAGTGGTGTGCGCAGATCATGGGCAATATTGGCCGAGAAATCAGACATCTGCCGAATGGAAGCCTGCAGACGCTCCGTCGCGCCATCAATACGCGCGGCCAGCTCATCAATGTCGTCGCGGATCACCTTTGGTGCCAGTCGCAGGTCCAGCTCACCATCCGCGATACGGTCAAACCCGGCGCCGATCCGATTCAACCGGCGCTGTGCCCGGATGCCAAAGATCAACCCAATAATAAGCGCAGGCAGCGACAGGATGACCACAAAAATCAGGATTACACTGGTCAGATCCGACCCAAAGGCACTGACGCCCGGTGCATAAACGACAAGGCGGCCATCCAGCACCGCGCCGCTGTATATCCGCCAGCCCAGATCCGCCTCACTCTCAAACGCCACATCAAATCCAAGCTGCCCCGCAGCAGCCTCCTCAGCTTCTGGTCCGCTGTCGGTGGCCTGTTCCTCCTCATCCTCGTCGATCAGATCGAAGATCCGGTCGAGCGTCTCAAGCGCCTTGGGTTGAAACAGAGCTTCGGCCTCAAGGATATCAAAACCCTGGCTGTCGAAGGCACCACGCAATACCGGCCCCAGCACTTTGCCATCAGCCCGCAGCACCGCATATCCGACACCACTGTCCGAAAATACTTCGGCGGTCACGACTTCTTCGGGAAACTGCCCCTCCCGCGTCAGTCGGTCGCTGATACGCTGATATTCTTCGCGCAGCGCCTCTTCGGTCTCGGCACGGAATTCTTCGGTGATGACGTCATCCAGAAGCAGCCCGCCAAGCGTCAACAGAACCAAAAAGGCCAGCGACAAGGCAATCGCCTGACGTAGCGCGCTCATCCGAAAAAGGCGCCTGATAAAAGATCTAATCAATGAACATATACCCCGACCCGCGCACGGTTTTGATGAATTCCAGCCCGAACGGTTTTTCGATCTTGTTACGCAGGCGGCTCATATGGGTTTCCACAACACTGGTGGACGGGTCGAAATTGATATCCCAGACCCGCTCCAACAGCATCGCCCGAGTCTGAATCCGTCCCTTGGAGCGCATCAGGACCTCTAGCAGGCGAAATTCCTTGGGGTTCAGCAACACAGTTGTTCCATTGCAGGCGCAGGTCTGACTGAGCAGATCCAGATCAAGCCCGCGATGCGAGAGCCGGGTCGCTGTCTCCGCGGCCTCGCCCCGACCACGACGACAAAGGGCGGTGATCCGGGCTAGAAGCTCGGTCATGGCAAAGGGCTTGCTGAGATAGTCATCCGCGCCAGCCTCTAGCCCCTCGACCCGATCCTCCACAGCACCAAGGGCCGTGAGCAGGATCAGGGGCGTGGTAATCCGCGCCGAGCGCAATGTCTTCAACGCTGACAGCCCGTCCAGATCCGGCGTCATCCGATCGAAAACCAACACATCGTAGTCCCGCGTCGTCGCTGTCAACAGCGCCTCACGACCGTTTTCAATCCAATCAACCACATGGCCTGCAGCCGTGAGGCCCTTGACCGTCCAGGTCCCGATTTCGGGATCATCTTCCAGCAAGAGTATTCGCATCAAGCCACCGCCAGTTTCGGGAGAGCGACCAGAGGGCCGCCGAAACGACCTCCTGGTGCTGAAGTCGGGTCATGCCCGATTTTGACTGATCGCATCCGACCATATGCCCCCCGGCGCCGCAAGCCATACCGGAGCAGCCCGGGACTTGGCGTCATGCCAGAACGCGATGTCCACGTCCCTGCATGCAGCGGATCAGAATGGTGCGCCGCTGTTCATCCCGCTCGCTCTGTCCCTCAAGGGCGCCGACGCCACCGCCAAGAACCGCGCCCACCAGCGCATCATCCGCGCGGTCGCCATCCTTGCTGTCCACGGCACCGATAATACCGCCAATCACCGCACCCGTGACAGCACCGGATTGCAGCGTCTTCTCCGTATGCCCTTCCGCCAAGGCCCGGCATGCCCCCAGATCTGCCTCATATCCCACCTGTTTGGGGCCGTCTGTCAGGAGCGGCTCATCAAAGCTGTTGCTACACGCAGCAACAGTCACAAGCATCGCACAACCTGCAAAAATCATCTTCATCGTCGTCTCTCTCCATCATCGGATTGCCGCACCTCTGAGTGCCTCGGGTATTGGGCAAGTCACTGAGACCGCATCCATCGCGGTCTGAAATCGCATGTCTTATTAAGTCGCTTCTGCCGTCCGGTCGCACCGTCTATCGGGCGCCAAATCTTGCAGCCCGGACAGCAGCTATTTCAGAGCGGTGGCTTAGCCCTTGTCATCCTGCGCAGCGCAGTGGCCGTCGTCGTCGTCATCGTCGTGACGGTCACTGCTGAACAATTCACCATCAATCAAGGCTGCGAATTCCATCACGTCTTCGATGTCTTCTTCGATCAACTGCTGCATCAATTCCGGGGTCGCCGCAGTCTGACGCGCGGTGCTGAGAACAGCCCCATCGTCGGCGCTGATAGTGACTTCCGTCAGGCTGGTGGGCGCGGCGATAGTGGCCTGATAGACCGGCTTGCTGTTAAACTCTTCCATGCTGAGCTCGATCACACGCCCTTTTGCCTGTTCCTTGGCAATAGACATGGCCTGCTCAACGCCGATGGGGGCGTTCAGCATCTGCTCATAGGTCAGATCCGGTTCAAAAATCGTCTCGGCGCGCGCTGTCTGTGCTGCAAAGCCAAAGGCGATCAGCGTAGCCGTCATGACGATACCGGTGGTGGTATTGGTAACCATGGGATGTCCTCTCTTGGTAGGACCGGGGCGATCACTGCGCCCCGGTTGATGAGAGGAACTTGGTGGTTCAGACTTACATGGTCTCTTCCGCTGCCTTACAAATTTGTAAGATAGGTAAAAACGTCAGGCGAGGCTGGGCAGCCACAGCACAATTGACGGGAAGGCCACCAGCAGCGCGATGGTGATCCCATCCGCGATGAAAAACGGCGTCACGCCTTTGAACACATCCTGCACCGTCAGGTCATCGCGCACCCCCGCCACAACAAAACAGTTAAGGCCAATGGGTGGTGTGATCAGACAGAATTCGGCCATTTTGACCACCAGAATACCAAACCAGATCGCGCACATCGGACCCGACATGCCAAAGGTGCTCTCCGCCGCTGAAACATATTCGCCACCGTTGAGCGCCATCACAGCCGGGTAGACCACCGGCAGAGTGAGCAGCAGCATGCCGATGGCATCCATGAACATGCCAAGAACGGCATAGGCCAACAGGATGCAGATCAGGATCAGCATGGGAGAGAGCGTCAGCGAAGTGATCCAGTCGGAAAACGCCGCAGGCAGCTCAGCAAAGCCAAGGAAGCGCACGTAAATCAGCACCCCCCAGATAATGGTGAAGATCATCACCGACAGTTTTGCCGTCTCCAACAGCGCGTCTTTCAGCTCTGCCCACCGCATGCCGCGATAAAGCGCCATCAGAAACACCACAAAGGCCCCGATTGCGCCTCCTTCGGTTGGCGTGCCCCAGGCATCGCCACCAAAGGGATTATAGACAAACAGGATAATGGTCGCGACGACGAAAAGGATCGGCAGCGCAGGCGGCAGGCAAACCAGCCGCTCGCGCCAGGTGAAACCGGTGACCGCAGGGCCGAACCCCTTGATGGTCATCGCCATCCCGATGATCAGCAAACCGTAAACCACCGCTGAGAAGGCACCGGGGATAAAGCCTGCAAGCAGCAGTTTGCCCACGTCCTGCTCAACAATGATCGCATAAATCACCAGAATGGCCGAGGGTGGAATAAGCGAGGCCAACGTGCCCCCTGCCGCAACCACACCCGCCGCAAAGCGTTTGTCATAGCCGATTTTCAGCATCTCCGGGATGGCGATACGCGCAAACACGGCGGAGGTCGCAACCGACGCGCCGGAGACAGCGGCAAAGCCTGCGGTGGCAAAAACGGTAGACACCGCCAGCCCCCCCGGCACCCATGCCAACCAGCGTTTTGCAGCTTCAAACAGCGCCCTGGTGAGGCCCGCGTAATAGGCAAGATAACCGATCAGGATAAAGGTCGGGATAAGGCTGAGCGCCTGACTGGAGACCTTGGAATGCGGGACCTGCCCGGCGGTCTTCACGGCGATTGTCAGCGCCTTGGTAAAACGCTCGGGATCATAGCCAAACTTGGCCCAGAAAATCCACACAAGGCCAACCAGACCGGCAAGACCCGCAGCAAAGGCGACCCGCATCCCCAATAGTACCGTCGCCAGAAGAAAGCCGCTAACCCAGAGGCCGATTTCGATAGGTTCCATTGCCTGCCCCCTTAGTCGCGGTCGCTGACGGAGGTTGACACTCCGCCCAGATGTTCAGCTTCGGCCGCGGCCTGTTCTGCGGCGCTTTGCACCAATGGCACTGCAGCGGGGCGTGCCAGCCCCAGGATCAGCGCCCGGCCGTAGCCCCAAACCTGCAGCAGCAGACGCAGGCACAGCACTGCAAACGCCACCGGCGCCAGCAATTTGGCAGGCCAGATCGGCAAGCCGATATCGATTGAACTGTCGCGGCTCCACAGGGGGGCCGCGAAATCAAAGGAGCGCAGAAAGTGCGACCAACTGCCCCAAAGCAACGCCAGCATGAGCGCAAGGATCAGCAGGACAGAAATAAGTTCAAACAGCCAAAGGGCCCGCCCGCGCAGGGAAGAGATCACCAGATCCATCCGGATATGGCTGCCATCCCGCTGCACAAAAGAAATACCCATGAAAGCAATCAGTGGCATCACCTGCTCGATCCAGTCGACATATCCGGGCAAGGGAGCGTTGAACGCGTTGCGCCCGCCAACCGAGACCACCGCCAGCACCATCAGTGAAAACACTGCAAGGCCACTGATCAACGCCATCACGCGTTCCAACCGCAGCAGTTGCCTATCCCATCTGCTGATCAGGCTGCCATCTTCCAGCACCGCCGCACTGCCCGCCATGCCCTGCTCCCGTTATTTCTACTTCGCATTCACGCAAGAAAGGGCCGGCGCAGAACTGCCCGGCCCCCTTTGCAACTATATAAAGATCAGCTGCCTGACCGCTGATCGCTCAGGGTTTTTTGCACCAGATCATAAAGCTCCTGTGCAGGCAGGCCTTGCGCGCTCATGTCTGCAATCCACTGTTCGCGGATCGGGTCGGCAGCCACTTTGCGGAACTCTGCCAGCTGGTCTTCCGAAATGGTGACCTTTTCGACGCCTTTCTCAGCCAGCACACTGTCCCATTTCTCAAGCAAGGCACCGTAGTTGGCGAGATAATGAGCAATCGCCTCGTCAACAGAACTGTCAAGCGCCTCGCGCTCAGCATCGCTCAGCGCCTCATAGGCATCGGTGTTCACAACAACCGGGCAGTTCACGGTGCCGGGGTTGAGGTTCTCAGTCCACCAGTCAGCCTTGTTGATGGTGCCAAAGCTCAGATGCGCATGCTGGGCGAAGGCGACGGTGTCAACCACGCCGGATTCCATCGCATTATACGCCTCAGTCGCGGTCACCGAGGTTGGCACGGCCCCAACGGCGGAGAAGGCCTTGCCGATGCCGCCCGTGGCGCGCACCCGCATATCCTTGAACTCGCCCAGCTCATCACGGGCCTCACCCGTGCCGACGATATTGTACTGCGGCATGGGCGAGGTCATCAGCAGCTTTGCGTTCCAGCGCGCCAGATCTTTTTGCACCGCGGGATGTGCATAAACCGCATGGCTGACCGCCACCTCTTCCTCAAGGTTCGCAACACCCAGGAATGGCAATTCCAGCACGGTGATTGTCGGGTTCTTGTCCCGGTGATACCCGGCGCAAAACTGCGCCATCTCAAAGGCGCCGATGGAGATCCCGTCGAGATTCTCCTTATTCTTCGACAGGCCACCATAGCTGATGTTCATGGTGAATTCACCGCCGGTCTTCTCTGAGACCAGCTCCGCCAGTTTTTCAACATGTTCGGTAAAGGCGCGCCGTTTCCCCCAGACGGAGACATTCCATTCGGTGGCGGCCGCACTGCCTGCAATGGACAGGCCCGCAATCGCCGCAGTTGCGGCGGTCAGATAAGTGTTCATGAGTTCCTCCCAGTTTGTACTCTTGCCCCGTTACCCCTTGCCAGCCTCTCAATCGCCTGAGCGCTGGCCTGACCACAATCGTCAGATTGAGGCCCGTTATAGGTGCAAAGTGACGAGCATCTGGCACCACGCTAGCGCCAAGCCACGGCGCTGCCAACCCCACACGACCGCCGTGTGGCATGGGCACAAAACCTGCTCACATGATGGGTGTATGGATACTTCTTGACTGCCATGAACGCTCAAACAACGGTCTGACGCCCGACCGCCTGTCACAGTTTGCCGCAGGCGATGGGGCCAGTCGCCACAGGCTGATAGCGCCAGCACTGCGCTGCGCCCGGAATAGCAGCCCCGAAACCCAGGCCAATATTTTACAGCTAACGTCATGATAAATATTATATTACTTCCACACCAACCCATGTGATTTACAGTTGTGCCACCTATGGGGAAATACCTTTACAGGTAAACCCTTATTCCACGGACACTTATTTCCTTATTTTCAAGCTTGGGTATTATCGCTGCGGAGGACGGAAAAAGTTTGACACATCCCGCCGTGCGCTGTGGTGTGCCATTCCGAGAACAGACTGGAGGGAGGGACACAAGATGACCCAGGAGAGCGACAGCAAAGCCTATGCGCCGTCGGAGGAGACGGTAGCACGCGCCCATGTCAACGCCGCACAATATGACGAAATGTACACCGCTTCAATGCAGGATCCAGAAGGGTTCTGGCGTCAGCAGGCGGAGCGGATCGACTGGATCAAACCCTTTACTCAAGTGAAGGACGTGGACTTCACGCTCGGCAATGTCTCAATCAACTGGTACACAGATGGCACGCTGAATGTAGCCGCCAACTGCATCGACCGCCACCTTGACACCCGCGGCAATCAGACCGCAATCATCTGGGAGCCCGACAGCCCGGATGAGGCTGCGCAGCACATCTCTTACAAGCAACTCCACACCCGCGTCTGCCGTATGGCCAATGTGTTGGAAACCATGGGCGTGCGCAAAGGGGACCGGGTGGTGATCTATCTGCCGATGATCCCCGAAGCCGCCTATGCCATGCTGGCCTGCGCCCGGATCGGCGCAATTCACTCCATTGTCTTTGCGGGTTTCTCCCCCGATGCGCTTGCCGCGCGGATCAATGGCTGCGATGCCAAGGTCCTCATCACCGCAGATGAGGCCCCTCGTGGTGGCCGCAAGACACCGCTGAAATCCAACGCCGACGCCGCGCTCCTGCACACCAAGGACACTGTGAAATGTTTGGTGGTGAAACGCACCGGCGGCCAGACGACCTGGGTGGACGGGCGCGACCACGACTACAACGAGATGGCGTTGGAGGCGAATGACTACTCCAAACCCGCAGAGATGAACGCAGAAGATCCGCTGTTCATCCTCTATACCTCCGGCTCCACCGGTCAGCCCAAGGGCGTTGTCCATACCACCGGCGGCTACCTGACCTATGCGGCAATGACACATGAGGTCACCTTTGATTACCATGACGGTGATATCTACTGGTGCACGGCAGATGTCGGCTGGGTGACCGGTCATAGCTATATCGTCTATGGGCCGCTGGCCAATGGTGCCACCACGCTGATGTTTGAAGGCGTGCCAACCTACCCCGATGCGAGCCGGTTCTGGCAGGTCTGCGACAAGCATAAGGTGACGCAGTTCTACACCGCCCCTACTGCGCTGCGCGCCTTGATGGGTCAGGGTAATGAATGGGTCGAAAAATGCGACCTGTCTTCCCTGCGCACCCTTGGCACCGTGGGCGAGCCGATCAATCCCGAGGCTTGGACCTGGTACAATGATGTCATCGGCAAAGGGAAATGCCCGATTGTCGACACTTGGTGGCAGACCGAAACCGGTGGTCACCTGATGACACCCCTGCCCGGTGCCCATGCGACAAAACCCGGTGCGGCGATGAAGCCCTTCTTCGGTGTGGCCCCTGTTGTGCTTGACCCCCAATCAGGCGAAGAGATTGCGGGCAATGGTGTTGAGGGCGTTCTCTGCATCAAGGACAGCTGGCCCGGCCAGATGCGCACCGTCTGGGGCGACCATGAGCGGTTCGAGAAAACCTATTTCTCCGACTACAAGGGCTACTACTTCACCGGCGATGGCTGCCGTCGTGACGCCGATGGCGACTATTGGATCACCGGTCGCGTTGATGATGTGATCAATGTCTCGGGTCACCGGATGGGCACCGCCGAGGTCGAAAGCGCCCTTGTGGCCCACGCCGCCGTGGCCGAAGCCGCTGTGGTCGGATACCCGCATGACATCAAAGGTCAGGGCATTTATTGCTATGTCACCCTGATGAACGACCGCGAACCGTCGGACGAATTGCTAAAGGAGTTGCGCACCTGGGTCCGCACCGAGATTGGCCCGATTGCCTCCCCCGATGTGATCCAATGGGCGCCGGGCCTGCCGAAAACCCGTTCCGGCAAGATCATGCGCCGCATTCTGCGCAAGATTGCGGAGAATGATTTTGGCAGCCTTGGCGACACCTCAACCCTCGCCGATCCGTCGGTGGTGGATGATCTCATCTCAAATCGGGCCAACAAAGGATGACTGCTGACATGGAGACTGCCGTACTCACCCGCCCCGCTGTCTTGATCCTGCTCGGCCCTCCTGGCGCGGGTAAAGGGACGCAAGCGCGCAAACTGGAACAAGGGTTCGGCCTGGTGCAACTGTCGACCGGCGACCTATTGCGGGCGGCCGTAGCTGCTGGCACCCCTGCAGGTCTTGCAGCGAAGGCAGTGATGGAGGCCGGGGAGCTGGTCAGCGATGAGATTGTCATCGACATCCTGCGCGACCGGCTGGCCGAACCAGACTGCGCCAAGGGAGTGATCCTCGACGGGTTCCCCCGCACCACGGTGCAGGCCGAGGCGCTGGACCGGCTGCTGGCGGAATCGGGTCAGCGGATCAATGCCGCCGTCAGCCTTGAGGTGGATGACGCCGCGATGGTGGCCCGCGTGGCCGGGCGCTACACCTGTGGCGGTTGCGGTGAAGGCTATCATGACCAGTTCAAACAGCCACGCGTGGCTGGCACCTGCGATGCGTGTGGCAGCACAGATATGACGCGTCGTGCTGATGACAATGCCGAGACGGTCACCAGTCGGCTGGCCGCCTATCATGCGCAGACGGCCCCGCTGATCAGCTACTATGACAGCAAGGGCGTGTTGAATCGAATCGATGCCATGGGCGAAATCAACCAGATTGCCACCGCGCTGACTGCCGTGGTCAAATCAGCAACCGCCTAAGCGACATACTGAACACCCGAGCCGTCAAGGCGCCACCACAGCGCCCGGCCAGCAACCTATTGAACAGGCCCGCATAAAAATGTGGGCCTGTTTTCAATCCGCTCTGGCTTTTGTCGATGCACGTGCCACATTGGAAGCGGGTAGACATGGGCACCTTCCCATGGCACCCAGCACAGACCTGAAGTGAAAGCGCGCGCGATATGTCCGAAACCAGCTTTATTCCCGGCCCCGACAGCCTGCGGGCCTATCGCGATGCTCTGGGATGCTTCGGCACCGGTGTCACTGTTGTGACCACCCGCACAGACCGGGGTCCGTTGGCGATCACAGCCAACAGTTTCACATCTGTCTCCATGGATCCGCCGCTGTTGCTATGGTGTCCCGCACGGCAGTCCAAGCGTCACGATCCCTTTGTCGCGACCTCCCATTTTGCCATTCATGTGATGGCAGAGGATCAGTTGGACATGGCAATGCATTTTGCCCGCAACGGTGAAGATTTCTCCTGCGTGCCGGAGAACCAGAACGACAATGGTGTGCCCGTGCTGCCCAATGTCATTGCCCGTTTCGATTGCCGCAAGCACGCCTGCCACGATGGCGGTGATCACAGCATCCTGGTGGGGGCTGTTCTGCGCACCACCAGCCGCCCCGGCAAGGGTCTGATTTTCAAACGAGGTCAATATGGTGGGTTTCTGGAACAGGGCTAGCCGCGTGACCTATAATAACGGCCCGATCGCGCCCTAGGACAACTTATCCGCCCGATCAGCTCCAAAGAATGCCAAAATGCGCGCCAGATCCGGCCATGGCCCGCGCCGAAGGTCTGAAATCTGTCGCAGTGTTGGCCGTGTCGCTGGTGCCCGGTCTGTAACTTCCGCCGCCTCTCCTGCCCTACTGCCGGTGCCGCCATTTGGCCAATCATCTGGCCCGTGTTGGTCTTCATCATCCCGGAGAGGATGGTTTTCCGGCGCAGGCGCAATTAGGGGGCCACCCGTTGTCTGCAGGCATTGTTCCTGCACCGGGTCGGCGGCAACAGCATCTGCAGCATTGGGGCCGGACACCCCATCCGACCAGAAAAAATCCTGATGTGTCAGCGATACTGGCATCCGGTTCCGTGACAGCTCCAGCCGTGGCACAAGCCGGATCGCGTTTTGGCGACACACCGACACACATAACCCGCATTGCATGCAATCAGCCTCGAGGAAGTCCAGCCCGCCGCCATTCTCCGCCCCGATCAGTGCATTGGTCGGACACACCCAGGTGCAGGCCTGACAAAAGGTGCAATCACCCGTCAGCTCAATCCCGCCGTAGGGCGCATCCTGCGGCAAGGCGATCACATTCATCTCTGCAGACAGGGTCACGCTTGCAAATAACTGCAAAGCCTCGCGCCGACGGGTTGGTTTGGCCCGGTTCTCATTGTCTATATAGCGGTGTTCCAGGACCGGAAGCTGTGAAATACCTTCGGTTAGCAATTGTTCCAGATGCTCCACAGACTGAAACAGGACAACACGGTCTTCCAGTCCAAGGCAAGCCGCCAGCTCCATCTCACGCAGCTGAGCGAGACGCGCATTCTCTTCTGATGCAGCTTCCAGAAGAACCCAGTCGAAACCGTCGGAGATCGCGTGCAACAAATCCGCATGACCTGCGCGCTCCAGCCCCCGAGTCGACGCTGCAGTGACATCCATGCTGCTCAGCGACACTCGATCTTTCAACCATGCCAATCCAGTCTCGCGCCCCGCATCATACATCACCAGCACTTGATCAGCGCCCCGCATGGACCCGGTGCCCGTGCAAGGCTGCCCCCTGCGCTGCGCCGCCGCCTCACAAAGGTCGGCCAGTGGCCAACGGACGTGGCTCTCCGGATTATAACGCCGGTAGGAGGATCCAGGATGCGACACCCGGACCGTAGTTTTGCGCTCAGCCATATCCTGCAGATCGGGCTGAGAGCGCAGACACAGTTGGACATTTTCCCAGACAGTCATGGTCTCTCCCTTCGGATTGAGAACCAAACCACGGCCAAAACGCTCCATCGTTTGATGAGACGAGGCTACCACGGAATGCCCAGCAGTAACGAGTAATCGAAAATAAGACTCAACTTTTAACTGTCATTTATTCCTAAACACCCACATGCCCGGCGCATACAGTCGAGATCTCTTCAACAAAAGAGAGTGTTTTGCCCGGTCAGACCGCGCCCCGCCGAGTACTCGCCAAACGGCCCTGCATTCAGGACATCAGGCCAAATAACGATGCACACGCGATCGCTGTCCCAGTCAAAGACCGGCTTTCACCATGTCCCTAATCTTTACGGCCTTTTCGAAATGATCCAACTGATGTCGTTTGATCCACCAATCTGCCGCCTCCATCAGCCGCACCGGATCGTCATTCCGATTGGCAAAAAACGCATAAAAAGACAGCCCCACATTTTCTCCCTTTTTGGCTATCTTCTCGTCGCAAACCGTGACGATCTTCCGCCGCAAACTGTCTCTCATCTTACTAACCCATTAAATTTCTGACAATTTCAGTGTCATCAATACGTAAAAAATCAGCACGTTAAACGCATATCTCACGGCAAATAAAAATCCCGCCCGCAGAGGCGGACGGGATGAATTCCACATACGCGAAGCTTAGTTCAGCGCAGCGTCAGTAATCACATGCGTCCAGGCGCCCTCAGGCTCTTTGGTGATCACAGGGCTTGAACCGCCATTCAGAAGCGTCTTCACCGTGCGCTGATAGTCCGCCTCATCCAGCGCACCATTGCTGCCAGCCGTGAGCTTGGCCACCTCAGACATCATCCGCTTCTGGTGCTCCTCGGTCTGGGCGCCGGAAGCATCATTGTCCAGGACAATCTCCGCCGCGTTATCCGGATTTTCCTCGGCCCATTTCCAGCCCTTCATCGAGGCGCGCACGAAACGCTGCATCTTGTCGACAAAGGCCGGATCATTCAGGTTTTCTTCCAGCACATAAAGACCATCTTCAAGCGTTGCCACGCCCTGATCCTCATATTTGAAGGTAATCAGTTCATCCGGGGCCACGCCCGCATCAATCACCTGCCAATATTCATTGTAGGTCATGGTCGAAATGCAATCCGCCTGACGCTGCAACAGCGGGTCGACATTGAAGCCCTGCTTCAGAACCTCGACACCTTTTTCGCCTTTCCCTTCAGTCGAAATACCCAGCTGGCTCATCCAGCTCATGAAAGGGAATTCATTGCCGAAAAACCAGACGCCAAGGGTTCGGTTGGCCAGATCTTCAGGCGCAGCAATACCGGTATCTTTCCAACAGGTCAGCATCATGCCGGAACTCTTGTACGGCTGGGCGATATTGACCAGCGGCAGACCTTTCTCCCGCGCAGCCAACGCCGCAGGCATCCATTCGACGGTTACATCGGCACCACCGCCGGCAATCACCTGGGTCGGCGCAATATCCGGACCACCAGGCAGAATGGTGACATCCAGATCCTCGGCCTCATAGAACCCCTGATCCAACGCGACATAATAGCCTGCAAACTGGGCCTGTGTGACCCATTTCAGCTGCAACTTCACCTCATCGGCGGCTTGCGCCACCGACGCAGCCCCCAGCGCCATGGCGGCGGCGGTCAGCAGTGTTTTCATCTGTCTTCTCCCTGTTGTTATATCTGGTTGTAGTCCTGAATTCTGCGCGAGTTACCCCGCTGTCTCCAAAGGTTTTCTTCCAGTTGGCGCCAACGTCCAAACCGCAGGTCGCATAGCTGCCTATCCCCGTTGCGACGGGTGCCAGAAGGTGAGCGTTTTCTCAATCAGCGCCATCATGCCATAAAATGCCGACCCGGCCAGTGCTGCCACAAGAATCTCGGCCCAGACCATATCCAGTGCCAGCTGCCCAACCGAGGTCGAGATCCGAAACCCCATGCCCACGGTTGGTGAACCGAAAAACTCCGCCACGATGGCCCCAACCAGCGCCAGCGTTGTGGAGATCTTCAGCCCGTTAAAGATAAACGGCAGGGCAGCCGGCAGGCGCAGCTTGAAGAAGCTTTGCCAATAACTGGCCGCATAGGTCTGCATCAGATCGCGTTGCATCGCTGAGGTTTCGCGCAGCCCCGCCACCGTATTCACAAGGACCGGGAAGAACACCATCACCACAACAACCGCCGCTTTGGACTGCCAGTCAAATCCGAACCACATCACGAGAATAGGGGCTGTGCCGACAATGGGCAGCGCGGCAACAAAATTCCCTACTGGCAACAGCCCACGACGTAGGAAACCGCTGCGATCCACCGCAATTGCCATCAGCAACGCAGCACCGCAGCCCATGACATAGCCGGACAGCGCGCCCTTCAGGATTGTCTGCTGAAAGTCCTGCCACAGAACCGGCACGCTTGTGGCAAAGCGCGCAGCGATGACGCTGGGGGCTGGCAGGATTACCAGCGAGACCTCAAGCCCGCGCACCAGCAACTCCCAGACAATCAGCAGGGTTACACCAAAGATGGCCGGAACCAGTAGCTTCACTGCAGAGGTATTTGATGCCGGACTATTGGCCAGTCGGCCATTCAGCCACCAACCGCCACACCAAACAAGCAGTGCCATAGATACCATCACCATTGGCCACGCCTTCCGTTCTTCTGGGCCGGAATATCCCGGCTGAGCCGCAAAACGGCAAAGGCAGCGTCCTCAATCCGACCAATACTCATGCCTGCACCCCCATCCGTTTCAGAACCAGCCGCTCAATCACGCCCAGCAGGGCAACCAATGCGGCGGCCAGAATTGCAGCGGCAAACAGCGCTGACCAGATCTGTACGGTCTGCCCATAGTAGCTGCCTGCCAGAAGCCTTGCGCCCAGCCCCGCGACGGCACCGGTCGGCAACTCCCCGACGATGGCCCCCACCAGCGAAGCTGCGATACCAATTTTCAAAGAGGCAAACAGATAGGGCATCGATGCCGGCAGGCGCAGCTTCCAGAACCCCTGCCCCAGGCTCGCATTATAGGTCTTCAGCAAATCCAGCTGCATCTGATCAGGGCTGCGCAGCCCCTTGACCATACCAACAACAACCGGAAAGAAACTGAGATAGGCCGAAATCACCGCCTTCGGCAGGATCCCCTGCACGCCGATGGAGTACAAAACCACGATGATCATCGGGGCCAGAGCGATAATCGGAATGGTCTGGCTGACAATCGCCCAGGGCATCACCGACATATCCATAACTCGGCTATGCACGATGCCAACCGCGAGCAAAATGCCAAGCCCGGTGCCAATAACAAACCCGAGCAATGTCGCAGAAAGCGTCACCTGCCCGTGGTAGATCAGGCTCCGCTTGGAGGTGAGCTTCTTCTCCACCGTCGTCTCCCACAACTCCGCTGCGACCTGATGCGGCGCTGGCAGTCGGGGCCGGTCCTGTGACCAGACATCACCTATGGCAAAGGAGTTGGCCGCCGCCAAACCAAACGAACCCATGTCCCGACGGTCGCGGGCGGTGGCTGGAACCACCTCTGCACCCCCACGCTCCGCGGCATCCAGGACCCCCTTGATGTTCATCGGAACGCAGGCCGCATACCAGATCACGGCAATTGCCGCGAGGACGCTTAAGACAGCAAGCGCTGTTTTCATGATCCTGCCCCTTTCCACACGATCACATGCGACGCCAATTTTCTCTGAAGAAAACTCACCGGAAAATTCGAATTTTCCGGTGGCGTATCTCTGCCGCTTCGCCGATCAGTCATCCGCATGCCCCGCGCGCAGACCGTCACGGACGCGATGCGCGATCTCGATAAACTCAGCGCTGTCGCGAATGTCCAAAGGCCGTTCTTTCGGCAGCGGGCTGTCGATCACATCGTGAATGCGCCCCGGACGCGGTGACATCACTACGATCTTCGTGGACAGGTAAACCGCCTCCGGAATGGAGTGTGTGACAAAACCGATGGTCTTATTGGTCCGCGCCCACAACTTCAGCAACTGTTCATTCAGGTGATCCCGGACAATCTCATCCAGCGCCCCAAAGGGCTCATCCATCAACAGGATATCCGCATCAAACGCCAATGCCCGCGCAATGCTGGCCCGCTGCTGCATTCCCCCCGACAGCTGCCAGGGGTATTTTCCACCAAACCCCGCCAGTTCCACCAGCTCCAGCACCTGCTCGACCCGCGCGGCCTGCTCAGCCTTGGAATAGCCCATGATTTCAAGCGGCAGTTTGATGTTCTTGGCGATCGTCCGCCAGGGATATAGCCCGGCAGCCTGAAACACATAGCCGTAGGCGCGTTGCCTGCGGGCCTCATCCGGCGTCATTCCATTGACCGTCAGCGCGCCGCCAGTGGGTTGTTCCAACGCCGCGATGCAGCGCAAGAACGTGGTCTTGCCACACCCAGACGGGCCGATGAAGGAGACAAAATCGCCTTTGTTGATCTCTAGGCTCACGTCCTTCAGCGCATGCACCGGGCCGTCACTGGTCTGAAAGGTCAGGTCCAGATTGCGCGCCTCGATAACCGGCGCCTGCGGGGTGATATCGGAAGCGGCGGCCTGGGAATTGAGCGCCTGGGTGGTCGTTTCCATATTCATCTATTCGCCTTGATTTCATACAGGAAAACGGGCCGCCAATACTGGCAGCCCGTCCCTGAATTACACACCTGTCACCGGAATACCCGACCGTTCCACCGGACGCGGCGCCGTCAGATCTTTCCAGGTCGACAACGCCTTGTTCACCGTCGCATTGGCCTCGCGCTCAACGAAGGTGCCATGGCCCTCCTGACAGCGGATCTCACCATCATGAACCGCCACATGGCCACGGGTCAGGGTAAAGCGCGGCAACCCCTTCACCTCATGCCCCTCAAAGACGTTATAGTCGATCGCCGACTGCTGGCTCGCCGCCGAGATTACCTTGGTCTTTTCAGGATCCCAGACCACCAGATCCGCATCCGCCCCGACAAGAACCGCACCTTTCTTGGGGTAGCAATTCAGGATCTTGGCAATATTGGTCGATGTCACGGCAACAAACTCATTCGGTGTCAGCCGGCCTGTGGCCACCCCATGCGTCCACAGCATCGGCATCCGGTCTTCCAACCCGCCGGTGCCATTGGGTATCTTGGTGAAATCACCCACACCAGTGCGTTTCTGCGCCGTGGTAAAGGCACAGTGATCTGTTGCCACAACCGACAGCGAGCCAGATTGCAACCCGTTCCAAAGACTGTCCTGATGCTGCTTGTTGCGGAACGGCGGCGACATCACCCGACGCGCCGCATGATCCCAGTCCTGATTGAAATACTCACTTTCATCCAGCGTCAGATGCTGGATCAACGGCTCACCCCAAACACGTTTGCCCTGCATACGCGCACGTCGGATGGCCTCGTGACTGTCTTCGCAGGACGTATGCACCACATAAAGCGGCACGCCTGCCATATCGGCGATCATGATGGCGCGATTGGTGGCCTCGCCCTCCACCTGCGGCGGACGGGAATAGGCATGCGCCTCGGGACCATTGTTGCCCTCCGCCAAGAGCTTGGCCGACAATTCGGCTACCACATCTCCGTTTTCGGCATGTACCATGGCAATGCCGCCCAGCTCCGACAGCCGCTGAAACGAGGCATAGAGCTCATCATCATTCACCATCAACGCGCCCTTATAGGCCATGAAGTGTTTGAAGGTGTTGATGCCCCGCGTTTCAATGACGGTTTTCATATCGTCAAAGACTTGCTCTCCCCACCAGGTCACCGCCATATGGAACGAGTAGTCGCAGTTGGCACGGGTCGACTTATTGTCCCAGCGCTTCAGCGCGTCCAGCAGGCTTTCACCCGGGTTGGGCAGCGCAAAATCCACCACCATGGTGGTGCCGCCAGCAAGCCCCGCCCGCGTCCCACTCTCAAAATCATCGCTGGAGTATGTCCCCATAAAGGGCATCTCCAAATGCGTATGCGGATCAATGCCGCCCGGCATCACGTAGCAGCCGGTTGCGTCCAGCTCCTCGTCCCCTTTCAGCCCCTGACCAATCTCGGTGATTATACCATTCTCGATCAGCACATCCGCCTTATAGGTCAGATCCGCCGTCACGATGGTGCCGTTCTTGATGACTTTCGCCATGGTCTATCTCCCTGTGAGAGCGCGGTCATTGCCGCATCTTTCTTGTTACCCCCAACGGCACAGGCATCTTCTGGCCCGAAATATCCCGGGGGAGCCGCGCTGGCGCGGCGGGGGCAGCGCCCCCCCTATGCGACGATTTCAGCAGTCTCCAGAACTGCGTGCAACATGACATCTGTGCCAGCTGCCGCCCAGTCCTTGGAGATATCCTCCGCCTCATTGTGACTCAGCCCGTCAACGCAGGGGCACATGATCATTGCGGTCGGGGCCAGATCGTTGATCCAGCAGGCATCATGCCCGGCGCCGGAGACGATATCCATATGGCTATAGCCCAGCCGCTCAGCAGCGGAACGCACAGCACTCACGCAGCCCTCGTCAAAGGTTACGGGATCAAAATGCCCGACCGGCTCGATCTCAAGTCCAAGACCAAGCTCATCAGCAATTTCCTTCGCCTTCACCTCATATTGTGCCCGCATTGAGGTCAGTTTCTCCAGATCAGGCGAGCGAAAATCGACCGTAAACACCACTTTGCCGGGGATCACATTGCGAGAGTTTGGATAGACATCACAGTGACCAACGGCGCCCACCGCATGGGGCTGGTGTGCCATGGCGATCTGATGCGCGGCTTCTGTCATGCGCGCCATACCTAAGCCCGCATTGACCCGCATATTCATCGGAGTGGAGCCGGTATGCGCATCCTTGCCAGTGACGGTGCATTGCAGCCACCACAACCCCTGACCATGAGTGACAACGCCGATATCCTTGTTTTCCGCTTCAAGGATCGGCCCCTGTTCAATGTGCAGCTCAAACATCGCGTGCATCTTGCGGGCGCCGACCTCCTCGTCGCCGATCCAGCCAATACGCTTCAGTTCATCGCCGAATGTTTTACCGTCCGCATCCTCGCGGGAATAGGCCCAATCCTGCGTGTGCTTTCCGGCAAACACACCAGAGGCCAGCATCGCAGGTGCAAACCGCGTGCCCTCCTCATTGGTCCAGTTTGTCACGACAATCGGATGTTTGGTCTTGATGCCAAGATCATTAAGCGTGCGGACAACTTCCAATCCGCCCAGCACCCCAAGCACACCATCGTATTTGCCGCCTGTGGGCTGCGTATCCAGATGCGATCCCATATAGACCGGCAGCGCATCGGGGTCGGTCCCTTCGCGCCGGGCAAACATATTGCCCATCGTGTCCAGCCCCATGGTGCAGCCTGCTGCCTCGCACCACGTCTGAAACAGCGCGCGTCCCTCGGCGTCTGCATCGGTCAGGGTCTGACGGTTGTTACCGCCTGCGACACCGGGGCCGATTTTTGCCATTTCCATCAGGCTGTCCCACAGCCTGTCGCCATTGATCTTCAGATTCTGTCCAAGCGACGTCATCTCAGCTTCCTTCCCTGTTGCCCTGCTTTTTCGCAGGGACGTGCGGCTTTGCGCCTTGTCGGTGGCTTTGAAACGCTGGTCATGATTTGACCAACTGGTCAAACTCAGGCTATCACGGGTGGACATTCAGTCAAGAAATTGCGTCTAACGAAGCAAGAAAACTCCGGCAGGCAGAGCCGGTTGAGTGAAAATCAGGCGCGCAGCGGTGTTGCGGCCCCCAGGAAGAGCCCGAACAGCCCGATGCCCAAGGATCGCAGCCCGACCCGTATTCAGAAAAAGAATCGCGCCACCATTCTGGAAGCCGCCCTTGAGGTGTTTTCCAACAGCGGCTTTCGCGGTGCCACCGTCGACCAGATTGCCCGCGCCGCCGGGTTAAGCAAGCCCAATCTGCTTTATTACTTCCCCTCGAAGGAGGCGATTTTTACCGAACTGCTGTCGGGCCTTCTCGACACATGGCTGGATCCGCTACGCGCCATTGATCCCGAGGGCGATCCGCTGGAAGAATTCTTGGCCTATGTGCAGCGCAAATTGCAGATGAGCCGGGATTTCCCGCGCGAAAGTCGGCTGTTTGCCAATGAAATTGTGCAGGGTGCGCCGCGGATGCTGGAGACCCTATCCAAGGATCTGAAACCTCTGCTGGAAGAAAAAGCGGATCTGATCGAAGGCTGGATGAACGCAGGCAAGCTGAACCCGACCCATCCGAAACACTTGCTGTTCTCGGTCTGGTCACTGACCCAGCATTATGCGGATTTTGATGTTCAGGTGCGAACGTTGATGGGGGATGAGGATCCTTTTGGTGCGGCGCCAGAGCATCTGGATCGAATGTTCAGGCGCATGCTGACACCCGCCAATACCCACTGACACCAGCACTGGCTGAGTGTCGCTCTCTTTATTGATAAGACAAATAAAAAACGGCGCGCCGATCAGGGCGCGCCGTTTCTTATGTCACTCCATCCGACCATGGCAGGCCGGTGACCTCCGCTTACTCCGCAGCGGTCACTGAGGGGTTGTTCGGATGGGTTGTCCAATTGGCATAATCGTCGGAAACAACCTCGCCCGTGCGTTCATCGATCTGCCCGGCGGGCACCTCCTCCATGGTGATGCAGCCTTCGACCGGGCAAACATTGACGCAGAGGTTACAGGCCACGCATTCGTCATCTTTCACGGTGAAGACGCGATCCTCGCTCATGGCGATGGCCTGATGTGACGTGTCCTCGCAGGCGGCAAAGCAGCGGCCACATTTGATGCAATCATCCTGATTGATCTTGGCCTTGGCGACGTAGTTCAGATCCAGATATTGCCAGTCGGTGACATTTGGCACAGCCTTGCCAACAAAATCATCCAGCCGGTCATAGCCTTTGTCGTCCATCCACTGGTTCAGGCCAGAGATCATCTCCTTCACCACATTGAACCCATAGGTCATGGCGGCGGTGCAGACCTGCACATTGCCAGCGCCCATGGTCATGAACTCAGCCGCATCGCGCCAGGTTGTGACGCCACCGATCGCTGAAATCGGCAGACCATGAGTTTGCGGGCAACGGGCAATTTCGGCCACCATATTCAGCGCAATCGGCTTCACCGCTGGGCCGCAATACCCGCCATGTGTACCTTTGTCGCCAATGGTCGGCTCCGGCGCCATGGCATCAAGATTTACTGACACAATGGAGTTAATGGTGTTGATGAGGCTGACCGCATCTGCCCCGCCAGCCTTCGCCGCACGTGCAGGGTGACGAATATCAGTGATATTCGGCGTCAGCTTCACGATCACCGGTTTGGAGTAGTATTTCTTGCACCACTCCGTGACCATCTGGATGTATTCCGGCACCTGCCCCACGGCAGACCCCATGCCGCGCTCCGCCATCCCATGCGGGCAGCCGAAGTTCAGTTCAATGCCATCCGCACCCGTTGCCTCAACGCGCGGGAGGATATCTTTCCACGCCTGCTCCTCGCAGGGCACCATCAGCGATACGATGATGGCACGATCTGGATAGTCCTTCTTCACACGGGTGATTTCTTCGAGGTTCACCTCAAGCGGGCGATCCGTGATCAGCTCAATATTGTTGAGGCCGAGAAGCCGACGATCCGCGCCCCAGATGGCACCATAGCGCGGTCCGTTCACATTGACGACCGGCGGCCCTTCGGAACCAAGGGTCTTCCAGACCACCCCGCCCCAGCCGGCCTCAAAGGCACGGCGCACGTTATATTCTTTGTCCGTTGGCGGCGCAGAGGCGAGCCAGAACGGGTTCGGAGATTTGATCCCCAGGAAATCTGCTGTCAGATCAGCCATTTGTCTGTTCCTTACACTGGCAACACAGGGCCGGGTCTGGCCCCGTGGCTGGCTTAGCCCATCAGGCTGGCGTGGATATCCATAGCGGCGTCGCGACCTTCGGCGACGGCTGTCACGGTGAGATCTTCTCCACCAGAGGCGCAATCCCCCCCGGCCCAGACCCCGGCAAGCGACGTGCGGCCCCGCCCGTCCACCTTGATCTTGCGCCCTTCAAGCGCCAGCGCATCAGGCTGATCCTCCAGCGTCTGTCCAATCGCCTTGTAGATCTGATCCGCTGCTATCCGCACCGTCTCTCCGGTGCCGCTCAACTGGCCGCCCTCGCTTTTGGTATATTCCAGCTCGATTTCAGCACAGGCACCGTTGCCATGCACCGCGACAGGTTGAACATTGAACAACAGGCGCACCCCTTTGGTTGCAGCCAGATCCTGCTCAAAGCGGCTTGCGCCCATGGCGTCACGGCCCCGGCGATAGGCGATGGTCACAGTCTCTGAACCAAGAAGCTTGGATTGCACCGCTGCATCCACTGCCGTCATCCCGCCGCCGATCACAACCACATTGCGCCCAACCGGCAGATTGGTCAGATCCTCGGCCTGGCGCAGCTCCGCGATAAAGTCGACCGCGTCACGCACACCATCCTTGTCCTCGCCCTCCGCACGCAGCGCATTGACGCCGCCAAGACCGATCGACAGGAACACCGCATCATAATCGGCTTTGAGCGCGTCCAAGCTCAGCTCAGCTCCGAGCTTCTTGCCGTATTCCACGGTGATCCCACCGATTTGAAGCAGCCAATCCACTTCACGGCTGGCGAAATTCTCGGTCGATTTATAGGCGGCAATCCCAAATTCGTTGAGGCCACCCGCCTTGGGCCGGGCCTCATAGATGACTACATCATTGCCCAGCATTGCCAGACGGTGCGCCGCTGCCAATCCTGCAGGGCCCGCGCCTACCACAGCGACCCGCTTGCCCGTTGCCGCTGCGCGCGTGAAGGGATGCACGCCCTTCTCCATCAACGTGTCGGTGGCATGGCGCTGCAGGCGACCGATCTCAACCGGCTTGCCCTCAGCCGCCTCGCGGACGCAGGCTTCCTCACAGAGTGTCTCGGTCGGACACACCCGGGCGCACATGCCGCCAAGGATGTTCTGTTCCAGAATAGTCTTCGCTGCCGCTTCCGGATGGCCGGTCTGAATCTCGCGAATGAACTGAGGAATGTCGATGGTGGTGGGACATGCCGTCATGCAGGGCGCATCGTAGCAGAAATAACAGCGATCCGCTGCCACTGCCGCCTCATGCGCCTCATATTGTGGATGCAGGTCTCCAAAGTTATCGGCAATTTCGGAGGCGGACAAACGCCCTGCCTGGATGCCGGATGCCTGATGGCTGGTCGCCATTGGGTGTCTCCCTGGATTTGGTTTTTATGCAAATCAGAGTGCCACAGTTTGATTTTTTATCAACTGGTAAAATTTTTAACCCGTCGATTTTCTAAATCACCCTCTTGAAGGAAGAGCAGCAACACATTGCGATCAAATAATAATACTCCCCTGCTCAAAAGTTGAGCAGCAAAGGGAAAGCCCCCCAATCGGCAGATTTATGCAGATAGCGCACTCGAAATAGGGTCAGCACAGTTGCCCCAAACAAGACAAAAGACGCCCCTCCGCCCGAAACAATCGAACAGAAAGCCGCCTCAACAAGATCTGATTAGATGCGCGGTCCTGGTTAGGCGAGCATCGCGGTGGCTTCAATCTCGATCTTGGCGCGATCTTCTACAAGCCCCGCAACCACCACCATCGTCATTGCAGGAAAATGGTAACCCATGACAGCCCGATAGGCCGCCCCGACCTCACGCTGATGCGCCAGATACTCGGCCTTGTCGGTCACATACCAGGTCAGCCGGGTGATGTCGCTGGCGCTGCCACCAGCTTCCTGCACGACTGCCAGAATATTCTCCAGCGCCTGGCTCATCTGACCGATGAAATCGTCCGTCTCAAAGACCTGATCCGCAGTCCAGCCAATCTGGCCGCCAACAAACAGCACCCGCCCCTCGCCGATCATGCCGTTGGCATAGCCTTTGGCAGGTTTCCAGCCTTCGGGGTGCACATTCACTGTCGGCATGTTTGGCTCCTGTCCTGAGCGCGACGATCCGCGCAACCACTTTCAGGTCCCAATATCCACTAGGATGAAATTTACTTCAAGCTTAAAATATGCAAACTTAAAGAACAAAAAAGCCCTCCGCGAACACGAAGGGCCAAACAGGCTTGCGCCATCATGTAAGGCCATATCGGCTCACATACCGAGCGCTTCCTTGTACATTTCAAGAACCGCTTCTTCTTCGGCGATATCGTCTTTGTCGCGCTTGCGCAGCGCGATCACCTTACGGATCACCTTGGTGTCGTAACCGCGCGCTTTGGCTTCGGCCATGATCTCTTTCTGCTGCTCAGCAAGATCTTTTTTCTCAGCGTCCAGACGCTCAAACCGTTCAATAAACTGGCGCAATTCACCAGCGGTCACACGGTAGCTGTCGCTTTTTTCGTCTTCGGTCATATCCATCGTGGGCTCCGTCGGCAAAGGGTGGAAACTCGGGTCAGCCCTCCAGATACAATCGCGCCCCTTGCTCCGCAAGCGGTGATAGGGAGATCCGACACTCGACCTGCCCGAATAGGCTAAAACGACCACAGTCAGTATACGCACCCGACCACGGCTGGCTTGCCCTGCCTCGGGCAATCAGGTAGGCGCAGGCCGAACACGATCGGCGCAGCGATGCGCGCCACTGGAGAGTGCCATGTACGAGATTATGGTTTGGGCCGGAGCGGCCGTATCTGTAGCAGGTCTGATCGGGCTGATGTGGAGCGTTGTGCGCGTAATGCAAGCCAAACGGCAAAAACTGGACGACGACGCCCTGCGCACGGTGGTTCAGAAGGTGCTACCCTATAATCTTGGCGCGTTATTTCTGTCGGTCATTGGGCTGATGCTCGTCATGCTGGGGCTGACACTGGGCGGCTGATCGCTAACGCAAAACGGCCATGGCTATCGCAGCCGACGACACCTAGATGTGGCCGTCCCAAGACACCTACATCTAGGTCTATCTCCCCATGCAAAACGAGGTCGGCGCGGCTTCAGACGGGCATGTTGTCGAACATTTCCTCGGCCGCTTCCTCACTGAGCATCTGCTCCAACCGCTGCATGCGGCTTGGAACGCGGCCACCCGCGACCCGCAAACGGGTCAGTGTTCGGCTGAACTCAGAATATAAAACTAGCCGATCCAGCCGATGCGCAGCCAGTATTCTGCGTTCCAGCCCTTGTGCTTGCTGCATAAGATTGTCGATCTTCCCGTTATCACTGGTCATTCTGCACTCCTCCCTTGGACCTGCATGTCGGGCCGCATCAGCGACATAGCCCGGATGCTCAGCAGGATTGCCGGAGACTGCACAACAGCCTTCCAACTCCATACCGGCACCCGAATTTTAACGCAGTTCATCGTGGCTCATCACACCGCTGTCGCAATGATAGCAGGAATCCCGCTATCCGACCTTGAGCAAGATCAACCATAGCGGGAAATCACAATCATGCAAGTCAGCGAACCGAACATGGCCGTCTCTTTCGACGGGCTATAGCCATGCAAGTTTTATCGCCTGCGCCCTTGTACATATTCACATTTTAATATATGTAATAAGAAGCAGCAGGAGGTCCCCCATGAAGCCGATCGTCAAAGCGTTTTTTGATGAACAGACAAACACCGTATCTTACGTCGTGCGCGAGCCGGATGGCACCGCCTGCGCCCTGATCGATTCCGTTCTGGATTTCGATCACGCAGCCGGTCGCACCGACACCCGGTCTGCCGATGAGATGATCGCCTGGGTGAAGGCCGAGGGTCTGCGCGTTGAGTGGATCCTTGAAAGCCACGTCCACGCCGACCACCTCTCAGCCGCCCCCTACCTTCAGGAGCATCTGGGGGGTAAAATCGGCATCGGGGCCAATATCACCCTGGTGCAGGATACCTTTGGCAAGGTTTTCAACGAAGGCACGGAATTTCAACGCGATGGCAGCCAGTTTGATGCGCTGTTCCGCGAGGGCGACAGTTTCCACATCGGACAACTGCGCGGTGATGTACTTCACACACCAGGCCACACACCCGCCTGTCTTACCTATGTGATCGGGGATGCTGCATTTGTGGGCGACACACTGTTTATGCCCGACTTTGGCACCGCCCGCTGCGATTTCCCCGGTGGCTCCTCCGAAGCCCTGTTTCAGTCGATCCAGAAAATCCTGACGCTCCCCGATGAGACCCGTATTTTTGTCGGCCATGACTACAAGGCACCGGGTCGAGACGATTATGCCTGGGAAACCACGGTGGGTGAGCAGAAAGCGCTCAACATCCACATTGGTCGGGGCCGCCCGATAGAGGACTTCGTCGCTATGCGGGATGCTCGCGATGCAACACTGTCCATGCCGCGTCTGATCCTGCCATCTCTGCAGGTCAATATGCGCGCAGGCCAGATGCCGGACGCAGATGCAGACGGGAATGTCTACCTGAAGGTGCCGATCAACAAACTCTGATTTCAGAACTTCCGGATGGGGCCGCCCTAACGCCACCCATTTCGCAGACGGCTGCCAGATCCGGTGCGACAAGGGCCCGAGTTCCCAGCCATAGATTGATAGATCACAAGGATTTCACCATGAATATAGACTGGATCTGGGGGCTGATTGGTGGCGTGCTGATCGGCACGGGCGGTGCGGTGTACCTGCTCGGCAATGGGCGTATCATGGGGGCTAGCGGCATTCTTGGCGGCCTGATTGACGGCAGCGGTCGCAACAACGCGGCTGAACGGCTGGCCTTCATTGCAGGCGTAGTTCTGGTCCCGCTGGTCATGTGGCTGACCGTCGCCGAAGCGCCGGATACGCATCTCACCCCGAACACAGCGGTGATTGTCGCCGCCGGACTTCTGGTAGGACTTGGCACGCGGATTGCCAATGGCTGCACGTCCGGTCACGGCGTCTGTGGCATCTCCCGGCTGTCCCTGCGCGGGTTGATCGCAACCATCATCTACATTCTAGCCGGTGCTCTGACACTGGCTCTGTTCCGCCATGTCTGGAGCCTGATCTGATGCGTCTTCTTCTGTCTTTCTTAGCTGGCGGGCTGTTTGGTCTCGGCCTGTTTCTCTCTGGCATGACCGACACGCAAAAGGTTCAGGGCTGGCTTGATATATTCGGCGCGTGGGATCCGACGCTGGCCTTTGTGATGGGCGGGGCCATACTGCCGATGGCGCTGGCCTGGCAATTGACCCGCGGTCGTGCGCCACTGGTCGGCGGCCACTTTCCGTCTCCCCCACGGCAGGAACTGGACCGACGGCTGATCATCGGATCTATCCTGTTTGGCATTGGCTGGGGGCTGGCTGGCCTCTGCCCCGGACCGGCGATTGCCTCTCTCAGCTATGGCGGCACCGGCGGCATCATTTTCATCGCAGCAATGCTCCTCGGTATGATCGCGGCGCCTGCAGTCGCCCTGCGACTGGACCGCGCGGCTGCAAGCGCGTAAAAGGCAGGATCATGGACCCACGCACGTTGACCCCCCGCTACTCCGTCTCGCCGCAAATTTCGGTTGAGGACCTGCCGCAGCTGGCCGCCGCCGGATTCACCATGGTAATCTGCAACCGCCCTGATGCTGAGGTTCCGCCCAGCCATCAGGCCGATGCCATCCGCACCGCTGCCGAGGCGCAGGGATTGCGGTTCAAGGTGCTGCCATTGACCCACCAGACCATGACACCAGAGAATGTCGCCAAGCAGCAAGCGTTTGTTGAGGCTTCGGATGGTCCGGTACTGGCTTATTGCGCATCCGGCACCCGCTGCTCGGTTGTCTGGGCATTGGGCCAAGCGCCGCTTATGCCGGTGGACGAGATCCTCGCCACCACTGCAGAGGCCGGTTATCAGCTTGATGGGCTGCGCCCGACGTTGATGGCGGTGGCCACTCAGGCAGCACAGGCAGCCCCTGCTGAAAACGACATCTGACACGTCAGCTGAAACTCTAGCTGTAGATGAGCTTCACACTGTAAGACGCGGAAATATAATGGCAGTCCGGGTCACGCACTGCCATTAATTCTTCTCGGGTTCTCAGCCTTAAGGGTTCACCCGGTGCCACTGTTCAGCCCGGCAAGATCAGAGATTTCCACCGCAGCGGCGTCCGCGCTGAAATCGCCAAGGCCGTCACCTAGGCCATCCCCGAGGTCATCGCCCATCGGCATCGCACCAAGGTCTGGCAGATCTCCAAGATCGGGTAGATCGCCGGACATGGCGTCACCAAGCCCATCACCCAAACCGTCGCCAAGGCCATCAGGAAGGTCGCCCGCCATCGGCATGCCCGCCAGATCACCACCAAGGTCGCCGCCCAGATCACCTCCGAGGTCACCGCCCAGATCGCCGCCAAAGCCGCCTAGATCGCCCCCGAGATCACCGATCCCATCGCCAAGGCCTCCGGCCATGCCGCCCATGGGATCCTGTAACCCATCAGCCGCGACAGAGAGATCCAAGGTTGGTGGTTCATGTTCCAGCGCACCGGCACCACCGCCCATGTGGGACGAAAACGCACCCTCGTCGGCGGCATTGTCGTTCACCAGTTTCGTACGAGGATCAGTTAGCCTGACAGCGCGGGCGCCATTCATCTGGCCCAGACGCCCCTGAGCGATGGCCTGACCGCTGATAGATATCATTTCCGTCTCATAGAGGTAGGCCTGATCTAGCGGCAGAAGATCTCCTTCCTCAAGCGAGGAAAATTCGTTCGCGGGGACCTTCATCTTGCACAGAACAGCGCGCAGCTCGGCCCGCATGGATCCCATATTGCTTCCCAGCGATGGGCCGGCCTGATGGGCGTTTTGGCCGGCCTCGCCCAGATCCTCGGGCGAAGGCTCAGGCAGGATCAAGGTCAGCCCGCCTTGCATCGCCCCACAGGCAAGATCCAGCGTCAGCTCAATCACCCGGTAGTCTTCCGCCTCAAGCCCCAGAACAAGGCTGCGCACATCCTCGACCTGTGCTCCGAAACGATAGCCGGAGAAAATCGCCTCATCTTTCTGCTGGACCAGCATGGAGACCACCTTGGCAAAGGTGCGCTCAAGAAAATCGGCAACCATGGCGGCGTCTGTCGGGGTGTAGTTCCGCTCGCTCGGCGCCTTACCCAGAACCTGCCCCATGGTCTGCTGTTGAATAAGGGCGGTTACGGTCGGTGCATCCAGCGTGGCGGCCCCAATTCGCCCGTGCGGCCCATCCAACACCACCAACAGATGCTTGTCCGACAAATGTGGTGGCAGGTCTTCGGGAATGCGGTTGGCCTGACGCGCGGCCAGCACCGCCACGGGAAGATCACACAGATCCGCTGCCGCCCGCGCAATCGAACGGCGCAAGGCCTTAAGGGTCAGGGAACTGGTTAGCCCGCCCTTGCCCTCCTTGGTGGCTGCCAGTTTGCGGGCCAAGACCCCGCCGCCACCAGTCGCTGCTGATTCCGATTTCGTTTCAGACATAGGTTGTAAACCTGCCCCTCTCGCACCGCTTTGCCCTAGGTTTATCCAAGAGTGGTTACCAATAACTTTACGCTAAACAGTTAAACCGGGTTTTCCTGACGAAGAGGTAACGAAACCTGAAAGGCACCACCGACCTCCCCCGAAAGATAGGCCACATCGCCGCCAAGACGCTGCATGATCTCACGGCAGATCGCCAAACCGAGGCCCGCGCCGCCTGCCCGTTCCGGGCTAACCCTCGAAAATTTCTCAAAAATAGTGGTCCGAAACTCTGGCGGGATCCCGCTACCATTGTCGATGAAATCTATAAACAACCGATGATCGCTTTGACGGGCGGTGATGCGTAATTCCGGATCCGCTGCCGTACAGTATTTGTCGGCGTTTGCGATCAGATTAATGAACACCTGCGCCAACCGGTCTAGGTCGGAGGAGAGCCGCATATCATCCGTCGCTGCGCTGCGCTCCACCCGCAACCGCGCCGATCCATCGGCCAGCGCAGTGGCCACCGCATGATCCAACACATCCCCCAAACGTCCTGCACTGATGTTGAGGCTCACCTGACCATTTTCCAGCACGCTGAGGTCCAGCAAATCGTTCAGCAGACGGGTCAGCCGCTGCGCCTCATCGTGGATAATGCCCGCATAGCGGCTGTGATCCTGTGACGCGAGGTTTTCGGTATCACGCAAGATTTCGGAAAACGCTCGGATGGAGGTCATCGGCGTGCGCAATTCATGGCTCACCTGGCTGAGGAACGCATCCTTCTGTTGCGACAACTGCGTCAGTTTTTCATTTGTTTCCTGAAGCTTGCGCGCCGTTCTTGACAGTTCTTCGGACTGTGTTTCAAGCCGATTGGAATACTCAAGGATCTGCGCCGTTTCATCCGCCACCGCCAATAGATCCTGCACGGAAACCGATGACCCGCCGACAATCTGCCCGACCATCGCATGGGCCGCCGCCGCCCCGATAGAGGCGCTGAGTTCGCGTTCCAGACGCTCCAGAAACGCTGGGGTCGGCTCGGGCAGCGGGCCACGACCGCCCTGACGCGCCAATTCGCTCTGAAAGAACGTCTGTGCCTCACCCGCCCCCAGGATGCGCTGAGACATGACCATCAGATCCTCGCTCTGCGCCACAGATCCGGTCCAGCCGCGCGGACCCGAAGAATGGTCGAATACATGCACAAATTGCGCGCCCTGAAGGCGCTCCATCGGACTGGGGAAGGTCAGCAGAGATCCAATCAGGAACGCCGCGGTGTTCAATGCCATCGACCACAGGACCGCATGGACCGTAGGATCCAGTCCTTCAATCCCGAAAAGCGCATGAGGGCGCAGCCACGACAGGCCCATCAGCCCATCCGTCAGTACACGCGCAGGCAGCAGTCCGCCGCCCAGTTCTGGCAACAGCATCGTGTAAAGCCAGATTGCAAACCCAACGGACAAGCCCGCAAGTGCGCCGCTTCGGGTCGCGCCACGCCAGAACAGCCCGCCCACAAGACTTGGCAGCATCTGTGAAATACCGGTAAACGAAATCAAACCAATAGCAGCCAGCGCAGCTCCGCCGCCAGACAGCGTGTAGTAGAAATACCCCAGTGCCATGATGCCCGCGATAGACAGCCGCCGTGACAGCAGCACGACGTGTCGCACATCGCCAGAGACGGAGGCACCCACCTCCTGCCAGCGCAGCCAGATCGGCATGACGATATGGTTGGACACCATGGTGGACAGCGCCATCGCCGCAACAATCGCCATGGATGTTGCAGAGGAAAATCCTCCCAGAAAAGACAGCATCGCCAGCCCCTGCTGGCCCTCGGCCAGAGGTAGGGTCAGGACAAACAGATCCGGGTTCGACCCGACCGGCAACAGCTCCAGCCCAATGGCGGCAATCGGCACCACAAAGATCGAGATCAGCAGCAGATAGAGTGGAAAAGCCCAGGCCGCGATGCGCAGATGGCGTTCGTCCTCATTCTCGACCACCATAACCTGAAACATACGCGGCAGGCAGACAAAGGCCGCTGCCGACAGGAAGGTGATCGTCGCCCAGCGTCCGCCATCGACCTGCCATTGACCTATCGCAGAGGCATCAATCCGCGCCATGGTCTCGCCCACGCCGCCTGCAATCCCCCAGACAACGAAGATACCAACCGCCAGCAGCGACACCAGCTTCACCACGGCTTCAAGCGCCACCGCCGTCACCACGCCGTGGTGCCGCTCATTTGCGTTGAGATTGCGCGTGCCGAAGAGAATGGCAAAAGCCGCAAGCCCCGCTGCAACCCAGAACACCGTCTGCGTCTCATTGATACTGCGCAGGGGGTCAGCCTTGGCAAAGATCGAGAAAGACAGGGTAATCGACTGCAATTGCAGCGAGATATATGGCGTCGTGCCAATCACAGCGAGGATCGTGACCCCGATCGCCAGAAGGTTGGATTTCCCATATCGCGCCGACAAAAGATCCGCGATGGAGGTGATCCGCTGGCTGCGACCGATACGGACCAGCTTGCGCAGCCCCCACCACCAGCCGACCATGACCAGCGTCGGGCCAAGATAGATGGTGATATATTCCAACCCCGAACGCGCCGCGTAACCCACCGCCCCGTAAAAGGTCCAGGCTGTGCAATAGATCGACAGCGACAGCGTATAGATCAACGGTGACCGCATCCAGCGAGCAGCGCGCCCATGACTGGCGTGACGGTCCGCGGCGAAAGCCACGATGAACAACAGCGCAACATAGCTCAGACAAACCAGCGCCAAAACATTGAGCGACGCCATCAGTCCGCGTCCCCGCCTCGGCGCGGCTCGCCACCTTCGGTCCAGTGCTCCGCCCAGCGCCTGACCGCCAGCGCGAAGCCAAAGCTCGCCAGAATCAGCCCCGCCCAGACCACGAGGATATAGATCATCGCCTGTGACAGCGGCATGCCTGACATGCTGTCCGGTGCAGGATAGGGGTCTGGGTCGGGCCACATCAGTGGCACAAGCAGCAACAGTGCGCCCAAGACAGGCAACAGGCGCGCTACATCCATCAAACGGCGGCGGCGATAGGTCCGGCGTTCAACAAACGGCGCGCCGGTTTCGCCCTCGCTCTCCGCGCCGTCGCCACGGATCATCCCTGGCGGGCCTGTTCAGTCAGATCAGCAGCCGCACCGCCAGCCTCAGACATACCTGCGCGGTTCTGCGCCGCCTGCGCATGAAGGTCACGGACTGCGGTCAGAACCTCGTTGTTGGAAAACGGTTTGGTCATGAACCGGGTTACCCCGGCCTGCTCTGCCATTTCGCGGTCGCGCAGCTGTCCCCTTGCGGTCAACATCAAAACCGGCAAATCCGGCAGCTGCCCGCTGTCGCGCAATTCACGAATGATCTCCAGCCCGCTTTTGCCGGGCAACATCAGATCCAGGATCACCAGATCCGGCTTCGCCGTGCAGATCACCTCAACCGCATCGCTGCCATCGGCGTGGCTGTCGACCCGCCAGCCGTCGCGGGTCAGCAGAAATCGGATCGCCTCGGTGATATTCGGCTCGTCTTCGACCAGAACAACATGCCTGCCCATTGTGTGGATATTCCTCCCCTACGCCCGATCCTTCGCGAGGTCATTCCCTCAAGGCGTCTCCGTCCCTGCCGCAACAGTAGCGTTGCGGTTGCGCTGCTGTCAAAACTCTTCCTTCAGGATCGACGGTTCACGCCGCGCCACACAGTCGCGGCGCGAACAGATCCGGCAGCTGGCCCCAACCGGCTGTGCCGTTTCAACCACGTCGCCCTTTGGCAGGATCAGCATCACCGCATGATAGAGAGGGTCGCTGTCAAACCCCGGCCTCTGGTGAGGCCAGGACACCGCCAGACAATCAAATCCGACGGCACTCCGCCCCTGCTGCACCACATCCCGGCGCACTGGCTCCTGTGGACGCGACAAAGCCGTATATAGCGGCCAGAGCGGGCATGATGCGCCAAAGCGTGGCAGAGCGAACCCCGTCACGGGCTTGCGAAACAGGATGGAGCCAGAGGCGTCACAGATCACCAGCCCCGCCTCCTGCCCCAGAACCGCAGGCGGCAGCGCCCCAAGACGACGCAGCACAACGGGCAGATCGCATTGAAACGCGCGCGCCAACGCGTCCGGCGCGACCCCCTCGCGGGCGAGCTGTTCGCTCAACGGCTCCAACGGAATCACCTCGGCATCGGCGCAATATTGTTGCAGGGTGGAGCGCGCAATCAGCCCCCCGGCCTCGCTCACCAGATCATCGGCCCCAGCAACCAGCGCATCAATCATTGCCGGGCGTGCAGAGGCCTCAGCGACTTCAAGCTCAGGGAAATGATGTTCATGGGCCGCAAAGAACTGCTCCACCTCCTCCTGCGGGACGCCGCGACGCTCGGCTGAGGTATTGCTCTCGTCCAGAAAATTCACCAGCGCACGGCTGCTCTCTGCCAGACGGAAGGAATCCTCATTGAGGTTCTTGTGGAACCGATCACGCCATTCCGCTTCCAGTTCGCCGGTTTCCGCCAGAATCGACGCAGTGGAACGGATCGCAGCAGCTGTCGACAGCACCTCATGAAGCGAGGCCGCCAGTAACGGATCGTGGGTCAGCCGGTCCGACAGGGTTTGTACCGTGCGCTCCAGACTGGCAATCCGCTGCTGGCTCTGCGCCAGAACCTCGGCCCAGCCCGGGAACCTGCCTGCAAATTCATCCACCCGGTCCAGTTCAGCAACAGGTCTGCGAAGTTCCGCAGCAGCCTCACGCAGGGTCGACAGCAGCGCCACCTCCGCCCCTTCGGTCAACATGGACGGTTCAACCGCCAGCACACGTGCCAGATCAACCAGCAGCTTGCCGCCGATTCTGCGCCGGTTGTGTTCAATCAGGTTCAGATAGGAGGCCGAGATATCGACCTGCCGCGCCAGTTCGGCCTGACGCAGCCCCAGCATCAACCGCCGCTCGCGGATACGACTCCCTGTCAGCGTGTCACGCCCCATGGCGGCATTCCCTTTCAAAAGCATGACGGATCAAGGGCTTTCTGCACCGCAACATAAGTTTCTTTACAGAAAACCCTTAACACCTGTTCATTTGTTTACAGAATAAACCAGCATTTCAAGGGTTTTATTGCGTGATTTTACAAGCCACGCCCATACTGGTTTTGCACGAAAACGTGCAGACGTCAGCGGAAGTGAGGAGCTGTTGCCGTCGTTACACATAAGGGAGGAATACATGTCCAAGACTGACGTATCGCGTCGCGGAGTCCTGAAGACCGGTGCCATCGCGGGTGCCGGCGTGGCGCTTCCGACGATCTTTACCGCATCGTCTGCAGCCGCGTTTACAAATGAGCCAACTGGCAGCACCGTGACGCTGGGCTTCAACGTACCCCAGACTGGCCCCTACGCAGATGAGGGCGCAGACGAACTGCGGGCTTATCAGCTGGCCGTTGAACATCTGAATGGCGGCGGCGACGGCGGCATGATGAACACCTTCTCGTCCAAAGCCCTGCAGGGCAACGGGATCATGGGCAAGGAAGTCAAATTCGTAACCGGCGACACCCAGACAAAATCCGACGCGGCCCGTGCCTCGGCCAAGTCGATGATCGAAAAAGACGGCGCCGTGATGATCACCGGCGGCTCTTCTTCCGGTGTGGCGATTGCTGTACAGGGTCTCTGCCAGGAAGCTGGCGTGATCTTCATGGCGGGCCTTACCCATTCCAACGACACCACTGGCAAAGATAAAAAAGCCAACGGTTTCCGCCACTTCTTCAATGGCTACATGTCTGGTGCTGCACTGGCACCGGTGCTGAAGAACCTCTATGGCACCGACCGTAACGCCTATCACCTGACGGCGGACTACACTTGGGGTTGGACACAGGAAGAATCCATCGCCGCCGCCACTGAGGCGCTGGGCTGGAACACCGTAAACAAGGTTCGCACGCCGCTGGCCGCCACCGACTTCTCGTCCTATATCGCGCCTGTTCTGAACTCCGGTGCCGACGTGCTGGTGCTGAACCACTACGGTGGCAACATGGTGAACTCGCTGACCAACGCAGTGCAGTTTGGCCTGCGTGAGAAGGTCGTTAACGGCAAGAACTTCGAAATCGTTGTTCCGCTGTACTCCCGCCTGATGGCCAAGGGTGCGGGCGCCAACGTGAAGGGCATCCACGGCTCCACCAACTGGCATTGGTCGCTGCAGGACGAAGGCTCACAAGCCTTCGTTCGCTCCTTCGGCTCCAAATATGGCTTCCCGCCGAGCCAGGCGGCACACACCGTTTATTGTCAGACCCTGCTGTATGCAGATGCAGTCGAACGCGCAGGCTCCTTCAACCCCTGCGCTGTTGTTGAGGCCCTCGAAGGGTTTGAATTCGACGGTCTGGGCAACGGCAAGACGCTGTACCGTGCCGAAGATCACCAGTGCTTCAAAGACGTGCTGGTCGTGCGCGGCAAGGAAAACCCGACCTCGGAGTTCGACCTGCTTGAAGTTGTCGAAGTGACCCCGGCGGAACAGGTGACCTACGCGCCGGATCATCCGATGTTCGCAGGCGGTGCCCTTGGCACCTGCAACAGCGGCGCCTAATCACAGACTTAGGGCGGGCGCAAATCATGTGCCCGCCCTGCTAATCTCCCGGCGCCAACCTGCCTGACAATTCACGACGACAGGACCAGCGCCGATGGCGCTGAACAGCCGACTTATGCCAATTCCAGACGGACCAACCGAAGGTGGGGACAATGGACGCAATCCTATTGCAAATCTTAAACGGGCTCGACAAGGGCTCTGCCTATGCGCTGATCGCGCTGGGTCTGACACTCATCTTTGGCACGCTGGGCGTGGTGAACTTTGCCCATGGGGCGCTGTTCATGATCGGCGCCTTCTGTGCGGTCACCGTGCAACGGGTCCTGAGCCTCAGCTTTGAAACCGTAGATGAAACCCAGAAGGATTTTCTGGGCAATCCCCTCAAAGTCAAAACTCCCTATGTCGAAAGTTGGTTCGGCCCCGAGGTGGGCGGCGCCATCATAGACTGGGCGGTGCCACTGGCGATCCTTTTTGCCATCCCGATCATGATCGCGGTTGGCTATGTCATGGAACGCGGGCTGATCAAACATTTCTACAAACGCCCCCACGCGGACCAGATCCTGGTGACCTTTGGCCTCGCCATCGTATTGCAGGAGGTGGTGAAATACTTCTACGGCGCCAACCCGATCCAGACCCCTGCCCCGGATGCCCTGAACGGTGTCGTCAACCTAGGCTCCGTTATCGGGATGGACATCGTCTATCCGGTCTGGCGTGTGGTCTATTTCTTCTTCGCAGTAGTCATCATCGGCGGCATCTTCTCATTCCTGCAATTCACCACATTCGGCATGGTGGTGCGCGCAGGCATGGCGGACCGTGAGACTGTGGGCCTTCTGGGCATCAACATCGACCGCCGCTTCACCATCATGTTTGGTATCGCCGCCGCCGTCGCCGGTCTGGCTGGTGTGATGTACACCCCGATCAACTCACCCAACTATCACATGGGCATGGATTTTCTGGTGCTGAGCTTTGTGGTTGTTGTTGTTGGCGGCATGGGGTCCCTACCCGGCGCCGTGCTAGCTGGCTTTCTTCTCGGCGTGCTCGAAAGCTTCGCGTCGATGAATGAAATCAAATCCCTGATCCCCGGCATCGACCAGATCATCATCTATGTGGTCGCAATCATCATTCTGCTCACCCGCCCGCGGGGCCTGATGGGCCGCAAAGGTGTGATGGAGGACTAAGCACATGTTCGCACTCAACAAAAAAGATAGGACGCTGCTGCTGGTCGTTGCCATCCTGACCCTGTTCGCACCGTTCATCCTGAACCCCTTCCCAACGGGCAGCGCGCTGGCGCAGTTCAACGCGGGCTACCCCGACCTAATGCAACGGTTTGTGATCTTCGGCATCTTTGCCATCGGCTTCAACATCCTCTTTGGCCTCACCGGTTACCTGTCCTTTGGCCATGCGGCCTTCCTCGGTGTAGGGTCCTATTCAGCTGTCTGGATGTTCAAACTGCTGAGCATGAACGTCGTACCGGCGATTGTTTTGTCGGTGATCGTCGCGGGCCTGTTCGCTTTGGTCATTGGCTATGTCAGCCTGCGCCGCTCCGGCATCTACTTTTCAATCCTGACGCTGGCCTTTGCACAGATGTCCTTCAACCTCGCCTATTCGGTGCTGACCCCGATCACCAATGGCGAAACGGGTCTGCAGCTGACACTGGATGATCCTCGTGTTCTGGGTGCCTCTGCCACCGCCGATGGCTCCATCCCGGTAACCAACCTCTTTGGTATGGAGATGCGCTCAACCTTTGAGATGGCCGTCGGCCCTTGGGCATTCCAGTTCAACGCGGGCTACTATCTCTGCGCGCTGATCCTGCTGGCCGCCTTTTACCTCTCGATCCGCATCTTCCGCTCGCCCTTTGGCCTGATGCTGAAGGCCGTGAAGTCGAACCAGCAGCGGATGAACTACACGGGTCTGAACACCCGTCCCTACACGCTGGCGGCCTTTGTTATCTCCGGCATGTATGCCGGTCTGGCTGGCGGCTTGATGGCCTCCATGGACCCGCTGGCTGGTGCTGAGCGGATGCAGTGGACCGCCTCCGGCGAAGTTGTCCTGATGACCATCCTCGGCGGTGCCGGCACGCTGATCGGCCCGGTTCTGGGCGCAGGTTTCATCAAATACTTCGAGAACATCTTCTCCAAGATCAACGACAATGTGCTGCACAGCTGGTTCAGCTTCATGCCCGACGGGATCGAGGACGCGATGGTCTTCATCGTGCACCCCTTCATCGGCAAGGGCTGGCATCTGACCCTCGGCATCCTGTTCATGCTGGTGGTGATCTTCCTGCCCGGCGGCCTGGTCGAAGGCGGACAGAAGCTGCGTGGCTGGATCCAGGGGCGCAAAGCCAAAAAAGACGGCCCCTCGGGCAAAACTGAACCTGCGGAATAAGGAGCAAGACCAATGGGTATCCTTGAAGTTAAAAACGTAGGCAAGCGGTTCGGTGGCCTTCAGGCCCTGTCCGAGGTGAACCTCAGCGTGCGCGAAAACACGGTCCACGCCATCATCGGCCCCAATGGGGCGGGCAAGTCCACGCTGCTGAACTGTCTGGTGGGCAAGCTGATCCCGGACACCGGATCGGTGATGTTCGATGGCAAATCCGTCCTCGGCCGCGCGCCCTATGAGATCAACCAGATGGGCATTTCCCGTGTGTTCCAGACGCCTGAGATCTTTGGCGATCTGTCGGTGCTGGAAAACATGATGATCCCCTGCTTTGCCAAGCGCGACGGCGCCTTTGAAATGAATGCAATCAGCGCCGTCTCCGGCCAACGTGACATTCTGGAGAAGGCAGAGCACATGCTGGAGGAGATGAACATGGCCGACAAACGGCACATGAACGCCGCCTCCATGTCACGTGGGGACAAAAGGCGGCTTGAGATTGGCATGTGCCTTAGCCAGGAACCGCGCCTTCTGCTGCTTGATGAGCCCACGGCGGGCATGGCGCGCGCCGATACCAACAACACCATCGATCTGCTGAAACAGATCAAATCCGAGCGCGATATTACCATCGCGATCATCGAACACGACATGCACGTGGTGTTCTCTCTGGCGGATCGGATCACTGTTCTGGCGCAGGGCACCCCGCTGGTGGAAGACGATCCGCAGAACATCAAAGGCAACCCGAAGGTGCGCGAAGCCTACCTCGGCGAGTCGGCGTAAGGAGATCACAAGATGAACGTCAAACCCGACTTTTCCAAACACGCCAACCATGCGACCACGGCACCGGCCTTTCTGTCGGTCTGGGACATGCATGCCTACTACGGCGAGAGCTATATCGTGCAGGGCATTTCCTTCAACGTGCATGAGGGCGAGATCCTCGCGCTTCTGGGCCGCAACGGTGCCGGCAAAACCTCAACCCTGCGCTCCATCGCGCGCACAGGCTCACCTATGGTGACCAAGGGTGAGATCTGGTTGGACCATCAGCCCCTGCACAAGATGTCCTCGCATGAGGCGTCCGCCGCGGGTCTGGGTCTTGTCCCAGAAGATCGCCGCATCATCCCCGGCCTCACCGTTGAGGAAAACCTGCAGCTGGCGCAGATCGCCCCGCCCATCGGCTGGTCTCTTGAGAGACTCTACGAGCTGTTCCCGCGTCTTGGCGAACGCCGCAAGCAGGAGGGCGTCACGCTTTCCGGTGGCGAACAGCAGATGCTGGCGATTGCCCGCGCATTGGCCCGTGACATCAAGGTGCTGCTGCTGGATGAACCCTATGAAGGCTTGGCCCCCGTTATCGTGGATGAGATCGAAAAGACCCTTGTCCACATCAAACAGCAGGGCATCACCACCGTCATCGTCGAACAGAACGCGGTACGCGCGCTGGAGTTGGCGGATCGCGCGGTGATCCTTGATACCGGTGGTATCGTCTTCGATGGCTCCGCCGCAGAAGTTCTCGAAAACGAAGAACTGCGCGCCGAATACCTGGCCATCTAACCCCAACACTCCCCGTCGGGCCGGTTCATGTGCCGGCCTTGGCACCTCGGGGCTGATGCAGTGGCATCAGCCCCTTTTTTACCCCCTCTGCCGCGGAGGGCCCCGACAGTTTTTAAGGCGCTGCTCAGTACACAGCTATTGATTTGAACACTGAATTCGCTTTGCTTTGCGTCGGAACAGCGGTTATCTGCCCCCATGACCGATCTCGCCTTTGAATTTGCGCCGGTTGGGCTGGCTCTGCTCGACCAACGGGTGATCCAGCGTTGTAACCAGCAGTTTGCCGAAACCTTTGGGGGTGACAGCGGCAGTTATGTCGGCCTGCCCATCGCAGAGCTTTACCCCAGTCAGGAAGACTTCCAGCGGATTGGCGACCGGCTGCAACAGCCCGACGCCCAGTCGGGGCATTATAACGACGAACGGATCATGCGCCGCCGCACCGGAGATCTGTTCTGGTGCCGGGTGCGCGGTCGCTCCCTGACGCCGGATCAGCATTTTCGCAGCGGTGTCTGGAGTTTCGCCGACATCTCGGACGACCGGCCTGTGGTCAGCCTGACGCCACGCGAGCGTGATGTGGCAATTCTGACCTGTCGCGGACTTTCAGCCAAAGAAATCGGCGCTGAGCTGAACCTGTCCTATCGCACAATCGAAACCCACCGGGCGCATCTTCTGGTCAAATTCTCCGCCCGCAAACTGCCCGAACTGGTGGCGAAACTGACCGGAATGCCGCTCTGAACACAGATCCGCACCGCAAGATTGCAAATCAGCTCAAGGGCGCCCATGTTAGCGTCCATATTGTCAGCGCTTTCCTTGTGGTAAAGCATACCCTATAAGCGCCTTCAAATCTTATGCCCGCAGGGTTTTGCGGGCCTGTCGGAACCGGCTGAGGACAAAAATGACAAATAAGACCCACGAAGCAGACGTATCCTTCATCAAAGCGCTGGCGGAACTGCTGCGCGACAATGATCTGACCGAATTGCAGGTGAAGCGTGACTACGGCGAGGATGACAGCCTGAATGTGCGTGTGTCACGCCAGATGATGGCCGCACCTGCCCCCGTGCAGGCATATGCAGCCCCGGCGCCTGTTGCTGCCGCTCCCGCAGCTCCAGCGGCGGCGGCTCCCGCCGCAGCACCTGCCGCCGCCAACGAAGACCCGGCAAGCCATCCCGGCGCCGTGCCCTCCCCGATGGTCGGCACCGTTTACACCCAGCCCGAACCCGGCGCGCCAACCTTTGTAAAGGTAGGTGATCAGGTGGCCGAAGGCGATACGTTGCTGATCGTCGAAGCCATGAAGACCATGAACCACATTCCGGCACCCAAGGCCGGTACCATCAAGCGTATCCTCGTCGAAGACGGCGCAGCGGTCGAATTCGGAACACCGCTGGTCATCATCGAGTAAGGGTCCACCATGTTTGACAAGATCCTGATTGCCAACCGCGGTGAGATCGCCCTGCGCGTGATCCGTGCCTGCCGGGAAATGGGCATCCAGTCGGTTGCCGTACATTCCACCGCAGACGCTGATGCCATGCATGTGCGCATGGCCGACGAATCCGTCTGTATCGGCCCTCCCTCCGGGACACAAAGCTACCTGTCGATCCCCGCGATTATCTCCGCCTGTGAGATCACCGGCGCGCAGGCGATCCACCCCGGCTATGGCTTCCTGTCGGAAAACGCCAACTTCGTGCAGATCGTGGAGGATCACGGCCTCACCTTTATCGGTCCGACCGCCGAACACATCCGCATCATGGGTGACAAGATCACCGCGAAGGACACGATGAAGGATCTGGGCGTCCCTTGTGTACCCGGTTCTGACGGCGGTGTGCCAGATCTGGATACCGCCAAGAAGATTGGCGAAGAGATCGGCTATCCGGTCATCATCAAGGCGACAGCTGGTGGTGGCGGACGCGGCATGAAGGTGGCGAAAACCGCTGCAGACATGGAGCAGGCCTTCATGACCGCGCGCGCCGAGGGCAAGGCTGCCTTTGGCAACGATGAGGTCTATATCGAAAAGTACCTGACCACGCCGCGTCACATCGAGATTCAGGTCTTCGGCGATGGCAAGGGCAAGGCCGTGCATCTGGGGGAACGGGATTGTTCGCTTCAGCGCCGCCATCAGAAGGTGTTCGAGGAGGCCCCCGGCCCCTGCATCACCCCTGAGGAACGTGCACGTATCGGCAAGACCTGCGCCGATGCTGTGGCCAAGATCAACTATATCGGCGCCGGCACCATTGAGTTCCTCTATGAAAACGGTGAGTTCTATTTCATCGAGATGAACACCCGCCTTCAGGTGGAACATCCGGTGACCGAAGGTATCTTTGGTGTCGATCTGGTGCGCGAGCAGATCCGCGTGGCCGAGGGGCTGCCTATGTCCTTCAGCCAGGACGACCTGGAGATCAACGGTCACTCCATCGAAGTGCGGATCAACGCAGAAAAACTGCCGAACTTCGCACCCTGCCCCGGTAAAATCACCCAGTATCACGCCCCCGGCGGGCTGGGCGTGCGCATGGATTCGGCGCTTTACGATGGCTATTCGATCCCGCCCTATTACGACAGCCTGATCGGCAAGCTGATCGTGCATGGTCGCGACCGGCCTGAGGCCTTGGCGCGTCTGAGCCGGGCTCTGGGTGAGCTGATCGTGGATGGTGTCGACACCACCGTACCGCTGTTCCACGCGCTGCTTGAGGAAAAAGACATCCACACCGGTGAGTATAATATTCACTGGTTAGAGCACTGGTTGGAAACCAACCTCGGCAACGCCTAAGAGATCGGGGCGGTCCAATCGGGCCGCCCTCTTTGACTGTTTTTGTCACTGGTCAAACCACGACGCGATGCTTTTTTCCAGTTCCGCCACTGCCCACTCCCGTTTTAGATTAACGCCATGACCCTCACGCCAGACCTGCTGCTGCACGCCTATTCTGTCGGCGTCTTTCCCATGGCTGAAAGCCGGGATGACCCGGAGGTGTTCTGGGTGGATCCCAAGCGGCGTGGCGTCTTCCCCATTGGCGGCTTTCACCTATCACGATCCCTGACCAAAACCCTGCGTCGGGGCGGGTATCAGATCGCAGTAAACCGGGATTTTGCAGCTGTGCTGGACGCTTGCGCAGACCGCGAAGAAACCTGGATCAACCCTGAAATCCGCGCCAGGTACATTGACCTTCACAATCAGAGCAACGCCCATTCGCTTGAGGTCTACCATGCTGGCGTGCTGACGGGCGGCGTTTATGGTGTGGTCCTGGGTGGCGCGTTTTTTGGTGAGAGTATGTTCTCACGGCGGCGGGACGCATCCAAAATCGCACTGGCATATCTGATGGACCGTTTGCAACAGACCGGGTTCATGCTCTGCGATACGCAATTTCTAACGCCACACCTGGCTTCGCTCGGGGCGATCGAAATCACCAGGGCAAGCTACCGCCGTCAATTGCGCGACGCACTGGATATCGCGGCAGACTTCACTGACGCTGAGCTGCCCGATCCTCAGGTGCTGGTGCAGCGCATGACCCAAACGTCATAACGGCTGTGGTCCAGCGCATTCAGCGCCGGGCTTGAGGCGATCATCCAACCGTCAAAATACACTGTGGCATCATTGGGGTTGCGCACGGTCAGATAAGCATAGGCATCACCCGTCGGGTTGTCCGCAGGATAGCGGCATTCCCGCAGACTGACGATCACACCAAAAATTTCCGCGCTGCCACCGACAGGAATTTCCAGATCCTGTGTCTGACCGTTGACCTTGTCGAGACCACGCAGAACAGCCGAACTGCCGGTCTCCGCAGCACCCTGCGCCGAGGCGGTGCCAATGCACAATCCGCATGCCAAGACTGCCGAGAGGAGACGCATCAGCCTTCGTCCCCGCCACCTGCAACGAACTTCACCAGAAGCGAGATCAGACTGACCGCGCCTTGAGTATCTTCCACCGCATCACCTGCTTCAAAGGCAAACGGCGATCCGCCCGGCATTACCTCGACAAAATTGCCACCCAACAGACCTTCGGAAGAAATCACCACCGCGCTGTCATCCGGGATCTCAATCCCATCCTTCACCGAAAACCGCGTGTCCGCACGGAAGGTTTGTGGGTTCAGATCAACCCCGGTCACGGTGCCAATCTTGACACCTGCAAGGCGCACATCAGTGCCGATGCTGACGCCCTCCAGTGAGCGGAAGGAGGCGTTGAGTTCATAGCTTGATCCGGCTCGAGACAGACCCGCAGCCTGCCCCGCATAGACGGCAAATCCGATTGCTGCGGCCAGAACCAGCCCACCTGCCAGAACCTCTGTAGTGTTATGCGACATGCTGTTTCAGCCCCTGCCCTTGGATGGGTCGGCGTTCCTGCCAACCGATCAGCGCCATCTCCCGGCGCTGCTGTCTCACATGGATAGGCCGGACTTATTCCGGCGACCACGCCTCATAGTCGCTGCGTTCCTTCGGGGCGCCTGCGGCCCGGATCGACCCGGCCGGCGCATAGGCCAGCATGGTGCCGGTCAGGTTTTCCTGATGCGGCTTTTCCCAGGATTTATGCGCAAGCGGTTTTTCCGACGGGACTTCGTCAAAGGTGCGGTGTAGCCAGCCGTGCCAATCCGCGCCAATACGGGAGGCCTCAACCTCACCGTTGAACATCACCCAGCGCTTGCTGTCATCGGCATTGCGGTAAAACACGTTGCCCTGATCGTCTTCGCCCACCTTGAGCCCCTTACGGGCGGTGAAAATACGCGTATTCAAGGTCGAGCCGTTCCACCAGGTTACGGCCCGCAAGAGAGAGTTCAGGATTCCCATCGGTTCCTCCGAAAATTTCGCTTCTGATATGGCGCAATTTGCCGCCAAGGTCCAGACACGCCGCACCCGCCCGTGGGGATTGTCGCAAAACTTCTTGGACAATTGCACACTCGGGCCACAATTGCGGCTCATGTTGACCTCGAAATCTTAACATCCGATAGCGAGGCCGCGCGTGCGTTTCATCCTTTCTCTTGTCGCGACCCTTATCGTCACTGTTGCGGTTCTGGATCTCTTGCAAGTGACCAACCTGATGACCCTCGGCAACCGCGTCCACCGGGGGGCAAAGACGATCAGCGTTGCCAAACCCGAAGGAGGAGACTGGCAGCAGATGAGAGACAAAACACTGAAAGCCGCGAAACACATGCTGGGGCTGGATACCGAGCCGGAGAAAAGCGAATTGGAGCAGTTGATGGAGCGACGGCGCAAGGAAACCGCACCGATGCAGACATTTCAATTCTAACACCCCGCTCGCGTGTCAGAGTTCCCCTCAGCCCCGCGCCAGCGCTGTCACTTCGATCTCGATCCGAAATTTGGGGTCGATCAACCCGCATTCAATCATCGTGGCCGCCGGCGGATTGTCACCAAAGGTCTGCGCCAACAACGGCCAGCAGGGTTCGAATTCTGCCCGGTCCGGCAGGTAGTAATTCACCCGCACCACATCGGCGAAACTGCTGCCGGTCTCAGCCAAGGCAGCAGCAACGGTGTCGAGCGCCGATTTGCATTGCGCGACCACGTCATCCCCCTGCCCCACGGTCCCAGCGACATGCACAAACCCGCCCGCGACCACCGCGCGGCAGTAACCAATCTTGGCCTCAAATTCACCACCTGAGGAGATACGTTTGATCATCAAAACTGCCCTTCGACATAGAAAGACGACGCAGGTTTCCCTGCGCCGCCTGAAATCAATCGTCACGTGTTAAACACGTGTCGCCTTTAAGTTCAGCCCGCTGTGGCCGGCTCTTTTTCAGCGTCTGCGTGGATCATCAGCGGCTGCGCATCGGAGGTCACGGCCTCTTCATTCACGACCACTTTTTCGACGCTGTCCATTCCTGGCAACTCAAACATGGTGTTGAGCAGGATATCTTCCAGAATTGAGCGCAGACCGCGCGCACCGGTTTTACGTTCAATCGCTTTGTTCGCAATCGCGCTCAGGGCTTCCTCGGTGAAGTCCAACTCGGTGTCTTCCAGCTCGAACAGACGTTGATACTGTTTGACCAGAGCATTCTTCGGCTTGGTCAAAATGGTGATCAGCGCGTCCTCATCCAGATCTTCCAGCGTTGCCAGTACCGGCAGGCGGCCGACGAATTCCGGGATCAGACCGAATTTCAGCAGATCTTCCGGCTCCAGATCCTTGAAGGTCTCACCAACGCCCGCGTCGCTGTCATCCCGCACATCCGCACCAAAGCCCATAGCAGAGCCTTTACCGCGCTGTTTGATGATCTTGTCCAGACCGGCAAAAGCGCCACCACAGATGAACAAGATATTGGTGGTGTCAACTTGCAGGAATTCCTGCTGCGGATGCTTGCGCCCGCCCTGTGGCGGCACGGAGGCAACGGTGCCCTCCATCAGTTTCAGCAGGGCTTGCTGTACACCCTCGCCCGACACATCGCGGGTGATAGAGGGGTTTTCTGACTTGCGGGTGATCTTGTCGACCTCGTCAATATAGACAATGCCGCGCTGTGCGCGCTCGACGTTATATTCCGACGCCTGCAACAGCTTCAGAATGATGTTCTCCACGTCTTCACCGACATACCCCGCCTCAGTGAGGGTGGTGGCATCGGCCATCGTGAAGGGCACATCCAGGATCCGCGCCAGCGTCTGCGCCAGCAGCGTCTTGCCGCAACCAGTAGGACCGATCAACAAGATATTGGATTTCGACAATTCGATATCCGAACCGGCTTTCTGTGCGTGATTCAGGCGTTTGTAGTGGTTGTGCACCGCAACCGACAGCACCCGCTTGGCCATGGCCTGACCGATCACATAGTCGTCCAGAACTTCGCAGATGTCTTTTGGCGTGGGCACACCGTCGGTGGATTTCAGGCCAGAGGCCTTCGTCTCTTCGCGGATGATGTCCATGCACAATTCGACGCATTCGTCGCAGATGAACACGGTTGGGCCCGCAATTAGCTTGCGCACCTCATGCTGGCTCTTGCCGCAGAAGCTGCAATATAGCGTGTTCTTGCTGTCGCCGCTTGAGTTCGTTGCCATGGTCTACCTTTCCGTCCGGGGCGTGCATGCGCCTCCTGCGCCACCCGTAATATTGGCAGCTTATGCCACCGGCACAGCCGCCACAATCGCAAAGTGTGCCCCGATGATGACAGGGCACACTTGTCAGCTCACACCGTGGATCAGCTGTCCTCTTGGTCCAGCTTGCTGCGGTTTTCGACAATTTCGTCGATCAGACCGAAGTCTTTTGCATCCTCAGGCGACATGAAGTTGTCACGCTCCAGCGCGTCAACGATCTTGTCATATTCCTGACCGGTGTGCTTGACGTAGATCTCATTCAGGCGCTTCTTCAGCTTCAGCGTCTCCTCGGCGTGGATCATTATATCCGTCGCCTGTCCCTGAAAGCCACCTGAGGGCTGGTGTACCATCACGCGGCTGTTGGGCAGCGAGAAGCGCATCCCGGCCTCGCCAGCGGTCAAAAGGAGCGATCCCATGGAGGCCGCCTGACCAATCACCAGCGTCGAAACCTTCGGCTTGATGTACTGCATTGTGTCATAGATCGACAGGCCGGAGGTCACAACGCCGCCGGGGCTGTTGATATACATCGAAATCTCTTTCGACGGGTTTTCCGCTTCAAGGTGCAGCAGCTGTGCAACGATGAGCGAGCTCATCCCGTCGTGGACCGGACCATTCAGAAAAATGATCCGCTCCTTCAGCAGGCGGGAAAAGATATCATAGGCGCGTTCGCCGCGGCTGGTCTGTTCCACCACCATCGGCACCAGCGTGTTCATGTATGTTTCTCTTGGATCGACCATATTGACCTGCCTGCTTTGGATTGTGTCGGCATCATAGCCGACTGAGTATTACCTGAGTCTTAGTGCCGGCACATTTGGGCTGCAAGGGGCGGCGATTGTTTTTGCTTTCCGCTGTGGTCACCCCTGGACGGGCGGCGGCGATGGCGCAAACAGTCCTGTCGGCGTCGAAAACCGCTGTCTCGCCGTCGCAAACCGTTGGATGCAAACCGTAGATCGGAGTTAACTAGCATAGATCACAGACCCAACCGAAACCGGCGTGTTACAGGTTCCCCACATGATCGATGATTATTTTGTGCAAAAAGGGGCTTCGGCCAATCTGACCATCCCTTTTGACGGGGAGCCTCAGGATTTCTATTTCCTGTTGTTACCTAAGGCGACCATGTTGCCCATTGCGGCTGCTGTTGAACCACTGCGCATTGCCAATCAGGTCACCAACACACAGCTCTATCGCTGGTATGTGATGACGCCCGACGGCGCGCCAATCCAATGTTCCAATGGGATGACCATCACCCCCGATCTGCCGATGGGACCGCTGCCGGGGGACGCCCTGGCCTTTGTCTGCTCCGGTGTGGAGCCGCAAAATGCCGCTAGCGACGCGGTGCTGAACTGGCTCAGACGCGAACGCCGTTTTGGCCGCTCCATCGGCGGGATCTGCACCGGCGCCTTTGCTCTGGCGCAGGCTGGACTTCTGGGCGAGCATCGCTTCACCCTCCATTGGGAAAACCAGCCCGGGTTTGTCGAACGCTACCCGGATTTACTGCCCTCCCCACGTATCTTTGAGATCAGCGATACGCTGATGACCTGTGGCGGCGGCAATGCAGCCACGGATATGATGCTGAACCTGATCGAAGACCGCCACGGCAAGCAGTTGGCGATCATCGTGGCCGATATGTGCCTGCATGTGCGCACCGGCGGTCAGAGTACGCCGCAGAAATCCAACTATGCTGTTGCCATTGGCAGCCGCAATCAGCGCTTGTTGAATGCGCTGCAACTGATGCAGGAATCGATTGAGGAACCGCTGTCCATCGGGGAGCTGTGTGATCGGCTGGACATTTCGCGCCGCCAGCTGGAACGGCTGTTTGCCCGTTATCTGGATCAAAGTCCGATGCATGTCTATTTTGACATGCGCCTCAGCCATGCGTTTGCGCTGATGAATGAAACATCGATGTCCGTCACGGAGATCGCGCTGGCGTCCGGGTTCAACAGTGCCACGCATTTTTCGCGCCAGTTCAAACGCAAATTCGGCGCCAGCCCACATTTCTTCCGCAAAGGCTGGAACTAAACAGACCTTGCGGTAACAGCTATTATTTGGCCCAGTCAGCCGTCGATCTTGCGCCCCATGATTGCCAAGGACTGCTGGTAGACCGTCGCCGCATTCCATTGTTTCAGGACCTTATAATTCGGCTCGCCCTGCTGATAGCCACGTCCCGGCTTCCAGCCTTTCTTGCGCAGAAAATAGGCAGTTGAAGCCAGCGCATCGCCCATGTTGTAGAAATCCACACGCCCGTTGCCGTCCCAGTCGACACCATAGTTCAGCGCATTGCCGGGCAAAAACTGAGTATGGCCCAGCTCGCCATGTTTGGCCCCTTTGGTCGCGCCGGTGATCGCGCCACGATCCACCAGTTTCAGCGCGCCAATCGCATGGGGCTTGAAGAACTCGGAGCGGCGGCAATCATAGGTCAGTGTCACGATGGCAGAGACCACCTGACTGTCCCCCATGTAGTTGCCAAAGGCGGTTTCCATACCGTGGATGGCAATCAGAATTCCAGCAGGCACCCCGTATTTGCGTTCCAGTGCGGCAAAGAACTCAGCATTGCGCGCCTTACGCTTGCGCCCCTGCGCGATGATCGTATTGGCACCCCGGATCTGCATGAATTTCTCAAGAGAATACCGAAAGCTCTTCTGGTTGCGGTCGGCGGCGATGGTGCGACGGGCATAGGTTGTGTTGGCCAGCGCGTTCAGCCCGGCTTGGCGCACGCCTGCCCGCTTGGCCTCAACGGCGAAGTCGCGTTTCCAGCTGTCAAATCCGGCAGAGGTATTGCCGCAGGTCGCGGCCATAGCGGTGTACGGCAAACCACACAGTAGCGCCGCAGATAGAGTAGCGGCTAACCGTCGCCCTACCCGCCGCTGCACTGTTTCTTTGCCGGTATTAGCCCTGGCAGAATGTGAGAGAGATCTACGAAACAACTGGAAAATCATAAAAACCGGGGTCCAACGCTTGGGAACTGGGTTTTCAGTCTAGCGGATTTCCGCATCAAAACCAGTCACAGGATTTGCGTTTTTCCCCTTGCGCGTTGATGGCCTTCTCGTCGCTCAGACAAAGGCACTGCCTGCAGCCAGCGCCAGACCATCCGCCACCGCCGTCATCGCATTCTCGGTGTAGAGCTCAGCCTCAGGGCAAAGCTGCTGCATCTGCTGCTGAACCCCTCTCAACAGGGCTGAGCCGCCCACCAGCACCACCCGCGAAACCTGATCTGCGCGTAGATCCGCACGCTGCAGGGTTTCGCGCGCGCAGGCCGCAACCTCGGCAATATCACCGCTCAGGCTTTGCTCAAGATCACTGGTGTTCAACGGCACCGACAGGCCCCGTTCGAGCACTTTCAGATCAATCACTGCGCTGCGCTCACCCGGCTGGTTGACCGCAATCTTGCCCCGCTCGACGGCGAAGGCGAGGTCGTGGCCCAGTTCATCCTCCAGCACAGATACCAAGCGCGCCAGTTTTTCCGGCTCCTCGGCATTGCGCGCCAGATCCTGTGCGGCGCGACGGCTATCCGCAGCATAGAGGAATGGGATCATCTGCCAGGTTGCCAGATCGTTGAACAACCGATTGGGTGCAGGCAGGCTGCCACCGCCGAAGCTGTTGCGAATAGCGCTGCCCCGCCCCAAAAGCGGCATAACGTAATCAATGCTCAGTTGTCGGTCAAAATCTGTTCCCCCAAGGCGCACACCATGGGAGGCCAGAATGCGGGTCGTGCCCTCGGTGGTTTGCTCAAACGCGGTGAAATCCGAGGTGCCGCCGCCGATATCGACAATCAGCCCGATGCCGGATTGTGCGCGGGCCGACCTCAAGGCCGCCTCGGGTTCCAGCATGAAGCGCACATCCTCAAACCCCGCCGCCAGATAACAGGCGCGCAGATCCACCTCTGCCTGCGCGTTGCGGCCCGCATCCTTGCTGTGGAACAACACCGGGCGGCCAGAGAGCGCATGGGTGAAGGTCTGACCGGTGGCGGACTCTGCCCGTGTTTTCAGCTCCGCCAGAAAACGCGCGATCACGGTCACGAAATCGACCAGCTCACCGTTCAGCCGCCGTTTTTCATGCATTAATGGGGTGCCCAGCAGGCTTTTGAGGGCGCGCATGAATCGCCCCTCCTCCCCATTGATCAAGGCGCGCGTGGCCGGACGGCCAATGGTCATCCGGCGTTTGTCGAGGTCAAAGAACACCGCCGTCGGCAGCGTGGTTTCCCCAGGCTCCACCTCAACCAGCCAGGGCCGCCCGTTGACAGCAACGCCCGCCGCCGAATTGGAGGTGCCAAAGTCAATGCCAAGAGTATTTGGATGGGTCATGTCGGGCACCTGTCGCTCAGAAAGAACCGGCGTGAGTATCCGAAAGCAGATCTCAAAACAAGGGCATAGCCGCGGGCAATGGCAATCCTTACCTACCAGACAAGAAAACACCCCCGCACCATCCGGTCGCGGGGGTGTCCATGTCAGGGCGTAGATCCACCCATACGGGTTACTCAGCAGCTGCCGATTTCAGATAGGCAATCACCGCTTCAATCTCGGCCTCTTTCTTCAGGCCGGCAAAGGACATCTTGGTGCCCTTCATGTATTTCTTCGGCTTGGCAAGAAACGCGGCGAGTTCCGCCTCGTCCCAGACCAAGCCATCCTCGGCAGCGGCTTTCATCGCTTTTGAGTAGCGGAACCCCTCAACATGGGCCGCCGGCGCGCCAATGATCCCGTTCAGGATCGGACCGGTTTTCGATTTCGCGCCCTCCCCGATCTGGTGGCAGGACTTGCATTTACGAAAGGTCTTCTCGCCCTTGGCGACCAGTTCCGGGTCCAAGGCAACAACGACTTCGGCAGGGACTTCTGCGGGTTGCTCGGCTGCGGTGTCCTCAACCGGTTCGACGTCGGCGAGTGCTTCGGCCCGATCTTCCTCGGGCGTTACATCCAGCACCATGGCGCGCATGGTGATTTCGACGCTGTCCTTGCAGTTCTCCATGCAAGGCTCCGGGTTCCAGAAATGCTTCTCCGCCTCCAGCCGGTCATCCAAGATGAAGCCCTCCACATTGGGAAGCTCCACATCGGCGAAGGTCGCATCCGACAGCACAAATTCATCATCCACCAGATCGTTGGAATAGAGGATATAGGCCACGATGGCATAGACCTCATCCGGGGTCAGCGACTGCGCATCGCCAAACGGCATAGACCGGTTCACATAGTCCCAGGTGGTCGACAGATAGGGCCAGTAGCTGCCCACGGTTTTCAGCGGGTCATCATGATCAAGGGTGTCCTGCCCACCCGCCAGTTTGGGCCAATTGCCGACACCTTCGGCAAAGTCGCCATGGCAGACCGCGCATTTCTCGGCAAAGACCTCCTCGCCGGTGAAGACATCACCTGAGCCTTTGGGCAGGCCGGTGCCATCGGGCGAGACATCCAGATCCCAGGCCGCGATTTCTTCCGGCAAAGCCGGACGGCCAAGGCCGAATTTTTCCGCAGCAGCAGGGACCGCCAGCGCCAACGCAACCGATGTTGCCGCAATAAACTTAGGAAACTTCGACATTTTCCGCCTCCCCACTTGCCTTGACCCACCAGGTCTGGATGGCATTGTTGTGATAGATTGAATTGAGACCGCGTACCTCGCGCAGCTGCGCCTTGGTCGGCTGCACATAGCCCGACGCATCGCGCGCCCGGCTTTGCAGCAGCATTTCAGAGCCGTCCCAATTGGTATCGAGATAAAACCGCGTCAGCGCCTTGTCAGTGCCGGGAGCCGCCAGACGTGCCTCCTGCCAGCTCTTGCCGCCATCTACCGACACATCAACCCCGGTGATCGCACCACGGCCAGACCAGGCCAGACCAGTGATCACCAGCGGTCCCTTACCGTGTGTAATGGGCGATTGCGGGCTGGGGCTGGTGACAACGGATTTCGCATCCATCTCCCAGGTCCATTTACGGCTGGTACCATCGGCAAGCGTATCGGTGTATTTCGAGGTCTCTTCTCGGCTTTCAACCGGTCCCTCCATCACCTCAATCCGGCGCAGCCATTTGATCCACATATTGCCTTCCCAGCCCGGTACCACGAGGCGGACAGGGTAGCCATGTTCCTTGCGCAGCGCCTCGCCATTGGCCTTGAATGCCACCAACACGTCGTCCATCGCCTTTTCCAGCGGGATGGAACGCCCGTTTGAGGAGGCATCCGCCCCCTCCACATAGACCCATTTGCCCTTTGGATTGACCCCGGCCTCCTCCAACAGGGTGCGCAGAGACACGCCGGAATACTCCATATTGTGGATCATACCGTGGGTGAACTGCGCGCCATTGAGCTGCGCCCCGGCCCATTCCATGCCCGAGTTCGCCGCACACTCACAGAAGTAGACCCGGTTTTCGCGCGGGAACCGTTCGAGATCCGCATAGGTGAACACCAAAGGGGTATCGACCAGCCCATTGATCATCAGCCGGTAGTCTTCCTTGTGCAACTCAATCGCGCCGGAGTGGTGGCGTTCAAAAGCGCAGCCCTGCGGCGTAATCGTGCCGTCCAGCGCGTGAATGGGCGTAAAATTGATTGACGAGATGGTATCCGCTGTCAGCCATTCCACATTGCGGCGCACAACGTCGCTTTCATATTCGATCGGCAGCCCATAGGCGGTGGCATCCACCCCATCGCCCAGCCCGGACGCCCAGTCCTGAACCTCGGTGATCAGCGGATCCGGCGTCACAGCCTCAGCAGGGCGCCCTGCCACAGCCCCTGCCCCAACCGCCGCAGCACCGGCCAGAAACTGGCGACGCGAGGGGCTGGCTTGCTTGGGTTTGTCAGTCATATCTGGTTTCTCCTTACATCGAAAAATTCACTTTCGTGAATTCATCAGCGCAAAAAATTTTGGCGGATGCCGGGCTTAAGCGCCCGACACCTGCACGGATGTATTCGGGGACAAGGTAACGGTGCCCATCTTGCGAATATGGTTTTCAACCACATCCCAGATCTGCGGGCCTTCGGTGCCCTCATTCACACTGGCCCAACCAGCAACGATGTAGGTCTTGGCCGGATCAATCGCCTCGCCGGTTTTCAGCAGCGTCATATTGCTGATCCGCTCGCCCTGGGGCTTGGTAATATCAATGTGGTAGCCCATGCCGCCAACCCGCACCATATCGCCGCCCTGCTGGTAATAGGGATCAGGGTTGAAGATGTTGTCGGCCACGTCTTCCATCACCACCTTGAGGAATTCGCCAGTCATCTCATTGCGATAGGCCGCACCGTAACTCATGGAGGTGACGTTCCAGATATCCTCGCGGGTGATATCATCGCCCGGCAACAAGGACGGCCCCCAGCGCACACCGGGCGACAGGGCGATATCGGCCTCCCGCTCGCTCAACAGGGCATCACAGATCAGATCATCCCATGTGCCGTTGAAGTTGCCGCGCCGATACAAAAGCTCATCAGTCTGGCCGACCACTTCTGCCAGCTCTGACGCATAGGGCGCGCGCTGATCGTCAATCAGCTGGCTGATCACCGGATCGGGCGCAATCACGTCGGAGAACACCGGGATCAGCTTATGCCGCAGCCCCATCAACTGACCGTCACGCACGTCAAGATCAACGCGAGAAACAAATTTCCCGTTGGAGCCAGAGGCGATGATATGGGTCTGACCAATCAGCACCGGCTCCGGCAGCGCATCATGGGTATGACCCGACAGGATCACGTCGATGCCGCTAACCACGCCGGCCATTTTCTTATCTACGTCAAACCCGTTGTGGGACAGCACCACGACAACATCCGCACCTGCGGCACGCACCTCGTCCACCATCTCCTGCATATGCTCATCACGGATCCCGAAGGAGTATTCCGGGAACATCCAGCCGGGGTTTGCAATCGGCATATAGGGGAAGGCCTGACCGATCACGGCGACCTTCGCACCACCACGGTCGAAGAACTTATAAGGTTTGAACAGCTCAGCCGGTTCATCCCATTCCGCATCAAAGATATTCTGGCCAAGGGCCGCGAATGGCAGTCCCTCAACAATCTCATTCACCCGGTCCGAACCCAGCGTGAATTCCCAGTGGAAAGTCATCGCGTCCGGCTTCAGCGCGTTCATCACATTGACCATATCCTGGCCTTCGGTGTGATGACAGGTATAGGAACCATGCCAGGTATCGCCACCATCCAGCAGCAGCGCATCGGGGCGGTCGGCGCGGATCGCATTGATGATGGTGGCCACCCGGTCCAGCCCACCGACCCGGCCATAGCCCTGCGCAAGCGACGCAAAATCATTGTAGGTCAGCGCGTAGGCCGAGGGGCTGCCATCGGCGATCCCATAAACCTTGCGGAAGTCCGCACCAGTGATGTGAGGCACATGGCCCTTGTTCTCGCCAACGCCCAGATTGATCGACGGTTCGCGGAAATAGATCGGCTTCAGCTGCGCATGAATATCGGTGACATGGATCAGGCTGATATTGCCATAGGTGTCAAACTGCAAAAGCTGATCCTGTGTCAGCTTCTGCTGGGCGGCCAACCGCCCCCAATGGCCAAAACCGGAGGCACCAACCAGCGCAGAGGCTGCCATCGAGACCTGCAAGAAATCACGCCGCGAGATCATAGGTTCATCTTCCTACTGAGACATACGACATATTCGCATGTTTGAATAAAATAAGTGAAACCGCGCCCCGTATCATCTCTGACACGGGGCGACGGGGATCAGTTCCGAACGGAAGGCGCCTCAACCGACAGCCCATTGCCACGCGACGCAACATAAAGTTCCAGCGCAACAAATTCCGCTGAGCCCGGCTTGTAAGTCTCGGCGCGGGTATCACGCACACAGCCTTTGAAGCGAGCATGGGCGGTGTTCAACTTGGTGTTCTTCAGGCGGTACACCGGGAAACCATTGATCTGCCCCTGGCTCAAGTGGTCGGCGCGGATCATGTTGCCATAGTTGTCCTCATGGCAATTGGCGCAGGAGAGTTCCAGCTGACCCGTGCGGGTGTAGTAGAGCTCTTTGCCCTGCTCCCAGGTGGACTGGGCGGGACCGTCTATGGCCACATTCACCGGCATGCCACGCGATTGCACTGAAATCAGAGCCTCCATGGCCGCCATTTTACCACCAGTGTATTTCCACGTCTCGGCGCCCATCTGGTTTTCACGGCAGTCATTGATCTGCATCGCAAGGGTGCGGATCTCGCCTGCGTCCTCGTTCCATTTGGGATAGACCGCGCGGACACCCGCCATGCTTTCCTCGACGTCGTCGTGACAGGATGCGCAGGATTTCTCCGCAGTGCCCTCAACCTTGGACCAAGTGTCCATGGCCTGATCGACAAACACCATCGCGGGGTTGTCAAAATCATCCATTTGCAGCGCCTGCGTCTCGTCAGAGCGGAAATGCCAGCCCGACATCACCTCGTCCAACGCGTCAGAGACATGGGCAGGTGCAGCGGCCTTGGTGACCATTTCGATCTCTTCGTTGACGACCAGCGTGTCCTCGTCTGCCTCGGCATAAGCCGCGACAGGCAGCGCCATCACCATGGCAATTGCGGTGATTGCCTTGTTGTTCATGTTGTTTCCTCCCTTGGGTGGTCGTCCCGCCCGGCATCCCGGACGGGGCGTTTGCCTATGGATCCGGAAGGGATCAGCCGATCGCGATCGACTTTTGCTCCGTGTAGACCGACCCGTCGTCGTCATACCAGGTGAAGACGAAATCGCCCGCTTCGGGGACGGTCGCATCAAACTGGAAATACGGGTTGGTGGAAATGGCAGGTTCCATGGTCACATCAACAACACTCTCGCCGTTGAATTCGCAGGTAAAGCGATTGATGATCGACCGTGGAATGACATTGCCTTCCTTGTCTTTGCGCTGGCCACTTTCCATTTTGTGGCTGATCAGCGTCTTGATGGTCACCGCTTCGCCTGCGGCTGCTTTCTTGGGGACTTTGACGCGGGGTTTTACACCGGATGCCATGTCGTAAACTCCTGATATCTATGGGGCGAGCCTGAATGACAGGTCGCGCTTAGCCGCCGCAGCCGCCAATGGTCACCTTGACGGTGGAACTGGCCTTGGCAAAGCTGCCGTCTGCCATCTTGGCCACAGCTACGATGTCCTGCGTGCCTGCAAGGCGGATCCGTGTGGAGGCAGACTGGCTGGCAGCCAGCGGGCCAAAGGCGAAGGTCGCAACGCCCGGTGTGGGGTTACCGGTCGCCAGGATCATGATGGCGGTGGCACCGGGGGCGTCGACCGCAATCGGTACCGTGTTACCATTTTCAGCGATTTCCGGCGCGGTCAGTGTCAGGCCCGTATCGGCCATATCCGCGCCACCGGTGAACTCTGCAATCCGATCCTCGGCTGCAGCTACGACACGCAGGGGCAGCATGGTCATAGCAGCGGCCCCAAGGCCAAGACCAAGTGTGTCGCGACGTGAGAACTCCATCGTATGTCTCCTTTGACGTTGATGGCGCAAAAAGATCCCGGTCTTTTGCGTCAGTCTTCTTTCAGGGTCGCAAGGAATGCGACCACATCTTCGATTTCCTGAGCGGTCAGGATGGGCGGCAGTGGTTCCGCCCCGGCCTTGCCCGTATAGGCGTCGCCTGGACGGGTGAAGCCGTCGACCTTATAGAAGGCCGGCATCATCGTGCCGTCGAATGTCATCTTGGCATTTGCCACAAGGCCACGCAGCTCCGCTTCGCTCCAGCGGCTGCCGGCACCATCAAGCGCGGGGCCGATTTCGCCGTGGAATGGCACATCGGACAGCGCGGTCACCTGATGGCAGGCCACGCAATTGCCCTTGGATTTATCGCCAACCAGCAATGCGCCACTGGCAGCATCCCCGGCAACACCGCTCAGCGATGCGGCAACGGCGCCATCTTCGTCGTAGCCGACGTCTTTCGGCGCGATCTCAGCGGCAAACGCAACTGTCCCGGCCAGACAAGCTGCCAGTGTCAGAGATATTTGCTTCATGTTTCCTCCCATTGGCTCCCACGCGCTTTTGGCGTGCTTCGCTAGCGGTTACCCTAGGCGACCTCACCCCCTTTACGCAACATCAAATTCAGTAATTTGAATTTTATTATGTCGTTTCATATCGCCCGCCCAAGAGAGGCCATAACTCGCACCTGACACGCACCTGCTGCAGGTTGCCTGACATGTCAGGCACAGGGCACGCAGCACCTCAATCGGCAGAGCCGTTATCGCGCTCCTGAATGCGACGGGCATGATAGCGCTGAAAATCCTCTCCATTATCAAGCTCGTAACGCTCTTCCTTAACCCAAGTGAACATATCCAGCGTGGTCCCAACGCCAAAGGCCCCCGGCATGATCGATACAGCCGCCTGAGGGGCCGGAACCGCGGGCACCTCTTGGGGCAAGAACATCATAGTCGGCGTAAAAAGGATGCCCCATTTGCGCGCCATATCCTTCTCGGACAGGGTTTCGCCGTCGAAATCCGTCACTTCCACATCACCATAAAGATTGAGCTGCACAACGAAGAAATTGTCTGCGATGTAGCTGCTGATCTCAGGTTTAGGAAACACCTCCTCGTGCATTTTGGTACAGTAGATGCAGCCTCTCTGCTCAAAGAACAGAACCAGCCGTTTTCCTTCGGCGTTGGCCTCTTCCAGATCCTCGCGCAGATCCTTGAAGGTCTCACGCATCCACGGGGCTTTGTGCAGGCCATCATCGCCCAACTCTGCTGCTACAACGGGCCCGGCGCAGAGCAACCACAGCACGGCAATCCACAATCGTCTCATCTCTCATCCTCCCGTTTAAGTTCACAATAGGCGCCCGGCGCACCGCTGATCAGCCAATGTTCGTAAAGGCCGGAAACCAGCGGATCATCGCCTCGGCAATATAGCGCACGCTGCCGGTCGCGATCAGCACCGCGAAAACGATCAACATGACCCCCATCCCCTTTTCCACCCAGGCAAAGGCCGCCCGGTGGCGCGCCACAAACCCAAGAAAGGGGCGCGCAAACAGGGCTGCGATCACAAAAGGTGCGGTCATCGCGGCACCGTAAACCAGCAGCAAAAGCCCACCACGCCAGATATCCCCCATCCCAGAAGCGATCATCAGGATTGAGGCCAAAGCAGGCCCCACACAGGGCGTCCAGCCAAAGCCGAAAGCCAGCCCCATCAGATAGGCCCCGGCGAAGGTGGCAGGCGATGCACTACTTTCAACGCGGGCCTCGCGGTAGAGCAGCGGAATGCGCACAACCCCCAGGAAATGCAGGCCAAACACCAGCAGCAGGGCCGCCGCCCCATAGGCAAGGATATCAAGATACTGCCCGAACAGCTGCCCCAACGCCGTGGCGCCCATGCCCATCAGCACAAACACGGTGGTCACGCCAGCAGCAAAACAGATCGACGCCAACACCAGCCGGCGCTGCGCGCCCGGCGCGATGTCACCTTCGCTGCGCAACTCGGCCATGGAGAGCCCGCCCATGTAGGACAGGTAAAACGGCACCATTGGCAGCACACAGGGGGTAAAGAAGGACAAAAGCCCAGCAATCACAGCCCCAAACAGGGATATCTCCAGCATATTTTCGGGCCCCTTGCGACCTTATGTGTTCGAGCAGTTCAGACCGCGATCACCGATCTGCGCCCACAGCGATACCCGGCCAGTTACGGACACAAACGAAATCGTCGCAGGTGTCTGGCACACGAGGCGGCGCCCAGTGACGTTATCCAGTGACATTGTCAGGGCACCGTCTGCTCTGTGAAACTTGTACTATTCACATATTCAAATTACGTAGTACATATAGACACCGACCAGACGGGGCCGTCAATGGCCCGACTTTGGCCCATCCACACCGCATCACGGACCCACAGCAGACTGTTGAGACCCATCACATCATGGCCCTCCCCTCTCTGATATCCTTACCGCGCCGCGTTTGCCGCGCTGCTTGCGCGCCTCTGGCGGCGCTGGCTTTTCTGGTGACGACGGGTATTGCGGCCAAGACGGCCGATGCTGCAGAACTGGTGATGGTCGAACAACCCGGCTGTGCCTGGTGCGCGCGTTGGGATGCCGAGATTGCACCGATCTATCCCAAGACCGCCGAAGGTCGCTTTGCCCCGCTGCGCCGCGCTGATCTGCGCGCGATGCCGGAGGATCTGACCCTGTCACGCCGGGTCACATTCACGCCAACCTTCTTGATCGTTGAAGACGGGCATGAGATGGCCAGACTGGAAGGTTATCCGGGAGAGGATTTCTTCTGGCCGTTGATCACTGGGCTCTTGCAAGAACATGCCGGCTTCATACCGACAGGCTCCGCGCCCAGCGCCCCCGACCAGACCACAGCCCCCTTGGCTACCAATGGTTGAACCAGGAGAGAACACCGACATGGCCCTGCCACAGTTTTCCGCCGATATGGATCCCGAAGATCTAGACACGATGGTGGACAATGCCACCCGTGCCTCGAATTTTCTGAAGGCCATCAGCCATGAGGGGCGCCTGATGATCCTGTGTCATCTGGTATCGGGTGAGAAATCGGTCACTGAACTGGAGGAACTGCTGTCCGCGCGGCAAGCGGCTGTCTCACAGCAGTTGTCGCGCCTGCGCCTCGAAGGTCTGGTCATTCCGCGTCGAGAGGGCAAGGCCATCTACTACCGGCTGGCGGATGACCGCCCGCGCCGCATTCTCGAAGTGGTCTATGAACTGTTCTGCAAAGACGACTGACCGCAGCGACCGGCCACTCCGGTTTCGTTTGCGGAGCCGTCGTGACCGGCCATCCCCGCAGACCTGAAACCGGCGGAGCCCGCCTCTGATGCCCGAAGCCCTGACTGATCTCATCAGCGATACCCATCTGACTGCCCTTCTGGGGCTCTTGGGTGGCGTTCTTTTGGGGCTGACTGCGCGGCTGGGTCGTTTCTGCACCTTGGGCGCGATTGAGGATCTGCTCTATGGCGGCTCCTCCTTGCGTATGCGAATGTGGGGCATGGCCATCGGCATGGCAATCCTTGGCAGCTTCGGATTGATTGCACTGGGCTGGCTTGATCCGGTGCAATCGCAATACCTCGCTATCCGCTGGATGCCTCTGGCCTCAATAACGGGCGGGCTCCTCTTTGGCTATGGGATGGCGCTCAGCGGAATGTGTGGGTATGGCGCCATTGCACGTCTCGGCGGCGGCGATCTGCGCAGCTTTGTCATTGTTCTGGTGATGGGGGTATCCACTTTTGTCGTGTTATCAGGCCCCCTCGCCCCCTTTCGCAACCTGATCTTTTTTCAGGACCCCATCACCGACGACCTGCCTGCGGGAATTGCGCATCATCTGGCCGATCAGCTCGGGCTGGCTCTCACGCCCATCGGCTTTGCCATTGGTGGGGCAATCCTGCTGTTGTCCATCTTGGGGCGGGAGGTGCGCGAGACCCCTGCCACCATTGGCTGGGCGGCGCTGGTGGCGCTTGCCATTGTCAGCGGCTGGGCGGGCAGCAGCTATATCGCGCGAACAGGTTTTGACGCGGTTCCAATTGTCTCGCATTCGTTTTCAGCACCGCTGGGAGAGACCATCATGTGGACCATGACCGGCAGCCTGCGCCCAATTAGTTTCGCAGTCGGGTCGGTCAGCGGTGTCTGGCTCGGAGCATTCATCGGCTCCCTGATCAAAGGGCATTTCCGCTGGGAAGCCTGCGATGATCCAAGAGAGCTGCGCCGCCAGATCATCGGTGCCGCAATTATGGGGATTGGCGCCGTGCTGGCCATGGGCTGCACTATTGGTCAGGGGCTGAGCGCGTTCTCCCTGTTGTCGCTGTCGGCGCCGGTGACCTTCCTGTCGATCTTCGCCGGAGCAGCCGTGGGGCTACGCCAGTTGATCACCGGGTTTCGCCGCGCGGCGTGATCTCCGACGCGCTTCGGCACGGGGCGTTGACCCACGACAATGTGACCGAGAGAACGCCTGCAGACGTCATAAGCTGTCAGCAACAGAGGGAGTTCATGGCAATGATTAGGGATCTGATCCGGCTCAGCAGGATGTCTCTGCAGCGCGCTACTGCCGTTCTCATCCTGACAGGCCTCGCACTGCTGCAGACGGCTGTCGTCGCAGCAGGCCCGCTCACCGACCGTCCTGGCTGGGCCGTACATCACACCACCAAACCTTATGCGCAGCTGGTCCGCGACGTGATCACGGCCACTAAGTCACAGGGCCTGACTGTTGTCACCCAAGCAGGCCCGACCAAGGCCGCTGCCGCGCGCGGCATCACCATTCCCGGCAATCGGGTGATCGGTGTCTTCAACAACGATTACGCGGTGCGGGTTCTGCGCCGCTCGACCGCCGCAATGATCGAGGCACCGATCCGCCTGTACGTCACAGAGGACACAGATGCCACGGCAACCCTCTCCTACAAAACCGCCACCCATGTCTTTGCTCCCTACCTGACAGAGGGCGGGCAAGAGCTCGCAGACATCGCGGCGGAGCTGGACCAACATCTTGAGGCCATTGCGCAAAACGCTGTGCAGTCGGCACCTTGACGCTCACACCCCCGTGAGGAGGCTTGCAACCTTGCCCGGTTCCGGCAATTTGGCGAGACAGGTTCACGAAGGGCAGATTTCATGACTGAAACCAATACCGCAGCTGCTGCGACCCCACTGCGTGCAGCGGATGTGCTGGCACAGCGGCTATATGCTGCCGGATGCCGTCATGCCTTTGGCATGCCAGGCGGTGAGGTTCTGACCCTTGTCGACGCGCTGATCAAGGCAGGGATCAGCTTTCACCTCGCCAAGCATGAAAACAGTGCCGGCTTCATGGGCGAAGGTGTGCATCACAGCGATGGCGCGCCGGTTATTCTGGTCGCCACCCTTGGCCCCGGTGCCCTGAACGGGGTGAATGTGGTGGCAAATGCCCATCAGGACCGCGTGCCGATGCTGGTGCTGACCGGCTGCGTCGATGCGGTTGAGGCTGCGACCTATACCCATCAGGTATTGGATCATCAGGCGGTGTTTGCCCCGATCACCAAAGCCAGCTACCGCCTTGATGCCGAGGCCGCCGGAGTGATTGCAGACAAGGCCGTGCGCGTTGCCACTCAGCCACGCAACGGGCCGGTGCATATCGACGTGCCGATTTCTGTCGCTGATGCCCCTGCCGGCACTCACCGCCCCTGCCTCGCGCCTGCCAGAGCCACGCAGCCTCAGCCCGCTGACCTGGCGCAGGCGCGCGCATGGCTGGCGGAGGCAGACCGCCCTCTGGCAGTGATCGGCCTCGATGCCGTTGCCGAAGATGCCGGGACAAGCCTGCAGGCATTTCTTGAACACCACCAGATCCCTTTTGTGACCAGCTACAAAGCGAAGGGCATCCTGCCCGAAGATCATCCTCTGTGTCTTGGCGGTGCCGGATTGTCGCCTCTGGCGGATCGCCACCTGCTACCACTGGTGCAAGAAGCCGACCTGATCCTGGCTCTGGGCTATGACCCGATTGAGATGCGCCCAGGCTGGCGCAATGCCTGGGATTGCAGCCGCCAGCGGGTGATCGACATCTGCGCCGAAGACAACACCCATTACATGCACAGCGCCAACCTGACTGTTGTGGCAGGCCTCGCCCCCAGCCTGCGGGCACTGACCATCGGCGCGCAGCTAACGGATGATGCGGCCCAAGCACACGCGCACTGGCCTGACGGACAGCCGGAGGCCGCTCGCGGCGCCCTTGCTGCGGCATTTGCGGCAGATGCCGACTGGGGGCCCGCCGCGATCATCGCAGAATGTCAGGCCGCCCTGCCCGTCAATACGCTTGCCACGGCGGACAGCGGCGCACATCGGATTTTGCTCTCGCAGATGTGGCGCTGCCATGAACCCCGCGCGCTGATCCAATCCTCAGGTCTTTGCACCATGGGCTGCGCAGTGCCGATGGCCATCGGCCGCAAACTGGCCGAGCCGCAGCGCACGGTTGTCAGCTTCTCCGGCGATGCCGGCTTCCTCATGGTCGCGGGGGAGTTGTCTACTGCTGCTGAACTCGGCGTGGCGCCGATTTTCGTGGTTTTTGTCGATGCGAGTCTGGCGCTCATTGATCTCAAACAACGCCAGCGCCGCCTCGACAATGCCGGTGTTGATTTTGGCCTGCATGATTTTGCCGCCATGGGCCGGGCCTTTGGTGGGAACGGTGCGCGCGTTCGCGACCGAGAGGGCCTGCGCGCCGCCCTGAATGAGGCACAGCAGGCCAAACATTTCACCGTGATCGCCGCAGAATTTGACAGGGAGGCCTATGATGGGCTCATCTGATCCGACCACCGATGGCAAACTGCCCCACGGCCCCCTCACAGGCATCAAGGTGCTGGACCTCTCCCGCATTTTGGCGGGACCAACCTGCACCCAAATGCTGGGCGATCTCGGCGCCAGCGTGCTGAAAGTGGAAAATCCGCAGAGCGGCGGCGATGACACCCGCCAGTGGGGACCGCCCTATGTGGTCGATGCGGAGGGTCAGCAATCCGATCTTTCAGCTTATTTCATGGCCGCAAACCGCAACAAGCGTTCCGTCGAGGTGGATATCTCCACCCCCGAGGGGCAACAGATGATCCGCCGCCTCGCCGCAGACGCCGATATTCTGCTAGAGAACTTCAAACCCGGCGGGCTGGCCAAATACGGGCTTGATTACGACAGCCTGCATGCGGAGTTTCCGCATCTCGTCTATGGGTCCATCTCAGGCTATGGGCAGACCGGCCCCAACGCGCAGAAGCCCGGCTATGATCTGATGGCACAGGGCTACGGCGGGATCATGTCACTGACCGGTGAACCGGAGGGGCGGCCAATGAAGGTCGGTGTCGGCATCGCCGATGTGATGTGCGGCATGTATGCCTGCGTCGGCATATTGGCTGCACTGCGCCACAAGGAGCAGACCGGCGAGGGCCAGCAGGTTGATATCGCGCTTGTTGATGCACAGATCGCCTGGCTGATCAACGAAGGTGTTGCGACCCTCAATACAGGGACCGCCCCGAAACGGCGCGGCAATGAGCATCCGAGCATCGTGCCATATGGACTCTATGAAACCTCCGATGGCCATGTGATCCTGGCGGTGGGCAATGACGCACAATTTGGCCGGTTCTTGTCCTTTCTCGGGCTGGATGGACTGGCGCGGGATCCACGTTTTTCCACCAATCCGGCGCGGTTGCAGAACCGCGATGCGCTGGCTGATATTCTGGTGCCTGCTCTCCGCCAATACAGCACCAACGCAGTGATCGCCGCGATGGAGGCCCGCAAGGTGCCTGCCGGGCCGGTACAAACGCTGGATCAGGTTTTTGCCAGCGATCAGGTTGCGGCGCGCGAGATGACAATTGAGATGACCTCTGCTGCCGGGCCTGTCAGGCTTCTCGGCAACCCGCTGAAATTCTCACGCACCCCGGTCACCTATCGCCACGCGCCACCGACCTGTGGCGACAGCACCGACCTTCTTGCACCGGGGGCGGACCCCTTTGCCGAAGAGAGCCGCTGACACCGATTTAAGCGAGACAGTACCTCTCCACCCTTCATCTGCCTGCGGTGACGCAGGCGGATTCGCGGTGACCTCCGCTCCTATCCCCTTAAGAAACCGCAGAAAACAGTCTCCTCTGGGATTTGCAACCGGCAGGATCTGGCCGAGTGTTACAGAAACTGGCGGTCTTCGGCCAAAGTCTGGCAACGCGGGCTTGCCAGATAGGTAAAAATGCGGGAAATCGCTGCCAATCGACATGGTTGGCTCCTTATTCCTGCGAGATTGCACACGCCACTTCACCAAACCGCGAGCGGGCATCGCGGGACGCGATAGCGTGCTTTAGGCTCGACGACAAAGCGCCACTGCTTTCGTTTTTGACACGGATCGGACAAACGATGATGCAAGATATTTTTGGCCAGGACACCAGCCTGACAGACCCCGCAGCCCTTGAGAACTGGAACGCCGTGCAGATGGGGGTTCTGTCGCATGCCGCCGCTGCGCCGCAACATCTTGGCGCCCTGCTGGAGGCTGCACCCGAATTTGCACTGGCGCAGGCTGCCAAGGGCATGTTCGTATTGTTGCTGGGCCGGGCAGAGCTGATGCAGGCCGCCCATGACGCCTATGCCGCCGCCAAATCCACCGAAGACGGCGCCCTCCCGCGCGAGCGTCACTACATTTCAGCACTCGGAGCGTGGCTGGAGGGACGCCCTTCCGCTGCAATTGCCGAGATGGAGACGGTGCTACGCAGCCATCCGGAGGATGCGCTGGCGATGAAACTGAGCCATGCGATCCGCTTCATCCTGGGTGACAGCACGGGCATGCGCCGGTCCATCGAACGCGTGTTGCCCGCTTATGCGCCTGATCATGCCGGGCGGGGATATCTGCTTGGCTGTCACGCCTTCTCGCTTGAGGAGACGGGCGCTTACGATCTGGCCGAGGCGACTGGTCGACAGGCACTCTGGATGGCCCCGGACGATGCCTGGGGCCTGCACGCCGTGGCCCATGTGCATGACATGACAGGCAATTCGCGCGCCGGGCTGGACTGGCTCACCGGGCGCGAGGAGGCTTGGGCACATTGCAACAATTTCCGCTACCATGTCTGGTGGCACAAAGCGCTAATGCACTTGGACCAAGGCCAAACCGAGCAGGTTCTGGCACTCTATGATCATGAGATCCGCAAAGACAAAACGGATGATTACCGCGATATCTCCAACGCCACCTCACTGCTGATGCGGCTGGAACTGGAAGGCGTAGCCATTGGCGATCGCTGGGAAGAATTGGCCGAGCTTTGCGCCAACAGAACCGAGGATGGCTGTCTGATCTTTGCTGACCTGCATTATCTGCTGGCGCTGGTTGGGGATGATCGCAAACTGGAGACCGACCAGCTGGTGCAACGCATTCATGCCGACGCCCGCCGCGGCGCAAGTGAGAGCGATGCCCGGATGGCAACGCCCGGATGCGGTTTGGCGCTGGGACTGGAGGCGTTTGGTGAAGGCAACTACAGCGAAGCCTTTGGATATCTGGCGACGGGCCGTGGTTCGCTGCAACTGGCCGGTGGCAGCCATGCCCAGCGGGACGTCTTTGAACGCGTAACCATTGATGCAGGCCTCCGGGCGGGCCGGCTGGATGCAGTGGAAGCCATCCTCAATGAACGGCGGGCCCTGCGAGGCGGCGCCGAAGACAGCTATGCCCAGGCGCGCCGCACCCTGATTGCTGCCGGACGTGGTGCGCCAGGCGCACAAAGCGTCCCGGCAGAATAACCGAAGTAAGGACACGACAACCTATGGCGACCATCTCGCCCTTTCCCGGTGCCAAGGGCACCGAGACCACTCCAGTGGCCAATCGCCCGGTTGCCCCGCAATCGGACGTGCAGCCGCGTGCGCCCCGTGATCCACGTCTGGATTTCTACCGGGGCATTGCGATGTTCATCATCCTTTGCGCCCATATCCCCGGCAACCGCTGGACAGGATGGATCCCGGCACGGTTTGGCTTCTCCGACGCAACAGAGATCTTTGTCTTCTGTTCCGGCATGGCCTCAGCCATCGCCTTTGGCGGGACTTTCGGTCGTCAGGGATGGCTGATTGGTAGCGCACGGGTTCTGTTTCGTTGCTGGCAGGTGTTCTGGGCGCATATCGGACTGTTTGTGTTTATCGCGACCAGCATGGCTGCGCTGGATCTCTATGGCAGCTTCGACAAAAGCTATATCGCCTCACTCAATCTGCGCCCGTTCTTTGAAAACCCGGTGCCACAGCTGGTCGGGCTGATGACGCTCAGCTACGTGCCGAACTATTTCGACATCCTGCCGATGTATCTGGTTGTTCTGGCACTGATGCCCCTGATGATGGGACTGGAACGTATCGGGATCTGGGCCGTTGCTGCCGCTTCAATCGGGATCTGGCTGCTCGCCAACCCCTATATGGTTGGTCTCGGGCCTGATGGGCTGTCGCTCTCAGCTGAACCTTGGTCCAGCCGGGAATGGTTCTTCAATCCGTTTGGCTGGCAGCTTTTGTTCTTTACCGGCTTTGCCTTCATGAAGGGCTGGCTGCCTGCACCGCCCGTCTCCCGCGTGCTGATGGTCGTGGCCGCATCCTACCTCATCCTACTGGCCCCCTTCGGGTCCTGGAAGGTCTTTCTCTGGGTCGAGGCCTGGAACCAGGACCTTGCCGACCTCATCCGTCCCACCTGGAAGCAGACGGCGCAATGGCGGGAGAAAACCGACTTTGGCCTGCTGCGCTTTGGGCACTTCCTGTCGCTGGCCTATCTCGGTTGGGTGATCGCAGGTGAAGGCGGTCGACGCCTGATCGCATCGGGCCAGTCAACAGCGGCCCGCGTCTGGGCCGTGCTCCTGTCGCTGATCACCAAGGTCGGTCAGCAATCGCTTGCGGTCTTTGTCTTCTCGATGGCACTGGCACGGCTCCTTGGCTTTGCCATGGATCTGACCGACCGGTCTGTCCTGACAACCGCATTTTTCAACCTCACAGGGTTTGGCCTGATCATTGGCTGCGCCTATATCGCTGCCTGGTTCAAATCGCATCCATGGAAAACCAAGAGATGAGAGCATTTTCGCGACGCACCTTTCTGGCAAAGGCCTTGTCCAGCGCTGCACCCTTTGCGCTTGGAGCGCTGACATCGCCCGCATTGGCGACGGGTGGTCCGGCCTTTTCGCGCGAAACCGTGGTGTCCCTTGCCCGCGATCTCGCAGCCGCCCCCTATGCGCCCCGCGCCAGCGTTCCGCAGGATTGGCAGGAACAAAGCTATGAGGACTATCAGACCCGCTGGTTCCGCAGCCGTGACGCGCTCTGGTCCAAAACGCCGCGCAGCTACAATGTCGATTTTTTCCTGCCGGGGCTTTACTTCCCCCGCCCGGTAGAGATTTTCACCGTTGAAAATGGCCTGGCACAGCCAGTGGCCTTTGATCTGTCGCTGTTTGATAAAACGGATAAGGCGCCTGATCTCAGCATTGACGACAGTCTTGGTTATTCCGGCTTTCGCCTGCGCACCGATCTGAAAGAACCGGGCAAGAAAACCGAGTTCTGCGTCTTTCAGGGGGCGAGCTATTTCCGCGCCATCGGGGCCGTGCACACCTACGGGCTGTCGGCCCGAGGGCTGGCCGTGAACACGGCCACCGCAAAAGGCGAAGAGTTCCCTGAATTCATATCGTTCTGGCTCGAAGCTCCAGTACCGGGCCAGAAAAACATGGTGGTTCACGCACTGATGGATTCCCCATCAGTCACTGGCGCCTACCGGTTCGATATCTTGCCCGGCCAGAACACCGTGATGGAGGTCGAGGCGCGCCTCTTTGCTCGCGAAGAACTGGATAATATCGGGCTTGGACCACTCACGTCGATGTTCCTGTTCGATCAGACCAACCGCAACCGGTTTGATGATTTCCGCCCCGCAGTCCATGACAGCGACGGGTTGCTGGTGGTCAACGGAAATGGCGAAACCCTATGGCGACCGCTGGCCAATCCGAAAACGCTGCAACTGTCTTCCTTTGTCGATGAAAACCCGCGTGGCTTTGGCCTGATGCAACGCCCAAGGCTGCTGTCGGACTACGAGGATCTTGAGGCGCACTATCACCAGCGCCCCGCGCTCTGGGTCGAACCGCAGGGCGATTGGGGCAAAGGCGCCGTCACATTGGTGGAAATCCCGGCCGACAAAGAAATCTACGACAATATCGTCGCCTACTGGCGCCCACGCGAGAGTTACACACCCGGTTCAGAAATCAATATCGACTATCGCCTGACCTGGGGCGATGGACCGGACCTATCTGTGCCACAGGTGATCAACACAGCGGCTGGCGCGCGGATCTTTGGGGATCCCGGTCGCATCATGACCATCGATTTTGCCGCCCATCCAATGTTTGCGGGCGGTGTGGATGACCTTGAGGCGCATATCACCTCTCCCCATGTCACCCCAACCGAAGGCGTATTGCAGGAAAATCCAGAAACCGGGGGGCTGCGGCTGGCGTTTGCCTTTGATCCGGGCGAGCGCGATCATGTCGAACTGCGCGCAGAGTTGCGGAAAGACGGTCAGCCCGCATCGGAAGTCTGGCTATACCGGTGGACCAAATGACCAATTTTTCGCTGACCCCTCCGGAACAGCCACTGGCCATGCCGGAGCAGAACTTCGGTGCCTATTTTCAGGATCAGGCCTGCCCTGCCCTTGGTAACATGGCAGCCAGATCCGCAACGAAAGGCGAGGCCACACAAGGTCAGGTCGCGCTCTGGCGGGTGCTGGCCTTTTCCCCGGCGATGGCGGCAACAGGCTTGCTGACCTGGGGGATGAAGGACTGGTTTTCGGCCGATGGGTTTTCCATCCTGGAAATCGCGCTTCTGGTACTGATTTCTTTCAACTTTTTCTGGATTTGCTTTTCGGTCTCGACTGTTCTTCTAGGCCTTTGGGGTCTTGCGCAACGGCCGCGCGCGCTGGGTCGGGGCCGCCCGCAGCAGATGAAGGTCGCGCTCTTGATGCCGATCTACAATGAGGTGCCCTGGTATGTGCTGGGCAATGCCCAGTCGATGCTGGAAGAACTGCATGCCCGTGGCGGGGTTCATGACTATGCAATGTTCATCCTGTCGGACACCCGCGATGATGCCATCGCCGCCCAGGAACGCGCCAGCGTTGAGACCCTGCGTGCGATGCTGCCTGCCGGAACTCAACTTTACTATCGTCGCCGCGAAGATAACGCCGGCCGCAAGGTTGGCAATATCGCCGATTGGGTGCGCCGCTGGGGCGCGGGCTGGGACGCCATGCTGGTGCTGGATGCCGATAGCCTAATGACAGGACGCGCCATCGCCCATCTGGCGGACGCGCTGGCCCGCGACCCCGGCGCGGGACTGATCCAGAGCTATCCACAGCTGATCGGTGCGCAGTCTGTCTTTGGCCGGATGCAGCAATTTGCCAACGGGGTCTACGGTCTCGCACTCGCCGAAGGGTTGGCCCGCTGGGCCGGGCACGAGGGCAATTATTGGGGTCATAACGCGATCATCCGCACCCGTGCCTTTGCCGCCTGCGCCGGGCTGCCGCCGCTGCGCTCGGTCTTTGGCGGTGAGAAGCTGATCATGAGCCATGACTTCGTCGAAGCGGGCCTTCTGCGGCGCGCAGGCTGGAGTGTTCAGTTCCTGCCGCGTATCCGTGGCTCCTACGAGGAAACACCGCAGACGTTGATCGACCACGTATTACGTGACCGGCGCTGGTGTCAGGGCAACCTGCAGCACCTGAACCTCTTGAATGCCAAAGGCTTTCGCGCGCTGTCGCGGTTTCATCTGCTGCATGGGGCCATCGGCTATCTGATGGCACCGGTCTGGTTCGCGTTGCTGGTGATCTGGGCACTGATCGGACGCGGCGAAGAAGCCTCTGTCCTCACCTACTTCAGCGAAACAAACCCGCTGATGCCGTCTTGGCCTGACATGTCAGAGCCACGCCATGTGCTGGTGATCCTGCTGATCTATGCCATGTTGCTGGCGCCCAAGCTGCTGGCTGTTGTCGCCCTGCCGATGACCGGCAGCCGGTTCTCAGACTATGGTGGCGCGGGCCGGTTTACCCTGTCGCTGTTCGTAGAAATCCTACTTGCGATCCTTTACGCGCCAATCCTGATGGTGCAGCAGATGATTGCTGTGCTCCGCACCACTTTCGGCCTGCAAAAAGGCTGGTCGCCCCAAGCGCGCGACGGTGGCCGCTATTCCTGGCGGACGCTGATAACCTGCCATGCGCTGGAAACTGTCAGTGGCGTTGCCCTCTGGAGCGGTATTCTGGCGGGTGTGGTCTCTGTCTGGCTGTTGCCGATCGCACTGTCGCTGGTGCTTGCGGTGCCGCTGTCAGCGCTCTCTGGTGTGCCGTTGCAGCGCTTTGCCAAGGCCCTTCTGGCAACACGCGAAGTCCACAAAGAACCCCGTATCACCCGCATCGCCCGCGCCCGGCGCAATCGGCTACGCATGGCACTGGAGACCGTGCCGGCACATCGAACTGCAGCTGAGTGAAATCACCGAAATTATGTGGATACGTAAACCCTGAGGAATTTTAAGAAATTTCTCAGGGTATTTTTATTGAAAATAAACAATCAAGTCAGGCGTGAAATCTGTTGCCTCATTGCGACAGTGCGCTGTTCTCGACCCAATCCACCAGCCAATTAGCCCAATCCCGTGGCACCCGGTGACCGCCCGCAAACAGAACCAATTCGATATCGGCGTCCAGTCCACAGTCCCAGCGACGCCGCAGTTGATCTCCATCGGACCAACTGCGGCTCGGCGCATGTGTGTCACATCCATTGGTATCCCGCCACAACTCCAACCCGGCAAAGATATCGCCCTGCTGGAAGCGCCGATTTCCGAGGTAGCGCCCTTCCAACGGCACCACCTCATCCGCCCATCCATGGGTATGCATCAGGCGGATCGGGCCCGCGCAGCTCTCTGGTTGAGGCCGCCAGAAACTGCCCGACACCGTTGCATAGGCAAGGAACTGATCAGGTGACGCACACGCGAGATAGCTGACCATGAAGGCCCCTGCAGAAAATCCTGATAATACAACCGCCTCTCGCTCGATGTTAAACTTCTTTTCAGCATCTTCCAGAACTGCGTCGAAGAAGGCAGATTCGTCACGGCCACCGAAATCTGGCAAAAACGCCCAGGAGCGCGGGCCGCCGGGATTGCGGGGCAGCGCTGTGGGCGCGATGACCGCATAGCCACGCCCGGTCAGCCCATCGACCATCGCCCGATTGCGCAATGCGGCTTCGCCCGAGCCACCATAGCCGTGCAGAAACATCACTGCCGGGATTGCCTCATCCCGTTGCGTGTCAGGCAGGGCGATATGGTAATCCCCTCCCTTGATCTGGCAGGCGTCGGCCTCTGCCCCACATCCAGCCAACGCCACGGGCGCAAGTGAGATCCCAGACAGCGCCATGCCGATACCGAGACACCAGCGACCAACGCGCACAATCGCGGGCCGCATCAGCCCTGCCCCGTCCAGCGGGCGACGGGGAGATTGCTGCGCAGCCAGCCCGGACCGGCGGCAGAACCAAGCATGCCCTCCGGCACATCGGCCACGTTGGAGTAACCCGCCGCATCCAATGCCAGCGTCACACGGGCCGAACGCACACCGCGCGCACAGATCAGCGCCAGAGCCGCATTGCGATTGCCACCGGTCACCTGATCAAGCGCCTCCAGAAAATCCTCGCGCCTCATATCAATCTGATGGCTGCCAACGGGTACGCCACTGGCCCGCCATTCGCGCGGGGTGCGGATATCCACCAGGATCAGCCCATCAGCCTTGGCCTTAGCAAAGGCCTCCTCAACCGTCAGACGCGGCAAATCATGATCTGGAGGCTGGCGGCGCCACCAGACGTATCCACCGACACCCGCAACGGTCAGCCCGCCAAAAGCCAGACCGGCACGCAGAAAATTACGCCGCGAGATCACCGAACCGCCCAGCCCCGACGTGATATGTGGGGTATCGTCTCTGCCTTCGGACTGAGGGTCGGAATTATCTGACCATTTTGATTGAGAATGCGACATCTGGCCTCTCCCCTCACTGAAGGCGCCGTCCTACATGATCCAAGACCTAGCAGGTTCCTGCATAGTGTTCAGCATGAGACATCCCGCATGGTGATCAAGTTCTTGTCAACCTGACACCAGATCGCATCAAACCGGTGCGGTGCGCAAAAAACTAACCTGATCGCCGCTTTTGCAGGGTTTGCAGGCGCGGTCGGGGCTGGCACAGTTGCGAAAAATTGCTTAGGCACCAAACGATCTGGCCCTGTGCATGGAGGAGAACCGCACGTGTCCCTGTTCCTGATTGCAGCCCTGCCCTTTCTGGGCGCGGTTTTCCCCGCGCTATTGATCCGTGCCGGGCGCAATGCCTCGGCATCGGCGGCAGGCCTGACAACATTGCTCGCGTTTGTCGGACTGATGCTGCACGCCCCGGCGGTGATGCGCGGCGAAGTCATTCAGGCGCAATTCGACTGGCTGCCCGCTCTGGGCCTGAACGCCAACTTCTTCCTTGATGGGTTGGGCTTCCTCTTTGCGGGGCTGATCCTGGGTATTGGCCTGCTGATTATCCTCTATGCGCGGTTCTACCTGTCGCGCGAAGATCCAATGGGCAATTTCTACACCTACCTGCTGCTGTTTCAGGGCGCGATGGTGGGGATTGTCACATCCGACAACATCCTTTTGCTGCTGATTTTCTGGGAGCTCACCTCGCTCAGTTCCTTCTTGCTGATCGGCTATTGGAAGCATCTGCCGGAGGGGCGACAGGGCGCACGCATGGCGCTGACCGTTACCGGCGCCGGTGGCCTTGCCATGATTGGGGGGATGCTGATCCTCGGCAATATCGTTGGCTCCTATGATCTAACCGTAATCCTTGGGGCGAAGGAGGTCATTCAGGCCTCGCCGCTTTATCTGCCCGCCTTGATCCTGATCCTGATCGGCGCTTTCACCAAGTCAGCCCAGTTCCCGTTTCATTTCTGGCTGCCGCACGCAATGGCGGCACCCACGCCGGTATCGGCCTATCTGCACTCCGCCACGATGGTGAAGGCAGGTCTGTTCCTGATGGCGCGGATGTGGCCCGTTCTGGCAGGCACGCCTGAGTGGTTCTATATCGTCGCGACAACCGGCCTGATCACCATGGTGCTGGGTGCGATCATTGCCCTGTTCAAGGATGATCTGAAGGCGCTTCTGGCGTTTTCCACCGTCAGCCATCTTGGGTTGATCACCATGCTCTTGGGCTTTGGTACCAAGTTTGCGGCGGTGGCCGCAGTATTCCACATCATCAACCACGCGACCTTCAAGGCCGCGTTGTTTATGAGTGCCGGCATTGTCGACCACGAGGCCCATACCCGTGACATCAAGCGTCTTGGCGGCCTGCGGCATCTGATGCCGATCACTTTTGCCATTGCGACGGTCGCGGCGCTGTCGATGGCCGGTATTCCGCCCTTTAACGGCTTCCTGTCCAAGGAAATGATGCTTGAGGAGACGGTGCATACCGCCTGGGCTGGCTCACATTATCTGGTACCTGGCCTGGCTCTTCTTGGGGCGCTGTTTTCTGCAGCGTATTCGTTCCGGTTTATCGCCCATGTGTTCCTCGGTCCGAAACGAGATGATTATCCGGCGACCCCGCATGATCCGGGTGCCGGTATGTGGTTGGCGCCCGCGTTCCTCGTTGGTCTTGTGATCCTGATCGGCCTGTTCTCGGCTAAAATCGTTGGGCCGCTTGTGGCCACTGCGGCCTCTGCGGTGATTGGTGGCGAGAAGCTGCCCTATTACTCTCTGAAACTCTGGCACGGGTTTACCCCGGCGCTTTATATGTCGATGGCGGCGATTGTCGGCGGTGTGGTGCTGTTGATGCTGCATAAACCGCTCATGCGTCTCTGGGATGCGGCTCCGCGGCCCGAAGCAAAAGTGATTTTCGAGGCGCTGATTGCTGCCCTGACCCGTCTCGCACGCGGAATCACCGACGGGATGCACAATGGTTCCATGCCGCGGTATGGCGGGATCATGATCACCTTCACGGCGGCGCTGTCTTACTACGCCTATCAATCTGGCACATTGGCCGCGCCGACACGAACCATTCAGGATGTGGGCCTAATACCGATCCTCGGTTGGGCCAGCCTGTTGATCGCTACTGGTTTCCTTGTTGCGATGCACCGCAACCGCCTGCTGGCGCTGGTGCTGATCGGGGTCGTGGGCCTCGTGGTTTCCATGGGCTTTAACTACATGTCGGCCCCGGATCTCGCTCTGACACAGATTTCGGTCGAAGTGGTCACCATCATCCTGATGCTGCTGGCGTTGAACTTCATGCCCAAGGAAACCCCGGTCGAAAGCTCCGGCGGTGCCCGTCTGCGCGATATCTCCATCGCGAGCATCTCAGGTCTGGGCGTCGGCGGGTTGATCTACGCCCTCATGACACGTGATTTCATCGGCGAGACGATTTCCGGCTTCCACCTTGAGAACTCCTACAAGGGCGGTGGCGGCACCAATGTGGTCAATGTGATCCTGGTGGATTTCCGGGGCTTTGACACCTTTGGCGAGATCATCGTTTTGGGGATTGCCGCACTGGTGATCTTTGCCCTGACCGAAGCAGTTCTGGGCACCCGCGTGCGGGCCTATCTGCTGAACCGAAAACCGGACCTGCCGCAAGCAGGGGACTCCCATCCGATGATGATGGTGGTGGCGACCCGCGTGATGATGCCACTGGCACTGATGGTGGCGGCCTATATCTTCTTCCGCGGGCACAACCTGCCGGGAGGTGGCTTCATCGCCGGTCTGATCGCAGCGATTGCTGTCATCATGCAATATATGGCGTCGGGCTTTGCCTGGGCGACCGAGCGGCAGCGCTACCCCTATCATGGCATCATCGGATCCGGGGTGCTCATCGCCGCCGCAACTGGGATGGGATCCTGGTTTGGTGGTAAACCGTTCCTGACCAGTGCCTTTGGCTACCTCCATTGGGCACCGCTGGAGGAATTCGAATGGGCCACTGCGGCGCTGTTTGATCTGGGCGTGTTCCTGGCTGTCGTCGGCGCGGTTCTGCTGGCGCTGGAGAGCCTGTCCCGCTTTGCCTGGCAGCCGGGTACCGACAGCACCCATGCGATGGATATCAACCCGGCCCGCGATGATGTGGCCAAGACCGAGAACGAGGGCTGATTATGGAAATTCTAGTCGCTTCGGCCGTGGGTGTTCTGACCGCGGCCGGCATCTACCTGATCCTGCGCCGTCGCAGCTTTCCCGTCATTCTTGGGCTGTCACTGGTGTCCTATGCAGTGAACGTGTTTCTGTTTGCCACGGGCCGCCTGATGACCAACGCGCCTGCGATCCTCAACAAATACGAAGAGGTGCCCTATACCGATCCGCTGCCGCAGGCGCTGGTGCTCACCGCGATTGTGATCTCCTTTGGCATGACTGCCGTTGTCGTGATGATCGCGCTTGGGGCCTATCTGTCGTCGCAGGATGACCGGATCAACCTCAGTGACGACGATGCGACAGCAGGAGAAGACGCATGAACCACCTTGTGATTGCGCCGATTGTCCTGCCGGCCCTTGTCGCGCCCTTCATTATCATGGTCCTGCGCTACCATCTGGACCTGCAACGGATTTTCTCCGTTGCCAGCAGCGTGCTGGTGCTGTGCCTGACGCTGGCACTGGCCGCACAAGCGGCGGACGGCACCGTACAAGTCTATGAATTGGGCGATTGGCCTGCCCCCTTTGGGATCGTCCTGGTGCTGGATCGGTTGTCGGCGATGATGATCGTCCTCACCTCGGTGCTGGCACTGGCGGTTGTACTCTATGCCATTGGCACCGGCTGGGACTCCCGTGGCGCCAATTTCCACGCGCTGTTCCAGTTCCAGATCATGGGCATTCTGGGCGCCTTCATGACCGGCGATGCCTTCAACCTCTTTGTCTTCTTCGAGGTGCTGCTGATTGCCTCCTACGGGCTGATGATCCACGCAGGCGGTGCCAAGCGATTTCAGGCCGGTGTGCAATATGTGGTCTATAACCTCTTGGGCTCCACGCTGTTTCTGTTTGCCCTTGGCACCATCTATGCTGTCACCGGCACGCTCAACATGGCGGATCTGGCGGTCCGTGTGGCCGAGATGTCGGGTGAGGAAACGGCGCTTCTGAGGGTGGGCGCAGTGATGCTGCTTTTGGTCTTTGCGATCAAGGCTGCGGTGCTGCCGCTGCATTTCTGGTTGCCGGCCTCCTACAGCCATGCGCCCCTGCCTGTTGCTGCCCTGTTTGCCATCATGACAAAAGTCGGCGCCTATTCGATCCTGCGTGTCTACACCCTGATCTTCGGCCCGGATGTGGCAATCACCGAAGGTCTGGTCGGCGATTGGCTGCTGCCCGCAGCGCTTTTGACACTGGCGGTCGGGGCGATTGGTGTCCTCGGCTCCCGCGAGATCGGACGTCTGGTTGCCTTTGGCGCGATCACATCGATGGGCACGCTGTTGATTGCCATCGCACTGTTTACCCCAGCCGCCACTGGCGCCGCGCTCTACTATATTGTTCATTCGACGCTGGCGACAGCACTGATGTTCCTGATTGCCGATCAGGTGATGGAGCGTCAGGGCGGCGCGGTTGCCGCGATGGGGTTGATGCCGCAGAGCGGTCTTCTGTCGGTGATGTTCTTTGTTGCCGCAATTGCGCTGGCGGGGATGCCGCCGCTCTCCGGCTTCATCGGCAAGCTGCTGGTGATGGATGCGGCGCGAGATCATGATCTGGTCTGGTGGATCTGGGCGGTGATCCTGATTGGTTCTCTGGTGACGATCATAGGCCTCGCCCGTGCTGGCACACTGATTTTTTGGAAAAGCCATGGCTTGCCGGACAGCGACGCAGACAAAGAGGCTGACAGTGAGGACGTGCTTGCCGGAGAGGCAACCGCCGCCCCTGCCGCAGCGCCGGTGCTCCCGCTTGTGGTCTGTTTTGGTCTGATGGGGGCGATTGTGCTGCTCACCATCTTTGCCGGGCCGATGACTCGCTATGCTGATGCGACGGCTGCCCAGCTCTTTACGCCAACCGCCTATATAGAAACCGTCCTCGGGGGGGGCTCAAAATGAAGCTGATGCGCCGCATACTGCCGCACCCGATCCTGACGCTGGTGCTGACTGTGACCTGGCTCCTGCTGGTCAACGGCTGGTCACTGAACTCCTTGGTCTTTGGCTTCATGCTGGGGGTTTTGATCCCCTTCCTGACGCAACCCTACTGGCCGCAACAGCTGAAGATGAAAGGCCCGATGAAGATCATCGGCTATGTCCTCATCGTGCTCTACGACATCGTGGTTGCAAATCTGGTGGTTGCCAAGATCGTGCTGTTCAAACCCAATTCCCGCCGTCACCCCAATTGGGTGACTGTGCCGCTGGAGCTGCGCACACCTGAAGCGATCACGGTATTGGCCGCAACAATCACCATGACCCCTGGCACCGTGTCAGCCGACCTTTCGGCTGAAGGCCATGCGCTGCTGGTCCACTGCCTTGACGCGCCTGATCCAGAGGCGGTGCGCGACGACATCAAGGACCGCTACGAACGTCGCCTGAAGGAGATTTTCGAATGATCGAAACTGCTGCAATCTTTGCGTTTGTCTGCTTTGCGCTGTCGTTGCTGATGAACCTGTGGAAGGTCGTCTCGGCCGAGGATGTCGCGGACCGGATCCTCGCCCTCGACACCATGTTCATCAACGCCATCGCGCTTATGGTGCTTTATGGCTTGGCGCTTGGAACTGAGATCTTCTTTGAGGCGGCGATGATCATCGCCATGCTCGGCTTCGTCTCTACTGTGGCCTATGCGCGGTTCATCCTGCGCGGCAATATCATTGAGTGAGGAGAGACCATGGACCAATTCTTTGACATCGTCATTGCCGGGTTTCTCATGATCGGCGGGGTATTCGGTATCGTCGGCTCCTTTGGCCTGCTGAAACTCAACGACCGCATGTCGCGACTGCACGCGCCAACGAAGGCTACGACGCTGGGCGTCGGCGGTGTGCTGCTGGCCTCAATGACCCATGCAGCGGTTTATGAGCACCACCTGTCTGTGCATGAGCTGATGATCACGCTGTTCCTGTTTCTGACCGCCCCGATCACGGCAAATTTCATTGCCAAGGTGCATATCCACCGCCATGACACCCCGGAGAGCCTGCCGGACGCGGGCGAGGATAAGATCTGGGCGACCCATAAGAAGCCCGAGAACGAAGTGATCGGCCCAGAGGTCTGACCAAACATCCCCCGCCCCTTTCGGCGGGGGTCTTTCATCCGGAACGCAGCTCGCCCGGGTGATCCTGCGCAGCCCGGTGGACGACAACAATGCATACAGCCCCCCTCCCCCTGACCAAAGACGTGGTATTGATCGGCGGCGGACACACCCATGCATTGGTCCTGCGAAAATGGGGAATGCGCCCGCTCGCCGGGGCACGGCTGACCGTCATTAACCCCGGTCCCACCGCCCCCTACTCCGGGATGCTGCCCGGCTTCGTCGCCGGTCACTATGATCGGGGCGCGCTGGACATTGATCTGGTAAAGCTTGCACGCTTTGCAGGCGCACGGCTGATCCTCGGGGCTGCGGAACATATCGATACAGATGCCCGGCAGGTACATGTCGCAGGCCGCCCGCCTATTGACTACGACGTTGCTGCGATCAATCTGGGCATCACTTCCGCGATGCCGGATATGGCCGGGTTCAACGACCACGCGATCCCGGCCAAACCGCTTGGCCGGTTTGCCTCCAGCTGGGCTACGTATCTGGCGGGCGATGGTCCGGCCCATGTTGCGGTGATCGGCGGTGGCGTGGCCGGGGTGGAACTGATCCTCGCCATGGCCCATGCCCTGCGCCAAGGCGAGCGTTCGATGCAGGCGACGCTGATTGACCGTGGTACCATCCTCAAAGACGCAGGCAACAAAGCCCAGACCCAGCTACGCAAAGCCCTGCATGATTTGGGAGTGACCGTGGTTGAGCAAGCCACAATCACCCAGATTGAAGCCGCCCATGTGGTGCTCGAAGATGGCCGGGCCATCCGCTCCGATTTTACAACAGGCGCGGCGGGCGCCCGCCCGTATTCCTGGCTTTCCAATAGCGGTTTGGACCTGCACCACGGTTTTGTCCGCGTCGACAGCACCCTGCAGACCAGCCAGACTGGTGTTTTTGCCACCGGTGACTGCGCCCATTTCAGCAGGGATCCACGTCCCAAGGCCGGGGTCTACGCGGTGCGTCAGGCGCCGGTGCTTTATCACAATCTGCGCGCCAGCCTGACCAAGGATCCGCTGCGCCAGTATCAACCGCAAAAGGACTATCTAAAACTGATCTCCATGGGCGACAAAAGTGCCGTGGGCGAACGGTTCGGCCAGACCTTCTCTGGCAGTTGGATCTGGCGGTGGAAAGACCACATTGATCAGACCTTCATGGCGCAGTTCCGCGACCTTCCACAGATGGAAACCCCGGATTTGCCTCCCGAACACACCTACGACCTGCCCGAGGTACTAGGAGAAAAACCGATGTGTGGCGGCTGCGGGGCGAAGGTTGGCGCCCGCGCGCTGAAGGCCACGCTCAGTTCAGCACCAGAGGTGCAGCGCGCGGATATCACACCCCTGCCCGGTGATGATGCGGCGCTGTTGATGACCGGCGGGCAACGACAGGTCCTTAGCACCGATCACCTGCGGGCTTTTACTGCGGACCCTGTTGTGATGGCGCGGATCGCGGCGGTACATGCACTTGGCGATATCTGGGCCATGGGCGCCGCCCCTCAGGCCGCCACCGCCAATCTGATCCTGCCGAAACTGTCACCGGAGCTGCAGGCCCGGACCCTGCGCGAAATCATGGTCGCCGCCGGTAAGATCATTCGCGACGCGGGGGCCGATATCGTCGGTGGCCACACCTCTGTCGGGGATGAGTTGACCATCGGGTTTAGTGTCACCGGGCTCTGTCACAGGCAACCCATCACCCTGGCCGGGGCGCAGCCCGGAGATGCGCTGATCCTGACCAAACCGCTTGGCACCGGCGTGATTATGGCCGCCGAAATGACCGGGGCTGCTGATGGGGCGTTCGTGGCGGGGGCTTTGACCTCCATGAGCCAGTTGCAAGGCCAGGCCGCTGAGCTGCTGTGCGGTGCCCATGCGATGACGGATGTGACCGGGTTCGGGCTGCTGGGGCACCTCCTTGGGATATGTGAGGCATCCAAACTCGGCGCTGAGATTCGTCTTGATGCAATCCCCTATCTGACCGGTGCCGCTACTCTAGCAACGCAAGGGATCCGATCCTCTCTGTTTGCGGAAAACGCCGCCCAGCTGCCGGAGATTTCGACCGGTGGCGTGCAGGATCTGTTGTTTGATCCGCAAACGGCCGGCGGCCTGTTGGCAGCACTCCCCATGAGGCAGGCAGAAGCCTTGTTGCCGCAACTGCGCACCCATGCCCCGAATGCCGCCATCATTGGCCGAATGTCAGAGACGGCAGGCGCAATTACTCTCGTCTAAGATGGATGTAGTGTTGCAGGCCTCCCGCACGGGAGGTTACCCGAGCAACAACCGATTAAGTTCATCAAGCAGATTTGCCGCCAGCCGGTCCAGATCTGCCTCTCCAAGATCCCCGGCTCGAAGCGTCGCGACAACATCGGCACCAATGCTCCGGCGCGCAGTCTCATAGGCCGGATCGTAGTGCTGCACCATCAACGCCTCCGTCAGCGCTGGTTTGTCGCCTGCCTCAATCAACTGCAACCAGCCATCAACCACCGCATTGGAGCGATGCGCCCGCAAGCCATCCAGCCGGACACGCAGCATATCACCGTTGGACAGGATATCGTCGTACCCCTCCAACAGGTAACGGCAGCGCGCTGCAATGGAGGCCTCGACCTCAATCCGCGGGGCGCGTTTCATTCCGGACCACAGCCTTGGCGGAATAATCCGCGCACCAATCTTGCTGGACTCCGCCTCCACCAATACAGGGCGATCCGGTGTCATCCGCGCCAACTGTCCGGCGATTTCGGACTCAAACGCCTTCTGGCTCGGCTGCGGCGTCGGATGATCACCCAGCAGTGAGCCACGATGATGCGCCAGCCCCTCCAGATCCAAAACCTGCCCACCAAGGGACTTAACCCGTTTCAGAATTTCAGTTTTCGCGGTGCCAGTATAGCCATCAAGCGCCACGAAACGATGCGGCAGTTCGGTATTGTAGAGATAGTCATTCACCAGGCGGCGGTAGCTTTGATAGCCGCCCTCAACCACATCGGCGCGCCAACCGATCTGTTGTAGCAACCAGGTGAAGCTGCCCGAGCGCTGACCACCCCGCCAGCAATAAACCAGTGGCCGCCAGGAGCCGGGGTGATGGCTGAGGCTTTGCTCGACATGATCAGCGGCATTGCGGAACACTTTGGCCGCACCCACCTTGCGCGCCAAAAACGGGCTCTGCTGAACGTAGATCGTGCCGACTTCCGCGCGTTCCTCATTGTCCAGAACCGGCAGGTTGATGGCACCTGGCCAGTGATCTTCGGCGAATTCGGCGGGACTCCGCACGTCAATGACACAATCGTAGTCCTGATCGAGGATATCGGATAGCGATGTAAAACGAATGGTCATATCTGATGATCTACAGCGCCACGGACGCAAGGAAAAGTCGCATTCCCTTCGCCCTGTAAACATTTTATTATGGCTCAAAGATTCGTTTGAAATTCTATCTATTGTTTCACCGCACCCGGCTCTGTCGGATGTGCAGGGGATTCTTTTGTCCAACGGGAGATAGGACATGTCAGAGCCACCGGTAGATACCTTGCAGTTCCCGGCCCATCTGATCCGGCGATTGCACCAAATTTCTGTAGCGCTGTTTGCGGACCATATGGCGCGTAATGACATTGACCTGACACCTGTTCAGTTTGCCGCCATCGAAGCGGTGGCCCATGAACCCGGTGTAGATCAGGCGACGATTGCCGCCCGCATAGCCTATGATCGCGCGACGCTTGGCAAGGTGATCGACCGGCTGGAAGCCAAGGCGCTGATCCAGCGCGATGTCTCCACGACGGATCGGCGCGCTCGGGTGGTTACGTTGACCGACAGCGGGCACTCTCTGCTGCGCCGCGCCCTACCGATAGTTGAGGAATTGCAGGCCGATATACTGACCGGCCTCACCCCCGCCGAGCAGGTGCAGATGACCTCGCTGCTGACGAAGGCGACGCAGGTCGGCGACCGTTTGCGCCGCGCACCGCACCGTGCCCCGGCAGCCCCGCTGAAAGACGATTAACCGAACTCCCAGAACGCCCAAGGGGCCGAATAATATCGGCCAGTCACGAACGACTGAATGGCCCGACGGGCCCCTACCAGCAAACATCCACCGATGGGGCGCTATTTTCCATATGCCTTACGTGCCAGATCAATGCGGGCCTCAAGCATCGACACCTCTTTCATGATGTCCTGACGCTTTGTCCGGTCGCCTGTGTCGATCAGCTGCTGTCGCAGATCGGCCAGCGTCCGGGACAGGCTGACAAATTCCGGCATCCCGCCACTCTCCTGAACCAAGCGATTGACCAGCGCGTTCTCCGGGTCATCGACGTGGCGCAGCGGTTTGCCTGCTCCTGACAAATTGTCAAAAGCGCCATCTGCCTCCGCTTTCTCGATGCGGGCATTGATAAGGTCAATCAGCGGGTGGTCCATAACCGCCTTATGACCCAACAAAGGCAAAAAACAAAGACCGCGCCATATATATGGCGCGGTCCAGCTTACTTTGATCAGCAGCGCAGCCGCTGCCGCCACTCACTTCTGGCTGATACGGCCGTCGGTGTAGGGTTTATAGGGCGAGTTTTCGACCAGATACTCTGCCATCACGTCAGCGAGATCCGGACCGAAGTCATAGGCGTTCTTGTCATCCCCTGCGAAGACCTTATAGCCGTCACCGCCATTGCGAACATAGTTGTTGGTCACAACCACATAGGTCTTGGCCGGATCAATCGGTGCGAAACTGTCACCTTCGCCAACCATGACATCCTGAATGCGGCCCTCATTAGGGGCAACCGAGGGATCCCAAGTGAACTTCAGACCCGCAACCTGCGGAAAGCGGCCCTTGATCTCTTCAACCTGACTTACCCCGTTCTCCAGCGCCGCAATCACCTCCTCTCCGGTGATTTCAAAGGTCGAGAGCGTGTTCTGGAACGGCAGCACCGTCAGGACTTCGCCCATGGTCACCTCGCCCGGCTCCAGGCTGGCGCGAATGCCGCCAGAGTTGGCGATGGCAATGCTGACGCCCTGATCCTTCACCCGATCAAGCATGGCATCGGCCACCAGATTGCCCATCTGGCATTCCTGAACGCGGCAATTGTTGCGGTCACCGTCAACGGCTTCAGCACTCTCTGCAACAACCTTGTTGCGGATCTCATCCAGCGGTTTAGCCAGTTCAGCGATACGGGCAACGGTGCCTTCGTCTTCCGCGACGGTGCCATCCATCACCAAAGGTTCGCCAACCGCCTCAATGACATTGCCATCATCATCAAAGGTCACGTTCAGCTCACCCAGGAACTTACCATAGGCATAAGCCTGTACGATGGCGACATCATTCACCACGGTCGGATAGGGACCGGCAGCTTTGTCTGAAACATTGGAGAGATAGGTGTTGCTGTGCCCGCCAACGATCACATCCACGCCGGTGGTACCCGCAGCAACCCGCTGGTCCACACCGTAACCAGAATGGCTGAGCACGATGATCTTGTTCACGCCTTCGGCCGTCAGCCTATCGACCTCCCCCTGCACCGCATCTACCGGATTGGTGAAGGTGATATTCTTGCCCGGGCTGGCCAGGTCCGGCGTGTCCTCAGGTGTGAGGCCAATCAGGCCAATTTTCTCACCACCGCGTTCAATCACCGTGGATTTGCGCAGCACATCCGCCAGCACAGGCTCACCGCTGACATCGGCATTGGACATCAGAACCGGGAACTGAACTGAGTCCATGAAACCACGCAGCACTTCGGGGCCATCGTCAAACTCGTGGTTGCCGACAGTCATGCCGTCATAACCCAGCTTGTTCATCATCTCGGCGGCAACTTTGCCCTTGTAGTAGGTATAATAGAGTGAGCCCTGAAACTGATCGCCCCCATCCACAAGAATACTGTTGTTGCTGCGCGCGCGCGCATCGGCAAGCGCAGTCACCAGACGCGCGGATCCCCCAAAGCATTTGCCTTCGGCATTGTCGCCGTCGCGGCAGCCGCTGTCATATTTGCTGATTGGCTCGAACCGCGAGTGGAAGTCATTGGTGTGCAGAATGGTCAGCTTGTAATCCGCTGCGGCGACCCCCGCCATCAGGCCAAGCGCGGCAACAGACGTCAAAAAACGCGTCATCATGATAACATACTCCCTTATTGTTCTATTGGGCGAATGGTGCGGGGAAATGCGGGCGCAGTCAAAGGGGAAAAATCCACCACCCCACTGCCCTTGCGTCAACAGGCAGCATATTCGGCCTTGATTCAGCCGGGCACGCAGGGCATCACCGCGCCATGCTCATCTATAAAATCTTCCGCACCGACGAATGGACCACCCTGCAGACGGAGGGCGAGACCCTCGGCGCTCCGATCGATCTCAGCGATGGCTACATTCACTTCTCCACCGCCGATCAATCCCAGGAGACCGCCGCCAAACATTTTGCAGGAGTGGAGGGGCTGTGGCTTATCGCCGTTGACACCGACAAGCTGGGCGATGACCTGCGCTGGGAAGTCTCGCGCGGCGGGGCCGAGTTCCCGCATCTCTATCGCAAGATGACTATGGAGGACGTGCTCTCGGCCAAGCCGCTGCCGCTGGTCGATGGCACCCATCAATTCCCGGAGGACATGGCGTGAGCCTGACCGAACGTCTCGCCCTTGCGGCGCTGCACCGCTGCGACCCGGAGACTGCCCATAGCCTGTCGATCAAAGCCTTGAAACTGGGGCTGACGCCAACGCCCGGCCCGGTGACCTCTCCCCGGCTTGCCACGCGGATCGCGGGCCTTGATCTGCCCAACCCCGTTGGATTGGCCGCTGGCTTTGACAAAAACGCCGAGGCCCTGCGCCCGCTCAGCCAGGCCGGTTTCGGGTTCATCGAAGTAGGCGCTGCCACACCCCGGCCCCAACCCGGCAACCCCAAGCCCAGATTGTTCCGCCTGACCGAAGATCAGGCCGCGATCAACCGGTTCGGCTTCAACAATGAGGGCATGGCGGTGATCGGCCAGCGCCTTGCGGCCCGTCCGCAGGACGCGGTGATCGGCCTCAACCTTGGCGCCAACAAGGACAGCAGCGACCGCGCGGCAGATTTTGCCAAGGTGCTGGCCCATTGTGGCGCGCATCTGGATTTCGCCACTGTCAATGTCTCCTCGCCCAACACCGAAAAACTGCGTGACCTTCAGGGCAAGGCTGCGCTCTCGGCCCTGCTCACTGGTGTGATTGAAACCCGCGACGGGTTGGATCGGAGGGTTCCTGTGTTTCTGAAAATCGCCCCAGATCTGGATCGCGCCGGGATCGAAGACATTGCCGAGGTGGCGATTGAAACCGGGATTGATGCGGTGATCGCCACCAATACCACCCTTGAGCGGTCAGGGCTGAACAGCGCCCATCGCGATGAAGCGGGCGGGCTGTCTGGTGCACCGCTGTTTGAGAAATCCACCCGCACCCTCGCGCAGCTGTCCGAGCTGCTCGACAGTCGTGTGCCGCTGGTGGGCGTTGGCGGCATCTCCAATGCCGAGCAGGCCTATGCCAAGATCTGCGCCGGCGCCACGGCGGTGCAATTCTATACCGCCATGGTCTATGCGGGCCTGTCACTGGCCGGTGACATTGCGCGCGGATTGGATCACCTGCTGGCGCAGGATGGATTTGCCAATGTCGCTGAGGCCGTTGGCAGCAAAAGAGGAGACTGGCTATGATCACCTATTGGCACAATCCGCGTTGCTCCAAATCCCGCGCGGGCCTTGCCCTGCTGGAAGAGCGCGGCGCAACAGTGACCGTGCGGCTCTATCTCAAAGATGCTCCGTCAGAGGCCGAGTTGACTGCGGTTCAGGCAAAACTTGGTGTTCGCGCAGCCGACATGATGCGCAAGGGTGAGAAGATCTTCAAAGAGCTGAACCTCAGCCCCTCGGATGATGACTCCCGCCTGATTGCAGCGATGGCGACCCACCCGATCCTGATTGAGCGTCCCATTGCAATCACCGAGGAGACCGCAATCATCGGTCGTCCAACCGAGGCCCTGACTGCGATCCTCTGACCACCTGTTGGAGTTGTGAGACAGGTCCGCCGCCCTAGCTGCCGACCTGCGCCTCCAGTCGTGGATAGCGCAGACCAAGCGTGGTACCGCGCGCCAAGTTGAGCACCATCAGCGCCGCCCAGAGCCCGTGATTGCCCAGCATCGGCACCAGTACAACAAGGGCAACGGCATAAATCGCCACCGATTGCAGCATCGCGATCCGCATATCGCGGGTCCAGGTGGCGCCAATGTAGATGCCGTCAAACATATAGCTGGCGACGCTAATCAGCGGCAGAATGGCCGCCCAGATCAAATAATCACGCCCCGCCGCGCGTACCTCCTCAGACGTGGACATAACGTCAATCAACCACCCACCGCCAAGCCAGAAAAGCAGCCCCAGCGCAATTGCGCCGCCAACGCCCCATTGGCTGGCCACAACCGCCGCGCGCCGCAGCTGCATCCGCGCCTTGGCCCCCACTGCGCTGCCGACAAGTGCCTCTGCGGAGAAGGCAAAGCCGTCTAGCGCGAAAGCCGTGATCTCAACAAATTGCAGCAGAACCTGATTGGCCGCCAGCGTGACATCGCCCAGATCGGCCCCGATGAACAGGAAGGTGGTGAAAGACCCCGTCAGCAAGACGGAGCGGATCATAATGTCGCCATTCACCTGCATCATTCGCTTCAGCCGCACCGGGTCAAACACCCGCGCCCAGTTGCGCCACTGGCTGCCTGCAAACGCATCCCGACACAGCCAGAGCCCCAGCGCCAGACCGGTCCATTCCGCAATCAGAGTAGCAACTGCCACCCCCTCAACGCCCCAGCCAAGCGCCAGCACAAACCAAAGATCCAACAGGATATTGAGACCATTCATCCAGATCTGAAGCAGAAAGACACCACGCGTGCGCTCGACCGCGATCAGCCACCCCGTGACGGCATAAAGTGCAATGGTCGCAGGCGCCCCCCAGATGCGGATCTCCAGATAATCGCGCGCCAGCCCCTCGACCTCGGCACTGGCGGGCGCCAGCGCAAAGGCCCCCCAGAACACCGCAACCTGGCCAATGATAAACACCGCACCCGCAGCGAAGGCGAGAAGAATGCCACGTGTCAGCAACGCGCCCGTCTCCGCCGAGTCGCCAGCACCCCGCGCCTGTGCGGCAAGGCCGGTGGTGCCCATCCGCAGAAATCCGAATATCCAATAGATTGTGGCCAGAATGACCGCACCGATGCCCACCGCCCCAATTGGGGCAGCCTGCCCCATCTGGCCAACCACGCCGGTATCAACCGCGCCAAGGATAGGCACGGTGGCATTCGACAGCACGATCGGCAGCGCGATTTTCAACACGCGCCTATGGGTGATCGGTTCCGCCACGTTCTGGCTGGCCACAGACATACCGCTTAGTCCTTGCTGCCCGGCGGAACCTCAGTCACGAATTCGGGCGAAGCCGCAGCCTGCGCCGCAGCCTCCTGCGGCATCAGGAAATGGCCCGTCGCCTGGGCAAACAGCTTGTCCTTGTGATCCTGCCAAGCTGCCACATGGACCGACGCATAACGCCGTCCTGACCGCGAGATCGTGGCGCGTGCATAGGCATCGCGCGGCAGGCCTGACCGCAGGTAGTCGACTGTGAAATCAATGGTCTTGGGCTGGCGGGGCAGCTTGCCAGCAGCCAACTCCTCGACGTCAAGACTGCCGCTTTCGATGCGTTCCCAAAGGTTTGCCCAGGTGAGCGTCATGACCGCCGTCACCTCCAGAAACGCGGCCGTCACGCCACCGTGAATGGCAGGCAGAAATGGGTTCCCAATCAGTTTGTGATCAAAATTCAACTGAGCCGTCAGCTCATCACCCCGGCGGTCAAACGTGATGTTGAGAAAGCGCGCATAAGGCACGGAAGTCACAAGGGCTGCGAGAGCTGCATCGCGGCGCTGTTTCACCACTTGGACGGGTTCGGGACGGGGGCGGCTCAAAACTTGCTCTCCACTGTAAAGGCGCCAACAGCCGTCGCGACTGGGTTTGCCTCGTCCTCATCCATCGCGGTGGCTCGCACAAAGGCAACATTGCGGGTCATATGATGGCAGGTGGCGCGGGTCACGATCCGCTGCCCAGGCGTCGCTGCCCGCATGTAGTCAATGCGCAGATCAATGGTTGCAGTCCCCCCTGGCCCCGAAGGATGGCACATCACAGCAGCGCCGCAACAGGTATCCATCAGCGCCGAAACGGCCCCGCCATGGATCACCCCGGTTTCCGGGTCGCCAATCAGTTTCTCATCATAGGGCATGACAATCTCAGCCGTCCCGTCCCCCAGATCCGTGAGCGTCATCCCCAATTCCTGCGCATGCGGGATGGCTTCGATGAACTGTCGCGCCAGCTGCGTCTTGTCGACCATGGGCTTCCCCGTTTCCTTGTTTTCCTCTTTATCAGCCATACCTTGGCCCAAGAGCAACCCCAGCGGTTGAACCCCCTGCCGGTTGCGCTTAGTTTGCGGGTAAGGGAGAATTGGGAATGACCGAACAAAAATTGTCATTCAAGGAGATGTGCAGCGAATTCGACGTGACCCCGCGCACGCTTCGCTACTACGAGTACATCGAATTGTTGCAACCCGACCGCGAAGGTCGTTCGCGGTTTTATGGTGCCCGTGAGCGCGCCCGGATGAAGCTGATCATGCGCGGACGTAAGTTCGGCTTTCAGTTGGAAGAGATCCGCCAGTGGCTGCTGATCTATGAAAATGAGGGCGATGAGGCGCAAAACCGCGCGTTTGTTGAGATGGCTGATCGCCAGATGGGCGAACTGCGCAAGCAGCGCGAACAGCTGGACGAGGCCTTGCAAGAGCTTCATGACCTGCGCGCCACGACGCTGAGCCTGCTGTCGCAAGACGCCTGACCTTTGCCCCAGTGGGGGAACTTATCATCGAATTTCTACTCGAAACGCCCTGCCAATTTGGTGGGGCGTTTGTTGATTCCCCCCCTACTCACCCCCCTTTTTTACGATTGCAGCGCGACGACTTCAGTCAAATTAATCGAACATAATGGACGTAAAATCCGCGCTAATTATGTTCTTAAATTTTAAAAGACCCTTATTTCTCAGGGCAACCCATCGCAACGAAATCAAGATAACGCTGCGTCACTCGACCGGATCCTACGTCACCCCAAGAAGTGACGCAGCGTTCAACTTACGTCAACGTCAACTAACTGTTGTAAACGCCGGGCAAGCTGCTCACCTTAGTCTCACAACCCAGCAGTTATGAGTTACGACGATGACCGATGAAACCAAGACCATCCGCCAGATGTGCGATGAGTTCGGCGTGACGCCGCGTACATTGCGGTTTTACGAAGCCAAAGAGCTGTTGTTTCCGATCCGCGAGGGTCAAAAACGCCTCTTCACCAAACGCGACCAGGCCCGGCTGAAGCTGATCCTGCGGGGCAAGCGCTTTGGCTTCAGCCTCGAGGAAATCCGGCAACTTCTGAACCTCTATCATATGGGCGACCAGCAGCTGACACAGCTGACCCGCACCTATGACATCGCCTGCGAGCGTCTCGCCGATATGGAGCGTCAGCGCGATGAACTGAACGAGGCGATTGACGACTTGAAAGAGCAACTGCGTTGGGGGGATCGCGTGATCGCCTCAATGACCGCCAAACAAGAAGCCGCGGAATAGATCCCGGCCCCATGCTTGCCTATCCCGATTGCGGGAGAGGCGATCCAGACAGACACCGCAGAACCACAGCGAGGACCGCGATGCCCAGTTATACCGCCCCGATCAAAGACACCCAGTTCATTCTGCACAATGTGCTGAAGATCTCTGAAACCGCCATTCCCGGCTACGACGAGCTGGATGCTGATTTCACCAACGCCGTTCTGGAAGAGGCCGGCAAGATCTCCAGCGAAGTGCTGCACCCGCTGAACACCGTGGGCGATACTGAGGGCTGCCGTCTCGAGAATGGCGTGGTCTATACCCCCACCGGGTTCAAGGCCGCGTTTGAGCAAGTGAAAGAAGGTGGCTGGACCGGCCTCGACATGCCGGAACAATACGGTGGCCAGAACATGCCCTATATCATGGGGACCGCGGTGGGTGAGATGTTCTCTGCCGCAAACCAGGCCTTCACCATGTATCAGGGCCTGACCCATGGAGCGGCGTCCGCAATCCTCGCCCATGGCACCGACGCGCAGAAAGACACCTATCTGCCGAAGATGGTGTCCTGCGAGTGGACCGGCACCATGAACCTGACCGAACCGCATTGCGGCACCGATCTGGGCCTGATGCGCACCAAGGCAGAACCGCAGGATGATGGCAGCTTCAAGATCACCGGCCAGAAGATTTTCATCTCCTCCGGCGATCACGATATGGCCGATAACATCATCCATCTGGTGCTGGCCAAGATCCCCGGCGGCCCCGACGGCATCAAGGGCGTATCCCTGTTCATCGTACCAAAATTCATCGTGAACGAAGACGGCTCGCTGGGTGAGCGGAACGGCGTCTCGGTTGGCAAGATCGAAGAGAAAATGGGCATCCACGGCAACTCGACCTGTGTGATGAACTATGACAGCGCCACCGGTTACCTGCTCGGCACTGAGCATAAAGGCATGCGCGCCATGTTCACCATGATGAACGAGGCCCGTCTCGGCGTAGGCATGCAGGGTCTGGCACAGGCCGAGGCCGCTTACCAGAATGCCTTGGAATACGCCAAGGACCGTCTGCAGGGGCGCGATGTCACCGGCGTGAAAAACCCGGATGGCCCGGCCGATCCGCTGATCGTGCACCCGGACATTCGCCGCAACCTGATGGATCAGAAAAGCTTCGCCGAAGGCGCCCGTGCCTTCATCCTTTGGGGCGCGCAGATGATCGATCAGGCGCACCGTGCCGAGGACAAGGACGCAGATGGGCTGATCTCGCTGCTCACGCCGGTGATCAAAGGTTTCCTGACCGATCAGGGTTACGACATGACCGTTCAGGCCCAGCAGATCTACGGTGGCCACGGCTATATCGAAGAATGGGGTATGTCCCAGTACACCCGCGACGCCCGTATCGCGATGATCTATGAGGGCGCCAATGGTGTTCAGGCACTGGATCTGGTTGGCCGTAAACTGGCGCAGGATGGTGGCAAGCACGTCATGGCGTTCTTTGAAATGGTCAAGGGGTTCTGCAAGGAAAACGGCGATATCTCCGAGACTTACAGCAAGGAGTTCATTGAACCTCTGAAAGCTGCGTCGAAGGATCTGCAGGCCGCTGGCATGTATTTCATGCAAAATGGCATGACCAATCCGAACAACGCGCTCTCCGGCTCTTATGACTTCATGCATATGTTCGGCCATGTCTGCCTCGGTCTGATGTGGGCTGAGATGGCGAAGGCTGCGCAGGCTGAGCTTGACGCCGGGTCTTCTGACGCCGCGTTCTACGAGACAAAAATCGCGACCGGACGCTATTACATGGCACGCCGACTGCCTGCGACCGCGCTGCACCTCAGCCGCATCCAGACCGGTGGCGACACCGTTATGGCGCTGAACGCAGACCAGTTCTGAGCCACGATTTACGCAGATCGGAACCCCTTTTGTCACAGGGGGCTCCGTGAGCCGCCCCGGATATCTGACATCGGGGCCGACATAGCAGACTGGCGCTCCGGACACGTTTCGGGGTGCCGCAATCGGAGGAGAGACCATGCCAAAACGCTTTCGCCTCACACGCCGCCTGCCGGTCGCCATGACCGAAGACGGCTACCGCCGGTTGCGAAAATTCTCGCAGGAGGCTGGCCTCGACGAAGGTGAGGCCCTCTCCTTTCTGTTTGAGAATTTCGACAGTGTGACAGACAGCGACAACCTCACCCATCGGCTGCGGCTCTTCAATGCCGAGCTTGAGGACCGCAAACGATAGGTGGGCATGCACCACCAGCAGACAACAGATGCCACAAGGCACGATACAGACACCAAGGGGAGCCCCATGAGCGCAGAGCAACACTCCAGCTGGATGACCGACGAGCACCAGATGCTGGCTGATATGACAGCGCAGTTCATCACTCGTGAATGGGCGCCAAAATTCGAGACCTGGCGCAAGCAGGGCATGATGGATCGCTCCACCTGGACTGAAGCCGGCGCGCTAGGCCTGCTTTGCCCCTCGGTACCGGAAGAATACGGCGGTGTCGGCGGTGACTTCGGCCATGAGGCCGCAATCCTGATCGAAGGCAGCCGTGCCAATCTTGCCAGTTGGGGACATGGTATCCACTCAGGCATCGTTGCGCATTATGTGCTGGCCTATGGCACCGAAGAGCAAAAACAGCGCTGGCTTCCAAAGATGATCACCGGTGAGCTGGTCGGTGCTTTGGCAATGACAGAACCCTCCACCGGGTCGGATGTTCAGCGCATCAAGACAAAGGCCGTCAAAGACGGCAACGCCTATCGGCTGAGCGGTCAGAAAACCTTCATCACCAATGGCCAGCACGCCAACCTGATCCTGGTTGCCGCCAAAACCGACCCCTCGCAAGGTTCCAAAGGCATCTCCCTGGTGGCTGTGGAAACCGACGGCGCCGATGGCTTCAGCCGTGGCCGCAACCTCGATAAAATCGGCTGCCATGCAGCCGATACCTCGGAATTGTTCTTCGACAACGTGGAAATTGCGCCGGAGAATATTCTGGGCGGGACCGAGGGCCAGGGCTTCTACCAGATGATGCAGCAACTGCCCCAGGAACGGCTGATCATTGCCTGCGGCGCGGTCGGCGCCATGGAAGGTGCGGTGGAACGGACCATCGCCTATTGCAAGGAGCGCGAAGCCTTCGGCGGCCCGCTTACGCAATTTCAGAACACCCGGTTCAAACTGGTCGAATGCCAGACCAAAACCAAGATCGCGCGGGCCTTCTTGGACGAATGTATGGTCGAACATCTTCAGGGTAAGCTGACGGTCGAGAAGGCGGCGATGGCAAAATACTGGATCACCGACACACAGGGCGAAGTACTCGATGAATGCGTTCAGCTGCACGGCGGCTATGGCTTCATGCAGGAATATGCTGTGGCAGAGATGTGGGCAGATGCCCGCGTCCAGCGGATCTATGGCGGCACCAATGAGATCATGAAGGAACTGATTGCGAGGTCCCTGTGACAGTGCTGACGGCATCAAGCGCCGCATCTGAGGGAGGCCTCCGGCGGGAGTATTTGGGGAAAGGTGACAGGATGAGACGCGCCTCCCCCCGAGCTCTCCGCCTAATGGGTCGGCGCGCCGTCACCTTTCACGAGCATCGGCTCTCCAGCCTGTCCCGCACTGCCATCGTCGCGTCACCACTGTTAATGCGGAGTGAACACTCCGTCATCTTTCCACAAATACTCCACGGGGGTGTGGGGGTGTGAAACCCCCATGCGCTCCGGCAACCGGAAGGACATGTCATGAGCATCAAACTCTACTGTTTCGGCGAAAGCGGCCATTCCTACAAGGCAGCACTCGCGCTTGAACTGGGCGGGATCGTCTGGGAACCGGTCTTTGTCGATTTCTTCAGCGGCACCACACGCGGCGAGACCTTTCGCAGCGACGTAAATGACATGGGAGAATGCCCGGTTCTGGTCGACGGTGATCTGACGCTCAGCCAATCGGGTGTCATACAACAGTATCTTTCCGACACTTATGGCAAGTTCGGGGGCACCACCCCCGAAGAAAAGCGCGAGATATTGCGCTGGCAACTGTGGGACAATCACAAACTGTCCTCCAACGCAGGGCTTTGCCGCTTCCTGATGAATTTCCTGCCTGAAGACAAACGCCCGCAGGAGGTAATCGCCTTCCTGCAAGGGCGGCTGAAGGCGGCTTATGCGATCCTGGACAAACACCTTGAGGGACGCAACTGGATCGTGGGCGACGGCCTCACCAACGCCGATCTGACCTGCTGTTCCTACCTCTACTATCCTGAACCCTTCGGCTTCGAACGAGCCGAGTGGCCGAATATCGACGCTTGGCTCTCACGGCTGAGCGCGCAACCGGGCTGGAAAGCCCCCTACGATCTAATGCCCGGCAACCCGTCGGACCGAGCCTGAGGAGACAGATATGACCGAAGCCTATATCTATGACGCCGTGCGCACCCCGCGCGGCAAGGGGCGCAAGGATGGGTCCTTGCATGAAGTGACAGCCGCGCGGCTGTCCGCAGTGGCACTCAACGCTCTGAAAGACCGCAATAACCTCGAAGGCCACGCGGTTGAAGATGTGATCTGGGGCAACGTCACCCAGATTGGTGAGCAAGGCGCCTGCCTAGCGCGGACTGCAGTTCTGGCGTCTGACTTGGATGAATCGATCCCCGGCGTCTCCATCAACCGCTTCTGCGCCTCCGGTCTGGAAGCGGTGAACATGGCCGCCAACCAGGTCCGTGGCCGCGCCGGTCACGCCTATATCGCGGGCGGGGTGGAATCCATGAGCCGCGTGCCTATGGGCATGGACGGTGGCGCCATCGCGGTTGATCCCGCTATCGCGATCGAGAACTATTTTGTCCCACAGGGGATTTCAGCGGATATCATTGCCACCGAGTATGGGTTCTCGCGTGATGACGCTGACGCAATGGCAATGGAATCCCAGCGCCGGGCCAAGGCTGCCTGGGACGACAACCGGTTTGCTGGCAGCGTCGTACCTGTGCGTGACATCAACGGGCTGACCATCCTGGACCACGACGAATACATGCGCCCCGGCACCGATATGCAGTCGCTGGGCGGTCTGAACCCCGCGTTCCAGATGATGGGCGAGCAGATGCCCGGCTTCGACAAGATCGCAATGCTGAAGTATCCGCATCTGGAGCGGATCAATCACATTCACCACGCCGGTAACTCCTCCGGTATCGTGGATGGCGCTGCCGCCGTGCTGATCGGCGATAAGGAATTTGGCGAGGCGATGGGTCTGAAACCCCGTGCCCGCATCAAAGCAACAGCTAAAATCGGCACCGACCCCACCATCATGCTGACCGGCCCCGTGCCCGTCACAGAAAAGATCCTGCGCGACAATGGGATGGAGATCGGCGACATCGACCTGTTTGAGGTCAATGAGGCCTTCGCCAGTGTTGTGATGCGGTTTGAGCAGGCCTTTGGCGTGGATCATGACAAGGTGAACGTCAACGGCGGCTCCATCGCGATGGGCCATCCGCTGGGAGCCACCGGCGCAATGATCCTCGGCGCGCTGCTGGATGAGCTGGAGCGCAGCGACCGGGAAACCGGCCTTGCCACGCTCTGCATCGGGTCCGGCATGGGCGCGGCCACCATCATTGAACGCGTGTAACCCAGGCGGCAGGAGAAGAAGATATGTCTGATTTCACAATGAAAAAAGACGCCGACGGCGTCGCCATCATCACCTGGGACTGCCCCGGCAAGACTATGAACGTGCTGAACGGCCAGGCGATGATCGACCTCGACGGCTTGGTCGACGATGCGCTGGCAGACGACGCGGTCAAGGGCATCGTGATCACCTCTGGCAAGAAAGACTTTGCCGGTGGCATGGACCTCAATGTGCTGGCCAAGATGAAAGAGGATGCCGGTGACGAGCCCGCGCGGGGTCTGTTCGAAGGCATCATGAAAATGCACGAAGGTCTGCGCAAGATCGAACGTGCTGGCATGGATCCCAAGACCAACAAAGGTGGCAAGCCGGTCGCAGCGGCCCTGCCCGGTACTGCCGTTGGCATCGGTCTGGAACTGCCGCTGTCCACGCACCGCATCTTTGCCGCCGATAATCCGAAGGCCAAGATCGGCCTGCCGGAAATCATGGTTGGCATCTTCCCCGGTGCTGGCGGCACCACCCGTCTGGTGCGCAAGATGGGTGCCATGGCGGCGGCCCCTTTCCTGCTGGAAGGCAAGCTGGTTGATCCCAAGAAAGCCAAGGGCGCTGGCATCATCGACGACGTTGTCGAAGATCCGCTGGCCGCTGCGCGCGCCTGGGTTCTGGAGGCAAAAGACGCCGATATCGTCAAACCCTGGGATGCGAAGGGCTACAAGATGCCCGGTGGCGCGCCCTATCACCCTGCGGGCTTCATGACCTTCCTTGGTGCGGCAGCCATGGTACATGGCAAAACCTTTGGTGCCTTCCCGGCGGCCAAGGCTCTGCTGAGTGCCGTCTATGAGGGGGCGCTCGTGCCCTTTGACACCGCGCTGAAGATCGAGGCGCGTTGGTTCACCCATGTTCTGATGAACCCCTCCTCCGAGGCGATGATCCGTTCGCTCTTCCTCAATAAGGAAGCGCTGGAAAAAGGCGCGGTGCGCCCGGCGGGTATCGAGGATCAGTCGGTCAAAAAAATCGGCGTTCTGGGCGCTGGCATGATGGGGGCAGGTATCGCGCTGGTCTCCGCTCAGGCTGGCATGGAGGTTGTGCTGATCGACCGTGATCAGGACGCTGCTGACAAGGGAAAGGCCTATACAGAGAGCTATCTCGACAAGGGCATCAAGCGCGGCAAAGTCACCGCCGAGAAGAAAGAGGCGATGCTATCGCGCATCACCGCAACGCCGGATCTGGACACGCTCAAGGGCTGTGATCTGATCATTGAGGCGGTGTTTGAAGATCCCGGTGTCAAAGCCGAGATGACCAAAAAGGTCGAGGCGATCATTCCTGAGGATTGCATTTTCGCCTCCAACACCTCGACCCTGCCGATCACCGATCTGGCAGAGGCCTCGGTGCGGCCGGAACAGTTCATCGGCATTCACTTCTTCTCACCGGTGGAAAAAATGTTCCTGGTGGAGATCATCAAAGGTGAGAAAACCGGTGATCGCGCGGTGGCCAAAGCGCTGGATTACGTGCGTCAGATCCGCAAAACACCGATCGTGGTCAATGATGCGCGGTTCTTCTACTGCAACCGCTGCATCATCCCTTACGTGAACGAAGGCGCACGGATGATCACCGAGGGCGTTGCCCCGGCGCTGATCGACAATGCCGCACGTCAGCTGGGTTTCCCTGTGGGGCCGATCCAACTGACCGATGAGACCTCGATCGATCTGGGCGCCAAAATTGCCCGCGCCACCAAAGCGGCGATGGGCGATGCTTACCCTGAAAGCGCTGCGGATGATCTGATCTTCTGGATGGAAGAACAGGGGCGTCTGGGCCGCAAATCCAACGCTGGTTTCTTTGACTATGACGACAAGGGTAAGCGTCAGGGCTACTGGAAGGGGATGCAGGAGAAATACCCGCAGGCCGAGGAACAGCCCGATCTGATCGAAGTGCAGGAACGCCTGATGTTTGCGCAGGTTCTGGAAGCTGTGCGGGCGCTGGAAGAGGGGGTTCTGATGGACATCCGCGAAGGCGACGTAGGCGCTATTCTGGCCTGGGGCTTTGCGCCTTGGTCCGGTGGTCCGCTGAGCTGGCTCGACATTATCGGCACGCCCTATGCGGCTGAGCGCTGCGATCAGTTGACCGCGAAATACGGTGAGCGCTTCACCTGCCCGCCGCTGCTGCGCGAGATGGCGGAGAAGGGTCAGACCTTCTACGGTCGCTTTAACCCTGAGGCCGAGAAAGCCGCCTGATCAGGCAACAACAATCCAAACACATCTGAAAGCGGCGCCCTTGGGTGCCGCTTTTTCACGTCAAGGCATCTGATGAAGCATATGTAAACACAACAAAAGCCGCCTCCGGATTGGATGGCGGCTTTGATTTGGTCCTGTGGTTTCCTAAAGTTAGATCACCGCAGCATATTCCGCCGCGCCATGGCCACCGGGCCCGATCGGTAGGGTATTGGCCCAGGCGCTTTCCTCAGTGATCATATCGATCACCAATTCTCGGGCTGTCTCGGGCTGCAGCACGCGATACAGATCCGGCTGCGCGCTTGTGTCGAACGACAGCAGGTCACGCGGTGAGACGCTGAATCCCAGCAGACCCGCCTCCAGATAGATGACTTCGTCCTGTGCGAAGCGCGGCACGACGATCTCCAGCCGGGTCTCTGGTTCCGCGCGGCGGATCCCGCGATAGCCTTCCAGCGCGCAGGCTGGCACCACGACAAAGGGATCACCCTGCCCGTCACAGGCCAGATCGCTTTCGATCAGAATTCCCTGGTTCGGCATCACCCAAAGCGGCGCTCGATTGTTCAGCGCATCCTGCGGAATATAGACCGGACATGTCAGTGGATTGGGGGCACCGCTGGTCAGCAATAGCGTCTCGCGGTGGATATCGACGATGGGCTGCATCCCATGGTCAAAGGTAAGGGCCATATCGCCCACGGCCAGGGCCTCAACCGGGCGCCAACCTAGATGTGAGGCCACATGCGTGCCCGACAGGATCCCACCCTGTCCGGTTGCGACCAACGGGTACTCTGTCGCCAGAGCCTCGGCCATCGGAGAGAGCTTGCGTTTCAGCAGCCAATCCAGCATCGGTTTTCCCTTTCACCAAGGCAGCCATACGTTCTGCATGACCCGTCACGTTACCCGTCCGTCAGGCGACATGAGCCGACCTGCGGGAGAGTTGATCAAAAGCACGGATCGAAGATACCCCGCTTTGGCGAAGGCTTCGGACCACAAATGATTCCATCTCTCGACTACTGGTCTATCGGTGAATCGTTAAAAGAGTATTCAAACTGGGCAAGATCCTCCGCACAGGCCTCTGTCACTGCTCTGCGGGATGCGTCCGTATAGGATTCCTGCCAACTGCGCGGACGATCAGAGATATTGGCCACAGGCAGGTGCAACTCAAACCCCAGATGATCAAACAGAGGTGCAGCGTCCCGCGCGAAATGTTCCAGCCGGATATAGCAGGCGCATTGTTCCACCCCGTCCGCACGCCGCATGTAGGCGCACGCCGGGTTTGCGCGAAACGCTGTCAGCATCTGCGGATGACAGGCAAAATCCTCAAAATTCAGCGCTTTCGCCAGCGGCACGGACGGATGATCAAAACTCTGCATCCGAAGCCAGTGATAAAGGCTCAGCACCCGATCAAAGGGGTTGCGCACCAATGTGAAGGCAAAGAGACGCCGCAGCTGGTCATCCGGCAGCAGACCGTCGATATCGGCCAATGTTGAATGTTTCCACAACCGTCCCCGGGTTTTGACCCCTTGCAAACGCCGCCTGCGTTTGCGCGCTTTGGGCGTATCCCCGAGCATCAGATCATCCGCCATCGCCCGCGCTTCCAGCGCCAGCGACAACGCGGTGCCCCCGGTCTTGGGGATATGCACAAAGACATAGGAACGGCCAGGCGACAGGATCATGCCCGGCAGGCTAAGCACTTTGCAGTACAAAGAAAACCTAAGCGACGCACACAAAAATGTCTTATCTCTTCCCTTGACTGCAACTTTGCGCAATATCTTTTTGCAAAAGCGCATGAATAATCTTGGGAGGAGGCAAGTATGGGCTGGATGTCGGACGAGTCGGGACTGGAGAAAACCGCCGCCAATTATGTGCCACTGACGCCGCTGTCGCATCTGCGCCGCGCCGCCCATGTGTTTGCGGATGTGCCCGCCGTGGTCTACGGCACTCATCGCAAAACCTATGCGGCCTACTATGATCGCTGCACGCGGCTGGCTTCGGCCCTTGCCGGAATGGGAGTCCGACCGGGCGACGTCGTGGCAACACTGATCCCCAATCTTCCCGCTCAGGCCGAGGCGCATTTTGGTGTTCCCGCCTGTGGTGCTGTTCTCAACACCATCAACACCCGCCTTGATGTCAGCACAGTTGCCTATATTTTCGACCATGGCGAGGCCAAGGTGGTGCTGGCGGATAGCCAGTTTCTGCCCCTCGCAGAAGCGGCAAAGGCCGCTTGTGACGGGCCCGGCCCGCTGATCATCGAGGTACCGGATGATCAGGCCGGCCATCCAGCATCAGGCCGCCATCCGATCTATGAGGATATTCTGGCCGCTGCCGCCCATGATTTCGACTGGATCATGCCCCGGGACGAATGGGAAAGCCTTGCGCTGAATTATACTTCCGGCACCACGGGTCGGCCCAAGGGCGTTGTCTATCATCATCGCGGCGCGTACCTCATGACCATGGGTACCGTGATTTCCTGGCGCATGGTGATGCAGCCGAAATATCTCGCCATTGTGCCCCTGTTTCATTGCAACGGCTGGAACCACAGCTGGATGATGCCGGTTCTGGGGGGCACGCTGATCTGTTGTCGTGATATCACCGCGCCTGCAATCTATGATGCCATCGCCGACGAAGGTGTAACCCATTTCGGAGGTGCTCCGATTGTGCTGAACATGCTGGTCAATGCGCCCGAAGAGGAGCGCCGCAGCTTTGATCACACGGTAGAAGTCTTCACCGCAGGCGCCCCGCCCGCGCCCGCAACGCTGGAGAAAATCGAAGCGCTCGGCTTTCATGTCACACAGGTCTACGGGCTTACGGAAACCTACGGCCATGTCACCGAATGCCTGTGGAAAGGCGACAGCTGGGATACGCTGGACCAACAGGGGCGCGCCGCGATCAAAGCCCGTCAGGGCGTCGCCTTCCCGATGATGGATCATATCACGGTCATGTCCGATGAGATGCAGCAGATCGCGATGAACGGGCAAGATCAGGGCGAAATCGTGATGCGCGGCAACTCGGTCATGAAAGGCTATCTGAAGAACCCCGAGGCCACCGCCGAAGCATTCCAAGGCGGATATTTCCACTCAGGCGATATCGCCGTGCAGCACCCGGATGGCTACATCCAGATCGCGGATCGCGCGAAGGATATCATCATCTCCGGCGGCGAGAATATCTCTTCGGTTGAGGTGGAGGGCGTGTTGATGGGGCACCCGGATGTAAACCTTGCAGCTGTGGTTGCCAAACCAGACGAGAAATGGGGCGAGGTGCCCTGCGCCTTTGTCGAACTGAAACCCGGAGCAACCGTGGCCCCCGCCGATCTGATCCGTTTTGCACGCGAAACGCTGGCAGGTTTCAAGGCGCCAAAACAGGTGATCTTTCAAGAACTTCCCAAAACCTCGACCGGGAAAATCCAGAAATTCGAACTGCGCCAACAGGCCAAGTCACTCTGATATGGGTTCATAAAGCACGCGCGGGCGGAACGGTCGCAAAGTCAATTGCTGACGCCCGGATCGCCGTGCTATTTGATCTGTGAACAATTATCAGAAAAGGTGCATCGTTTTTCATGACGGCATTGCGGGAATATCAACGGCTTGAGGCTGCAGCCCTGTGGCGGGCCGCCCCTGATGCGCAGCGGCGCGATGTTATCGTTTCGGTCGGGGACGCGACCCTGACCATCGCCGATATGAACGACCGGCCGCTGGCGCATTGGTCGCTGGCGGCACTCGAGCGTCAGAACCCCGGCGGCTTCCCTGCCCTGTTTCACCCCTTTGGCGACCCCGGTGAAACGCTGGAGATTGCCGAAGATGAAACGGCCATGCTGGATGCGATCAACCGGTTGCAATCCGCCCTCACCCGTGCCCGTGCCCGCCCGGGTCGCCTGCGCGCTGTTACACTGCTCTCGACACTGGCCGTTGCCGCCGGGCTTGCCGTATTCTGGCTGCCGAATGCGCTGCTGTCCCATACGGTCGACGTGGTGCCGGATATCAAGCGCAAGGCGCTGGGGCAGGCCTTGCTCGGCCGGATTGAGCGGGTGTCGGGTCAGGCCTGCAGCACGCTGGAGACCGCGCCCATTCTGGACCGGCTGGCGGAGCGGCTGGATGTACGCCAACTGGTGATCCTGCGCAGCGGTGTGGCCAGCAGCCTCTATCTGCCCGGCGGTATCGTCCTGCTGAACCGTGATCTGGTCGAGGATCACGAAGATCCGGCTGTCGCAGCTGGCGCCGTTCTGGTTGAACGCGCCCGCGCTGTGGAACAGGATCCGCTGGCTGAACTGCTGGCCGCCGGGGGCATCCGGGCGACCTTCAGGATGCTGACAACCGGTGAACTGACCCGCGCGACCTTGGACCGCTATGCCGAAACCGTCATCAGCGCGCCGCGCCCGACCCCGGATGAGACCACGACGCTGGCGGAGTTCGCACGCGCAGCAGTGCCCTCCAGCCCCTACGCCTATGCGCAGGACATCACCGGTGAAACCGTGCTTGGCCTGATTGAGGCTGACCCGATGGCCGGGCGCGAGTTACAGCCTGTGCTGAATGATCGTGACTGGGTTCAATTGCAGAGCATCTGTGGCTGAGCCGACCCAAATTTCTCTCAGGGGCAACCCTTAGACGTCGCAAACCACGCGCCCTTAGCATGCCCTATGCCGGTCTTCTCGCCTTCTGACTAGTTGCTCAACCGCGCTCCGGCAAAGCCTGCTGCGCGTACTTTGGATAGGGCCGACTGCGCAGCCTCCCCACCAACGAAAGGCCCAGCCAGCACCACCTGCAAAGTTTGTCCCTTGCGGTTCACACGTCCCAGACGCACCGGCAGTCCCTTTTGACGCAACCGCTGCGCCACCGCTTCCGCCTGCGTCACATCAGCAAGGGTGGCGGCCCGTACATAGCGAGACTGCGCAACAGGCGCAGACAAGACCGCAGAAGGGTTGCTGCGCGAGGTGGTTCCCGCCGATGGTTGCGAGCGCGTAGACAGACGGGTGACGAGAATATCATCCTCCGCGATATCCGCTGCGGCATCGGCCCGCTGTCTTGCAGAGAGGGTCACAACAGGCCTGTCTACCGGGCGGCGGATCCCCTCGCGCGGGACCGTGCGTGTCCAGATTGCGGTCCCCTGCGGCCCCCGGTTCGGATTGTAACGATCCTGATGGGTAATTCGCACGTACCCTGCTGGCACACCGCCATTGGCGCGCGCCAGAACGCCGCCAAGTGACATTTCGGCACGGCGCGGGTTAAGACGATCATCGCCCCAGGCCCGACGATAGCCCTCAGGCACCTTCAGACCACGGCTCAGCGCGCGTTCCTGATAGACATGTTTGGGAACCACGCGGGTGTTGGGGTCCAGAACCGATGACAAACGGCTGCTGCCCCCCTGCGGTCCACAGCGTACATCGCCGGTCTGGTTGATATATTGCTGGCTCAGCGCCGAAGCACCTGCACAGCGACCATATCCCTGACCGATGATTGTGGGCGCAGCGGCGGGCGGGCGATAGGCGTCATCCAGCAGCGGGCGCGGTCGTGGCGCACGGCCGGTAGAGGCCGCAGTCCGCACCGGCTTGGCCTGCCGAACGGGGCTGCGCTGCGGCTTAGTGGTCGTGACAGTGCGCGGTGCGGTGGATGCGGCGACCGGGGCTGCGCTCTCGTCAGCGACGGTGATCTCAGCGCCATTCGCGCGTTGGTCCGCTGGCAACGTGATCAACTCAGGCGCCGGTGCGGAGGCCGCTTTCGGCGCGCTTGGTGCGGCAGCCACTTGTGTCGGTTCAAAACCACACAGCTGCTTGCGGCTTCGGGTCACGCGCGGCACCCATGTGACATTGCCATCAATACCCGCCCGGATGAAAACACACCCGCGACTGTCGACATATTGCTTGCCCTCAAAGGAGGCAGGCGGAAACTCAGCCGGGGCTTCGGTCGTCCGGGCTGACTGCGCCTCCGCCCCGCCAAAGCTGGCCGCCGCAATCAAGGCACTTGCAATAATTCTAGTAAGCGTCATCCGAAAGCCCCACAAGATATGGCGGTAGGATGCCTGAAAAGCGAATCTGAGTAAAGCAGGGTTTCCGCAAATTAACGAAAGTTCCCAGAGACATCAGACCGCCCGACACGCCCCAGATTGGGCAGGCCCTCTCCCGGAACGCAACAGGGACGCCCGCTATCGGACGCCCCTGTTTCTACGCGCAGCACATGCCGAAAAGGCACGTGCTTACTTGGTCCCGAACATCCGGTCGCCCGCGTCACCTAGTCCCGGCAGGATATACCCCTTCTCATTCAGCTGACGATCAAGAGAGGCCGTCACGATCGGCACATCCGGATGCTTCTCCTTCATCAGTTCCACCCCTTCGGGCGAAGCCAGCAGGCAAAGAAAGCGGATGTCATTGGCACCGGCCTCTTTCAGCAGATCAATCGCCGCTGCAGAGCTGTTGCCAGTGGCGAGCATCGGGTCCACCGCGATCACCAAACGATCCTTCAGCCCCTCCGGTGCCTTGAAGTAATATTGAACCGGCTGCAGGGTTTCCTCATCCCGGTAGAGACCGACAAAGCCGACCCGCGCCGAGGGGATCAGCTCCAGAACGCCATCCAGCATCCCGTTGCCCGCCCGCAGGATTGACACAAGTGCCAGTTTCTTACCCGCAAGGATCGGCGCTTCCATTTCTTCCATCGGTGTGTCGATGGTGGTGGTGGTCAGCGGCATCTCGCGGGTGATCTCATAGGCAAGCAGCTGGGTGATCTCACGCAGCAGGCGCCGGAACCCGGCAGTTGAGGTGCCCTTGTCGCGCATCAGAGTCAGCTTGTGCTGCACCAGCGGGTGATCGACAACGGTCAGGTGATCGGACATTGGGCACTCCTTTCAGGAAAATTCAAACTCTCTTAGTCCTTGCACCGCAGGACAGGCAAGGCGGATTTGGCGCGCATTGGCGCAAATCCCTGCAAACATCGCGGTGGAACAAGGGTACCGGATCCTTCACCGGCCCGCTGCGCTATACCGCAAGTGCTGGCTTACCCGGCCCTTGCGCAGGTACGTTCAGATGCGCGGCAACCGTGGCCGCAACATCCGCGAAACCAATGGTGCCCATAGGGCCGATCCCGGCCCCAGCGATCAGCACCGGCACCTGTTCACGCGTGTGATCGGTCCCCGGCCAGCTGGGATCGTTGCCGTGGTCCGCAGTCAGGATCAGCAGGTCCCCGTCCCGCAGCTGTGACAGCAATCGGCCGATTTCGCCATCGAACCATTCCAGCGCCCTCGCATAGCCCGAGATATCGCGCCGGTGCCCATAGAGACTGTCAAATTCCACAAAATTGGCGAAGGTGAGGCTCCCCTCCTCGGCCTCTGCCACCGCATCGTGTAGATGCTGCATCAGGGTCGCATCGTCGCCTTTCTTCAGTGTATCAATCCCCTGCATAGAGAAAATATCACCAATCTTACCAATGGCATGCACCGGCTGGCCTGCGTCCTGCACCCAATTGGTCAGGATCGGCGCAGGTGGCATGATGGCATAGTCGCGCCTGTTGGTGGTACGCTGGAACCCAACTTCCGGTGTCCCGGTAAAGGGCCGCGCAATGACCCGGCCCACTTTCATCTGATGCAGATAAGGCGCCACCGCCTCGCAGAGCGACAGCAATCTCTCTAGGCCGAAAGTCTCCTCATGCGCCGCGATCTGGAACACGCTGTCAGCAGAGGTATAGCAGATCGGCAAACCCGACTGCATATGCGCGGCGCCATGTTGGGCTATGATCGCAGTGCCCGATGCATGACAATTGCCAAGGATTGCCTCGGTTCCTGCCGCTGCGCAGACATGTGCAACCAGGTCGTCCGGAAAGGCCGGTGTCTGATCCGGGAAGTAACACCAATCCCATGGCACCGGCAGCCCGGCCAGTTCCCAATGGCCCGACGGCGTATCCTTGCCCCGGCTGATCTCACGAGCTGCGCCCCAGCGCCCGGTGATCCCGGCGCCCCCGAGATCAGGACAGGGCACAGCGGACGCCAGCACCACCGCAGCCCCCAAGCCCAACTGATCCAGATTGGGCAGGTGCAGGGGGCCACTGCGCCCCTCCTCCGCCTGTCCCGCAGCGCAGGCCTGGGCGATATGGGCCAGCGTGTTGGCGCCCAGATCAGGCAGATCACCGTTGAAATAGGCCCCGGCATCCGGTGCTCCGCCGATCCCGACCGAGTCCATCACCACAAGAAAGGCGCGCGGCATTATGAAATCCTCTTGTAGATCAGAGGCGGCACCTCCGGTGCGGCCTTCGACAGCTGATAGGCTGCGCGCAGGCGTGCTTCGGCCACATCCGCCGCCGCCTCATTCGCCGCGTGAATGATCCCCAGCTGGTCGCCCACAGATAGTTTCTGGCCCAGCGGCGCCAGTTCCGACAGCCCGACCGCAGGGTCCACCACATCGCTTTCGATCATGCGCCCGCCGCCCAGCTGGACCACCGCCAAACCTAGCGCTTCGCCATCAATGGCACTGACGTAGCCCGCCTGCTCCACCTTTATAACGCGTTGCACCGACGCGGTCGGCAGGGTGCTTTGCCAGCTTTCGGCAAAATCACCCGGTCCGCCCATAGCAGCCACCATCCGGGCAAAGCGCTCAGCGACGGCTCCGCTGGCAATCGCCTTGCGGATCATCTCGGTCCCCGCCTCGGCATCCGCTGCGAGCCCACCATGGGCCAGCAACACACCGCCCTGCGCCGCCGTCAGATCCGCCAATGCACCCTCTTCACCTGACACGCCGGTGAGCACCCGCATGACCTCCGCCACCTCCAGCGCATTGCCCAAGGCAGGCGCCAACGGCTGGTTCATATCGGTGATCAAAGCCGAAGTTCGGCACCCTGCCGCATTGGCAGTCTCACTGAGACTGCGCGCCAGCGCCTCCGCCTCATCAAGCGTTTTCATAAAGGCGCCGGAGCCGATCTTCACATCCAGCACCAGCGCATCTGTGCTGGCCGCCAGTTTCTTCGACAGGATCGACGCGGTGATCAGATCGAGACTGTCCACTGTGGCCGTCACATCGCGGATCGCATATAGCCGCTTGTCCGCCGGAGCGATCTTCGCGGTCGCCCCAACGATGGCACAGCCCACACCCTGCATCATGGCCACCAGATCCTGCTCGGACACCTGGGTGCTGACGCCCGGAATGGCTTCCATCTTGTCGAGCGTGCCGCCGGTATGGCCCAGCCCTCGCCCCGAAATCATCGGAACATACGCCCCGCATTCCGCCAGAGCCGGAGCCAGTAGCAGCGACACACAATCGCCGACGCCGCCGGTGGAGTGTTTATCCAACACCGGCCCGTCCAGATCCCAGCGCAGCACATCACCGCTGTCCCGCATCGCAAGCGTCAGCGCCCGGCGGGCCTCCACGCCCAATCCCTGCAGACACACCACCATGGCAAAGGCGCCGGCCTGCGCGTCGGACACGGTGCCATTGGCCAGCCCTTCAGCGAACCAGCGTAAATCTGCGTCGCTTGGGGTGTTCCCCCGGCGCAGGCTGGCAATAATTGCGCGCGCATCCATATCTTAGCTCCGCTCCATGTGATCCGCGCCAAACGCCCCCGGAAGCAGGTCACCAATGGTGGTTTCACGTTCCAGACCGTCGGTTGTGGCAAGCGTCACCTGAACGTCGGCCGCGCCAAACTCGGCCAGTTTCTGACGGCACCCCCCGCAGGGTGGAATCGGTGCCGGGCAGTCGGCAATCACATAAGCAGCTTCCAGCCGCGTCTCACCGGCGGCCACCATGGCCGCAATTGCGCCCGCCTCAGCGCAGGTCCCCTCAGGGTAGGCAACATTTTCGACATTGCAGCCAACATAGACGGTTCCGGACGCCGCTCTGATCGCCGCGCCGACCTTGAAATTGGAATAGGGCGCGTGTGCGTTTTCACGAACGGCGGTGGCAGCGTCTTTGAGGTTCATGGCGATTCCCTGATTTTTTTGATCACTTGGTCAGAATTGGTGACCCTAGCGGATTTTGCCGAGGGAGTGAAAGCCCCCGGCATCTGCTGGCAAGTGTATCACATCATCCGACCCAAGCCGCCATCCGCAGATCGCGCCTTAGGCCGATGGATCGTCCAATGTGGTGTTGAACACCCCGGGCAGGGTCACTTCAAGCAGCTCCACATCGGCCGACGGCGCGCTCAACCGGGTCTTCATGCCCGGCGGAATGACGAATGCGTCGCCCTGTTCCAGCTGAAACGGCTCTCGCCCCTGCCCTTCAAGCGTCAGCGTGCCATTCATCACAAAGGTGAAGTGAATATCGGTGTCATGGGCCGCCCATTGGGGCGCGCCCTCCCCTCGGCGCACGACCTGCACCCCGGCCACGCCCTTTGTGTTTTCGGCAATTGTGGTGTCGCGGCAGATATATCCTGGCAGGCGGAACGGCACCCATTCGGCCCCCTCGGCCGTGTTGTAGACAAACCGCTGGCCCTGCCATTCGCGCTCTGGCCTCAGATGTGGCGTCGGCAGCGTCATCTCATGATCAATCTCGGTCACATGCTCGGCGGGCACGCCAATTTCGATCACCTGCACATTGTCGCTGGCTTCCAGCACCCGGTGACGGATCTCCGGCGGCTGAATGAAGCAATCGCCCGCCGTCAGCCGCATCTTCTCGCCTTGATCCTCGTAGACCACATCAACCCAGCCATGGATGCAGAAGATCAGCTGAAAGCCGACCTTGTGAAAATGGACCATATCCGGAACCGGGCCCCCATCAGGGATGCGAATATGGCTGGCAATGATTGATCCGCCCAACCGGTCCGGCACCAGATCGCGGTAGTGCATGCCAGCACGGCCAATGATCCAGGGGGCCTGATCCTTTAGTCGGCGCACCACAAAACTGTGAACAGTTTCCGGCATCACCAGTGGCGGATTGCGCTCCTCAATCTCGATTTTGGTGCCATTGGGTGCTGTCAAACGGCGGGCTCCTTCTGCAAACCCGTCAGGATCGTCTGTCAGAATACGAATGGTGCCAGGCGCTTCACTCGCGCCCCGTTCGATCCGCAGCCGCAAACCATGGCCGGAGAACACCCCGATCGCCGGATCATCTGCCGGATAGATGGAATCAAGCTTCATCCCAAGTGTTTTCGTATAAAATGGAATGTCGTCCCGCAGCTCCTGCGTAGGCAATCGCAGCTCCGCAATCGTATCGGTCATTGGTTGCTCCCTTGTCGTCTTTTGCACCACAGTGAGACGAACCGTGTTCAGGTGCAAGCACTTGCCCACCCTGCTGCGGAAGCCATGAATAGCCTGTTTCCCTGACGTCAAAAGTCGTTTAACACTAAACTATAGTCTCTGGAGCGCCTGATGACCAAAAATCCGAAATCCGACACCCAAACCCTGCGCGACGCCGCATTGCATTACCATGCCTATCCCAATCCGGGGAAGCTGGAGATCCGCGCGACCAAGCCGATGGCCAATGGCCGGGATCTGGCGCGCGCATATTCCCCCGGCGTGGCTGAGGCCTGTATCGAGATCAAATCCGATCCGGCGGATGCGGCAAAATACACCTCACGCGGCAATCTGGTTGCAGTGGTTACCAATGGCACGGCGGTTCTGGGTCTGGGCAATATCGGTGCGCTGGCCTCCAAACCGGTGATGGAGGGCAAGGCCGTCCTGTTCAAAAAATTCGCCAGCATCGACTGTTTCGATATTGAGGTGAACGAGAGCGATCCAGAGAAGCTCGCCGATATTGTGTGTGCGCTGGAACCAACCTTCGGCGCTATCAATCTTGAGGACATCAAGGCGCCGGATTGCTTCATCGTTGAGAAGATCTGCCGCGAGCGGATGAACATCCCGGTTTTCCACGACGACCAGCATGGCACAGCGATTGTCGTGGGCGCTGCGGCCAAGAATGCGCTGCATGTGGCTGGGAAGCGGTTTGAGGATATCAAGATCGTATCGACCGGTGGCGGCGCTGCCGGAATTGCCTGCCTCAACATGCTGGTGAAACTCGGCGTCAAGCGCGAGAATATCTGGCTCTGCGATCTGCACGGTCTGGTCTATGAGGGCCGCACCGAGGATATGAACCCGCATAAATCCGCCTTCGCCCAGAAAACCGATCTGCGCACATTGGATCAGGTCATTCACGGCGCCGACCTCTTCCTCGGCCTCTCTGGCCCGAATGTGCTGAAGCCAGAGATGGTCGCCAAGATGACCGATCGGCCGATCATTTTTGCCCTCGCCAACCCCAACCCGGAAATCCTGCCGGATGTGGCACGCGAGGTCTCGCCGAATGCGATCATCGCTACGGGCCGCAGCGACTTTCCCAATCAGGTCAACAACGTCCTTTGCTTTCCCTTCATCTTTCGGGGCGCGTTGGATGTCGGCGCAACAGAGATCAACGACGCCATGCAGATCGCCTGCGTCGAGGGCATTGCTGAAATGGCCCGTATGACCACCTCTGCCGAAGCCGCCGCCGCCTATCAGGGCGAACAGCTGACCTTTGGCGCCGACTATCTTATTCCCAAACCGTTCGATCCACGTCTCGTCGGGGTAGTGTCCTCCGCCGTGGCCAAGGCCGCGATGGAAAGTGGCGTGGCACAGCGGCCCATAGACGATCTTGCAGCCTATCGGGCGAAGCTAAATCAGACCGTGTTCAAATCCGCTCTGTTGATGAAACCCGTATTTGAGGCTGCAAAGGCCGCTGCCCGCCGCATCGTCTTCACCGAGGGCGAAGATGAACGTGTCTTGCGCACCGCCCAGGGCATTCTGGAAGAAACCACCGAAACACCGATCTTGATCGGTCGCCCAGAGGTGATCGAAACCCGCTGCGAACGCCTTGGCCTGCACATTCGGCCCGGCACCGATTTCCAGATCGTGAACCCGGAAAACGATCCGCGCTACTATGATTACTGGACCAGCTATCACCGTGTCATGCAGCGCGAAGGTGTGACCCCTGATCTCGCGAAGGCGATCATGCGCACCAACACCACCGCAATTGGTGCCATCATGGTTCATCGGGGCGAAGCGGACAGCATGATCTGTGGTACCTTTGGTGAGTATCGCTGGCATATGAACTATGTGAACCAGGTCCTTGGTGGCGGCACCTACGAGCCTCATGGTGCGTTGTCACTGGTGATCCTAGAGGACGGGCCACTGTTCATCGGGGACACCCATGTGCGGATTGAACCCACCCCCGAACAGATTGCGCAGACCGTTATCGGTGCCGCGCGCCATGTCCGCCGCTTTGGCCTGGAACCGAAAATTGCACTCTGTTCGCAATCCCAGTTTGGCAACACCCGTTGCGATTCCGGTGCCCGCCTGCGCGCTGCAATCGAGATTTTGGACGAGACGCCCCGCGATTTCATCTACGAGGGCGAGATGAACATCGACACCGCGCTGGATCCCGAGCTGCGCGCCCGCATTTTCCCGAACTCACGGCTGGAGGGCGAGGCCAATGTGCTGATCTTTGCCCATGCCGATGCCGCCAGCGGCGTGCGCAATATCCTGAAGATGCGCGCCGGTGGGCTGGAGGTCGGGCCAATCCTGATGGGCATGGGCAACCGGGCACATATCGTCTCCCCGTCAATCACCGCGCGGGGACTGCTGAACATGGCCGCCATCGCGGGCACCCCGGTCACCCACTACAGCTGACAGCAGATATCCGAGCTGCCGGTCACTTGTCAGCAACAGGCGAAAGGCCCGCAGGCGCACGCATAGAATCACTGCGCCTGCGACCTGATCTCTGCCAGGGGTCCAACGCGCGGTCACCGGCTAAACTTTGCAAACTCACCGCCATCTTGCTGTTAATTCCGCGAACAAGCTCTGTTTGCAAAACTTTGCAACATCGAATTGGCAAAAAATGCAAATTTCTTGCGCCAATCTGACGCGACGTCGCGCAGCACGCTTGCCCGGTGGCGATCCATGCGCCTAACTCACTGCCAAGGATGAGTGAGGAGAAACCGCATGTCGTATTCAGAGGTCTATGAAGGCTGGAAAGCCAATCCGGAACAGTTCTGGATGGAGGCAGCTGAGGCGATCAGCTGGGACCGCGCCCCAACCAAGGCCCTGACCGACAAGGGCGATGACCTTTATGAATGGTTCGCCGATGCCAAGGTGAACACCTGCTACAACGCCGTCGACCGCCATGTTGAGCAGGGGCGTGGCGAGCAAACAGCGATCATCTACGACAGCCCGATCACCCATACGAAGCGCGAAATCTCCTATGTCGAGCTGCGCAACCGTGTCGCCACATTGGCCGGCGCCCTGCGCGCCAAAGGCGTAGAGAAAGGCGACCGCGTCATCATCTACATGCCGATGATCCCCGAGGCACTGGAGGCCATGCTGGCCTGTGCCCGTCTGGGGGCTGTGCATTCCGTGGTCTTTGGTGGATTTGCGGCCAACGAATTGGCCGTGCGCATCGACGACGCCACGCCGAAGGCGATCATCGCTGCCTCCTGCGGGCTGGAGCCGGGCCGCACAGTGCATTACAAACCCCTTCTGGACGGCGCGATTGAGTTGGCCACCCACAAACCGGACTTCTGCGTGATCTTCCAGCGCGAGCAGGAGGTGGCCGAGCTGGTCGAAGGCCGCGATGTGAACTGGCACGGGTTCCAATATGGCGTCGAACCCGCAGACTGCGTCCCGGTTGAGGGCAACCATCCGGCCTACATCCTTTATACTTCCGGCACCACCGGCCAGCCCAAGGGCGTGATCCGCCACACCGCCGGACAGCTGGTTGCGCTCAATTGGACGATGAAGAACATCTACAACGTCGATCCCGGCGATGTGTTCTGGGCGGCCTCAGATGTGGGTTGGGTCGTGGGCCATAGCTACATCTGCTATGCGCCACTCATCCATGGCAACACCACCATCGTGTTTGAGGGCAAACCCATCGGCACACCGGATGCGGGCACGTTCTGGCGGGTGATTTCCGAACATAAGGTCAAGAGCTTCTTCACCGCCCCCACCGCGTTCCGCGCGGTGAAGCGAGAGGACCCCAAGGGCGAATACGTCAAGAAATACGACCTCAGCGGCCTCAAGCAGGTCTATCTGGCCGGTGAGCGCGCCGACCCTGACACCATTACCTGGGCGCAAGAGCAGCTGAACGTTCCGGTAATTGACCACTGGTGGCAGACGGAGACCGGCTGGTCGATTGCCGCCAACCCGCTGGGGATTGAAGAGCTGCCAACCAAACTCGGCTCGCCCGCCGTGCCGATGCCGGGCTATGAGGTCGATATCCTTGACGAGGGCGGCCACCCTGTAGCGCCGGGCGAGCTGGGTGCCATTGCAGTTAAGCTGCCGCTACCGCCGGGCACGTTGCCGACGCTCTGGAATGCGGAAGACCGGTTCAGAAAAAGCTACCTCACCACCTTTCCCGGATATTATGAAACCGGTGATGCAGGCATGAAGGATGAGGATGGCTATCTCTACATCATGGCGCGCACCGATGATGTCATCAATGTCGCGGGCCACCGCCTGTCCACTGGCGCGATGGAGGAGGTTCTGGCAAGCCACCCGGATGTCGCGGAATGCGCGGTGATTGGCGTCGGCGACAGTCTGAAGGGGCAGATGCCCCTCGGCTTCCTCTGCCTCAATTCAGGCTGTGAGACCGCGCATGACGAGGTCGTCGCGCAGGTGGTCAAGCTGGTGCGCGAGAAAATCGGACCCGTTGCCGCCTTTAAGCTGGCCTGTGTGGTGGACCGGCTGCCGAAGACCCGCTCCGGCAAGATCCTTCGTGGCACCATGGTGAACATCGCCGATGGCACCGATTGGAAAATGCCCGCAACCATCGATGATCCCGCTATTCTGGATGAAATCACCACTGCATTGCAGGGGCTTGGCTACGCGAAGTAGCCCGCACCCCGCCGTACTAGGCACCACCATTGTTCTGATACTGAACAGTTGCCGGAAACCTGAACAGGTTTTCGGCTTTTTGCCGTGCGGTTTCCCTTGCAACTCGGATGCCCCCGCCTACCCTGCAGCAAGGAGGCATCGATATGACACAGAGCGACATCTGGCGATTGAGCGCAACAGAACTGAGCCAACGCACCATAGCAGGCGACCTCACGGCGGAGGCGGCGGTCACGGCCTCGCTCGTGCGCATGGCTGCTGTAAACCCTGATCTGAATGCGGTGGTGGAGGATCTGGGCAGCGACGCCCTTGATCGCGCACAACAGCTGGATAAAGCACGCGCTGGCGGCGCGCCCTGTGGCCCGCTGCATGGTGTCCCTGTCACGATCAAGATCAACGTCGATCAGGCGGGTCATGCGACCTCCAATGGGGTCAGCGCGCTGAAGGATCTGATTGCACCGGATGATGCCCCGGTGGTGAAGAATCTGCAGGATGCAGGTGCAGTGGTGATTGGGCGCACCAACACGCCTGAGTTCTCCTTTCGCGCCGATACAGATAACCCGCTACATGGCCGCACGCATAATCCCTGGGGACGGCATATCTCGCCGGGCGGCTCCTCCGGTGGAGCGGGCGCCGCCGTCATGGCCGGGATCGGCGCGCTGGCCCATGGCAATGATATTGGCGGCAGCTTGCGCTTCCCCGCCGCCGCCAATGGCGCGGTGACCGTGAAGCCGGGTCTGGGCCGGGTGCCAGCCTGGAATCCCAGCCAATCGGCAGAACGGGGCATTCTGGCGCAGAGCATGTCCGTCCAGGGGTTGATAACCCGCAGCGCCCGCGACCTGCACCTGTCGATGCCCAGCCTGATTGCGCCAGATCCACGCGACCCGTTCCATGTGCCCATGCCCTGGCGTGGCGACACACCGGACGGCCCGACCCGCGTCGCCTTCTCCAAGGAGACTTACGGCTATGATCTGCACCCCGAGGTCGACGCCGCATTGGAAGAGGCCCGTGTAGCCCTGTTGGATGCGGGATATCAGGTCGAAGAAGTCACCCTGCCTGATGTCTTCGACGCAGGCCGCACCGGCTATCGCGCCCTGATGGGGGAGGTCTATGCCCTCATGAAGGGGGATGTTGATGCCGCTGGTTCAAAGACCGTACGCGATATTTTTTTTGTGTATTTTGAGGAGTTCCCCCCTTTCGCCGGAGCGGAACTCTTGCAGATGATGGCCAAACGCACCCAATACGCGCGGGAGTGGTCACTGTTCATGCAGCGCTACCCGCTTGTCCTGACCCCTTTCCTGCCACAGCCCTTCTTCAAACCGGATCGTGACACGGAAGGTGCCGCGGGTGTGCATGAGGTGCTGGGTTGTGCAGTCTATTCCTATGCGATGAATTTTCTGGGCCTGCCCGCCGCCTCAGTGCCAAGCCGCCTTGCCGAGTTGCCATCCGGGCCACAGCCCATCAATGTGCAGATCGCAGCCCCCCGGTGGCGCGAGGATATGGCCGTGGACGCCTGTATCGCAATCGAGGATCGCCTTGGCCGCATGTGCGACCCGCTGTGGCAACGGATCTCGAATACGAGTGGGTGATGCAAAGAAATCCGGGGCTCGGTATGCGCCGACCCCCGGATATTCCGATACCACCGGATACTCGTTCACGAAAATCATCACACGAAGGATGCGGGACCATCGCCCCGGCGTTTCCCGCCTTCGAGGACCCAAACGCGCGCAGATGGCAACCACCGCACAGTCCGGCTAACGCAAAGTTTAGGTGCTTAAATAAGGGGCCGATGGCCATCCCGGTAGATCGTGCGTCCCTCTTCGGGTACGCTATGCCCCTTGGCTGTCACCGCTGGCATCGGCCTTATGTAGAGTTCGATTATCGCACAAAATCGCGAGATTTGCGTTCACAAACGCGTGATACAACCCTAGGGTGCCACCCCTTTCGTCAGGTGAACTGCTCCGAGATCAACCGCTCCTCCAGTCCATGGCCGGGATCAAACAGGATCTTGTGGCGGATCTTGGTCTGGGTTGCGATCTCCACCCAACGGATATTGGCAAAGGAGACAGAGTCCGCATCGGCCATCACTGGTCGCTTCTCCGGCTCCAGCACGTCAAACCGGACTATGGCATTGCTGGGCAACAACGCGCCACGCCAACGGCGCGGGCGGAACGCTGCGATGGCGGTCAGCGCCAGCACGTCGGATCCGATCGGCAGGATCGGCCCATGGGCGGAATAGTTATAGGCGGTGGACCCCGCAGGTGTTGAGACCAGCGCCCCATCACAGACCAGCTCCGCCATACGTTGCCGCCCGTCGACAGAGATTTTCAGCTTCGCCGCCTGCGGTCCAGCCCGCAGCAAGGACACTTCGTTGATGGCGAGCGCCCGGTGGCTGCGCCCCTCACCATCCATGGCCACCATGGACAGAGGGTTGATGATCTCTTCTTCGGCGGCCTCAAGCCGCGCCAGCAGCCCGCTTGCACTAAATTCATTCATCAAGAAACCAATCGTGCCCCGGTTCATGCCATAGACCGGGGCTGGCAGATCAATCGTTTCATGCAGGGTGTCCAGCATGAAGCCATCACCGCCTAGGGCGACAATCACATCCGCCTCTTCCTTTGGCACATTGCCGTACCGTCTTACCATCTCGGTCTGTGCTGACTGCGCCACCGGAGCCCGGCTGGCCAGAAAGGCGATTCTCATGGTCATCAAATCTGTTTCCGGTGTTACGCAATTCGTTCCGAAACAATCACAGCTTTCCCAAGATTGCCAGTCTTGCCGCTCTCAGCGAGGAATTCGTCGTATTCCGGGCTTTCAGGGCTGTGGTGTTTCCGATAGGAAATCTCTCAAATGGAATGCCAACTCATGGAGCCAGCAACATGACTGAGACCACCTCCCGCGACCCCGGTTTTTTCACCCAATCCCTCGCCGAGCGCGATCCGGAGCTGTTCGGCTCGGTCACGGACGAACTTGGCCGTCAGCGCGACGAGATCGAACTGATCGCATCGGAAAACATCGTCTCCGCCGCCGTGATGGAGGCGCAAGGCAGTGTTCTGACCAACAAATACGCCGAGGGCTACCCCGGTCGTCGTTACTACGGCGGCTGCCAATATGTTGATGTTGCAGAGAACCTTGCCATCGACCGTGCCAAGCAACTGTTTGGTTGTGAGTTCGCCAATGTACAGCCCAATTCCGGCTCGCAGGCGAACCAGGGTGTGTTCCAGGCGCTGATCCAGCCCGGCGACACCATCCTCGGTATGGATCTGGCCTCCGGCGGTCACCTCACTCACGGTGCGCGCCCCAACCAGTCCGGCAAATGGTTCAACGCCGTTCACTACGGTGTGCGCGAAGACGACTGCCTGATTGACTACGATCAGGTCGAGGCCCTCGCGGTCGAACATCAGCCCAAGCTGATCATCGCCGGTGGCTCCGCCATTCCGCGCGTCATCGACTTTGCTCGTTTCCGCGCAATCGCGGATAAGGTTGGCGCCTACCTGCATGTCGACATGGCCCATTTCGCTGGTCTAGTTGCTGCGGGTGAGCACCCCTCACCCTTCCCGCACGCCCATGTGGCCACCACCACCACCCATAAAACCCTGCGCGGCCCGCGCGGTGGCATGATCCTGACCAACGATGCCGATATCGCAAAGAAAGTGAACTCCGCGATCTTCCCCGGTATTCAGGGTGGCCCGCTGATGCATGTGATCGCCGCCAAGGCCGTGGCTTTTGGGGAAGCACTGCGTCCGGAGTTCAAAGACTACCAGAAGCAGGTGCGCGCCAATGCCGTGGCCCTCGCGGATCAGCTGATCAAGGGCGGTCTGGATATCGTCACCGGTGGCACCGATACCCATGTCATGCTGGTCGACCTGCGCCCCAAAGGCGTGACCGGCAACATCGTGGACAAGGCTCTGGGCCGCGCCCATATCACCACCAACAAGAACGGCATCCCGTTCGACCCGGAAAAGCCGACTGTGACCTCGGGCATCCGTCTTGGCACCCCTGCCGGCACCACCCGCGGCTTTGGAGAAGCCGAATTCCGCGAGATCGCGGATCTGATCATCGAAGTTGTCGACGGTCTGGCCGCCAATGGCGAAGATGGCAACGCTGCGGTCGAGGCTTCGGTACGTGAGAAAGTGGCCGCCCTCTGCGCCCGCTTCCCGCTTTACCCAAACCACTAAGCCGTTCGAATTAAAAAAGAACCGCCGCGCACCCTTCGTGCGCGGCGGTTTTCTTATGGGCTGTAACTGCCTGCCGGATCAGAGCTGTTTGGTCTCAGCCAAGGCCTCTTCCAACATCTTCTCATTGCGCGCCTCTTCGATGCGGCGGATACGATCCTCGCTTGAACGGATGTCAAAGCGGTATTTCACAACGTTGATCAGGCTCAGTGTCAGCAGCATGATGCCCATGCCCCAGAAGCCTTTGGTTGCCAGCGGCACCTCGGTCGAAAGCCAGAGCGAAATCCCCAGCATCCCGTAGGCCACGGCCACACCGGCCACATTGAGGGTGATGATCAGGTTGTTGTCGTTGCGTGCATTGGTCATTGGGTCTCTCCCAGTTGGTCGATTTATTGTTCAGATAGTTAAGAAAGTTGCGCCGATTTACAGGCGCGCGTGTTGTGTCAGCGCTTCGCTGAGAGCCGCGCCAGAACATCGGCGGCGGTGCTACGTGTCGGAGCGCCAAACCCTGCGTCCGCCAGATCATCGGCTACCGAGCCATGGCTCAGACCGGTTTCGATCTCCTTCAGGATCTCGCTCTGTTCAAAAGGATCTTCGGCAGACATCACCCGATTGATCAGCGCCTCTGCCTCCCCCAGCGTGTCGCTCGGGCCGGTGTTGCGCGCCATGCCGCTATGTGCCGTTTGTACCTTACGAGTGGCCCGTGCCGCAATCGCACCCTGCTTCAGATCCATCAGACGACGATGACTGGCTTCTACTGACTGGCGTAATTGCAGGCTACGCTGTTCCAGCATATCAACCGTCCGGCGGCGCGTGCCCTCCTCATTCTCAAGCTCGGCAATGGCGGACGCGGCAGTCTGGGCCAGATCTTCACGGCCATCAGCCAAAGCCGCCTGCGCCCGCTCAATCAAATCGGCGATCCGCACAGACACCGCATCCAGTTGCCGCGTCTCCATACGGGATTTCTGGATCAACCCAGCCAGCGCCTGTTTGGCACGGGTCAGATCGGCCTCACTGCTGCGGATCTTCTGATCAATCAGCTCAATCGCATAGGTATCGCTCAACCGCTCTTCTGCACGGGCGTCGGCACCGCGGATCAAGGTCTTTATCGTTGCAAACATGGCTTCCTCCAGATCGCGAACGTTGTTCATGAATCTGGTATAGAAAATTCCTGAACGTCGTTCAAGTAATTTTTTGAACACCGTTCAAAAAAATTACTTGAGCCGCGATAATACTTCAGAAATCATCTTCTCGATCTGGTCGGTCGGCACACCTGAGATCCGGTTTTCCAAACCCAGCAAAACGATTCCATGCACTGCCGAGAACAGCGCCCGCACCATCAGGGCCAGATCCTGGGGAGTTTTGTCGGGAAAAATCTCCGCAACCGGCGCTGCAATATTTGAAAACAGATTCTCCAGCGCAGCGCGGTACCAGTCAGGGACCGCCTCCTCCTCCGCCTGCACATCGAACAACGCGCGCCACAGCCGCGTATTCTCTGCCGCGAATCCCAGATACGCATTGCTCATCAAGATCAGCCGCTCAGTCGGCGCAGCCCCCTCCGCGCCATCGAGAGACTGCCGCACAGCCTGCCCCAACGCCTGAAAAGTCTGCCCGTTCACCGCCATCACAATGGCATTCATATCTTCAAAGGCATTGTAGATAGCACCCACCGCGCACCCCGCATCCGTCGCCAGATCGCGTGCACGCAGCGCCCCTGCCCCATCACGGCGAATACGGATCTCAGCTGCTGCCACCAGTTTTTCACGCAACTCTTGCTTGCGGATTTCGGCCTTACTTGCCATCTGCTCTGCCCTTCAATCTTGAACCACGTTCAAGATACCGGGCCGCGCCCAAAAGTGAAAGGGGTCAAGCCTTAGACAAACCCCCGCCAGCGCAGCACCACCACGAGCAAGATCGCAACCACAATTAACGAGAAGGCCATTGTGGCGACGATATCCAATAGCCGTCCGCGGCGGCGGTCTGCCAGATCAATGGACTTCAGGTGCTTGATCACCTCACGTGCTGCGCGCTGCAACGGTGGCTGTTCTACTGTCAGCCGCAGTTTCGGGTGCGCCAGCAAATGCTGTGCTTCGGCAAGCCGCATGCCCTGTCGATAGATCCGGCGCGGCAACCGGCGTCGCGCATGTTTCAGCGCAGAGGCAAGATCACCGCCAGCCTGTTCGCGGTCTTTCAGCAGCTCCTGAACCTGTTCGATATCGCTGAGAAGTGTATCTGCCATGGATGGTCCGGGATCTGAAAAACTAACGGCACATTAACGACGCTTTGCGGTGCGCTCAATGGCCAGCCGGAGATATAAAAAAGAACAGCAACCCTTCGCGCAAAGGGGCTGGCGAGTGGACGATGCCGACGTTATCACGGGGATATGCTGAACACGATCCGCCATGGCGCCCCGACCGACAAGCCCACCTTGATGATCGCGCATGGGCTCTACGGCTCTGCCCGCAATTGGGGCGCAATTGCCAAGCGGATTTGCGATGACCGTGAGGTCATCGCAATCGATATGCGCAACCATGGCAACAGCCCCTGGACCGAAACACATAGCTACCGCGATCTGGCTGATGATCTGGCCGAGGTGATCCAGTCCCATGGTGCCCCCGTCGATCTGATCGGTCATTCGATGGGCGGTAAAGCGGCGATGACGCTGGCCCTCACTCACCCCCAAACGCTGCGCCGTCTGCTAGTCGCTGATATCGCACCGGTGGCCTACAAGCACAGCCAGATCCAGTACATCCACGCGATGCGTCAGGTTGATCTTGCCAAGGTCGAACGCCGCTCGGACGCTGAAGCGCAGTTGGCCGACCTCGGTGTCGAGAAAGCCCTACAGAGTTTCTTCACGCAGTCCCTTGACCTGCCCAACGGACGCTGGCGCCTGAACTTGGACACTCTGGAACGCGACATGCCCCACATCATGGGCTTTCCCGAGATCGAAGCGCAATGGGACGGCAGCACACTGTTTCTGTCCGGCGCGGCATCGGATTATGTCCTGCCGGAGCATCGCCCCCTGATCAAGGCGCGGTTCAGCCGGTCACATTTTGCCAAACTTCCCGATTGCGGACATTGGCTACATGCCGAAAACCCGCGCGCCTTTGTGGCGACGGCCCGAGGGTTCTTCGACGCCTGAACGGCCCCAGCCCGGGACACGAGGTGATCAGCCCTGATATAGGCGTCGCGCCACCAGATAGGACACCGGCAACCCTGCAACCGCACCAACAGCAGCCGCCATCAGAATAGCAGGAACAGAGACATGCCCGGCCACCAGAACCGCGATCACAGCGGCCCCCGCAAGGCTGCTGCCAATCAGGGAATAGAGGATGGATGCTAGGCGGATCATGGCGGTCACTCCGGTCACGGGTTGGCAAGAATTGGTTATCTGTCACCATAAATCATGGTGTCGGAAGACCGGTCTTTGATCCTGATCAGTTCCATGGCAGCACAGCGCCGAAATGGCCCTTGGTCAGCCCCCTGAAAACGTGGCGATCAAAATACCAACCGCCGCAGCTGCTGGTGCAGTGCGGCGGCCATGTGCTGAGGACATTTCGTACAGATGTTTCCCCAGATCGTTCTTCTGACTGGGAGAGACGGCGCCTCAGATGGACCGCCTTTTGACGCCCCATTCAGCCGGTTGCACGGACACCATAGCCCTGCGCTCCAGTGCCGCCGCTTCCAAATGACACGATGTTCTGGGTGCCTGATCCGGTCTTGAAGATGGAAATCTGGCGGGTCAGTTCGTTGGCGTCATTGGAGAGCGTCTGGCTGGCCGCGGTTGCTTCCTCAACCATGGCTGCATTGTGTTGGGTCACCTGATCCAGCTGGCTGACACCGGTGTTGATCTCCACCAGAGTCACAGATTGTTCTGCAGCGCCGGTTGCAATCTGGCTGACATGCCCAGAAATGGTGCTGACGCTGCCAATGATTTTCTGCAGCTCCTCACCCGCTCGGCTCACCAGTTTCACGCCGTTGCCGACATATTGCGAACTCTCGTTGATCAACTGCTTGATCTCACCCGCCGCGTCAGAGGAGCGCTGCGCTAACGCGCGCACTTCAGAGGCCACAACTGCAAAACCGCGTCCGGCCTCGCCTGCCCGCGCGGCCTCAACACCTGCGTTCAACGCCAGCAGATTGGTCTGAAAGGCGATATCATCGATCACCGAAATAATCTGCGAGATCTTGCCTGAGGATTCTTCGATCTGCGACATGGCGGTCACCGCGCTACTCACAACTTCACCGCTTTCCTCAGCAGTTGTGCGCGCGTTGCTGACGATGTTCTCGACCTCGCGGGCCCCATCAGCGGCAGAGCGCACGGTTGAGGTCAGCTGCTCGATTGCAGCTGCGGTTTCTTCCAGTGTGGCGGCCTGGGTTTCGGTACGATGCGACAGCTCGCTAGAGGATTGGCTGATTTCGGATGCCGTGCTGCCAACCGCCTCGGCGACCACCTTCACCGTTTCAACGGCGCCATTCAGTGTATCCTGCGCATTGTTGAATGCTTCACAGAGAACCTGCATGTCCGGCAGCTCGCATGGTTGCACGCGGTAGCTGAGGTCACCCTTGCTCAAGGCTTCCAACCCGCTTGAGATATCGGTGACACTGTTTTGACGGGCCGTGATATCAGTTGCCAGCTTGATCACCCGAACGGTCTGCCCCTCACTGTCCAGAACCGGGGCATAGGTCGCTTGGATCCAGATCGTCTGGCCTGCCTTGGTGACACGTGGAAACTGGTCCGTAAAAAACTTCCCCGATGCAAGATCCTGCCAGAACGCTTTATACTCCGCGCTGCTTGCGTATTCAGGGTCTACGAACATCGAATGATGGTTGCCCTGGATCTCATTCAGCGCATAGCCAACCGCGCCCAGAAAATTTGCATTGGCTTCTAGAATCGTTCCGTCGGGTTCGAATTGGATCATGGCCTGCGTTCGATCAATCATATCCATGATCGACCGTTCCATTGTCGATTCAGCTTGCTGCTTTTTTGCATCACGTTTGAAAAACATCGTTACCCTCGGCCATACATTGAAAGTTCATAGAAAAATCAATACCGGATGTTCGTTGCCCAAACATTAACCTCGAAGGTGGCCGTGAGCCGAGGTTCGAGCGCGCGCGCTCACCTTTTTCAGAGGGAGTTTCATATTATAATATAGTTACTTACAACCCAGCTATTGCGCCCAGACACGTTCAAAAAACACGCTTTAGGAATGCAGGTTGTTAACACGCTCAACTTAAGATGGCAGATCGACAGCTGGCGGATATCTAAAATCCCACTCATTTTGAGGCTAATAAAAGAGATTATTCTCCTCCAACCCTCACTCACCCCCCCCTTACGTGAGTCGATATCGAGAAAACCCCTCAAAGTGGAAAAATTTGAGCATCGTTAATATTGGTTGAACAGTTTTGCGCCAGGAATGACTGTATATTTACAGTAGACGATAATCACCGGTGTACCCCTTCATGAGATTTCGGCCCAAAGCGTGGATCCAGGCGCTGAACAATCGGACCTATCTGCCAACGCTGGTCGCCTTGATAGTGATCGTCGCCGCGGGCATATCTGCCGAATCCCAGAATGACACCATCTATGAACAAAAGCTGCGAGCCGATGTCCAATACGAGGCGGGGTTAATTCGTGCCCGGATCGAGGGCAACCTGGCGGCTGACATTCAACTGGTCCGCGGACTGCAGGCAGTGCTGTCAACAGAACCCGATATGACACAAAGCCGTTTTGCTGAACTGGCAGCCCATCTGCTTGAAGCCGAAGATAGTCTGCGCAATATCGCTGCAGCGCCCGACCTTGTCATCAAACTGATGCACCCGATTGAAGGCAACGAGGCCGCGATTGGATTGGATTATAACAAAAACGACGCTCAACGCGCCGCCGCCCTCCTGGCACGCGACAGCGGCGAGCTTGTACTGGCAGGACCTGTCGATCTGCTGCAGGGAGGGCGTGGCATGATTGCGCGTTTCCCAATCTTTATTGGGCCACAGGGAGACAAAACCTTCTGGGGCATCCTCTCCTCCGTGATCGATATTGACGCGGTCTACTCAAAAGGAGGGCTGACGGATCCTGATCTGATGATCGACGTTGCCCTCATCGGCAAGGATGGCAAAGGCGCCAGTGGCGCACAGTTTTACGGCGATCCGAGTATTCTACAGGACCGCCCCGTTTTGATGGACATTGTTCTGCCTGTGGGCACCTGGCAGCTTGCCGCGCGCCCGAAGGAGGGTTGGCCCACCCGCGCCGACAACAAATGGCAACTGCGGTTCACAATCCTTCTGGCCGGTGCCTTCATTCTCTTTCCGACCGCGCTGGCGGGTCGGTTGTCTGCGGCCCGACGCTCGGTAATCCAGACACTCAAACGGCGTGAGCGTGAGCTCGAGGCATTGTCACGACGTTTGGAAATGGCGGTTGAAACCTCAAAGATCGGCATCTGGGAAATTGAGGACAACTCAGATATTGCCATCTGGGACCACAGAATGCGGGAACTTTATGGAGATCCGGCCGGTTCAGGCGAGGTGCCGCTGACCGTCTGGAGGTCCTTTTTGCATCCCAATGACCGTGATCGCGTCATCAACGGTTTTCAAGACGCGCTGCGCCAAGTGCGCAGCCACTCTATTGATTTTCGGGTCCGGCTGGAAAACGGCACCCACAAGAATATCCGCGCAATGGGCTGTTCCTTTCGCGACTCGCGGGGACGCAACCGGATGATCGGCGTCGAATGGGATGTGACCCGCGACGTAGACCTCAACAATGAACTGAAACACACCAATCAGCAGCTGACCCACCGCAACGCCCAGCTGACCTACGCAAAACAAGCCGCCGAAAAGGCTGATCAGGCCAAGACAGAGTTTCTTGCCAATATGAGCCATGAGATCCGTACACCTATGAACGGTATCATCGGGATGTCCGATATCCTCGCCGAAAGCTCACTTTCTGCGGAACAGGAGCAATGCGTTGACACGATACGGGACTCCTCTGTCGCTCTGTTGAAAATCATCAATGACATTCTGGATCTGTCCCGTCTGGAGGCGGGTAAGATGGAGATCAGCGCCGTTGATTTCAATCTCCGTAAATGTGTCGATGGAGCCGTCGATGTGCTGCGTCCGAAGCTGCGCGAAAAGGGCCTCACCTTTACCCAGACCTTCGCCCATGAGTTGCCAGAACAGGTTCATGGCGACGACGGTCGGCTGCGCCAGATCCTCGTCAACCTACTCAGCAATGCGGTGAAATTCACCCAGGATGGTAGCGTTTCCCTGCATGTCAGTCACGATGCGCAAGACCCCTATCACTTGTTCATTGATGTTGTGGACACCGGTATAGGTATCTCAGAAGATCAAGCCAGACATGTGTTCGAGCGGTTCTCGCAGGCGGATGCAGCTACGACGCGTCACTATGGCGGCACCGGACTGGGGCTGACCATTTCCAATATTTTGGCACAGCGCATGGGCGGCGGCATCAGCTTGAACTCAATTCAGGGTCAGGGCTCCTGTTTCCGGCTCGAAATTCGGCTGTCTGCCGCCCACACTGCGCCCACCGCCCCGGCACAGATCAGCCCGGAGGCCGCGCAAAGGAAGCTTGGCCCCGGTGTTCTCCTTCTGGCTGATGACAACCGGACCAACCGCCTGCTGATCCGAAAATTTCTTGCCGACACCCCGCTCAAAGTGATCGAGGCTGAAAACGGACGCGAAGCGGTAGATATGTGCCGCGACCATCAGCCCGCCATCATCCTGATGGACATGTCCATGCCAGAGGTCGACGGCCTGACCGCGACCCGCCAGATCCGGGCCAGCGACATGGCTCAGCCCGCAATCATCGCCCTGACGGCCAACGCCTTCGAAAGCGACCGGCGCGCCTGTCTTGACGCCGGGATGGATCGCTTTTTGCAAAAACCCATCCGGAAACCGCTACTACTGGAGACCCTCGCCTCGGTTCAGGCCGAACGTGCCGCGCCGCCGGATCAAACAAAAGACGGCACCAATTCCTGATCTCCTAAGGGGCCAGTCACCGGGCACAATCAGTCTCTTGTGGCCAGACCGGGATTTTCCAGACAATAAGTATAGAGGTCACGGTACGCAGTAGCAGGATCTTCCATCAGCGCGTCAAACCGGCTGCGGTGCAATTCGATCGCCTGGTGCCGCAGGTCAAGCAATCGCCCGCCCGACGCCGCATCCAGTTCCTGCATCCGATCACGAATTGCATCGGTTCTTGCGGCCAGATGCAGATCTTCCTGACTATTGTGGTTGCGCCGCGTCCAGTATTTTCGATCGATGGCGCGATTGGCCTGATGCGCGCTGCCACGGTACGACTTCAGAACAAAACTCGCCGCGTCCTTCGTGATATAGTGATTAATCTGCGCCAAAGCCCGCTGGCCTGGATCTTTGGCCCGAAAATTACGATGCTCGTAGGCGCTGAGCGGCAGGCCGGAGCCGTTGCAGATGCGGATCTGCTCTTCCGGGATTAGTTGCCCCTGCGGCCGGTGGATACCGCAACGCGTATATGCATTTGGATCAAACATTGTCTTGAATGGCGTCAGGCGCGTTTTGACCCGCGCCTCATCCTCGGCCAGCGTGAAGGTTTCAACCACCAGATCCTGCGAGATCCGCGTCTTGCCTGAACCTCCAAAGTGCTTCCAGTTCAACATGATCTGATTGCACTCTGGCATCGCGTCAATGAGGTCCTGCACGGTTCCGCCATCCGCATGGACGACCAGAAACTCGTCAAGATCCAGCGCCAATACCCAGTGTGCATCACGAAACGCGGCCTGACGTGCGGCGCGTTTATAGGCCTTCACCTGATGCCGCCCGCGCTCTGCACGGTTGTAAAAATAAGCAATCTCGCCCATGTCCCTTAGGGTTTTCAAGATCTCATGGGTAAAGTCATCTGAATCGTTCTGATAGATGATGATGGTCTCAAAACCGATCATCTTGTGATAGGCGACCCACTCCAGAATGGTCGGCCCCTCGTTCTTGGCAGTTGCCACCAATGTGTAGCGCATTCACTGTTTCCGATACGACGCCTTCCAAAACTGGTGCGGACGGCGCGCACCAACATTCCGTCCGACTATATCCGTTTTTATTTGCCCGTCCACTGATATCAGGCCATAAATTCCACAGGCTGTCGCATTCTGTACGCCCCTGTCCGATTGCAGCGGGGGCCAGTTTGGGGGCCAGAGTGGGGGCCAAGCATGGCGAGAAACAAGCTGAAGGCGGTAGAAGTCAAAAACGGCAATGGCAAGCTGTTCGACGGCGCAGGTCTGTATTTGCTGAAAAGAGATGCCGACAAAGGCCGCTGGATCTACCGCTACAAGCACCAAGGGCGCAGCCGTGAAATGGGTCTTGGCCCCTACCCTGCCGTCAGTCTCGCGGAGGCGCGCAAGTCTCGTGACACCTGGGAGGCGGCGCTAAGGTCCGGGGAAGACCCGATTGCGACCCGTGACCGGCAGCGGGCGGATCAGCGCGCAGAAGCCAGTCGATCAGACCCGACATTCGCAGAAGCCGCAGAAACCACGTTTGAAGCGAAGAAGGCGGGGCTGCGGCGAGATGGTGCAAGCGGGCGCTGGCTAAGCCCGATCAAGCTTTACATGGTGCCGGCCATCGGGGGCATGAGAATGTCCCAGATCCACCAGACGGACATTCACCGGGCGCTGGCGCCGATCTGGCGGAAAAAGCACCCGACCGCAGAAAAGGCCATTCAGCGCACCAAGATCATATTTGAGCATATGCGGTTCTCAGGCGTGGAATGTGACCCGTTTACGGTGGACATGGCAAAGCACATGCTGGGCGAGGTGCGGCACCAGATCAAGAAAACCCCAGCATCAGCATGGCAGGACATTCCCCGGATCTATGCAGCCTTGAACCGAGATGACGCCTCCCACCTCTGCCTCCGCTTCAAGATCCTGACGCTTGTTCGATCTGCCGGGGTCCGAGATGCACGGTTTGCCGAGATAGACGGCGACGTGTGGACGGTGCCAGAGGATCGAATGAAGGGCAGCGAGGGAAAGGTGTCCGATTTCCGCGTCCCGCTATCATCAGCAGCGCTTGAGGTGGTTGCAAGGGCTGAGAAATGGAAGCGCAGCGCCTATATGTTCCCCGGCGGGCGATCCGGCGGTATATCTGACGTTGCTATCGGGAAGGTGTTCAGGAAGATCGACCCGAACGGGACACCCCATGGCCTGCGCACCAGCTTCAGAACATGGGTTCAGGATACCGACGCCGCGCATTATGACGTTGCTGAGACTGCGCTATCCCACATCATCGGCGGGAAAGTCGAAAGGGCCTATGCCCGATCTGATATGCTGGAACGTCGCCGCTCGCTTATGGAGGCATGGGCGCAGTTCGTGACAGGGGCGAAAGAAAACGTGGTGCCTATTCGGGGCGGGGCGGTGTGATATCCGCCCAATGGGTGGGCTGGAAGGTGCGAGAGAAGCCAGAGGCGGCGCGGCCTGAGAAATTCCACCTGCGGTCGCGATCTGACCAGTAGATAGGGACACACCTGCACCAATCCCCTCCCAACCCATCCAGCGGGAACCAGGCCAAGAAGTTGCTCCCATCGCGAGGTGCTTTTTCCATATCTGAGCGCCATACTATGCCGCTGGTACCTAGGTGCGCCGTCACTTGCTGCATCGCCCCTCTCCTATTCCGGTTTGTCGGTGTCTGACTGGTCAGCTTCATCGCGATCCAGCTTTTCACTGATGGCAGCGCGGACGAACTCCATCCAATGCAGCTCTTGCGCGGCGAGGTGATCGTTCACGCGATCCCACTGCCCCGGCGTAAGCGTAACCTGTTTGGGGCTGCCGAACTTATCCTGCGCTCTCTTAGGTGGTCTGCCCACTGTGGCGGCCTCAACATTTGCTGCGATCATTCGTCCACCTCGCTTTTAGTTTCCGCACGATTTTTTATCCATACAAAAACGCCTCAGTTACAATATGTATATTTACACATGTTTCTATATATGTAAATATAAGTTTGCAAACACCCCTTTGATGGAGAAGGCAATGGTCGCCTACTACAACGAGCACAACTCCACCTCCGCTAAGTGGCTTAGGTTGCTGATTGAGAACGACTTAATTGCGCCTGGCGAGGTGGACGATAGGAGCATTGAAGATGTTACTCCATCAGAACTTTCTGGATATTCTCAACACCATTTCTTTGCCGGTATCGGTGGCTGGTCTCTCGCACTCAGGCTTGCCGGGTGGCCCGATAGTCGCCCAGTCTGGACCGGATCCTGCCCATGCCAACCTTTCAGCGCGGCAGGCAAAAGCCTTGGGTTTGACGACGAGCGCCACCTCTGGCCATCTTTCGAATGGCTCATTCGCCAGTGTCACCCTGCAACTGTCTATGGAGAACAGGTTGCGCGAAAGGCTGGGCGAGAATGGCTCGCCGTGGTGCGGTCTGATCTGGAAGCGACAGGATATGCCATGGGGGCCGCCGATCTCCCGGCTTGCGCGGTCGGGGCGTGGCACGAACGCCCCCGGCATTACTGGGTTGCCCACTCCCTCAGGGTGCAGCAACGGCGGCAAAAACCATGTCGTCGGACGGCTGGACGAATGGGGCGGCTCATCAAATCCGTTTCGTGGGACAGAGGTTGGCAAGAGGCGCTGCGGGAGCTTCGAAGCCTGGATGATGGGCTATCCTATGGTGTGGGCCTCACTGATGGCTTTCGAAATGCAATCGTCCCACCGCTCGCGCAAGCGTACGTAGAATGCACGATGTAAATTCCAACAATCCCCCCCTTGATGGAGAGAGAGATGCCAGTCGTAGACTTCGAACCAAAGAGGCCCAAGGCCGCAATCGAACTAGCGCGATATCTGCGCACGCTGTCTGATCTTATTGAGGCAGGCGAGACAGAAACTGACCCAAGAGCTGCGCTTGTCGTCCTGACAGGGCCGCTACAGCACGAGGTTCTTCATGTCGGTCATGATGCTGATCCAGGGTTTATTCTCGGCGCCCTAAGCGCAGCTGAGGCCGTCTATCGGACAAATTACAAAACGATTGGCGAAAATATTCGCCCTAGAAGCCACCAATATACAGGCGGGAAAAAGCGCAGTGACGTGGTGTCAATCTGTCGCAAGGACCAATCCACCTACCCCCCCAACCCCACCCCTTTGATGGAGAGACCGATGAAGTACGTCGTGACGATGAGAGTAGAGACTAAAGCCGCTCTGGTGATTGAAGCCGACAATGAAGAACACGCCCACGAGGAAGCAATGAAGATTGCGAAAGCTGGTGGCGAAGAAACACTGGATGCCTTTGTCGATCCTCGCGACTTCGTTGAATTTGATTGGTCATCAGATGTCGATGAAATTCAGACTGCCGAGAGCGTGGGCTGGGACAAGCCAAACGTGCAAGCCGTCAACGTGCCGCTTGCACCCCTTAATCCATAATCCCCAACCCCGAAACGCACCAATCACCGGAGGGTGAAATGACCGAAGCCGCCACCTCGATACGCCACCACATCAAGGGACTGGTTCACGCCCAGTCAGAGCTTATCCAGATGCTCGATCACCTTGACCAGCACGGCAAAGTGCTGCGCGGCAAAGGCGGACGGGTGGCCGAAAGTTTGCGTGAAATTGCCGCCGATCTTGATCTCGACATGGCGGCGGCTCCCGCCGTCACTGACGAATCCACCTAACCTCGGAGGCATCATGAGTGCATACAACCAAAGCGAAATCTGGCAACACGTCAAAAGCGGCGGCCTCTACACCGTGATCGGACGCGGGATGATCGAGGCCGATCTAACCCCAGTGACCATTTACCGGAGCCTATGGGATGGCGCGGTGTGGGTCAGTCCGACCGCAGAATTTGAGGATGGAAGGTTCCGAAACATCGCCGTCGATGACGTCGCCGACTGTCGCCCTCAGTCGGATTATTCCACCTAACCCTCTCTCTGCGCGTAGCCCAACAGGACAAGGCACGGAACTTCTATTTCTGAGATTGCGGGTTCGAATCCCGCCGCGAAGTCCAACCCCGAAACGCACCGATCAGGAACAGCAATGACAAAACCTAAATTCACCTTGATGCAGCGCCTGCTAAGGCCGGTGATCAATTGGCTTGTGGAGGGCTGGTTCCCGAAGGGGTGTTTCTACGGGCGCAACTACCTAAACGACTTCAAAGTGCTCGACCAAGGCAAGGATGTCGTCGGCAAGACCGCGGCCATGTACCTGCAGTCGATCATGAGAAAAGCCGACGCAACCTCAATCATCTATGAAATGACAGAGGTCACCGAACGGAACGTTCCAGTCGGCAGCTACAAGCTGACCCTTGAAAAGATCGACTGATCGCCCACCCTGAAACGCACTGGAGATTAAAAGTGGCCCCTTTAACGTTTCGCATCATCGACAGCAGACACAAACACGTTCCACTTTGGCTTGGAGTGCTTAGATGGTCGATTTTCGCATCCATAGTTTTCGCTCCTGGCTTGCTGGTGGAAAGCGACGCAATGCAATGGGCTGGATTTGTTGTGATCCTCGGCGGCGTGCAGATCGCTGTGCTTGGGAGTACCAGCGAGGAGCTTACAATCGAACAGGCCCGCCTGCGCCTGGATGAAATTGAAGCCAAGACTTCCACCTAGCCCCAACCCAACAATCCCCAACCCCGAAACGCAAAAAGCCCCGCTCACTGGCGGGGCTTACACGTTGCTGTCATGCGGGTATCTGTTCGCGTCACCCATGACAGCCAGTTATCCGGTAACACCTCAGGATCACCGGGCATTGTCGCCCGCGCCTCCCCATAGGAACCACATCCCGCATCACCAGCGATCAGAGTTTCGCCGCAGCTGCTCAATGTCATCAGGGCGGCTATTCCCGCGCAGATCTTCCACTGCTTCACGACCGGCCTCCTTTCGTTTTGCGCTGTCTGTCAGCGTCTCGATGTACGTTTCCTTGCGTCCCTCTGCCTTCTGTGACCGCCCATAAGCCCAGATAGCCGCGAGGAACGCCCCAGCGGCCACCAGATAGCCCCAGAAGCGGGACAGGAGGGCCGAGATCACAGGTGCCACCCTTTGCGCTTGGCGAGGGCATATGACGCCTCAACCAGCGCGCCGATCAGCAGCGCGCACACTGCCACGATATCGGGGTCTGCTGCCAGCTGCGCGCCGATCTGGTCCGAACCGAATAACAAGGCCCCCACGACATAGCGCAGGGCGATCCGGGCAAGCGGAGAGAAGTTCATCATTTGCGAAAACCTTTCAGCAGGGAATTGATCAGGGTGAGCCACCAAGGGCGGGCATTGCGCTTGCGCTGGACTTCATCCCACCAACCGGCCGCATCAAATCCGGGGCATTGCGTTGCGGCTCCGGGCATATCCCGATGGCCCCGAACAACTGCGCCGGGGAAGCGTTCCAGCATCTTGTCGATAATCTCGATCATTGCGCGCGTTTGCGCCGGGGTACGGCTGTCAAACCCGGTGTTCATCGCGGCCTTGCGGACCCCGCCTTCAAAGCAGATCCCAACGCTTATGCTGTTCTCGCCTTTGCTGTGGGCGCCTGCCTCAAACCGCCCCGGCTGGCTCATATCGCGGCCCATTTCGATTGAACCGCTCTTGCGGATATACCAGTGGTAGCCGATTTCACGGAACCCGCGCCGCTTGTGCATCCGGTCGATATCCTCAGCGGAAACATCGTCCTCGACCGCCGTAGCTGAATAATGGATCACGATATACTTGACCTGTCCGTCAGGCTTATATGACATGCGTTATCTCCATGCGAAGAAAGCCCGCTGGCGGGCCGTCTGGTTCGATTGTTGGTGGTTTATTTCCGCCGGGACGTAATCCGGGCCAGCACCCTCAGGCATAGCCGCCTGTTGGGGTAGAACGCCATTTCAGTCACAGACCACCGGGCCTGCTCCTCGTCACTCAGGGACTTGTGCATGGCCTTGAGGTGCAGGTATGCCGCCAGAGCGCCGCCGCCCTTGAACAGCAGGTCAAGCCAGTTGCCGACGCCCCTTATTTGCGACACGCTGAGCAAGCCGAAGTTTACAATCGGCTGCCCCAACACCTGCCAGAAAAGCGTGTTGCCAACTGCGGCCATGAAGCCGAAGAAGATTGCGGCCTGTAGCCAGCCGGGCGCGTCGGGATCGGTCCAGCGCGTCGGCCTATAGGCCCACATCACCAGCGAGCCATAGAACAACAGGGCGACACCCGCGCCCCAAGAAACCCAATCACCCATCTGTCTGCTTCGCCCTTTTGCTCTGTTCGATTGTCTTGCGCAGAAGGTCGTGACGGCGCTGCGCCATTTTTTCGCGCAGCTTGTCCGTGCGAAGCTCAGCCCGCGCGAGGGCGGCTTTCTTTGCGGCGGCATCAGCCCCGCGTAGGAACTGGGGCCACTTCATTGCCTCCGCTCCCTGTCGTACTGGTCGATTGTGCGGATCGTCTCCACCAGTTCGGCGCTATGCTCACGCTCCCGGTCCAGCGCCCTATCGGTCTGGTCATTACCCCTACGCCAGAGGTGCCAGACAGCCAGAGAAAGCACGGCAATGACTGCCGCAGGAAGCCCGCCACCGATTTCCTTGATGATTGCTGTGAGGTCCATGGTTAGCGCAGCTCGCAGGCATAGGTTTGGCCTATAGTATATTGAGGCCACGTATCTGGGTTAGGCCATACATCCCAATAGGTGCGCTGGCCCATAAAGACCAATCCGCTTAATGCATATGAAGTGCCATCGACGACAAATGTCGTATAAGATGAAACCAGTGGCCTTACATCGCCTGAAAAGCTAAGCCTCGCATCATTAGTATGGGCACCACTCGTACGGCTGAGCTGCGCATGCAGCACAGCTCCCGGCACAGGCTCATTACTCAATGAGCCGTTATTTGACCTATTTATGAAATAGCCCGGCTCCCCGGGGTACGGCTCCCCCGCCGTCATGCTCCATGTCACGCCTCCCCCGCCTTGGTTCGCCGCCACATAAGCGCGCATGGCATTTGCAAAGAGGCTTCCCATTACGAAACCTCCAAGCCAACGGCATGGGTATTAGAAGACCCAATCCTGTGGAAAGCGAAATCCAGCGTTGCAGTGCCGCTTGCGGGCTGACCGGACCCAGCCCATTTAACGCCACCGCCGGGGATAGTGAAATTGATCATCTGTGAGTTCGGCTCTGCTACAACTACCCGGACATCCTCAGATACAACCAATGCAGACAAATCAATTGTTAGCGTCCCGGTCAGAGGACCGCCAGTAACATTCAGCCCTTGGCCTTTAGTCCGGTCCCACACCACGGTCCCAGAGGTATCATTCACCGAGTGCATCCGGGTGTAGTGTCCGATATCCGCCCCAGCGTTTGATGAAGTATCCCCGGGTGTACCATCGCGGAGGGAGCCATTTTGGGCGCGGAAAAGTTCAAGCTCCGCCGCATCTCCTGCCGCCCCTGTATTCGTGCGCGGCTCAAGCACCAGCCCGCGCACCGGGTTCGCGGCATTGCCAAGTGTCCCCGCCGTTGTCGGCACGAGGTTGTTACCGCTCTCCGACCAGTTTGCCAAGCCAGAGCTGCCCCCATCCAGCGCTGACAGATCCACCGTCAGATCACCACCGACCGACCGTGTGAGCGTTAGAATGTTGGTGCTGCTGTTGAAAGAAACGCCAGTCACAACCCCGTCAGCTGACCCGCCACCGCCCACGGCATAGCTCTGAATGCCGACATACTTGCCGAGGAAGTCAACCCAAAGGAATTCCGTGATCTGGAACGCCCCGCCACCGATCCGGGTACTCCCCACGCAAAGTGAGTTGTTCACCACGTCGATGTATGTGCCGGCATCGGAGCTGAGACAGGCCAGCCAGAACCGGCGCGCTTCCATTTTCTCGACAGTCAAGGTGCAGGCATATCCGGCGGTGTTGACGTAGTAGACGCAGCTTTGTTGAGGGGTAAAGTCGTGCGGCTCGTCAGGCAAGCGAATGCACTCATCGACGCCCACAGGGTACTCCCCGGCAAAGGACGTGGCAGCATCGAGCAAGGACCGCATTGCGCGCGGGTCAGGCTCAAGAGCGACATTCACGATATCGCCATTGCGCATTGAATGGCTGTTGTTCACGTCCTGCGCCGCGCCATATGGCCCCTCAGGCCCGCCGGTACTGACGAACTCGACCGGAACCCCGCGCAGCTCGTTGTCGCCGTTGCGGTTGTTGGCGGCATGGACACGATATTTCAGGGTTCGCGCGCCCGTGGTAGCATCCTTGTAGACTTGGCGGACCCAGATTGACCCCTCAAGGCTATTCAAGGTGCCGTCCAGATCAAGAGTGGTGACAGACGACCATGCGCCGCCGATGGGGTCAGTGGCGGAATGGATCTCAATATTGCGGTTCGCGCTGTTCTTGATGCACATGTACCACGTGTCGTCATCAGCCTGCGTAAGGTCAGGCTCAAGCATCGCAGTCGTGGTGGTGCCAACATTCATCGCGACCGGCGGGCCGAATGTCATCGCGTCGATATCAAGGCACTCAGCAATATATGGCCGGAACGTCGGGGACTGATTGCCGAACCCGTCAGTGTAATCGTCCTGCGTCCGAATGCTGATGGTCAGGTAGACCTTATCCCCGATGTTGTGGAAGCGCGGACCCCACAGCAGATCCGCCGCGCGGGTGGCCCCTGGTAGTGTGGTGCCGCGCACCCCGCCGAAAGCGTTGCTGCCTTGGAGCTGGCATTTGATGTTCACCGGGGTGCCAAGAGCGCTCAGGACATAGACCGAAAAGTCGTATTCCAGGCCCTCGCCTGCGGTTACGGGCATCAACCACGGGTCCATGCGGCGACGGCGCGCCCAGAATGGTTGACTGTCACGCCCGCCGGTTGTCGCATCGCCCGCGCCCCGGATAACAGGGAACTGGTTCAACCGCTTGAGGGTTACGCCATCATTGGACAGGTGAAAATACTGCGCGGTCACATCTTGGTTTTTGAAGGCAGACATCAGAAACAGGTTGTCAAGCTGCCCGCCTTCGCGCCGCAGACCGTCAACGCCGAACCCCCACAGTGCGCTGTCCAGACCTGTTGCGGTACTGTCCACGGTATAGCCCGCACCATTACAGAACACCCGCTGACCGTCGCGTAGGTCGCCGCGCTGGATCGCGCCGCGCAGCTTGTAGATATCGGAAAACTCAGGGCCGATCTCGAACGCCTTAACCCCGCCGATGGTGGTAAGATCTGGGTCAGCTTCAGACGCATCGGTCACGATGTACCGGGTGTTTTCCGTCTAAGCGCTGAGAATAGTCCCGACCGGGTAACTATCTGTCGCGTCCGCGCGCAAATCGGTCCCGTTGGCGAATGACTTGATATCGCCCGCGCCGCCGGTTCCATCAGGCAGGGTCACGGTCGCAAGGTTCCCGGTCAGCTCCACATCGCCGCCAACAACATCGATCGCTGTCGCGGTGCCCAGCGGGTTGCCATCGCTGCGGATCGCAACGCCCTGAACCGCCGACGTGCTGAGAGCGCTGGCCGGAGCGCGGGAGATATCGCCATCAACCTCGACCAGAACAGTGTTCTCAGGGCCAAGCGTATCGACCTGTGGGAGTTCGTTCGCGTTTTTCTGCGGTGTTCTTGTCATGCTCTATCCCTCAGCGAAGCTCAGACCAGTTTGTAAAGCCGCCGGTTGTCCGGTAGAAATGATCCGGCGGAATTGTTACGGAGGCTGCGGTCTCAAACGAACCCGGCGCGCCAAGGGTGGCGATGGGCACCCATGCGCTCCCGTCAGCTGAAACCTGCGCGATGCCACCGCTGGAGCCGTGGACCATCCACTGAATGGGGCGACCAGCGTCGTTCTGATAGGAGATGTTGGCGGTGCGTGATCCGTTCAGGTTCTGCCAATACTGCCCCACCCCCAGCGCTTTACCGTCCACCTCAGTGCCCACAAACGCCTTGACCGACTGCTGGCTGGGCGCGGCGGTTGCGCTGTCGCTTGCCATGTCGTCCTCATCGAGAAAACCGCGTGTGGCCACAGCCCCCAGGCCAAGGGTGGTTCGGGCCGACGCCGCATCAGACGCTGCAATGAGCGACTTCCCATAGGCCGTTACCGCGTTCCAAAGCCCGGTAAGGTTCGCAATCGCCGCCTGCACGTTGGTCGCGCTGTTCCCGGTGATCGGGGTGAACTTCACCAGCCCCGCGCCCGTCTCATCCGTGGTGGTGACGTGCCAATTGTCCGACGGGAACCCCGGCAAGCTGGTGTTCGTTTCAGGATCGCGGATATCCAGTTTCAGAACCTTGTCCGTGAACACGGCAGTGAAGTTGCCCGCGCTGTCCGCCACCAGAGGCGGAGGGACAACAACCGTTCCGGCCTTGTCCGAATAGACCGTCAGAGGGGAAACCGTGCCCTCCTTGTAGAAATACGCCATTGCGCCGGGGACAATGTTGCCATTGCCATCCAGCGCACGGGGCATAAGAACCCTGTTCGCCATGGTGTTCGCCTCTATGTGGGGAATTGGAACGCAAGAGACCCCGCCGAAGCGGGGTTGTGCCTTGCTATTGAAATCAGTGATTTAGATTACGCCGCTGCGTCCAGGGTTGCGGCTATGTTGCGGAACATGCGCTCATCAAGACCGTCGAAAACCCCACCTCTGTAGACTTCCCCAACAAGCCTGTCCTCAAGCGCAAACTGGATCTGCGCGGCAATGCCAGCCAGCGTGGCGGGCATTGTTTCCATTAGATTGCGTTCCAACTCGTCTCCACGCTCAAGGATGCGCTCGGCGGCGTCACTGCCATCTTCATGCAGCAACCAATCCGCCCGCAAGGCCCGCCACTGGTCCAGCCATTCGGGATGTGGGTCCTTTGCGGCAGCGCCTGCGGCGATCCCCACGCCGAGAGCGGGGATGGTGATAGACCCGGTGAGAAAGGAACGGCGCTTCATGCTGCGCCTCCTTTCGGAGGGAAAGGGCCACCAGATTTTGTAGTTTGCGCCACCGTGGCGCAAACCTCCCCGAACTCGGAAAGAGCGCTAAGATGCCGGTCGATTGCGGAGCGTAACTTGCGGCGGGAATAATAGACCTTCTCTTTAGCTTTCATCTTAGCAGTGTATTCACCCTTGGTGGAAGCCATCATCGCCTCATAGTCTGCGCTTCCAGTTTCGATACTGTCCAATCCGTTCATGCGGCGAAAGTCTGCATACGCCTCTGTCAACGTGCGGCTTTCGTTGTTCGCCGCAATCTCAGCACGGCGCAATTGGATAGCGAGGTCGGCAATCAAAACCGCATCAGCGGTCTTTTCGCCCTCAGTCTTTTCGGCAATCCTCGCTGGAGGATGGGGAAAGCCCAGTTTTTCTGACAGCTGCCGAGCGGCCAAAATGCCAAAGGTTTCCCGGCACTCATCGACCATAGCAGTTTTCCAGCCCATTTCTTCGGCGGTCCATTCGCTGAACGGCTTCATTTCGCACCCCCGATCAGCTTGAGTTTGCTTTGACCCATCCGCTCCGAAGCATAGACCTTTGCTTTATGCAGAAGGCCGTTTTTCATGCAGGCGGACGCTTTATCCGGGTCGAACATCCGCGCCCCACGCATCCCAAGCTGGGCCGTGCGGCAGTGCTCGATCTGGCAGCCCATTTCTGCAAGGCGGTTGCCGAGCCAGCGCGGCGCGTTCTTGAGCGGCGGCAGGTTGTGAGAACTCCAGATTTGACCAGAGGTCTTTCCCTCGACGTAAACTCCCGGTGATGACGGCTGAACAACAGTGGCGATTGCGGTAACTGCTGTGGCCATTGTGGCGATCTGCCCCTCAATCGCGGTGACCTTGCCCGAAAGCATCCGAGCAATGCCATTGGTTCGGACGATCTGCTCCAAAACGTCCGCCGGAAGGTGCTGCACTACACCCTCCATTTTCTCGCGAATTGCCTGGTTCCCCCACATATGAAAATCATGGCTCAGATACTTGGCGTAGGCGATCCCGATCTGCCAGTGCGCGAAAGTGCCCCCGTTCTTCCCCCGCTTGGAGGTCAAAACCTGTGCCTCACTCAGGTTTTGGGAAACGGCGACAGCGTCAATGAAGGCCCTACCCTCGAAGCGCGCCCAATTGTACGGCTCCTTGTTCTCAGTCGAGCCTGCCGCCTTCCACATATCGGTGAGCGATAGCATTTCGCCCTTCTCACGAATTGCCACGCCACCGTAGACAAGTTCGCTTCCAGTGATTATCTCATGCTTAGTCATTCAGATGTCCTTTCATCTGCTTGGTTAGACTAACCGCGCGCTAACGCGGTGCTGTTGTCTTCAGCAGCGGGGGCTGTTCCGCCAAGATCGCCCCCCGCTGCCTCTCCCACCACACTCTCAAGCGCGGCGAGAACTTCACTGTTCATAGAGCGGCGGTTTTGTGCTGCTCGGGCTTTGATTGCGTCACGCCATCCATTCGGCAGGCGAATATTGATGCAATCAGCAAGTTGGCTGGGATATTTTTTCAAATTCCTTCTCCATAGTTGCGACTAGCACCTACGTAGCAACTTAAAACCATGATTGCAAGTCGCACCCATTGCTTTTTTGGGTGCAAGTCGCAATTACCTAAATATGAGCGATAATGATTCCAAATACCCGAGCGAGCTTGCCGAGCGTTTTCAGGTACGGCTCCCAGAAGGGATGCGCGACCGCATCAAGGCTGCTGCGGCAGAGAACAACCGTTCCATGAACGCCGAAATTGTTCATGCGCTTCAGCTCTACCTAGACTTCGACTTTGAAAAACACCCATCTGCCACGATGACAGAGGAGCAGAAGGAAGAGATTTCCGAGACCTACCATAGAATTCTCCAAGAGCGTCTGATGGAGAAAATGGTCCAAGCGGGCTGGAAGCAGCCCGAAGACTAGACCCCGCCCCCTTTCGTGATTAGGTTGAGCAGATGGACGATTTCACCACGATTGCTGTAGGTGCTTTCTTTGGCAACGGCTTGTTCGTCGTTTTCCTTTGGGGCTGTCGGCGCTGGATGAGTGATGAGGCGCGAGGGGTGGAACGCATCAGCACAATGGCTCTAGTCGCCATACCGATGGTGCTTTTGATGGCCTATCTCGTCGTGGCAGGGTGAATGTCTGAGGTGTTAGATATCGCCATGGCTGTTTTCTTTGGAAACGGTATGCTTGCCATCTTCCTGTGCGGGTGCAGCCTCTGGCTCAAAGGCGGCGAGAGAGGGGTGGAACGGATCAGCACTTTAGCGATGATCGCTGCTCCCCTGCTGATTGTCATGGCTCATTTGGCGACAATGAACTAACCGCCTCCCCGCCCCTGCCAGCCATCTTTGTCAACAGATCATCAATCGCGTGACGGCGGGCGGCCTCAAGCAACGGGTCTTGGATCTGCGCGCCTGATGCAACCAGCGCCCTCGCAATCTCCGCGTTCTTCACAGTCGCCCGCTCCCCCAGGCGCTGGACTGCGGTTCCGATAACTGGCGCGGCGATCCCGAACTCCTTGAGCGCAAGCATTGCCATCAGGCCGTTGCTCTGCGCGCCCTGACCCACCCCGAACTTGCCCGCCTTCTTGAGCGCGTTTGAGGCGCTGGTCCCTTGGACAACGGCCTCCATCGCCTTCACTTCCTCATCGCCGAACAGACGGCGCTGTTTAGGGTTGTTCAGGATACGGCGAACCTGCACCCGGATACCGTTCTCAAAGCCAGAGGCTGCGTTCTGGGCACGGTACACAGCATCGTCAATAAGCTCTGTGCGCCGCAATTGACCCCACATGCGGCGGGCCAAATCCACCTCACTCGCGGTGTCTGGCGCTGCTTGGCGCAATACATCGTCCAGCCCTTCGACCATCTGAGAGCCGATTGCAGCCTCAACGCGGTTTGAAGCATTGCCAGCCGGGACTTGTGCCTGCCTGCGCAGAATATCCAGATCACGGAAACCCATTTCCGCTCGCGGGTCAGTGGCGGCGTCCATTATGCGGTCATTTGCACGGCTAGCCTGCGGCGTCAGTACGTCGTCCATACCCTGCCGGATCGCCCTGTCCTGCATTGCAGGCGCCGCTTTGGTCAGCGCGCGCCGGTCGAGGTTGGCCTGAGCGTCCGCGCGCTCGAAAATGGCGCTGGCTTTCGTTCTGAGTTCTTCAAGAGAGGGGGCCGACTTGACCATCTCACGGACTTTCCGACCTCTCATCGCCCGACGTGCAACTGTCCCCATCATGCGGCCAACGAGAGGAACGCCAACCCCAAATGCGCCGGACCATTTCGCACCCTCCACTGCATTTTTTCTGCGGCTTGTGAAATCTCCTTCCCCTTCCATGAAGCCATATACGCCACCTGAAACCGCCGCCACACCACCGGCCTTAGCCGCCCTTAGAACCCCACTGCCGGTCCTAAGCGCAGAGAATGCGCCAAGTCCGGGGATTGCTGCGGGTGCCAGTTCGGAAACTATGCTTGAGGCTCGGTTTTCCTTTGCGAATTGCTCTTGCTGCCCGCGATAGTGCTGCAGACGTTCGTCATACCCTCCGCGCCCCAGTGCCGCGTCCGTGGCGGCGGCTGCCTCATCACCAACAAGGCCGAGTGTCAGGCTTTCACCAGCGTTGTTCAGGAAGGTGCCAACCTTTTCGCCAAAATTCTGTGTCGTCGGGTCGTCGTCACCTAGCAGGTTTTCTTTGATGACTTGCCCCACGCCCTTCGGCGTTTTCTGCTCTTTTGCGAGCTGAAGAAAGCGCTTGGCTGCGTGGGTGTCGCCCGCGCCATCCGCACGGCGGGCAGCGTCCATCAGTTGCTCATAGTTTGCCATGTTCACTCCAAGCCATATTTGCGGAATAGCTCGTCATCTGTTGCTGGGGCCGCACGGGATTGCTCGTAAATCTTGTCACCAGCGCTCTTGCCGTGGATGACCCTCAGCAGTGTTTGCTCATAGTTCTCCAAATCCCTTTGGAAATTCGGGCTGGTCGGGTCGAGCGCGCCAGACATATCTTGCAAGAGCTTCAGTTCTTTCTCGGTGACGTTGCCGAGCGCGCCGCCTGTTTTAGACTGCCGACGCATTGCATTCAGGTTCTCAGCGGCTGCCAGCGACTTAAGGGTGTCGGTTTGGCGGATAACCTCTGCGCTATCGGTCCATGGCGCAAGCGCAGCGATGCGCGTACCAGCAGGCCCGAAGTCTTGATTGGACGCCGCTTCACGCGCAAGTGTGGCGGCATTCAAAACAATATCCGTTGCGGTGTCCTTGGCGCTTTGCTGGGCCGCCTCCTGAATGCTTGTGTCCTTTGGGCCGCCAGCAACCGGCGCAGCCATCGGGCGCCCTTGATCGTCCAGCTTGATCGTGCCGTCTGGATTGTACAGGTAGGTGAAACCCTCTCCTAGCTTGCTAAGGCCAGGGACAGGGTTTTGGGAGCCGCTGCTGACATTGACGGTAGTCTGCGGACTGTTGCTAAGCGGGGTGCCTTCCGGCAGCAGCCCAGCAGCGATATCAGCCTGAACCTTGCCGGGGCCTGACATGGGCTTCGGCGGTGCATTCAGTTCCTGAACCGCTTTCAGCTTGTCCAGAACATCGCCATACATCGCGGCAACTGTCGGGAATTCATCAAGGCTTTGCAATGGCTCCTCGCCAACGGTGCCCAGAAGCTGGTTCAGGCCGTCAAGATCCCCACGCTGATAGAACTGCATCCCCTGAGCGATACCCTGTTCCACCCGCGCCGCCTCTGCGGCCCGTTCTTGTGCGCCAAGAGACGCGGCGTAGGCTTCGGCCTCTCGGCCCATTGCAATCCGGCGCTGTTCCATCATCTGCGCGCGCGACTGCATGTTCTGCTGTGCGCTCTGCATCTGAACCGCCTGCATCGGGTCCAGCTGGGCCAGCGCATTCAACGCCTGCGGCTGACCAGCTGCGATATCCGCGCCCTGCGTCTGGAAGAGGTTGCGCAGCGCGTTCTGGCTCTGCACTTGGTTCGCCTGCTTGCGCGCTTGGTGGGTCTGCTGCGCTGCCATCGCAGACTGAGACAGCGCGTTCACGATATCCGGCTGTTGGGCCATAAGGGGCAAGCGGGTGTCGAGTTGGGCCATGTGCTGTCCTCAGGTAAATTTGAGTTTGGCGCGCGGTGCGACCTGCGTCAGGAAGTTGCGCGGGTCAATCTGCTGCATTTGCGGCGGCTGCGGTGGCTGTTGCTGGGCGAGGGCATTCACAGGCGCGCCCTGCTGTCCCATAGGGGCCGAAAGCGCGTTCTGCGGGGGCTGCCCCCCGAAATCACCGCCAGCCAGCGCGTTGGCCGCCTCTATGCGCCGGTCAAGGTGCGGAATACCGGGGCGGAGGAACTGCTGGCTGTAGATCCGCGCCGCCTCTGCCGGGGTTTGGGCTTGGGAAAGTGCCGTCCCCGCCCGTTTCTCGGTGTTTGCCAGCTCCCACATCGTGAAATCAAGCTGAGCGTCCAGATCGTCCAGCGCCACCCCGCGATCTGCGGCGTAGCTCTCGAACTGACGGCGGCGCGGCCCGGTCCACTGGTTCAGCCCATAGCCGCCACGCGATCCGGGCACAACGGGGGCATATTCGTTCACGCCGGTCTGAAACCCGTCGCTCTCTATCTGCATATTCCCGGCAACACCGATTGCGATATGGCGCGGCAACCCCCGCGCGATCAGACCGTTGACGACTTCCTGAGCGCTTGCCATAGCCTACCCCCAGAACCCGCCAGAGGCCCACGGGGCGCTGAGAGCGTTCGCAGGCTGAGGCGTGGCACCGCTGGTCTGGTTCTGGTAGTTCCAGATCCCGACAGTTTGATCCACGCCCTTCGCGAAGGCGTTGCCGACGCCGATTGCGCCTGCCGCCTGCGCGTTACCTATGGCTGAAAGTGCATTTGCACCGCCGCTGGCATAGTTTGCCCCGGCATTGGCCAGATTTGCAGCAGCAGCCTGACCTTGCGCAGCCTGCCCCGTCAGACGGTCAATATAATTTCCATAGAATGCACCAGAAAGGTCATTCGCTCGATCCTGTTGCGCCTTGATGGTCGCGCCGCTGAACAGGCTCCCTTGGCTTGCTGCGCTGCCGTCGATCTGGTCCTGAGACGTCTGGAGGACGTATTTTTGATACGGGGTGGCTTCAAAGCCTCCGTATTCAGTCCCGCCAGTCGGGTTCGCCTTGGCATAGGCATCAGCCGCAGCCCGGTCGCCGAATGTTTGGTCGCCGACCCGATATCGCGTCACATCTCGCGGGCCGTAGTCTCGCACCTGCTCGGTGTATTCGTCCGACCACCCGGCATTATGCACAACGTCCTTCATGGAACCGTCGCCATAGACCTGATCGGTGAACTCAACCACCCTCTGAGGATCGCCACCGACCATGGGCCGATCACCGCCCAGTAGTTCGAAGTTCAGGACGTTCTGATAGTTCAGGCCGCTGTCGTAAAAAGGCTGGAACCGCTCCTTCGTCTCATCGTAAATGCGGCCTTCAAGCTCAAGCTGGCTGTTTGCTGCCCGCTCTTGAGATTTCGCCGCCTTGCGCGATGAGGACGCGCCCAGAAGGGCCGACCCACCGCCGATTGCTGCTGCTGGTCCTGGCATCAGTTCATTTCCTTCCAGAGTTCTTCGGGGGTCTCGGCATACATCCGGTAGATTTCAGGTCCGACCTGAGCCGCCCAGTCATCGCCACCGACAATCCACGCGATGTTGTGGAAGACGCCGTAAATCGCAGCCCTCAGCATATAGGCCTTCGCGACGTCATTCCGGTCGCCGCGCTCCAGCACATTGGCCGCGCGCCATTGCAGATACATATTGAGCATGGCCGGGCGCAGGATGTGGGCGTGATCTGCAAAGAAGGGCGTGTATTCCTTGCCGAACGCCAGCCATGACAGAAGCGCATTATGGTTCGCGCATTTGCCTTCGTCTTCCAAATCGTCCCACTCTTGGGTCGCATGCCAGAGGTGCTCGGCAAAATCGACGGCGGCAGTATCACCCCTGAACCAGCGCGCGAAATGATCCTCAAGCGTCACGGCTGCTGCGCCTCCAACGCCTCGACCTTCGCTTGCAGCTCCCGGATCGCCTGCGCCATCTTCTCAAGCGTGATCTGTGTTTCTATCGTGCTGTGGCCGTCCGGCTTGACCAACGGGACGTTTGCCTGTGGTGTCTCAACGGTAATCATGCCAGCTCAATCTCCCCCACAGCCTCAATCGTCATATCGGTGTTGTCGCTGAGGGTGATTTCAAAATTGGCGTTGCGGAACTGGCCCAGGGATCGCCAGCGCACCACCTTGTCGTATTCGCCCGCGCGGCCCATCGACCGCACCTTGTCCCGCGACCACGTTTTGCCCCGATCCTTTGATGTCCGCAGTGAAACCTTGCTGTCCGTGCTGACTGTGACGTCGTCGCCAGTGGCAAGGGCGGTGTAACCATCCGTCGCCATCATGTACCCGCCGCCGATATGCAGCCCCGGTGAACGCTGCGCCGTTAGCGTGGAATTGCCTACCGCCCCGACCAGCGTCAAACGAGGCACACGGAACCGATTGCCGTTGTTGCGGATCGTGCGAGATACGGCCTTGCCGATCAGCGGCTGGCCATCGTCGCTAGGAATGCGATCAAGGCTGAACATCCGGCCAAAGGCTGAGCCGACAAAATCAGCACCAAAGGCCCGCACCGAATGCGTGGCCGACCACGGCGTCAGGCTTCCACCCTCGGCGCGCTCGTGCCATTCATCCATGACCATGTCATAAACCCACGCCTCGCGGTCAGCGAAGCGGATGACACAGAACTTGTGGCCCTCATCTTGGTAGTAGAGGCAATGGGTGGCGTCCTTCTGCTCCAGCGCCGTCTCAACGCCGCGCGTCGATACAGGCCGCATGGACCCGCCGGAAACCAGATAGGCGATGCCATCGTTGCCGACAAAGAAAGCGCCGTTCGGGAACTTGATAAACAGGCCAAACCGCAACAGTCCGGTGTCCATGTCGCCGCCGCTCATGGGGGCAAGGAAATTCTCCCCGCCGGTCTGGTACCAGCGTTCGATGGACTGTTCTTTGAAGATCCAGTAAATGCCCTGGATCACGGCCCCGCGAATAATGTTGTCGTCCGTGCTTTCTGCCGTCGCAAAGCTAAGCCCGTCGAATGTCTCCGGCTCGGTCACGTCGGACCAGCCGAAGCGCCGGCCATTCAGTTCTGTGACCACAGTGCGCTGGCCAAGAAACTCAACAGAGCCAACGTCGGAGAATGCCCCAGTGTCGGGCTGCGTCAGCGTTTCACCGTCCCAAACGTAGTAATCCCCGCCCGCAGACACGACAGCAGACCCATTGTTGCCTGAAATGGAAACATCCCCGTCAGCGGACACCCGCCCCAGCTGTGAAACCGTGCCGTTGCCGTCGATGCAGGACAGATCCGCGCCGGATACCGCAAACACCTTGCCCGCTTCCTGCTCCATCGCCCGCAGGGGAGCCGATGCCAGATCGACAAAGGGAACCATGCCGGGAACCCGTTTCAGGATGGGCTTATCGCCCGCCTTCTCGCGGTAGATGTTGATCAGCCGCGCCGGATCCGCCTGCTGGTTGTCGCCGTCCTGTCGGCTGCGCCCGATCCACTCAACGCGCATCAGATCAGCTGTCCAAGATGCTGCTGGAATTGCGGCGAGCGGCCTTGCTCGGCACCTCAGTCAGGCCGCGCTCAAAGGAAACGGTGTCGATGACCATATATGCCGCCTGGATTGACCGGAAAAAGTCGTCAGCGTCGAACGATGGCGGCACCACAAAATCCGGTGACAGCCGGGTTGCCAGCATGTAGACCACGCCGTCGTGATACTCCGGCCCCAGTGGGAACACATCCGACAGGCCAGCGTCCGTATGCTCGATATCCACGCTACGGAGCTTCCATTCATGGAGCATGCCGTTCAGCGCCTCAATACCAACTGCGGCTTCGTCGCCGGTCGCCTCGTCATCAAGGGCAACCACGCCGATCTTGCGATACGCGCGGTTGATGATTTCCGCCATTGTGGTCACGCTTTTGCGCCCTTGAGATTGGCGGGGCTATCCACCCAACCCTTGGGCAGCTTCCCATCGGGGAAAATCTCGCCAACAGGTTCACCGTCGGGGCCAGCCTTATAACCCCAGGTCGGGCCTTTTTTCGCCTCATCTGTCATGGTTTTCGCCTCATCTGTCATGGGAAAGGCCGAGGCCATAAGCCCCGGCCAGTCTGTTAGCTAGTCAGGCGCGCACCGAGGCGAGCATCAACGGTTTCGGCCTTGTAAAGGATGTCAAAACGGAAGGTCTGGGCCAGAGTGTTACCGTCAACAAATTCCGTGCAGGAGATTGTGACCTTTTCGCCCGACTTGGTCGTGGTTTTGACACCGGAGCCGTTGGGGATGTCCAAAGGCCGCGTGACAAGCGCAATCGCCTTAGGGTTCAGAAGCATGGACTGCTTGTGGACGCCATTGGCAGAGCCGGTCTTGACGGTAATCGCGGCGTTGTCCGCCGGAGCGGCAGAAACGGTCTGATACGCACCGGAAGTCACAAGGGGCGGTGACAGTTGAACTGTCGCATTGCCAGAGCCGTCAGAGTTCACATCGGCTTTCACCACGAAGGTCTGAAGGCGTCCGGTGTCCTCTTTCGAGACCGGGTTGACCGCGTTCACGCCAGCGATAGTGATGATATCGCCCTTCTTGAGAAGACCTGTGCGAGACGCCGCCCATCCATCAGTGACCAGAGGAGACGAAAAGCTCTGTTTCGCAGCTGCATAAGTCACGTTTTGGGACGCACCGTTCACCAGCGGGGTGCCGCCATGGTTGCCAACAGTGTGCGTCGGCGCGTAGACGGTCTGATAGTTGGTAAAACCGCCGTAACGTCCGATGGTTGCCTCTTCAAAGGCGGTCTTGGCCTTGCCTTGGACATAGACACCCTTCAGCCCATCGGCCAGCTCAAGAGACGCGTCCGTGCCGTGGAACGCAACGCGGCCAGAGTTCGAGACCGCGCCATCGGTGAGGATTGCCCCAACTCGGCCCAAATCCTTAAATGTGGACGGGACGGTGCCAGGAGTGCCGGAGAAGTGATAGAAGTCGGAGTATTTCGACGCGATATGCGCTTCCACCCGATCTTTCATCGTGATCATAGCTGGTTTCAGGATATCCTCAGAAAACCGGTTGAAGTCAAAGGTCCGCTCAAGCGCCCCGATCTGGACCGGGACGGTGTGCGTCTTGTCCAGGGTAATCGGGATCGTGGCCTGCTCGATATCTTCGCGGTAGCCTGTGATGTCGATATCATCCGCTTGGCCCTGGTACTGTGTCGGGCGGCGAATGCTGATCGTGTTGCCGACCTTCTCCGCGCCTCCGGGAGCCTGCCCTTGCAAGTCGGTGTGGACAGCGTTGCCCATGACCAGCTCATTCTCAAGGAGCATGATCGCTTCCTTAAGGATCTTGTCGGTAGTGTAGAAGTCGTTTGCCATTTTTCAGGGTCCTTAGTGGGTTCCACCGGCCTCACGCCAAGCGCGGTACTCCGCTGCCGACATTTTTGAGGGGTCTTTGCTGACACCCGCACCGCCTTTCAGGGGCGTAACCGGGTCCGGTGCTGTGGTTGTGGTGCGGGGCTTTGGCGTCTGCGCCTTCACGGTGCGTTCAAGCATCCGCATGGCCCCTGCGAGTTCGGGCGCTGGCATAGCTGCAAGATCAGCCGCCAATTCCTTGTTGCTGCCAAGGTAATAGGCAACGTCAGCGCCATTGTCGGATAGGCCCATGAAATAGGCCATGTCCTGACTGATCGGCACACTGTTGTCGCGGGCCACGGCGTCAAAGTCTGCATAGCGGGTGCGGGCGTCATCGAATTGGGCAGCCAGATTTCCAAAGGCTTCCTCAACTTGCTTTTGATGCAGTGCCTGCGTCTGCTTTGTGCTTTCCTCGGTCTCGCGCTCAAGATCCTTGACTTGACGGTCTTTCAAGCGTTGCTCAGCCTTGTAGGCCGACAATTCCGCAAGATATTCGTCGTGGTCCTGGAAGTCTTCAGCGTTGGGCCGGTTGCTCTCAACACCTCTGACGCGGTCAAGCTCTGCCTGCAATTTGGCGGCTCGGTCCTGCGCGTCTTTGGCCTCCTGCTTCACGCGGTCCATCTGTGCCTTTCGGCGCTGGTTCCGCGTTGTGCGATCACTCTTATCCTCGGGTTCCGGCTCTGCGCCTTCCACCTCGGCGGGCTGACCCTCAGTCTGCCCTTCTGTGTTTCCCGTCGCTTCCGACGCCTGATCTGCCTCAGGGGTCACGGCTTCTGGGGCTGCCTCCGCTTCGGGGGCAACCTGCGCTTCTTCCGTCATCGCTCATTTTTCCTTAGAAAATGGGGGCTGGCCCCTGCTGCTGTTGCGCCGCCATCATCGACAGCGCCCGCGCGACCTCCGCTTGCACAAGCTGGGATACCGCTGCGTTCAGTTGACCGTTCTTGGCGGCCAATTCGAGTTGTTCGTTCATGACTTCAAACTGCGCTTTCTGAGCGTCGGCCTCAGCCTCGGTGGCCTCGGCTCCCGCCTTGCGCATTTCGATCTGCATCGCGGCCTGTTGAGCCTGCGCCTGTTGCGCTTGTTGCTGCATGGCCGCCTGCATTTGCTGCTGTTCTTCTGGCGTCATATCGTCAGGGTCGCGGAACTGGGGCGGCAGACCCTTCTTCAGGCGCTCGGCAAACTGATCAGCGTTCGGCCAATCCATGGCGTCCGCGATAAGATCCCCTGTGACCTGAGCTGCGCCCGGAACAACGCGGATGAACTCCAGCATGCCCTCAGCGGTTTCCTGACGCTTGGTGGCGTAGTTTGGCCCGACATTGACGCGGATGTCATACTTGCCGACCGTCAAATCATTCACCGGCACTGCGACGGCCTGCCCGTCTGGCGAAAGCGCAATCTGCTGGTCGTTGATTGTCGTCATCTTCTCAGCGTCATCCTTGCCGAGAATACGAACGTTGCGCTTGGTGTCGTAGATCTTGGGGATCATATCGACCAGAATACGACCGGCGGTGGCGATGGCCTCTGCCATGTTGTCGGAATAAATCGAGGTCGAAACGTCGCTTTCCATCTGTCGCTGACGAATTGCGACACCTGATTTCTCGTTGCTCGACTGGCCCAAGGCGCTGTCATAGATACCCGTCGTGGCCTTCATATCCTCAGCCGCGCCCATGACCTGCTCAAGCATGGCCTGAGAGCTGATAGGAGGCGTAGCGCGCTGCGGTGCGCCAGGGGCCTTCTCGTCGGGATTGTAAGGGAGGTATGGCCGGTTCCTTGAATTGGCCTCATTCCAGAACTGTTCAAGGCCTGCAATCTGCTTTGCAGTGACCAGATACGGCGCCTTAGGTTGCATCCCGGCGAACTCTGTTTGAGCTGAACGCCAGTAGTTGTACATCTGCTGCGCGTCTTTGGCGTAGCGGATCACGCTGGACCGGTGAACGCGGTCACCGACGTGCCATTCCTCACCAGTGACGGCGACGACAGGAATGAACCGGGACGGCATCTCCTGCGGCCCCTCTAGGACGTCCTGACCGCTTATCTTGGACCACATGACCTTGTGGGTGTTGACCTTGCGGCGCTTAATTGCGGGCATGGGTGCAACGAAGTCCTCGGCATCAACAACTGAACCATCAGCCAAAAGCACGATCTCGCGGCTGACCGGCTCTTTCCAGAAGTACTCAGCGACGACTACCTTGTCGCCTTCCTGCCAGTGCTCAAGGCCGTCTGTGGTGCCATCGACCTCAACATCAGACGCAGACTTGCCGGGGTATGCCTCGTCAAACTCATCGCGCGCGATCTGCTCTGTGATAAACAGGTAACCGGCATCCTCGCGGGTTGGCAGCTCAGCCTTGGGGTCGCAATAGACGCTGAGGGAGTTGCGAATTCCCTTCAGCTTGATCTCTTGCAGAAAGCTTTCGTCGCTCTCGTATTCCGTCAAGATGCGGAACCAACCGATGGAAGACCCGGCCGCCAGTTCTGCCGACCGTTCATAGATGCGGCTGGCGTTGCTGGCATATTCGATTTGCCGGATCAGGCCTTCGTAGATCTCGGCGGTTTCGCTGCTGGCACCCTCATCGGCGGGCATCACATTGATTGCCGGGTTCATCCGGCGGATATCGCCTGTGACTTGGCGCACAAACTGAGGCATGCGGTTCATGGTCAAACAAGGCTTGCCCTCGGCCTCGCGCTCTTTGCGGATATCATCCGGCCACTGTTTGCCAACCAGCTTTTCCAGATCGTCAAGCGCTTCCTCGCGGTTCTCTCGATCTGCTTCAATCGCCTCGGCCATCCGGCTCCGCGCCAGCTTCAAGATCTTGTCGTTTGTCATGTTGCCAAGAACCCTTTGCCGCCTGCGCTGCTGTAGAATTTGGACACATCAGGCGCAGGGGCCGTATGCTCCTCGTAGGCTATCGCCATCAGGCCGAACGCGTCGGCAGCGTGCGAAGACCAGTCGTGTTCGGGTCCAAGGCCGATATTCCGCGCCTCGTCCCGCTTCTCGTGATACCAGCCGAGCGCGTCCAAGCCGGCTTCGGTGGCTTCTGCGTTGAAGTAGCAGTTGGGCAGAAGGCGACGAACGGCCTCGACCCGCTTGCTTGCGGCACCCTTGCCTTGGTTTGGGATCACTAGGGTTTCAAACTCAGCGTCCTGCAGCGCCTTTTCGTAGGAGGCGTCATGCACTTTGTCCTGCGCGCTGCCATCATGCGGCAAGACGCACATGCAGCCGCCATATCCGTTGTCCCGCAACCAGTTGACATGTGTTGCAAGAGGCTGGCCTTGCGCCTCGTAGTAGTTCAGCACCCTGATTTCACGCCCCACGAACTGAACAATCCAGATCGAGGTCGCGTCCGCCTTTGCCCCGGTGCCACCAATGTCCCAATATGCCCGGACACTCAGCAGCGGATCTGCGTTCACCCGGCCAATACGGCGGTCTGCGCGGGCTTGACTGAGAAGGTGCGCGAAATAGGCGCCGCTGAACACGGTCGCATACCCGCCCCCCCAGATGTGGTCGTATTGATCTGGTGTGTCCCTCAGGCAGTCTTGACGCTCAGCCTCAAGGACGCTGGGAAACCACGGGTTGTGCTTCCAGTTCGCCTGAACCACTGCTGCGCCGGTCGGGAGCGCGGCACCGCGCAGGAGCTGGTCTACAGGGTCAATCTTGCGCCGAGGGTTCCAGCCGAACCAGAGTTCCGATTTCAACCCCCGGCCCGGATCTTCCCAACGGATCGTAGGTCGCAGAAGGCTCATCGAGAACGCAGAAAGAGTTTGCGCCTCCTCCACCCATGCGCGGTGAAATCCCTCAAGGGACTTGATGCTGTCCGCTGTGTGGTCTTGCATCCCCTGAAAGATGATCAGGCCGTCTTTGGGGGTTTTGATTACGTCGTTGTAGGCTTTGAAGCCTTGGCTTTCGTCAAGTCCGTGTTCCCGCAGTTTGCTTTCAATCAGGCTCTTGGCCGAATGCTTTAGTGACTTCTGGACCTCGCGGATGCATACCATCCGAAGCCCCTCGCCCATGTCACCAGGCGCCGCGACTGCATCCTCGACTGCCAGGCCGCCAAAGAACTGCGATTTGCCAGAGCCTCGCCCGCCGTGCGCGCCCTTGTATCGGGCTGCCTCCAGAAGCGGGGTAAAGACCTCCGCCGTGTCAATTGTCAGCTTTGACAATGCGGCGCTCAATCAGAGCAACAGGGATCGGATTGTCACCCTCACCCTTCACCTGCAGCGGCAGGAGCTTGGTGTAAATCTGGCTCCAGAAGATCCGCTCGTTGCCGGGATCTTCCTTGGCCCATGAAACAAGGCGCTCCGTGCCGCCGAGCTTTTCCGCTGCGGCCTCGATAGCGTCCTTGACGGCTACCGTTACCTTGTTTGGGGTGCCTTTCTTGCGCCCGCCTGTCTTCTTGCGCCTTCCAGATCCGTCTACTTTAGAAGTCGCGTTATCGCCGCTCATAGGGGCAACCTCCGCTGATATTGTTGATTTATGGGTATCGAAACGCGCCCAAGCGTGTATTCACCACCGGGCGGCATGTTCCATTTGTGATATTATAAGCCCCGCCGCCCCACATTCAGCACCGTAATGAAAGCTCTCGCTTCCCCGCACATGCCGTTTACGCCTTAGCGCATGATGGGTTCTGACCGGTGACGGGGAGCGCCAGTGACAGAAGCGGTGCAGGAGGTTTTGATATCCGACGCGTACCCAAAGGCAGAGGCGCCGGACAGGTCTGGGACGCATTGCGAACCAGGACTAGCAAGTTGAGCGCGGGCCGGGATCGTCTACGGACATAATGCCCGGTCTTTGCCGCCGCGCTCAGAAAGACGAACCTGCTGACTGATTGCGGCCCCGGCCAGCGTCGGATGCAAATAGGCCTTCGGTTCGTCCGCCAGAAAGCGGCTGTGCGGGTCTTTCCCCGCCTGTCAGCCCTGCGCTGGACCTGCGAAAGGGGCGCGACCCCAATATGCTCTGTATTGCAGTAGCACCCAAGGCCGCTGGGGCTTTGGGTTGCGCTCGCACCTACCGTCTCACCGGGTCTGGCGGTCACCGGCTGGGCCGGATACGGAAAATATACCACCCGAAGTGTCACCCGGCAACCCTTTGCACAAGCCCTTGCGTATCTTCACCAGATACACGCCGGTCACCAAATGTCATCTCATACCAAACCCGACCGGCCTCAACTTTTTTCACATCCACAAAGAAGCCCTTGAACGGCCCGCCGATCAGTTTGGCCGGCTCTCCCGCGCACGGCATGAATGCGCGGATGCGCTCTTGCTCTTGCCGCTCCTGTTCAGTCGGCAGGCCCATTGCTTGATCAACGTCGTCTTGCGTCAACCGTACAGGCTTGTCAGCTATCGAGAACACGCCAGACACGATGCGGCGCTGACGCATAACGTCCCAATGGGGTTCGTAACTGAACTTGGCATAGATGATGCGGGCTATCATCGGCGACACGAATTCCCTATCCTGGCCGTTCACCTTGCGGAACTTGGATACCTCCGGGTAAACGACCTGCACCCCCGCGCCATCAAGGACACGCCCTAGCACCTCCTTGGTGTGGGCCTCTTTCTGCGGGGCGGTGATAAGGGCATGCCATACGGGTTCGCAGGGCTTGCCCACGATGCCGCGTGATGACCGGAACGGCCACGGGTCGCCTTCTTTCAGGTTTAGCGTCATTGGCGCGGCCCCATCAGCCGTGAAATCACGCGATTTGGCCAGCAGAAAAACCGGCAGAGAACCACCCAAGCGCGAGACAGCCCCGCATCAGCGACTGCATTAGGTATTTCGGCATATATCCAATAGACCTCAATACCGTCGTCCTCCAAATTACGGCCTAGCCCTAGGTCAACCTTAACGCACCACTCATGGCGATGGCCTCTGACCCTTATCTCTCCATGCGCTGGATAGTAATCAAGCTGGCTGAATTTCATTGGCTTAACTCTCGTCATTGCTTTCCCCCTGCCTGCTTACGGTGCAGCGAAATGCCCGAACTGATGGTCGTCGCGCTCCTGTTCCCAAACACCTGCGCTATGATCCGTTGCGGGACGCTGTGGTCCTCGGTAAGCACTCGCCAGCACTCGCGGCGCAACGATGTAAGGCCGCAGGAAGGGCTCGCACCGCCGCTGCTGGCGCCTGCGAGGAACTCAGACAGATCAACGCCCCGACAAGCGGCAAACTCTTCGGCGACTTCCATAACCTGCTTTTCGTGCTGCCGATCAGAGATGGCCTGTTTCTTCGGCTTGGTGCGCGACCTGACGCGAACCGGCTCCGCTCCGGAGGCTCGCCAACTCCTGTGCATTGCCAAGTTTTCAGCGCGGGCAAGCTCAATCATTCTGTGCATGCTCATAAGTTAGGCCCTCGATAATCGTCATGCCTATGGGTCAAGGTGGCGCCGAGGTCTCGGGTCTCTCTGTACTTCTTGAAGCCCGGCGCATTGAGGTTCTCTTTTTGTGTTCCCCAAGCGAGATTGTCAGGGCGGTTGTTTGCAGGGTTTTCGTCAAGGTGCATTACCACTGACTTTTCAGATGGGCTCGGGCCGTGGAACGCCTCGCATACAAGCCGATGGACTTTGAAAGTCTTGCCCTTGTAGACGGCGATAAATCGGCAATCCTGCTTGTTCCAAACGCCGAAGTGGGGCTGCCCGCCATATTGACGTTTGCCCCCACGCGGCATCCGCGCCGAGTACGGTTTGACCATTATGCGGCCCTCACTTGAAACAAGATATTGGGGTGCGCTCTCCGGGATTTTCCAAACTTCGCCCATCATTAGAAAGGTATCTCCGTATCATCAATGTTGTGCGAAGACCCGCCCTGGCTCCCGTAGCCGGACCCCTGATCCCCGCAGCCGCCGCTATCCCCGCCACCGCCGGAGCTACTGCCGCCCTGAGCGCTGTCCAGCATGGTCAGCGTCCCGCCGATGCCCTGCAATACGACCTCAGTTGAGTACCGGTCCTGGCCGCTCTGGTCCTGCCATTTTCGGGTCTGCAACTGGCCTTCGATGTAGACCTTGGAGCCTTTGCGAAGGTATTGCTCTGCCACGCGAACCAAGCCCTCGGAGAAGATCGAGACAGAATGCCACTCCGTCTTTTCGCGGCGTTCGCCCGTGTTGCGGTCTTTCCACGTCTCAGAAGTTGCCAAACGCAGGTTGCAGACCTTGCCGCCGTTCTGGAAGCTGCGGACTTCGGGGTCACGGCCCAAATTTCCGATCAACTGGACCTTGTTCAAACTGCCTGCCATCAGCTGGCCTCCAATTCTGCTTTGTGTTTCTGGATGCCTGAAAGGATCGTGGTGTGATGCCGCCCAAAGTGCTGGCCGATCTGCTCAAGGCTGTAACCTCGGCCATGAAGCTCGGCCCAGATCTTCCGACGGGGGATCTTGAAGTGATCGAACCGCGAGGGGCCGCGAAGCTCACTCGGCAAGACCTTGTGCGCCATGGCAACGGTCTCCGTGACCTGCTCCATCAGGCTTGATGGGGTTGCGACGGAACCGGGCTTCATCCGGTCGTGCAGCCCAGCGGTGTAGGCGTCCTGACGGATCTTTTCCACCAGTTCTGCGCGCTCTTTGGCGTGGCGCAGCTCCATTTCTATGAGGCTCTCGGTGGTCATTCTGCGGCCCCCTGCGAAGAGGCTCCAAAGCGGCGAGGCTTGAAACCGATATCGCGCATGATCTGATCCGCGTTGGCCGGATCCCCGCGCCGGGCGCTCGGCTCAGGCTCAGGGCGCGGAAGGCTCTGCACCGCCTTGGCACGGGCCTTGATGATCTCTGCGCGGATATGCCCCTCGTTGGGCATCTTGTTCGGGTTGCTGAGAACAGCGGCGCGGCAAGCGGCCTGAACCTCGGTGAGCGGGAAATCTTGCAGGGCGTTCATCCAGTCGACCAGCATCCGGTCGTGCGCTGCTGATCCTCGGTCGCGCTCCCAGCCGAAACGGTCGAACTTCTTGGCGAGAACTTCAAGCTCAACCGCCACCATAGCCCGATGTTTCGCCAAGTCCTGCGAGCCGAGCGATCTGCTCAAGGGCAGGGTCAGGCCGGTTTTCGGGTCGGCGGGAAGCTGGTGCGTTGCGGGGGTGGACATGGTTTTCGCCTTTCAGAACTTCGGTGATGTAAGGGATCGGGTCGTGGGTTCCGGCCTGCTGCGCGGCCTCAATTGCAAAGAGGACGGCGGGCGGCCCGGCCTCCTTGATCCACTTTCCGATCATCCGGCCGGGGTCTTTGACGCCCATCGCCGCAAGGATTGGCTTGCCAACTTTCCAGACGGCTTGCGTGGATGCGGAAACAACAACGATCTCGCCGCTAGGCTCAGTCGGCGGCGCAGCCGCGCGCTCTCCGTCAGGAGAGGTTGTTTTATTGTTTAATTGTTCTTTATTGGGTTGCTGGCGGGTTGCTGGTGGGTTGGCGCTTGGGTTTCCGGGCGTTTCCTTAGCCTGATATTCCTCATAATTACATATGGTTATGATGGTGCGCCTTTGGGTTGCCTTGCCGGTTACGATTTGGGTTATCGCGCCTTCGGCCTCCAGCAGCCCCAAGAACGTGCGGAGCGCCTGCCGTCCCATGCCGGTTTCAGCTTCCATCTGACGCTGAGAAACGCAGAGTTGCCCGCGCTTCACGTCGATCATCTTGCCGCCGACGTTGAACCGGGTATCCTTCCATGCAGCCTTGTGCAGCATCCAGTGCCACGCGCCGACTCGGTGCGCGGATCCAGAGAAAATGGGGTGGTCCCAAATCTTGCGGTAACTACAGATCCAGCCACTCATGACGCACCCACAATGCGAAGGCTCTTTGCCTCTTGCTGGCGTTTCCTGGCAGCCTCTGCCTGCCTCTCTACAGCTGGGAGGATATCGGCACCTTCGACGTGATAGAGAACATCCACGACCTCCGATGGGTGGAAAGCATCTCTCATGACCTCATACACGGATGGCCTGAGGGCGGAGATGTCCACAAAGTAGTCGGTATCGACAATCGTTTGGTCTGGGATGAACTCGCCCACCAGGCACTCGACCTGCCACCTCAGGTCATTATCCAGGTGCTGCATTACCTCTGAAACCTCGACGCGAAAGAACTCACGGGAGGCATTGACGCGCTGATCATGAAACTTCTCATGTGCGCGCAACTCCATCTCAACGCAATTGGGCGAAAAAACCTCGTATGCGACCTGAAATGGTGTAGGCACTCCCGTCTGCCATAGCTCGTTGGCTCGCTGCGCGACGGACCTTTCCGTCCGGCCTATTTTCAGGATCCCGGGCATGCTCGGGTTTCTCAAAACATAGACGTATCCCTTGCTCATGAGATCTCACCTCGATATTCCACGCCAATCACCGCGAGGGCCTCAGCGACAGTCGATGCCACCGCTTTCTGCCCGCGCCATGTGGCGTGCCATTTCTGTTGATCAGGGGTCAGCTTGCGGGCGCTTGGCGGCTTGCTGCCGTCCTTCACCTCGATCAGGAAGCTTTGCCCGCGAAAGCCGACGGCGAGGTCAGGAAAGCCATCACCAGCGGCGTGTGTGGGTGTGACAGTGGCCCCAGCGGCGCGAAGGGCTGCGACGACCTCACCCTGATTGGCGTCCACCTTGGCTGCGTATCGTCTTGCCATCAGTTCTGCCCCCTTGCGCGGCGCATACGGCGAATGCAGCGGTTCATGATCTTGGTGCGCTCCGCGATGGTGTCTGAGAGGATCTTCTGGCGGCGCATGATACGAGGAGCCAGTTTGGCCAGACGCGCCAGCTCCGCCTCATTGGCGTGTTCCATCCATGGGGCGCCAAGGCCGAATAGGTCGTCCAGAGGCGGCCCGCCGTTGTCGCCAATCGCGGCAGCCCATTCAGCGGCCATGCGGTCTTCTGCGGCCTCTTGCGCTTCAACGAGGCGCAGCAGTCGATCAAGTCCATCATCAAGCATGGCTTATTGCCTCTCTGTGTGTAGTGCAGGTCGGTGTACTGCTCAGCGTGAAATCAGCCGCCCCAGCGCCTTTGACAGGCGGTTGCGAATGCTCTTGGTGGAATTGGATTTGACTGCGCGGCACGGGCACTCAGCCAGCGCCACCATCAGTCCATGAGCCTCTGAGCGCGGCAGGCGGATGACGATTTCGTCACCCTCAGCCCTGACGGTTGGCGCGGCACTCATACCCGCCACCCCATGTGTGTGCGGATGCGCTCTGCGCGGGCTTTGAGGGCTTGATACCTGCGATATGCACGGCGGGATCTGGCCTCGTACCAACGGGCCAAGAGGTGCAAGCGGACACTCATTTCGGCCCCTCTATCTGCTGGAAGACGATCTCAGCGCCAGCGATCAGAAGCACTTTGAGAACAATCGGCCCCGGCGCGTCATTGTGGCAGTTCAGCCAGTTGTTGACCGTGCGGGCGTTGACCTCCAATGCCACCGCCGCGCGCTTGCAGAGGTCATGATCCGAGGTGGCCGGGAACGCGACCCAGAGCATATCCGAGAAAAACCGGCGGGCCGTTTTACGGTTGCTTTGCGGTTTTGCAAGATTTTTCCAGCCGTCGCGCATACGTCTGATGCGTGAGGATGAAACGGGTGTAGCCAAGGAGGATCGTGAATGGGTCATGTGAAGTCCCAAATTCTGATTTTACAGGGAGGGTTAGGCGGCGGAGAGCTGCATGGCTTTACGAAGCTCTTGCATCTTCTCGCGAACCTTGGAGCGCGTCCCTTCGCGCGGCTCCATGCCGCTCCGAAGCCCAGACACAAAGCCTGGATCATTCAGTGCTTCTCGACCCAAACGAGAAGGGGCGACCCCAGTTTCGCTCAGGAACTTTTCAACTTCGGATTTGAACTCAGGTAGCATCATGATTGGCATGATGTAGGATTTATCCCTCACTGTAAAGAGGATTTATCCCATTTGCGGCCATCTGCTGCATGTAGGATAGTCCCTACATGGACACTGGACAGATGATCGCAGAACGAATTGAGAACTTGGTGCAAGCAAAGGGCACCAACCCAAGGGCAGTGTCCTTGGCCGCAGGCATGAGCCCGACCGGTGTTCGTGACATTATCATCCGCAAAACGAAGAACCCAACCTTCGCCAACATACTAAAAATTGCTGAAGTATTGGAGGTGGATGTCACGGAGATTATCGGTGGCAAAGCGCCTCAACGTGACACCATCGCCATAGCCGGTAAAGTCGGCGCCGGGGCGCAGGTTCCTGTATTCGACGTCTACGAAAAGGGCGACGGCCCGCAGGTTGAGTGTCCACCCGGCCTATCACCGCACGGCATTGTTGCTGTTGAGGTCGAAGGCGACAGCATGGAGCCGGTATATTCTGCCGGAGACCTGCTGTTTTACACGCGGGATAGCTCGGAGGGTGTCCCCGGAGACGTCATCGGCCACCGCTGCGTTTGTGAGGATGCTGACGGAATGGGCTGGGTAAAACAGGTCAAGGCTGGGGATGAGCCTGGGCTCTTTCATCTTATTTCATTGAACCCTACAGGTGCAAATATGTGGAATGTGCACCTCAAGTGGGCTGCGCGGGTCAGGCTGCATTGGCCGGTGGAGTTTGTGAGGAAAAAATGACTGAAATCAGCACCGAAACTGAGGCCGGAAGTATTAGCGAACTGGTAGCAAGAGTTGAAGCTCTTGAGCTGGAAACTGCATACCTGAAATCAGCTATCGTTATATTAGCAACCGCCGATCTAAACGCCGCAGCGGTTTCTACGGAGCGATCTTCAAGTTCGAACGGAAAAAGTGAATCATACGACAAAATGCTGGAGCTGCATGAGCGGATGTTTGATCTTCTCTCTATAAAGCCAAAGGACAGCGGCGATGAATAGCACAGTTTCCGATCTGGCCGACTATAAGAAAACCTTGAAATCCAGCGGCGGAGGGGGCACTTATGACCCTATGGAAGTACGCGTTGCAAAGCTTGAGGCTGAACTGCACTCCATCGACAGAAGGCTCGATGGGATTGATCGCCGCCTTGACCGCATTGAGGATAAGATCCCCTCTAAGTGGGACATGGCGCAGGTTATTTTCTACGTAGTTGGGGCCCTGATGGCTGCTGCCATCTTTGGCCCGCGACTACTGGGGTTGATATCCGCAGCAACCTAATTGTAGCTCTATTGTAAATCGACAACCCCGCTTCGGCGGGGTTTTTCTTTGCGCGCTATGCAGTGAGTTTTGAGCTGAGGGGTGGCATCACCCTTGTAGCATCTATGGCGATGGGTGAAAATAAATTGTAGGATTTATCCTCTTTATTTATTGACGTAGGATTTTTCCTACATTATGTTGGTTCTCAAGCAACGGGAGAGCCAACATGCAAGACCGCGTATTCAAGACCATCTACCTCGGCGACGATATCGAGTGCATGGCGCAGGTGTTTTTCACCACCGATTACGACGCGCCTGACGCCTCTGTTGGCTGCGCTGGCGGTCATGGTGTTTACGCCTCAATCGCTGATGCAGTTGTTGAGGACGTCCTGCACTCCCGCGATGAGCTGGCCGAGATCTTCGGCAAGGCGGACGTGACCCGCGCAGAGCAGATCATTGAGGCGCAGCTCACCGAAGCACTGAACGACGGCGAGAGCATCATTGACGATGACGGCGCTGAGTTCGACCCGGCGGATTACGCCGCCCCTATCCATCAAATCGCAGCGGAGTGAGCGCTATGACCATTCACCCTATCCACGTCATTCCTAGCGATGACGGCATTTACAAGACGATAGGCGGCGACCTTGACGTGACCGCACCTCTTGGCACTGGCTTTAGCGACATCTCATCGCTTTCAGATGCTGTGCGGAACTGCTTTGAGGATGCGCACCCTGCGCTGCCTGACCTGATCATCAAGCTTTTTGAGACGGAGGCCGCAGCGATGGAGAAAAAGGCGAAGGGCGAGATCACTCAATTCCACAAGGCTCAAGGCCTCCGCTTTGCAGCCAAGACAATCGCGCAGTCAACGCCATGAATAGCGCCTGCAACGTCCACCGGATCGGCAAGACCATCGAAAAGCTGCGCACTGACTACGCTGCAGCCTCCACCCCGGCGGGGCCTCTGCCCCCGGACCACTCACGGGAGCCCCGCCGGGGGCTGGATACTGGCAATCCCGGCTGTGTCGCTGACGCCTGCGAAACGCTCAATAGCGAAGCTGACCAAGAGCGCTTTCGGGAGAGCCTGAGCGACGCCTTTATCTGGGGCGTCTGGTTCCTCGCGTTCCTCTGTGCAGCTGGCGCGTATCTCGCCGCTGGCCCCATTCTTCGCCTCATCGCGTGGATGGCCGGCGCTGCAATCTGATCCTCCCTGAGCCGCGCACCAAGACGCGCGGCCAACTCTCCCCCGGCGCATCCTGTCCCATACTCGCGCCGGGGGTCTTTTCCGAAAGGTGAGACAATGACCAAACATGAAGCGATCCCCGCTCTAGATACCGCAGTAGGGCACAAGTCAATTGCCTCTGCCCTGTCTGCCGCTCAGATGGAAATGGGCAAGGCCCTCAAGCAAGCGAACAATCCGCATTTCCGCAGCAAATACGCCGACCTCGGCAACGTTATGGATGCCTGCCTTCCTGCCTTGAATAAGAACGGCATCGCGGTTGTGCAGCCGACCACTGACGACGACACCGGGCGTTATGTCAAAACCATACTGATCCACGGCGAGACCGGCGAAACACTGGAATGCCGGGTGCCTCTGATCGTCAGCAAGAACGACATGCAGGGATACGGATCTGCCGTCACCTATGCGCGCCGCTATGGCCTGATGGCGATGGCTGGGATTGCCCCGGAGGACGACGACGGGAACGCTGCCGCGAAGGCAGCCCCGCAAGTGCAGACCGTCTCCGCTGGACAATACACCAAGCTACGGGATCTGGCGCAGGCTGCGGGCGTCACCGAGCAGGATATCTGCGCCAAGGTCGGTGCCCCCAGCCTTGAACAGTTCCCCGCCAACCGGTTCGACGCTGTTGCGAAGGGCTTGCAAAGCAAGATTGACGCGGCCAACCCAAGCCCCGCCGAGCAAATCACAGGCGACGAAATCCCGCATAAGGAGCCTCCACATGCCCCTTGATATGTCCATCATACAAGAAGCCTACGCCGCGCAGCGGTTCGTCTATTTCGACATCGAAACCATCCCCTGCCAGGATGAAAGCTACCTGCATGACCTCGAACGTAAAGTGAAGCCTCCTGCCAACTTGAAAAAGCCGGAAAGCATTGAAAAGTGGTTGGCTGAGAATCGCAAGAGCGCCGCTATTGACGCGCTTGCGAAGACCAGCTTCGACGGCGGGCGCGGCCGTGTTTGCACCATCGCATGGGCGAAAAACGACAGCCCTATCAGTGTGCGTCACGCCAAAACCACCGCTGACGAGCGCGATATTCTCGCAGATTTCTTTGCGGACCTCGACCCGTACCACAGCGAAACACTGGTGGGCCACAATATCGCGGGGTTTGATATCGGCTTTCTCCGCAAGCGGGCGGTTTATCTTGGGGTGCGGATGCCTGCTCCGAACAGCTTCCCCCGTGATCCGAAGCCGTGGGACCGGTCAATCGTGGACACCATGACGGCATGGGCTGGAGGAACCGGCTGGATCAGCATGGACGAACTGTGCCAGATCCTCGGCATTCAGGGTAAAGACGGTTTTGACGGCTCTCAGGTTGCCGCAGCATGGGCGGCAGGCGAACACGACAAGATTGCGGAATACTGCCGCGATGACGTCCACCGCACTCGCGAGATCCACAAGCGCTTTTTGCAGGCCGGTTTCTAATGGCCACTCCAAAGCAAATCCGCAAAACCTATGAGCAGGTAGAAGACGAGGCCAGACGGCTGGTGTCATTTCTCTGCGAGGACACGGTCCAAACGTGTCTTGAGGAAACCGCCACGCGCACTGGTGAGAGCCTGGAACAGGTCAAAGAGGTCATGGCCGCTGAGTGGTCGATGGCGGGGAGTGGGTAATGGGGCGATATGAGCTGCCTGTCAACTATGATCGCCTGCACTGGATGGAGCGCCGCGAAGTCCGCGAGCAGTATGCTCAGGAGCAGGGGGGCAAGTGCCAGCATTGCGGCGCCGACTTGGCCGGACAGCCGGCGAAGCGCATCCTGCGCAAGCGGATCAACTGGGGCCTGTTCCCCAAGAATTTCCGGAAATACCCGGTTCACCTTCATCACAGCCACGAAACCGGAATGACCATTGGTGCAGTGCATAATTACTGCAACGCAGTTCTTTGGCAGTACCACGGCGAATAGGGAGGCGGAACAAATGGCAACGCGCGTCTTAAATTCAAAGGAGGGTATTGGGCCGCTCGCGGACTTTCTTGGCGCGCGAGACAAGTTCCCGCTCACCATTACGATCACGAAGGGGGCCGCTCGGCGGGGCAGGCAGAACCGTCTGGCTCAGCGTTGGTTCACGGACGTTTCACGCCAGAAAGAGGACGAAACCCATGAGGAGGTGCGCGCATACTGCAAGCTGCACTTTGGGGTTCCCATCCTGCGGGCGGAGAACGAGGCGTTCCGGCAAAGTTATGACCGCACCATGCGCCCGCTCGATTACGAAACCAAACTTGCTGCGATGAAGAACCTGGACATTCCCGTAACCCGGCTGATGACCGTGAAGCAAATGACCGCCTTTATGGACGAAATGCAGCGGCACTGGTCCGGCTTGGGCTTTCGACTGACGGACCCGGAAGCGCTTAAGTACGAGGAAGAGTTTGCATGACCGACCTCATGGGACGCGGCCCACTCGGCCTGAAAGGCGCCAAGCCTCCGAAGCCACCCCGCAAGCCGATGAAGGCAAGCGGCCCGAAGACGACCAAGCTGCGCACCGCCGCTAAAGGTCAACCCTGCACACTGCGCCTGCCCTGCTGCAACAGCAACCCTGAGACCACCAGCCTTTCCCACATACGCGCATTTGGCTGGGCCGGGACCGCAGAGAAGCCGATGGATTTCCTCGCGGTCTTCGCCTGCTCTGACTGCCACGACGCGCTGGATCGGCGCAGAAACGGCGAACTCTGGGGCTGGGATGATGTGACCCGCGCCCTTGGGGAAACCCTTATCGCACAACACCGCATGGGCAACCTGATCGTTGCTTGAGCGCCTGAACGGAGAACACACATGACTGAATTGAAATACAACAGCACAACCACGCTCAAGCGCATTCGCGAGGGTAGCCCTGGAAGTGGGCGGGCTTGCGAGGAGGGTTACGCCAAGCTGCTCAAGACCCTCGGCAAGACCAAGGCCGATGATGAGCCGGTCACGCTGCTGCAGGTGCTGGACAGCAATGGCTTTGACGACGCACTTTGGGTTCTGTCCTACGCGATGCCTGACGACCGCCTAGCGCGTCATTTCCAAGCGTGGTGCGCTGAGCAGGTTTTGCATTTGTTTGAGGCCGAGTTCCCGAACGACACGCGTGTGCGCGATCAGATCGCCATGCTGCGGAACGACGACGCCACCGAAGCAGAACGGGCCGCCGCACGGGACGCCGCACGGGACGCCGCACGGGCCGCCGCACGGGACGCCGCATGGGCCGCCGCCGGAGCTGCCGCACGGGACGCCGCATGGGCCGCCGCCGGAGCTGCCACACGGGACGCCGCACGGGACGCCGCACGGGCCGCCGCACGGGACGCCGCATGGGCCGCCGCACGGGCCGCCCAAGAAGCACAGCTGCGCAAGATGCTGGAGAACGCACATGACTGATGCAGGCAAAGAGGCGGTGGCAGGTGGCGACCGCTTGACCCAAATTGAACAGCTTATGCTTTGCGTTGAGAGCGATCTTTCTGAACCGTGCCTAGACACGCTCTGGGAAGAGACCAAACGCCTCCTATCCGAAAACGAAACTCTCCGCGCCCAACTGCAGGCAGGAAGAGCGGATTACGGCTGCCCTGACGATGAGACCGCGCTGAATTACATCGAATCCACATACGGGGATGACATGCGTTGCGCAGTGTCGTGCATGTTTGATGCCATCCGCGCCCTCAAGTCCACCAGCACTGAGGGGGAGGGGTGATGGACTGGCAACCGATTGAGACAGCGCCGAAGGATGGGACGGAAATACTAGCCGTGTATGTTCCTAGTGGTAAATTCTCACCAGATTTTTCTATCGTTGAATGGGATGGAAAATCTTGGGTAGGGAAGTGCGACGGATATAGGTCGATTGAGGCGCAGAGCGATTTTCATACAAATTACCATGAGCCGTTTCTGACCCACTGGATGCCCCTACCTGAACCACCAAAGGACCCCCAATGACCGACCTGATTAAAGCAGCGGATGCGCTGGCGGAGTGCCAAGACGCTAAAGATCTACTGGCCGCTTGCAAAGTAGATCTAGAGAAAGCCGTCGTTGGAAGAACCGCTCAGTCGCAGCTGATGACTATTCATAGGGTGCTGGGATATGTTGAAGAAAATTTATCAGTGATCCACCACACCCTCACCACCTACCGCCAAGCCCGTGAAAGCGCGGATGGGGTGAAGGTCAAGCCGTTGGTGTGGTCAGAGGATGAAGAACATGCGATGGGGTACAGAGAGAACTCTCTTACCCTGATCGGACCCTATTGGGTTGAAGATCACGAAAACAGCGGCGAATGGCGAACTTATTTCGATAGCTTCGCAGGTGATGTCTTCATCTCAGGATCAGATAGTGAGGAAGACGCCAAAGCCGCAGCCCAAGCCGACTACGAAGCCCGCATTAAAGCAGCACTGGAGGACTGAGGATGGAAGCACCTGAACTGAAGCCGTGTCCGTTTTGCGGCTGTGTGGATCTTGAGGAATTGGACCGGCACCAAGTATGCATGAGGTGTGGGGCGAAAGGCCCAAGGATGCCACTTTACCCTGATGATAAGGCTTTTACATGGAACACCCGCTCCGCCACCGACGTGGCAGTGAAGCCGTTGACGGTGGACGCGCTGGCTAAGGGGGACACCTGATGGAACTCCCAGACAGAATTTGGGTTTACTGCAACGGCGGAGAACATGGCGACTGGGGCGTAACGGACGATCCAGAAAACGCGAAGTTCGGAGATATTGAGTATATTCAATTCCCGCGATTCTATGAACTGCTGAACGAAATCGAAGTAAACAGGAGCAGGCACTACGAAGATTGCCTTGAACTGTTGAGAAAAGCCGAGAAGAGAAGAAGTGAAGCCCTAAGGATAATGGCTTTCGCGGGCGCACTCATCATAACAGCCGGTATAATCTTTGCGCTAGATATCATGATTGGGGGCACATGATGGCAGATCAGATCATCACCGACGAAGTGAAGTATGTGACCGCAACGCAGGCCATCAACTCCCCGCGCTGGCCTTTTGGCCGCGACAAGTTCTATCGCATGGTGCAACGGGGCAAGATCACGCCCAGCATTCCGTTTGAAGGGTCACGCAAGGTTTACTCTGTGGCCCAGATCGACGGGCTATTTCAGGCCCCCAGCGAACAATAAAGTGGGGGCCAGAGTGGGGGCCAGAACCCCGAAGCTGGAAAATTATCCAGCAATATCAAAGGGTGATTGGTGCGGACGGCGGGACTCGAACCCGCACGGCCATACGGCCAGGAGATTTTAAGTCTCCGGTGTCTACCATTCCACCACGTCCGCACAGCAGGCAAACCTACTGGTACCACAGACCTACCTAGGACGCCGCAGCGGTACAATGGGGTATCTTACGGATTTGATGAATATTCCGAGCGCAGCGGTGCTAGAGCTTACAGTTCAACCTCCGGCGTGGTGGGGTCTGCCCCTTCAGGAGCCAGTGGTCCACCCGGCGCCACCAGGTGCCGCTCCGGCAGCCAGGGGTTCAACGACAGCGCCTGCTCCAGCGCCACACGCGCCTCGCCCAGACGGGACAACCCATATAGCGACAGCGCGCGACCACTCATCGCCGCCACATGGCGCGGCGACAGCGCAAGCGCCCGATCCAGATCCGTCAGGGCCGCCGCGAAATCCCGCCGCAGATAGTGGACAAAGGCGCGCTGGTTGTAGCCCTCGGCATATTCCGGACAATAGGCGACCAGCCGGTCGAAGGCCTCCAACGCGCCGAGAAAATCAAAGGCTGAGCGCCGGGTCATCCCACGGTCCAGCAGGGCCTGCGCCTGCGCATTGGGCGCATCTGCCCAATATTGCCAGAACTGGTTGGAAATCTGCTGCGCCGACGCCTCATCCCGGGCAGCCTGCACACGACCAATCAACTGGTCGACCGCGCCCTGATGATCCGGAGCCGCCGGGCAGCTTGCAATATCGCCGGATGGCGGCGGCAGCCCTGCCCCCTCCGCCTGCGCGAGGGACGCAGCCGTAGCGAAACCAAAACCAAGAATCGGGGCAATCCAGAACTGTCGCATTCCCCAATCTTGGCGCAAAGCCCTTGCAGGACAAATCACGATTTCGCGCGCATCCGCCCGGCAAAGCAATCACGGCAGCAGGGCGCTGTCCTCAATTACCGCCTGCATCGCCACATAGGTGGAGGTCGACGCCACATGCGGCAACGCCGATATCTTCTCGCCCAGCACCGCGCGATAGGCCGACATCGAACGGGTCCGCACCTTCAGCAAATAGTCGAAATGTGAGGCCATTAAATGCGCCTGCTCGATCTCGGGCACCCGCGCAAGGGCCGCGTTGAATTTTGCCAGGGCTGCCTCGCGGGTGTCCGTCAGCTTCACTTCGACGAACGCCACATGATCCAGCCCCAGCCGAATGGGATCGATCAACGCCCGATAACCGGTGATGATCCCCTCAGCCTCCAGTCGCCGCAACCGCGCCTGTGTCGGGGTCTTTGACAAGCCGATGCGCCGCGCAAGATCCGCAATCGACATGCGCCCGTCCTCGCCCAAGGCGACCAGAATCGCCTGATCGAACCGATCCATTCCCGGAAAGTCCATTTGCATCGAAAAACCGTCTCTTTTTGGCCCATTACACTTCATATTCCACATTTTTGGCCGTTTGTCCCACACGATTCACGATATCATGTGTGAAACGACCAACCTTGGCATCGCCCACGGTTTTTTCGGAGAGTTCCCAACATGACCGCGCCCCAATCCCAGACCACGCCCGCAATGCCTTCCGCGCCGACTCCGGCGCACAGCAACGCCCTGCGCTATCGCATTGATGCAGGCACCTACGCCGATCAGGCCCAGATGCGGGACCAGCTGTTCGCGCTTGCCAATCTGGACGCAACGGACCGCAGCACCATCAGCGCCAATGCCGCGGCACTGGTGCGCGACATCCGCGGCCATTCCTCCCCCGGTCTGATGGAGGTGTTTCTCGCCGAATACGGTCTCTCCACCGATGAAGGCGTTGCCCTGATGTGCCTTGCGGAGGCGCTGCTTCGGGTGCCTGACGCGGACACCATTGACGCCCTGATCGAGGATAAGATCGCGCCGTCGGAATGGGGCAAGCACTTGGGCAAATCCACCTCCTCACTGGTCAATGCTTCCACCTGGGCACTGATGCTGACGGGCAAGGTGCTGGACGAGAAGCGCAGCCCCGTCTCCGCCTTGCGCGGTGCCATCAAACGTCTGGGCGAGCCGGTGATCCGCACCGCTGTCAGCCGCGCGATGAAGGAAATGGGTCGCCAGTTCGTGCTGGGAGAAACCATCGAAAGCGCGATGAAACGCGCCGCCAGCATGGAGGCCAAGGGCTATACCTACTCCTACGACATGCTGGGAGAGGCCGCCCGCACGGAAGCGGACGCCGCCCGCTATCATCTGGCCTATTCACGGGCGATTTCAGCCATCGCGGCAGCCTGCAACAGCGAGGACATTCGCCAGAACCCCGGTATTTCTGTGAAACTCTCGGCCCTGCACCCGCGCTATGAGCTGGCGCAGGAAACCCGCGTCATGGAAGAGCTGGTCCCGCGCCTGCAGGCGCTGGCGCTTCTGGCCAAAGCGGCAGGCATGGGCCTCAATGTTGACGCCGAAGAGGCCGATCGCCTGTCGCTCTCGCTTGAGGTCATTGAGGAGGTGATCTCCGATCCGGCCCTTGCAGGCTGGGACGGCTTCGGTGTGGTGGTTCAGGCCTATGGTCCGCGCACTCGAGCAGCGCTGGATGCGCTTTATGACATGGCGGACCGCTATGACCGCCGCTTGATGGTGCGGCTAGTGAAAGGCGCCTATTGGGACACGGAGGTGAAGCGCGCCCAGGTTGAAGGGGTCGATGGCTTCCCCGTCTACACCCACAAATCGCTGACCGATGTGTCCTACATCGCCAATGCCCGCAAGCTCCTGTCGATGACCGACCGGATCTATCCGCAGTTCGCCACCCATAACGCCCACACCGTCTCCGCGATTCTGCATATGGCGAAGGAGACCGATAATGGCGCCTATGAATTCCAGCGGCTGCATGGCATGGGCGAGACCCTGCATCAGATGGTGCTGGAGCAGAACCGCACCCATTGCCGGATCTATGCGCCGGTTGGGGCGCATCGCGATCTGCTGGCATATCTGGTGCGTCGCCTGCTGGAAAACGGGGCCAATAGCTCCTTTGTGAACCAGATCGTGGACGAGACTGTCCCACCCGAGGTCGTCGCCGCCGATCCCTTTGCACAAGTCGAGGATCTGACCGCAAACCTGCGCAAGGGGCCTGATCTGTTCCAACCGGAGCGGCCCAATTCGATGGGGTTTGATCTGGGCCACGCGCCCACCCTTGCGGCCATCGACGCCGCCCGCACGCCTTGGAAGAGCAACAACTGGACCGCAGAGCCACTGTTGGCCGAGGCGCCCGCGACCACAACCACCACAGATGAGCCAGTGCGCAACCCCGCCGACCTGACCACCGTGGGCCATGTGAAGACGGCCGGTGAGGCCGAGATTGACGCCGCACTCAGCGCCGCAACCCCTTGGAACGCCGGCGCTGAGACCCGCGCGGAGATCCTGAACCGGGCTGCCGACCTCTATGAGAAAAACTACGGTGAGCTGTTCGCGCTGCTGACCCGCGAGGCGGGCAAAAGCCTACCCGATTGCGTGGCCGAACTGCGCGAAGCGGTGGATTTCCTGCGCTACTACGCCGCGCGCATCCCGGCGGAACCGCCGGTTGGTGTCTTCACCTGTATTTCACCCTGGAACTTCCCGCTGGCGATTTTCTCAGGTCAGATTGCCGCCGCACTGGCCGTGGGTAATGCGGTTCTGGCCAAACCCGCCGAACAGACACCATTGATTGCTCACCGTGCCATCTCGCTGTTGCATGAGGCGGGCGTGCCGCGCAGCGCGCTGCAACTGCTGCCGGGCGGAGGCTCCGTTGGTGGCGCCCTCACCTCCGATGCACGTGTCGGCGGCGTGGCCTTTACCGGCTCAACCGCAACCGCGCTCAAGATCCGCGCCGCCATGGCCGAACATCTGCGCCCCGGCGCGCCGCTGATTGCCGAAACAGGTGGGCTGAACGCGATGATCGTGGACAGCACCGCCCTGCCAGAACAGGCTGTGCAATCGGTGATCGAAAGCGCCTTTCAATCCGCAGGTCAGCGCTGCTCAGCTCTGCGCTGCCTCTATCTTCAGGACGACATCGCCGACAATGTGCTGAAAATGCTGAAGGGCGCGATGGATGCGCTGCGGCTTGGCGATCCCTGGAACCTGTCCACCGACAGTGGTCCGGTCATTGACGAGACAGCCCGCAAAGGCATCCTCGCCCATATCGATACCGCCCGCGCCGAGGGTCGGGTGCTGAAGGAAATGACGGCACCGCAGGGCGGTACCTTCGTGGCCCCAACCCTGATCGAAATCACCGGCATTCAGGCACTGGAACAGGAGATCTTTGGCCCGGTTCTGCATGTGGTGCGCTTCAAATCGCAGGATCTGGACCAGATCATCAGTGATATCAACGCCACGGGCTATGGGCTGACCTTTGGCCTGCACACGCGGATTGATGACCGGGTGCAATACATCTGTGACCGGATTCACGCGGGCAACCTCTATGTGAACCGCAACCAGATCGGTGCGATCGTCGGCAGTCAGCCCTTTGGCGGCGAAGGCCTCTCCGGTACCGGACCCAAGGCAGGCGGCCCTTTCTACATGGCGCGCTTCTGCGCGCCGGACCGGCAGTCAGCCGCAACGGATTGGCCGAGTGAGACCGCACCTATGACCAGCCTGCCTGCCCCAACGGGCCAGCCCATGCAGGAGGTCACCACCAGCCTGCCCGGCCCCACCGGTGAATCCAACCGGCTGTCACAGCTCTCCCGCCCGCCCCTCCTGTGCCTTGGGCCGGGACCGGAGGCTGTTGCAGCGCAGGCCCGTGCAGTTCACGCCTTGGGTGGTACCGCGATTGAGGCCACAGGCCCGCTGGACATGGCGTTTCTTCAGACGATGGTGGACACCGGCGGCGTGATCTGGTGGGGGGATGAACCCACCGCCCGCGAGATTGAGCATCAGCTAGCCAAGCACGACGGCCCAATTCTGCCGCTGATCCCCGGCCTGCCGGATATCGCACGGGTACAGGCAGAACGGCATGTCTGTGTCGACACTACCGCTGCGGGCGGCAACGCGGCCCTTCTGGGCGGCATGTCCTGACTGGCACAGGCGACGCGCGGGTAAGCTCTTGACGCTGGGCCATATTCGGCCCAGCGTTCCCCCATGTTTCCGATCCGTGACCACAACCCGTCCGGGCGCACGCCCTATGTCACCTATGCGCTGATGGTGGCGAATATCGCGATTTTTGCGCTGATCTATTTTGGCTATGACAGCCCGCGCCGCCTGACCGCGCTTTACAACGCCTACGCCCTGCTCCCGGCAGAGGTCACATCAGGCTACGACTGGAAAACGCTGCTGACCTCGACCTTCCTACATGGCAGCTGGATGCACCTTGGCGGCAACATGCTGTTTCTGTGGATCTTTGGCGACAACATGGAAGATGAGATGGGCCATTTCACCTTCCTCGCCTTCTACCTTGTCTCCGGCGTCGGCGCCGGGCTGATCCATGTGGCCAGCGCCCCTTATTCACTGGTGCCGCTGGTCGGCGCCTCTGGCGCCATTGCCGGGGTCATGGGCGGCTATCTGTTGCTCTTTCCGCGGGCGCGCGTCGATATCCTGCTGATCCTGATCATCTATTTCCGCGTCTTCTCAATTCCCGCCTTTGTGATGCTGGGTGTGTGGCTGGGCATGCAATTTCTGGGCGGCATCGGCTCTGATCCTCAGGCGGGCGGTGTGGCCTATTGGGCCCATGCGGGCGGTTTTGGCGTCGGGCTGGTGCTGACGATCCCGCTCTGGCTGCGACGGGGCGGACCGACCTATTGGGGCAAGACCCATGGACAGCCGCCCCACCCCAAGGTCAGCTACTCTGCCAGTCGTATCCCCCGCGTGGCACGCAAATCCCCGCGTGATGCCCACAGGAACAGCCGCCGAGATAGCCCGTGGGGCCGATAATGACGCGCCATCTCACATCCCTTAGAAAAGGCCCGCCTCAATGACCTCAGGCACTCCCACAGCCACTACCACTGACGGCCCAACAACCTGCCGTGCCAGCTGCCACTGTGGCGCGGTTGAGATCAGCGCCGACCTACCCCGCGGCCTTGCCTCAGCCAGCCGCTGCAATTGTTCCTTCTGCATCCGCAGGGGCGCCGCCGCTGTCACCGCCCGCACCGACAGCCTGCGCATCCTCAAAGGGGCGGAGAACCTCAGCCTCTACACCTGGGGCAGCCATACGGCGAAGCATTATTTCTGCAAGACCTGCGGCATCTATGTCTATCACCAACGCCGCTCCGACCCGGCGGAATGCGGGATCAACCTCGGTTGCATCGACGGGGGCAACCCGCGCGCACATGCCGAAACCTATGGTGAGATCCCCTGGCACGATGGCGTGAACCACCCGTCGGACCAATAGGCAAAAGCGAAACCGCCAGCTCTCTCAACCAGAGCCGTCAAACAAAAAACGCGACCCAAGGGCCGCGTTTCAAAACCTGCTATCAGACCCGATCAGTCCCGGATCACCTTGGCAAAGGTCTCAAAAATCGCCTCATTGGCGCAGAGCACTTCGCCCGATGACAGGATATCATCCTCTGGGTTCACCGCTTCAATCAGCCCACCGGCCTCCTGCACGATGATGATACCAGCCGCCAGATCCCAGGCATTCAGGCGGCGTTCCCAATACCCTTCGTAGCGGCCTGCCGCCACATAGGCCAGGTCCAGCGCCGCAGCGCCCCAGCGACGCACACCGGCACAGGCAGGCATCAACCGCGCCAGATCCTGCAAGGTTGCAGGCAGATCCGAGCGTCCGGCAAAGGGCAGACCGGTAGCAAAAATCGATTCAATCATGCGGTGACGACCCGAGACACGGATACGGGTGTCATTCATCCAGGCGCCGGCGCCTTTTTCGGCAAAGAACATCTCATCCTTGGCCGCATCATAGACCACACCGGCCACAACTTTGCCCTTGTGCTCCAGCGCGATGGAGATCGCCCAATGCGGCAGACCGTGCAAGAAGTTGGTGGTGCCATCCAGCGGGTCCACAATCCAGCGACGGGTCGGATCTGCGCCTTCCTCTTCGCCACCCTCTTCGGCCAGCCAGCCATAAGTCGGGCGCGCGCCCATCAGTTCCTCTTTCAGGATCTTTTCCGCAGCTATATCGGCCTTGGAGACAAAGTCGCCCGCACCCTTTCTCGACACCTGAAGGTTTTCAACTTCGCGAAAATCCTTGACCAGCGACCGCCCCGCCTTGCGGGCAGCTTTGATCATGATGTTGAGGTTTGCGCTGCCAATCATGCGAAAGACTCCTGAGCAAATAGGGGGAGATGTCGGTCAAACCGTGCCTATACGCGCCTCATTGCCGCTTGCCAAGGCCCAATAGGGGCAGAACCACTCCCCAACGCACATGAGAGCTATGCCGCAGACGCATGTGTGTGGCGGCGGCCCGCAACCGGAACCTGACAGACCAAGGCCAGACACCGGACGGTGGGGCCAATCAATGGCCCGCGCCCTACTGCTGCTGCAGCCTGCGCGCCTCAACCTTGGCCAGTCGGATCAGTTCCTGCATATAAGGTTTTTCCCGGTCCTCAGCGCGGATCGCCGCATAAAGCCTGCGGGTAATCCCCTTGGATGTCAGGGGCCGTGTCACATAGTCAGAGGAGTATTTCACCTCCCGCACCACCCAGTCGGGCAGTACCGAGATGCCCCGGTTCGACGCCACCAGCAGCAGGATCACCGCCGTCAGCTCCACCTGCCGGATATGCGCAGGCTCAACCCCCGCCGGGGTCAGCAACTGGCTGAAAATATCCAAGCGCGACTTCTCCACCGGATAGGTGATCAGGGTCTGGCCGCGAAAATCCTCGGCCTCGATATGAGGCTTCTCAGCCAGCGGATGCAACGCAGAGGCCACAAAAACCGGTTTATAATCAAACAGCTCAATGAACTCGATCCCCGGCAGCACCTCCGGGTCGGAGGAAATCACCAGATCAACCTCCTCCTTTTGCAATGCCGGCAGCGCATCAAAGGCAAGGCCCGGACGAATATCCACATCCACATCGGCCCAATTCTTGCGCAAGCCCTCCAGCACCGGGAACAGCCATTCAAAACAGGCGTGACACTCAATCGCGATATACATCCGCCCGGTGTTGCCATCCCGCAGTGCCGAAAACTCCGCCTGCATCGCCTCCACCTGCGGCAACACCTGATCTGCCAGCCGCAACAGCCGCAGACCCGCCGCCGACAGCTTCATCGGTTTGGAGCGTCGCAGGAACAGCTCGACCCCTGCCTGATCCTCCAGCCCCTTGATCTGATGGCTGAGCGCACTCTGGGTGATATTCAGCTGATCCGCCGCCCGCGCCAACCCGCCTTCCTGGTGAATGGCCTTAATCGTGCGCAGGTGTCGAAATTCGATGTGCATCTATCGCGTCGCTCATGTTGTTCTTGAGTATTATGAAATTGTTTCACAATGGGCGCTATGCAACAAGAGATGAAATCATGCGGAGCGCTTTTTAAAATGACGACCCCTGACATCTCTTTTGAATTCTTCCCGCCGCAGTCTCTGGAGGCCTCATTTCGGCTTTGGGACACGGTGCAGACTCTGGCCCCACTGGCGCCGCGGTTTGTCTCGGTCACCTATGGTGCCGGCGGCACCACCCGTGACCTCACGCGGGAGGCCGTGGCAACCTTGCACAACGCCTCCGGCCTTAATGTCGCCGCGCATCTGACCTGCGTCAACGCCACCAAAGCAGAGACCATGACAATAGCCGATCAGTTTGCCGAAGCAGGCGTGCGCGAAATCGTGGCCCTGCGTGGTGACCCGCCAAAGGGCTCCGCCGGGTTTGAACCCCACCCCGAGGGCTACGCCAATTCGGTTGAGCTGATCGCCGCACTGGCTGAACGCGATCAATTCTCCATCCGCGTCGGCGCCTACCCCGATCGCCATCCCGAAGCCACCAGTGCCCGCGCAGATGTCGAGTGGCTCAAACGCAAGCTGGACGCCGGTGCGGATGAAGCCCTGACTCAGTTCTTCTTTGAGGCCGATACCTTCCTGCGCTTCCGCGATGACTGCGCCAAGGCCGGGATCGACACCAGCCGCATCACCCCCGGCATCCTGCCGATTGAAAACTGGAAGGGCGCGCGCAACTTCGCCAAGCGCTGCGGCACCACCATTCCGGCCTGGATCGACGATGCCTTTGACAAGGCGATCCGCGACGGACGCGAAGATCTGCTCGCCACAGCCCTGTGCACCGAACTTTGCTCCGACCTGATGGACAATGGCGTCGACAAGCTGCATTTCTACACGCTGAACCGCCCAGAGCTGACCCGTGATGTCTGCTTTGCGCTTGGCATCACGCCTGATGTCTCGCTGGAGAACGTGGCGTAGCGCTTGCCCTGCGACCTGCGCGCTCCTAGCCTCCGATCCTGACGCCCCTGCTGTTTCCGGCGGGGGCGTTTTGTTCAGAACTAAGATCAGGATTGCCGCATGACCTCACCGTCGCCCTCATCCATCGCGCCCTCTGCCGCCGCTCACCAACGCCGCGCCACGGGTCCTGCCGATCTGATGAAGCCTGAGGAGATTTCGCGGATTTCCGGGCTGGAGTTCATGCAGTCCATCCTTGACGGCCGCCTGCCCGGTCCGCCCATTGGGGAAACCCTCGGCTACCATCTGCATAGCGTCGAGCCGGGCAAGGTGATGTTCCGTGGCACCCCTGAATTTGCGGTCACCAACCCACTGGGCACCGTTCACGGCGGCTGGTATGGCACCCTGCTGGACAGCGCCATGGCCTGTGCCGTGATGACCCGCGTGCCCAAGGGATCCGTCTATACAACGCTGGAATTCAAGGTGAATATCCTACGATCTATCCCGCTGGGCACCGAAATCGAATGTATTGGCCTCACCGATCACGTCGGGCGCTCCACCGGCGTTGCCCATGGCGAGTTGCGCGGTGTTGCCGACGGCCGTCTCTACGCCACCGGCTCCACCACCTGCATCGTCATGCAGATCTCTGCCAGCTAAGGTTCAAACAGTTTCTCCATCCGGTGCAGGCGCCAGGTGCTGGTTCGAGTTTGGAAAACTCCTTTACAACGATCACCCATACACTGGCACATGACTGACCTTGCTCTCACGTGCGCAGACCACCCAATAACAGCCCTCCGGATCCTCGCGACGAGAGCTAGAAAGCCCTTTCTGCACGAAACGGCGAAAGCAGGCGACGGGCCTAGCAAAGTTGTGCAGGAGATGCCTTGGGCATCCAATGCAGGATTGCCCATTTATGCGGGCGAAAACGCAGGCTTTCATGTCGCTCTTTCGCGCGATGAAACCAGTTATCTGCAAGGTACCTGGATTTGCCGTTGTTGACGGGTCAGGCATCGCGCTCCGCGCGAATCTTGCGAAAACGCAAGACACAGTGCAAATCGGCTAGACCCCCACCCGTGCATCGGGCTGTCCGACGACTGCTATGTGAGTGCACCGACACGGGTCTGATTAGGCCAGGCGCATGATGTTCATGTTCGAGCCTCAATTGTCTGTAGAACGCTTCTATGCTTGTGGACAGAAGTGCTTTGAGAAGACCTTCAGCGATAAAATGTGAGGTGGTTAGAGGCGGCGCCGACCGCCTCTAAGTTGCAGACCTCGGTACTTGTTAACCAAATACCGAGGCATAAGGGTCATTCCGCCGCGATTGGGTTGGTCGGGATATCCAACAGCTTGCCGCGTGGAATGAGCCGGTCCGCATCATACATTGGAAGGGTGCAAAGTTCGCCGCATTGAGTGGTGCCATCGGAGCAAAGCACATCGACATGCGTACCTGGGCCTTGCGCAGGGTCATCCATGCGTACGATGCAGACACCGCAGCCTTGATAGGGCGAGTAACCCGACGAGCAGACCTTGCCCACCACCTTGCCCCCGACGGTCATAACATGACCAAGCCGGGCCACACCGCCAGAGACGCGCATGCCCCAGGTGCGGCAGGATTTATCGGCGGCTTCGAGCGCCTTGTGGCCAATAAAGTCACGGTCATCGAACTCCACAAAAGCCCCCAGGCCCGCCTCGAACGGTGTGGTTTCCGCTCCGAAATCAGACCCGGCGTTGAGCAATCCAGCCTCGATCCGCCGGGCGCGAAATACCGGCGTTCCTGTCAGCAGAATGTCGAAATCCGCGCCGATCTCCATGATCCTGTCGCCAATGGCCGCAACGTCAGTGTCAGGCAGCAGATAGACTTCCCAGCCCAGTTCATTGGTGAAGCCTGAGCGGCTGATCCAACAGGTCTGCCCCGCGATGGAAACTTCGGCACAGTCGAAATAATGGAAGGGATCGGGCATTGGCCCGTCCAGAACAGCGGCCAACAGCTCCAAAGACCGTGGCCCCTGAATTTGGCTTACCCAGACGTTGGGGTCATGGATTTTGACATCCAACCCCTCAGCATGAGCCTTGTACCAGCTGAACAGATCGCCGTCAGCTTGCGCCATCCAGAACCTATCCTGCGACAGCCTCAGCAGCACGCCATCAGTGATCATGCCACCATCGTGATAGCAGGCAAACTGGTAGGAACAGCGACCGGGCTTCACCTTGCTGACGCTGCGGGTGAACACTTTGTTCAGCAGCGTTTCAGCGTCCGGTCCGCTGATCTCAATTGGCAGTTCCCCGGTGTGACGAAAGATGACATTGGTACGCACTGCCCAATACATCTCGTCATCTGTAGCCGTGTCGAGTTTCTCTGGCGTCAGGCGAGAGTTGTAGAGCGTGTATTCGGGGTTATAGGGCAGCTCCATGTAGCTCAGTGGATGCGGTGGCATCGTGCGTGTCAGTTCGCGCGGGCGCTCGCCGTTGTTCTGGAAGGCTTTGACCGCGAAACGCGTATTGGAGAGGTCGGTTGTCATGTGTTTTTACCGTTCAGAGTTGTTAGACGCCTGCGGGTGATCTTCGACAAGAACAGATGAGCGCCACGCATTGACCCGTAGATAGGAGGACATCTGCGCTTGGCGCAAATCTAATGATTTGCACAAGCCGTTCGAAAAAATTAGACAATAGCTATGCGCTTTCGTTCTTATGATACTCTAAAGACTTTTGATGCCGTTGCCCGAAATCTGTCGATGACCAAGGCGGCGGACGAGTTGCATCAGTCGAAAGGGTCGATCAGTTACCAAGTGGGCAAGCTTGAAGCCGAGCTCGGCTTTCGCCTGTTCGAGCGCGCGCACGCAAAACTGGAACTGACGGAAGAAGGGCGCAGGTTGTGGCACGTCTCCCAAACGGCACTGAGCCAGATAGACCGTGAAATCGAAGACCTACGTGGCACAGCCTCAGATGCCGTGACCATTGGCGCATTGACCTATTTCTCCTCGCGCTGGCTGTCGCCAAGGCTCACCCGCTTTTTCGAGGCCAATCCCGGTATCAGCTTGCGGATCGAGCCGATCAACTCCGTAGAAATGTTACGATCTGTCAAAGTCGACATGGCCATACTTTGGGGCATTGGCGGCTGGAGAGGCCATGAAAGTGAGCTTCTGTTGCCCTTACCAGCTGTTCCAACCGCAAATCGCGCAGTTGCCGAGCAGGCCAGGCGGCTTGGATTACCCGATGCGGTCAGGACGCTTCCGCTCTTGGGGGACAGTTCCGGCGATGCCGGTTGGCGGGCCTGGCACAAAACTGCAGGACTGCCTTACGCACCCTGCCGGTCCAACCTGACGATTCCCGACTCAAACAGCCGCGTCCAGGCCGTCGTTGATGGCCAGGTGCTCGCCCTTTGGGATGATCTGGTCGCGCCTGAAATCAATGACGGAACGCTTGTCAGACTGTCTGACATCAAAGTTGAAAACGCGGGTTACTATGTCGTTTTCACAGATCGGCCGATGTCTCAGGGTGCGGAGGCTTTTCTAGATTGGTTGCGGGCTGAAAAAAATCACAACGAGAGGCCTGGCTGAAATCCTGCGGGGGTGCAGTTCATGAACGGCGGGCCCCAACGATGCATACGGCTCAGTCGCTCTGACTTTTCCAGAGTTGGGCAACGTGTGCCGCTGTGACAACTCCGATATGGGTTCCGATCGGCATGTCGGTGGGGTTATCCTGCCATTGCTTGAACTTCAAAACTGCGCCCACGGAAAAAGCAACCACGTTCAAGTAAGGAATTGCAGGCGTTTCTTGAACTTTCTGCTCTGCGCCCCGTTTGATCGTTCCATCACTTTCGCCAGTCAGTGTGCTCGTATCAGTGAAACCGTTGGCATAACTCGTACGGGCAGACAGCAGGTAAGGCACGCCATCAAGATAGGCGTCGTTGTCGGTTCTCGATAACCCGAGCGATTTCGCATTTGCTTCGAGAACTATGTTGCTACCATTCTGCGTCGTACCAAGCGATGAAGTGTTTGTCGTATGGCTCGCCATTTCCCCGGCAACAGTTGTTCCAATATGCGCTGCTTGGCGTGCCGTGGTCCGGGGCATCTCAGGGCGGCCGATCTTGACGCCATGATGAGCAGTGCCGCCAGAGTGTTGTCCCGGCCCAGCCATGACCGATCCTGCGGTCAGTGCGATCACGAGTGCCGGTGCGACGATGAGGTTTTTGATTGTGTTGAAGCGTTGCATTTTTTGTTTCCTTTGTCTTACGGTGATCTCTCCAACCTAGGACCGTGATCCTTTTGAGTATTGTCAGAAGGGGTCAGTCTTTTGTCATTTGCCACCACGCCCCCCTTGATGCGGCTTGGCACGGCTTCATCACCCAGCCTATTGTTGTCTTGAATAGAAAACGACCCAACTCAGGAAGGCGCGCCCATCTCGGGCGATAGATCGGCATGAAAGAAACCCAATCAAATTCGGATGGCGATATTTGGAACGTCCCAGGGTTTGGCGTCCATCACATCGCCAAGCTTCTCGAAAACCGTGGTCTGGATATTGTTGCGCTTCTAAGATCGGCCAACCTACCTGTCGACATTCACGAAACCCCGCCAAATTTTGTTGATGTCCGCAACGAGCTGAGGCTCTTGGAGCTTGCTATCCAGGAAACCGGCGACCCCTTGTTTGCGATCTCAGCTGGAAAAACGTTCAACCCCAGAAAGACGACCCTTCTCAGCTATGTCGTGTTGAACTCTCCGACCGTGGGCGAAGCCATTGAGAAGGCTGTGACCTACGCGCGCTTGGCGCGGGGCTTTGCCAAGCTGTCATTCTATGAGGAAGAACGCGGTATGTTCTTGGAGATCGATTCCGCAGCCCAGCTGGTGCGTGCTGATGGCGCGCATAATGAGTTTCGAACGTCTGCTTTTCTGACCAGTCTTCAAATTGCAGCCGAGACGCCATTGCCGGTCCTCGAGATACGTTTCCCGCATGATTTGACCGAAGAGCTGCAAATACAGATCGCTGATGCTTTGTCGATCAAAATCAAACTAAGGCAACGCGTTCCGGGCATCCTGTTTGACTGGGCAGTGATGGATGTTCCGATCAGAGATGCGGACCCCGCCCTACTGTTGCACCTTGAAACACATGTGCAAACGCTGATGAAGGATCTTCCGCCAGACATCGGTGAAACAAGTTCCTTGGTGCAAAACGAGATCACCTCGCGACTGTCCTTTAGTGCGCCGACACAGGATGACATCGCAAAGACGCTCGGGATGAGTATCAGCACGCTTGGCCGTAAACTGACCAAGGAAGGCACAACCTATAAGCAGCTGCTCAAGGACATCCGAAAACGGCTCGCGGAGCAGTATCTTGATGACCCCAAACTCAGCCTTTCCGAGATAGCTTTTGCGCTGGGGTATTCTGATCAGGCGGCGTTTACCAATGCCTACAAAAACTGGACGGGTCACTCTCCGGGAAGTGTTCGCACTGCGTAGCTGATCTCGGCGTTTACAGATCTGTTAACAAGATGCTGCCGGACCCCGGAGTTGATATCCGGGGCCCGGCATTCGGTGGTGGCACATCGCGATGTCTCAAATTTGATTATATCCGGATTCCCGTATTCGATCACTCGAATAGCGACGCCTCATCCTGGCGAATTTCAGATGCATACATCCCAAGGTTTGACTAGAGGTCTTGGTCCACCACTGTAACCACATGTCCAGCTGGTCCAAGTTTTTTGACCGGTAGAAAGGTGGGGAGACTCGCCGAGTTTGCCGACGGACAGGTTGTCTTGATCCTGACCAAAGCCTTTGTCGGCGTGGTAGGTATGGGCCATCTGGTCCGCGTTATTGAGTGCTTGCGAAACGGTCGAGCGCACATCATGGGCTTTCCCGCTGAAACCGTGGCCATTCAACGGCCCGGCCATGGAGGCTCCGGCGCTCATGAACAGGGCGAATACGGTGGTGGCGGTGATCATTGTCTTTTGCATCTGTCTTCTCCTTTTGGGGGTGAGCGTCTGTCACGCTGTCTGTGCACTCAATCTGGCAGTTTCGGGCACGGGATTATTGCGCTGGCAGGTCAGGGTTTTGCGAAAAGCCATCAAATTGGAGGCCATGCGCCACGTGGTTTGCAAATGGAAGGTGTCAGGTCGGAGCTGGCTTCCTCCCAGGACCCTGAAAGGGGCAGCAGCCAAACGAAACCGGACCCCGGAGTTGATATCCGGGGCCCGGCAGTAGGTGGTGGCACATCGCGATGTCTCAGCGGTGGTGACTCGTTATTTGCGGGAGTGTTTTTAGGATTTTCTGATGATCACCCGTAACCCAATCACTGAGCTTTTTCCCTTCCTGAGGGCGGTTTACCGGAAATGTAATCTTAGCGCTTGAGGATGTCGATTGGGTCGAGGTCAGGTTGTTTTGATCCTGACCAAAGCCAATGTCGGTGCGGTAGGTATGGGCCATCTGATCCGCGTTGCCGATCGCTTGCGATACGGATGAGCGCACAGCATGGGCTTTCCCGCTGAAACCGTGGCCATTCAAAGGTCCCGCCATGGAGGCTCCGGCGCTCATGAACAGGGCGAATACGGTGGTGGCGGTGATCATTGTCTTTTGCATCTGTCTTCTCCTTTTGGGGGGTGAGCGTGTCTTTCACGCTGTCTGTGCATTCAATTTGGCAGTTTGCGGCCTGGGATTATTGCGCTGGCGGGTCAGGGTTTTGCGAAAAGCCATCAAATTGGTGCCGACCTCTCCCTCGCTTCAGCGACCGGCCCTAGAACTGTACCTCAAAGCCGATGTTCCAGCTGAAGGTGTCGTCGCCCGAACTGCTTCCCAATTCGGTCTCGCTGGTAACCTCAGCATAGAGTTGCGAGTGATCTGTCAGGGAGACATTACCACCTATGCTCAGGGCGGCTGTGTTCTGACCAGCGACCAGTGAGGTGTCGCTGTCAAAGGCGTGATAGACATCGATTTGACCATACAGCATCGTATTGCTCTGAAAGGCACGTTCGGCACGCAGTCCGAACCTGGTCATCAACGTATCACCATCCAGCAAGGATCCGATCCGACTGCTCCCGACCCGATCTGCGGCATCATCCATATGGATGTCGCTATATGTGAATTCCATTTGCGGGATGAGCGTCAAACCGTTCTGCAGTGACAAGGGCTTGCCTACTTCAACAGAGACCTCATACCCGCTGCCGCTGACGTCGGCCACGTTCTGACCATTCAGACTAATGCTGCTGTCAAAATGCCCGTAGCGAAGTTGTCCGTCGATATATAGCGCACTGTCCGCAACCCAACGTGCGCCAAGGGTTACATCGTAAGCGTCGGATGAGATATCCGCGCTGATCAAGCGGGTGTTGACGATGGATGAGAGATTGCTGACGCCAAACTCAAGCGTTCCGAACACCTCCCCGCCAGCAAGCTCGCCCAAAGAGAAATCGGTGGAGTATTGCTGGTCATCGCGGTTCGTCGTCAGGTTGAGATCGCCACCTGTATGACTGCCGCACTGGCGCTGGCTACACAGTGGGCCGGCCGAGGACGTTCCTGCACTTGCGACCAGCGCGAACACTGTAGCGAATGTAATGAGTGCTTTTTCCATCTTTGAGCGCCTTTCAACTGAGCGTGTTCGTTACGCTGTGTGTGAAACAAGCATGGCACCCTGCCGCACGGATTTATTGCGCCGGCGCATCATGGTTTTGCGAAAAGACATCAGGTGAACACCCGTTCCCGGCGCATCATGCAGCTGGGCATTCCCTGTCGGGTAAACATGGGTTTTGCGACAATCGCGCTGATACTCTGGCCCGGACCGACATTGATTTCGGGTCACTCTGGACGCAGCGAGAACGTACAGTCTGCTTTCCTCCAGAGACGAGCGCGCCGGGCCCCGGAGTTAGTGGCCGGAACCCACGTCAGATTGTGGCATGTCCTGTATTCTGAGAGGCGGTCAACCGGGGTCAACACCAGGTGCCGCCAAACACCACAGGGTGATCATCTTGGTGTTTATTGTTCCACAGGAATAATTTTGTTTTCTTCGGAACTTGTCAAAGTTGGGTGGATCCACAGGTCGTCGCCAGAATTCTTCATATTTTTGATAGCATCGGAGTCGACATTAATGTCCAGGTGGTATGCAGTTTCGTCGGAGCCGTACAACCCAGTTTGCTGCGAAGTTGCGAGATTCGTTCCACTCAGTGATTGCTTTGATGACAGGAACGGGAACCCCTCACCGACGGCAACACCTTCAGGCCTGATTGTGATTTGTTGGGTATGGGCCATCTGGTCCGCGTTGTTGAGCGCTTGCGATGCGGAGGCGCGCGCACCATGGGCTTTCCCGCCGAAGCCGTGGCCACTCAAGGGCCCGGCCATGGAGGCTCCGGCGCTCATGAGCAGGGCGAATACGGTGGTGGCGGTGATCATTGTCTTTTGCATCTGTCTTCTCCTCTGGGGGGTTGAGCGTGTGTTCCGCTGTCTGTGCAATCAATCTGGCAGTTCACGGCCCGGATTTATTGCGCTGGCAATTCAAGGTTTTGCGAAAAAGCGCCAAGTGACCACCCGTTCGCAACGCCACCTGCACCGGGCCAGCTTCAGTCAAGCCAACACTGGTTTGACGGCAGGTCCCCGCAAAACTGAACTGATCTGCGTTACTTCCGGCAACACGCTGCCCTTGATGCCCAAAGCCAAGGTTCGGCTCGCTGTCGGTGAAACATAGGTGAAAGCCTAAACTATCGTGTGCCGCACGTTGCATGAATGGCAGTATTCTCGATTGGCATCTGGTTTACGGGATGCGATGGCTGAGCTACCCGGATGAGTGTAAACCTGAAGGAGAGGCAGTGCAGTCACGCATGACATTTTGTTGTTTAGGGATACTGGTTCTCTGCGTTACTGTAGCTGGGTCAGCAACATCCGCACAAAACCAGAAACCGATCCACAACGTATTTTTCGGGTTCGACTTTGTTCTGCAACCTTTGACCGTCAAGTGGGCTTGCGGAGGCCAAAAAGATCGAGACTTATCCCAAATTGAAACGCTGGTTATTGCTTTTCCTGAAGATGCGGAACGAGCGGGATTAACATCTATGGTCGCCGCGCTGAGCAAAATGGAAACTGGACCGGAAAGCCTGCAACAGGTTCTTGGCGCTGAGTTGAACGGTCAGCAAGTCGATCAGTTGTGCGCGGTGGCACTGCCGTTGAATATCGATTGGGTTACCCCAGAGCAATTCATCATGGGCGACGAAAGCGATATTCCTGACGCACAAAAAGCGGCATGGGTCGACTTTTTTTCGGTAGTTGAAGGTTTTCAGTAGTTTCTGTTCATATGCCCGGACGGGCATTCAAATTGCTAAAGCCAAAACCCATTTCGTCAGCCCTGTGGACCATTCTACACCCGTAGTGAAGGTCTGGTCTGGACCTGAAACGCTTTTGTGGTTTGGGTCAGGGCTTCATGATGCCGCTTTTGACAGGATGCAGAAAACCCGCCGTATCGGATGGACCTGCGCGGCAGTCCGCATTCCTCCTGTCGACATTCCCAGGCTACCACAATCATAGCCTACCTATGTGCCACAGATAGGATTGGCGGGTGACACAGTTCCCCAGTTACGCACGGGTCCTCCTGCCCGGGGAGCGCGTTAAGCAGCGGCCTATCCGCAGTCCCTGCACTCCGCTCGGTCCAATGGAATAGATATCGGCACACGCAGGTTTAAGGTCCAAGGATTTAGGGCGCGCGCAGCTCGTCGGCAGGTCTGCCATCCCAGTTTTTCAGAGCCCATGGTACGTCGGCCTGCCCCGCTAACGAACCACTTTGGACAGTTCCGATTGCCAATGAGCCTGCCGCTTATCAGTCATATTGGCCCCCACGCTGCTGTGCAGCCGCTCGCTGCTGTCCAACCCGACCCGGCGTTTGCCGCGCAGCAGGAAAATCTTGCCCCAGCCGCGCCACGTTCCGACCGAGGGGGCGGTCGGATCGACCGAAAATCGCATGCGCCAGTCACGCGGCAGCGGTAGCCCGCAGTTTTCCGCCCGTTCCAACATCCAGACCAGCGAGACATTGGACAACGGCCTAGCCTCTTCAAATCCGCCCAGCTGCCCGCCCACATCGCCGTGGCTGCCGCGAAACCAGACCTGTTCAACCTTGCCATCGTGCCCATCAGGGCATTCCCAGAGGACCGGTGCAAAAACCTGCCGGGTCTCATCCAGCGCCAGCGCGTGAAAACCGTTTTTTACGTGTTTGCCCAGCTGATGGTTGTGAAACCCGTGTCGCCGCTCTGCCCAGCGCCACAACAGTGGCAGCCGCAGGCCCAGCGCCTTCACCGTGTCCCAGACGCCAACCATCTCAATCTCTACATCCCGGTGGCAATAACGCTCCGTGAAAGTGGAGGCAACACAGCCCCCGGTTTGCGCTGCCGCCTGCGCGGTGGCGCCCGCGTCATTCGTCTCGCCCGTGTCCGGTCTCTCCGGCGTCAGCCGCGCCTGCGCCGTGCCCGGCCCGCTGGCCGAAGCACCACCGCATTGATAGTGCCGATAGGCGGTGCGGATATTGCGCACGGTCGCATGTTCTGCCTTCAGCAGGCCGACCTCGTCAATAACCCCGGCGAGCGAGCGCACCGCATAGGCGCCCCGCGAATAGCCCATGAGATAAATCCGGTCCCCCGGGCGGTAGCGCGAGGCGAGATAGCCATAGGCGCGACGGATCTGGCGGTTGATGCCCCGCCCGATCATCACATCCGCCGTCTTGCGCCAGCTCTGCCACTGCACCCCCGCCTCATAGAAGACAGAGACCTGCGGCCCGACCTCCTGACACAGCCGGTAGACCATGCCAGCGTGGGTTTCATGCCCCGGTTCCAATGTCGACATGGTGCCATCAAGGATGATCAGATGGGCCTGCGGCCCGCGCAGCTTGGTCTCGGCAGAATGCTCGGAGCGCAGCGGGCGCCCAAGCCATCCCAGGATCCTCTTACTCAGCTGCGTCAGCGACATTCCTCAATGCTTCCCATAGTCTAAGTGGTGTGTACGGCATCTCGATCTGCCTCACGCCGCGCGGATGCACCGCATCCTGAACGGCATTGGCGACCGCTGCCAGCGCCCCCACGGTCCCGGCCTCGCCGCAGCCTTTCATACCCATCGGGTTCTGGGTCGATGGCACCGGCGCAAAGCCTACGTCAATCATCGGCACATCGGCCGCACGCGGCAAGGCGTAGTCCATAAACGATGCTGTGAGCAGTTGCCCATCGGCATCATAG